>JAZRLP010000001.1:0-59670 GCA_045646905.1 Muribaculaceae bacterium
ACAAAGAAAGTAAAGGGGATTTACATTCTGTACGGTTTTTAACCAATGACATTTAATAATCTTATACCTTTACTGCTTCTGGGTTTACGAAGATAGCGAAATTTCGCTATCTTCGTTCCTTTTGCAAATATAGAATGACAGAATGAGCATAAGGCTAACGCGATGAAAATCAATAAAAAATAAAATTTTGTCATTCTGGAAATTTGTGTCATTCTGTTCATATCTTCATAGGCGTGGTGTTTTTAGACAGAAGGACAGAACAGACAGAATTTTATCCCCTCAGTCGCAAGCGATTTTTAACCACCTCGTCACTTCGTGACAGTTACGGTGAGGCTCGCAATCGTGTGTTTTTAACCACCTCCCGGCTTCGCCGTACTCCTCCTTTTCAAGGAATAGGAGGAGAGTTATAGCCCTTGCGGGCTCTGCGAGGTTCTCCTATCCACTTCGTGGCAGGAGGAGAGTTGTGTATAAGGTGGGGAGTTGTGGCTAATAAAATAGGAAAGAGCACCTCGTGGGTGCTCTTTTGTTATGAGTAAAATGTTTAGAATCTTATAGTCGTTCGCATTCTTTAATCCACATTGCCGATGAGGCGTCGCTGGGCATGTGCCACCCTCCTCGTGGCGATAGGCTCAACCCACACACGCTTGGTCCGTCGGGCATACATGAGCGTTTGAATTGTTGGTTAAAGAATCGGCGTAGGAATGTCATGAGCCAGTGCTTTATCGTGTCGTCGTCATAGACTCCCACAAATGCTTGTTGTGCCAATGCATAGATGCGACAAGGGCCATAACCAAAACGAAGTGTATAATAAAGGAAGAAGTCGTGTAACTCATATGGTCCCACAAGGTCTTCGGTTTTTTGCTTTATATTTCCGTCTTCATCGGCTGGCACAAGTTCGGGGCTAATGGGTGTATCAATAACATCGTTTAATGCTCGTTGACACGCATCATCTTCCTCGGCATCGGCAATCCATTTAACAAGACGGCGCACAAGTGTTTTAGGGACACCGGCATTTATACCATACATCGACATGTGGTCGCCATTGTATGTAGCCCATCCTAGAGCCAGTTCTGACATATCGCCTGTGCCTAATACCATACCATTTACTTGGTTGGCAATATCCATCAATATCTGGGTGCGCTCACGCGCTTGCGAGTTTTCATATGTAATGTCGTGTACCGATGCATCGTGTTCGATATCGGAGAAGTGTTGGGTAACGGCATTGACGATTGATATTTCACGCATAGTGATGCCGAGTGAACGCATCATAACAAGTGCATTATTATATGTGCGGTCGGTAGTGCCAAAACCAGGCATCGTTACACCTATAATACCTTTACGATCAAGCCCCATGCGGTCGAATGTTTTGACTGCCACAAGAAGGGCGAGTGTAGAGTCGAGCCCTCCCGATATACCTATAACCAGATTTTTGCAATTAGTTACTTCCAAGCGTCGCATCAATGCCATCACTTGAATGCTCACTGCATCGCTGCAATAGGCGTCGGCAACATCTTCGGAGGGAATATATGGATTGGGGTGCACCATTTCATCGTCGAGTTGTTCTTCGTTTGCGACATACTTCTCAACGACCTCGGCACGACTCTTTCCAGCCTCGGCCACGACAACTTGCACTTCGGTTTGCCAACGGCGATTAATAGCTAATAGGTCGCCCTCTTGTGCAATGATGGCCTTACCATCATAGACATTGTCGGTAGTTGATTCGCCATATCCGGCTCCGGCATAGATATATGTAGCCCAACGATTGGCCGATTGTTGTTGTATTGCTTTCACATGGTTGTCATATTCGCCCATGGCTTCTTTGCGAGCGCCAAGGTGGGCAATAACAAGTTCTTCAATGCGATTGATTTGTAGCAGTTCGGATATAGGCGAACTATAATATTCGCCTACGATAATAGCAATATTAGCACCCACAAGTGGCATCACTTGGTTGCTGACCATCAACACATTCCATCGTGCGATAGTGACCACAGCCTCAACATTGCCTCCCGATGCAAAACAGCTATTTGTGTCGCAGTCGTTCTTGGGTACGGCAGCCACAATCTCGCCATGCGAAATCAGCACGCCACAGTTATATAACTTGTCGTCGTGGCTCACAACAGCACCAACAACCACAGCCATTTCCCACGCTTCTGACTCTTGGGCAATACGAGCAAGTGATTGATAGCAGTTGTCTAACAACACCTCACTACGGAATAAATCGCCGCATGTGCTACCAGTGATTGACAACTCGGGGAATACAGCAAGTTTCACTCCTTGGGCGTTGAGATTGTTGCATATCTCAATAATACTATCGGTATTATAATCACAATCGGCGACCTTCACTTTAGGCACTGCCGCTGCTACTTTATAAAATTCTTGATTCATATATTGTATATTTGATTTTACAAATATAACCAAATTTCATCAACAATTACAATTATTTCACTACCTTTGTTATTATTCAACCTATTTTAAAAAAAATTATTATGAAAAAATTGACAATTGCATGTGCTTTAATGCTAATCTTATCAACACAGTTGATTAACGCTGTTACATTTGAGAAAATCAGCGGTAAACGAACTTTCTATATGCCCGAATTGACCGCATCAATGGGAGAAACAACCTATGAAGTACATAGCTATGAAATTGACTTCCCTGGCGATGAATATAAATCATTACAAAGCGCTATCCTTAAAGCTGTTTTTGGCGAAAAGATTAACACTAACGCTTCTTTTTATTCTATCTCAGAAAATTTCCTCAATACACCTCTTGATGAAGAATCAAATGAGCGCCCTCAATTAACTTCAAATGTGCCCGATGAAGACAGTTGGATTCAAGAAATCAAATCAACGGGGGAATTAAAATCACAAAATGCCAATTTGATTGTTTATGAAACCTCTGACTATGTTTATTATGCAGGTGCGGCACATGGCATGTATGGTGTTTCATATCTAAATTATTACATACCTTCCAATAAAGCGTTAAAAGATAGTGACATTCTATTAACATCAAAGAAATCGCTTATCAACAAAGCCATTCGTCGCAATGCTCGCAAAGTTGCAGATGCGTTATACAACCCAAATGATTTTAGTGGGATTGTATATTCCGAGACTTTCTATATTTCAAATAAAGGTATCACTTTCGTATATCAACCATATGAGATTGGCCCTTACGCCTCTGGTGTTATTGAAATAACAGTCCCCAAAAGTCATCTTGCTGGTTGCCTCACTCCTCTTGGCAAGAAATTGATTAAATAAAACGGTTCTAATTCTTCGTTATACCAAACTGCTCAACACATAGTGTCGGGCAGTTTTCCTTTTCTCGTTACTTTTGTGTAACTTTGCATCATTAATTTATACATCATCGACAATAAGATCAGTTATGAGCACTATTATATTAGGTATCGAATCGTCGTGCGACGACACAAGCGCAGCAATCATCAAGGACGGCATATTGCTTTCAAATGTAATTGCGAGTCAAAGCGTGCATGAAGAATATGGCGGTGTAGTGCCCGAATTGGCTTCACGCGCTCACCAACAAAATATCGTACCAGTGGTTGATACAGCCATTAAGCGTGCCGGCATAGAGAAAAGCGACCTAAACGCCATTGCTTTTACTCGTGGACCAGGCCTGCTCGGTTCGTTGCTCGTGGGTACTTCGTTTGCCAAGGGGTTATCACTCGGTCTTCGCATTCCTATCGTTGATGTAAACCATCTTCACGGGCATGTGCTTTCGCACTTCATTCGTCGCGAAGAAAATGATGTCGTACCCGAATATCCTTTCATATGCTTGCTCATATCGGGAGGTAACTCTCAAATTATTCTCGTTAAGGATTATAACGACATGGAGGTGCTCGGTCAAACAATCGATGATGCTGCAGGCGAAGCGTTTGACAAATGTGCCAAAGTGATGGGTCTCCCCTATCCTGGCGGTCCTCACATCGACCGTCTTGCGGCTGAAGGCGATGCTTCTCGTTTCAAGTTCTCTAAACCTCACATTCCAGGTTTGAATTATAGTTTTAGTGGATTAAAAACCTCGTTCCTCTACACCTTGCGCGATGCAAAGAAACTCGATCCCGATTTTATTGAAAACAACAAGGCCGACCTCGCTGCATCGCTACAACGCACTATCATAGAAATTCTGCTCGACAAACTCAAAAAGGCCGTTGACCAAACAGGGGTTAAAACGGTTGCTATAGGTGGTGGCGTATCGGCCAATTCGGGCGTGCGTCAAGCCATTGCCGACTATTGCGAGAAACGCGGGTTGAATGCATTCATTCCCGAACGAGCATTCACAACCGACAATGCTGCTATGGTGGCTATTGCGGGTTACTATAAATACCTCGCTGGCGACTTCTGCCACTATGACGCCGTGCCATATGCTAGAGTGACAATATAAAGAGGAAAAAGGGAAAAGGAAAGAGAAAAAATAACTCACCGACAAAAACAATATAACTCGAATAGGCAATACCCATATGAATAATAGCATAGCCCACAAAAAAACTAAAGCATTTGCAATTCGCATCATTAAATTCTACAAATATCTTACTGATGAGAAAAGAGAATTTATTATCTCAAAACAAATAATGAGAAGTGGGACTAGCATAGGAGCAAATACACGGGAATGTTTGAATGCTCAAAGCAAACTTGATTTTATCAATAAATTATCAATCGCGCTAAAAGAAGCCGACGAAACGGCATATTGGCTTGAAATACTCGCTGAAAGCGAAATTATTGATCTACAAATATTTAACTCTTTAAGCAAAGATTTAAACGAAATTATTGCCCTTTTAACCTCAAGCATAAAAACTGCTAAGAATAATATCAACAATTAATTTTTCCTCTTTCCTTTCTCATTTTTCCTTTTTTATGACATCTTCTATAATTGTTATTGGTGATGAGATTCTCATCGGACAGGTGATTGACACTAATTCGGGCGATATTGCTCGTATGCTCAACCCTTGCGGGTGGCGCGTGAATGATGTGCAAGTGGTGGGCGATGATGCTACGCAGATTCGTCGTGCCATTGAGCGTGCATTTGAATCGAGCGATGTGGTGCTAACCACCGGTGGCCTCGGCCCTACTAAAGATGATATAACAAAGTCAACCCTTTGTCAATATTTCGGTGGCGAACTTTATGAAAATGCCGATGTGCTTGAAAATGTGAAAGAGGTTGTTGCCAAACGAGGGTTGAAACTTAATGACCTCACTGCCCAACAAGCCATCGTGCCTTCGTCATGCCAAGTGATTCAAAATCGCGTGGGAACTGCCCCAATAATGTGGTTTGAGAAAGATGGGAAAGTATTGGTATCAATGCCTGGTGTACCATTTGAGGCGATACAAATGATGCGTGAAGCGGTGTTGCCATTGCTATTAGAAAAATACCATAGCGATGTAGCTATTGAGCATCGCACAATTCTCGTTACAGGTTGGAGCGAATCGCGCCTTGCTATGGAAATCAGCGATTGGGAAGATGCCCTACCCTCATATATTCACCTTGCATATCTGCCCAAACCGGGATTGATACGCTTGCGCCTCGATGGCATGCACGCCGACGGCGATTTCATTAATAAAGAACTCGACCGATATAAAAACGAATTAATTGAGCGTTTTGGCAACGATATATTGCACCCCGACGACCTCACCCCTCCCGAAATATTGCTATATCACCTCAACCGATTAGGGCTCACAGTTGCCACTGCCGAAAGTTGCACTGGTGGAAATATTGCCCACGAAATCACCTCAATCTCAGGCAGTTCGTCGGTATTTATGGGCAGCGTTGTGGCATATAGCAACGATGTAAAACATCGCGTGCTTGGGGTGAAAAAAGAAACGCTCGAAACTTATGGAGCAGTAAGTATTCCCACCGTTGAAGAGATGGCAGAAGGAGTATGCCGAGTTATTGACACTGACTGCTCTATCGTAACATCGGGGATAGCCGGTCCTGGAGGAGGTACGCCCGACAAGCCAGTTGGCACGGTGTGCATTGCAGTTAAATTGCCTCGTGGTATAGTTTCGGCCGTACATCATTTTCCCGGTAATCGTAGCCGAGTAATCGACCGTGCCACCACAACAGCAATTATTTCACTTATAAAAGAATTGAAACAAATTCAGAAATAAAGAATATTTCACATAAAATTCACATTTAGAGTTGAAATATTTGCATAACTCAAGAAAAATTCGTTACTTTGCACTCTGTTTTGTGGCCCATCTTGAAAGCCGTTAGGAATGATGCACTTAACTGCGATATGAGACCTGATGTAAGTCACTTGACAAAAATGTGTTAATTAATAAATAAACAAGATAAATAACAACAGCCATGTCAAAAATTTGTCAAATCACAGGCAAGAAAGCGATGGTTGGTAACAACGTATCGCACTCAAAGAGACGTACCAAACGTAAATTCAATGTGAACCTCTTCAACAAGAAGTTCTATTGGGTTGAGCAAGAAACTTGGATCAGCCTTACTATTTCAGCTGCTGGTCTTCGCACTATCAACAAACTCGGTCTAAACCTTGCAATGAAGCAAGCAGCCGAAAAGGGTTATTTAACAGAAATCAAATATTTAGAATTCTAATAAGATGGCAAAGAAAGCTAAAGGTAATCGCGTGCAAGTTATCCTTGAATGCACTGAACATAAGGCAAGTGGTATGCCCGGTACTTCTCGTTACATCACTACCAAAAACCGCAAAAATACAACTGAGCGTTTGGAATTGAAAAAATACAACCCAATCCTCAAAAAAGTAACTGTTCACAAAGAAATTAAATAATAACAAGATATGGCAAAGAAAACCGTAGCATCACTCCAAAAAGGTGAAGGTCGTACATATAGCAAGGTTATCAAAATGGTAAAATCACCAAAAACCGGTGCTTATATGTTCAAAGAAGAAATGGTGCCCAATGACGCCGTTAAAGATGTTTTGGCTAAGTAATTTAGACTACACTATATCATTATATCGCAACTCCGTTGAAATTCTCAACGGAGTTGTTTGTTTTTAGAGCCATTTTTTCATAACTTTGACCCTTAATCTTTCATTACCCCACAAATGCAATATGCAATCATTGCATTTTCATAGATATATCCCATTTAACAGTTATTCATTTCAAATACTAAAAACATGAAAAAGATTATTCTATCCCTTTGTTTATCAATCTTGAGCATTATACCTCTGATGGGCATCACATATGAAGAAATCCCCACTCCAAGGTATGATGCTAAATCAAATCGCATAATAACTGACATAAAGTCACCCTGCAACCAAGGTGAAGAACCATTCTATAAATTCTTCAACGAATTCCATTATGGAGATTCATCTTTTATTGCCGAGCGCACTCTTATTGAAGGAAAGAAACTAACTATAGGTGACCTCTATTACGATTGTATTTTTAACATTCTACAAACAACCGATTTTTTAGTCACAGAAAAACGAACTGGATTTTATGTAGAAAATGATGAAATTATAACATTTCAATTGGCCTCATCATGGTTCAATATTTCTAAAGATCAAATATTTTTCGCATCAGGCGAAGATTACGACAAGGGCAGAATTTCCATTGGAACACTTTTGGCTTTTGAACGAATCAACGACAAATGGTATTTAACATTTGTTCTTCAGGCTGGATAAATGGCATTAACATTCAACTACAAATAGCAATAAATAACAATGGGCTACCTCGAAAAGAAGTAGCCCATTATTATTTATTTACTCTCACATAAGAGATTATCCGTTTTTATAGAGATAACGCTTGATTGAGCGTTTAGGCGTTTTCTCAAATTCTTCGTGATAAACTTTTACGCGACTGATGCGTGAATATGAAGGCAACTCGGGATTGAGCTGTTTCACATTCTCTTCCATCATGCGGTCGAGGTCTTGAAGCGACAATCCTTGTTTTGTACCGTTTTCAATATCGGGATAAACGAGCGCTACCAATTGATCTTCGACATCAATCACGATTGACTCACACACATAAGGCATATTGTTTAGTTTTTGTTCAATTTCTTCGGGATAGATATTTTGGCCCGAAGGTCCGAGAATCATATTCTTATCGCGACCACGAATATATACATAGTTATCTTCATCGATTGTGCATATATCACCTGTATTCATCCAACCATCTTCATCAAATGCAGCTTCAGTGGCTTCGGGATTTTTGTAGTAACCTTGCATCACATTATCACCACGCACCCACAATACGCCTGGAATGTTTTCGGGATCGGGCGAATCGATGCGCGCTTCCATGCGTTGCACCACACGCCCACACGATGCTACTCGAGCCTCTTGCCATGGAGCGTAAGCAATAAGCGGAGCGCATTCGGTCATGCCATAGCCCACTGTGTAGGGGAATTTTATGCGACGCAAGAATGCCTCAACATCTTTATTAAGAGCCGCACCGCCAATGATAAGTTCGCGAAGATTACCACCAAATGTTTCTGTGATTTTTGCTTTCACTTTAGCCAATAATTGGTCATCGACAAATGGCACATAAAGCAATATCTTCATCAATGGTTTCTCGAGCAATGGGAACACCTTTGTCTTGATAATTTTTTCTATAATAAGAGGCACTGTGACAATCAACTTGGGTTTTACTGTCGCAAATGCGTCCATAATAACCTTGGGCGATGGCACACGAGTGAGGAAATAAATGTGACACCCCTTGATTAATGGGTGTATCATTTCGACAAGCATTCCATACATGTGAGCCAATGGCAACATACACACGATGGGATCGCCAGGTTTTAAGAAATCGAGGTTGTCGATAGTAAATTGGGCATTTGACCACAAGTTTTTATACGAGAGCATCACTCCTTTAGAGAAACCGGTTGAGCCAGAGGTATAGTTAATCAACGCCAACTCATCGGGTTGGTCTTCGTAGTAATGAATGTCTTGAGGGAGGAATCGTTCGGGATAACGGGCTCCAAACAGTTCATTTAATCGCTTGCGTGCATCGGTGAGCAACTCGTTGCGCGACAATAGCAACGAATAGTCACTTATCAATATTACTCCATCAAGATTGGGCATTAACGCTGGATCGAGGTTTTCCCATATAGCAGCGTCAACAAATAGCAAGCGCGCTTCACTATGGTTTACCAAGTGATGTATATTATCGGCTTTAAACTCGTGAAGAATGGGCACTGCTACTGCGCCATATGTTATAGCCGACAAGAATGCGATTGACCATTGAGCCGAGTTGCGACCACATAGCGCAATTTTATCGCCTGGCTTCAACCCTATGTGCTCATACATCAAATGTTGCTTTGCGATTTTTCGACCTAAGTCTCTATATTGGAATGATGAACCATTAAAATCGGTCAACGCTAAATGTTCCCAATTTTGCTTTATCGAACGCTCGATAAGGATGTTTAAACTTCTTACATTTTCACCCATATTGATATCAGTGTTTAAGTTATCAATTACAAATTTAATAAATTAATCTATTTGATGAAAGTTTAATCCCATTAATTATCCATTTTGCGAAGAAATTTGTTATTTTTGCGAAAAGAAATAACTCTAACATATTTTTAATTATGAAATTCAAATCATTTTTCATTGCTACTTCGTTAGTAGCATCGACAATGGCTCTAAATGCCGGAAATTATAAAGTTACAGCACAATTAACCGAAGACGAGAACGGTTTAACTGCTTATATTATTAACTACGACACAAAGCAAAAAGTTGACAGCACTATCGTTGAAAATAGTCAAGCAATTTTCAAAGGCACTCTTGAAGCGCCATTTTTTGCTCAACTCATCGTTGATGGCGATCGTTATGGTTCGTTTATTGTCGAAGACGGATTTGTATCGGTTGTAAATAAACAAGGCAAGGGCTCTATACTCAACGAAAAGATGAATGCTTATTTTGCTCAATTTGGCAAACTCCAAAAGGACTACAGTGAGACAACTGATACCACCAAGAAAGAAGAGATTTATAAAACTTACAATACTCTTCTAGATGTAATCCTTGAACAAAATGCCAATAACCCCATTGGACTATACCTTTTCATGCAAAAAATGTATGAAATGGATATGCCCAAACTCAATGCTGCGCTTGAACAATATCCTCAATTTAAATCATCAACTCGCGTGAACAATTACATCGCTGCGATGAAACAAAAAGAGCTCACCTCACCTGGCAAAAAATATATCGACTTTGAAATTACCTACGACGGTAAAACTTCAAAATTGAGCGATTATGTCAAACCTGGTAAATACACAATCGTTGACTTTTGGGCAAGTTGGTGTGGCCCTTGCATGAGACAATCCGTTGTTTTGAAAGAGATTTATGCCGAATATAAAGACAAAGGTCTTGAAATCGTGGGAGTTGCAGTGTGGGACGAACCTCAAAACACTCTTGAAGCGATTAAGACAAAGGAATTGCCTTGGCACAACATCCTTAATGCTCAAACTATTCCTACCGATCTTTACGGAATTTCGGGCATTCCTTGCATCATCATCATTGGTCCTGACGGCACAATTCTTTCTCGCGACAAACAAGGCGACGAGCTTAAAGCTGATGTGAGCAAAGCATTGGCTGGCGAATTAAAGTAATCGTTGAAGTATAGGGGGAACACTAAAGAACGCCAACACGCACCCAAGAGCATTGGCCACACCATCCCACAAGTCGCAACCGCGATGTATCAACGATGTACCTTGAGCCAATTCAATAAGTGCTCCGAGCGCTATAGTTCCCAACACGACATATAACTTTACCGAGAGTGGCAACACGCGTTGTCGCTCTCGTCGTTTATAATCAAACATAATTGTGAAACTCACACCCCACATCATCACCATATGAACAATTTTGTCAGCGTTAAGCATCGGTACTTCAATAGGTGGCAATGGTTGTGGCACAAGGGTGAGATAAAACAATAATGCCAACACTATCGTGGTGGGAAGATATGGTGGTATTTTATACAAAAATTCCTTCATTATTTTGATTTTTATGTTATTTCCTTGCAAAATTACAAAATAAACCCTTATTTAGTTTATTATTGCAAGCATTTTGTCTAATTTTGCAACATTAAAACATTTCATCATAACATAGTATGTCAAACAAAGTTCAATTTGCAACAAAAATAGGGCTAATAGCGGCTACCGTAGGGTCGGCTGTTGGGCTTGGCAATGTGTGGCGTTTTCCTGTTTTAGCACAAAGCAACGGAGGCGCTGCATTTCTTTTAATATATATAGCCTGTGTGTTTATTCTTGGCATTCCTGTAATGATGGCCGAGTTTTCGCTTGGGCGTGGCGGACAAAGTGATGCCGTGGGCTCATTTATGAATGTAACACCTGGCAAAAAATGGTGGATGACTGGCGCTATTGCTATTATTGCCTCTTACCTCATTCTCTGCTACTATATGGTCGTTGCAGGATGGACTATGGAATATCTTTGGAACTCGATTACAGGCGATTTATATTCAGTGGCAAATTCGTCGGGGGTGACCGATGGTTCACAATTCACCACAAAAATGAAAGAGTATATTGTTGATGACATCAACCCACTCATATTCACCTACATTATGATTGTAGCCAACTTTGTTGTGCTCATGTGTGGAGTTAAGAAAGGGATTGAACGCTTATCAAATATACTCATGCCAATGCTTTTTGTGTTGCTCATCATCTTTGGATGCGTTTCGCTATCACTACCCAAGGCCGAAGAAGGTTTGAAATTTTTCCTTAATCCTGATTTTAGCAAAATCAACGGCACGGTAATCATCAATGCCATGGGACAAGCATTCTTCTCGTTAAGCCTCGGCATGGGCATTTTAATAACTTATGCCTCATACTACCCCAAAACTACTATTCTTTCACGCACAGCAGTTACCGTGTCGTTGCTCGACATGACCGTTGCCATTATGATGGGAATAATCATCTTCCCTGCTGTAACATCATTTGGTCTCACAGGCGAATCGCTCGCCGGGCCATCGTTGGTGTTCTCTACCCTACCCGAGGTATTTGCACAGATGCCATTAACTCAACTTTGGTCAATTTTGTTTTTCTTGTTCTTAATGGTTGCAGCTTTGACCTCAACAATCTCTATTGCCGAGGTTTCAATAGCATTTATGCAAGATAGGTTCAAAATGTCGCGTATCAAAGCGTGTTTGATAGTCATAGCCCCCCTATTCTTATTTAGTTCTCTTTGTTCTCTATCACAAGGAAGTCTTGGAAATATGACTATTGCCGGATATACTCTATTTGACCTATTTGACACTGTTGCAACAAATATTTTATTGCCCACTGCATCTATCTTACTTTGTATTTACATGGGATGGGTTGCGCCTAAATCGTTCTTTAAAGGCCAGCTTACCAATCAAGGCACAGTCACATCGAGAGTATTCCACATCGTTTTGTTTATAGTGCGTTTCGTGGCACCTATATTAATAGGCACTATTCTCATCACTCATTTCATTAATTAGTGAAAGGGAAATATAACACCAGCGAACGGCGTGGCATGCTTGTGGTAATAGGCATTCTGGCCATTATTGTTGCTATCACATTTTGTGTACGCAATTGTAATGTCATTAGCAACGACCACAATCAAGCCGTTAACGATAGTATTATTAACCAACTTCATACTCAAATAGAGAATGAAAAAGGAGCGTCTTCTGCCCCAAAAGAAAGTCGCAAAAAGAAAAAAGGCAAATCAAAGAAATCTACACACAAAAAATCAAGCAACAATTATGTGGAACGAAATCCGTTAAACGAAGATCTTCCACAACAAAAATAGATATCCACAATGAGTACACCCAACAACAATAGAGCACAATTTGCCACACGATTAGGCGTAATTGCCACAACCGTAGGTTCGGCCGTCGGGCTTGGAAACATATGGCGTTTCCCCTATGAAGCCGGCAATAATGGCGGTGGGGCATTTCTCATTTGCTACCTAATGTGTATTATAATCCTTGGCATACCAGTGTTGTGTGCCGAGTTTGCCATTGGCCGTTCTACTCGAAGCAATATTTTTGGAGCATTTGAACAATTAAAGTCTTCAAGCAAATGGCATTGGGTGGGATACATTGGCATCATTGCCTCATTAATGATTTTGAGCTTTTATTCGGTTGTAGCCGGATGGACTATGGAATATCTATATCAATCGATATCGGGAGGACTTAATCTCACTGGCACAGATGCTTTTCATAGTCATTTCACGGCATTCTCAACAAGCAATTGGCGCCCCATAATGTGGACTATTGTGTTCCTACTCTGCAACTACATAATCGTAGTGCGTGGTGTAAAAAAAGGGATTGAGAAGATGTCAAACATTATGATGCCCGCATTATTTGTGCTACTCATCATCTTCTGCGTCAATTCTCTCATGATGCCCAAGGCAAGTGAAGGGCTGAAATTCTTATTTACCCCCGATTTCTCAAAAATCACGCCCGAAGTGGTGGTGAGTGCGCTCGGTCAAGCATTCTTCTCGTTAAGTCTTGGTCTTGGCACAATGATGACCTACGGCTCATATTTTTCAAAAGATACACGCATAGTGCGCAGTGCAACTATTACAGCATCGCTCGACACGCTTGTGGCAATACTTGCCGGATTGATTATTTTCCCTGCGGTATTTTCGTTTGGAATGTCGCCTGTGCAAGGCCCAGCCCTCGTATTTGAAGTACTACCCTCTATCTTTGCACAAATGCCAGGAGCACAAATATGGTCAATACTTTTCTTCTTCTTGTTATTCTTAGCATCGCTCACCTCTACTATTTCAATGAGCGAGGTTTCAATAGCATTCCTCACCGAAGAGAAAAAAATGTCGCGCACTAAAGCATCAACCATCAACCTCATTATTGCCCTTTGTGGAGGGGTGTTGAGCGCTCTATCATTTGGTTATTTGAGCGACTTAAATTTCTTTGGATTGTTTGAAGTAAACTTCTTTGCATTCTTCGACTTCACTTCTTCAAATATTCTTCTACCACTTGGAGGCATGCTGATCTCAATTTTTGCTGGGTGGAAACTTGAACGCTCTGCACTCAAAGACACTCTCACCAATAGTGGCAAGATTGGAGTTAAAACATTCCCTCTCTTGGTGTTCTGTCTCAAGTATGTAGCACCAATAGCAATTCTACTCATTTTCCTTTTCGGGTTAAATTTATTATAATCCTAATAAGTTTCGTTTAGAATGAAACGATTCTTCACCACTAAAATATCTTGTTTACACCAAGAAATGTAGCAAAATTTGCTTATAAACAAATAATTTGCTTAATTTTGTGATAGAAATATATTTCATTTATCGCAAGTGAGAAGATTTAAACCGTTTTCATTAAATATCAAAGGCCAGTTGGTGGAGGTTACGCGTCCTCAAGTGATGGGGATTCTTAACATCACGCCCGATTCGTTTTATGATGGTTCTCGTTCGTTTTATGCCGAGATAATTGCTCATCGCATCGACACAATGCTCAACGAGGGGGTAGATATTATAGATATCGGTGCTTATTCTTCTCGACCAGGGGCAAACGAAGTATCTCCTCAAGAGGAAATGCAACGCCTTGAAATGGGAATGGATATATTGCGAATGAAAAATGTTTCGTGCCCCATTTCGGTTGACACTTTTCGTGCCGAGGTGGCTAAATATGCAGTTGAGACTCTTGGAGCCGATATCATCAACGATATATCGGCCGGATTGCTCGATGACGAAATGATTGCGACTATCGCTCAACTCAAGGTACCATACATAGCAATGCACATGCGTGGCACTCCATCAACAATGAACGAATGTTGTAACTATAACAATATTACTGCCGATATTATAGGCGAATTGTCTAAACAGATAAACAAGCTCACATTGGCAGGTGTTAATGACATAATCATCGACCCTGGATTTGGCTTTGCTAAATCGCTTGAACAAAATTATGAATTGCTTCGCAATCTTGAATTGTTGCACGAATTGGGTTATCCATTGCTTGTGGGAGTTTCGCGCAAGTCAATGATATACAAAGCGCTCGACACAACTGCCAACGATGCGCTCAATGGCACAACTGTAGTCAATACAATTGCTCTACAAGCTGGCGCTGCAATTTTGAGAGTTCACGATGTAAAAGAGGCTCATGAAGCAATAAAAATATCAACTTTGATTAACAACTAAATACTACGATATGGAATTTTTTGGCATAAAAGATGCTTTTGATATATTACTCGTAGCGTTAATGCTCTTCTATCTCTATCGCCTCATGAAAGAATCGGGCGCGATAAACATTTTCTATGGTGTAATGGCATTTATCGCAGTGTGGGCTGTTGCCTCGCTTATGCTCGAAATGAAACTCACAGGAACCATCCTCGACAAGTTTATGAATATAGGCTTGCTCGTTCTTGTAATCCTATTCCAAGATCAACTTAAACGATTTTTGGTCGATTTAGGATCTCAAAAGCGTTGGCGTTTTCTACGCAATCTATTCTCACACAAGACTGCTACCGTTGACAGTGAAACACACCAATGGATTATGTCGATAGTGCGTTCATGCATGAATTTATCAAAGAGCAAAACTGGAGCTCTCATTGTTGTGCAACAAAATCTACCTCTTGAGAATTATGAAAATACTGGCGACAAAATCGACGCCACTATCAACTCTCGTTTAATTGAAAATATTTTCTTCAAAAACTCTCCACTCCACGATGGCGCAATGATTGTGGCCAATGGTCGCATTAAGGCTGCTGGATGCATTCTCCCCGTAAGCCACGACACTTCAATACCTCGTTCACTTGGGCTTCGCCACCGTTCGGCTTTAGGCATCTCTCAAGCCACCGATGCCATTGCTATCGTTGTATCGGAAGAGACTGGTACAATATCTATTGCTTACAAAGGCGAATTGAGAATGAGGTTATCTAACACCGACCTTGAACAACGCCTCAACCAACTAATCCAAGACGCTATTTAATCCCCCATATAGATACAACGCGAGCATTGACCTTGTCAATGCTCGCGTTTCTTTTATATCTTAATCGATTATGCTTTATTGGCACGCTTACGCTCTATCTCATCAAGAATGATTTTGCGCAAACGAATGTGATGAGGAGTTACCTCAACATATTCATCTTCCTTAATATATTCAAGAGCTTCTTCAAGGCTGAACACTATAGGAGGAATGATGCGTGCTTTGTCGTCGGCTCCCGATGCACGCATATTGGTTAATTTCTTCGACTTGGTTACATTTACCACGATGTCATTATCCTTTGCGTTCTCTCCCACTACCTGTCCGGCATAAACCTCCTCTTGTGGGAAGATGAAGAATTTACCACGATCTTGCAACTTGTCGATTGCATATGCATATGCCGTACCGGCTTCCATTGCGATGAGCGAACCATTGGTGCGACGCTCAATATCCCCCTTCCATGGTTGGTATTCGTGGAAACGGTGTGCCATAATAGCCTCTCCAGCCGATGCAGTCAACACATTGTTACGCAAACCGATAATACCACGCGAAGGGATGTAGAATTCCATGTGTACACGGTCGTTTTGCGCAGTCATCGACACCATCTCACCTTTGCGGCGGGTTACCATATCAATGATTTTGCTCGAATATTCTTCGGTCACATTGATTGTGAGCAACTCAATAGGCTCACACTTCATGCCGTCAATCTCTTTGATGATTACTTGTGGCTGACCCACTTGCAACTCATAGCCCTCGCGACGCATTGTTTCAATCAATACCGAGAGATGAAGCACACCACGGCCAAAGACAGTCCACACATCTTCGTGGTCGGCCTTCGACACGCGTAATGCAAGGTTGCGGTCGAGTTCTTTTTCCAATCGGTCGGCAATATGACGCGATGTTACAAATTTACCATCTTTACCAAAGAATGGGCTGTCGTTGATGGTAAAAGTCATCGACATTGTAGGCTCGTCAATGGCGATGCGAGGAAGTGGTTCAGGATTATTAAAGTCGGCCACAGTATCGCCGATTTCAAACCCTTCAATACCCACAAGAGCACATATATCGCCACTCTTAACCGATTGCACCTTTTTGCGACCCATCCCCTCAAATGTGTGAAGTTCTTTGATGCGTTGGCGCACCACCGAGCCATCTTTCTTGCAAAGAGCAATATCCATGCCTTCGCGTATTTCGCCACGATGCACACGACCGATAGCAATACGACCCACATAACTTGAATAGTCGAGCGATGTGATAAGCATTTGAGCATCGCCCTCTATAACTTCGGGTTCGGGAATATACTCAATAATAGCATCGAGAAGAGGAAGAATATTGTCGGTAGGTTTGCTCCAATCGGTGCTCATCCAACCTTGTTTGGCCGAACCATAGATTGTTGGGAAGTCGAGCTGTTCTTCGGTAGCATCGAGGTTAAACATGAGGTCAAACACCATCTCTTGCACCTCATCGGGGCGACAGTTTGGTTTATCAACCTTATTAACCACCACCACAGGCTTCAATCCCATTTGGATAGCCTTTTGAAGCACGAAACGAGTTTGAGGCATAGGACCTTCGAAAGCATCAACAAGAAGCAGACAGCCATCGGCCATATTCAACACTCGTTCCACCTCGCCACCAAAGTCGGCGTGCCCTGGAGTATCAATAATATTTATCTTATAACCCTTGTAGTCGATTGACACATTTTTAGAAAGGATTGTAATCCCTCGTTCACGCTCAAGGTCATTATTATCAAGAATAAGTTCACCTGCAGTTTGATTTTCGCGGAACAGGTTACCCGCATGCAACATCTTATCTACCACAGTCGTTTTCCCGTGGTCAACATGCGCAATAATAGCAATATTTCTAATCTTCTGCATAACCCTACGGTTAAAAATTCATTTCAAACTACAAAGTTACACAAATCTCCCCACAACTCCCCTATTTAACTCAAAGAAAGTTGTAAAGAATGTTTCAATAAGGTGGATTTCACTTTTTGAAATGCTAAAAAAATTCCACAATATTGACTGATAGAGCTATATGCGATAAATTTCGGCATTTAGCACTTGATCTTCTTAATGAGCATCGAGAGTTCTTAATAAATGTGTAAAATCACTTGTTTTTAGTTAAATTATTTAGAATCATTCCAAATAATTTAAACTATTTATATATATTTGTGTCAATAAAGATGTAATTAAAATTTTATTAACCACTAACTATATTTAATATGAAACTTTTTTCGAAATTTTTATTAACATTGGCTCTTGTTGCTGGTGTGGGTTTTGTAGCTTTGGCCGACAAGTATATCTCGTCAAATGATCTTCCTAACGCGGCTAAAACTTTTATCAATAAGAATTATAATGGCGTAAATATTTATCATTGCGAAAAGGATGGTAGTGAATATGATGTTGACCTCAGCAATGGCGTTGACCTAAAATTCAACAAGAAAGGCAAACTTCTCAAGATTGAAACCGACCGTGGCGTGCTTTCACAAGCTGTCCTCAAGGCAATCCTTCCTGCTAAAGCAATTCAACATCTCAATAACAAAGGTCTTACTGACCGCGTTGATGAAGTAGAATTCCGTCGTAACTCTATCGTGGTTGACATTGACAACTATGATGATTTTGAAATCCGTTTCCGTCTCGACGGCACTGTAAAATAATTCGCATTTAATAATTTAAAATACCTATATAACGAAGGTGCATCACTATAAAGCGATGCACCTTTATTTTTAGTCACTAAACAACGCGAATTGCTTCTAATTGTGCATTATGAATTAACTTTTGTCGCCGTATTCTTCAAGATAGGCTTCGCAGGCCATCACGAGTTCGTCATACCATTCTTGACCAAAACGGCGTGTCAATGGTTCTTTGAGGAATTGATATAGGCGCACTCCATTTTTGCGACCGAGGAGTTCGGCACATTTACATATTTTCCATCGATGATAGTTCACTGCCGTAAACGAGGGATATTCTTTCAAGCGCACTGGATAGAGGTGGCACGATGATGGTTTGTAGAAATCAATCTTTCCTGCACGATAGGCCTTTTCGATAGCGCATTGGCACATACCTCCAGGAGCATAGCAGGTAAACACACAGTTTTTTCCATCAACGATTGAGGTTACCAAGTCGCCCTCTTCATCGACATACCCCACTCCATTCGCCTCAATCTCGGCTTGCGCTTGGGGCAAAAGGTCGTCCCAAATTACAGGTAGTATCTCTTTTATTTTTTCTTGCTCCTCTTGGGTGATAGGAGCTCCGGCATCGCCTTCGATACAACATTCGCCAAGACAGGTGTCGAGGTCGCAACAAAAGAATTGCTCGGCAAGGTCGAGCGACACAAGGGTATCTTTGATTTGTAACATTATAGTTTCTTCTTTAGTTTCCAACTTGTTTATAATTTATTTGCCCGAGAATATTAACCCCACACCCACCAATCGGTCGTAGCGTTCACCCGGACGATGATAATATACTTTAATGAGATATTCGTTTACTGTTTCATAGAAATCGCCCTCGATAGGAGCAGTCATTCCCACCGATTTACCATCGGGGACTATGAGATATTGATAATTATATGCTCCTTGCTTTAGTAGCAGAGTTTTCTCATATAGCGAGGTTTCTCTATTAAACTCCATGCGAGCGCCCTCATCAAATCGTCGATGCGTAAAATCGCCATCAAGGAATATTCCACAATCAAATTGCTCGGGCAAATCTAATGAAAAATGTGTCAACACATAATCGGCTTCAATATCGCTTTGACTGGAGTTATACTCGCGAATGGTGAATCGGCCAAACTGTGTTTGGTCATAAAGATATTGCCCAATGGAGCGTAATTTATCGGGTTCAAGCACCATATGATAATAAGGTTCACGATAACCGATTTCGGCCACACGCATACCAGGATAAGTCACCGACACGGTTTCCATGCGTCGATATTCATTTCCAGCCTTGAATATAAGAGGCGTAAGATGCTCGTAATATGCTTTATTTAACGACACTCGCAATGGTTTTCCCACTACTATCTCATTGTCAACGCGCGAATTTTGCGATACCATGATTTTGAGGTCGTTATACATATCTTGCACATTGAGTTTTGACGCATCGACCTCAAACGATAGTTGCTGATGTGAGCCATTGTAATCAACATCGGTGCGCGATGTAACACTCGCTGCTACCATCGCTTTTGCCTCACTCACCATGAAACGGGCTTGTAGCAAAGGCTCGTCGGGATTATCTTCGGCAAACACTCTTAAAAGATAGTTTCCCGAGGCTGTAAATCGCACTTCATCATTGGGCAATGCTATTGAATAATGCACATAGTGCACCTTTGTGAGTTGCGAATATTCATAGTCATTGACATACCCAAGGTTGAATCCGTCAACAAACTCCGAATCGACCAATCCCGAGGGTTGCCAATTGGCATTACAATGCACGAGTGAATAACGAAGATAGCTATGCTCCTCGGTCAATTCATCAAACGATATTATCACCCTATCATCAGAGCCAAGAGTTATCACTGGTGGAGCATAATCATTCCCCTCCACCTGCACCTGCAAGGTCTTAAAGCGAGCATCAAAGATACCATTCATCGTATCATCAACATCGGCTGCAAAACTCGACATTGACAACAACAAGATATTCACTAATATGGTGCAAAATCGCTGTTTCATATATCTATTTAACGCAATCGTGCATCAATAATTGTGATGGCATCTTCAATGAGTTCAATACAAGGTTTGCGACCTGGTTTCAACAAATCGCCACAAATCACCGAGCCATTAAGCGTCTTATATTCTTCGGCTGCAGCTTTAACTTCGGCATATAGCATTGGCTTGTCGGACGGATGAGAGTATCTTACAAGTCCTTCGAGCATCACCATACCCGACACTGCACCACATACTTGGCGCATGCCCCCCATTCCTCCACCAAAACCGGCCGAGGCTCGAGCAGCCACATCTTGGCTCAACCCATGAATGTCGTCAAACACCATTACAACACATTGTGAGCAATTAAAACCTTGACGATGTAGCTCGCGTGCTCGTTCTTTTCTTTGTTCGAGAGTATATTTCATATCAGAATCGTTTTTTACCAATCAATCTCGCTCTTGCCTTGTGAACGAAGATATTCATTTGCTTTTGAAAAATGTTTATTCCCCAAGAATCCACGATAGGCCGACAAGGGCGAAGGGTGTGGAGATGTCAACACCAAGTGGCGATTGCGATCAATAAACGCACCTTTCTTAATTGCATACGAGCCCCATAACATAAACACGATGTCATTTCTATCTTGTGCCAATCGCATAATCACCTCATCGGTAAATTGTTCCCAACCTCGATTTTGGTGGGAGCCGGCTTTATGAGCCTCAACAGTTAATGTGGCATTGAGCAATAACACACCTTGACTTGCCCAACGGCTCAAATCGCCATTTTCGGGGATAGGTTTGCCCAAATCGTCGCGAATTTCTTTAAAAATATTCACCAATGATGGTGGCATAGGCACCCCAGGATTAACCGAAAAGCACAAACCATTTGCTTGATTGACATCGTGATATGGATCTTGTCCCAATATCACCACCTTTACATCATCAAATGGGCAAGCATCGAACGCAGCAAAAATCTTGCTTCCAGGAGGGAAAATCGTTTTAGTGCGATACTCCTCTCGCACAAAATTTGTGAGATTTACAAAATAGTCTTTTTCCCATTCACCCTTTAGGCGTTCCTGCCACGATGGTTCTATTTTTACATTCATTATTGTGATAATTCGTTGGTTGTAATTCTTATTTGCAAAACTACAAAAAAACCACTACTTTTGCACACAAAATTGAAAGAATAATCACTTGTCCCCGTAGTTCAATGGATAGAATATTGGATTCCGGTTCCAACGATTGGGGTTCGACTCCCCACGGGGATACTCCCAAACATAATAAAAGCGAGGCATTGACCTCGCTTTTTCATATTTATGCTTCTTATTATTTCAATCGATAATAGTACCCTAGCGTTACCAATATTGAGGAGTGGCGCGAGGCGTCGAAGATATCTTTTTTGGCAGCAGGGAAAATATTTCCAAGCCCAAAGTAATATCGTCCTTCAAGTGCTAACGAGTGGTCGCGATTAAGTTTCACTTCCATTCCAACACCCCCAGTGATACCATAGTCAAATTTATTTTTTATATCCATCCCCATTTGGTCGGTCATACGATATTTCAATGGAAATCCAGGTACCGAGGTCACATTATTATAATCGAAATTTGAGGTTATATTATCCCCTATCAAATAACTAATTTCAGGACCGAGGTTTATCATACATTTAACGCGCTGGCTACCGAAGAATATGTGAGTCATAAGTGGCAACTGCAAGTAGGACAAGGTGCGCTTATACTCAAATGGCTCACCATCTTCAAAGGATTCTTGCCATCCACGCTGTGCAAAATTCAATTCGACAAGCAACCCCACATGACGCTCCTCGGCATAGCGAAATGAAACACCTCCAGTATATCCCAATGTCATTGATTGCTCTACTCCAGGAGAAAATGACATTGACGAGAATGTTGTACCCCCCTTTGCTCCTATGTGAATATGTGGCTTATATAATTTTTGGGCGTTGACCACCATCGCAGCCATAACAAAAACTATGAGCAACACACTCTTTTTCATACCAATATGATTTTATATATTATTTTTTTACTCGTTCTACACTTCCATCGTGACGATAGAAGATCAAGAATAATGCTTGGTTTTCAAGTCCCTTAACTCCTTCAACTTGTGCGAAATCAAACGCATATTGCAATCCTTCATATTTATAGTCACAATATGATTCACCTTGAGTGTGACGCAACGCATTAATAAGATAATAGCCACAGTCATATCCCATTACGGCTTGAATAGGTGGAGTTTTTCGCATTTCATTTTTATACACCTCTTCAAATTTTGTTTCAAATGCTTTTTCGTTTTCACCATTGCTATTATAGAAGAATCGTGAATAAACTACAGTGTTAACAGCATGCAACTTTGTTTGTTTTTCTTCGCCAAAAGCAGTCCACTCGGGATAGCCAAACAATGCTACATTTTCGGCATTATCTTTGGCAAAAGCACATAATGCATCGGAATATTTTTCAAACTCTGATTCGGAACTTGAAAGTGGTATAAATAAATATTTCTTTGTTTTATCAAGATTTTTCAAGTCAGCTTCAGTCAAAGTTTTCTTATATGTTACTTCAGCGATTTCAACACCCGCAGCTTGATATTTTGCTTTGATTGCTTCAACAATATTTGCTCTATTTTGATTTTTAGGAGTATTGATAATCACGGGTGTATAATCAACAAAATGTGCATAAGCACTTTCAGTGGCCTTTGCATACATATTATCGCGAACAATATTGCCTTGTATCACATTTTCATGCACATAATGTGTTGTATCGTTAGCATAGAACACATTAAACACTTTTGATCTAGTTGAGTCGCTCATTCCTGCGATATGAGCCACCGTTTCCATTGATCCTGGAGGTGTAACAATTACATCCATTTGTGCCAATTTAGCATCTTGCAATATTATATCTACCGAGTCCACACTATTTTGGGTATCATAGGCATAAATATTAATCTTTGCGCCCGACGACTTTAACGCATCGGCAGCAAGAACAAATCCCTTATAAAAGTCAAGGAATGTATAGGTTCTGCTGTCAATCTTCTCCTCGCCGAGCATGAAAGGCATCAAAACAGCAATATTATACTCTTTTGTAGGCTCAATTACTTGAAGTTGGGCTTGAGATTGAGATTTTTCGTCAACATATTCGGGGCGAGAGTTGACAGTTAATGTTTGCTTAACTCCTACATTAGTTTCATCAACTTTATTTTGAGCAGTCAATGGCGCTTTA
Organism: Muribaculaceae bacterium; assembly: GCA_045646905.1. Taxonomy (GTDB): domain Bacteria; phylum Bacteroidota; class Bacteroidia; order Bacteroidales; family Muribaculaceae; genus RGIG4079. Next base: position 23,729 of record JAZRLP010000001.1, read on the forward strand.
TCATTTACTCTAATCACCATTCCCACATCATACTTGTCGACAGACAATGCGGGGTTTAATGATAGCAATTTCTCAACAGTAGTATTATATTTTGCAGCGATTGCGTATAATGTTTCTCCGCTTTTAATTATATGTAAATCACCTTGAACAGGAGTTTGTGATTGTTGTTGCGCAGGCTTTGAATCAACCATTTTTTTAATTTTCAATTCATCACCCACCTTTATACCATCTTGTGCCGATGGATTTAATTGCAATAATTGTTCGATAGTGATGTGATATTGCTTGCTGATACCATACACAGTCTCCCCTTTTTCTACTTTATGAACGATTTGAACATCTCCACCACCCAATTCATCCACAGGGAAATATAATTTTGCACCAACTTTCAACCCTTCAGCAAGCGATGGGTTATATTTTTTCATTTCATCTTGCGACATCCCCAATTTATGAGAGAGAGAGTAGAGTGTTTCTTTTGCATTTACTTCATGATAATAGTATTCTTTTCCATCAATAGTTGTAGTTGGCAATTTATACACACTTGCGCTTGCAGTTATTGTTGAGATTGACAACACTACGACTGCAATTAGGGCTTTCATTTTCATATAATTGTTTTTTATGAATTTATCTTTGCAAAGATAAGGTCTTTGTAGCAATTATGCAACAATCGGTTAGTGTTTAACCCTTTTATAACAAAAGCGAGCGACACCTCTTGGCATCGCTCGCTATGCATTATTTCTTTTGGTCGATTATTTTGCAGCTTCAGCTTCGGCTTGTTTCACCATTTCTTCGTTGGCTGTGATATAAATTTCTACGCGACGGTTTTGTTGACGACCTTCGGCGGTAGAGTTATCAGCAACATAGAAGTCCATAGGTTTACCTTCAGCAGTAAGACGAGCCGATTCAACACCTTTGCTCACCAAATAGTCGCGTACTGATTTAGCACGAGCATTTGATACTTTTTCATTTGCAGCCATTGAACCAGTATTGTCGGTAAATCCATATACTTGCACATCGGTATCGGGATTTGTTTTCAATGATTCAGCAAATTTAGTGAGGTTGTTTTTAGCATCAGTTTTCAAAGTAGAACCATTTGTTGGGAACAAGATACCACCTTCAAATGTAACCTTAATACCTTGGAAACCATTTACATCGGTAACTTCTTCAACTTTAGCATTAGCCAATTGTTCTTCAAGTTCTTTTTGTTGTTTATCCATCTTGTTACCAATCAATGCACCTACGCCTGCACCTACTGCAGCACCAACACCAGCACCGATAGCAGCACCTTTACCTTTACCAATCAACGCACCGATACCTGCACCAAGAGCAGCACCACCGCCACCGCCAATGAGAGCACCTTTGCCAGTATTAGTCATAGACGCACAACCAGTTGATAACAATAGTGTTGCGCTCAACAACACCACACATGTAGTTTTCAAAAATTTCATAATACTTATTTTTTTAGTGTTAAAATTTAATTCTAATCACAAAAGTAACAATAAATCTTGTATCTATAATATAATTCCCTATCATTTTTTTATTTTTTATCATTTTATATGCATCATGCATTTTACGAGAATATTTTGCGAATAAAAATAAAAAACACACCTCTTTGTTGTGAGAAAATGGGAAATTGTATTTATTTTTGCATTACAAATCACATAAAATAGAAATGAGCAAATTTGGCAACTTAACAAAATCGGCTTCGATTCTTGCTCATGTGGGAGCGCTCATAACCGTTACCGCATGGGGAGTGTCATTTGTTTCCACCAAAGTATTACTTGAGAATGGACTTGGTCCTGCTGAAATATACATTTATCGTTTCATCTTGGCCTACATCTTAATACTCATTGCTTGTCACAATCGTCTTTGGGCCAACTCGTTTCGCGACGAGTTATTGTTTATGACTTGTGGTCTTTGTGCTGGTTCGATATATTTTATTTCGGAAAACATGGCATTGGAGTACACCTATGTCACAAATGTTTCATTACTTGTCACTACATCTCCGCTCATCACAACCATGTTGATGTGGATGCTATATAAAAACGAAAAACTTGGCAAAGGAACTATTATAGGCTCGCTAATAGCCTTTACAGGAGTGGCTTGTGTGATTTTTAATAGCAGTTCCAATGTGGAAATTAAACCGTTGGGTGACATTCTCTCGCTTCTTGCAGCATTGAGTTGGTCAATTTATAGCCTTGTGCTCAAAAAACTCAATGCTCTTTATAGTGTTATGTTTATATCACGAAAAACATTCTTTTATGGAGTGCTCACAGCCTTGCCGTTTATGTTTTTCCAACCCGAGATATGCTCCCCTACAGTTCTTCTCAAAACTGAAGTTTGGGCTAATCTTCTATTCCTTGGAGCGTTTGCCTCTATGATAGCATATATACTTTGGGCTCAATCGGTTAAGCACCTTGGCGCCATTAAAGCATCAAACTACATGTATATATCCCCTATTATTACCCTCGTTGCATCGATTGTATTTCTTGGAGAGCCACTATCAATTATAGGTGGCATAGGATGTGCATTAATACTTGGGGGAATGTGGTTAGGCGAATATCTTGACCGTAAAGCACAATAAGTCACAACCTACGCGTTGCCTGTTATCCTCTTATTCACCCTCTGTGAGAAAATCAATTTCATCAATTAATTGGCGACACAAAAGCATCGTCAATGGCTCATTCTTTGCCAACTCCACCTCGGCACATTTCTTTATCTCAGCACAATGATTAGGTAATAGATTGAACATCAATCGCAACGATGCGTATCGTTCCATTGCCACCGACGACACAACCATCATTTGAGCCAATTGCCAAGCGTAATCCATATGTCGCAACAATCTGTGACACAACACATCGGCAACTTCAACCGTAGGGATCTCCGTCATCCATCGACATGCAAGTTCCATCTCAAATTTTTCTCGTGGATAAATCATTGGAGCTATTAACTGGCTCTCGCGAGTTGACTTGTTTTGCCACAATGCTTCGGCCAACACTTCATCGTGAGGTGTTTCGTTGGCAATCTCAACAATTTGTGGCAAATTAAGGCCAAAAATGATGCGATAATTAGCACCTAATTTACGCATATTATCGGCTACAGCACCATTTCGCATCGCAAAAAAACGGCGTTTTACAACTTGCATATCGTTAAATTGTGTCATATCTTTCTTTTTTATTTTGATTGCAAATGTACTAAAAAACGCCGAAATATTTAGCATCACACATTAATCTATTGCATATTTGGCGCAAAGAGAGTATCTTTGTAACTTAAATATTTTAACGGAATGGACAATATAAACAACGAAAGTTCAGCAGTTAAGACTACATCCCCAAAGTCTAATAAAGAAAAGAAATCGCGCAAAAGCCGATTTGTAAAATACCTTTGGATCTCTTTTGGTTCTTTAGTGGGTTTATTTTACCTCTTTTTCATCCTCATTTACAACGGAGTAATTGGTTACATGCCCTCGATTGAAGAAATTGCCAACCCTCAAAACAAATATGCCTCTTTTATATACTCGGCCGATGGTGAAGAGATAGGTCGATATTATGCTGGTTCGGGCAACCGTGTTTATTCCGACATGGCCGAAATTCCACAACACATGATTGATGCCCTCATCGCTACCGAAGATGAGCGTTTTTATGAACACTCGGGCATCGATGTGAAATCACTATTTCGTGCTATCATCAAAACCGGTATCATGGGCGAGGAGAACGCTGGTGGCGGTTCTACCCTCACACAACAACTTGCTAAACAAATTTACACCGAAAAACCAGCCACCGACAAGGCTGAGCGCTTGATGCAAAAGCCAGTTGAATGGATGATTGCATTAAAACTTGAGCGCAACTACTCCAAAGATGAAATTATCAAAATGTACCTCAACCGTTTTGACTTCCTTTATAACGCCGTTGGGCTCAAATCGGCTGCACATGTATATTTTGGCAAAGAACCTTCTAAACTAAACATTGAAGAAAGCGCAATGCTTGTGGGAATGGTTAAAAACCCCTCTTACTTCAATCCCATTCGCCACCCCGAGCGCACTCGCGAGCGTCGCAATATGGTTCTCCACAAGATGGCTCAAGCCGGATACATTCCATCGAGCAAAGCCGAAGAACTAAAGCAACTCCCTTTAGGGGTAGAATATCATCGACCCGAGAACCATGCCGATGGTGTCGCACAATATTTCCGTGAAGAGCTACGCCGTTATTTAACTGCAAAAGAGCCCAAACGCGAAAACTACATGAAATGGGAAGAAAAACAATTCCGTGCCGACTCGGCTGCTTGGGCCGACGACCCTCTATATGGATGGGGCGAAAAAAATGGTTATAACATCTATGGTGACGGATTAAAAATCTATACCACTATCGACACCAAAATGCAAAAATATGCCGAAGATGCTGTGCGTGAGCAAATGAAACTTCACCAACAAGCATTCGGATACTCTCGATACAAAAATCGTTATACACTTTACTCAACCTACACTCGATTGAGCAAGGCGAATGTTGACAATTTCGTAAACACTGCAATTCGCCATAGCGACCGATATAGACTTGGTAAAAAAGCTGGCAAAACTCATGAAGAGATTATGGCCGAATTCAACAAGCCTATAGAAATGACAATGTTTAGTTATGACGGACCAAAAGAAATGGTTCTTACCCCTATTGACTCAATTCTTTATCGTCAACAAATTCTTCGCACTGGTTTCATGGCGATGGATGTAACCAACGGCCACATCAAGGCCTATGTGGGTGGTATTGACTTTGACCATTTTAAATATGACATGGTTTCAATAGGCCGCAAACAGATAGGTTCAACAGCCAAGCCTTATCTTTATGCTGCTGCAGTTGATGAACTCGACCTTGACCCTAACGACCGCATAAAGACCTACTCTCCTGTGTGGAAACCTCGTGGTAGTGGCTATGGTGCGATGCCTCTAAAATGGGCGTTAACCAAATCACACAATGGTGCATCGGCAGGCCTTATGTATGAACTTGGCCCCGAACGCATGATTGACCAAATGGGGTTACAAGGTATCGTTAAAGAAAACATTAAAGTTGACCACACAATCGCTCTTGGCTCATGCGAAATAACATTAAAAGAGATGTGTGTGGGGTATTCGGCATTTGCCAACCAAGGTTTCACTTCTGAGGCTATGATGGTAACAAAAATTACCGATAGCAACGGAAATGTTATAGCCCAATTTAATCCTCGCCAAGAACAAGCGCTATCTAAAAACGGATATGCTCGCATGCTTGAAACATTGCAAAGCGTGGTTAAAAATGGTACAGGTCGCTCGATGAGTTCATTAGGTGCCGCGATGGGAGGCAAAACTGGCACAACCGACTTTAACGCCGATGGATGGTTTATGGGCTTCACCCCAAAACTCGTATTTGGCGCTTGGGTAGGTGGTGAAAACAAATTTATCCACCTCAACATGATTGGTGGACGCACAGCTCTACCAATTTGCAAACGCTTTATGTCGAAAGTATATAGCGACAAGACATTACCATACAAGCGCAGTGACAAATTTGCCGAGTTTGAAGATGCAGTTGTTTACAAGAAACCGATATATAACGGTCCTAAAGAATCAAATAACGAAGCTACAACAACCGTTGAAGATGTTTATGATTAATCTTTCAACTGTTTCATAGGTCTAATATCATATTAAATCACTATCATTGCTTTATTTTTATCAATATGAATAACATCAAACGAAAAAATAGTGCCACAAAGAAGTCAACACTACGCAAAGACCAAATCGTAAAATTCATGTGGATAGCTTTTGGGTCTATTGTGGGCTTTGTGCTCTTGTTTATGATTCTCATTTACAATGGGATTATAGGATATATGCCCTCGATTGAAGACATCACCAATCCCAATGACAAATATGCATCATTTATATACTCGGCCGATGGCGAAGAAATGGGTCGATACTATACTGGGTCGGGCAATCGTGTATATTCGGGCATGGAAGAGATACCTCAACACATGGTCGAAGCACTTGTAGCTACCGAAGATGTGCGATTCTACTCTCACTCGGGCATTGATGCTCGTGCTCTCATGCGCGCTATTGTAAAGCGAGGATTGCTTGGACAAAAAAGTGCAGGTGGTGCCTCAACCATAACCCAACAATTAGCAAAACAAGTATATACTCAACAACCAGCCGAAAATAGTTTCAGACGAGCAATGCAGAAACCCGTTGAATGGATGATTGCTCTTAAACTCGAACGATATTACTCAAAAGATGAGATAATAAAGATGTATCTCAACCAATTTGATTTCCTTTACAATGCAGTAGGTGTTAAATCGGCTGCACATGTGTATTTTGGTAAAAAACCTGCCGACCTCACCATCGAAGAGGCCGCAACACTCGTGGGTATGGTAAAAAACCCATCTTATTTCAACCCCATACGCCACAACGAGCGCACTCGCGACCGTCGCAATGTCGTTCTTCACCAAATGGTTGTGGCTGGTTATTTAACTCAAGAAGAATACGACAAACTAAAAGAGAAGCCCTTGGAGGTTGACTTTCATCGTCCACAAAGCCACAACGATGGTATTGCCCCCTATTTCCGCGAAGAGCTACGACGATATCTATCGGCAAAGGAACCTCAACGCAGCAACTACTCATCGTGGAACATTAAGCAATATCGCGCCGACTCTACCTCATGGGCCGATGATCCGCTATATGGCTGGTGTGAGAAAAATGGCTACGACCTATATCATGATGGCTTACGCATATATACCACTCTCGACTCTCGTATGCAAAAATATGCCGAAGATGCTTTAGAGGGACATTTAAAAAAACTCCAAAGTGAATTTGGCACAAACCGTTATAAAAACAAATATAAGTTATATAGCACTCATGGGCATTTGACCAAAGCTGATATTGACCGCCTTGTCAACACATCAATACGCCATAGTGACAGATATCGCATTGGCAAAAAAGCGGGCAAATCTCATGAGGAAATACTTGAAGAGTTCAACACACCTGTTGAGATGACTGTGTTTAGTTACAAAGGCACTCAAGATGTAACAATGACACCCTATGACTCTATACTCTATTATAAACAATTCCTTCGTGCTGGATTTATGGCCATGGATGCCAACAACGGCCACATAAAAGCATATGTGGGAGGCGTTGACTTTAAGTATTTCAAATATGACATGGTTTCAACTGGTCGTCGTCAAATAGGTTCTACCGCCAAGCCATATCTCTATGCTGCAGCAATCGAAGATCTTGACCTCGACCCAAGCGATGAGGTTTCATGTTCATCACCCACTTGGAATCCTAAAGGCTCTGGCCCAGGTTCAATTCCATTAAAAACAGCCCTAACAAAATCTCACAACGGTGCATCGGCATGGCTCATTCACTCTATTGGTACTCAACGCATGATTGACCAAATGGGTGCTCAAGGATTAACCAAAAGCAACATTAGAAATACTAAAACCATTGCTCTCGGTTCGTGCGAAGTTCCTTTGAAAGAGATGTGTGTGGGATATTCGGCATTTGCCAACCAAGGATTCTCATCGGCAGCAATGATGGTGACACGCATTGCCGACCGCGATGGCAACACTATCGCATCGTTCGCGCCTCGTTCATCTCATGCGATGACCAAAAACGGATATGCGCGCATGCTCGAAACGCTTAAAAGTGTTGTTCAAAATGGTACAGGTCGCGCTATGGGCTCTTTAAATGCAAGTATCGGTGGCAAAACAGGGACTACCGACCACAACGCCGACGGGTGGTTTATGGGATTCACACCCAAACTCGTATTTGGTGCTTGGGTAGGTGGTGAAGTTGCTTATATTCACCTCAATCGTGCCGGGGCATATACTGCTCTCCCCATTTGTAAAAATTTCATGAGCAAAGTATATAACAATAAAAAGTTACCATATAAACGCTCCGATAAATTTACAATCGACGAGGATGCTATTGTTTACAAAAATCCTATCGTTGACAAATCGGAAGATTCCGACTCAACTGCCACCACTATCGAAGAAGTTTACGACTAATGAAACTATACATTTACAATAGAAAAGGCTATTAAGACAATCTTAATAGCCTTTTTAATATCCTCGACTATGATTATAATCACTCCCGAGATTTCCTTTTAAAAACTTATATCGCCGGGAGCCGATAGTATGTGAAATATCAAGTCTTTCAATAAATCATATTGATCTTGACGGCTATCTATCCCTTTACTTTTAGCGTCAAAATCTCTTATTGCGGCAATAATCTCTATCACTTGGTAAGCATTATAGTTTTTCATGCCATGCTTGTATTTAGCAAAATGTACAGGCCACTTAGCACCTACCAACGACATAAGATTAGCCTCTGACTTGTCTTTGGTAAAATAAAGGACCAAGAGATCGGAAAAATACCCAAAGATAAACGGAATAATTTTCGGCGTGGCATTATTCTTTGGATTTTGACGAAAATATTCAATTATATTATATGCCTTAAGTGCATCTTTTTGTGCCAAGGCATCAATGAGTTCAAAACTGTTATAATCCTTACTGACACCAATATTTCGCTCAATACTTTCGGGCGTAATCATCGCGTTGTCACCAAGAACGAGGTGCAACTTATCAATCTCATTATATAAACGCGACAAATCGGTGCCAATGTAGTCGCGCAACATTTCGAGCGACTTTTGCTCGGCGTTCATCTTCTTAATTTTGATGTATGAACTGATATAATTTATCGCATTATACTCTTTAATTTTTTCAGCAAGAAACACCACACCGTTATTCTTTTTAATCTCAGCAACGAGATCCTTTGCTTTTGCTACGGCTCCACGACAACATATCACAAGAATAGTAGTCATCGACGGTTGCGAAGCATATAGATGCAATCGGTTGAGCGAGGCAGCGTTGATTGCTTGAGCCTCTTTGAGGATCACAACCTGATACTCCGACATCATGGGATATCGTCGGCAAGCATCCATCACCGTGTCGATTGACACTTCGGGTGCATACATCGTGTACATGTTAAAGTCGCGTTCTTCGACAGGAAGTATCTGCTCAAAGATTTTAACCAATTCATCAATATAATACCCCTCCTCGCCATGAAGAAGATAGATAGGAGCATATTGACGCTTTGCCAACTGTGATTTTAAACTTTCAAATGTTAACGATGGTGCTGCCATTTACTTGTGATTTTGCTATACTCAAAATTATTGTGTAAATTTACACAAATTTATTATCTCTACAAAATTATAATGACTCCACTCAATCTTCCACAATATAATATTAATGTAACAACGGCTGCCGATGGTTCACAACAAATTTTTGACCGTCTGCGTGGCAAATTTGTGGCATTAACTCCCGAAGAGTGGGTGCGTCAACATTTTGTAGCGTTTCTCATCGACCACAAAGAATACCCTGCAGGATTAATGGCTAACGAAGTGGCATTATCGCTCAATGGCACCTCTCGCCGTAGCGACACCGTTGTATATAACTCATCGGCAAAGCCTCTTGTCATCATTGAATATAAAGCCCCTTCGGTAAAAATTTCACAAAAGACATTTGACCAAATCGTGCGCTATAATATGGTTTTTCAAGCCCCCTACCTCATCGTGTCAAATGGACTCAACCATTACTGTTGCCACATCGACTTTGAAAACCACTCCTACAAATTTCTCCCCGACATCCCCTCTTATAACGAGTTATAAAAAAATAGGGTAAAAGGTTTTCTCCTTCTACCCTATTATATTTTTATTTCAATCGTTTAGAACAAATATGCTAAGCGGATATTCCACGAGCGGTTTTGTGCGCTGAAATCATCAAGTTTTTTTGTTTTGAGAGAGTATGACATCCCCCAGTTGTAACTACCCGAAAGTTGCCAATGTTTGAATATTTCGGCACCTACACCCACTTGTAGGCCCACATCTCCACCCGAAAAATCAAGTGCACCTATATCATTATGTCCGGCTTGAATTGTAAATGAAGGACCGGCAAATAGGAATGGAGCTAAATAGTCTTCAAATCCATTTAAATGATGAAATTTGAATCGCAAATTAATAGGTATTTCAATGCAATGAAGATAAACTCGTTCATTACCATATCCGTCAGAAGCCCACACTTTCTTATCTCCTAAATGTAAAGTAGCTCCGCGTTGTGAATACATCAACCCGAAGTCCATACCGAAGCCTATACCTGGAAACATTATTTCAGAGAATCCACCAGCCGAATAACCCACTTCGCCATCAACCTTAATGAGATCTTGTTTAAAATGAAGGTCATTAAAACTTGCTCCTGCGATTATACCATATCGCAATTGGGCATTGGCAGTTGATGCACCAAAGAGTGCGCATATCACCAATATTGATGCTAATATCTTCTTCATCATCTATATACTTTTTGATGGTTATTTCTTTAAAATTTCGATTGCTTCTTCTACGCTCACAAGCAATTGTTCGCCAGTGGTCATATTTTTGAGCATCATTTTGTTTTGCTCCATTTCGGTTTCACCCACGATTGCCACAAATGGAATGGCGAGGTTATCGGCATACCCCATTTGCTTTTTCATCTTTGATGCATCAGGATAAATTTCGGCTGCGACACCAGCATTACGCAACTCTTTGAGCATTTTCATCGATGCTGCGGCTTCAGCCACACCAAAGTTGGTAAACATCACACGAGTAGAGTCTTTAGCCTCTTCGGGGTAAAGATCAAGAGTGTTGAGCACATCATAAATGCGGTCGGCACCAAATGAGATACCCACGCCCGACACGCCATTCAACCCAAATACGCCTGTCAAGTTATCATAACGACCCCCACCTGTGATACTACCTATCTGAACATCTTGGGCTTTAACCTCAATGATTGTACCGGTGTAATAGTTCAATCCACGAGCAAGCGATACATCGAGGTCGAGTGTAGCGCGCAAGCCCAATGCCTCAACACCAGCCACTACTTCGCGCAATTCTTTCACACCGAGAGCGCCTACCTCTGATGTTGCGAGCAATGATTCGAGTTGTTCGAGTCGTTGGCTTATAGTACCATCGATAGCAAGGATAGGTTGCAAAGTAGCAATTGCTTCTTCGCTCAAACCTCGTTCACGCAACTCGGCATTCACATTTTCGATTCCTATCTTGTCAATCTTGTCGATTGCTACTGTAATGTCAATTATCTTTTCGGGAGCACCTATCAACTCGGCAATACCAGCAAGCACCTTGCGGTTATTGAGTTTGATTGTGATATTAATTTTCAATCGGCTGAATACCTCGTCAACCAATTGCAAAAGTTCAATTTCATTTACCAACGAGTCGCTACCCACCACATCGGCATCGCATTGATAAAATTCGCGATAACGACCTTTTTGAGGACGGTCGGCACGCCACACTGGTTGGATTTGGAATCGTTTGAATGGGAATTGCAATTCATTGCGATGTTGCACCACATAGCGAGCAAAAGGCACTGTGAGGTCATAGCGAAGACCCTTTTCGCTGATTTGTGATGTTAGATGCACATAGTCATCATTCTCCACAAGCGATTTATCGGCTCCACGCAAGAAATCGCCCGAATTGAGTATTTTGAACAACAATTTATCACCCTCTTCGCCATATTTGCCCATCAAAGTTGATAGGTTTTCCATGGCAGGAGTTTCGATTTGTTTGAAGCCATATAGTTTAAATACTTCACGAATTGTGTCAAAAATATAGTTACGACGCGCCATTTCTATTGGCGAAAAGTCGCGAGTTCCTTTAGGGATTGATGGTTTTTGTGCCATTTTATTTAGTTTCTAATCGTTTTTGCTTTATAATGAACTGCAAAGTTACAAAAATATTAGGGGATTTAATAAAATCCCCCTAAAAGTTTATTAATCTCTACGCGATGTGAAGATTAAAATATAATATACAAGTGTTGCAAGTGAGCCGAGAGCAGCAACAACATAGGTATAAGCAGCACTTTTTAATGCATCTTTGGCATGGTCGTGAGTGGCATAGTCGGTGATGCGAGCCGAGTTGAGCCAAGCCAATGCTCTACGCGATGCATCAATCTCTACTGGCAATGTAACGAAACTGAACAATGTTGTTGATGCAAACAAGATAATACCTCCAAGCATCAGTTGTGGAAATGTTTCAATAGTGAAAATCCCTGCGAGCAACAACCAAGGCATAACTTTTGATGCAAAACTCACCACAGGCACCATCTTTGAGCGCAATGTGAGGAACGAATAGGCAGTGGCGTGTTGCACTGCGTGTCCACATTCGTGAGCAGCAACTGCAGCAGCTGCCACACTATTTCCATTATACACCTCGGGGCTGAGGTTGACAGTTTTGTCAGTTGGGTTATAATGGTCGGTCAAGCGACCACCCACTTGTGTCACTCTCACATCGTGAAGCCCATATTGAGCCAACATGCGTTGCGCCACATCACATCCACGCAATCCGTTGGGGATAGCCTCTTTAGAATACTTTTCAAACTTACTATTTAAGCGAGCTTGCACTAAGTAACTCGCAAGGGCAATAATGCCAAAAATCACATAAATCGACATAATGTTTTAATATAGTGGTTAAAATTCACTCTATAATGTTACAAAGATAATGCCAACCAATATTATATGGAAATTATGTAATACTTTTTGTGAACTTTTGGCAAAAAGTAAAATTCAATTCATAATGCATAGTTCATACATTTTTACTCCCATGGGCGAATTATGAACAGAATGGCAGAATGGGTTGAATGACAGAAATATTTTTGTGTGTGGTGAGATTATAGCAAGGAGGTAGTGGCTCGAAGTACCGTGTCAGCAATTAACATATTTCGCATACAAGAATAATGTGTTCTCTCTTAATAAGAGAAATGCGCTATGTGCAAATTTAGTTAAAAATCAATGAATTATGAAAATAATTTAATGTTTTTTATTGCGTGAAATGTATGTTTCACGGCAAGTGAGAGTGTTTCACGGTGAGATAGATGGAAGATTATCAATGAATTGGCTATTTTCGCATCTCTCTTATTAAGAAAGCAACGAAATTTTATTTCAACCGCTTTTTTATTTTCATCATCGATGTTATCCATTAAATCGAATGGTGAAAATTGTGTGCATTTTTCAATGTCAAATACACCCTTTTCAGTTAAATAATTTATAAATAAATCTCGGCCGATTGTTTCGGCATTTTCAATTTTTTTTGTGTGTTACTCATCTTTTTTAACTATTTTTTTGTTATTATTTTTTCATAGGTTATTTTGTTATAACCTTTTATATATAAATAGTTTACACATTGAAAAAAATGAGTAATTTTTAGTAAAAAAATTGGTATTTTTTTGGTTATTTTGAGAAAAAGTAGTATATTTATAGTATAAAAAACAATTAATAAGAAAGGAGTAAAAAATGGGAAATAAAAATAAATGGAATACAAAAACAACTATACAGTTTTTTGGAATGTTGTTTATGTTTTTTATAATGATAACAGTGATTATTGGGTTATTTTTATGATTCAAAAACTTTGAAATTTCATTTTTTTTGTACGCAAAGGTTAATGCCGATTTGGAGCAATACAACAATAATTTTTAACCTACCCCCCCTATATAAAAAAAATGGTCACACCTGCTCGATGTAACCACCAATAAAAACATAATAAAATAAATAAAAGATAAATTAAAAATAGAATAAAAGAATCGTATTAAATAGTATAAAAATTATAGTTTACAAAATTCGTCATCACAGTAGATTCGCATTTTACATTCTTCGTTTTTGCAACAGTATTGTCACAATTTACCAATCGTTAATGATTTGTGGTATAAGTTGTTATTTAGTTCTAAAATTTTACTTCTAAATTATTCTAATTGCTTTTGGTACTCAATTAGTTCATTTTCCAACTGTTTTACCTGTTGCATTAAAAAATTAATTTGATTTTCATAAACATCGTTTGATTTGTCAGTTAAATCGGTTAATTCTTTTTTCAAATTTACATTGTGTTTTTCATTTTCTTTTTTCCTTTCCTTTATCCATTCCCCAAATTTTAATAACTGTGGGAATAAATATTTTTTACTCAATAACCAAGTTATTAAAGTTGTTATTGCAGTTATAATTGTTTGCAGTGTTATTGTCATTATTTTGTCACCTCGATTGGTAACAGTGCGTTCTATAGATGCACCGGCTTGACCTCGGTAACAATCCCCAATTCCGTAACCACGATTGGCTCCAAGGCGTTTGTAAACTGTGGTTTAAGATTAATAATGAGTCATTGTGCTGTTCCTCCTACTTGTGACGGTGCTGTGTTTGGAGGGGATGAAAATAATGATAGTTATAGGGCTTTATTGATGATACCTGAGGGGAGTTTGATTGATTATGCTCTTGCCGATGAATGGCACAAATTTACACAAGTGCATGAGGTGTCGGAAGCAACGGTTTCTACTCAAGAAAAAAATGCGACATTTGAAATCCCAACTATTGAGGGTGCTACTAAGTATGATGTAACAGTATATTCCGATATCACGATGACGCAATTGGTTGCAACGACTCACTATGATGCAACAGGGAAGATAATACCAATGTCAACAACTCTCGAATTGTCAATTGACGGCTTTGAAGATGGTGTGTATTATTATAAAGTGTTGGTAAAATCAGCCGATGGAGAGGTTTTGAATAATTACATCGGCACATTTGAAATAGATGCAGCAGGAGTTGAAAATATTGCTATTGATAATGCTATTGAAGTTAGTCGTTATGACATTCATGGCCGCCTATTGAGCGAACCAACCCCAGGCATCAACATCGTGAAATATAGCGACGGCACTACCCGCAAAGAGATAGTAAAGAATTAGATATTTCCAACAAAAAGACAAAAGGCTGGCGCTTAAAAAACTATATTCTGTCATTCTGCACATTTTGTTCATTCTGTCTTTTGTCCAATTGACTATAAACAAAGCTATCGAGCATCAAAACTCGATAGCTTTTATTTTTATAATTATGTAATTCTGCCCATTCTGTCTAATTTATTTCTTGGACATGGCGCGCGGTATCTCTATAATTTTCCATCATTTCACCTTTCCTTTTCACAGAAAAAGATGTATTTTTGCACAAAAATTGCAGTTGATTAAACTTATATTGCATTATTGAGTCTTTTAATAAAAACTCAACTATTTATCTCAAATTATGAAATATCTTTTATCTCTTATTATAGGTTTCATCTCTCTTTCATTGAGTGCCAACGAAATTTCGTTCAACAATGAAAAGGTTAATTATAAAGTAATGTATAAATGGGGGCTTGTGAATAAACAAGCCGGTACTGCAACATTAACGATCACCAACAAGGGGGATAATTATATAACCAAACTCACTGCTCGTTCTGACCCCTGGGCCGACAAGTTTTATACCGTGCGCGACACGCTCAATGGCATCATCAAAAAAGCGGGATTCCTTCCCATGTTCTACGAAAAGAAGGCTCACGAGGGTGGCGAATTCAAACACGACATCGTGAAATATTCGCGTAGTGGCAACAAAGTGTTGGGCTATTGCACTCGCATCAAACGCGATGAAGATGAGGCTAAAGGCACTAAAAAAGAGCATATCATATCAACTACCGGCACCACCGTTGATATGTTGAGTGTTTACTATTATATGCGTGCGCTCAACTATAATAGTATGAAGAAAAATCAAGTAATGAAATTAACCATATTCTCGGGCAAACGCAAAGAGTTACTCACCATTAAATATCATGGCACCGAAAATGTGGCTTACGACAATAAGTCATACAATTGCTATCACATCAGTTTCACATTCACTTCGGATGGTGGCAAAAAGACCTCCGACGATATGGATGCATGGATTACTACCGACTCAAAGCGCATCCCCGTAAAACTCGAAGGTGTGCTCCCCGTGGGTAAAGTGCAATGCTTCTGCACCGGATACAATTAGAATGGAGAATGGAATTTCATTTCTCCTTTTTCTTTTTTCACTTTTAAATTATCAATCTACTACTATCAATTATCAATTCTTTATATTATCTTTGTAAGCAATTTCTAACATATAGATTTTTAACTTTAAATCAAACATAAAAAACAATGAACAGTGCTCTTGCTGCTCTTATAGGGCTTGTGTTATCAATCGTATTAATTATTAAAAAAGTTTCTCCTGTTTATAGTCTCATCATAGGAGCAGTGACCGGTGGGTTGCTTGCCGGATGGGGGCTCGAAACAACCGTAACCGAAATGATTGCAGGTGTGAAGGATATTACCCCTGCCATTGTGCGTATTATTGCTGCTGGTGTGCTCACCGGTATGCTCGTCAAAACAGGTGCTGCCTCACGCATCGCTCATAGCATCATAAAGGCTCTTGGTCAACGATTTATCTTCCTTGCCCTTGCTCTATCGGCAATGATATTGACTGCAATGGGGGTATTTATCGATGTGGCTGTTATCACTATCGCTCCTATTGCCATCATAAGTGGTTGCAAACTAAATCTCTCTCGCACAAAATTACTCATCGCACTTGTGGGCGGTGGTAAATGTGGTAATATTATCTCTCCCAACCCTAACACTATCATTGCTGCCGAAAACTTTGGTGCACCACTACCCGATGTAATGATGGCCAACATCATTCCTGCCGTTGTGGGATTGCTTGTCGTGGTGTTTCTCATCGTGCCTATGATTCCTAAAAAAGATTTGATGACAGCCGAAGGTGATCAAGAAGATAACGAAGAAAATTTGCCATCATTATGGGCAAGTCTTGCCGGTCCTATCGTAACAATCGCGCTCATGGCTCTTCGGCCTATATGCGACATCGTTGTTGACCCTATGATTGCGCTACCCGTGGGAGGTATTGTGGGAATTATCACTACTGGATATTACAAAAAAGCAGGTTCATGTATTGCATATGGCCTTGAAAAGATGTCGGGCATCGCAATTTTGCTTGTTGGAACAGGCACTATTGCAGGTATTATAAAAGCATCAGCTATTAAAGATGTACTGGTTGATGCTCTCTCGGGCTTTGCCAATGGTGGCACATTTATGGCTCCAATATCGGGTGCTATTATGTCGGCTGCTACAGCCTCATCTACAGCTGGAGCAACAATAGCTTCGGCATCGTTTGGCGAAGCTATTATGGCTGCCGGTGTTACTGCAGTGTGGGGAGCAGCAATGGTCAACTCGGGTGCAACAGTGCTCGATCACCTACCCCATGGTTCATTCTTCCATGCTACAGGCGGAACAATGGGTATGAGTGTAAATCAACGATTGAAACTTATCCCCTACGAAACTCTCGTTGGTTTCATTCTCGCTATGGGAACAGTACTCACATATATGTTTATTGGCTAAATATATCACGAAAAACAATATACTCAACATGAAAAAAATTGTAGTTGCATCTGATTCATTCAAGGGCTCACTCTCATCAAAAGATGTTGCTGAAAGTGCTGCTCGTGGAGTGCATGAAATATATCCCGATTGCGAAGTAATCGAAATAAATGTTGCTGATGGTGGCGAAGGCACTGTTGATGCTGTAGTTGATGCTCTTGGGGGCTCACTTATCACTATCGATGTAAAAGGTCCACTCGATGCGCCTGTTGCTGCCACATATGGCATAGCCAGCACTACTGCTATCATTGAAATGGCATCGGCAAGCGGATTGCCCCTAATCGCAGTTGAGGAGCGCAACCCTTCAAAAACATCAACCTTTGGCACCGGCGAAATGATTCTCGATGCCATGAAACGAGGCTGTCGCAATTTCCTTGTGGGAATAGGTGGCAGTGCAACCAATGATGCTGGCACAGGTATGTTGCAAGCGCTCGGATTTAAATTTGTAGATGCTCAAGGTAACGAGATAGAGCGTTGTTGTGGTGGAATACTTGGTGACATTGCGCAAATCGATGACTCGCAAGTGCCTACCGAGGTGCGAGAATCGACATTCACTATTGCATGTGATGTTGACACCCCTTTCTGTGGCCCTATAGGTGCAGCATATGTGTTTGCCCCACAAAAAGGTGCATCGCCCGAAATGGTTGAGTCGCTCGACAAAGGTATGGCATCGTTTGCCAAAGTTATTGAACAAAAATATGGAATAGATATCGTTCCCGTGGCTGGTGCAGGTGCTGCAGGTGGCATGGGTGGTGCATTCCGTGCATTCCTCAACGGCTCATTGCGTAGTGGTGTGGAAATGGTGCTCGATGCTATCGATTTCAACAATCGCATAGCCGATGCCGACCTCGTTATCACTGGCGAGGGTAAGGTGGATTTCCAAACGCCCAAAGGAAAAACTGCTGCCGGAGTGCTTGCTCGCGCTAAAAAAGCAGGAATTCCCACAGTAGCCATTGGTGGTTGTGTAGAGCCTTGCGACGAACTCAATGCAATGGGATTTGCAGGCATCTACCCTATCCTTGAAGAAAAAGTGCCACTCGAAGTGGCTATGCAACACGACTTTGCCTCGGCCAATGTAACAAAAACCGTGACAAAGATTATTAAAAACTGGAAGTAAGAAATAAGTCGTATAGACAAAACAAGTCATAAAGAGGGAGGTGTGTCGTTTGAATTTCGATACACCTCCTTTATTATGCTATTGTTGTTGCTCTATACACTATTTAGCTGGGGCAAAGATAACGATACGGTTCCAGTCGTTGGTATCATAGAGTTGTGAACTACTGCCTTCGGCTTGGATAGACAAGCGAGAAGCATTTACACCATAATCGACCAATGCATCGAGCACATTTTGAGCGCGTTGGCGTGAAAGATTCATATTATAGTCGCTTGTGCCTGTTTGTTCATCGGCATACCCTTTGATTACAATTTTTTGCTTGGGATTTTCCATCAACCATTCAGCGACATTATACACATTTACCATTTCGGTGTCGGTAATCACAGCCGAGTTACGAGCAAAACGCACTGTTGAAAGTAAAATTGCATCTTTGGCTGGAGCAGGTTTTGCAACCGGAGCAGGTTTCACTTCGGGGCATGGAAGTTGCGCTTCGGCATCGGCAAGAGCAGCACTGCACACAGCAAGCGATGCGCGTAGATCGTTCACTTGGTCATTAAGACTTGCAATATATCCGAGGTCGCCACAAGGATTGTATGCTTTATAGTTGCGACCGCCAAAATTAATTGAGAAACCACCTATCGCTGTAATATTCACATCTACAGGATCGCCATAGGCACAATTATTGAAATTGTCGCCATAGAATTGAGCTCGACCTTCGATAAAGAAATCGGCATATTGACATAGGCGGAAACGCATTTGCAACCCGGCCGAAACGGGCAATGTCCATTGATTGGGCTTGTCGCCATAAGAGGTGCGAATAGCTGGAGTGTTAGGACTAAAATCCCAAGTGTAAGTACCACCAAGCCCCACAAATGGCACGATGCTAAACACTCTATCAGAGTTCACTCCACCCACCGAGTTAAACATATCCCACATTAAGTCGAAATTGGCGTTGACATACTTTGCCTTGCTATACACATTGTTATCCCAATGAATTGCACCATAAAGGGCACTCATGCGCCATCCAAGATAGGGAGTCATCCACTTACCAAAGCCCATATTATAGGCAGCTGTGATGTGGCGTTTTTCGGTTCCATCGGGCAGATAATTTTCTAACATGGGGAGATTCATGCCAGCACCCATTTGCATAAACCAGTTGTCTTTCCACGATGAATGATAGATGTCTTTGCATTGACTCATGTCAACAATGGTTACATCTTCCTCAACCACTACATAATCATCATCTTGCGCCATCGCTACACTTGGCAACACCATCGCCACACCAACGACAGCCATCACTAACAATAAATTCTTCTTCATAGTTTTGTAGATTTTAATTAAACAAATATTTCAAATCGTTAATTACCCACATAACGCATAATCGCTCCACAATGTTCAAAAAGAGAGAAAATGAAAGAGGAGAAAAAAGAAATAATCAAATAGTGATAATCTTTCGTTTCTTAGCATTACTTTTCCTATTCTTCATTTGTATTTTACAAAATTTATTTATCTTTGCTACATCATCACATGTGAGAATCATTTTATTAGAACTGCTACAATAGATATCTAACCCTAATATTAATATTAAAAAACTAAATTTATGAAAGTTCAAAATTTTTGGAAAACTATTCTCCTCGTTGTCATCACTATGACAATGGCGTTAAACTTCACATCATGTTCTGAAGAAGATGAACCAGGTCTCATCGTTTATTCTGCTAATGGAAACCTTTCTGCTTCTGGCTCTGATGCGTTTGATGCACTTTTTGGTATTGCAGAATATAATGAAGCAATCAAAAACACCCTTGGCGAAAACTATACAACATCTGAAAAGGACAAAGAAGTAATTGCTGCTTGTGATGCTGTATATGAAATGCATCAATCTAAACAAAATACATGGAAGGGAAAGGTTGAAATTAAAAAATCAAAAGTTAGCGTTTCTGGTGAAACCTCTGTTGGTGAAGTTATCAAAACTTACAACTACGGCAATTAATCCCACTCCCTGCTTTGTAATATCAAGGCAAAAAGATTAAACATATAACAGGTAGGCTCATTTGCCTATCTGTTTTTTTGCATTAATTGACTAAGGTTATTTGAATATCAAAAATTAAGATTTCATTTTCCTCTTTCTCTTATCATTTATTAAGTAATTGAATGTTGAATGATTGAATAAATTTCGCTAAATTTGCATTTTGGTTTATATTAGCCATATTATGAAATTAAACGAAGCTATTCAACATAAAAACATCGCTGTTTTAGGCTCTACTGGGTCAATCGGCACACAAACTCTCGACATCATTGCCGAGTATCCCGATAGATTTACTGCTACTGTGCTTGTTGCTGGTTCAAAAGTGGAACAACTCATTGAACAAGCGCTAAAATGCCGTCCCCAATATGCCATTATTGCCGACGAAAGCAAATATGCACAATTGCAAGAAGCATTAGCTCCTCATGGCATCAAAACAGCAGCTGGCGCACAAGCCATTGCCGACGCAATGACTCTTGATTGCGTTGATACGGCAGTAACTGCTACTGTGGGTTATAGTGGATTAGCACCTACTATCAGCGCAATAAAAGCGGGTAAAGATATCGCTCTTGCCAATAAAGAAACTCTTGTTGTGGCAGGTGAATTGGTCACAAATCTCCTCAAAGAGTCAAAGTCAAAGGTTATCCCTGTCGATTCGGAACACTCGGCCATATATCAATGCCTTGTGGGAGAAGACCCTCAATCGATTAAAAAACTCATCATCACAGCATCGGGTGGTCCATTCCGCACTTTTGAAGCCGAACGATTAAAAAGTGTGACTGTGAAAGATGCGCTTCGCCACCCAAACTGGGATATGGGAGCAAAAATCACAATCGACTCAGCGACAATGCTCAACAAAGCGTTTGAAATCATTGAGGCGCATTGGCTGTTTGGTATAGAAGCAAATCGCATAGAGGCAGTTGTGCATCCACAATCGATTATACATTCAATGGTGGAATTTGTCGATGGTGCAGTAAAAGCCCAACTTGGCATCCCCGACATGCACCTTCCTATTCGCTATGCCCTTGGCGATGCTACTCGATTGGCAACGGCTGAACGAGGTTTACAACTCTCGGATTATGCCAACCTCACATTTGAAGCGCCCGACACCAATCGTTTCCCCGGCATCAACTTGAGTTATTATGCACTTGAGAAAGGTGGCAACTCGGCTTGCATCATTAATGCAGCCAACGAGATTGCCGTTGCAGCATTCCTTCGTGAACAAATAGGGTTCCTCGACATTTATAAGATAATTCAACAATCGTTAGAGAAGATGCCTTTTATTGCATCGCCCTCTTATAATGATTATGTTAATACTAATTCTGCGACACGCCAATATGCCGAGTCGCTCGTTAAACAAATGAAATTTTAATGGAAGCATTTCTTCTTAAAGCCGGCCAATTAGTAGCCGCACTATCGTTGCTTGTTATCATTCACGAATTTGGGCATTATATCTTTGCTCGCATTTTTGGCATTAGAGTTGACAAGTTCTTTTTATTTTTCAACCCTTGGTTTTATCTCGTAAAGTATAATCCCAAGACTAAAAAATGGTCGTTCTTCAAAGACAAAAAAGAAGCATCACAACCTGCCGATGACGCACCCAAAAGCGAAAAAGCCACTTGGCGCGACACCGAGTATGGTATCGGTTGGTTACCCCTTGGTGGATATGTGCAAATTGCAGGTATGATTGATGAAACTCAAGATGCATCAAAACTCTCGGCCGAGCCTCAACCTTGGGAGTTCCGCACCAAACCAGCTTGGCAACGCTTGCTCGTGATGGTGGGTGGTGTGTTGTTCAACTTCATCCTTGCTATTGTCATCTACGCTGGTATTGCATTCACTTGGGGTGAGCAATATATCGAATTTGATAAAGCAACTGCAGGCTTTGAATATGTTGATACAGCCAAGAAAATAGGATTCCAAAATGGCGATATCCCCTTGCTTGCCGATGGCGAAAAAATTGATGCTGCCGACCACGACCACATCATGAAGATGGTGGAAGCAAAAACTGTAACAGTGCTTCGCAACGGGAAAGACTCAGTAAACATTGCCATTCCCGACAATTTCATTTTCCAATTAAATGATGAGAAAGGATTTTTAGGTTATCGCCTACCCGTGCATATCGCAAAAGTGGTAAATGGCGAAGCTGCCGAAAAGGCTGGACTTAAAGCCGATGACCAATTGGTGTCGGTGGCAGGTGTTACAACACCTTCATTTACCGAATTTACTGCCGAATTATTAAAGAACAAAGGCAAAGAGGTAGAAATGGGCGTGATTCGCAATGGTCAACCTTTGTCGGTTAAAATAACCCCTTCTGATGCTGGGAAAGTGGGTATTCAACTCAAACAAATCACCGACATCTACCCAACAAAGACTATCGAATATAATTTCTTCCAAGCCATTCCTAAAGGAATTGAAATGGGATGCAACCAGATGGTTACTTATGTGAGTTCGCTCAAATATTTATTCACCTCTGAAGGAGCTCAAAGCCTTGGTGGATTTGGTGCTATTGGCGACTTATTCCCCGAAAGTTGGAGTTGGTTTAAATTTTGGAACATCACAGCGTTCCTTTCAGTAATATTGGCATTTATGAACATTCTTCCTATACCAGCGCTTGATGGTGGCCATGTGTTGTTTACTCTCTACGAAATCATCACTCGTCGCAAACCAAGCGAAAAATTCCTTGAATATGCTCAAATGGTGGGTATGGGACTACTCTTTGCATTACTAATTTATGCCAATGCCAACGATATATACCGATTCTTTATAAAATAATTAATAGCTCATGAGCAACCCTATCATAACTCTCAAACGAGGTAAAGAAGATTCTCTCAATCGATTTCATCCTTGGGTATTTTCGGGGGCAATAGCCTCAATGCCCAATAATCTTGAGGAGGGCGACATTGTAGATGTTGTCACCAATGATGGCCGACATATAGGTGTGGGACATTACCAAATAGGTAGCATCATGGTGCGCATTCTTGATTTTGGCACAACTGCGATTAATCAAGAATTCTTCGCTACACGCCTTGCCGAAGCCTTAAAACTACGCAAAGCATTGCGTCTTAATCGCGAAGACAACAATGCTTACCGACTTGTACATGGCGAAGGCGACTTTCTCCCAGGCCTCATTGTGGACATCTATGGCAATACTGCCGTGGTTCAAGCACACTCACCAGGTATGCACTTTGCTCGCACCGAGATAGCCAATGCACTCGTGGCCCTCGATGGTATTGAAATCAAGAATGTATATTATAAATCAGAAACCACTCTCCCCTATAAGGCTCAACTCGACCCTCAAAACGATTATCTTATTGGTGGTTTTGAGACTAATGTGGCTATCGAAAACGGGTTGAAATTCCATGTCGATTGGCTCAAAGGACAAAAGACTGGCTTCTTTGTTGACCAACGCGACAATCGCAGTCTGCTTGAACATTTTGCCCATGGTCGCCGTGTGTTAAACATGTTTTGTTACACTGGTGGATTTTCTTTCTACGCAATGCGAGGTGGTGCCGAGTTGGTTCACTCGGTTGATAGTTCGGCAAAGGCTATTAAGCTCACCGATGCCAATGTAGAATTAAACTTCCCTGGTGATGCTCGACATAAATCATATGCCGAAGATGCATTCAAATTCCTCGATTCAATGGAAAAAGACAGCTACGACCTCATCGTGCTCGATCCTCCAGCATTTGCCAAGCATCGTAGCGCGTTGAAGAATGCCCTTCGTGGTTATCAACGACTCAATGCAAAAGCCTTTGAGAAAATCAGTTCGGGTGGCATCTTGTTTACATTCTCATGCTCACAAGCTGTGAATAAAGATCAGTTCCGCCTTGCAGTATTCTCGGCTGCCGCTCAATCGCGTCGCAAAGTGAGAATTCTACATCAACTCACCCAACCAGCCGACCACCCTATCAATATCTATCACCCCGAAGGGGAATATCTCAAAGGGCTTATTCTTTATGTAGAATAACATTAATACATCATACTTATGTCAATTTTCAAAAAAATCATTCCAGGAGCATTAATCGCTCTTTCATTAACTTCTTGCAACGATATGGCTCAAGAACAAGAATTCAACTATGTAGTTGATCGATTTGCCGATATTGAGGTGCTTCGTTATAAAGTACCCGAGTTTGAAAACCTCACACTTCAACAAAAGAAGCTCATCTATTATCTATCGGAGGCTGCTATCGTGGGACGCGACATCCTCACCGATCAAAACTGCAAATACAACCTCGAAATTCGTACTCTTCTTGAGAACATATATCAAAACTACAATGGCGACAAAGAGAGCAACGATTTCAAAGCATTTGAAAAATATTTGAAACTTGTGTGGTTTGCCAATGGTGTTCACCACCACTACTCATGCGACAAATTCACTCCCGAGTTCTCTCAAGAGTTTTTCACAGCACAAGTAAATGCACTACCTGCCGACAAGCAACCTGCTAATCTTGAAATTCTCAAGAAGGTGATATTTGACCCCACCTTCATGGCTAAACGCGTGAACCAAGCCGAAGGTCAAGACCTCATCACTACATCGGCTTGTAACTACTACGACAGCATCACACAAGCCGAAGTTGACGCTTATTATGCTACTGTCAAAAATCCTAACGACTCAACCCCTATCTCTTATGGATTAAACTCTCGTTTGGTTAAAGAAAACGGCAAAGTTGTTGAGCAAGTTTACAAAGTGGGTGGTATGTACAACGACGCAATCGTTCGCATCGTTGA
Source organism: Muribaculaceae bacterium (assembly GCA_045646905.1). Classification (GTDB taxonomy): domain Bacteria; phylum Bacteroidota; class Bacteroidia; order Bacteroidales; family Muribaculaceae; genus RGIG4079. The sequence continues at coordinate 48,904 of JAZRLP010000001.1, forward strand.
AAACCTCACTGAAGCAGCTAAATATGCCGAAAACGATGCTCAACGCAAAGTTATCGAATCGCTCATCTCATATTACAACAGCGGCGACCTTCGCACCTTTGACGAATACTCAATCCTTTGGGTTAACGACACTACTTCACAAGTTGACTTCATCAATGGCTTTATTGAAAGCTACGGCGACCCACTCGGCATGAAGGGTGCTTGGGAATCAATCGTAAACTTCAAAAATGTTGAAGCATCAAAACGCACTGAAATCATCAGCGAAAACGCTCAATGGTTTGAAGACAATGCTCCTACCGACCCTCGTTTCCGCAAAGAAGAGGTAAAAGGTGTATCGGCTAAAGTTATCACTGCTGCAATCCTATCGGGCGACGCTTATCCTGCTACTCCTATCGGCATCAACCTCCCTAACGCCAACTGGATTCGTGCTGCTCATGGTTCAAAATCAGTGACAATCGAAAATATCACTCAAGCCTACGATGAAGCGTCGCATGGCAATGGTTTCAACGAAGAATTTGTTATCGACGAAGAAACTCGCGAATTGATGAACAAATATCTCTTCATCACCGACAACCTCCACACCGACCTCCACGAATGTCTTGGTCATGGTAGTGGCAAACTTCTTCCTGGTGTTGACCCCGATGCTCTCAAAGCTCATGGCTCTACTCTCGAAGAAACTCGCGCCGACCTCTTTGCGCTCTACTACCTTGCCGACCCCAAATTGGTTGAACTCGGGTTGCTCGATAACAAAGATGCTTACAAAGCCGAATACTACAAATACTTGCTCAATGGTATGATGACTCAGCTCATGCGCATCGAGCCAGGCAAAGATGTAGAAGAAGCACATATGCGCAACCGTAAACTCATCGCTGAATGGGCTTACGAAATGGGTAAAGCCGAAAATGTGGTAGAACTCACTAAAATCAATGGTGAAACATATATCAAGATTAACGATTACGACAAATTGCGCGAAATCTTCGGAAAACAACTTGCCGAAATTCAACGCATCAAGAGTGAAGGTGACTACGAAGCCGGACGCGTATTGGTTGAAAAATATGCTGTAAAAGTTGACCCACAACTTCACAAAGAAGTGCTCGACCGTTACGCATCACTCAACATCGCACCTTATCGCGGTTTTGTAAACCCAATCTACACTCTCGAAAAAGATGCCAATGGCGAAATCACCGATGTAAAAATTACCTACGGCGAAGGCTACATCGAACAAATGCTTCGCTACTCACGCGACTACTCTCCATTGACAAAGAAATAAAATATTATAGGTTTTATAATAACACAACAACGGCTACCGAAATTTCAGTAGCCGTTGTTATTTTTGTTGATGAGAAAAAATTAAACAACTAAAACTGGATTTAAGAGAAATTATTGCCCCAATACAACAATAGTTCTCTTTTTGTCATAAAGTAAAAAAATTATCCCTTTTGGTAATTTTTTGTTGTTTTTATTTGTCAATTAAAAACTAATTACTACTTTTGTCTCGTAATCGCAACAAAAGAACGACATGACTCGATTTTATGCATATTATTATTTCTTTTATTTTTATTTTGCAAAAAATAAGAACGGGATTTTATGTGCATAACATCTTATAATTGATTATATGAATTAATAATAATATAAAGTCCCGTAATATTGCGGGACTTTTTCTTTTTATAATAATAAAATTGATAACAATGGAAAAAAGAGTAACAATTCAAGGCGTGGCCGGGTGCTATCATGATGCAGCCGCAAGAGCTTATTTCAATGATGAAGAAATCACTACAATCCCTTGCGACTCTTTTACCGAATTGTTTCAACGCATGGGATGCGATGCGTCATTGTTGGGTATCGTTGCAATCGAAAATACTATTGCTGGTAGCATTCTGCCCAATCACGAACTATTGCGTCAAAGCAATATGCAAATCGTTGGTGAACACAAAATGCACATCTCTCATGTGCTTGCTGCCCTACCTGGACAATCAATCGATGAATTATCGGAGGTAAATTCTCACCCCATGGCTTTGATGCAATGTGAGCAATTCTTTCGCCAACACCCCAATCTCAAAATGATTGAGAAATTTGACACTGCTGGTAGCGCTCAAGAAATTGCCGATCATAAATTAATGGGACATGCTGCTGTGTGTGGCGAATATGCAGCCAATCTATATGGATTGAACATACTTGAACGTGGCATCGAAACCAACAAACGCAATTTCACTCGTTTCCTCATTATTGCCGATCCTCTATTGGCAAGTGAAATGCGCCCACGCGAGGAGAAAATAAATAAGTCATCAATAATGTTCACTCTCCCCCACACCAACGGTGCTTTATCAAAAGTATTGACTATTTTCTCTTTCTACGACATCAATCTATCAAAAATACAATCATTGCCCATCATAGGTCGCGAATGGGAATATCGCTTCTATATCGACCTAACTTTTGATAGTTATGTGCGCTATCATCAATCAATCGATGCTGTGCGTCCTCTACTTAATGATTTGAAAATTCTTGGTGAATATGTTGAATGTAAAAACGAAATTTAAGATGAATATCATACCTGCACAACGCGTTTCTGAAGTACAAGAATACTACTTCTCAAAAAAACTCAGTGAAGTGGCACAACTCAATGCTCAAGGTGCCGACATTATCTCACTCGGCATAGGTGGCCCCGATCGTCCTCCTCACAAAGATGTTATCGACACGCTATGTGCCGAAGCCCAAGTGGAGTCAAACCACAGTTACCAACCCTATGTGGGTATTCCACAACTGCGTCAAGCGTTTGCACGCTGGTATAATCGTTGGTATGGAGTGGAACTTAATCCCGATACCGAGATACAACCTCTTATTGGTTCTAAAGAGGGGATTCTCCATGTTTCACTCGCATTCTTAAACCCTGGTGATGGTGTATTGATACCTAATCCGGCATATCCTACATATTCATCGGTGAGCCGATTGGCTCAAGCCGAAATTTTCAACTATGACCTCACCGAAGAAAATGGTTGGTACCCCGACTTTGATGCATTAGAAAAACTCCCTCTCGAGCGCATTAAACTCATGTGGATTAATTACCCACATATGCCTACTGGAACTCCTGCGACGCTTGACTTGTACCAAAAAATAATTGATTTTGGCCGTCGTCACAACATTGTCATTGTCAATGACAACCCATATAGTTTCATCCTCAACGATGAGCCCATGAGCATTCTACAAGTAGAGGGTGCTAAAGATATCGCAATTGAAATGAATTCAATGAGCAAATCGCACAACATGGCAGGATGGCGAGTTGGGATGTTGGCATCAAATCCCACATTTATCAGTTGGATATTGAAAGTAAAAACAAATATCGATTCGGGATTATTCAAGCCCGTAATGCTTGCAACCGTTAAAGCTCTTGATGTTGACAAAGAGTGGTACACAACACTCAACAAAGTATATCGTTCTCGTCGCAATGTAGCCGAGGAGATTATGACCGAACTTGGATGTACTTTCGACCCTTCTCAACGAGGTCTATTCCTTTGGGGACGCATTCCCGATGATATAACTTCGAGCGAAACTCTTGCCGACAAAGTGCTATACGATGCTCGAGTGTTTATTACTCCCGGATTTATTTTCGGCAGCAATGGTGAACGCTACATTCGCATATCGCTTTGCGCTACCGAAGAAAATATGCGCCGTGCTCTCGACCGCATTCGTGAAATGAACAACAAATAGAAATAACAAAAAAACATATAACAATGAAAGACCTACAACCTATCGTACTCGACGGCATTGATATTCAAAAACCACTAATTATTGCCGGCCCATGCAGTGCTGAAACCGAAGAACAAGTTATTAAGACTGCAACCGAACTTGCTGCTAATGGTGTGAAAATTTTCCGTGCTGGAATATGGAAGCCACGCACTAAACCTGGAGGCTTTGAAGGAGTTGGAGCCGAAGGCCTTCAATGGCTCAAAAAAGTTAAAGAACTCACTGGCATGTACACTTCAACCGAAGTGGCGACAAAACAACATGTAGAAGAAGCACTTGCTGCTGGCATTGACATCCTTTGGATTGGGGCTCGCACCTCTGCTAATCCATTTGCTATGCAAGAAATTGCCGATGCTCTTCAAGAAGCCCATGCCGATGTGCCAGTTCTTATCAAAAATCCAGTTAACCCCGACCTTGAATTATGGATTGGAGCAATGCAACGCATCTACAATGCTGGCATTCGTCGCATAGGAGCTATTCATCGCGGTTTTTCGGCCTATGGCAAACATTTATATCGCAATCTACCTCAATGGCACATACCTATTGAGTTGCGCCGTCGCATGCCTAACCTTCCTATTATTTGTGATCCCAGTCACATTGGTGGCAAGCGTGAACTCGTTTCATCGATCTCGCAACAAGCGCTTGACATGGGGTTTGATGGTCTTATTATTGAAAGTCATTGTGACCCCGACTGCGCATGGAGCGATAAGAGCCAACAAATCACTCCCGATGTGCTCAATTTTGTCATTAACACACTTGTGCTACGCGAAGGTTCACACACTACCGAAAGCCTATCACTACTTCGTCAACAAATCGATGCTCTCGATAATGAATTGCTCGAAGTTCTTAACAAACGCATGCGTGTGTCGCGCGAAATTGGACAATTCAAGAAAGAACATCGTATGCCAGTAGTACAAGCCACACGCTACGACGATATTATACAATCACGCGTAAAACTCGCAGAGGAAATGGGTATGAGCAGTGAATTTATGAAAGCCGTGCTTGCTGCTATCCACGAAGAATCGGTGCGTCAACAAATCGTAATCCTTAACCAAAAATAAGCATCAATTCATCATGAAAATTCTAATAATAGGAGCCGGCAAAATGGGGTCGTTTTTCTGCGACATTCTTTCATTTAAACATGAAGTAGCTGTTTATGACACCGACCCACAACGCCTACGCTTCACATTCAATACTCTACGATTTAGTTCACTTGATGAAATAGATGAGTTTGCGCCCGAATTGGTTATCAATGCGGCCACAGTAAAATACACTATTGATGCGTTTAAAACCATTATGCCTCATGTGCCTAAAAATTGCATTTTGAGCGACATTGCATCGGTAAAAACTGGGCTACCCGAGTTTTATGCTACATGTGGCCACCCATTTGTGAGCACCCACCCAATGTTTGGCCCCACATTTGCCTCATTGAGCAATCTCAGTAGCGAAAATGCTATCATCATCGCCGAAAGTGACCACCTCGGCAAAGTGTTTTTCAAAGATTTATACAACGAACTACACTTGCATATTGAGGAATACACATTCAAAGAGCACGATGAAACTATTGCCTACTCACTCTCTATCCCATTTGCGTCAACTCTTGTGTTTGCGAGCATTATGAAACACCAAGATGCGCCTGGGACAACCTTCAAGCGACATATGGCTATTGCTCATGGATTGATGAGCGAAGATGACTACCTATTGAGCGAAATTTTATTTAACCCAAACACGCCTCACCAATTGGAGCAAATTCAGGAGAAACTATCGCAACTTCAAGATATTGTCAAAAATCGCGACTCTGAAGCAATGAAGCAATACCTTGGGCGAGTGAGAGAAAATCTCAAATAAGCGCTCTTGAAAAAAAGTTACAAGTAAAAATAATTAGAGGGACTATGCAATGATGCGTAGTCCCTTTTCTATATAAAAAAACTCCCAAACTAATATGGTCTGGGAGTTTTTTAGATATAATTCTAAAATTATTTTTTGCGACGCGCACCGTAGCGGCTCATGAACTTATCAACGCGACCAGCTGTGTCAACCAATTTTTGTTTACCAGTGAAGAATGGGTGAGATGAGCTAGTGATTTCAAGTTTTACGAGAGGATAAGTAACGCCATCAACTTCGATTGTTTCTTTAGCGGCTACAGTTGAACGAGTAATAAATACTTCCTCGTTTGACATATCTTTGAATGCTACTTCGCGATAGGTTGAAGGATGAAGATCTTTTTTCATTTTATTTTTTGTTTTTTTAATTAATCAAAGTTATTAATAAAGTCACGCTGGTAAGGCGATCATTCGTAATGGCTTGCAAATTTACGCATTATTCTTTGATTGGCAAAGTTATTCGCATTCTTTTTTTATATTTTTTCAATTTCTCTCCATTTTAAGCCATTCTAATCAGTATAATAACAAAAAGAGAAGCCACCTCAATGACTTCTCTTTCCGATATTATGTTTTGAATCTTTTATTCAAATTCCATCAATGGAGCATCGGCACCAACAACTTCATCGGGTTGCACAAAGATGCGTTTCACTGTTACATCTTTTTCGGCAACAACATCATTTTCCATCTTCATTGCTTCATACACAAGCAATACACCACCCTTGGCTACTTTATCGCCAGGCTTTACATTGATAGAAATAACTTTACCACCCATTGGAGCTTTAAGAACCTCACCAGTCACAGGTGCATCTGCTTCGGCACCGGCAGTGATATCTTGAGCTGCAGCGTCGGCAGCATCAATAAATTCAACCATTGCTTCATCGGCATTAACCACTTGGTCAGGGTTAACAAGGATGCGTTTAATTACAAGATCCTTTTCAGCTACCACATCATTTTCCATCTTCATTGCTTCGTAAACAAGAATTACTTCACCTTTAGCAATCTTGTCGCCAGGTTTAGCTTTGATTGAAACAATGCGACCACCCATAGGAGCTTTCAATACTTCGCCAGTGATAGGAGCAGCTGCTTCTACAACTTTTTCTTCTACTGGAGCTACTGGTTGAGTTGCTTTGTTTTCTTCTGCACGGCGTTTGCGGAGGAATCCATTTGCCACATTAGGCAACAATTCAAGCAACAACATTTCTTCGGTATTTGAAGCCAACTTCACGCCACCAAGGTCATCAAGAGTTGGGTTTTCGGGTTTCTTATATTTTGACACATCATAAGGACGCTCGGTTGCATCACCTGTAATTTGTTGACGGAATGCAGGGTCAACAGGGACAGGAGTTTTACCATATTCACCCTTAATCAATGAAATGAATTGATTAGAAAGGTTTGAATAATCGGCGTTACCTTTTTTGCGGTCAAGAGCAACAAACACTGCTTGCGAACCCACGATTTGGCTTGTAGGAGTTACCAATGGAACAAGACCTGCATCGCGACGCACCTTTGGAATCAAGCGCATAGCATCATCAAGCAAGTCTTCGGCTTGAAGGGCTTTAAGTTGAGCCACCATATTAGAGTACATACCACCAGGAACTTCGGCATTTTTAACCAATTCGTTTGGTTTTGGGAATCCAAAGTATTCTTCGATTGCATGACAAGCATCAAGCAATTCTTGTTCCTTGTTTGCTTTAGCTGCAGCAACAGCTTTATCGAGTTGTGCTTCGATTTCAGCAGGAAGTTTATCTTTAAGTGGGTCGAATGGTTTTGGTAATTTACCAAGGTCAAAGTCTTTGAGTGATTGACGAGCTTCAAGGAGTTGATTACGGATTTGCCCTACCACTTCCATATCGGCTTCAATTTCAACGCCCAATTTTTGAGCAAAGAGATAAACCAACTCAATTGCTGGAGCAGCAGAGCCACCACCAAACCACCAAATGTTAGTGTCAAGAATATCTACACCGTTCAAGATAGCCATTACCGATGAAGCAAGACCATAACCTGGAGTACAGTGAGTGTGGAAGTCAACGGGAACTTTCACTGCAGCTTTCAATTTTGAAATGATTGATGCTGCGCGTGATGGGTTAACCAATCCCGCCATATCTTTCAATGTAATAATCTTTGCACCGAGAGCTTCCATCTCTTTTGCTTTGCCAACGAAATACTCATCGGTAAAGATTTTTTCGGGCTCTGCAGCAACTACTTCAGCCTTTTTGCCAAACAAGCGAGCAAAGAAGCCTTGTTTAGGTTGTTCTACTGGGGCAGGAGCATCCTCTTTGGGGTCAACAGTATAACATACTGCACCATCAGGAATTCCTCCAAGTTCATTAATGAGACGAATTGATTCTTTTACGTTGTCAATATCATTGAGCGCATCGAAAATACGCATCACATTCAACCCATTTGAAATTGCTTTTTTATAGAAACCTTCAAGCACAGTATCGGGATAAGGAACATATCCAAATAGATTACGACCACGTGACAATGCTGTAAGCAATGATTTTCCCTTCATCACAGCATCAACACTACGCAATCGGTTCCATGGTGATTCATCAAGATAACGCATCACCGAGTCGGGCACTGCTCCACCCCACACTTCCATTGCATAAAAACCTGCATTTTCATACAAAGGCAATAGTTTGTCGATGTTTGCTTGATTAAGACGCGTTGCAAAAAGCGATTGTTGACCATCGCGAAGCGTCAAATCTCTAATTTTTAGTTTTCGTGATTCCATGATCATTAAAATTTAGTTTGGGAAGATTTATATTTATCTTCTATTAAATCGTGTTATTATATTAATTTATATTAATAACACAAAGTAATATATTTATTTTGGTATAAAGAAATTTTTCCGTAATTTTTTTTTGTTCTTGAAAAGAATTAATTTTGTAATAGATTTTCAACAACTAAAATCAATCGATAATGTTTAATTTTTTCAAGAAAAAATCAGAACCCATACAACTTTGTTTCAACACCGATATTCATTGCCATATCTTACCAGGAATCGATGATGGTTCACCCGATGTTGACACTTCGGTTGAATTAATTCAACGCATGCAAAGTTGGGGTATCACACGCATTATCGCAACGCCTCACGTTACTCAAGCGTCATTTGAAAACACTCCTCAAACTATGTCAAACGCCTTAACTGCCGTAAAAGAAAAACTCACCGCAGCAGGCATCGACATTGACATAACCCATTCGGCCGAATATCGCATCGACGAGCTATTCCTATCTCATCTCAATGACGGTATCGTAGTGCCTATGCCCAGCAATTACCTTCTTGTTGAAAATTCATTCATTCAAGAGCCATGGAATCTTGACCAACTATTATTTGATATAAAGGTTAAAGGCTACAAGCCCATTCTTGCACACCCCGAGCGATATATGTATTATTATGGCAAAAAAGAGCGTTATAATGCTATCCATAGCACAGGGACCAAACTCCAACTCAACCTATTGAGTATCGCCGGATATTACGGAAAAGAAGAAAAACGCATTGCAATGGAATTAATTGAAAAAGGATTAGTTGACTTTATTGGCACCGACTTGCACAACCATCGCCATGCCGATGCTATAGAAGATTACCTTGCCTCAAAAGAATATCGCAAGTTGAAAGATAAGTTACTTTTGCTCAACAACACTATTTAACCCCAGCAAATAACATCACAGCATCTCGCTATATATCAACAACTTAAATTGTAGAGCAATAGCAATCGCATGCTCCATAATCTCGCTTTTCACTGCCTCATAAATAGCCCAATCGGTAGTAGCTGCATAACAATATATTTGCAATGGTTGCCCTTTTGGAGTTGAATCGAGCAATGTTACAAACATTTGATGATGTTTCGACACCATAGGATGAGTTATGAGGTAAGTGCATAAATAAGCTCTATATAGTCCTAAATTTGTTTCATTTGTACCATTTACTCCCACTATCCCTCCTTGATAACGGCTATTATTTTCTATAAATTCTTTAAGTTGTGAATGTTTTTCAAGAATTTCAGTCTCCAACACCTCACTACTATTCACTACCGACCTCACATCAATAATCACATTTTGTGAAATAAGCCACACATTTGACTCCACCATTCCGCGCCAATTTTGGAATGAAGTTGACACTAAAGTATATGGAGGCAACATTACCAATGTATTATCCCAATTCCTAATTTTCACCACAGTCAATGACACATCTTCTACAATTCCATTCGCGATTGTTGACGGCACTATAATCCAATCGCCCACTCGCAACATGTCATTTTGCGACAACTGCACACCTGCCACAAAGCCCAATATACTATCCTTAAATATCAACATTAACGCAGCAGCAAAAGCTCCGAGTCCCGTAAGCAACACTGTTGGTGATTTGCCCAATAAATTTGACACCGTAATAATCGCTATCACAATCCACACTAATCCTTGGGCAACAATTAAAACTCCTCGCAATGGATGATTTTTGTCATTCCTACGATTGTCATAACTATTCCACATAAAATTAAGAATAGCACTAATAGCCACGCCTATCGTTAAAGATAACGATATTTTTATCAAGACAATAAACGATCTTAAAATCAGTGAATCATTAGAAACAAACGCAAACGAAATCAATCCCAACAAAACAGCAGGAGGAACAATATTACTTACTTTTGAAAAAATCTTCTGTTTTATAAGTTCCTGGCCAATTTCAAACTTTCTTAACCTTATCACTCGCTTAATGAAAAATAGCACAACCAAACGCACCACCCATCCGAGAGTTAATGATAAAAGTATTATTATAACCACATAAATAAGCTCCTCCAGAATAGGATAATTAGATACACCCATTTTAGATAGGAAAGCACTAATTCCAGTAACAAACCTTAATATAACCCCGTGAGTAGGAAATCCATCCATATTTACATATTTCCCACTTAAACACCATTATATCACCAATAGTTCATCTTCACACATTCATAATATATAAAACAAAGACCTCATTCTCACATCACAAACCCAGTATATAAAAACAAAAAGCCTCGACTCATTACTGAATCGAGGCTCTCTTGGATAGGGGGCGGTGACCTACTCTCCCACTTTCGCAGTACCATCGGCGCGGTGAGGTTTAACTTCTCTGTTCGGAATGGGAAGAGGTGGAACCCTCACG
>JAZRLP010000002.1:0-4680 GCA_045646905.1 Muribaculaceae bacterium
AATTTACCCCAACCGAAATTACAAAATTGGTCAATTTAAGCAAGAGTGGATTGGGAAATGCTCGAAAAAGACTATTCGTTAAAGCATTCAAAACCGACGGAACGGCCTCTGACTGGGATAAATTCATCATTTCTCTTTAACTAATATTCAAGCACTTACAATATTACCCTAAAATTGGGAACAAATTGGGAACACTTTTTGTACTCAATTTTTATAAATAGAGCATAAATTTGGAGCAAATTTCAATTTTCTTCAAAAAAAAGCATTTTATCATATCATTGTTGATATTCTTGAAATTAAATTCATTAAATTTGCAAAAGGCAACTATCAAAAGCCATGACCACAACTTGCTCGACATATTAAAATCATGAATGTAAAAAAAAATATTTTGCGAATAATTAAAATAGCTTTATCACTATATGTTTTGTATTGGTCTATTATATTCTTAACTTTAGTATATAATAGTTTTACAGAACCCCATGAATATCTTGCTTCCGATTATAGGATTTTCAAAGATACTCCAGCTTGGGATTTAGCTAAGGCTGTCCGTGATGCAGATACTGCTGAAATTCGTTATCAAATATTAGAAAAGAAAATACCGGTTAATTATCAAGAACAAAAATATGGGGAGTCTATGCTCTCAATCGCTACATATCAAAACAATATAAAATCCGTAAAAAAATTATTGGAATTAGGTGCTAATCCTAATTTATATGTAGATACAATTAACAGAAGTGGCTATAATCCAGTTATAAAAGCTTGTAAATATAAAAAAATTAGTGTTGAAATATTAAAATTACTTATGGATTTTGGAGGCAACCCAAACTCTGTGACAAAAGGGGTTAATAAAAATGGTAATATTGTTCACCCACTAAGAAATAGTGCTATGGAGGAAGCCGCTTCATCTGGAGAAATAGAAAAAATTAAGGTTTTAATGGATTATGGAGCAGATATAAATTTTACACCAGATAGAGACTATGATACAGATCCTCTTAGGAAATCATTGCTTACAGAACATATGAATGTTGCACTATTTCTTCTAGAGCATGGCGCAAAATATGACAAGGAGTATCTTAATCCTTTTACAAAGGACAAAGAAAATATATTATATATTTTGCGTAAAATTGATTTACCTTTAGATTCTGAAGAATATAAATTCAAACTCAAAATTATAGATTTTTTAAAAGAAAAAGGATTAGATTATTCTAAAGAACCTATTCCCGATTTTATGATCAAAAGAATTAAACGATTGTATCCTAATGATTGGCAAGAATACATGCAAAAATATTAATTTTTATAGATGATGTGCCGTTGATTCTTGGCTTTGGCTGTTCTATCGGTCGCAACCGGCTTCGGTAAACATCATTTAATCCTCATATTAGACCACTTGGTTTGACTCTCACAAGGAGCGAGCCGAGTGGTTTTTCAACCCCCATTATCGCCAAAAGTTTACATCAAGTAAATTGAGAGTTGAAAATTGAGAGTTGAGAACCTTTAGCTCGCCGTAGGCTCGACCGAGGCAATTGAGTGTTGAGAATTTTCTAACTCTTTAATCTCTACTAATATTGAGCGAGCAATCCACATGGGTTGCTCGCTTTTTTTGCGACTAACTTCATGTGTATTTTTTGACAAAAAGAACACTCATTTCCATAAGAACGCGCGACAACATTCCACATCAGCTTTTACCCACTGGTTTTAGGAGATGGTTCCTTTTGTTAAAAAGTTGTTAAAATTGCGATTGTATCAATTAAAATTCATAATTTAGAGAAATTATATTTATTGCTAACTTCATTTTAACCCTTAAATGCCAATGAAATAAACATTTACTCCTATCTCAAATGCCTAATTTCCAGGCAATTTTCCCCTAAAAACAAATAATTACAAACTAATAATATCACATTTATGAAAAAAATCCTCTTTTCGGCACTATTGTTATGCTCGGGGGTGTTGGGTTATGCTCAACTTCTCAATGTGCAATCAATCGAAAAGGTTGCGCTCCCCGAAGGTGTAACAGTGGGAAAAGCCACTATCAGTCCTAATGGCGATTTCGTAGTAATCGACCAAAATGAAAAAGCAGGTATTCATTGCCTCAATCTCGCTTCTAAAGCAGTAACAACAATTTCTGAAACAGGTATTATGCACGACCTCAAAATCTCGGCCGATGGCTCAATGGTTGTGTATCGCGAACCTCGCGTAAATGCTAACCGCATGCGCCAAATAGCCCTCAAGGCTTTTGATTTCAATCGCAAGGTTGAATCAACTATCGTGCCTTTCTGTCGCGATCTTCAAGGCGCAGCTTTGATCGACAACAATGTTATCGCTGTTAATTCAGAAAAACTTACTGCTAAAAACCTCAACGGTGGTGAAGCTAAAGTGACAATGCCTGTTGCTTCTATTCGCTATGGCCAACTTTGCATCGATGGTAAAGTGATTTCACCTAACGGCACTACTGGTAATAGTTATATGTGGCCATCAGTTTCACCCGACGGCACTCGCGTGGCTTACTACCTCGCGTCAGGTGGTTGCTATGTAGCAAATATCGATGGTTCAAACCCCGTTTACATAGGAGCAATCCACGCTCCTCGCTGGTATGACAACAACACAGTAGTGGGTATGTATGACCGTGATAATGGACACGAAATTTATGCTTCACGCATCATCGCTATTTCGGCCGACGGTAAAGTGAAACAAGACCTCACCGAAGATGCTTCATTGGCTCTATTCCCATCTATAACTAATGCAGGTGACAAAATTTCATATACCACTCCTGCAGGCGAACTATTTATTATTAACATCACTCGATAAAAATTAAAGCGTTATGAAACTCAATAAAATATTACTTGCAGCATCAATGGCGCTTTTGTCAGTAGGTGCTAATGCACAAGACTTCTTCCCCGAAGATGTGCGCATATACATTAACCCTGGTCACGGCTCATGGGGTGGCGCTAATAACCGTCATATGCCCACAATAGGACACTATCCTATTAACGACGAAGATCCCGATACAACCGACTTCTTTGAGTCAAATACCAACCTCGAAAAGGGGCTTTCAATGCTCTATAAATTGATTGACTATGGTTGCCCATTTGACCCCGAACTCAACCAAGAAAACGAAAATCCCAATCGCATAGGTGCAGCTCTCGATTTGAGTCAAGGCGTAGTGATGAGTCGCGTTAAAAATGGTCCTTATCCATTTGCTTGGGTGAATGGTGTTGACCCCGACTCGGGCAACGATTTCAGCCGCAACTTGGTAGAAATTGCCGAAGAGGTTGAATCCAACATGTTTGATGTGTTTATTTCTATTCACTCAAACGCCGGTAATGCCGATGCTCAAGCCATCAACTACCTCGCATTCCTTTATCGCACAAATCGTGGTGCAAATGGTAACGACTGCTTGGCTCTTTGTAACACAGGCTGGGATCAACGCATTCAAGATCGTCACACTCAATGGACTATGTATGATAACCTTGTTGCCGACGGAAATGTAAAAATTAATACTGGTGACTACATCGTATTGGGACACTCTGTGCCTGGTTACTTGGTAGAAGGTTATTTCCACACCTATCAACCTGCTCGCCACCGCGCTATGAACTTTGATGTTGACCGCGTTGAAGGTCACGACTATGCTCGTGGTGTTGCCGATTATTTCATGTGGGAAAAAGAAGAAACTGGCAACATCTATGGTATCGTGCGCGACGACACTAACCCTCTTGTACATGACTTATATGTATATAACCCAAAAACTCCCGACAAATTTGCTCCACTCAACGATGTTGATGTAACACTCAAAAAAGATGGCGAAGTAGTGGGTACTTACAAAACCGATATTAACTACAACGGAGCATTCGTGTTTATGAATGTTGAAGCTGGTGATTATACTGTAGAATTTGCTCACCCCGACTATCAAGGTGCTCAACCTATAGAAGTAACAGTTGAAGCTGCTAAAACTTCTTACCCTACAGCATTCCTTAAAAACACCTCGGGCGTAGAAGGTATCGAAGCCGATGACACAACACCAGCTATTTATTACAACCTACAAGGTATAAAAGTTGAAAATCCACAAGGTGGTGTATTCATCAAAGTTCAAGGCGAAAAAGCATCAAAACTCTATGTAAAATAAGAATTGTATATCACGCTTTAATCGCTGAAAAATGATATTTTCAGTAATCAAAGCAACTCATATCAACGGGCAATCCACAGCGGGTTGCCCGTTAATTATACCTACTTTAATATCCAACACACAAATTAAGTGTTAATAAATTAAAAATCGTTAAATTATTTTATCTCTTATGAGGTAATTTTTCAAAATTTATTTAATAACTTCGCAATATATATATTTGAATTATTATAATTCAACATTATAGTATTTACAATTAACCATTTTAACTAACCAACAAATCATTACCAGTTATGTAAAAAATTTTCATTTCGGCTATGTTGTTGTGTTCAAGCATGCTTGGGTTTGCTCAATTGGTAGAAATTCAATCTATCGATAAAGTAGCGCTTCCCGAAGGTGTCAGCGTTGACAAAGCAACTATCAGCCCCGATGGTTCATTTGTTGTGTTTTCTCAAAACACAAAAGGTGGTCTCCACAAAATGGACCTTGCCTCTAAAGAAATCAACATGATTTCGGCTAACGGTAACAGTTTTGACCTCAAAATTGCTGCCGATGGTACTGTA
>JAZRLP010000003.1:0-10762 GCA_045646905.1 Muribaculaceae bacterium
TCAATGCTAGAAATGAGCCTTGGTGATATTCTTGTAGAAGGTGCAACAGTAACAAAAGGTGCTGATGGTGTTGCTACATACGAAGGTTTTGTTGATGACATGGCATTACTTGGTGGAGAACTTTTTGCTGATGTTACATTAGGTGGCACAATCTCAGCCGATGGCGTTGTAAATATGTTAATCGATGTGCTTTGGGATGGAGTGCCCATTAAATGTACATTTACAACAAACGAAAAGTCGGGCGTTGAAAATATTGAAATCAACGAAAATGGTTCGGCTGTTTACTACAATCTCCAAGGTGTAAAAGTTGCTAACCCCGAAAATGGTGTATTTATCCGTGTTCAAGGTGGTAAAGCAAGCAAAGTTGTGATGTAATTCTTGATTAAAATTGTATAATTGAAATGGGCAATCCGGGTAGGGTTGCCCATTTTGTGTTTTCCTCGGTTAGTATTAATAGTGGCTTTTTTTAAGTTGATATCTTGGTCATTAGCAATAAAAATGATAACTTTGCATCGTTTTTGAATTGTATAAAACAAAAAAATAAGATATGAAAAAACTTTACTCAATTTTATTAAGTGCAGTTGTTGTTGCTTCATCAAGCATCGTTTCTGCACAACAGTTACCCAATGTTGGCTTTGAAAATTGGAAAACTTCAAGTGGCTCAACTGAGGCCTTTGGGTCTTCTACAGGCATGCGTCAACGTCCAGGAATTGAACCTGCCGAATGGTTTGGCTCAAGTGTAAATCAAAAAGTTATGGGCGTGACCAAAAAAGAAGAGTTGATATTTAGAGAACAAACTATATTCGCTTCAGGTACAAGTTCGGCTGTGATGAAAAATATATATGTTGGAGCATTAGGCATTGGTAGCGTTGCTCCAGGATTCCTTACATTTGGAACTCCTTGGGTGTATGCTGTAGCATCGGTTGATAAATGTGATGGAGGTTTATATGGCGGTGTGTCATTTAAATATAAACCCGATGCAATTACCGGTAAATATATGCGTATTGACTCAAATAACGAAAATTCATATATTATCGCTTATTTGTGGAATGGTACTTTTAAATCAAAGGTGGGAGAGAAAGGTAAGCCTTCGGTTGAAAGAGAAAATGAAATTCGTGGTATCTTTGGTAAGATAGATGCTACAGGCGATGGTAAACTCGTTGCTAAATGTGATTATGCATTTAAGTTGTCGCGCCCTGCTAATTTATATGTCCCTGAGGCTTGGACTGAAATCACTGTGCCATTGGAATATGTAGAGGGAGCAGGCGAGCCAACAATGATGAATGTCGTAATTTCGGGCGGCAACTATTGGGATAGAGGTGCGTTGATTGAAAAAACATCTCTATTGGCCGACGATGTAAAATTTGTATATTATTCACGCCTTAAAGAATTGAAAGTTGATGGCGTTGCTGTTAGCGGTTTCTCAAGTGATGTGTATGAATATAGTATGCCTGGAGATCTTCCTACTGAAGACCAAGTTGAAGCAGTTGTAATGGGACAATCAGCAACAAAATCGGTAGTATTTGATAAAGAGAAAATTACTTTAACAATTACAGTGAAAAATGTTGATGCCGATATCGACGGAAAAACATCTCATACTTATGTATTTAAATATGAAAATGCAGGTGTAGAAAATGTTGAAATTGACAATAATGCACCCGAAGAATACTACAACCTTCAAGGTGTAAAGGTGACTAATCCTCAAAATGGAGTATTCATCAAAGTTCAAGGTAGCAAGGCTACTAAAGTAGTGATGTAATTCCCGAAGCATAATTAATAATATAACGAGCATTCCCATAGGGTTTGCTCGTTTTGTTTATGTATAATATACTAAAATATTTGCATGTTGAGATGATATAGTGGTAGTGTTGGGGTGTGGTGTTGAGTTTGTCAGAAAAAATTAGTAAATTTGCAGTTTGAAATATCATGCCGATGAAGTTGCCTAAAATAAAAAGACTATATGGATTTATGTTGCAGAGCTTTTTGCCTCTGTTCATGATGACATTTTTTATATGTCTCTTTATCGTATTGATGCAATTTTTGTGGCGTTATATCGACGACCTTGTAGGTAAAGGATTGTCGGTTGATGTGATTGCCGAATTGTTTTTCTATGCAGCATTGACAATGGTGCCTATGGCATTGCCACTTGCGATATTGCTTGCGTCGTTGATGACTTTTGGCAACCTCGGTGAGCGATTTGAACTCACGGCGATGAAGGCATCGGGTGTGTCGTTATTTAAAACTATGCGACCATTGATAGCGTTGATGGTGGTTGTAGCCATTGGCGCGTTTTTCTTCCAAAACAATGTGTTGCCAGTGGCACAAGCTAAGATGTGGACTCTATTGTATTCAATGCGACAGAAGTCTCCCGAGGTAGAAATTCCTGAAGGAACATTTTATGACCAAATTCCCGGAGTTAATCTTTATGTAGCGCAAAAGGATGCCGAAACAGGGATGCTTTATGATATGATGATATATGATGTGTCAAAAGGTTTTGACGATTCGCGTATCATACTGGCTGATTCGGGTAAATTGAGTTTTTCGGCCGATAAGACTCACCTATTTTTGCAATTATACAAAGGAGAGCAGTTTGAGCAATTAAGAAGTCAAGGAGGAGTGTCATCATCTTCAAAAGGTAATTTTGTGCCTTATCGACGAGAATCATTTACCGAAAAGCAGCTTCGTGTAGCATTTGATGCCAATTTTGAACGAATGGATGAGAGCACAATGCAACAACAATATGTAGGTAAGAATATTGCTCAATTGAGAGCAACAATTGACTCGGTTAATCAAAAGGTTGATAGCATAGGCTCATCTTATGCCAAAGATATAAAGGAGGCTCCATACTTTGGAGTGCCATATTATCGCAAGGATTATGTAAATCATACCCTAGTTGATGTGCCTCAACGAGAAGTTATTCTTAAAGATACATTAAATCTTGATACACTATTACTTGCCAAAGGGAATAGTTATGCACGCACCTATTTGATACAAGCGCAAAATAGAGCACGGCGTCATCAGCAAGACTATGAGTTTAAATCATATTCAATGCACGATCAGCGCAAGACGATTCGTCGTCATGATATTGAGATGCAAAAGAAGTTTACGCTATCGTTTGCTTGTATCATCTTCTTCTTCATTGGTGCGCCATTGGGTGCAATTATTAAAAAAGGTGGTATTGGTACGCCGTTGGTGATTTCGGTAATACTGTTTATTTTCTATTATATTATCGATAATGCCGGATATAAAATGGCTCGTGATGGTCGTATCGTTGTGTGGGCTGGTATGTGGTTGAGTTCGGCAGTGTTATTGCCTTTAGGTGTATTCTTTACATATAAGGCAGTGCACGACTCGGCATTGTTTAATCTTGATGCATATCGCAACTTCTTCCGCCGATTAATAGGTATTAATGAAACACGCCATTATGATATTAAAGAGGTGGTGATGGATGATGTATATGCTCCTCATGCAATTGAAATGGCAAATGTTTTGCATGAAAAATGTAATGACTTTATCTCAAAACATGCGAAGCGTCAATCATATATTGAATATTGGATAGATGGATATAGTCGACAAGAAATAAATGAAATAGATGAGTGTCTTGAAAATTTAGCAAACTACCTATCTAACTCTAAAAATCAATTGTTGATTAACAAAATATCTCAATATCCATTCTTGAAGAAATTTTGGATACATCAGCCTTCAACAATAAAACAATTGTCGTGGGTGGGTATTATATTATTCCCTATAGGAATTCCGTTATATATAATAGGAATTAAGGGTCAAGCGTCATTGTTGCGTGATATTAAAACTGTGTTGAAAATCAATAATGATGTAATGGATTTAATAAATAGAAATGAAATATAAGCTTGTATAATATATAAATAATATATCAATGAATAATATACAACTCGATACAATAGAAGAAGCAATAAAAGATTTTGCCGAGGGTAAAATGATAATTGTAGTAGATGATGAAGATCGCGAAAATGAGGGCGATATCATTGTTGCTGCCGAGAAAATCACTCCCGAGCAAGTGAACTTTATGCTTAAAAATGCGCGTGGGCTACTATGTGCACCTATAACAATTTCTCGATGCAAAGAATTAGGACTTGATCGTCAAGTATCGGATAATACATCAATATTAGGTACTCCATTCACAGTTACTATTGATAAACTTGAGGGTTGTTCAACAGGAGTGTCAATCAATGACCGTTGTGCAACTATTCGCGCCCTTGCCGATACAACATCAACGCCTGCTACATTTGGCCGTCCTGGCCACATCAATCCGTTGTATGCTCAAGACCAAGGTGTGTTGCGCCGTCCTGGACATACCGAGGCCGCTGTTGATTTAGCACGATTGGCTGGATTATATCCAGCTGCGGCTTTGATGGAGATAATGAGTGATGATGGCTCGATGGCTCGTCTTCCTGAATTGCGCCAACGAGCTGATGAGTGGGGCATGAAACTGGTGTCAATCAAAGACCTTATTGCTTATCGTCATAAACGCGAGTCGCTTGTGGAAAAGGGTAGTGAGGTAGATATGCCCACTAAATATGGCCATTTCCGTCTCATTCCTTTCCGTCAAAAAAGCAATGGATTGGAACACATTGCGATTATCAAAGGTGATGTAAAATCGGGTAATCCTGTATTGGTGCGCGTGCACTCATCATGTGCTACTGGCGATATTTTTGGCTCAATGCGATGTGATTGTGGTGAACAACTTCACACTGCGTTGAAGATGATTGAGAAAGAAGGATGCGGTGCTGTTGTCTATCTCAATCAAGAAGGTAGAGGTATAGGTTTGATGGATAAAATAGAAGCCTATAAGTTACAAGAAAAGGGTATGGACACGGTTGAAGCTAATATTCACCTCGGACATAAAGCCGATGAGCGTGATTATGGTGTTGGTGCGCAAATATTGAGCGCACTTGGAATTAGCAAAATGCGTTTAATGACCAATAATCCTATAAAGCGTATAGGTCTTGAAGGATATGGCTTGACTGTCGTTGAAAATGTACCTATTGAAATCGCTCCTAACGAATATAATCGTTTCTATCTTCACACAAAGAAAGAACAGATGGGGCATGATTTGAAAAATGTAGATTAAAAGATAGATATAACTACGATAAATAAAAATGGTGACAGGCATTATGCCTTGTCACCATTTTTTTATTGCTTATATGAGAGTGTTTAATCACCGAGAAGTTCTTCTAACTCATATCTTGCATTATGATTGCCACGAGAGGCTGCTTTTTGAAAATATTCAATAGCCAATTGTTTGTCTCGGCCAACGCCTGTTCCGTCAAGGTAACATTTGCCTAACATATAATATGCTCCAGTTACATTTGCTGCTTCGGCTTTACGGAATAGTTCAATGGCGGTATCGTAGTTGCGTTTGCAAGCTTCGCCATAATAATACATACGCCCGAGTTCATAATGAGATTCGGCAATATTGGCTTCAGATGCTTTTGTCCAATAAAAGAATGCTTTTTTCAAATCTTTCTCTACGCCACTGCCATAATAGAAACATGCTCCCACTTTATGTTGAGCTTGTGGATGGCCAAGGTCGGCTGCTTCATGATATAATTCATATGCTTTATATATGTCGCGCTTTACTCCCTTGGACCCACTTGAATATTTCATAGCTTCTTCATATATGGGTTGTGCTGCATGCTGTTCTTTGTGCTGGGTGTTGCTGCGTTCCACTTCCCAATTCCCGCGAAGCGATTTCAGACCTTGAGCATACATTGTCGCGTAGCCCAATGTAAGCGAGAGAATAATTGCTATTGAAAATTTTCTCATTTCACAGATTGTTATAGAGCAATAAGTTCTTTGATTTTTTCTTCAAGAGTTTCTTTTGATTGAGAACCAGTGAGACGAATAGATGTTTTTTCTCCGTTCTTGAAGAACAAAATAGTGGGGAGTGACATAATGCGGTGGTCGGTGCTGAAGTCGCTTTCTTCTTCAACATTGTATTTGCCTATTACAACTTGTCCTTCATATTGTTCAGCAAGTTCGTCAAGGACAGGAGCTAATGCCTTACATGGTCCGCACCATGTAGCCCAAAAGTCAATTACTACGGGTTTTCCCGATTCGATAATTTCGTTTACGTTTTCGTCTGTAAATGTAAAAGCCATTTTAGTTAAATTTTTAATGATTAATTATTTTGATGATTATTTTATTGTCGTTCAACGATAAATTCAATGTCCATGCTTTCAAGAATGTTTATCAATTCTTTATTTAATGGAATAGTTTTATTTGATGCAAGTTTTACCGAACGGTTAATTTCGGGGTCATATATTATGAATGACAAAGAGTGATGGTCTTCGGCGGTCGATGCCATGTGCTCATTGAGTATTGCCATCATATTGGGGGTAATCATTTGAGTGTTTAGTTTAATCGTGATTCCCGAACACAATTTCCCCTTAACTTCTTCAAGTAGTTTGATGTTAGTAATGTTGAATTGAAGTTCTTCTGAATAAAACTTTTTTTGGAATTTTCCAGTAATAAGAATTGGTGTTCCAGGAATACCATATTGAGCAAAACTGATGTATTGTTGTCCGAATAGTCTCATTTCGGTGCTCCCTGTATAGTCTTCCATTTTCAAAATACCAAACATACCTCCGTTTTTCGTGGGTTTTGATTGAAAATCAACCACCATGCCACCAAAGGTTAGCTCTTTGTCCTCTTCAGGAGTAGCGTTCTCTTTATCTTTAATACTTGAGTTACAGCCATAGTTAAGTTCCATAAAGAACGGATCAAGAGGATTTCCCGACAAGAACATTCCTACTAAATCACGCTCTTTTTCTAATCTCTCGGCATTGGTCCATTCAGTTGCTGGGCGTATTTCAGGGCGTCCTGCAGTGTTGAGCGATGTATCGTCATCGCCAAAGAGTGAAACACTTTGTTGTTGAGCTGCATTTTGGAACAATTGTCCATATCTTAAAACTTGTTCCGAAAAGCTTTCATCTTTATTGTTTCGCTCAAAGAAATCTTCTCGTTTTATTCCACTGAAACAGTCAAAAGCACCTGCTAACGCAAGTGATTCAAATGTGCGACGATTGAGCGATGATAATGGAACGCGTTCAACAAAGTCATATATTGATTCAAATGGGCCTCCTTCATTGCGTGCTGCAATGATATCTTTTACTACATTTTCGCCTACGCCCTTAATCGCTGATAAACCAAAACGAATTTCACCTTTTTTGTTTACCCCGAATTTATTGAAACTTTCATTTACATCGGGCCCTTTTACCGGGATGTGCATTTTTTTACATTCATCCATAAATCCGGTAAGTTTTGTGATATCCGAACTGTTTCGACTCAATACTGCCGCCATATATTCGGCTGGGTAATTTGCTTTGAGATATGCAGTTTGGAATGCAACCCAACTATAGCATGTTGCGTGGCTCTTATTGAATGCATATGATGCAAATTTTTCCCAGTCGGCCCATATTTTTTCAAGCACTTTGGGGTCGTGCCCATTTTTTTGACCTCCCTCAATAAACAGAGCTTTGAGTTCGTTCATCTTGTCAATCATTTTCTTACCCATTGCTTTACGCAATGTGTCACTTTGTCCGCGAGTGAAATTGGCAAGAAGACGCGACAAGAGCATCACCTGTTCTTGATATACCGTTACACCATATGTGTCTTTGAGGTATTTTTCCATGATGGGAATGTCATAAACAATTGGCGAATGGCCATGCTTACGAGCAATGAAGTCGGGGATATAATCCATCGGCCCAGGACGATATAGCGCATTCATCGCAATCAAGTCCTCAAATGTAGTTGGCTGTAGTTCGCGGAGATATTTTTGCATACCAGCCGATTCAAACTGGAATGTGCCAGTAGTGCGTCCTTCGCAATATAATTGATATGTCTTTTTGTCCTCGATATCAATAGTATCAATGTCGAGATCTATTCCGTGTGTGAGCTTGATATTGGCAACGGCTTCTTTGATGATTGAAAGCGTCTTCAATCCCAAAAAGTCCATCTTGATAAGACCTGTCTCTTCGATTACCTTTCCTTCAAATTGGGTTACGAGAAGTTTGCCATTTTCTTTGTCATCGGCAGTGCTCACAGGAACCCAATCGGTAATATCGTCACGACAGATGATTACACCACAAGCATGTACACCAGTATTTCTAACATTTCCCTCAAGCATCAATGCATATTTGAGGGTGTCGGTAATTAATGCGTTATTACTATTGAGCTCGGTTTTGAATTCGGGCACATGATCATAGCAGTTTTTTAGAGTTGGCTTTAGTTCCTTGCCATTTACCTCGGGCATGCGCTTGGGAATGAGCTTGGTTAAGCGGTCACTTTCAGGTAATGGAAGTTGTTGCACACGAGCCACATCTTTGATAGCCATTTTGGCAGCCATTGTGCCATATGTGATGATGTGAGCAACTTTTTCCGCTCCATATTTTTCGGTCACATAGTGTAGAACATCAGCGCGTCCATCGTCGTCAAAGTCGATATCGATATCGGGGAGAGAAATACGATCGGGATTCAAGAAACGCTCAAAAAGTAGGTCATATTTCACTGGGTCAATTTGAGTAATGCCAAGGCAATATGCTACTGCCGAACCTGCAGCCGAGCCACGCCCTGGCCCTACGCTTACCCCTAATTGTTCGCGAGCTACATTGATAAAGTCTTGCACAATTAAGAAATAACCTGGGAAACCCATGGTTTTCATTATATGAAGCTCAAAGTTGATGCGTTCATTCAACTCTGGTGTTAAAGGGTCTCCATATCTTTTTTTAGCACCATCATATGCTAATTTTTTAAGATAGTCTGCTTCAAATTTTATACGATATAGTTTATCATAGCCACCCAACTTTTTTATTTTGTCATTGGCAGCCTCTTCGCTCATCACTACATTGCCGTTTTCATCTTGGGTGAACTCGTCAAAAAGATCTTTCTCGGTTAGCCGTTGGCGATATTCTTCCTCAGAGCCAAATTCTTTAGGAATATCAAAAGTCGGCATGATAGGAGCGTTGTCGATAGAGTAGGGCTCTACTTTGTCGAGAATCTCTAATGTATTGGATAATGCTTCGGGAATGTCGCTGAAAATCTCGTTCATCTCTTCTTGAGTTTTCATCCACTCCTGTTTGGTATAGCGCATACGATTTAAGTCGGCAACATTTTTATTTGTTGAAACACATATCAATCGGTCGTGCGCTTCAGCATCATCTGCATTTACAAAGTGTACATCGTTTGTGGCAACTAATTTGATGTCATATTTTTTAGCAATGCGAATTAGTTCAGGATTTACTTGTTCTTGAACTTCATATACATTGTGATTTGAATCGGGAATGTCAGTTTTATGGCGTTGAAGTTCTATATAGTAATCATCGCCAAATGTGTTTTTCCACCATTGTACTTGTTTCTCGGCTTCCTCTATCTCTCCCGCTTGGATTAGTCGCGGAATTTCTCCACCAAGACAAGCCGAACAGATAATTAATCCTTCTTTATGTGCTTCTAACTCACCTTTGTCGGTTCGAGGATGGTGGTAAAACCCCTCTGTCCATGCACGAGAAACAATCTTGATGAGGTTATGGTAGCCTTTTTTGTTTTTCGCAAGCACAACCAAGTGGCGTCCTGAGTCTCTTTTATCAACTCGATCAAAGCGTGTCTTTTGTGCAACATACATCTCACAACCAAAGATAGGCTTGAAGATTTTTTTCTTTAAAACTTCTATTTCAGATTGTTGTGCTTCAATCTCTTCGTTATTGCCTTCTTCTTTGGCTTTTGCTAAAGCCTTCTCGGCGTCTTTTATGGCGCCTTTTATTTTACCGTTTTTCTTGTTGACATAGTTGAAAAATTCTTTTATGGCAAACATATTGCCATGGTCGGTTACTGCTATACCGGGCATGCCGTCGGCAATAGCTTTGTCGACCAATGCTGGTACCGACGCTTGTCCGTCAAGAACCGAGTATTGAGTGTGTACGTGAAGATGTATAAAAGGTTGCATATAGAGTATATTATAATATGTATTAATTCTAAACCCCAAAGTTACGAAATTTCCCAGTTAATTATCAATGAAAAAACTCACTTTTATATAATAATGTTGATAAGTCGCAAATAGTGTTGATATCTATATAATAGTGTAGGTATAGTGATTGAAATTGACACTTCACAAAGGAGAAAAATACCTGGTTTTTGGAAAATGTGTTTTATAACATATTTTTTTAATTGTTGTAAATTATTGAATTATAGGATTTTGATAAAATTTCGTAAAAAATAGTTAGAAAAAACACTGAAAAATATTTTGTAGTTTCATTAAAAGTATCTACCTTTGCACTCGCTTTTGAGAAGCAAACTATATGACAGCGGTCAATTAGGAAAATTGAAATAGATTTACGGAGTAGAAAATTATTTTTGAAAAAAAAGTTTGAAAAAATTTTGCAGTTTGAAAATAAACCTCTACCTTTGCAAAACTTTCCCTCAAAAAAGAGGTGCGCAATAGTGCGCTTGAAAGCAGCGAACATTGAAAAAGATACAATAGACAAGAGTAGTACAAGAGCAAAAAAAAGTTCTTAGTCAATTCTTAAACGAAATAAGTCAAGCAGGAAGTTCTGAACGGGAATTTTCGTTGTCAACAAATCTTGCAGAAACAGATTAATAACAAAATTATTAATCTTATTTGATTTGAAAAGAAAAAAATAAGATATTAACAACGAAGAGTTTGATCCTGGCTCAGGATGAACGCTAGCGACAGGCTTAACACATGCAAGTCGAGGGGCATCGGGGATGT
>JAZRLP010000004.1:0-92017 GCA_045646905.1 Muribaculaceae bacterium
TCCTCCAAGCAATGGCATATCATCTATAAATCCATTATATGTAGCAACGCCATCTGCACCTTTTGTGACTGTTGCACCTTCAACAAGAATATCACCAAGACTCATTTCAAGAGTAGCGAGATATAAATTAGGCAACAAGAAATCACATGTACCATCTACATATTCTGTAATAGTAATTTCTTTTGCTTCATTTTCTGCAAATACCATATTTTCATTAGACTCTACATCAATAATAGCACCATTCAAATAACCTGGATACACTGTTGAAACACCCACTTTTTCATTTTCTGCTTTTTCATATTGAAGAACATATGTGTGTGAAGATTGGCCATCGTTGTCGGTAGAAACATTTGAAACAGTAATTGTCACAGTTGCGGCTTCAGCATCAATAGCAATTGATTTTGTTGCAGTTTGTCCCATCACTGTTGCTGAGATTTGATCTACAGTAGGAAGTTCAGTCCCAGCCATTGTATAGTTATAAACTTTTGAATCAAAACCAGGAACCGCAACACCATTCACTGATAATGCTGAAAGACGTGAATAATATACCAATGAAAGGTTGTCAAAAATCAAAGTATTATCTTTACCAACAGCAGAAGAACCTCCAAAATAATCACCTGCAGAAATAATCACGTTGATTTTTTCAGGTGTTGAAGATGTTTTGTATGGAATAGGTTGTTCAAAATAAGTCCATGAAGATGCATCGCCTTGAATTGAGTAGTTAAGATAAGAGATTAACTCTGCATCAGCAGATTTTGATACAGCACCACCCTGGTCAGTTGTCATTCCCAAAATATTTTTATCACGGTCAACCATTGTAACAGTAGCGGCACTACCCATCAAGACATTATTTCCTGGCACACTTGCTTGAGACCATTGACCTTTCCATGAATAAACGATTACCGACGCTGGTTCGCTTGGTTTTGACGAACCATGAGAACGTTGATAATAGAATGAAATAGCATCAGGTTTATAAGTAAATGCAAGACCACCAAACACGCCACCATCTTTATTTGTTGGAGATCCTGTCAAACCACCTTTAGATGTAGCCCATGATGTTCCCAATGACATATAGCCTGGAACAATTTCTGAACTTTTATATGGGTTAGCTGTATGAATCAATTTTACGGCATAAGCACTGCTATTGTAACCACCAGAATATTGTCCACCAACCTCAGTTGCACCTGTTCCACTCATCCCAATTACGTGAGAGATACACCAACTTTCAGGTTGTTTACCTTTTTTTGTTTTATTATTTTTACTTGTCCAGGGCACACAATCAACCCATGAACCATCAAAATTTGCATTAGGCAATTGTTGTGCAGATGCGATGCTTGATGAAGCAACTACTGCTAAGCCTAATAACATTGAGTAAATTTTCTTCATTTTCATATAATTTAAAATTACTTTTTCCTTTTCACAAAAAACGGGGCAAAGATACAAAAAAAATCCCACATAGCGTTCAAAATACTCTAATTTTTAACTTAATAAGCCAAAAAGCCCAGTAAAAAAGCAGATAACGCAATATTAGATTTGCCATAGATAAACGCTTTAAAAACAGTAATTCTCAAATCAAAACCATGAAATATCACAACATAAAAAGGGACACGGCACGCCGTGTCCCTTAATGAAGTTATTTATCTAATACAATAGATTATCCTTTTATCAATTCCATGAGTTTTTGACCAGCAGTCACGATACCCTCTTTATCCTTACCACCAGCTTGTGCGAAACCAGGTTGGCCACCGCCTCCGCCTTTGATTGCTTTAGCAGCTTCGCGCACCATATTTGATGCGTTGCGTCCCTCTTTCACAAGGTCGTCGGTCAACATCACTGTCAACAATGGTTTGCCAGCCATATCAGTAGTTGCTGCGAGGAATGCAGTACGCTCAGCAGATTGAGCACGCACACCAAATGCAACAGACTTAACGACATCGGGCACACGCACACCCATCAATGTTGCAACTTTGACATCTCCCACCATTTCAGCCTTTTCGAGCACTGATTTAGTGAGATTGTTTACGCGTTCTTTGAAATATTCTTCAGCCTCTTTACGCAATTCAGCATTTTCTTCAAGTGATTTGCGAAGAGTTTGAAGGAGATTAGGAGCATTGTTAAACATTGCACCGATTTCTTTCAAAGTATTTGCTGTTTCATCGATAGCCTTTTCTACATTTTCACCTGTGATAGCCTCGATACGACGAATACCAGCAGCAATACTGCTTTCAGATACAATCTTAATCATACCTATATTACCAGTATTGTCAACATGTGTACCACCACAAAGCTCTACTGAGTCACCATATTTAATAACTCGCACCTCTTCGCCATATTTTTCACCAAAGAGAGCCATTGCTCCCATTGCTTGTGCTTCGGCGATGGGCACATTGCGACGCTCATCGCGAGCGATTGCTTGACGCACTTTTTTATTGGCAAGTTTTTCAACTTTAGAAAGTTCTTCGGGGGTAACTTTTTGGAAATGA
This sequence comes from Muribaculaceae bacterium, assembly GCA_045646905.1. Classification (GTDB taxonomy): domain Bacteria; phylum Bacteroidota; class Bacteroidia; order Bacteroidales; family Muribaculaceae; genus RGIG4079. Next base: position 2,484 of record JAZRLP010000004.1, read on the forward strand.
GAGAAGTCGAAACGCAACACTTGTGGAGAAACGAATGAACCTTTTTGTTCAACATGTGTGCCAAGCACTTCACGCAATGCTTCGTGTAGAAGGTGAGTTGCAGTGTGGTTGCAGCATGTAGCAAGACGAGCTTCTTCGTTGATTTGAGCCACATATGTAGCCTCGATATCTTTTGGGAGTTTCTTTGACAAGTGAACACCCATACCATTTTCGCGTTTTGTGTCGTAGATATCAATTACATCATCACCATTGATGAGTTTACCGCTATCACCTACTTGACCACCCATTTCGGCATAGAATGGTGTTGATGAAAGCACGATTTGGTAAAACTCTTGATTTTTTTGTTTCACTTTGCGATATCGAAGAATTTGAGTTTCGGCAGTTGTATTGTCATAGCCAACAAATTCTTGTTCTCCCTCACGCACTGTCACCCAGTCGGTAGCCTCAACAGCTGCAGCATTACGAGCACGAGCCTTTTGAGCCTCCATTTCGGCTGTGAAACCTGCTTGATCAAGTGTCATATTATTTTCTTTAAGAATCAACTCGGTCAAGTCGAGAGGGAATCCATATGTATCATAAAGCACAAATGCTTCTTTACCCGAAATTTCAGTTTTGCCAGCTTTCTTTGTTGCTTCAATTGCTCCGTCAAGAAGTTTGATACCATTTTCAAGAGTACGCAAGAATGAATCTTCCTCTTCTTTGATAACTTTCATGATAAGTTCGCGTTGAGCAGGGAGTTCGGGATAAGCTTCGCCCATGCTTTCGATAAGTGTATCAATGAGGCGATACATAAACGCGCGCTTTTGATCGAGGAAAGTATAAGCATAACGCACAGCACGGCGCAAGATGCGACGAATCACATAACCGGCTTTTGCATTGCTTGGAAGTTGAGAATCGGCGATTGAGAATGAGATAGTGCGCACATGGTCGGCAATAACACGCATTGCGATGTCAACCTTCTCGTTTTCGCCATATTTTTTACCCGAAAGTTCGGCAATTTTACCAATCAATGGAGTAAACACATCGGTATCATAGTTTGATGTTTTACCTTGGAGAGCCATACAAAGGCGTTCAAAGCCCATACCAGTGTCGATAACCTTTGCAGGGAGTGATTCGAGAGAACCATCTGCTTTACGGTTATATTGCATAAACACTAGGTTCCAAATTTCAATTACTTGTGGGTGGTCGTGATTCACGAGGTCGCGACCATCGATTTCGGCGCGTTCAGCATCGCTACGAAGGTCGATATGAATTTCCGAACATGGACCACAAGGACCGGTATCACCCATTTCCCAGAAGTTATCTTTTTTGTTACCATTGATGATGTGGTCGGCAGGAAGATGTTTTTCCCAAATTGAAGCTGCTTCATCATCACGAGAGAGGTTTTCTTCTTTTGAACCTTCAAACACAGTAGCATAAAGGCGCTTGGGGTCAAGTTTCAACACATCAACAAGATATTCCCATGCCCAATCGATAGCCTCTTGTTTGAAGTAATCACCAAACGACCAGTTGCCAAGCATTTCAAACATTGTGTGGTGATATGTGTCCATACCCACCTCTTCGAGGTCGTTGTGTTTACCGCTCACACGAAGACATTTTTGAGAGTCAGCTACTCGTTTATACTTCGCCGCGGCATTACCAAGAATAATATCCTTAAACTGGTTCATACCCGCATTTGTAAACATCAATGTGGGGTCATCTTTGATTACCATAGGCGCAGATGGAACAATTTGGTGTTCCTTGCTGCGGAAGAAGTCTTTGAACGACTCGCGTATTTCCTTCGCTGTAAGCATTTTATTAATATTTTTATATTGTTGATTTAATTATTTTTCTTTCAAACTGCAAAATTACAAAAAAATCCTCAATTCTCAACTCTCAATTCTCAATTAACTCAAGGAATTCGTCTTCATTGATGATTTTGATGCCGAGGGAGTTGGCTTTTTCAAGTTTTGCAGGGCCCATATTTTCTCCTGCAAGCACATAGTCGGTTTTCTTTGAAATCGAACCCACATTTTTGCCACCATGCTTTTCAATCAATGCCTTATATTCATCGCGCGAGTGATGTGTAAATGTGCCACTGATTACGATTGATTTTCCCTGTAACTTGTCGCTACGCCCTTCGGTCACATCTTCGGCAATGGCAAATTGGAGTCCGGCAGCACGGAGTCGTGCTACAATTTGGAGATTTTCCTCTACCGAGAAATATTCGAGAATACTCTCAGCTATGCGAACTCCAACATCTTCTATTTGGGTTAGTTCGTCGGCTGTCATTGCCATTAATCGGTCAATATCGCCAATGGTGCGGGCGATTTTCTTGGCAGTTGTTTCGCCTACATATGGGATTGAAAGAGCAAACAAAACTCGTTCAAATGGAACTGACTTTGAGGCTTCAAGCCCTTCAAGAATGCGATTAGCGCTACGATTGGCAAAACGGTCAAGCACCACAAGTTGCTCGTGTTGCAAATCATAGAGGTCGGCAATATTCCTTATCAGCCCTTGATTAAACATCAATTCGGCTGTTTCCTCCCCTATTCCGTCGATATTCATCATGCGACGGCCAACGAAATGTTCTACACGACCAATCACTTGAGGTTCGCATGCATATTTATTGGGGCACACCCACGCGGCCTCACCTTCAACTCGCTGCAACGCTGTCCCACAAGCTGGGCAATGGGTTACAAATGCAATAGGATTTACACCCTCTTTGCGTGCCGAAGTATCAACACCTGTAATTTTTGGTATAATCTCACCACCTTTTTCCACATATACCATATCGCCATCATGAATATCGAGTTGGCGGATAATATCCTCGTTGTGAAGCGATGCTCGTTTCACAATTGTTCCCGACAGCAATACCGGCTCGAGATTGGCCACTGGGGTTATTACACCTGTTCGCCCTACCTCAAACGACACATATTTCAATTCGGTCAACGCTCTTTCGGCTTGAAATTTATATGCGATAGCCCATCGTGGTGATTTTGCAGTAAAGCCGAGATTTAACTGTTGGCGAAGCGAATTGACTTTAAACACCAAACCATCGGTAGCCACAGGTAACTCCTTACGAGCTTCGTCCCAATGATTAATAAACTCATCAACCTTTTCGATTGAGTCTAATCGTGTCATCACATCTGACACCTTAAAGCCCCATTCACGAGCTTTCACCATGTTATCGTAGTGATTGTCGCATGGAAGATTTTCGCCAAGCATATAATAGAAATAGGCATCAAGACCACGACGCGCCACTTCGGCCGAATTTTGCATCTTCAATGTTCCCGATGCAGCATTTCGTGGGTTGGCAAATAGAGGCTCTTCATTTTTAGCACGCTCTTCGTTCAATCTATCAAACGCCTCCCATGGCAATACAATTTCACCACGAATTTCAAACATTTGGGGATACCCTTCGCCCGACAACTGCAAAGGAATGCTGCGAATAGTCTTCACATTATCGGTAACTACATCACCTTTTTCGCCGTCACCACGAGTCACAGCGCGCACCAATCGCCCGTTTTCATATATCAACGAAATACTTGTGCCGTCAAATTTCATTTCACCTACAATAGAGAAATCTTCGCCCATAAGTTGCTGACGAGTGCGACGCATAAAGTCATCAACCTCCGTGATAGAATATGTGTTTCCCAATGACAGCATAGGATGTATATGAGCCACTTGCGTAAAACCTTTAGTGAGGTCACTTCCCACACGATGTGTAGGCGACAAAGGATCATCATATTGAGGGAAATTGCGTTCCAACAATTCAAGTTCCTTCATGAGCATATCAAAATCCTTATCGCTAATTTGTGGCGAATTTAGCACATAATAATTATGATTGTGACGATTTAGCTCTTCGCGTAGAGCATCGATGCGTTGTTTTATTGGGTCCATATTATTTCTCTATTTTCTTCTATGCAAAAATAGCGAAACAATCGCAATCTCACAACATTAATAACACTAAAAATCAACAGCCGACTCTCGCGAGTGGGCTGTCAACCAATACATACTTACTTATGAAAAAACTTTTCTTCTGTTACTCTTCTCTAAAACACACAACCACCCCACAATGTTCTACAAAAAAAGAAAAAAATAAAATATTGCATTATTTATTTTTAATCAATATATTTGCAGTACAAACATCTTAAAAACACAAACACAATGAAAAAATTAATCTTCACCCTATTAATTTCACTCTTCGCGCTCAACGCTGTGGCTCAAAAAGATGTAACAAAATTTCTCGGCATACCCGTTGACGGCACAAAAGCTGAAATGATTCGTAAATTAAAAGCAAAAGGGTTTAAAAGCACATCTTACGACAGAGAAATTCTTGAAGGAGAATTTAATGGATATGATGTTACTGTTCATATCGCCACTACAAACAACAAAGTCAGCCGTATTATGGTGTGCGACAAGAATAATGTTAATGAGTCAACTATTCGAATTAGGTTCAACAATTTATGCTATCAGTTTAACAACAATAGTAAATATATAACATCTAAAAACTTTACCATCCCTGACTCTGAAGACATTTCATATAATATGGCCGTAAATAATAAGCGATATGAAGCTATTTTCTATCAATTAATTAATAATCACAAAGAAATTATAATAAACGAATTAGCTCCATATCTCAAAGATAAATATTCAGAAGATGAACTAGCAAATCTTTCAAAAAAGTCTCGCGAAGAAATAGAAGAACTAATATATGACTTTTTATTAGAAAAATCTTCAAAAAAATCAGTTTGGTTTATGATATCTGAATATTATGGGAAATATGGTATCACAATGTACTATGACAATGAATACAATAGAGCCAATGGCGAAGATTTATAATTAATTATGATTATAACTTATAAATTTAGCAAAAAAAACACAACGCGAGCCGAGAAATTCTTGGCTCGCGTTTATTTTTACTATATGTCACTTTCTTATTTAAGCAATTTATCTAAATCGGGACCTACGACTGAGCAACTACCACCTTCAATTGGTGTATTTACAGTAGGTGCACATTTTATTACGCCATTAACGGCGAGTGCCAATTGGCGTCCAATATTATCTTGTGTAATGCGTTCCCATTTTTCAGCATCGGCAAATTTAAACAGCCCCTCATATTCTTGATTTTCTCTCGGGCTAATTGACAATGTTACAGTTTCGGAAATTAGTGGTTCTTGCTCATGCACAATCAACGAATAAATATCCTTTTCTACCGGGTTATTTATAGAAACGAATGCGCAAGTTATGGGTTTGTCAAAATTTAATTTGGCAACATAATCTTTAACTATCGCTGTATCTTTTGTTTCTATTACTGGTAAATAGCCATTTGCTTTAGCTAAATCAGTCACAATTAATTGCCCAACACTATCATTTTCTGGCATAACTACCATTATTTTTTCCATCAAATCAGTTGAATTATACACCTTATGAATAGAGATAACTGCTTCGCATTTTTCTCCCTTAGGAGTTTCACTTTTACAAGAAAAGAACAAACATCCTACAAATAACAAGATAAATAGATTTCTCATAATATAGTTAAATTTTAGTTATACGATACGCAAATTTATGCATTATAACTATAAAAAACAAATCCTCGCAGCAAAAATCTGCGAGGATTTTATATTGATGCACAAATCATTATTTATACTTTCTTGGCAACTATGAACCCCGAAGGTGTCATTATGAATTATGCATTATGAACAATGATTTGTCATTACATCATTCCGCCCATGCCTCCCATTCCTGGTTGCATTGGAGCAGCAGCTGGTACTTCTTCTTTCTTTTCAGCGATAACGCATTCGGTTGTGAGGAACATACCTGCGATTGAAGCTGCATTTTCGAGTGCTACGCGAGTAACCTTCGCTGGGTCGATAACACCGGCAGCAAGAAGATTTTCATAAACGCCTTTGCGAGCATTGTAACCAAAGTCGCCTTCACCTTCTTTCACTTTTTGAACCACTACTGCACCCTCAACACCAGCGTTTGCTACGATTTGGCGAAGTGGTTCTTCGATAGCGCGTTTCACGATTTGAATACCAGTTGTTTCGTCTTCATTTTCACCCTTGAGGTCTTCGAGTTTAGCAACGCAACGGATATATGCTACACCACCACCAGGCACGATACCTTCGGCGATAGCAGCGCGAGTTGCGCTCAATGCATCGTCAACACGGTCTTTCTTTTCTTTCATTTCCACTTCACTTGGAGCGCCAATGTGAAGAACAGCTACACCACCTGCAAGTTTAGCAAGGCGTTCTTGAAGCTTTTCGCGGTCATAGTCGCTTGTTGTTTGTTCGATTTGTGCTTTGATTTGAGCCACGCGTGATGCGATAGCTTCGCTTGCACCGTTACCATTAACAATAGTAGTGTTTTCTTTATTTACAGTAACTTTTTCGGCACGACCAAGGTATTCGATAGTAGCGCTTTCGAGCTTCATGCCTTTTTCTTCAGAGATAACAACACCACCTGTCAATACTGCGATATCTTCGAGCATTTCTTTGCGACGGTCACCAAATCCAGGAGCTTTAACTGCACAAATTTTCAAAGAACCACGGAGACGGTTTACAACAAGTGTTGCCAACGCTTCTTGATCAACATCTTCAGCAACGATCAACAATGGACGACCGCTTTGAGCTGTTGCTTCAAGAATTGGGAGCATATCTTTGAGGTTAGAAATCTTTTTGTCGAAGATAAGAATGAATGGAGATTCCATTTCACACTCCATCTTTTCGGTGTTAGTTACGAAATATGGAGAAATGTAACCGCGGTCAAACTGCATACCTTCTACGATGTCAACAGTAGTTTCGGTACCTTTTGCTTCATCTACAGTGATAACACCCTCTTTTTTCACTTTTTTCATAGCTTCAGCAATGAGGCTACCTATAGCTTCATCATTGTTAGCCGAAATGCGTGCCACATCTTCAATTTTCTTGAAGTCATCACCCACTTCTTGAGCCATAGCCTTGATGTTTTCAACAACAACGCCTACAGCTTTATCGATACCGCGTTTGATATCCATTGGGTTTGCACCAGCAGCAACATTTTTAAGACCTACATTGATGATTGATTGAGCAAGAACAGTAGCAGTTGTAGTACCATCACCGGCATCATCACCAGTTTTAGAAGCAACTTCTTTCACGAGTTGAGCACCCATGTTTTGGAATGCGTCTTCGAGTTCCACTTCGCGAGCAACCGACACACCATCTTTTGTGATGTGTGGAGCACCAAATTTCTTTTCGATAATTACATTGCGACCTTTAGGTCCAAGTGTTACTTTTACCGCATCGGCAAGAGCGTCAACTCCTTTTTTAAGCTCTTCACGAGCCTTAATATCAAATTTAATTTCTTTAGCCATAATTTCTATACTTATTTTGTTCAGTTGGATTTATTATTCAGTAATGATAGCCAAGATGTCATTTTGGCGCATGATTAGGTATTTATTACCATCAACATCGATTTCGGTACCAGCATATTTGCCATAAAGCACAATATCGCCTTCTTTTACTACCATTTCTTCATCTTTTGTACCATTTCCTGCAGCAAGAACCACTCCTTTAAGAGGTTTTTCTTTTGCTGAATCGGGGATAATAATACCTGCTACGGTTACTTCTTCGGCAGGGCAAGGATTAACAAGCACTCTGTCTGCCAATGGTTTAATATTCATAACTGTAATTTTTTAAATTTTTATTTTATTATTATTGTTTTCGTTCTGCTCTTAAATTAGCATAATTCGTGCCAAAATATATTTTGTGACATATCAATTGACATTTTGTCACCCACGCCACAATATATAGAAACACTCCACCCCACTATTTGTTCAAAAAAAGCGAGCAACCCATGAAGATTGCTCGCCTATATCGTTAAGTTGAGTTATTTAATACTCAATTCTCAACTTTCAATTATTTAATGAGTTGTTTTGATACTTTGTTGCCTTGTTTTACGATATAAAGTCCGTTTTGAGGATTGGCAACCTCAATACCTTGGAGATTATAGTAAACAGCTGGAGCATTTTCAATTTCAATTGATTCAACACCAGCAGGAGTGCTTGATACCCACACTGTCATGCTATCAAAATCAACATTGATGAAGTAAGTACCTTCAGCTACTACTTTGAATGCTGCTTCACCTCTACCAAATTCTACTTTTTCATCGAGGTTGAATGCTACTTCTCCGGCAGAAGGGGCATAACGGCCTGCATTTACTGAAGTCCAATCGCCCTTACCACTAGAAACTGCGAAATATGAATAACCATCACCAGCACCTGCAAATGTTACTTCGCCATAGAAAATATTACCATCTTTTGTCAATTCTACTGCAGTTGCAGGATCCCATGAACCTACCGACAGGTTTCCTACTGCATAAAGTTGATTAGGTGCATTGATTACTACTTCACCAGCTTTCTTAATAGTTACAGTCATTGCCGAAAGGTTTACATAGATATTGTAGATACCAGCAGCAGGAACCTGAATTGCGCCAGCGCCTTTTACAATTTTCATTGCTTGACCTTCAACAGCTTTTGCATTGTCTTCTTCAAAACCATAACGATTAGCATTTACAGCATCCCAATCGCTTGATTGAATTGTTGCAAGAGCAAAATTACCACCTGCTCCAAATTCAATCTCTTCCATCACATAAACACCATTTTCTTGCCACATTTCAATTGAATTAGCAGGATCCCAACCATTGAATGAACCAAAGATGTAAAGATTTTGCGCCGATACACCAAGCGCAACTACTGCGGCCATGAGAATAGCCATCACTTTGCGTAAATTTAATTTCATAAGCATTAATTTTTTAGTTAATAATTTGTTTAGAATCACTTATTCTAACTGCAAAATACGCAATTTTTATCAATATATACAAAAAAAATGCCCATTAGTTTATATTTTACACTATATTTGTAAAATAAATGCAAATTAAAAATACAATTAGAACAAACTTATAATAATTATGAAAAAGTCATTCTCTATCATTTTAATGCTATTATTAGCATTTGTTTCATTTAACATCTCGGCACAAAGCATCATCGGTTCTTGGGAAGGCAAAACAACTCGCCCCAATGACACTTCTAACAACTCCATCGTGGGAGAAATAAAATTCTTCCAAACTTTTAATGCTGATATGACTGGTGTGCTAAAGTTTGACGGTGTAGCCAATGGTAAAATCGACCAAAACGCTCAACTCAAAATCAACCTTCGCGGTAGCATTCCATTCACTTGGACTAAAAAGGGCTCAACTATTACAATGGAAATAAATTCATCGCAATTAAACATTGATTTAACCCAAAATGACATAGAATTTATATGCAGCGATCCTAATGTTGCTGCAATGATGAATGCATATAAACCTCAAATGGTGCAAATGATGCACAATCAGCTAAAGTCATCAATGGCAACATCTTTTTCAGAGACTTCAACATGGACCAATGTTAAAATTAACGGGGATACAATGTATATAACCGATGGAGGGGTTGATTACAAATTGACTCGTATAAAATAAATCTTTGTGATTAATTTTATTCTTTTGTGATTAAATATTAACTTTGCAATAAACTAAATTAAACAAACTTTATAATAATTATAATTATGGCAAACAAACCATTTAAATACCAGGAGATGTTTCCACATGCAAAGGACACTACTGAGTATTATCACTTGACATCTGACTATGTAAAAGTTGAGAATTGGGGTGGCAACGAAATGCTCGTAGTTGACCCTGAAGCATTGACTGTTCTTGCTCGCCAAGCAACCCACGACAATGCATTCATGCTCCGTCGCGAACACAATGCTATGGTGGCTAAAATCCTCAATGACCCCGAAGCAAGCGAAAACGACAAATTCGTGGCTCTTACCATGCTTCGCAATGCCGAAGTTGCAGCAAAAGGCCAACTCCCCTTCTGCCAAGATACAGGTACTGCAATCATTCATGGTAGCAAAGGTCAAAATGTTTTCACAGGTGGTGGTGATGAAGAGCGCCTTTCAAAAGGTGTTTATCTCACTTATACCGAAGACAACCTTCGTTATTCGCAAAACGCTCCTCTCAACATGTATGACGAAGTGAACACAGGTTGCAACCTTCCTGCTCAAATCGATCTACATGCTTGCGACGGCAACGAATACAACTTCCTTTTCGTAGCTAAAGGTGGTGGCTCGGCCAACAAAACATATCTCTATCAAGAAACAAAAGCTCTCATCAACCCCAAAACTCTCATTCCTTTCTTGGTTGAAAAAATGAAGTCATTGGGTACTGCTGCTTGTCCTCCTTATCACATCGCATTCGTTATTGGTGGTACTTCTGCCGAAATGAACCTTGCAACTGTGAAGAAAGCATCAGTAAAATATTATGATGATCTTCCCACTCAAGGAAACGAACTCGGTCACGCTTTCCGCGATATCGAACTCGAAAAACAACTTCTTGAAGAGACTCACAAAATCGGCCTCGGCGCACAATTTGGCGGTAAATACTTCGCTCACGACATTCGCGTGATTCGTCTTCCTCGCCACGGTGCTTCTTGTCCTGTTGGTCTTGGCGTTTCTTGTTCGGCCGACCGTAATGTAAAAGCAAAAATCAACAAAGATGGTCTTTGGATTGAAAAACTCGACAGCAACCCTGGCGAACTCATTCCCGAATCATATCGCAAAGCTGGCGAAGGCGAAGTGGTTAACATCGACCTCAACCGTCCAATGCCTGAAATTCTTGCCGAATTGAGCAAATACCCTGTATCTACTCGTCTTTCATTGAAAGGTACAATCATCGTAGGTCGCGACATCGCTCACGCTAAAATCAAAGAACGCCTCGACCGTGGCGAAGAAATGCCTCAATACCTCAAAGATCACCCTATCTACTATGCTGGTCCTGCAAAAACTCCCGAAGGTATGCCTTCAGGTTCATTTGGTCCTACAACAGCAGGTCGTATGGACTCTTATGTTGACCAATTCCAAGCAGCTGGTGGTTCTATGATTATGATTGCAAAGGGTAACCGTAGCAAACAAGTTACCGACGCTTGCCACAAACATGGTGGGTTCTACCTCGGTAGTATCGGTGGTCCTGCAGCTGTACTTGCTCAAAACAGCATCAAGAAAATCGAGTGTATGGAATATCCCGAACTCGGCATGGAAGCAATCTGGAAAATCGAAGTTGAAGACTTCCCCGCATTCATCCTTGTTGATGACAAAGGCAACGATTTCTTCGTTGAAATTTCAGAAAAATGCAAATCTTGCGCATTGAATAAGTAATCAATCCCCTACTTATACACCAACGGCTGCCGCTTCTCGCGACAGCCGTTGCTTTTTATTCTTTATTTTTCATCTCATAGGTAGATGAGGCAAAATATCTCTTTCAAACACATCTCGTCGAATAATACGATAATGAGGATGATACGACGCATTATATCTGCGGCTATGGTGCATCACATATTTCCCTTGTGACAACATTTTGTTTATCGCTCGAGAATCGGCATCAAGATTATATAAATGGGGATATAACTCTCTCACCACATTTTCAATAGCCGTCCATTGCGTAACCCATTTTTCCGTTACTTGAGGTGCCTCTTTGGGAGCACTTGCCATAAATGCATCTGTGAGCATATCGGCAGTGATATATCCATCCTTTATGGCATTGAGATATACTCGACAATAACTCCCTTGCCAACCACATGACTCATAATATCTGCCTCCCTCAACATAATCAGATGCTTCAAGTTCACTACATATATAATTATACACTTGTTCACGACTACCCAACAAATGCGCCACGCCAAAATAATCTTGAAAACAACTCTTATACACATCTTGCAAAGTTGCATCGGGGTAATCAGTAAGCATAGCATCAACAGCCAACTTAACGCGCTCCACATCAACACTATCCACAGTTGCGACATTTTCGCCATACGCCTGCGCATAGCCCATCACCGCCACACACACCATCAATATATTCAATAAAACTTTCCGCAGCATATCATTCTAAAGATTATTCTTCGACAAATATAATAAATATCCACCGCTCTTGCCAAAGTAATAACAAACAAAAAACTCGGTTTTATGGATTTCATAAACCGAGTTTTTGCTATATCTTTATAAGAAATTGCTACTGTCTAAAATATATAGGTAGCGGAGATTGTCCAGGAGTTTTTTCGGCTTTCAATATCGGTCCATTTTCCTTTGAAGCCAAATGTGTCATATGCGTTGGTCAATCCAAAACCATATCGTACGCCGACTTGAACTTTTTTAAACAATTCAACGCCAAGCCCAACACCCCAATCGATTGTTATTGCCTTATTTTTCATATGTTGAACGCCAAGTTCTTGTTCTCCTCCAGTAACTGAGAGACACGGACCGGTTGTGAGATATGGCTTTACGATGTCGCGAGCTACTGGCAACGCTATTTTCCACTTGAAATTTACAGGCAATTCAATAAATGGGGATGTCTTCTCTAATTTATTTTTATGTTCATAGTTTGCGTTTTCATATAATACTGTTTTTATATAAAGGAACATCAACGACACATCCACTCCGACATTTGTATTGGGGAACATGTATTCCATCATCAATCCACCAGTGATACCTGTATTTAATGGAGCATCATATGCATCGCGCTTAAAGTGTAAATCATTGATTTTAGCTCCAGCTGTTACACCAAATGATAATTGTGCTGATGCAGTTCCCGAAATTGCTACTATCGCAATCATAACTACAATAAGTCTTCTTAATGTTTTCATACCGTTATATTTTATAGTATTAATATCAATTATATTATCAACTACCTTTCTATTAATTGTTACATCTTTCGCAAATTTAAGAAACATTTTCCAATATTTCAAACAAAAATAGCCCACAAATATGGGGGGGGGGAGTAATTTATTGGCTTCCAATCAATTACACTTCTCATTTAATACAATAAAATTAATCGTACATATAAATATCTACTATCACTTAATTAAAACAAATTAAATGTATATCTTTGTATTATCAACAATACTTTTATTAAATGCTACGCGATTTTTTACTTGTAGGAATTGGAGGCGCTTTGGGTAGTATGGCTCGATATGGATTGACCTTGCTTGCCACTTACACATCTATTGCGTCAGAATTGGCAACAATAGTTGCTAATGCAGGTGGTTCGTTATTAATCGGGATAATTATTGCGTTATCCAAGGGTGACTGGTATCTCCTCGCAGCAGTAGGCTTTTGTGGTGGGTTTACCACTTTTTCCACATTCTCGGCTCAAGCCCTTCATTTACTTCAATCGGGACAACGCATTATGGGACTAATCTATATTATTGCAACTCTCCTTGTGTGCTTATTAATGACATGGGCTGGCTTGTCGCTTGCCGAAAAATTTTTTAAATAAACTCACGCATCATGAAAATATTGATTCTTTGCACTGGAAATAGCTGCCGTAGCCAAATGGCACATGGTTTCATTCAAGCGTTTAACCCTACATTTGATGTACATTCAGCTGGGACAAAACCAGCTTCACAAGTAAATCCCAAGGCCGTGGAAGTGATGGCCGAGGCAGGAATTGATATATCAATGCACTACCCTAAAAATGTAGATATATACCTCAATGAAGAATGGGACTATGTGATAACAGTGTGTGGTGGAGCAAATGAAAGTTGCCCTAACTTCATCGGTAAAGTTGCCAACCGATTACACATAGGCTTTGAAGACCCAAGTGATGCCGTTGGTAATGAAGAATATATAATGAGCGAATTTCGCCGCATACGCAACGAAATTAAAGAGAAATTTGCCAATTTTGAGTTTTAACTGAATCTTCTATTGCATCGCTTTATACACTTCAGAGAAGATTCGAGGGCGAATGTTGAGTTTTGAGAATGCCGAATTGTTGCGTGTGGTGTGAACGCGATTGCTGAGAAATATATAGATTAATTGCGACTGAGGATCGACCCAAAAACATGTCCCAGTAAATCCTGTGTGACCAAAAGTTGCTGCCGATGCTTCACGACAAGTGGGCGAATTTTTCTCGTTTCGTTTATCGGGTTTGTCAAAACCTAACCCACGGCGACATGTAGAACTTTTTGATGTAGTAAATAGTTCAACCGTTTCCTCCGACAACAATCGTTCTTCGCCATATTCTCCTCCATTTAACCACATCTGACAAAGTTTGGCAAGGTCGTTGGCATTAGAAAATAATCCAGCATTTCCTTGCACTCCACCCGAAAAATTGGCTGTTTCATCATGCACATACCCCCACACCAACTGACGGCGAAGGAAGTTATCTTTTTCGGTGGGAGCAATATCTGATTTACTCCATCTATCAAGTGGTCGATAACCTGTGTGAAAGGCTCCCAACGGCGCAAAGATAGTCTCATCAACCCACTCATTGTGAGGACGACCAGTCAACCATTCCTCCATGTTCATCAATAGGCAGAAGTTAAGACAGCTATAATTATACTTTTTTGTATCGCGCAATTTTATGTTATATATTCGCGACATTATAGTGTCCATTGTAGCTTGCCCCACATATATTCCATCGGCAGCAGCAAGTGTAAAACCGTCGGTTGCTTCGGGCGAGGTAATATCACGGCGCAACTTGGCGTCTTTATGACCATATGCTCCGTTCTCAATCTTAATCGAATAGGTAGGAGATTGAGCGTTTTGGATAAGTTTACCATCATATGTAGCAGTGTCCATCATCATATTAAACATATTTACAGCAGCAGGCATCCCCGACTCATGATATAATAACTGTCGCACAGTGATTCGCGATTTATCGCCGCCTTGTAATGGCTCTATATACTCCGAAACAGGTGCATCAAGTTCAAAGAGCCCCTCATCATAAGCTCGCATCACCCCCGACAGTGTACCAGTTGCTTTTGAAACCGAAGCAAGGTCATATAATGTTTCATCAGTAACCTCTTTTTTTTCCTCAAAATCGAGTGTGCCATAACTTTTATTGATTATCACATTACCATCCTTTGCTACAAGCACTTGGCACCCGGGAAATGCCTTTGTTTTTAGACCTTGGTTTACCAAATCATCAACCCTCGCTTCTAAATTAGGATTAAGACCAATTGCCTCGGGAGTAGTATATCCCAAGCGCGATTTTTTCAACTTCACACCAGTTCCCAACGGTGCGATTCCTTTGAGGTTTACTGGTAGTCGCCCACTCACCTCAATACCACCAAATATCGCTTGAGCAGCATATTCACGAATATAGCGAGTATCATCATAGGCCAATACCAAAGTTTTTAAGCCATTTAGCGACGCTCCAAATTCGGCCATTTCATAGGGATTCATAAAGAATACCGGCACCATATTAGGAATTGATTTTAATTGAGCAAAAGCCTGTTTTTGTGCGGCCTTATCATTAAATACCCCTACAATCACCACATCATGGTTTTTTATTGCCGATAGTGTTGATGCCGACAACCCGCCCGAAGTAGAATAGACTTTTACATTGGCATACTTGCGACAAAATTGAGAGAAAATCTCATTGCTCGATGCTCCGAGATTTACTACAGCGATAGAGCGTTCGGCCAATCCTCGTATAGGCAACAATTTTGAATCATTGCGAACAACAGTCATCAATGCAGCCGACAATTTGCGATTAACAGCCTCGGCTGTTGATGAATTTATGCGCGACTCTAACCCACTAATATTTATCGGTTTTTCAACTGTCAACCCCAATGCATATTTATAAGCCAACATCTTTTTGCATCGTGTTTCAATCATTTTAGATGTAATCTTGCCCGACTTTAATGCGGCCATCACTGCATCGAGATCTTTTGAAGGGCTACTTGAGCCCAACAAAACATCAGCCCCGGCCATCAATGCCGCCACACAATTATTTATTGATGAGTTGGCTCCTTTCATTGCCAAGGCATCGGTAAAAATTAGACCTTCAAAACCCATTTTATCGCGTAGCAAGTCGGTAGTTATAACCTTTGACAATGAAGCGGGAGTGCCAGTTTTATCCAATGCAGGCACCGATAGATGACCTACCATTACCCCCGACAATCGTGCATCGATATATTGATTAAATGGTAATAAATCAACCATGTTTAAAGTCGTGCGATTGTGTGACACTGTTGGCAATGCTTTATGCGAGTCGACCGAGGTGTCGCCATGTCCTGGGAAATGCTTGCTCACCGACATCACTCCTCCCTCTTCCAAGCCTCTCGAATAGGCAATGCCCAATCGTGATACTCGGGCAGGATCTTCACCAAATGAGCGATATCCTATCACAGGATTAGATGGATTGGAATTAACATCGAGCACTGGCGCAAAATTCACATGAATTCCAAGCAATCGACATTCACGAGCCATCTCTCTGCCATATTCATATAGTAACTTTTCATCACTAATTGCACCCAACCCCATATTATAAGGGAAACGAGGTGTGTCTTTAATGCGCATTGACAACCCCCATTCACCATCAAACGACATGAGCACAGGCACATCGGCAATCGACTGTGCATAATTGGTCATTGTGGCATACTCTTCCATACTTCCCTTGCTAAACAATAAACCACCCATTTTTTCGGTTTTCACCCATTTGCTAATAGTGGCTTTAGATGTCGCACCACTACGAGGGTCAACCATTGGGATAAATAACTGTGCAGCTCGTTCACGATCGCTCAATGTATTGTAAACCGAATCAACCCATTGTTGATTCTTCGCCATACTGCGTTGATAAATTAATGCTGGATTGCCAGCCCACATCGACAACGACAATGCCGACATTAATAACATTATAAAAGTTTTCTTCATTATTTGAAGTAATTCTTAATTATTGTTTCTCATTCTTTTTTTGGTTGAAGGATTTATTTGAGGATTTTCTTGTGATTGCAAATAATCAATCATTTCATCATATAAAACCTTTTCACCGATTTTCAACACTCTTCCGTTTGTCAACGGTGACATATAATCGCCACCATTGGCAAGATAATCAATTGTGGCAAGAATATATGTTTTGCTTGGCACAACTTCTTCGCCATTAAGTTTAACTGACACACATTTTTTAGTCATTGCATCATACACTGCATCAACTTGTGCACTCACACAATCTCCATCACGCAATGCCATCACATCAAACGCATCAAGCAAGTCTTGTCCGTTAATCTCAAGAATCGTAATGCTATTTTTAAAAGGCAACAATGCCATTATAGCCCCAATTGAAAAATCGCCTTGGGGAATGGAATTACGGATACCTCCTTTATTCACAATAGCTAAATCGACCTCTCTACCAAATAATTTTGTAGCTTGAGCATATATCATATCACATACAAAATTTTCAATTGGAGCTTCATCTTTTTTCAATTCATTCACAACATAAGCAATAGGCTTAGTCAACAATTCGGTCACACCATCACGATATTGGTCAATCTTAGCGCTCAAATCTTTATCTATATTCTTATCGTATCGCGAATCTATTTCATACACTTTTGAAGTCGCAGTCAAGTTGTCAAGGTCAAGTTTTATTTCACCTACACACACTCCCGACTTTCCCACTTGAGCGACCAATACAGTATCACCTACTACATTAACAATTTTATGAGCAAATTCACAAGATGTATCATTAGGATTAACCACCACATGTGAATGACCACCTATAATTATATCAATATTTTTACTGTTAACTGCAAGTGTTGAATCTCCAATATTTGCAACCTCATCACGATATCCTAAGTGAGTCAACGCAATAACCATGTCAGCGCCATGTTGCAATTTTAAATCTTCGGCCAAAGTATTTGCCGTTAATAACGGATCTTTATATGAGATACCCTTATAACATTCATATGAAATTAAACCTTCTGGGTTTGCAGTCAAAGCAATAAATGCAATTTTTTTACCATCATATTCTTTTATAGCATAAGGAGCAATCTTTTGCGACAAATCCAATCCAGTAAAGTCATAATTACTTGAAATATATTTTGCACGGGTGCTTTCTACCATTGATGACAATGATTCAATACCATTATCGAGTTCATGATTGCCGATTGTAACAAAATCATACCCCAACTCGTTAGTTAATTCACATTCTACTTTTCCACCATATAAATTAAAATATAGAGTGCCTTGCACCCTATCACCTGCATCGACAAGCAAAACATTGGCATTTGCATTTCTCACGCTATCAATCAATACCTTGCGACGCAATATCCCACCTTTATCGTTATCAGTTGGATCAATCTGGCTATGAGTATCATTAGTGTGAAGTATAACAACATCTGTTGCAAACATATGCACAAAACCAAATGCCATTAAAAATACTACAACACTAAAATATTTTAAGATTTTCATAAGCCTATTTCACTTGTTTATATTGCAAATTTACAAAATAAAAAGTGATAAATCAAAAGAGCAACATAGTTAAACACATAAACTCCCTATTTTCATCATCTTAACACTCCTCGTCAACCTCCGCTAAACAATTAATCCATTTCAAATACAAAATTTACCTCTAAATTCTTTGTCAATAAGAAAATTTGTTGTAACTTTGCACTCGCAAACGGAAAGAAAATGGCTCCGTAGCTCAACTGAATAGAGCATCTGACTACGGATCAGAAGGTTACAGGTTTGAATCCTGTCGGAGTCACAAATTCATAATAAGCCAATCGTTTGGCTCCGTAGCTCAACTGAATAGAGCATCTGACTACGGATCAGAAGGTTACAGGTTTGAATCCTGTCGGAGTCACAAAAAAGAGCATCAATTTGATGCTCTTTTTTGTATTTATACCTCATGCCTAACCTATCACCAGAGGCGAGATGAACAATAAGCAGGATTGATTTATTGCACATTTTGAGCGTTGTCAAAAAAGAAACACGAACCGAAAGATTTCGATTCGTGTTAATTCAAATAATATGATAAATGTTATTATTTAGCTTCCCAACCAAGAGCTGAAGCGCCAAGCACAGCAGCATCGGCTTCTTTTAGTTCTGACAACAACACTTTTACTTTGCCTTTGAAAATTCCCATCATATTCTTTTCCATAGCATTGCGCAATGGTTTCATTAACAATTCGCCCGATTTTGCAAGACCACCAAATAGAACGATTGCTTGAGGAGAAGAGAATACAGTGAAGTCGCAGAATGCTTCACCAAGAATCTTACCAGTATATTCAAATACATCTTTTGCTAATTGGTCACCAGCATTAGCTGCATCAAATACATCTTTTGAGGTAATCTCTTCAATAGGAAGTTCGCGAAGAGATGATTCATCGGTGCGAATTTCAAGGAATTCACGAGCAGTGCGCGCAACACCTGTTGCCGAGCAGTATGCTTCAAGACAGCCAGTGCGACCGCAACCACAAAGACGACCGTTGTTTCGTTTCACGATAACATGACCAAGCTCGCCTGCAAAGCCATCATGACCATAAACAAGCTGGCCATTGATAACGATACCACTACCTACCCCAGTGCCAAGCGTAATCATGATAAAATCTTTTAGACCACGCGCTGCGCCATAGGTCATTTCGCCAATTGCTGCTGCATTAGCATCGTTGGTGATAGCAACAGGAATACCAAACTTTTCGCTAACTAATTTTGCCAAAGGTATTGGAGTGGGCCAAGGAAGGTTTACACCATCCTCTATAACGCCTGTAAAATAGTTTGCATTTGGAGCACCTATACCTATACCATGAATTTTGCCGGTAGCATCATTGGCGTCGATGAGACGCATTGTTTCGGTGTAAAGTTCGTCGATATAATCATCAATATTGCTATGCTTTTGTGTTTTGATTGAAGACGAAGCCACAACCATGCCACGAGCATCAACAATTCCAAATACTGTGTTGGTACCACCTATATCGATACCTATAACATAAGGTTTGCTCATAATTAAATTTTATTTTAAATGGTATTAATTGTAAATTTTAAAATCACAAAAATATTTTTACAAAGATAGAATTAAATATTAATTTAAACTCACCTATAGGCAAAAATGTTGCAAAAAAATTGTTAATCCACCCAATCAATATTATTCATTGCATTAATTACTCCACATTATTCATCTCTTTAATTTCTCCTATCCACAAATGCACAGTAGCTCGTTGAGGAAATGCATAATAATATTTTTTACCGCTCTCGGTAGTAAATTTGAAATTAGAACACATCAATCTTTTTTTAGTATGCCCAAAATCTATTTCATAATATGTCTCACGACGGAATTTAGATTCGTCAACAATAGGTGCATATAAAAAACCATCATAAATCATAAATGGGTTATTGCCACCTACCTTCACACCACTCAACTCATCAGCCTCACGCATACAAGTGGGAACTACTCTCATATCCTTATCTTCACTATTACGATATTTTTCATACCAGTCCAACACCAAATCATAGGTAAACATTTCAAAATAAGGCTTTTTCCATGCCAATGGCGATGCTTGATAATCGTATGTAACATCGGCAAACACAAGACCATCGGGCGATTTCTCATATTCAGCCATCACAATATCATATTCGGTGCGCACTTTTATGGCATAATATACTACTACAGTATAATGTGCCAACAAAAACAATGCTATCACAATCGTAGCAATTTGTTTAGCAACCGATTTCACTCTTCCATATCGTGCCACTTTCATTTGACGCCACAAATATATCGTAGCTATTATCCCAAACAGATACCCCATCCAACCAGTGCGCACCCCAACATTTGTAATAAAATTGAGAGCGCTACCTGATACTGAAATTGCCACAAATGCCACAAAAATGGGGTCTAAAATCAATTTGCGTGATGTCTTTTTCATCAATGCTACCACTATTGAAAGCATTAATATGAGCAATGGAGTATGATATAGCAATACTTTGCGCAAAACTGCATATAAATCAAATGATGTTGTCTTATAACCAACATTGGTTTGCAACCCAGGTGCCATTGCCAGCCATATTATACCCACAATGAGTCCTATAATCATCGCCAATCTTTGACGATTTATTGCTCGCCTATCAACAACAAGATATACTACAAACCCCACCAACAATGGGCCAGCAATACCCTCATGCCAAGCACCCATTAAGATGCCTAAAATTGCAGATATCGCAACATGTGGTTGCCGATTCTTGTAAAAGAAAACCCAAGCCAACCATAAAGACAAGGCCGAGGACCAGATGTAATTCAACGCAAAACATTGAGTAAACATCTCCTCATACCATGGCAACATAAACGAGAGCATTAACGCTGACACTACCAAGAGCAATGGATTTCGCCTTGATAGCCCACTCAACTTTGTGGCCAGCCACAACATTGTTCCAACTAATAGTCCCGACATTATTGACGGAAAAATCTTGGGTATCAACAATGTAAATGTAAATACGATATTGGCAAGCCTTATATTATCATGTTCATAATGGGACTTCCAACATTCCCACAAACCATTGGCCGGAAACGAGGTATCAATACCCATGCAATAATCGCGCAATGGTGTCATATACCAATAATCATCGCATGTGTATGGCATTATTGAATAAACCAAAATGTGCGCAATTGTTACCATCGCAATAATTCCCCAATAGAACCATTGCAACGATACATCTTTGTTCACATCTTTTCTAAATAGTTTCATTACTCAATAGGCGACAATAATTTCTTCTTAAATGCAAAGATAAGAGAAATACATCATTTGAGATATAATTTTGGAAAATAAAAAAAGGTTGTCGTGATGACAACCTTGAATTTAGTGGCGGGAGCAGGACTCGAACCTGCGACCTTTGGGTTATGAGCCCAACGAGCTACCACTGCTCCATCCCGCGATGTTTTCTGTGTGCAAAGGTACACACTTTTTTCAAACCCACAAAATATATCGCCAACTATTTTCTTAAAAAATGCAAAAATCATGTTTTGCAACATAAAAATCCACCCTTTTCTATGAGTATTAAGGATACTCCTCGCCCAAAAATACGGGGTACTTTGCCCAAAATCAACAATAATCGATTTTTAACAACGAGCGAGTTACCCCACTTGAGGTAGCTCGCTATTACAGTTTTATTTGATTAAAATCCTATTTTTTCACAATAGGCTTCCAAGTACCATCAACCAATACCATATCATATGATTGATCTTTAGTAGAATCATCACCATAAGTGATTTTCATTTTCACTAATGCTGTTTTACCATCTTCGGCAATAGTTTCTTCAATCACTTCATATGATTTGATTCCACCTTTTGATTCGATTTCTTTTGATACTTTCTCGTTTCCCATTGACACAAACAAGTCTTTAGTGCCTTGTTGTTGCTCAGCGGTCATACTTTCGTCAAAATGCATTTTTTCAACCAATGTTTTAAAATCGCCAGCTTTCATTAACTCCACGCATTCTTTTGCGCTATCAGAAGGAGTTGAACCGCCACCACATGCAGTCATCAATACAACAACTGCCAAACTCACTGCAAATAATAATACTTTCTTCATAATAATTGAATTTAATGGTTAATAAAGTTAATATTTAAATATCGTTGTTAGGTTTGTATTCTTATATATATCAGAGGGCATAATGTATTTCCCCGAAAATCCTGGTACATTAACCTCTGTCATTCGATTTTGCGATAAGTCAACATCACACTGAGCAAATAATAACTCTACCAACTCCGTACAATATAGTTTAGTCGTATCCTCAATGTCATAGTCGTGATCAAAGATTACTCTTTGGCTTGCTTTCTCTAAAGCTCGTTCACTTATCAAACTACGCTGACCATCGGTCAACGGCAACCGCATTATTTCACCTTTTACCGCACGATTGGGCGCATAAAAGACCTCTATAGGTTCAATTTTAACTCCATCAAAATCACCCTCGCCAGGGACAGAGTGCACAACTTTAACGCTATCATTGTGAATTACGACTACCCCTATATGTGAATATAAGCCATCGGCATCACTATGCAACACTATCTCACTTACTATCCCCTCCCCTTTGCGAAACGCAACATCTCCTTGCATCAATTTCTCAATGGGAATATCTAAAGCAGGCTGTGATGAAGAACCACACGACACCATTGCAAACAATATAATGCCCAACATCAAACATCTACCAGTTACCATTGAATCGCATTTTGTCATATTGTTTTCACAATCTACTCATTTACAAATTTATAAATTATTTATATAATCCAAAAATTTATTCAACAAAATTGCAAAACAAAAAAAGCGAGCCACCTCACAAGAGGCAGCTCGCAAAGCATCATTATATTGATTTATTGAAATAGTTATTTCTTAATCAACATTTCTACCAAACCATTAACTTTTACAACATAGATACCTGTTTCAAGGTCTTCCACATTTACTGTCGCATTGGTATTATTGATATAGAGAGATTTTACGATTCGACCGTCGGCCGACACAACATATAATTGACCTATCTCCATCGTAGAAGATATTTCAAAATATGCAGATGCAGGGTTGGGGTAAATCGATACTTTCGCATCAAACGATGTAGCATCCACTCCTGTCAATGTTCCCGAATAGTATGTTTCACCGCCATTGGTCGAAGTGCTAATCTTGGGATTATTAGCAGCATAATTTGCATTAACAATAAAGTTCCATTTTGCATAATCATTCTCAACTGCAACATTGTCACCATCGGCATCGGGATTATCAACATTATCTTTGAAAGTCCATTTTACAATAGCCTTATCATAAACATTTCCTTCCAAGTCGGTTTCCTTTTGCCCTTCAAGCGCAGCCTTTGCCTTCTCAAAGTCATAGGCTCCGGGGATGGTTGCTGGGGTGATTATGTTACCATTTTCGTCTCTTACAGCCTCAACATATACATAACCATCTTCATCTGGGACTAATCCTGTATAGTTTGTTCCTGTGATTGGGTCGATGGGGTCGTATAGATAGAAATTTGTAACATCTCTATCAGCTCCATTTTTACGGTCGGTATCAACCGAGAGAGTGTAATTGGTTACAGGTTCATTTCCTTGAGGAGCAGTAATATCCATGTAAACATAATACCATTGATAAGAAGAGTCTCTTACACCATTCTTATACTCATCATTGATTACACCATCTTTGTTGGTATCATATTTCCATATCTCTGAATGCTTATAAAGGCGAGTTGAAGCCGAAGGAGGTGTAGGAATATATGTGTTTGCATTAACATATTCGGTTTGTGCACTATCAAACAATTTACCGGCAGTAGTTTCGCCTGGTACACCCTCATAATTTACAGTTACATATGAGATAAAATCACGCTTTTCGCCGTTATCATCTACTGCATCAACATTTTTTACCTCATATTTAAATGTATGATATTCTTTAGGCTGACCATTTTCGGTAACAGTGTAAGTTGTATAAGTCAATCCTTCAATAATATTACCTGAAGCATCTGAAATTGTCCCGTCAGAATTTAATTTCACTGCATTTTCTCCAGTTAAATCAAAAGTTATTTCACCTACTTTTCCATCATTTCCATCGGCTGCACCATTTTCTTTCTCTTCCACATCATAGATTGTCAATGTATAACCTTGGATTTGGTAGAAATTACCACCCGATGTAGCATAATTTTCTACCTCACTCCATGATGCAGAAGCATCATATTGCTTCAAGTCAACATTTTCACCATCTTCATTAGTGTCATATTGTGGATAGATTGATAGATACACTTGTGAAGGTGGGAAGAATGTATTTGGTTGCAAAATGTATTTACCAAACATCAAACCTGGACGATATGTGTAAATATAAGCATAGTCAGTCATACCATCTTTATTCTCATCGATAATAGTACCATCAGCATTCTTAGCTTGCTCTGCATGAATCCAAAGACCATTTGTTTCAGTAACATCGGTATTAGCTTTACCGGTGTACCACTGAGCAGTAGGAATAATGTCGGTCATATCAGCATTTGCAGCGCCATTGTTACTCCACGTGCCATCATTATTTTCGGTAAAGCGGTTAGCCATACCCACAAGGAATGAGCCGGTATTTCCTGGATACTGACCTTGAGGTGCTACCAAGAACAACTCATTGTTAAATTCAAAAGTAGTACCACCAATTGCATTTACGAATGTACTTGAATTATAAATAGCACGATCGGCTGCTGATGCTTTTTGAGTCGTACCATCACCCGATTGCAATGAATATATATTTTTTAATTGTTCATATACATATTCTTCACCTTTGCGGTCAACGCAATTCACAGGGAATGCATAATTTTCTTGAGCATATGTAAAATCAGGATTTGTACCATTTTCAGTAAATTTAACCCAATTTTCAGCATAAACTGTGCCTCCTGATTTCACAAGTTTTACTCGGAATGCGGTTTTTGACACCATTGGAGCCATATATAGATAGCACCAACCATCGTTATACAAGTCACCTTGAGCAGAGAAATAATCTACACGACCAGGCAATGTGGGGTCATTAGCACGCAATGATTCAGCGACTGCAGAAGCTTCTAATTCTTGTACTAACGACGATGGCAAGTCAAAAGAACCATGCCAATTCTTGTCAAAGTTATGGAATTCAATTGAAGAACACGCAAGAGCATAGTTATTATTATCTTCCCATGAATCAAGTTTTCCTGTCCAACCTGTTCTCAAGCCTCGAGTTAAGAATGTACCACTTTTATCCACTGCAATACATTGATTTTCGCGGTGATAACTTACAAGAGGACGACGTTCAACAAGTTCTCTTTCAGGAACATCGACAAAATTATCACCCACCTTATCTTTTGGGTAAGTTGTAGGGTAATCACTAGGTCTATTTGGGATTTCCTCACGAGGGTCATCGCCTAAGAAACGTAAGATCCCCCCCTTTAATGTTGTCTTTTTTAATTGTGGGTCGTGTTGAAATTGTGTTGCCGTATTATCATTAGTATATTGCGATATATACCAACATCCATTATAAAATACGCCTTGGCGATAACAGTCGGGCTCGCTATGGAAATTAGGGAACTCTGTTGCATCGGGAAGGACACAATCATCATAGCCACTATAGTCATCGCCTTCTTTACCTACAATCTTATATTCATATACTTTTGAGATTGAATAACGTGGCTTTGCCCAGTCACGAGTAGCGATTGTCACTGTTTTATCTTCATTCTTCAGATAATTCAAATATTGATTAGGAACAATTTCTTTGGGATAAGCTGCTTCAATAGTATAACGATATGTAGCACCCGACACACATGTAGTGTCAACATAATTTGACCCACCAATCTCCAATAATTCGCCATTGCGATAGTTTATCACTTCACCATCTCTTAATACATTATAGTGTTGAGGTTGACATCCATAGCCATGCCATTCTTTCCATAATAGAGAAACAATACAATATCCTTTATTATCTTTCACTGGATTTACATCTACCCATATAGGAGCTGAAGGCATAAAATCGGGAGTAAGAGTTGATGAAATGGTCTCTTTACCAAACACCCCATTTTCATATACTGGAATTACCTTATAAGTATATGAGCGTGAGTAATATTTACGTTCATCATTTTCAAGAACAGTAGCCCAACAAACATCATCGTGAGTGAGTGAAGTATTTGTAGTTTCACCAATTTTTACCCAATCACTTGAAATGGTTGTACCTGCACCATTTACATATGATGATTTATAATAAACAATATAACTTTTAGCCGATTCAGGTGCTTTCCATGAGATAGTTGCGTCTTGGCGTCCAATATAGTTAAAATTTTCCGAACAAGAAACTGAAATATTTGAAACTGGGGAGTTCTCGGGCGTTGCAACAACAGGATAACGATAAACACCGACTCCAGGGATAAAGCCATAGATATATGCATTACATTCATCAACAACTGTAGCATTAAGGCTTTGACGAATGTAACTATTTCTTGATGATATATATATAGTTTGCACCTTATCAATCACTGATTTAGAAGTCATGTCATAAATAGTAATTTGCCTATAAGGATTTTCATTTGCATAGGTTGTATTATAACTATTATATACCAAAATATCATGATTGCATAAAGTGAATACAGTAAATTGTGGACTATAGTTATCAGTGACAATAGGTGTTGATTCCCATGTAACAGATGACCCATCAGCACTCAATTCTCCGCGATAAATTGCTTGTGCTGTTGTTGTTGTTCCATTGTAAGCAGGTGTTGTATAATACACTTTATTACCATGTTGTTTCACATAGCAATATCTACTATCGGGGCTTTTCCCTCCTGACAATGGGGTTGAATATGTTTTTTTCTCCTTATATGCGCCATTTTCAATAGTATATCGTGCAATTGGCGCATTTGCTGCAGCAATCCATATATACCCTGTACCATTAGCACCATCTCCATTAGCACTCATTAAGTATGCAATATTAGTCATCCATATGCTTCCAGAAACAATATCTAAATTGATTGTTTTCTTTGTCCCAGGCACACCTTTAGCAGGGCGTTCTGTGTAGTATGTAAAAGTATGAATTCCAACTTGCCAGTCGGCACTTGCTGTTCCTGGCGCATCACCACGCATAGTATGAGTCCAAAGAGTTCCTGCATCATCCGATGCAATAGCCGGTCCCATATAATAATAATAACCATTTGTACTTGCTGCACGTTTTACTGGATAATGCTCCAAGGCACTTCCGCCTGAGAACGTTTCAGCTATAATACTTTCACGATTTGAACCTGATTTATAAACTTTATACCCTTTTGTACATTGTTGACGTTCGGGAGAATCGGGGTGCATATCCCCTACTTCAGTAGGTGCTGGAAGAGCAAATACAACACCATCTGTTACTGCTGATTGTAAATATTTAGAATTAACAGGATAGGTTTCCGAATAACCTAACCAATCAGCCGATTTTACTGAAAAAGTTTGTGCCGATGCATTAAAAGCTAATGCTAATACACTAAAGAGCATTGCATTACGCAAAAATAGTTTAATTAGTCTCATTAATTGAGTATTTAGATTAATAAAAACAATCTTTTTTACCTATAAATGATTTGCAACCGACTGTCACACGACCGTCGGTTGCAAATATAATCTTTTTTATCCGATAAGATTTTTACCTGTCATCTCGGTTGGTTGTTCGATGCCCATGATGTGAAGAATTGTTGGAGCAACGTCGGCAAGGATACCATCGGCAACCTTAGCGTCTTTGTTAGCTGTCACATACACACAAGGCACAGGGTTAAGCGAGTGAGCAGTGTTTGGAGTGCCATCGGCATTCACTGCGTTATCGGCATTACCATGGTCGGCAATAATGATAACTTCATAGTCGGCAGCTTTTGCTGCTTCAACTGTTTCGTTAACACAATCGTCAACAGCTTTAACAGCTTTTTCGATAGCTTCGTAGATACCGGTGTGCCCCACCATGTCGCCATTAGCATAGTTCACAACGATGAAATCAAATTTTTCTGACTTAATCGCTTCAACCAATTTATCTTTCACTTCATATGCACTCATTTCGGGCTTAAGGTCGTAGGTAGCCACCTTAGGAGAAGCCACGAGGATACGTTCTTCACCTTCGTAAGGAGTTTCGCGACCGCCATTGAAGAAGAATGTAACATGAGCATACTTTTCGGTTTCAGCGATGTGAAGTTGTGATTTGTTGAGCGAAGAGAGATATTCTCCAAGAGTGTTTGACACATTTTCTTTGTCAAAAAGAATGTGAACACCTTTGAATGATGCATCATAAGGAGTCATACAATAGTATTGCAATCCGGGGATTGTCATCATACCTTCTTCGGGCATATCTTGTTGAGTCAACACGATAGTCAATTCTTTAGCGCGGTCGTTGCGGTAGTTATAGAAAATTACCACATCACCCTCTTTGATGCGACCATCAACATTGGCGTTAACGATAGGTTTCACGAATTCGTCGGTAACATCGGCATCGTATGATGCTTGCATAGCTGCAACCATGTCGGTAGCTTTTTCACCCACACCGTTTACCAACAAATCATATGCTTCTTTCACGCGTTCCCATCGTTTGTCGCGGTCCATTGCATAATAGCGGCCAATGATTGACGCTACAACACCTGCCGATTTTTCGCAATGGTTTTGAAGTTGTTCGATAAAGCCTTTACCGCTGCGTGGATCGGTGTCTCGACCATCCATAAAGCAATGGATAAATACATTGTCGAGAGCATAATGTTTTGCGATATCACAAAGTGCATATACATGTTCGAGTGAAGAGTGAACACCACCATCCGATGTCAACCCCATAAAGTGGATTGATTTGCCATTTTCTTTAGCATAAGAAAACGCATTTTTTATTTCTGGATTTTCGAGAATTGATCCATCTTTGCAAGCCTTATTAATTTTCACGAGGTCTTGATAAAGCACACGACCTGCTCCAATATTCAAGTGACCAACTTCAGAGTTACCCATTTGGCCATCGGGCAAACCCACATTTTCACCACTTGCTTGAAGTTGTGAATTAGGATAGTTTTCAATCAAAGAATCCCAATAAGGAGTTGGTGTAGAATAAATCACATCACCTTTTGTTTTGTTACCGATTCCCCATCCATCGAGAATCATCAATAATGCTTTCTTTGCCATAGTTTTATACCTATATTTTTTTGTTTTTTTATTTCATAAAAATTTCAGAGTGCAAAATTACAAAAAATCAAGCATATAAAAAACTTACACCATCACAAAAAGACATTTAATTCCTTTAAAATTAATATTATTGATATTTTTTTTAAATTTTCATCATTTTTCTCGCATTTTATACATAAATTTGCAAATATATACATTAAAAGCACCTATTTATACATAAATTGCAAATCATGACAAAACTATTTATTATATTTCTGACAACTATATTGTGTTCAATCAGTATTAATGCCAAAACCTACCTCATCAGTAGCAAAGCCACTGAAAACGGAGCCCCCATATCTCACGATGAACGATGGTTTACCGTTGGAGAAAATGCGTTCTCCAATTTCAATACATTATTGGCTAATGCCGAAGAAAATTCCACTATATATGTTGCCGATGGGATATTTCCCGATAATATCACTATTACAATAGATGGCCTCACTTTTTTAGGGAACAACGCCTTTAATGACTGGACCGGTAATCGCAAAGAAGAATCAATAATTACCGGCACTATATATATCAAATCATCAAATGTAACCATTAATGGATTTAAATTTACCGAAGGAGGACGCATAGAATCAACTGTTGGGACAAATGCTGCCCCATTAAGTGGAATCAAGGTTTTATATAACTATTTTACTGGCATGACTGTAAAACGCTCTACTTCAGAGCCACTTATTGAGATAGGCAATATTATTGCCAATGCCAATGCTAATTCAATATCTTCACAATGCCGTTACAAAAACTGCGAAGCATCGCACAATTATTTTAAAGGAGATGCTACTCACTACTCTAATTGCATAAGTTTTGGTGGAGCATTTGGTACGACTACAGCCGTTGACAACTATTTCTACGATGGAGGAACTGCTATATATTTCGCCAATGCACAGGGCACTCTAAACATCAAACACAATGTATTTAAAAATGTAGGCAAAACTACCTATACTGCACCCGATGGGGGCAACAAAGGGGATTTTTGCATCGCCCTTTATCGTAGTGCATATACCAACTCAACCACAGCCAACATCATTGCCAATGAGTTTGACGGTTGCTATGGACAAGGGTCAGCATTCCCTTTGATTCGCGTCTTCCATGGAAGTAGTGACAACATCGTTAAGCCTCAAAACTATCGCATAAATGTGAATGAAAACACATTCAAAAACAAACCATCGGTTTACCCTAATGCCAACCATGAATTAGCTGGACAAAATTTCCTGCTTTATAATGACCCCGACACTGGCAAAGATGTGAGATTTAATCTTTCAAACAATCATTTCGACAACCGTTTCTATATGTTTGCATGGGTGACGCTTGACGACCATCAAGGGATAAAGAAAATCTATGCCGACCAATTTTCACGCTTCTATCAAGCATGTATTACAAGTAATAAGATGTCGAGTTGGACAAGTTCTCTAACAGGCTCTGATGTAGCCAACCATGTAATAGGGCTTGCTCTTGATGATGTTACAGTGCTTCAAACCTTTGATATCGACCCCCTCACAGGCGATTTGTATTTTGCTCAAATGATGCCAACAACTCGCAACAACAATTATAACACCCTTCACGGATTACCTTCAAATCATGATGGGATAGTTATAACACGCGTTCCTTGCACAAGCAAAAACGGATATAAGTACACATATAGCACTAATGTGGAGTCGATGGAGATAGGTTATGGCGGTCATGGCACAAACATATGCACTGTTCGCGATAAAAATGGCGAATTGTGGATTTGGGGTGGTGGTAATGCCTCGGTCAATGACAACAATGACAAATCGGCAACAACTGCACGCTTTAAATTCCAAAAAGGCACCGACCTCAACCTCAATGTATCGAGCGACACTGAAAAGATTAAAATTTTCAATGAATTAGGAGCTGGCAACGAATACCCTGCATGTGATGAAACTTCGCGTCTTCTTTGTGTTTACACAACAACTACCGATGTTCACACCTATTCAATCTATGATCTTGATGATGCCCTTGAGGGAAAGAAAACTCTCATCAAAAAAGTAAATCTTAATGTTGGAGACTATGCTCGTCCTGCAATTAACAACGACAAGGGCTATGCCACATGGTACATTCAAGGGTTTGACATCAACGGTGACCACCTCTATATTTATGAGGGGACACCCAAAGGCACAGAAGGGAACATTAACTCAACCGACCCTACCATCCTTCTCACTTGCTACAATTGGCGCACCAACACCTATGTATATCGCTCAATGATATACGATTCTCGCCTCAACAGTTTCCCTTATGGCGAACCTGAAGGAGTTGTGATTCGTCCCGATGAATATGGACATGCGTGCTTATATTTTGCCGTAGTGAATGGAAATGCCGGTGCTCGCAAAGTAAATATCTACAAACACATCATCGACTATCATCCTGGCTACAACGCATCTACCCAAAGCGCCACATATGTAGGGAATAGCACCGAAACCACTGCTCATTTCAAAGGTGACTACCCGGCTATGAACTATTCTTGCGATACTAATTCACTTAGTTTCGCGACAGAGTCGGTTGACGGAACTGACTCAAAGACCATCACCATTAACAACGGAGAATACCTCTTTGGCCAATGGTATGGCGTCATCACAGGTGAAGATGGTGAAGCATTTACCGTTTCAATGGCCGAGAACAATGCCTATTCGGCAAAAGCATCGGCTACAGTAACTTTTAAGCCCAATAATACTTACTCTGACAAGACTTCGTTTAAGGCCTATTTGCGATTATTCTCACCTCTCGCCTCTTCAAACACTGAATCAAACGATATCATTATTCCATTAACAGCATCATATACTGGACCTACAAGCAATGTTGATGTTAAAAATATTATCGAGGAGTCCATTGTTAAAGTTATTAAGAAAACTCTAATAGTAGAAAATATTGAAGTCGCTGAAATTAATGTATATACTATTACCGGTGCATTAATCGCAAGCAGTAAGAATAGCAACAGCATTGATTTATCGCATTTAAATGGAGTTTATATTGTCAATATCCAATCTATTAACAATAACTCGTTTACAAACAAGATTATAATACAATAATCAATACTCATCAAATACAGTGCAATAAAAATAACCCTTTTATAATATCATATAATGATTTAATAGAACCTAATAATTTAAAAATTATGAAACATTTTATTTTAGCCATTATTTTAGCATTATGTACGACAACAATCTCGGCAAAATCTTTTTTGATAGACAGCAATTTATCAACTGTAAGTGATGAATTACTCGCCCAACACAATAATGATGGAGGGACATATGCTCTCTATAATGGAAAATTTTATCGCATAGGAGTAACCGCATTCCGCTCATTTAAAGAATTTACCGACAACCAGACAACTTGCGGGGTAAGTTCGGGCGACACTCTTTATGTTGCGCCTGGGCAATACACCGAAGATGCGACTATAAATGTTGCAGGTCTTACAATCCTCGGCCATAATGCCAACAAAGATTGGACCTCGACACGCGATGCTCTAGAAACAGAGCTTCAAGCAACTCTTAGCATCGAAGCAAGTAATATAATTGTAAATGGTTTTAAGGTTACTGGCAATGGTCGTATATTGAGCAACGCTGGGACTAATAGTGCTCCTTTTAGCGGAATAAAGGTATTGTATAACTATTTTTGCAATTCTACTAGGGTTCGAAATTTCTCACAGCCTCTTGTCGAGATAGGTGACCGTTATGCAAATGCAAGTGCACCAAGCAACACTTCACAATTAAGATATCTAAATTGTGAAGTAGCCCACAACTATTTCTATTTACCCGAAGGCACAACCACAACTCACCCTTGTGGTATAGCTGTATGTGGTGCAGGTGGCACAACTCGTGTTCATGATAATTATTTTTATGAAACTGGCACAAGTGTATTGATAGAAAATGCTCAAGGTAATATTCATATCGACCACAATGTATTTAAAGATGTTGGGGCAAATACTATCCGCACCGCAACTGGGACTGGAGATAACGACAAGAAAGGTGATTTTGGGATAGTTTTATATCGTAGTGCCTATGCTAATTCAACTAATGTTTATATCCAAGACAACGAATTTGACAACTGTCAAGGACAAGAAACATTAGGTGCTCTTATTCGAGTGTGGGCAGGCAACCCTGATAAATCCGATTTTGTAACTCCAGTAAATCTCAAAATCAACATCAACCGCAACTCTTTCAAAGGAAAAACATCTATTGTTTCAAGTGCCATCATGAAAGCAGATAATAATTCAACTGACCAAGCTGGAGAGAATATAATTCTGTATCAAGACAACCGCGACCAATATGATAACATCATTTACAATCTCCAAGACAATCGATATGACAATCGTCTATATAAATTTGCGTGGATTAAACTAAATGATGGTCGTCCTCGTCGTGAAATATATGCAAACAACTTTACACAATTTATTTTGGGGCATGACTACTCTACATTTGGAATTGGGAAATGGACAACTGGAGACATCAACTCAGCAGTAATTAATACTGATGTAACAAATGTTGCTTCATACTTCGATGATGACAGAAATACATCAATTAGACAATATCCCAACTCAGTTATCCAATCAATGGATATAGACCCCGAAACAGGCGACATATACGTTCTTCAAAAACTCGGCACCACTCACAACGAAGAATTATGCAACGCCTATGGATTAGTTGCCAAAGAGGAAGAAGGGTTAAGACTTACACGTATCCCTTGCATTCAGAGAGCAGTTCGCCACACAAGTAATCCAGACCGACGATTAGACCAATATGACATTGATGGTTCTAATTGCCAATCTATGCAATTGCTCCGTGCTGGTCATGGCGTAAAATTAAGCATCGTTAGAGATAAAAATGGGCAACTATGGATGCTTACTGGAGGCAAAGGTGATAACAAGGGGACCGAAAACGACATTTCGGGTAATGCAGTAACAAAATTCAAATTTGTTAATGGAGCACGAGCAATACTTACCGAAAATGGGCATTCAGCCGACTTGAAACGCAGCGATATGAGCATCTCATTTATCGAGCATCCACTCGGTTATATCAATACATACGGAGCCGTTGATGAATATTCACGCTACTTTTGTTTTAGTTCCTCTAAAAGTGGTGTAAGAACCTACTGCATCTATGACCTTGATGAGATTCTTGAAGGCAAAGCCAATCCTAAACTTCTAAAAGAAATTTCAATACCTAAATACACAAAACCTCTACAAAGCACCGAATTTCTTAATGGGGACCATCCTGCTACAAATAATGAATTTAGCGCTATTGATAAGGGATTTGAAACTTGGGCATATCAAAGTTATGCCATTTCGGGTGACTATATATATTTTCTTGAAGGGATAAGCGACTCTTCTGACAACAACTCCGCCCTAATTGTAAAATCAGGAGACCCTGTTATAGTAGTAAGCATTTACAATTGGCGCACAAATCAATACCTAAAACGCTATCGCGTAAACTATGCTCGTGTAAATAGAAACTTTGGCGAGCCTGAAGGATTAACAGTTCGTCCCGATATTTATGGACACACCTCCATGTATATTGCACTCGCAGATGGAGGGAGTGGAGATCGTCGAACATCTATCTATCGCTGGCACGTGAATCGCTACATTCAATATTTTGATAAAAACCTTGGATACGACCAATTAACGTATCGCATTTCGGGTGACGACGATAATCCCAACACTCTTCAATTTGATAATACACAATATTCAGGAATAACATTTACTCACAATGCACCAACTGAAGGGCTTGCATTTAGTGCGAGTCAATGTGCTGAAGAGGTAGAAGCACAATCGGTTACTATTACCAATACTGGAGAGTATCGCTATGGTGCTTGGGATGGCACTATTAGTGGTGAAGATGCGGGACTTTTCAGCGTTGAAATACCCAAAAATGACCAATTTAGCACTGAGACAGTTACTGCAACCATTAAATTCACTCCCGACGGCAAAAAACGTGAATATAACGCAACTCTACGATTGTTCTCACTGCTTGCCTCTTCAAAAGTTGAATCTAACGATATTGTGATACCTTTAACTGCTACCTACGACGGGCCATTATCCCACGGAATGAAGCCTCAAATAACTACCGAGCAAGTAACACAATCAATCGACGATGAGATTTATTACTCGTTCAACCTTGCGTTAAATGCAAAGCTTCCCGAACCTTATGACAATGCTTATCTTGCATACACCAATGGCAATACGCCTGAAGTGCTACCATTCCGTGAACTTATCGACAAGTATGTGGTTGTAATGGAAGATGCAACTGGCAATTTTGAATCGACCGACCTTCTTTCTAATAAAGCGACTCACATCACCATTGGCAACGAAAATGCTCTTGAAGGTAGTGACTGGGCGTCAATGTTATCGTCTAAAAACATTGACAATTCATACACCAAAGAAGGCTATGGAACAACTCCTCAAGGAAACTTTATTAACCAGATAACAATAACAAATGGTATCGAGGTCTCGCAAGCCAATGCTTCAAATGGCAAAGCCGAAGGAGCTTCTCACTATAGCAATTATGCCGATTTATATAGCAAGCCATTAGTATTACATAATGTTGACCCGTCTAAATCATATAACTTCAGATTATATCTCTCAAAATCATCGGCCGACAAAATGGATGCATGGGAAGCTTTATATCTCGACCATGCCGATGCTATTTCTAAAACAATGTTTATTCCAAGCTCATCACTTGCATTCTCCGATGCTATGATTGTCTCCGATGAGAAGGAATATGATGGTAACACCAATGCTATAGATATGCCAATGGGAAGCCACAACACCATAACCAATGAGGGTGCATTATTAAGCGACCCCATTCATTATCGTAGAGTGAATAATATAGTATCAGACGGCGCTTTTGGCACCCTTCATGTAACGAGCGAAGTCGTTAATTATTGGGATATCAATTATGACATAAATTTGAGTGGGGATATTAATGTTTCATACGACAACAACATTATGAATCGCTACATGAATAGTGAAGGATTGCTCAAAGGCATCTCAACTAAATTATCTTATCTCCCAGTAAAATTTGCCACAACCGATGTCATTGCCGAAGATGGTCGCACTCAACATGAACCTATTGATGCCACACAAACCTACAATGCCACAGTTAAGGTTGATTATACTCGCCAGGCAAGCAATTCAATACCCGAAACGGCTGTTGAAGGTATGGCGATGGAGAATGAATATCAATTTAAAAATTCGCCTGTATTTACCGGATTGACGCTCTCTGGCGATAACATCGTAGCCAAATTATGGGAACAAAACTCAGGTCACCTCATTTATGGCTCATGGGACGACAAGGTTGATGATTACCACAGATATTACTACGATGCCTTTATGCAATTAAATTGGGACAATGACATAGACCTAAATCATGGTATCGGAGTTTATGCATCGGGGTTGGGCTGTGTCGGGCACAACAACATCAATGTTGCTCCTACTGAAATATTGAGCGATTCATGGATTGCCCAATATGGCCAAGCAGCAACAAGCACAATCAATAGCATAGGCTACATTGACTACGATGGTTCGTACTGCAATGAGAACAACTGGTCGGAAATTGCGGCACAAAAATGCTCTTTACCCATTAAGGTTCACTATGTGTGGGGTGGTGATAACAAAATCACGAGCGACGAAACGGCAACTATCCCTGTGACATTGACTACCAACTACCCTATATTGGTTAAATCGTCCCCTACCCTCTACATTGGAGGAGAAAATACTACTGCCACATCGCTCATTGCAACCGATGCGCCTTCTCAATGGATTGACGTTGTAACCATTCCTACAAAAACAACTGTTAGTGTAGCGGGTAAAGATATTATTACAGGCGTGGGAAATATATCGGTAGATAATAATAATTTATTCATATACCCAAATCCAGCCAACGATTATGTCAATATAAATGCGACTGTAAATCTTAAAAGCATTAATATTTATTCTATTGACGGACAATTATTAATATCAGAAATTGTTGATACAAATAATGCCAAGATTGACATTAGCAATTTACCATCGGGCTCATATATTTTGCGCGCTGCTAACCAATCGGCACTATTGATTAAACGATAAAAAAATAGCATGCCATAGAGCAACACGCTGTGCTAAAAAGTGCACAGCGTGTTTTTTTTATTAAATTACTCCATTTTCTGCTCTATTTAACACACAAAATCTATAGAATAATCTATTTTAATTATATTTTTTTATATATTTGCATAAAATAATAACACAACCTAATATAATAGTCATGAAAAAATTATCTATCGTTTCCCTTATTATTTTCATGTGTGGTTTATATTCTAATGCAGCCACATATCTCATTAGTAGCAAAGCCTCTACATCGGGAACTTCTATAGTTCATCAAGGCATCACATTTACTGCCGGAAGCAATGCATTTGCCGATTTCGCATCGTTTCTTGCATCAAACATTGAGCCCAATTCCACCGTATATGTTGCTAATGGCACCTATCAGGGAAATATTACTATTGCTACCGATGGGCTTACATTTCTAGGGAACAATGCGTTTTGCGATTGGACTGTAACCCGTGCTGACGAATCAACAATCACCGGCACAATTTACATCAAAGCTTCAAATATAACCATCAACGGTTTTAAATTCACCGAAGGGGGCCGCATTGAATCTTCTTCAGCGACAAATGCAGCGCCATTAAGCGGAATAAAAGTTTTATATAACTATTTCACCGGCTCAACCGTTAAACGTGGAGCTTCAACACCTCTTGTTGAAATCGGTAATGCAATAACCGATGCCAATGCCAATACCACTGCATCACAATGTAGATACAAAAATTGCGAGGTATCTCACAATCATTTTGAAGGAGATGCTACACACTATGCAAATTGTATAGGTTTTGGTGGAGCATTTGGCACAACAACAGTCAATGACAACTATTTTTACGATGGTGGCACAAGTGTGCATATCGACAATAGCCAAGGTACATTAAACGTAACACATAATAAGTTCAAAAAAGTAGGTGTCAGCACCGCATCAGCTCCCGATGGAGGTAGCAAAGGTGATTTCTGTATCTACGCAATGAGATCGGCTTACGCTAACACTACCAACTTGAATATTAAACATAACGAATTTGATGGTTGTTATGGACAAGCATCTTATTTCTCACTAATTCGTGTTTATCCAGGAGCTTCAGGTAGTGATAACTGTGTTACTCCAGTGGGCATGTCAATTAATATTAATCATAACACATTTAAGAACAAAACTTCAGGAGCCACAAACTCTGGACAACTAAATGAAAATTTCATTTTATATGCCGATAAAAGCACAACTTCTGCAGTAAAATTCAATTTAGCCGACAACCATTTCGACAATCGTTTCTACAAATTCTCATGGGTAACATTGGCCGATGGTGCTGGACAACGTGAAGTATATTCAAATGCATACGACCAATTTAGAGTTGGTGGCGAATACACCACAATGGGAAACTCTATTATCACAGGTACCGACATTAGCAACCATGCCAAAAACGTAACATTAGCATCTAATACCGTTCTTCAGAGTATGGATATTGATGTGAAAACTGGCGACATGTATTTCTTACAACTACTTGGGGACTCTGAAAACTCAAGTTTCTGTTCTTCTTACGGATTAAGTTCTTCTAATTGCGATGGTCTTCGTCTCACTCGCGTAATATGTACTAAAAAAGGTACAGCATCAGACCCCACATACACCTATAGTGGCACACAATCAATGCGTATTGCAAAATCAGGACACGGTGTAAAACTTTCGGTTTGTCGCGATAAGAATGGCAAATTGTGGATGATTACTGGCGCTAAGGGTAGCGACAATGGTACAAGCAATGACCTTTCAGGCACATCTATTTCTCGATTTGAATTCGTAAGTGGAGGAGATCGCATCCTTAATGGTAGTGGCGACACTGATTCTAATGTAAAATATTTCAAACACCCAGAAGGTCTTTCAAATGCATATGGTGCTGTTGATGAAATCAACCGATACATTTGTGTTAGTTCATCAGGAAGTGGTCGACAATACTACATCTACGACCTTGATGAATACTTAGAAGGTAAAACTAGCCCAACACTCTATGGATCTGTAAAAATCTCAACTGGTGCCGACGCTATTACTGGTTCAGGAATCAGCAAAGACACAGGTTTCTGCTATTGGAGTTATCAAAGTTATGCAATTAATGGTGACTACCTATACTTCCTTGAAGGGGAAAGCCAAGAAACGTCTAAACCTGTTACATCGGGTGACCCTGTTGTTATTATAAGCACATATAACTGGCGCACTGGACAATTCCTTCGTCGCGACCGCATTAACTATGGACGTATTAATGACACATTTGGCGAACCTGAGGCTATGACAATTCGCCTTGATGAATATGGTAATGTCTGCACCTATCTTGGCATTGCTGTTGGTGCAAGTGGTGCTCGTAAAGCAAATGTTTTCAAATTCCACACCGACCGTCATATAGATGACTCAGGAAATGTTATTGGTGTTGACACTGAAACCAAAATGCACCACTTCAATACTAGCCAATATTCTGGCATCACTATGACTCCAAGTGCAACAAGCATTTCTCTCTCTGCTGCATCAACTAGCGAAACTCCTGCTCAAGAAGTTACAATCAAACGCTCTACTAAATATTTATATGGTAATTGGATTGGAACAATAACAGGTGCTGATGGTGAAGTTTTTGATGTTACCGTTTCTGATAATACTCCTTTTACTTCATCGTTCAAAGCCACTGTTAAATTTAAGCCTAATGGACGCAAATCGACCTACAAAGCTAATTTGAGATTGTCATCACCATTGGCTACTGACATTATTATCCCTATCTCTGCAACTTATACTGGAGAAATAACCCCTGTAGAGCCAGAACCAGAAGAACCAGTTGTAGTTACTGGATATACTCTCAAGCAAGATTGGGCTCAAACAAGTGGTCACCTCACTGCTAATACAAATACTCGTTGGGCAACAGGATTTGACGGCAAAATTTACATCAATGACCATGCCAATTCAATGTTGTATTATTGGACAAAAGATGGTTTAACCAATACTGGAATAGCATCGGCTGCGGGAACTGCTATTACAAGCGACGATGCTGGTAATATCATCGTGTCAACATCTATGTATGCAGGTGGAAACACTGCGATGAAAGTACTTCCAAAAGGTGGTAAATCATTCCAAGATCTCGCTCTTACAATGCCCGACGGTGTTACAGCCAATCAAATGCAATATCTCGGCAAAGCCATTGGCAATATTATGAGCGACGAAGGTGGCGCGATATTTATCTTCCCTAAAGATGCTACGGCTGTGGCTAAAATTATCGTTAAAAATGGAGCACAAACATCAGCAACAAAAATTGATGTAACAGCAATCACTGCCGATGCTCAATCAATAGCGATTCCTCTAACCAACGACATCAACAGCAATAACATTGTTGCTCGTGTGCGTGGTGCAAATCATTTCTACCATAATAGTGGCTCTGAATTTGTAGCATACCCCGATAATGGAATTAACACAAATCAAGGTGGTACAGTGTTTACTCTCAATAACACGCTATTTGCCGTAGAACCTATCGGCACACCTGCTTACCTTGACGGGTTCCAAGTTGTTGATCTCACAAACAACAAAGTTGTAGCTACTCATAATGCTCAATTTACGACTGCGGCAGCGGCTCCTAATGCCAACTGCATTACGGCTGAAATCACCGATGATTTAACCGCAATACTATATCAATATGTGCCAGGTCAAATCGCAGCTCAATATACATTCTCGCTCACAACTTCTGGCATAGAGGGTATCAGTTTAGAAGCACAACCTACTATTTCAGTAGCAAACAAAGTATTGACTGTGAAAGGTGCTGAAGTTGCCGATATTATAGTTTACTCCACTACAGGTGTAATTAATGCACATCAAAGTAATAGCAATAGCATTGACCTTTCTCATCTCAATGGCATATATATTGCAATTGCTACCGACAAAAACGGCAATCGCATCACGCATAAAGTTGTTTTATAATTAAATTTTATATGCATATAACGAGAGAGGTGAGTCAATTGACTCACCTCTCTTAATTTGACTATATATCGACACAAATCAGCATATCCATAGTGTTAAAATCACACTACAATAACTTCGTTGCAACTATCCATTTGTAAGCATTTTCTACTAAATGATCTCAATTATATTATATTTATTCATATATTGAAAAACATTCATTATATTTGCATAATAACCCTAAGAAAATTATAACACTAATATATTTTAATATGAAGAAAATTTTTACACTAATTTTTCTATTGACGACATGCGCAATAGGAGCTAATGCTGCAACTTACTTAATTAGTAGCAAAGCAACAACTACTGGCGAAATAGTCACCTACAAAAACATTAATTTTACCGTTGGCACAACTGCTTTTGCCGACTTCAACTCATTTTTAGCTTCACAAATTGAAGAGAATTCTACTATATATGTTGCCGACGGTACTTATAGTGGGAACGCTACTATTACGACTCAAGGACTTACACTCCTTGGTAACAATGCTTTTTGTGATTGGACAGCTACTCGCTCAAACGAATCTACAATCACTGGCACAATTTTCGTAAATGCATCAAATGTAACAATCAACGGGTTTAAATTTACCGAAGGTGGACGCATTGAATCTTCGGTTGGCACAAATGCAGCGCCTTTAAGTGGTATCAAGGTTTTATATAACTATTTTACTGGTTCAACAGTAAAACGGTCAACATCTAATCCCCTTGTGGAAATTGGGAATATAATAGCCAATGCTGATGCGAATTCAACAACTTCACAATGTCGTTATAAAAACTGCGAAGCATCACACAATTACTTTGAAGGAGATGCCACACACTATCCCAACTGCATTGGTTTTGGTGGAGCATTTGGCACTACAACAGTTGTTGACAACTATTTTTACGACGGAGGAACAAGTGTATATATCGCTAACGCACAAGGCACCCTAAATATCACCCATAACGCATTTAAAAATGTAGGCAAAACCACCTATACAGCGCCCGATGGTGGCAGCAAAGGTGATTTCTGTATTGCACTTTATCGTAGTGGATATGCTAATTCAACTACCGTCAACATCATTGCCAACGAATTTGACGGATGCTATGGTCAAACATCTTTATTCCCTCTCATTCGTGTTTTCCAAGGCAATTCGGGTGGAACCGACCAAGTTTCGCCAAAGAATTATCGAGTAAATGTAAACGAAAATACATTCAAGAACAAAACATCTACCCTACCATCGGCAAGCCACGCTCAAGCAGGCGAAAAATTACTTCTTTATAACGACAAAGGTGGTGGTGCTGGCATCATTTTCAATCTTTCAAACAACCACTACGACAATCGTTTCTATAAATTTGCTTGGGTAACATTGCAAGACGGACAAGGCATTCGCGAAATATATGCCGACCAATTTACCCGCTTTGATTTAGGTGGAAAAATGTCAACATTCGGCTCAAGTGTGTTAACAGGCACCGATGTTGCCACCCATGCTTCTGGCATAACCCTCGGATCTGCTACAATCCTCCAAAGTTTTGACATTGACCCACTTACTGGTGACATGTATTTCATTCAAAAAATGAACGGCTCTCGCATAACAAGTTATAACTCTTTATATGGTTTCCCATCTACACAAGATGGACTAACTGTGACTCGCGTACCATGTACAAAAATCAACGGATATACCTATACTTATAGCACATCTATTCAATCAATGGAGATTGGTTATGGTGGTCATGGCACAAATTTATGTTTCGTGCGCGACAAAAATGGTCAAGGATGGTTGTGGAGTGGAGGTAAAGCAACTGTAAAAGATGGCGATGACATCTCACAAGCAACTGCTCGTTGGAAATTTGCAAGTGGCACCGACATAAATCTTGATGGTTCAGGAAAGACAGATAGTGGAGTTAAATACTTTGATGCTTCGGGCTCTGGTTCAAACGACTATCCCGCTTGCGACGAAAATTCACGTTACTTATGTGTAAGGACATCGGGATCGGGTGTTAACACATATCGCATTTATGATCTTGATGATGCTCTCAATGACAAACAAACATTATTAAAAACAGTAAAACTCAATAAAGG
This sequence comes from Muribaculaceae bacterium, assembly GCA_045646905.1. Lineage (GTDB taxonomy): Bacteria > Bacteroidota > Bacteroidia > Bacteroidales > Muribaculaceae > RGIG4079. The sequence goes on from JAZRLP010000004.1 coordinate 46,062, forward strand.
GGAATTTGCTAATTCATCTATTTCGGGCGATGCCGGGTATAACACTTGGGACTTCCAAAGTTTCGACATCAATGGCGACTACATTTATGTACTTGAAGGTTGTAGTGACGAAAATAGCGCTACTTCCGTTGCAGGTGACCCTACATTGGTAATCACTTGCTACAACTGGCGTTCAAATGAATATTGCTATCGCACACGCCTTAACTATGCGCGCATTAACAATATTTATGGTGAACCCGAAGGGATGGTTATCCGTTTTGACCAATATGGCCATGCTAATTTATATGTTGCAGTTCCCCAAGGTGCCGCAGGTGCTCGTAAAATGAATGTTTATAAATACATCATTGACTACCACACAGGCTATGACGAGGCAACGGCAAAAGCAACTACACAAGGTGACGATACAAAAACTACTGCCAACTTTGGTTCAGACTATCCAGCAATTTCATACACTTGCAACACCAATAGTTTAACATTCTCGGCTTCAACATTAGATGAAGCACCTTCTCAAACCGTAAAAATTACAAATGGCGAGTATATGCACGGACAATGGTATGGAGTAATTACAGGTGAAGATGGTGATGCATTCACAGTGAGCACAGCTTCTAATAACGCATTCTCAACATCGGCAACTGCAACAGTTACATTCACTCCTAAAGCAAATAAATCAACCTACAAAGCCTACCTTCGACTATTTTCTCCTCTTGCAAGTTCAAAATCTGAATCAAACGACATCGTAATACCTATTACAGCTACATATACAGGAGCAAACGTTCCCGAAACGCCTACTATTAAAATAAATGCTACAAATGTATCATTATCAACCGAAGTTGGAACAGAGGTTTCTAAAGACATATATATTCAAGGCTCTGCGTTGACCGGAAATATTATCCTTTCTCTAACTGGAACCGATGCCGACCAATTTAGCATAAGCACGAATTCCCTCTCAAGCAATGGGGGGAATGTAACCATTTATTACGACCCATCGGCAAGTGGCACTCATAAAGCTACACTCACTGCATCGGCAAACGGAGCCGAAGATGTGGAAATAACAATATCGGGTACTGCAAAAGATGCTCCTGCTGTTATAACTGGCTATAATCTCTCTCAAGATTGGGCTCAAACAAGTGGACACCTCACCGCAAACACCAACACTCGTTGGGCAACAGGTTTTGATGGCAAAATTTACATCAATGACCATGCCAATTCAATGCTCTACTATTGGACTGCAAACGGATTAACCAATACTGGAATTGCATCGGCTGCAGGTACTGCTATCACAAGCGATGAGGCTGGGAACATTATCGTTTCAACCTCAATGTATGCTGGTGGGAACACCGCAATGAAGGTGCTTCCTGCAAATGGGACATCATTCCAAGACTTGACTCTCACAATGCCCGACGGCGTAACTGCTAATCAAATGCAATATCTTGGCAAAGCAATTGGCAACATTATGAGTGCCGAAGGTGGTGCGATATTTATCTTCCCCAAAGAAGCTACTGCAGTGGCAAAAATCATCATTAAAAATGGTGTACAAACTTCGGCTACCAAGATTGATGTAACTGCTATCACCGCTGATGCGCAATCAATCGCTATTCCGTTGACCAACGACATTAACAGCAATGACATTGTGGCTCGAGTGCGTGGTTCAAAACATTTCTATTACAACAATGGTTCAAGCTTTGTACCATATGCCGATAATGGAATCAACACTACCCAAGGTGGTACTATATTTACTCTCAACGGCACATTATATAATGTGCAACCAATAGGCACCCCTGCATATCTCGATGGGTTCCAAATCGTTGATATTACCAACAACTCTATCGTAGCGACTCACAATGCACAATTCTCTACTTCAGTTGCTGCTCCTAATGCCAACTGCATCACTGCCGAAGTCGTAGGACAATACGAAGCTAAACTATATCAATATGTCCCCGGACAAATTGCTGCTCAATACACTTTTAAACTCGCAACCACTGGCATTGATAATGAGATAGCCAATATTGTCAAGGTGAAAGTCGCAGAAAAAAATCTCATTGTAGAAGGCATTGATGTTGCTAAAATTGACATATACTCAATCTCAGGTATTATGACTGCAACTCAACTCAATAGCAACACTATAAACCTCGCAAGTTACAAAGGTGTATATATCGCTGTTGTAACCGACCAAGATGGCAATCGCACAACTCACAAAGTAGTTTTATAGAGAATATTGCACTCCACATAATATAAAATAGGCTGTAGCATTTTTTGCCACAGCCTATTTTATGTTTTATTCACTCCTCATCACTTCACAACTCCTCGGTAAAGCCATGCGTCGGGGTGATCTTTTTTAACGATTGAGTCCATATAAAGTTGTGCGTCGGCTTTCTTAAGGCTTCGGAACACTGCTATACTATATTTATTGTCTTTAGAAATTACATATGCATCTTTATAACTGCTTTCCTTAGCCAACCTTTGTGCTTTTTCTTCATCTTTAATCGTTGTTATAACCACATGGTAGGCAGTATCGGTATCAGCGCCCGAACGAGTAGGCATCTCAATTGCTGGAGTTTGCTTAATCATATTACTATCCACCTCCGATTGATCTTTAGCAATTTCGGTTACAACGGTATCAACAACAGGTGCAACTATTTTTAGCGAATCGGGATGTGTTTTCGATGAATCTACAGCAACAGTCTTCACCTCAAAGAGACTTTTTACCCACTGTGGTTCATTATTAATCTTTATTGCCACAACTGCTATAATTCCTGCAATTAACACACCTGTATATAAAGCCCACTCGGGCACGCCCAATATTCGACGATGATGCTCGGTCGATTCTTCATTTGCTACAATATCCATTTCCTCTTCGCTATGAGTCGATGTTTCTTGAGCCTCTTGTTGGTTGTCATCATTTTGTGCGCCAAAAATTATTTCCTCACCCTCTGCCTCATCGACAATATCATCAGTAACAGTCCCCAACTCTTCTTCGTCAACCTCAAGAGGTTCAGTATCAAGGATTATTTGAGATTTAGCCTCGGGTTGTGACTCACTCATTCCTTCCAATTTGTCTTCAGTGCTCGATTGGACCTCTTGGTCGAGATTTTCATCTTGGGGCAAAGTTTTTTCGATTGGTTTGCCACAGTTATAACAGAAATTAGCATTAGGTATTAAATCAAATCCACATTGTGGACACTTATTTGATTGCATAATGATTTTATATTAGATTTAGTTTTTTATGAATTACAAAAGTAATCAATTATTGTCCAATGCCCAATGATTGGATGTGATTTTTCACCAAAAAACTTAATATATAAAAACAAAAAAGGCTGACTGCTAAAGCAATCAACCTAATATTCAATGAAAAGTGTCCGAGATGAGATTCGAACTCACACAGCCGCACGGCCACTACCCCCTCAAAGTAGCGTGTCTACCAATTCCACCACCCGGACGAGTATCAATCTCTGAAACGAGACGGCAAAAAAATTAGAGCGAAAAACGGGACTCGAACCCGCGACCCCAACCTTGGCAAGGTTGTGCTCTACCAACTGAGCTATTTTCGCAATTCTAATCTCTTTTCAAAGACTGATGTATTTCATTGTTCTCTTTGAGCGAAAAACGGGACTCGAACCCGCGACCCCAACCTTGGCAAGGTTGTGCTCTACCAACTGAGCTATTTTCGCAATTGCGATGCAAAGGTAGGCATTATTTTTGAATTAGCAAATGTTTTACCTATTTTTTTTCAAAATATTTTTGAGCAAAATTCCACATTTTTCACTAAACAAATAAATATCAACACATTAAAACTTTAAATATTTTTACCTCAAATGTTACTTTTTTTCAAAATTAATTTCAACTAATTTTATAAAATGAATTCATTGACGTAACTTTGCAGATATTTTTAATAAAAAAGTGCGCAACCCTATTTTTGATATAATGAAATTTGTAGCTATCATCGCCATGATAGTGGGTCATTGCGTGCACGATTGGCGATTTTTTTTGGTATATCCGTGGCATATGCCACTCTTTTTTATTGTAAGTGGATATTTCTTCAAGCCATTAAACATTGGCACTATTATAAAGCAGAACTTTCAACGACTCATTATTCCTTATTTTATCAGTTCCATCCTTGTCATTTGTGGTTCATACATTCTTAATGATGAAAATGCCTATGCTAACATTTCAACCATTTCTCTAACCCTATTATTAGGAGGTGGCAATCTTGATTTCAGTCCATACTATGGTATTGGTTGGTTTTTTGTCGCACTATTTTTTGGCCATATAATTTATGGCATAATACACAAATATTCTAAAAGCCCCACATCCGTGACTATTTGGTCCATTATAGTGTCGTGCATGGGATACATCATTGGCACAAAATATGGAAGATATATTCCATTTCAACTCTCGCAAGCATGTATCAGCATTATATTTTTACACATAGGATATCTTTCAAGCAAGCATCTATCTATTCCCATAAAATCCCATCAATGGATATGGTGGAGTCTTTCAATTATATTCCTATCAGCATCAATCTACTTTGGAGCATTAGATATGTTTACCAACAAATACACCTTTTTCCCCATCAACATTCTTGGAGCAATAGGTGGAACATTCATCGTTATGCAACTATGCTATTTATGTACAATATATACGCCTAAAATAGCGTTAAGATTAGCGCAATTGGGCTCTATATCAATACTCATTTACATAGTACATCTTTTAGAGCATTCTTTAAATTTATCATTAAAAACAACTACCTATATTTTGTCGCATTTTGGCAATTATGAACAAACTATTATTGAAAAAATACTTTTCTCGCTAATTATTTCGTTATTACTATATAATATTCCGATAGTGCGACGCGTTTTTCGACTATCTAAAAATCCTCAATACATCGATATCAAAACATCAAAATTATGAATATAGCTATCGTAGGGACCGGATATGTAGGGCTTGTTTCGGGGACATGCTTCTCCGATATGGGCATTAATGTTACATGCGTAGATGTTGACCAAACAAAAATAGACAATCTCAAGAAGGGCATCATCCCCATTTACGAACCAGGTCTTGAAGAAATGGTAAAAAAGAACATCAAGGCTGGTCGCTTAAAATTTGAAACCGACCTCACCCGTGTTCTTGATGATGTTGATGTTGTGTTTAGTGCTGTAGGTACTCCTCCCGACGAAGATGGCAGCGCCGATCTCAAATATGTGCTTGCCGTAGCTCGTACAATAGGCCAAAACATCAACAAATACACTGTCATTGTAACCAAAAGTACAGTTCCCGTAGGCACTGCTGCAAAAGTAAAAGCTACCATTCAAGAGGAACTAGATCGCCGAGGCGTGAACATTGAGTTTGATGTTGCATCAAACCCTGAATTCCTCAAAGAAGGTGCTGCTATAAAAGACTTTATGAGTCCCGACCGCGTGGTTGTGGGAGTAGAAAGCGAACGCGCTCGCAAAATTATGACTCGACTCTACAAGCCATTTATGCTCGTTAACGATCGCATGATTTTCACCGACATTCCCTCGGCCGAAATGATAAAATATGCAGCAAATGCAATGCTTGCTACTCGCATTTCATTCATGAACGACATTGCTAACCTGTGTGAACTTGTTGGTGCCGATGTTAATATGGTGCGCAAAGGGATTGGCTCGGATAATCGTATTGGGAAAAAATTCCTCTATCCAGGATGTGGATATGGAGGTAGTTGCTTCCCAAAAGATGTAAAAGCGCTAATCAAAACTGCCGAAAAAGCCGGATATTCTATGCGCGTATTAAAAGCCGTTGAAGAGGTCAACGAACGACAAAAAGAGGTCCTTTTTGACAAACTCTTAAAACATTTTAATGGCGACATCACAGGCAAAACGATAGCGATATGGGGACTTGCATTCAAGCCCGAGACCGACGACATGCGCGAAGCTCCTTCATTAATACTCATTGATAAAATAATTACAGCAGGAGGCAAAGTTAAGGTTTATGACCCTATTGCCATCGAAGAATGCCAACGACGCATCGGCAACAAAGTCACTTACGGCACCGACATGTATGATGCAGCCCTTGATGCCGACGCACTTCTACTCGTTACCGAGTGGCGTGAATTCCGATTCCCCAACTTCACGATACTCGGCAAAGTGATGAAAGAAAAAGTAATCATCGACGGCCGAAACATCTACGACCGCAACGAACTCGACCAACACGAATTTACTTATTATAAAATAGGATAAAAATAAAAAAAGGCACTATATAAAGTGCCTTTTTTATTACCATTGTGGAGCTGGAGGGGTTTGAACCCTCGTCCAAACGCGGAACTAATGAGCTTTCTACACGCTTAGTCTTTTCTTGGTTTTCGTGTAGTGGCAGGCAAAAGACAACCAACCACAACCTTAGCCTCTAAAAATTTCGGCAACCGCGCGAGACACTTGGTCACCTATTCCCGATTTACCTGCACCACCTGATCAATCCGTCTCGGAAAAAGGACAATTGGGTGATGTCTTGTCTCCGCAACTGTTGCAGAGATTAAGCTAATCTACTATACTTCAATTAAGCAGCAAGAGCGTAGTTATTTTCGCCATTTAAAATTGCGATGTCCCTGATTAAAGAGAGTAGGCATCATTTCTCTGCGTGCTTACACACCACCTCTACACGCTGTCAAAGCCAGTCAGCCCCGTTTGCGTTATTTTGCAGAACTAATGTTATAGCGATGCAAAGATAGTGAAATATTTTTGTTTTGACTGCGCAATTCACTAATTTTGCACTTCAATTTCATTATATAAACATTATTTGTCCTATTTAGTTTGAAAAAATCATCACATCCTTCATTTTTATTATCGATAATACCCATTATAGCGCTATTGGCTACACTTGTTGGGATTATCATCATAAAAGGTGCCGACGCTGCACAAAGCATCAGTTATTTAATTTTGCTCGGAGCATCAGTGTTGACACTTACTTTATCGGCAATATTTTGCCGTCAACCCCTCTTAAACATCATTGATGGAATAACAAAAAGTGCAACTCAAATCCTTCCAGCAATACCTATACTAATCTTCATTGCCACCGTCGCAGCCACATGGATGCTGAGTGGAGTTGTACCTACTTTGATATATTATGGATTAGAAATCATAAATCCTCAAATGTTTCTATTCATAGCGTGTGGTGTATGTGCCATAATATCGGTCCTATCGGGCAGTTCATGGACTACGATTGCCACCATAGGCATAGCATTTCAAGGCATAGGTAATGTGATGGGATATAGCGATGGGTGGATTGCTGGCGCAATCATTTCGGGCGCATACTTTGGCGACAAAGTATCTCCACTATCCGACACTACAGTCCTTGCATCTTCATCGTGCAAAGTCAACCTATTCACCCACATAAAATACCTTATGCTCACATCAATACCAGCCATATTATTAGCGTTGGCAACATATGGCATTGTTGGCATTTTCTATAATCCATCAGCGACCACCAATCCATCGGATATTCTACCAGCATTAAATTCTTCGTTCAATATCTCTCCTTGGATACTTATCATTCCTATCATAACTGGCATTCTCATTGCCATGCGAGTAAAAACATATATCACCCTTGCCATTAGCTCCCTATTAGGCCTTATAGGCATTTTCTTTTTCCAGCCCCAAATTATCGCAGCCCTTGGCTATACTTCATCATTGAGTGATATAATAACTATGTGTGGCGACATATTATTTACCGAAACAGCCATCTCAACAGGCAACGAACTACTCGACTCGCTCGTTGGCACCGGTGGTGTTGCCGGCATGTTGCCAACAATCTACCTCGTGCTATGTGCAATGATATTTGGAGGCACATTGATAGGCACTGGCATGCTTGGTTCTATCACACAAACATTCACCAATAAAATACACTCTTTGCGCCAAACTGTTGGAGCAACCGTGGGGAGTGGATTATTCCTCAACTGCTGCACTGGCGACCAATATCTCTCAATTCTCCTCGGTGGCAACCTATTTCGAAACCTTTACAAGAAGAACGGACTTGAGCCACGACTATTGAGCCGTTCGCTCGAAGACTCAATCTCCGTCACATCGGTACTCATCCCTTGGAACTCATGTGGTGTAACCCAATCGACAGTACTTGGAGTTGCCACCCTCACCTATCTTCCCTATTGCATCTTCAACATAGCCAGTCCCCTACTCTCACTCCTCTTCGCATGGACCGGTTGGAAAATAAAAAAATTAAAAAATTAGTCTTTTATTTATGAAATAATATTCATATATTTGCATTAACGAATCTAATTAAATTCACTTGCCAATGAACAAATAAAATTAATTGACTCTTTACTATAAATAGAAAAAGCGTTTTTGCAATATTCTTCCCTCTAAAAGTTTGGCGACTAAAAGACAACGAAGAACAAATGCAAGAATGCTCACGTGTATAGCGTGAGCTTCTTTGTTGTCTCGGTTGTCAAGGTAAAGCCAAACACCATAGAGGCGAGAAATCAAAGGAGTTCTCGCTTTTTCGTAAAGAGGTTACTCTTTTCAACGAAACTCCTATTGGAGATTATCGAAAAGCCTTAAAGTGAGTAGATATAACATTATCACACGTAAAAATTAAATCGACATGAAAAAATCATTATTACTACTAATCGTTGCTATTTTCACATTAACAACAGCATTCGACGCCAATGCGTGGACCGACCGCAATACCTTCAATCTTAAAGGCCCGGTGAAAGCGGTAGAAAACCAATTCAACGAAGAGTTTTTAGAGTCTAACGAATTTAAAGAAAATGGGGATATAATTTTTGAAGAATACCCGGATGTTTATTGGGCAAGGATTGACCGCGACAATAAAGGCCGAATAACCTACATAGGGGGAGTGGAATATTCCTATAATAATAAAGGTCAAGTTGTAAAAGTATACGTAACTGGAGGACAACGAGAGAGTACGACAAAATATTATTATAACGCAAAAGGGCAAGTAATTAAAGCCATAGTCCAAGGAAGTGGTCCGAATGGCGACTATTCATACACTACCACCTACACTTACCAAAAATTCGACAAATATGGAAACTGGATTAAGCGAACCGCTAAAACTGGGAGAAAAAGCACTGTCGAAACCCGCACTATAACTTATTATTAATAAATTTAGGCATCACATTAACTCTTAATGGCATTTAATCGAAAAAAGCGTAACAATGTTACGCTTTTTTCGATTAATCTTATAAAACTCAAAACCAACTACTATACAAGTAATCAAGACATAGGAGATTAAATTTCTAATATTCTCGGTATAACAAAGTGTTATCAATAACCGCAATCATATCCGTTGGGACATCAAGCTCACCTGCAATTGTTGGCCACATTGAAACCGCATCACAAACATTATTAATTATATCATCAGCACGTTTAATATGCATAGATTCGGCCACTGCCTTTAAATCATCTCGGGTTATATTATCCCATTTATTGTTGACCGACATTTGATGACGAGAAGTCCACTCTCCCATTGGATTATACGCCCACGACACATCATAAGCAGGCGACAACCTCCATACACCTGTTTTATCCATCAAAAACGAAATATTTTTGGTGTGATCATCTTGATTACGAGCAATTACATTAAACACCATTCGTTTAAACATTTGCTCAGCTTGTCCATATGGCAATCGCAGACTACGCATCACTTGAAAAGCTTGTTCATAGGAATAAGCATGCAACATCTTATAGTCATAATGCGCCATTCCGCAGAGAGTCTGCATATGCACTTTTTCATTACATTCTATTCGGTCAAAACGTTTAGTCATAAAATGCGCCCTGCCATTCTCTTCAAGCAAACGACACTCACTCATTTCCAAACCTGCCATTAATGCAATTTTATAATAAGCATACTCAATCTTTCCATAATGCTGTGGGTCTCCCAAAGATGCATTTGTCACCCCGTCCAACTTTAATAGCCAATGATTAAACCCTACAGGCGCATCAACTTGACCTGAACGCACCTCTCCCGTCTTATCATTATAAGCAATTACGGCTTTCGCTCTTTGACCTCCTGCCGAAGTACTTACTCTAATAATATTAACAAGAGCCTCTTGTGCATTCGCTTTTAAATTAGTCTTTAAATCTGACTTTGTTGACAATACTTTAGAAGCAACCTCTACCAATGAACTGATTTCGATTGACGATGATTGTTCTAAAAAATCATCTTTAGCTGGCACAAACTCCAACGCTCCCATTGAGCGCTTCCCTTGATAACATAGACGTTCTACCGGATTGGCAAACGTGCGTCCCATAGATACCAACCATCTATCCAACATTGCTTTCCCATACGCATCAGGCAGAGCATCGGCTAACAAACCCGGCAACCCCATAAATGTATCTTTTGACAGTTCGCCAAATGAATATGGTTTATTTCCATTAGTTGGCATAAGCAACGGAGACAATTCCCAACCATTTTTATAGAATGAAGGCTCATATTCAAACGTTGCTAATCTCGTATGCTCATTCCATAACACCGCACCGGCATACTCTCCCCAAATATATACTTTTGCTAAATTTACCATTCAATCTCATATTTATCATTATTACTTTTAGACGTAGAAGCGCGTTTGCGTGTCTTGCGTTTCTCCAACTGATTTGCATATGCTATCGGACTTATTTCAGGTTCTTTCAAGAACTCCGACAGCATATGCAACGAATTCAGAGCCCTTAATAATGGAATTAGCGTCTTTAGAGACACACTTTCACCTTGTTCTATTGCCGCAATACTGCTTAATGAAACGCCCGACAATTTTGCAAGTTCCTTTTGACTAATATTTCGGTCTAATCTTTGCCTCCTTATCGCCTGCCCCATTTTTGATAGAATCATTTTATCTGTAAAGGCATATATATCCATAATCATCGTTTTTACAGTTATTACACCGCAAATATAGCAATAATCATTGTAAATCCAATGATTGTTATGAAAAAATTTACTTATACACTACTTAAGCCACCACCCATCAAACATACTCCTACCTACAAATCTAATCATTTAAAGAACTGCAACTTTGCACTAATTCTAATTTATTTTATATTTTTAACTAAAACGGGGGGGTGAGTATTGCCTCTTAGGCAATTAAGGGTTACATTTGCATCATCATTAACCCTTAAATAAATATAAACATGAAAAAATCATTATTACTACTCGTTGTCGCAATCTTCACATTAACAACAGCATTCGACGCAAACGCACAATGGACCGACCGCAATACATTCGGCCTTAAAGGCCCGGTAAAAGCTGTATATGATAAAAATTATACCATCTCAAATCTTTATTTCGAAGAAGATGGCACATATATTCATATCGAGGACGAGTTTGTATCTCCAGGAGTTTTTAGAGATGATCTATGTAGGATAATTGGCATTGGTTACGAATATGCAGATGAATATTATTTTGACTATAATCCATCAGGGCAAGTTTACAAAATGTCTCGGATTGCTGGCACTTCTTTCAACAATATATACAAATACTTTTATGACAATAGGGGCTTAATTATTAAACAAATTTTAATAGAAATTTATCAACACATCGGTGGCTCATGCGATGAAGATAAAACCATCACCACCTACACCTACCAAAAATTTGACTCCTACGGCAACTGGATTAAGCGCACCGCCAAAACAGGGAGAAAAAGCACAGTTGAAACCCGCACTATAACTTATTACGAATAATTATCAATAACCCGAAGCGGCACCCTGCAAAGAGTGTCGCTTTTCTTTGAATAACACTGCTTTTATCTTGATATTAATGCCACATTGCCGTATAAAAAACATTGAGATATTAAATTTCAGCGCATATTTGCGAAAATCGGCGTGAGAATTTCAGGAAAAATTTATAATTTTGTGGTATAATAATAAAACTTTAATACCATGAATAGACGAGATATGCTTAAAGTTGCAGGCACAGCCATTGCCGGCGCCACTTTATTAGGTGCCGAGGCTTTTGCCAACGAGCCTACATCAAAACCAAACAAAACAAAAAAAGCATTAATAATAGGAGCTCACCCCGATGACCCTGAAACCGGTTGTGGCGGCACAATACTTATGTTACGCAAGGCCGGTTGGGACGTGGTGTCGGTATATATGACCAAAGGAGAAGGAGGCATCGTGGGAAAATCACACGATGAAGCTGCCGCAATTCGCTCTCAAGAGGCTCGCGAAGCCTGCAAAGTTCTTGATTGTCGTCCAGTTCTCATGACTCAGATAGATGGTAATTCCGAAGTCAACAAAGAACGTTATGCCGAAATGATGGATCTTATCGCGGCAGAAAAGCCCGATATTGTATTTACTCACTGGCCTCTCGACTCTCATCCCGACCATCGCGTGTGTTCAATCCTTGTCTATAATGCATGGCGACGTCTTGATTATAGCTTTGAGCTATATTACTTCGAGGTGATGAGTGGCACTCAAACAACATATTTCCACCCCACCGACTATGTAAATATCTCAACAGTTGCCGAGCAGAAACGCCAAGCATGCCTATGCCACAAAAGTCAAGACATGGCACCCCTTTATGACAATTGGCACATTCCAATGGAGAAATTCCGTGGCATAGAATTCCGTTGCGACCGTGCCGAGGCTTTTATTCACCTTCGCCGCGACTCAAGCGATATCTCAATTTAAAATAATATACACATATATACTCAACAAAATAAGCCACTCTGCACAAACACAGAGTGGCTTATTGTATTATTACCTAAGACCTATTTTATTACCTTGACTAATTAAAATGTGAGAACTATATTGTTTTCTTCGGCAATGCGACGCATATTTAAAATAGCATAACGCATGCGACCGAGAGCAGTGTTAATGCTCACATTTGTTGCATCGGCAATTTCTTTAAAACTCATATTTCGATAATAACGCATCACAAGCACTTCGCGTTGGCTTTCGGGGAGAGCATCAACAATGCGCTTCACATCACGATGAATTTGCTCTACAACCATTTCATCTTCAATATTATCTTCACAAAGGTCTTTGCGATTCAAGAGATTTGTTTCATCCTCATCGGTCGAAACAGTATTTTCTGACTTCTCTTGGCGATAATAATCTATTATGAGATTATGTGCTATGCGCGTAATCCATGCCGAAAACTTTCCATTTTCGGAGTAACGACCTTGCTTAATAGTCATAATAGCCTTAACAAAGGTCTCCTGAAAAATATCTTCAGCAAGATCTCTATTTTTAACTATATGTAATATATATGAGAAAACGCGTGATTGATGACGAGTGAGGAGTGCATCAAACGCTTCATTTCTACCTTGGGCATACTGCGCCACCAATTGATCATCGGTGAGCTTTTTTAAAGTTTGCATTACTAATCTATTTTTAAAGTTTTAGAGTAGTGTTGTACTATAGGCAGAAATGTTTTAGAGGTTAGAAATTACAATTTTATTGGTTTACTGAGTGCAAAACTAACAAACCGAAATGAATTGTACAAACATTTTAGCCTCTTTTTTAGATTTATTCACATTTCCCACACAATAAAAGCACATTTTATCAGTAGCAAACCCTATTATTTCTCAACATTTTACACCTCAACACTCCTAAATTAAAATATTTCAAAAAAAATTAGATTTTTAAATAATAAAAACACATTGCCATGCGTTTACATAATGTATTAATCAAATAACGCATTTTTGCCTATGAAGAAAACCTCTACTCAATCAACGGCAACAATGAACGCAAAACCAGAGGAAACAAAAAGCTTCGCACCTCGTAAATCAACAATTGATTTCATCAAACAATTTGCAAGAAGCTATAGTTACAACAGCAAGTTACACCCCTCTTTAGGCGGATTCATTGCCAACTAAAAAAATTAATAGCGACGTTTCTTAACCGAAGTCGCTATTTTTTTCTGCAAAAACATGAATTGGCAAGCGCATTCTATTGCATAAATGAAAAATTATCAGTATCTTTGCACCCGTTTTAACAACCAATTTTAATAAATTAATTTTATGAATCATTACGAAACCGTTTTCATTTTAACTCCCGTTTTGTCTGATGTTCAGATGAAGGAAGCGGTAGAAAAATTCACTAAAGTGTTGGCCGACAATGGCGCAACTATCGTGAATGAAGAAAATTGGGGCTTGCGCAAGCTCGCTTATCCAATTCAAAAAAAATCTACCGGATTTTACACATTAGTTGAATTTGATGCTGAACCAAAAGCCATCAAAAAGCTCGAAACCGCATATCGTCGCGATGAGCGCGTGCTCCGTTTCTTGACATTCCGTCTTGACAAGTATGCCGCTGAATATGCTGCAAAACGTCGCAGCTTGAAAGCATCTAAAGCTAACGCACCTAAAGAAGTAAAGGAGGACTAAATTATGGCACAACAATCAGAAATTCGCTATCTCACTCCACTATCAGTGGATGTTAAGAAGAAAAAATATTGCCGTTTTAAAAGAAGCGGTATTAAGTATGTAGATTACAAAGATCCCGAATTCCTCAAGAAGTTCCTCAACGAGCAAGGCAAAATCCTTCCTCGTCGTATCACTGGTACTTCTCTTAAGTTCCAACGTCGTGTAGCTCAAGCTGTTAAGCGTGCTCGCCACTTGGCTCTTCTCCCATATGTAACTGACTTGATGAAATAATTTTAAAAGCTAAGGAATTATGAAGATTATTCTTAAAGAAGACATTACCAATCTTGGTTATAAAGATGATGTTGTAGAAGTAAAAAGCGGCTATGGTCGTAACTACCTCATCCCCCAAGGCAAAGCTGTAATTGCTACTCCTTCAGCTCTTAAAGTTCTTGCCGAAAATCAACGTCAACGCGCTCACAAGCTTGCTAAAATCAAAGCTGATGCTGAAGCTCTTGCTGCTTCATTGGAAGGTGTAACATTCACTATTGCTACTAAAGTTAGCGCTACTGGCACTATCTTCGGTTCAGTGAACGCTATCCAAGTTGCTGAAGCTCTTGAAAAACTCGGTCACAACATCGATCGCAAGCTCATCGTGATTAAAGACACTATCAAAGAAGTGGGTAACTACACTGCTACTCTCAACCTCCACAAAGAAGTTTCAGTTGAAATCCCATTTGAAGTTGTAGCTGAATAATAAAACATTCATTATACACATCAATTAACGCCTCAACTTAGGTTGAGGCGTTTTTTTATCTTATATATCATAAAAAACAACCATAAATACAGAACGACCAAATAGCCGACTGACAAACACGAAAAAACACATGAATAATTTTATTTAGTAACAAGTTTAAAATAATTCATTATATTTGCAATATAACTATATATACCATTATTATGAACTCTTTTTTTAAACTCACCAACCTCTTAATTGTTGCATTTATCACATTTACAACTATTAAAAGTTTCGCACAAACCGGCCTTTATACATATAATGGAGGATATTTTATCCAAGACGGAAAAACTTGGACCGAATACCGCCCCAATGATAAAGATGGGATATGGGCAACTTATACCCAATACAACGAAGAGGAAAATTTTTACAACATCAAGAGTTCGGTCTCTACAGTTAGCGTCCCTAAAAAAAGCAGCAACAACTTCTATATATACAATAATAACAAATGGGAGGTTGCTTACTACACAAAAGAAATATATAATTATTTTGATGACACCAGTCGTCAACTATATTGTTATAAAGGAGGATACTTTGCAAAAGATGGCGACAATTGGCGAGAGTACCGCCCAGATGATAAACGAGGAATATGGGCAACTTACACCCAATACAACGAGGAGGAGAATTTTTACAACATCAAGAGTTCGGCATGTACAGTTAGCATCCCTAAAAAAAGTAGCAACAACTTCTATATATACAATAATAACAAATGGGAAGTCATATATACCACCTCATCTATTTATGACATTACTGCTGAATATGACTTTAATTTCATCTACAATTACCACAAAATATCAGACAACAATAAAATGCAAGAAGTAAACTCCCCTGCGAGAGTTAGTTTCAATCGCAATGGACAAGGACAAATTTCTTGCGGAGGAGAGACCTACAAATTCACATTTTCGACAATTGCCATCTCTACATTAAAAAATAGTAATCACGAAATAGGATTTAGAATTAAACTCACTGAAGACAAATATATCCAATTTTTTGATAATTGGTGCATGATAAGCAATGAGCCCGACATCCCTTTCATGACCTTCATCGATCTTAAAAACATGCATAATATTGAAAAAGTTAAAAATCTAATTAACACAAAATCATTCTTTAAAGATTAAACATCAAAAAAATAAGCACCAAGCCAATTACTTTATTTTAACATATAACCATCTCTCATTATAAAAATTATTTGTAACTTCGTCGTAAATATTTCAATCTACCATGGAAGAATACGCAATTGCCGAATATATTAATTTCACATTATTCTATTGGATAATTGCCTCCATCTATGCAGTTACCATATTGGGCGTTGTTGCTGTAATTCTTTCTGAGAATCGCAATCCGGTAAAATCATTGGCATGGGTAACAATACTTCTGCTACTCCCTGCCGTAGGATTAATATTATATGTATTCTTTGGGCGTAACATCAAAAACACCCATCGCATATCTCGACGCAATCGTCGCCGACTAAAACGCTTAAGTCGCACATCAAGTTTCAGCCTCACCGACACATCATTTGAATCATTAAGTCCCGAGAGCGTCCAACTCATCAAACTCACCAACACCCTCAAAGGCTCACGATATTTCTCCAACAATAGCATCAAAATATATACAAATGGTGTAACTAAGTTTGAAGACTTCGAACTCGACATCCTTAACGCAAAAAAATATATCAACATACAATATTATATTTTTGAGGATGATACTTTAGGTACTGAAATAAAAAATCTTCTCATAAAAAAAGCCAACGAGGGGGTTAATATCAGAATTATATATGACCATGTGGGCTCTTTCAAAACAAAGAAAAGTTTTTTCAAAGAGATGGCCAACGCAGACATAAAAGCCCATCCATTTTTCAAGGTTTCATTCCCTCCATTTGCCACACGCATCAACTGGCGCAACCATCGCAAAATATGCATCATCGACGGCACTATTGGTTATATGGGAGGCATGAATATTGCCGACAGATATATTAACGGCGGCAAATTTGATTATTGGCGCGATACTCATATACGAATTACTGGACCAATTATCGCCTCCCTACAATACTCATTTAACATCGACTGGAATGTTATGGGACAAGAAATTGTAAATGAAACAATTAACGAAACCTCCCCCTCATCACATTCAAGCAATATAGGCATGCAATTGCTCACCAGTGGCCCCACCAGCCAATGGAGTAGCATTGCACTTGTTTTCCTCAAAGCCATTTCTAACGCAAAACGAAGCATTTTAATTCAAACGCCCTATTTTCTCCCTACCGAAAGTCTCCTTAAAGCGCTACAGGCTGCTGCATTAGCAGGAGTCAAAGTGCGCATTATGATACCACGCAAAAGCGACTCCGATATCCTTCGATATGCATCATTTTCTTACATTGAAGAATGCCTCAAAAGCGGCATTAAATTCCATCTATACGAAAAAGGTATGCTTCATAGTAAAACTATTATCGTTGATAACGAACTTTCATCAATAGGCTCAACCAATTTTGACTTCAGAAGTTTTGAACACAACTTTGAGAGCAACATTTTCATATATTCGCGTGAGGTTAATACTCAAATGAAGAAAATCTTTGACGAAGACCTCACACACTGCACTCCTATAGATATAAAAAACTGGAAGAAAAGACCTTTCATTCAAAAAGCGGTCGAATCAGTCACACGCCTATTGAGCCCTATTTTGTAATTTAAAATCCAAAATCACAACTTTCGGTGTTTTTTATGCAATTTTTAATCAGCAAAAAGGTGCTGATTTGAAAAAAAAATACTACATTTGTAAAAATTTGGATTTGAATGGCCGAAAATCTCAAGCAAACACTTGAACGACTACGCGGTAAAGCTGATATCTTAACTCAACGCTACCAACGATTGCTTCAAGAAAAGCAAGAGGCTGATTTATGTATTAAAGAGCTAACTTCTTTAAACAAAAGCCAGCAAGAAGAAATAAATAGGCTCAAACAAGAGGTTGAATACCTCAAAGTTGTGACAACGCTTAACCCCGACAGAGAAACTGTTGAAAAAAGCCGAGCATTCTTATCTGGTTTAGTGCGGGAAATTGATAAATGCATCGTCGAATTAAACCAATGATGCTATTATGGATGATAAAAAACAAATAGATGTTTGTATAGCCGATTGTGCTCCTATCCCCATCCTCGTAACTAAAGAGGAAGAGCCTATTGTCTATAAAGCCCAAGATAACGTGACACACCTATGGAAAGTGTGGAAAAGCCGTTATAGCAAAGAGAAATCGCCTATTGAAATCATGGCAATGGTTGCGTTTCAATTTGCTCGCTTTTACTACTCTAAAGAAGCGCTTGAGGCCGAAACAAACGATTTTTTAAGTGAATTTGAGGCTACACTCGATTCATTTCTAAATAAAATTGAGTAATTTTATCAACGATATAATTACCTACTATTTAGCACTTACCATCCATTTATTAAAAAAGGATAACCGCACTCTGGAATTGCGCAAAACGCAATTTTTGAGTGCTTTTTATATTAACTAATTTAAAACAACAACTAAAAAAAATGGATATTATAACTTATCTAATCATTGGAGTAGCTGCTCTTGTAATAGGCATTGTGAGCACTATGATTATCCAAAAATCACTCGCCAAGAGTCGAGCTAAATCTATTATTGATGAAGCTAATGCCGAAGCCGAAAACATCAAGAAAACTAAAATCCTTGAGGCCCGCGAAGAAGAATTAAAAATTAAAGCCGAAGCCGAAAAACAAGCCAACAATCGCATGGCGAAAATTCAACAAACCGAGGCTAAAATGAAACAACGCGAGCTACAACTCAACCAACAACAAAGCGAAAATCAACGCCAACGCAATGATATTGAAGCTACTAAAGCCAATCTTGAAGCTCAATTCAATATCGTTGAATCTAAAAAAGAAGAGCTCGATAAGCTAAAACGCACTGCTCAAGAAGAACTTGAGCACATTTCGGGTCTTTCTTCGGAAGAAGCTAAAGAAAAACTCATTGAATCGCTCAAAGATGAGGCCAAAACTGCTGCAGCATCATACATCAACGACATCATGGATGAAGCAAAGATGACTGCCAATAAAGAGGCTAAACGCATTGTAGTGCAATCTATTCAACGAGTTGCTACCGAAACCGCTATTGAAAACTCTGTAACAGTGTTCCACATCGACTCTGATGAAATCAAAGGTCGCATCATTGGTCGTGAAGGCCGCAACATTCGCGCTCTTGAAGCTGCTACTGGCATTGAAATCATCGTTGACGATACCCCCGAGGCAATCGTTCTTTCGGGCTTCGACCCTGTTCGTCGTGAAACTGCTCGTCTCGCTCTTCATCAACTCGTTGCCGACGGCCGCATCCACCCTGCTCGCATTGAAGAAGTTGTGGCTAAGGTGCGCAAACAACTTGAAGAAGAAATCATTGAAACAGGTAAACGCACAGCAATCGACTTGGGTATCCATGGTTTGCACCCCGACTTGATTCGTCTTGTAGGTAAAATGAAATATCGCTCAAGTTACGGACAAAATCTTTTGCAACACGCTCGCGAAACAGCCAACTTATGTGCAATTATGGCATCGGAACTTGGTCTTAATCCTAAAAAGGCTCGCCGTGCCGGTCTGCTTCACGATATAGGTAAAGTGCCCGATGAAGATCCCGAATTACCACACGCAATTTTGGGTATGAAACTTGCTGAAAAGTATAAAGAAAAACCCGAAATTTGCAATGCGATAGGTGCTCACCACGATGAAATAGAGCAAACTACCCTTCTTGCTCCAATCGTACAAGTTTGTGACGCTATTTCAGGTGCTCGTCCTGGTGCTCGTCGTGAAATTGTTGAAGCATATATCAAACGCCTCAATGACCTTGAACAACTTGCACTCTCTTATCCTGGTGTAATCAAGACTTATGCAATTCAAGCTGGTCGCGAACTTCGCGTAATTGTAGGTGCCGACAAGATTGATGATGTTGAAACCGAAAAACTTTCGGCCGAAATTGCTAAACGCATACAAGACGAGTTGGTATATCCAGGACAAGTTAAGATTACAGTTATTCGCGAAACTCGCGCAGTAAGTTTTGCTAAATAATAAAGGCTAACTAACTATGGCAACCGACATTAAAAACGAAAATAATGCCTCAGCTGCCGCCGAAGAGAGCAAAATAATTGAGCCGAAACAATGTCCTCGTGGAAAACTTCATTGCCACAATTGGCTTGAAGATATACCTGGAGGCCTTGCCGACTTTGATATTGTAGAGGTGCAATTTAAAAACACTCGCAAAGGTTTTTACAAGAATAGCACTAACATTCCTCTCGAAATTGGCGACATGGTGGCCGTTGAAGCGAGTCCCGGTCATGACATCGGACAGGTGTCACTCATCGGTGAGCTTGTTAAGCTTCAAATGAAAAAAGCCAACATCAAACCCGATACTGAAATAAAACGCGTTTTCCGTAAAGCGAAACCTAGCGACCTCGAAAAATATGAGGAAGCAAAAGCAAAGGAAAACGACACAATGATACGCTCTCGCAAAATTGCCGAGGCGCTCAATCTCGACATGAAAATTGGTGATGTTGAGTATCAAGGAGATGGCAACAAAGCGATATTCTATTATATTGCCGATGAACGCGTCGATTTCCGTCAACTCATCAAGGATCTCGCTGAAGTATTTAGAGTGAGAATTGAGATGAAGCAAATCGGTGCTCGACAAGAAGCCGGACGAATCGGAGGCATAGGCCCTTGTGGTAGAGCTCTTTGTTGTTCAAGTTGGATGACTAACTTTGTATCGGTGGCTACAAGTGCTGCACGCTACCAAGACATTTCAATGAATCCGCAAAAACTTGCCGGACAATGTGCTAAACTAAAATGTTGTCTCAACTTTGAAGTTGACACATATGCCGAAGCGGTAAAACGCATGCCTGCCAAAGACATCAAACTTGAAACAGCCGATGCTACATACTTCCACTTCAAGAGCGATGTATTCAAACGCGAAATCACCTACTCAACCGACAAGTCAATTCCAGCCAACTTGGTAACTATTGATGTCCAACGAGCTTTTGAGATTATTGCGATGAACAAAAACGGGGAAAAACCGTTGAAATTGCAACGCGAAGGTGATGAAAAACAAAACGAGCGACCTAAAGAATTTGGCGACATTGTAGGACAAGATAGCCTCACCCGTTTTGACAACAAAAAGAAGAAAAAACGCAAAGGCGGCAACAAAAACAACAATGACCAACATCCAAGCAACAATGCTCAACCAAATGGTCAAGATGATTCTCGTCGCAATCGCCATAACAACGACTTCCGTCGCAAAAATAATCGCAATAGAAACGGAGAACGCAAAGAAAGGAACAACGATGAAAAACCCAATAATTAGGTTTTGTCTCATATCAATCATATTATTGTGCTTGGGTGCTTGTGGCCCCGGGCACAATGATTATAGTTACTTCCACGACATTCCCACCGATGGGTGGAAATATGGTGACACCCTTTCTTTCTTACCCGAAACACAAGATTCAATTGTAACTGGCGAACTTAATATCGTTCTGCGCCATACAAATGCTTATGCCTATAGCAATCTTTGGCTCGAAATACGCCACTTTAACGGCATAGGCACTCGCATTGACACAGTTAACATTGAAATGGCCGATGTATATGGTCGTTGGCATGGAAATGGATTAGGCTCAAGTTTTCAATACCAACTACCAGTATCTCACAACATCACATTATATAAAGGGAAACCTCTCAAAATATCTCATATAATGAGAGTTGACAAACTTGAAGCAATCGAACAAGTAGGTCTTATTTTCACGGAAAAACAAAAATGACAAGCACATTTGACAGCATAATCTTTGACATGGATGGCACCTTATGGGATGCTGTTGACTCATACTGCGCAATATGGGACATGACATTTGAGCAGATAGGGAAACCACAAACAGTGTCAAGAGATGAGCTCCTAAAGTGTATGGGAATGCCCATTAATGAAATATTTCATGCGATAGTAAAAGTTGATGTCAATGAACAAGAATTTCTTGAATTACTCGACTTTAACGAACAAAAGATGATGCCTATACTTGGAGGCAAACTCTATAATGGTGTTTATGAGGGCATAAAATTATTGTCAGCAAAGTATAAACTATATATGGTGAGCAACTGTGGTGCCGACGGCCTTAAAAACTTCCTCAAGTTTACTCATATGGAACCATTTTTTAGTGGCACTCTCACCTATGGCGAAACTTTATTACCTAAAGCCGATAATATTAAATTACTCATTGATAACAATAATTTAAGCAATGCAGTATATGTTGGGGATACTCAAGGCGATTGCAATGCTGCTCACAAGGCCGGTATTCCCATGATTTTTGCAAAATATGGATTTGGCAAATGTGAAGATGCCGAGTTTAGCATTGAGTCATTCCCCGAGTTACTTGACTTGCTTTTTAAGAAATTATACATATAATTCTAAATTATGGAACAACTGCTACAAATACCTGTCCATGAAGCTACTTTGCGTATAAGCAAAATCCAATCTCTTATGAAAAATGAGGGGATTGATGCGATATTGATTAGCGACAATGCTAACAAATTTTACACTTCGGGACGAGTGTATAACGGCTACACATATATCCCCACCCAAGGCAATGCTATCTACTTTGTTCGTCGACCTGTTGAGTTAGAGGGCGAAGGATTGGAATATATTAGAAAACCCGAAAATATTGCCGAAATATTGCTCCAAAAAGGTCTTCCTATGCCTTCATCATTAGGATTAGAACTTGACCTTGCGCCCTACTCTGCGGTGCAACGCATTACTAAAATATTCCCCAATGCAAAGATATGTAACGCATCGGGTATCATGCGACAAGCACGATCTATAAAAACTAATTATGAAATTGAGCTCATAAAAACTTCTGGGGCAAAACATACTGAAACATATAGTCAAATCCCCAATATATATCGCCCCAACATGACCGACCTTGAGTTTCAGGTTGAAATTGAGCGCATATCTCGCCTTGAAGGTTGTTTAGGGCAGTTTCGCATCAGTGGCGACTCAATGGAGATATACATGGGGAATGTGATATGTGGTGAAAATGCCGATGCGCCATCACCTTACGATTTTGCGATGGGAGGTGCCGGAATACACCCATCATTACCAGTAGGTTGCAATGGCACAACTATAACATCAGGCATGGCTATTATGGTCGATGTAAATGGCAACTATACCGGTTACACAACCGATATGTCGCGAGTGTTCTCGGTGGGAGCGCTTGATGAACTCTCAATAAAAGCACACCAATGTTCACGCCGCATATGCCAGGAGCTCTCTGCGATGGGAAAACCTGGAGTAGAAGCAAAATCATTATACGAAAAAGCCATTGAAATTGTTACTGAAGAAGGCCTTGAGCACCTATTCATGGGGCATCGACAAAAAGCCGGATTTATAGGACACGGCGTAGGAATTGAAATCAACGAGACGCCAGTTACAGCACCTCGTAGCCGCGACATTCTTTCGGTGGGCAATGTTATCGCTCTTGAGCCTAAATTTGTCATTCCTAGCATAGGCGCAGTGGGCATTGAAAATACATATATCGTAACCGAAAACGGCATGGAATGCGTAACACATGCACCCGAAGAAATCATATCACTTCATTAAATCAACTCAATGCATCCTATAGCTACAAAAATAGATAAACCTATATTTCATTTAGTTGGGGAAGTTGCCGACAGTCTCAACCGCGAGTGCTATACCGTGGGGGGATATGTGCGCGACCTCTTTCTCAATCGCACATCTAAAGATATTGACTTTGTAACCGTGGGGAGTGGCATTGAAGTTGCTCAAGGAACTGCCAAAGCACTTGGCAAAAGAGCACGCCTTAATGTATTCCAAAATTTCGGGACCGCACAGGTCAAATGCCGCGATGTGGAGTTGGAATTCGTTGGTGCTCGTCGAGAATCATATCGTCGCGATTCTCGCAAACCTATCGTTGAAGATGGCACACTCGAAGATGATATTTCTCGTCGCGATTTCACCATTAACGCAATGGCTCTATGTGTTAATGCCGATAGATTTGGCGAACTAATTGATTTTTATGATGGTGTGGGCGACCTCGAACGCAAACTCATTCGCACCCCTCTCGACCCCGACATCACATTTAGCGATGATCCATTGCGCATGATGCGTGCTATTCGTTTTGCTACACAACTCAACTTCACAATATACAAAGACACCCTCGATGCCATAACTCGCAATGCCGAGCGCATAACTATTATCTCAAAGGAACGCGTTGCCGATGAGTTAATGAAAATAATGGCATCTCCTCGACCATCTATAGGATGGATTTTGCTTAAGAAAACTGGTCTTCTTAAACTCATATTTCCTCAACTTGCAGCTATGACAGGAGTTGAGGTTGTAAATGGTCGTGGACATAAAGACAACTTCTTCCACACAATGGAAGTTCTTGACAAAGTTGCTCAAAAAAGCGACAATGTGTGGCTACGCTGGGGTGCTCTCATGCACGATATAGGCAAACCTCGCACCAAACAATGGGACGACAAAATAGGATGGACATTCCACAATCATAATTTCATTGGAGCAAAAATGATTCCACGCATATTTCGCGACATGAAACTGCCTCTCAATGAAAAAATGAAATATGTTCAAAAATTGGTTGAACTACACATGCGCCCTATTGCATTGGTCGAAGATATAGTTACCGACTCAGCAGTGCGCCGATTGCTTTTTGATGCCGGAGACGATATTGAGGACTTGATGACACTTTGTGAAGCCGATATTACATCAAAAAACGAAGAAAAAGTCAAACGATTCCTTGACAACTTCATCCTTGTGCGCAAAAAAATGAAAGAACTTGAGGAGCGTGATCGCGTTCGCAATTTCCAACCGCCAGTTGACGGCGAAGAAATTATGAAACTATTCAACCTACCTCCTTGCCGTGAAGTTGGCGACTTAAAAGCAAAAATCAAAGATGCTATACTCGACGGCATCATCCCCAACGAACGCGAAGCCGCCTACAACTACATGCTCTCATGCGCCAAAGAAATGGGGTTAGAGCCTAATTCTTAAAACATTTTTATCTCATATCACTCAAATAGTCTTGAAGAATCATTCAAGGCTATTTGTTTTTTGTTTTCATGTTTTTTATTTGGCAATAAAAAGAATTGTTTGTAAATTTGATTTTTATATTAAATTACGGAGAATTATATGAAACGCATATATATTTTTATATTTACTATAATATTTTCAATTTGTATTAACGCCGCATCTCTCGATGAGGCAAAGGCTTTTTATAACAACAAAGAATACAGTAAAGCATTATCCTCTTTTAAAGAATTACTATCTAAATCGCCCAAAGATGCTTCTCTAAACAACTGGGTGGGTATGTGTCTTTATAATCTTGACAGCATTAGTGAGGCCATTCCATTTTTACAATATGCCGAAACTAAGTCAATAGCCGAATCATCACGCTACTTGGCTACAATTGCATATGAGCAATATCGTTTTGATGATGCCGACAACCACATTGCTAAATACACAAAGGCTCTAACTAAAGCAAAAAAAGAACTCCCTCGCGACATAGAAACACTTTCAACTCGCATAATAAACGCACGCAACATGCTTGACCGCGTAGAACATATCCAAATCATTGATAGCATAAATGTTGATCGTGATACATTCTTCAAGCACTACAAACTCTCAGCCAATTGTGGCTCTCTCAACCCCATATCAATACTTCCGCAAACTTTCGCACCAGTTCAAGTTGAGATTTATCCCGAATCATTACCTCTTGAAAACATTAAATCTCTCGGTAATGCGGTTGTATTTCAACCCGAGAGCAAAACTCAAATGATATGGTCTGCAGAAGACCATCTTGGGGTTGAAACATTAATTATGTCATCGATTTTATCAGACGGAACATGGGAACACCCTCAATTACTCAATGAAAATTTGTGTAACGGGAACTCAAACTATCCCTACATAATGCCCGACGGTATAACTCTTTATTATGCTAGCGATGGGGAAAATTCGATAGGTGGATATGACATATTTGTATCTCGAAAAGATGAAGATGGCTTTTTGCAACCTCAAAACATGGGAATGCCCTATAACTCTCCATATAATGATTATATGCTTGTAATCGATGAAATAACTGGTATAGGTTGGTGGGCAACAGATCGCAACAACATTGACGGGAAAGTAACTATTTATATGTTCATTCCCAACGAAAGTCGCGTCAATTACCCCTCTGATAATGCTAACATCGTTAACCTGGCCAAAATAAACTCGATAAAAGACTCTTGGGTTGAGAATGCCAATTATGAAGAATACCTCAATCGATTGTCAAAAATAGGCACAACCGAATCAACCAAAACCGAAAAATCTTTCTATTTATCCCTTCCTAATGGCAACATTTACACTTCTCTAAACGATTTTAAAAACCATGAGGCTGCCGAAGCAATGAAAGAATATCTCAATGCGCTCGATAAATTCCAAACAGCCGAGAGCAAGTTGGCATCCCTACGCACCAACTACTCTAAAGGGAACAAAAATATTTCTAACGAAATTATTGAATTAGAAAACGATATTTTATTACAACGCAATAACCTCATAAACTTGAGAAACAATGTGATAAAACTCGAATGTAACTAAAAAGCATATAATAACCACTAAATACTTAAATTATGGAATTAACATCATTAACATTAGCAATTATTATTGGCGCAGCGTTTGT
This sequence comes from Muribaculaceae bacterium, assembly GCA_045646905.1. Taxonomy (GTDB): domain Bacteria; phylum Bacteroidota; class Bacteroidia; order Bacteroidales; family Muribaculaceae; genus RGIG4079. The sequence goes on from JAZRLP010000004.1 coordinate 72,888, forward strand.
TGTGCTATGCATCTTCTTTTATTATGTGCCATTTTTCCTATGGATTTCGGCACGAGTGAGTGGTGTGCGCATCTCTTTGATTCAATTATTCTTGATGAGAATTCGTCAAGTCCCTGCTAATGTCATTGTTCGTGCAATGATTGAAGCCCACAAGGCTGGCTTGCAAGACATTACTCGCGACGATCTTGAAGCTCACTTCCTCGCAGGAGGTAATGTTGAAATGGTTGTACATGCACTTGTTTCGGCATCTAAAGCCAATATTGACCTCGGTTTCAAAATGGCAACAGCTATCGACCTCGCTGGTCGCGATGTGTTCCAAGCCGTACAAATGTCGGTTAACCCCAAAGTAATCGACACTCCACCAGTAACTGCTGTTGCTAAAGATGGTATTCAGCTCATAGCCAAAGCTCGTGTGACAGTGCGTGCCAATATTCGCCAACTCGTGGGTGGCGCTGGTGAAGACACCGTTCTTGCTCGTGTAGGAGAAGGTATCGTGTCTTCTATCGGTTCTTCTTTAAGCCACAAAGAAGTGCTTGAAAACCCCGATTCTATCTCTAAAGTTGTATTGCGCAAAGGACTTGACTCAGGTACTGCATTTGAAATCTTATCTATTGACATTGCCGATATCGACATAGGTAAAAACATTGGTGCAGCTCTACAAATCGACCAAGCGCAAGCCGACAAAAACATCGCGCAAGCCAAAGCCGAAGAGCGTCGCGCAATGGCTATAGCACTCGAACAAGAGATGAAAGCTAAAGCTCAAGAAGCTCGTGCTCATGTTATTGAAGCCGAAGCTGAACTTCCTCGCGCTATGGCCGAAGCATTTATCAATGGCAACCTCGGCATCATGGACTATTACCGCATGAAAAATATGGAGGCCGACACTACTATGCGTGAAACCATAGCTCGTCCAACTGCACAATCAAACAAATAAAAAGCACAAAGTCCCTCTATAGCTGCATTCAATAGAGGGACTATTTTTTAACCATAATCTTTTAGAAAATGACTTCGTTTTTAATAGCTCTTGCTGTTTTAATTGGTGGATATTTTATCTACGGTGCTATTGTTGAAAAAATTTTCGGCACCGACCCATCTCGCAAAACGCCAGCCTATACAATGCGCGATGATGTAGATTATATGCCATTACCCACATGGAAAGTGTTCCTAATTCAATTCCTCAACATTGCCGGTTTAGGACCCATTTTTGGTGCTATTATGGGAGTAATGTTTGGGCCAGCAGCATTTATATGGATTGTAGTAGGAACAATTTTTGCAGGAGCTGTTCACGACTTCATTTCTGGCGCAATTTCTCTTCGCGCTCGTGGCATGTCTTTACCCGAAATCGTTGGCAATGAACTTGGCAATGGAATCAAACAAGTAATGCGAGTGTTTTCACTTTTGTTGATGATTCTTGTTGGAGCCGTATTTGTTAGCCAACCAGCCGATCTAATTGCTGGCATGACTCCCGAGTCACTCGATCGCATCTTCTGGGTAGTAGTCATTTTTGTTTACTACATGCTTGCCACTGTGCTACCTATCGACAAACTTATTGGTAACTTGTATCCCGTCTTTGGTTTCGCTCTATTATTTATGGCTTTAGGCATTTTAGGTGTTCTGATATGGGGAGATGTCACTCTCAACCTCGACTTCTCTCAAGGACTTGAAAGCCAACATCCCAAGAATTTACCCATATTCCCAATGATGTTTGTATCAATAGCATGTGGCGCAATTTCGGGATTTCATGCTACACAATCGCCTATGATGGCTCGTTGCCTTAAAAATGAGCGACTTGCTCGTCCCATTTTCTATGGAGCAATGGTTGCCGAAGGCGTTGTTGCTTTGATTTGGGCTGCAGCTGCAATAGCATTTACTGGTGGTTATGATCAACTAGCAACATATATGGCCGAACACAACAATAGTGCCGGTGTTTTGGTTAACGACATATCAATGTCGTGGTTAGGTACATTCGGTGGCATATTGGCTTTATTTGGAGTTGTTGCCGCACCAATTACATCGGGCGATACAGCATTGCGTAGCGCACGACTTATTGCTGCCGACTTCCTTCATTACGACCAATCAAGCGTCGCTAAACGCCTAATAATCTCTGTTCCCATCTTTGCTGCTGCATTTGGCATCATGATGATTGATTTCTCGGTTTTGTGGCGTTATTTTGCTTGGTGTAACCAGACTCTTGCCGTGTTCACACTTTGGGCTATTACCGTATATCTTGCTCGACACAAAAAAGCCTACATCATCACTCTCATTCCTGCAATGTTTATGACTGTGGTGAGTGTGTCATATATCTTATTTGCCCCTACTCCCGAAGGCTTCGGATTAAGCTACCCCATTGCCGTAGGTTCAGGAATAGCGGTTGCATTAGTGCTTCTTGTCCTATTCTTCAACTACATAAATCGCATCAACAACGGCAAATTAAAACGCGAATTTGATTATTAATGAATTTTCTTGCCACAATAGGCGATAGCAAGTTATACAACTTTCACTCGCACACACAATTTTGCGACGGACGGGCATCGATGGAGATGTTCGCCCGCGAAGTTGTGGCACAAGGATTTTCCCATTATGGATTCTCACCCCACTCACCCATCCCCATTGAGTCATCGTGCAATATGCTCAAAATCGATGTGCCAACATATCTCGAAGAGGTCAATCGCATCAAAAACGCATATGGCGACAAAGCAAAATTCTACGCCTCAATGGAAATAGATTTTCTCGGCAATGAATGGGGCCCATCGCACGAATATTTTCAAGACCTTCCACTCGACTATCGCATTGGGTCAATTCATTTCATACCATCGCAATCGGGCGAAATGATTGACATCGATGGAAGCCACGAAAATTTCGACCGCAAAATGGAACGCAACTTTGCAGGCGACATTCGTTATGTAGTGGAAACATTCTATAAGCAATCAATAGAGATGGTCAATGCCGGAGGTTTCGACCTCATTGGTCACTTTGACAAAATAGGCAACAACGCATCACACTATTGTCCCGGCATCGAAGATGAGTCGTGGTATCAAACACTCGTGAGCGAACTAATCGACGCGATAATAGCAAAAAAACTCACCATTGAAATCAATACCAAAGCATGGGATAAGCACAATCGCTTCTTTCCCCACACCCGCTATTGGAAACGCCTCATCAACGCCCAAGTCCCCATCATCATCAACTCCGACGCCCACTACCCCCACCTCATCAACGCTAACCGCGAAGAAGCATTGAGGTTGTTGAACTACATACAAAAATAGCCCTACGCATAAAACGCAAGGCTATTTTATTTTATAGACATCTTTCGTTCTTCAAATTATATATCATCATCCTCTTCCTCCTCTTCGCTGTCATAGTCGAGGTCGTCATAGTTTGTGTCTTGCAAGAGTTTGTTGACGAAGTCGCTACAACGACATATGCCGTCATCACATCGGCCACAAGTACATTCAAGATATTCATTCAACTCGTCCATAAAGCAAACACATATCTGATTTAATAAAAACGCTCAATGTAGCCATTTTTCATTTCTCATTTTTCCTTTTTCCTTTCTCAAAACACTGCCACTTGTGAGGTTGCGAGTGAGTGCATTGCTTTTGGCACTGAGGCTTGGATTTCTTCTATAATTGCAGTGAGGATGGTGTTGCGTATAAAGTTTTTATTTGTCGCTACCACAAGATGTCGTGTGGGGACTGGGATAGCAAATGGTCGCACAAGTTCTTTTTGACTTTCGCTCAACTGTTGCACAGCCATCCATGGGATAAATGTCACACCGCAGCCACTTTCAACCATGCGCATAAAAGTTTCGATACTTCCAAGACTATAGGTCATCTGACTGTCTTGCGCCGACTTAATTTGGCAATATTTCACCATTTGATCACGGAAGCAATGCCCTTCATCTAATAGCCATACTTGATGATTTTGCAAGTCGCTACTCTTTACCAACTGTTTTTCATACAATGGACATGACTTTGACACATAAGCCATATATTGCTCATAAAATAGATGTGAGATATTGTATTCTTCCAAATCTTCAATATCGGCCAACACTCCGGCATCAATATCACCATTGAGTAACGCTCGTTTTATCTCATGCGTTTTCAACTCGGCAATGCGAAGTTCCAATTTTGGATATTTTTTCATCAACACCGAGATAAATCGAGGCAAAAGATATGGCGCGATAGTTGGCAGAATTCCTAAAGTAAATTTACCCGCTACATCTTGTTTTTGCTCTTGAACAATATTTTTTATCTGCTCGGCTTGAACAAGTGCCTCTTTTGCTTGTTTTATTACCAACAGGCCAGCAGGTGTAGGTGTAATAGGTTGTTGTGAGCGATCAAAAATTTTCACCTCGAGTTCATCCTCGAGTTTTTGAATCATCGCACTCAATGTGGGTTGAGTCACATTGCAATACTCGGCCGCCTTGGTGAAATGACGAAATTTCTCAAGAGCTATAATATATTCAAACTGCTGTAAAGTCATGATGTTTAACTATTTATCCTCAAATATAAAATTTATCTATAAAGCAATAGATTTCATCGGTTGTGAAGTTATGGTTCACATTATACCTTTGCAATACAAAGAAAAGAAAAAATATTAACAACTCAAAAAAATATGAATATGAAAACTTTAGATTATCTCCACATGAACGAAAATAATGCAACTACTGTTGCTAACCTTTTGAAACAACTCCTTGCCGACTTCCAAGTGCATTACACCAATCTTCGTGGCATGCATTGGCACATCGAAGGTCGCGGATTCTTCGTGCTACATGAAAAATTTGAAAGTATGTACGACGATATGGCAAGTAAAATCGACGAAGTAGCTGAACGCATCTTAATGCTCGGTGGCACTCCCGAAAATCGTTTCAGCGAATACCTCAAAGTGGCAAAATTACCCGAAGTTACTGGCATCAACTGCAGCGACTGCGCAGTGAAACACATACTCGACTCTTACAAATACCTCATCGGCCTTGAAAAAGAAGCCTTGAAGGCAGCCGAAGAAGCACACGATGTTGTAACAGCCGATATGCTCACTGGCTACATCGCCGAACAAGAAAAGATGGTGTGGATGCTCGTGGCTTTCAGCACCAACAACTGCAATAAATAGTATTTTCCAACCACAATAGAAGCAATTAAAATTAGTAGTATTATTATTTAACACGAGAAAGGGACTGCCCGCGAGGACAGTCCCTTTTAATATTCGTTTCGTGATTGCCCATATTTGAGCAATACATCAATCGTCTTTTTAACAATTAAAAAACTCGGTAAATGCTTTTATTATGTAAATGTGGTCGATGGTTGAAGCTGTTTCACGCACCGAGTGCATACCCCACATTGCAGCCCCCATATCTACCCCACGGAGGTCGATTTGTGAAGTAAGAATATTGCCAAGCGTTGAGCCTCCTGCTACATCACTATGATTTACGAAATATTGACATGGCACGCCAGCTCGTTCACATATTGTCTTAAACACAGCGGCCGAGTCGGCATCGGTCATATACTTGCAATTTGCATTAATCTTGATTACCGGACCACCACCAAGCACGGGATGATTTGTGGGATCTTGTTTCTCAACATAGTTGGGGTGCACGGCATGAGCATTGTCGGCCGACACCATAAACGAGCGAGCCACTGCACGCAAATAGTCCTCTTCATTACCACCAAGACAACCATTTATGCGACGCAAAATATGCTCAAGCACAGGCGAAGCAGCCCCTTGCTTTGTTCCACTACCAGTTTCCTCGTTATCAAAGATTGCCATTATGCGTGTTTGCTTACAATCATTCGATTCAAGCAACGCAGTCATTGCCGCATGAGCCATGCTCAAGTCATCAAGTCGGCCCGATGTAATAAACTCATTATCCACACCAACAAGACAAGCTTTGGTTGTATCATAGAGCGATAGATCAAAGTCAATAATATCTGATGCATCCACTTTGAGTTCTTCAGCCACCAATCGCAACACATATCCATTTTTTTCGGCCATATCGTTGATTGTACCTATTACTGGCAACATATCTTTTTGTCGCGACAATGGGTTGCCATCATTTACTGCACGATTGAAATGTATTGCAAGATGCGGAATTGTCAACAATGGGCGCTCAAAATTTATCAATCGAGTTTCGGGGTTTAATGGGTCATCGGTGCGAAGTAATACACGACCTGCTATTGACAATGGACGGTCAAACCATGTGTAAAGAATAGGGCCACCATACACCTCGGTATTAAGTTTCATCATTCCCCCATCGCTCACCATTTCGGGGTTGGGTTTAATGCGGAAACAAGGCGAGTCGCTATGAGCCGAAATAATTTTATATCCAGCGGCAGGTCCTTCAGTTCCCACTACAAAACCAAAGATTGCCGAATTGTTTTTCACCACATAATATTTGCCCCCGGGAGTCAATTCCCATTTATCGGCAGCTTCAAGGCATTTAAAACCATTAGCGTCCAATCGTTCACGAATTGTTTTCACAGCATAGAAATTTACCACACTGCTATCCATAAACGACATTAGGTCGTTAATATATTTCATCGAATTTTCCATGTTATAAGAGTTTTAATCGGTTAATATTCATTTTCATCCTCGTCATTTTTGTGGCGAAGGTGGTTGAGTGGTCGCATCACATTGCATAGAATACGACTCCAATAGCCTTCAAAGTCCTCTTTCACAGCCACAAGTGCAAGGGGTATCATCTCTTGAGGAGCTTCTTTTATTGTTTCCACAAAGTTAAACAACGATTGAAACAAATCGGCCAACGACTCAGAGATACTTGCTGCTATAGGTGTGTCGGAATATTTCATATCCTCCTCAAACACTTCGAGATACATATCGTCGGCACCCAATAGGGTTTCAATGTTGCGACGAGCCGACTCGTAATAATCTTCTTCGAGCACACTTTCGAGATAAGCATCCTCATCTTCGCCAAGTTCTTCCACTCGCAAATCGTTAGCAGCAATATATATGCGTGGCAACAATCGCACCATCTCGGCAACAAATTCGCCTCGTTCACTTTCACGAGCGCGTTCTATTGCCATGCAATATTCATTACACAATGCGATAAACGCCAACGAATTATTATTAAGTACTGTTGACTCCATATTTATTTTTTATATAGATTGTTAGTTTTTATATATTCCCACACACCGGTAGGTAACTTATCTGCAATATTTTCACCTTGAGCGATTGCCCCCCTAATTTCAGTGCTCGACACATCGGCAAGTGGAGCTTCTACCACTACAACATTTTTATCGTTGATTGGTTTTAACTCATATCTGGGTCGAGGATATATCACCACACCATATTCATCAATGATGCGTTGATAATCTTTCCATCGGTCAAATAGATTCCAATTATCGCCACCTATCACAAGGCGAAACTCGCAATCGCGATATTGTTGTGATAATCGTTCAAGTGTGTTTATTGTATATGAAGGCCGTGGCATCGTTAATTCAATATCACACACTTCTACCCCATCTACTCCCTTAGTTGCAAGCTGCAACATTGCCAATCGATGATTATCATCGAGCAAGTCACTTGACACTTTCAACGGATTTTGAGGCGAAAGCGTGAGCCACACTTCATCAAGTTGTGAATGTTGACTCAAATACTGAGCAAGCATAATGTGTCCCCTATGAACAGGGTTAAATGATCCACCAAATATGCCCACCACTTTCTTCATATCCCTCTTAAGAGTATATTATTTTACAAACTCTTCAATTAAAGCCTTTGTTTGCGCTACAGCAGTTGCCAAGTCATCATTCACCACTTGGAAATCATACTCTTTGGCAAATCCTATTTCATATTCGGCCTTACCTACTCGTTCATTAATAACCTCGGCACTATCGGTTGCACGCCCTTCAAGACGACGGCGCAACTCCTCAACGCTTGGTGGCATAATAAAAATACTACGAGCCTCTTCGCCATAGAGTTTTTTCACATTCACTCCACCTTTCACATCGATATCGAGCACCACATTGTGACCAGCTTCGCATATGCGAGCTACTTCGCTTTTCAAAGTACCATAGAAGCGACCAGGATACACCTCTTCATATTCTACAAATGCATCTTCAGCTATCGCCTTGCGAAACTCTTCGTCGGTGAGGAAGAAATAGTTCACTCCATGTTGTTCACCCTCGCGTGGAGCGCGATTGGTTGCCGAAACCGAAAACTGCATATCAATTTCACCTTCGGCAAGAATTGCGTTGATAATAGTTGATTTCCCACAACCCGATGGAGCCGATATGATAATAACTTTTCCTGCCATAACTCGTTACATTACATTGAGCACTTGCTCCTTGATTTGTTCAAGTTCATCTTTCATTCTCACCACAATCTTTTGCATTTCGGCATGATTGCTTTTCGAGCCGAGAGTATTTATTTCACGACCCATTTCTTGAGAAATAAAACCGAGTTTTTTACCTTGACCATGAGTATCGTTCATCGTCTCAATAAAATAATTGAGGTGTTGAGTGAGGCGTTGCTTTTCCTCATTCACATCAAGTTTTTCGATGTAATAAATCATCTCTTGTTCAAGACGCGATTTATCATAGTCAACCTCCTTAATTTTAGCCAATCCATCTTCAATGCGAGCACGAATTTTTGCCACGCGCTCACCTTCATATTGAGGCACCTCGCTCAATCGTGCACGAATATTGTCGATGCGTTGAGCGAAGAACTCTTCAAGTTTCTTACCCTCTTCGCGACGGAATTGCATCAACCCCTCGATAGCCTCATCAACAGCTTTGAGTAGAGCATCCCCCTCCTCATCGCTCAATGAGGTTGAATTTTCGGCCTTCATCACCTCGGGCATACGCAACAACACACTATACCAATCGGTAGGCAACGGAATAGCCAACTCTTGCGACATCGTTTCTATTTGCGTTTTATATTGAGCCATCAACGCAATGTTGAGAGTGGCTGGAGTGTCTGACACAACTGTTTCAACATGCACACTCAAGTCAACTTTGCCTCGTTCAAGACGACGCGCAATGCGATTGCGCATTTCAAGTTCTTTTTCACGATATGCAGCAGGTACTCGAGCCGACACATCGAGTTGCTTGCTGTTGAGCGATTTTATCTCAACAGTGATTTTTTTATTTGGGATTTCAACAATTGCCTTGCCAAATCCCGTCATTGATAAGAGCATTCTATTACAATTTTTATATTTATTTTCTGCAAAGTTAAGTTTTAAGGTTGAAAATGCGTAAATTTGTAGCGAAAATCTTACAAAAAAAATGGCAGTAATATTAAATATCGAAACATCAACCAATGTTTGCTCGGTTGCAGTAACAGCCGAGGGGATGGTTTTAACCCACTTTGAAGACTTCCAAGGTCAAAATCACGCAGCACTATTGAGTGGCTACATAAAAGCGTGTCTCGACTATATTCGCGAAAAAGAAATGACGCTCGATGCAGTAGCCGTAAGCATCGGCCCAGGCAGTTACACCGGCTTGCGAATAGGCCTATCCGAGGCTAAAGGACTCGCCTATGCTCTCAACATTCCACTAATAGGCATCGACACATTGCAAATCATGGCAGTATCGGTAATGTTCAAGCACGACATCGACCCCGATGCTCTATTTGTGCCAATGATCGACGCCCGACGCATGGAAGTTTACACTGCCGTTTACGACATGGCACTCAACTCACAACTCGCCCCCACTCCACTCATTCTCGACGAGACATCCTATCGCGAGTGGCTCGACAAAGGCGCAAAAATGATATTCTTTGGTAACGGTAGCGACAAAGCAAAAGAATTACTTGAATCACATCCCGGTGCACAATTCATTGCCGACATCAGCCCACTGGCAGTTGACATGATGGCACTCTCCGACCGAGCATTCTCACAACAGCAATTCCTCGACCTCGCCTACTCAACACCTTCCTACCTCAAAGAATTCCAAGCCACCAAACCTAAAAACTTGATATAAAATAACACTTTAATACACAACAATTTTGTTATATTAATTATAACATTAAATAAAATCTACAATTTATGAATAAGAACATAACTTCTTCGATTAAATATATCGGTGTTGATGATATGACGCTCGATTTGTTTGAGAGTCAATATATCATTCCTAATGGTATTTCATATAATTCATACCTCATTATCGATGAGAAAGTGGCTATTATGGACACGGTGGATCGTCGCATGAGCGATGAATGGTGGAGAAATCTTGAAACTGCTCTTGAGGGCCGCACTCCCGATTATCTCATTGTGCACCACATGGAGCCCGACCATGCTGGAAATATCGCCAAAGCTATGGCTAAATTTCCCGAAATAAAAATCGTGGCATCGGCCAAAGCTATTGCTATGATGCCTCAATTTTTTGAAGACACTGATTTCTCTGGTCGCACTATCGCCGTAAATGAGTATGAAAAGCTTTCGCTTGGCACTCACACTTTGCAATTTCTCATGGCACCTATGGTGCATTGGCCCGAGGTAATGGTTACATATGACCATGCCGATAAGGTGGCATTCACTGCCGACGGATTTGGCAAATTTGGCGCATTAAGTCACGAAGAAGATTGGGCTTGTGAGGCTCGCCGATACTATTTTAATATATGTGGTAAATATGGCATTTCGGTACAAGCTCTACTCAAAAAACTCGCAGCGCTGGAGGTGAAATACATCTGCCCTCTTCATGGCCCTATTTTAAGCGACAACCTCGACTATTATATAGGTCTATATAATACTTGGAGCAAATATGAAGTAGAAACCGATGGCGTGTTTATCGCATATGCATCAATTCATGGTGGCACAAAAGCTGCTGCATTAAAATTGGCCGACATGCTCACCCAAAAAGGCGCAAAGAAAGTTGCCATTACCGATTTGAGTCGCGACGACATGGCCGAGGCTGTTGAAGATGCGTTCCGTTATGGCCGAATGGTAATCGCTGCGTCATCATACGATGGTGATGTATTCCCTCCTATGTATGATTTCTTGCACCACCTCAAGCTCAAAGCATTCCAAAATCGCCGCGTAGCAATCATCGAAAATGGCTCATGGGCACCATCGGCTGGACGCGTAATGAAAGAAATGATTGGTAAAATGAAAAACATCGACCTCGTTGAACCTATCGTAACACTACGCTCAACAATGAAACAAACCGATATTCCTGCAATGGAAGCCCTTGCCGATGCAATATTGAAATAAGATAGTCAATCTCTCAAATATAATTAGGTCAACTATGCCCAAATGAGCTTTTAGTTGACCTAATTTTATTTGCAGAAAAACTACCTCTTTTTGCATTTATTATTTTAAGTGTGTCATATTCTTGCCCATGTGTCATATTACCTTTGTGCCATAATCAAGAACAAAATTAATAACAATTAAAATCACATATTATGGCAACATTTATCATCATCGGTTTCTTCGTAGCAATCCTCAGTGTTTTGAATCATTACGAAAAAGAATATCAAAAAGAATCACAAAACAGCGACATTTAAAACAAACAAGAGTGATTTACGACTTTTGGCAAAAAAAATGCGCAAAATATCGCATTAAATGATGATATATTCACGAAAAGTTTTTAACTTTGCATGCAATAAAATTTAAAACTTCGTTTTTATGTCATTTATTGCAGATCGTGTAAAAATGGACGGACTCACATTTGATGATGTCCTCTTGATTCCAGCTTATTCGGAAGTTCTTCCTCGCTGTGTCAGCCTCAAGACAAAATTCTCTCGTAACATCACTCTTAATGCTCCTATCGTATCGGCTGCGATGGACACCGTTACCGAAGCTCAATTAGCTATTGCTATTGCTCGCGAAGGTGGTATTGGTGTTATCCACAAAAACATGTCGATTACAGAGCAAGCCCGCCAAGTTCACGCTGTAAAACGCGCTGAAAATGGTATGATTTACGACCCTGTAACTATCAAATGTGGTAGCACTGTGAGCGATGCGCTCAACATGATGAAAGAATATCACATTGGTGGAATTCCCGTGGTTGACGACAACAATAAGCTTGTGGGCATTGTTACAAATCGCGACCTCCGTTTTGAACACGACCTATCTCGACTCATCGACGATGTAATGACATCTGAAAACCTCGTTACAACCAACCAATCAACCAATCTCGAAGAAGCAGCTGAAATTCTTCAACAACACAAAATCGAAAAACTCCCTGTTGTTGACAGCGAAAATCATTTGATTGGTCTTGTTACATACAAAGACATCACCAAAGCAAAAGACAAGCCTAACGCGTGCAAAGATTCTCTCGGCCGTTTGCGCGTTGCTGCTGGTGTAGGTGTAACAGGCGATAGCATGGACCGCGTTGATGCTCTTGTTGAAGCTGGCGTAGATGCAATCGTAATCGACACAGCTCACGGTCACACTAAAGGTGTGGTTGGTGTATTGAAAGCAATCAAAGAAAAATACCCATATATCGATGTAGTTGTAGGTAACATCGCAACAGGCGAAGCCGCTAAATATCTTGTTGAAAATGGTGCCGATGGCGTAAAAGTTGGTATTGGCCCAGGTTCAATCTGTACTACTCGTGTAATTGCAGGTGTAGGTGTGCCTCAATTAAGCGCAGTATATGATGTAGCGAAAGCCCTTGAAGGCACAGGTGTTCCCTTGATTGCCGATGGTGGTATTCGCTATTCGGGCGACATCGTTAAAGCCCTCGCTGCTGGTGCTTATTCAGTTATGCTCGGCGGCATGCTTGCAGGTGTTGAAGAATCTCCAGGTAGTACAATCATCTACAATGGCCGTAAGTTTAAAGCTTATCGTGGTATGGGTTCTCTCGAAGCAATGGAAAAAGGCTCAAAAGACCGTTATTTCCAAGCCAACGAAAGCGATGCTAAAAAACTCGTTCCCGAAGGTATCGCTGCTCGCGTACCCTACAAAGGCACACTTTATGAAGTTGTTTACCAAATTCTTGGTGGTCTTCGTGCAGGTATGGGTTATTGTGGTGCAGAAAACATCGACAAACTACACACTGCAAAATTCACTCGCATCACAAATGCCGGTGTAGCCGAAAGCCACCCACACGATGTGGCAATCACAAGCGAAGCTCCTAACTATAGCGCTTCACACCAATAACAACTCATATTGCATAATTCATACGACTCTTTGAATTATGTCAAAAAAAATAATAATATAGGGATATAATAAAACCTCATGGTTTCTCGTTATATCTCTATATATTTTTTTGTAATAACACTTGCTATAATTTTGCAATAAAACTATAAACTAATAAACAATGAATAAATATTTTGCATCATTGGCGCTAATCGCCGCTACAATCTTCTGTGCTTCAGCAAAGAACGACGACCCTGTATTGATGAATGTAAATGGGACAGATGTAAAGTTGAGCGAATTTGAATACCTTTACAATAAAAACAACTCACAACAAGTGCAAAAACAAACAATCGACGAGTATGTTGATATGTTTGTTACATATAAACTCAAAGTTGCCGATGCCGAAGCTGCAGGAATTGACACAACAGCAGCATTCCGTAGCGAATTTAACGGACATCGCAACGAACTTGCTAATCCATACCTTGAGGACAAATCAACAATCAATCGCCTTGTTGAAGAAGCCTACACTCGCATGCAAGAAGAAGTAAATGTGAGCCACATCATGATTCACATTTCTGAAGACCCTCAAAAAAACAAAGAAAGCAAAGCTCGTCTTGACAGCATTCGCAAAGAATTTAAAGCTGGAAACGGATCTTTTGCCGAACTTGCTAAAAAACATTCTACCGACCGTTCTACATCTAATCGCGGAGGTTCAATGGGCTGGATTATTTCTGGTCATTGGCCATACTCCTTTGAAGAAGCTGCTTGGGCTACAAAAAACGGCGATGTATCAGAGGTTATTGAAACATTTGCAGGATTCCACATCATTCTTGTAAATGATCGCCGCCCTGCTCGTGGTCAAGTCAATGCTAAACACATTCTTAAACTCACTCACGGCAAATCGCCCGAAGAAGCCGAAAAAGCTAAAGCACAAATCGACTCAATATATGGCATTCTTGCATCTAAAACTCCAGCCGAATTAGAAGCAGCATTTAGCGAAATCGCAAGCACCGAGTCGGAATGTGGTTCACGCCAAAAAGGCGGCGACCTCGGATGGTTTAGTGCAGGCCAAATGGTTCCTGAATTTGAAACTGCAACTTTTGCACTCAACAATGGCCAAATGTCGCAACCAGTGAAATCTCAATTTGGATGGCACATCATCTACCGCGTTGGTAGCAAAGGCATTGCCCCTCTTGACGAATGCAAACATGGCATCATAATGGCAATCAACAACGATGACCGTGGTCTTCTTCCTCAAAAAGAAATGGAAGCAAAAATGATTAAAAAGCATAATGCTGAAATCATTCAAAAGAACTACAAGAAACTCATTAAAGACCTCGACAAACACGGCGCTTTTGACTCTACATTTATTGCAAAATACAAAAACAGCAACTTGGCACTTATTAAAGTAGGCGACGAAACTATTCCTGCCAAGCAAATTTTCGCAAATATACATGTTTCATTATATACCGACAAAGAGTATGGCAAAAGCATGATTAATCGCAATCTTGAAGTTACATTGGGTTCTGCCGCATTAGACTATGAACGCCGTCACCTTGAAGACTTCTATCCCGAATTCCGCAACCTTGTAAACGAATATCGCGATGGCATCCTATTGTTTGAAGTGAGCAACCGCAATGTATGGGATAAAGCTGCAAAAGACAAAGAAGGTCTTGAACAATACTTCCAAGCCAATCGCGCAAAATACAACAACTGGGCTACTCCAAAATATAAAGGTTTTGTGATTTTCACAACCAACGACTCAATAATGGGCGAAGCTCAAAAATTCTTGGAAGGCAAAAATCTCGACATCGATTCAGTTGCACCTATCCTACGCCAACAATTTGGCCGTAAAGATATTCGCGTTGAACGCGTAATCGCAGCAAAAGGCGAAAACGAAATCGTTGACTATATTGCTTTCGGCGGACCAAAACCCGAAGCACAAAAGAACAAATGGCAAAGTTACTTTGGCTACATGGGCAAAACGATCACTTCACCCGAAGAAGCTGCCGATGTTAGAGGTCAAGTAACTTCTGACTATCAAGCTAAACTTGAAAAAGAATGGGTTGAATCACTCCACAAAAAATATCCTGTAAAAATCAACCAAAAAGAACTTAACAAACTCAAACAACAAAAATAAGGCTAATTAATCCTTTCAAATAACACAAGACCTCGCCATCAATGGTGAGGTCTTTTTTTCAGTCCATCCCACACTACTCAAGTCAAAATCTAAAAACAAGTAATTTAATGCCAAAAAAAACGAAAAAACTAAATTAAGTGGCGTTGAAGAATAATAAATTCAAAAAGATAGGTTAACTTTGTAGGATAAAACATTTTAGACAAACAAATCAACCGTGAAAGTGAAAAGACTTACATTAAGCTTTATATTATCGGCAATCGCAGCATTTGCAACGATTGCTCAAAACAACATTGCCGAAGAGGTAGCATGGGTCATTGGCGACCAACTAATATACAAATCAGACATTGAGGCAATGTATCAACAAATGCAATATGAAAAAACGCCCATCAATGGCGACCCATATTGCGTAATACCCGAGCGTCTTGCTCTTGAAAAGCTATTCCTACATCAAGCCGACCTTGACACTGTAGAAGTTCAAAACGCTATGATATTGCAACAAGTCGAAAGCCGATTAAACTACTACATCACCAACCTTGGATCAAAAGAGAAGGTCGAGCAATACTTCCGCAAAACAATACCACAAATGCGCGAAGAATTGACCGAAATGTGGAAAAACCAATCACGCATTCAACAAGTGCAAGCATCGCTTACTAAAGATTTAAAAACAACCCCTGCCGATGTTAGAAAGTATTTCTCTACACTTCACGCCGACAGTATTCCTTTCGTGCCCATGCAAGTTGAGGTACAAATCATAACTCTCAACCCCATCATTCCTCGCCAAGAAATTGAAGATGTAAAAGCTCGCCTACGCGACTACTCTAATCGCGTCACAAGTGGCGAAAGCGAATTTTCTACATTGGCAATTCTTTATTCCGAAGATGGTAGCAGCGTGCGCGGTGGAGAAATTGGCTTTATGGGTAGAGGTCACTTGGAGCCCGAATATGCAGCAGCGGCATTCAACCTCAACGACCCCAAGAAAGTATCTAAAATCGTAGAAACTCAATATGGCTACCACATCATTCAGTTAATTGAAAAGCGTGGCGACCGCATTAACACACGCCACATTCTCCTTCGCCCTAAAGTTTCTGACAAAGACTTAACTGCAGCAATCAATCGATTAGACTCTATTCGCACCGATATTCTTGACAAGAAATTCACCTTTGAAGAAGCAGCTCCAGTAATCTCACAAGACAAAGACACTCGCAATAGCAAAGGTGTAATGGTTAACAGTGAAACAGGCACAATCAGATTTGAAATGTCACATTTACCTCAAGAAATTTCTCGCGAAGTAAATCTTCTTCAACCAGGCGAAATTTCAAAACCTTTCATCATGAAAGATACCCGAAGTAATCGTGACATCGTTGCAATCGTAAAACTCACCAATCGCATAAATGGACATAAAGCCAACTTATCAGAAGATTATCAATTAATCAAATCAATGTATGAAAAATCGGCTAAAAACAAAATGATTGCCGATTGGATTAACAAAAAGATTAACGACACATACATTCGCATTGAAGACGGTTGGCAAAACTGCGATTTCGAGCATAATTGGTTAAAAGACAAGTCGAAATGACTTCCCTATTGAATATCATCAAAACTCTACTCAAGCCATCAATATTGATGGCTTTGTGTGCGTTTATAGTGTTCACTCCATCTATTGCGATAGGAGCAACTCAAACACAAAAAAACGACACAAAAGAAACGACCAAATCTACTCAAAAATCCAACAAAAAGTCAAGTAAGAAGAACGCAACTAAAACCGAGAAAAAAGTAGAGGTTAAACCTACAATTCCACAAGCCGACCGAAAAAATCGCGGCAAAGTGTTTCTTGAAGAAGCCGACTCTTTACTTCGCCACGAAGGTGACGACTTCTTCACTCTCATAGGCACTCGTAACAAAGTAAAATTTCGCCACGATGATATGTTTCTCACATGCGATAGCGCCCACTTCTACGATACCCAGAACTCATTTAATGCCTATGGCAATGTTCACATGTGGCGAGGCGATACGCTCAACATCAATGCCGATTCGTTAAATTACAACGGTACCGACGAACATGCAGTGCTTTATGCATATGAAGGCAATAAAGTGAAATTAGTAAATAAAGATGTCAAACTCGAAACCGACATTTTTGAATATGACCTCAAACAAGAACTTGGATTTTACACAACTGGTGGTATTATGACCGACCGACAAAACCGTCTTGAATCAATTGAAGGGGACTATTCGCCAGCAACCAAACAGGCCAACTTCTATGGTAATGTTTTTCTTGAACACAACTCAAATGGTTCGATCAGTACAGTCAGCACCGAAGCTCTTCACTATAGCACCTACACCAAAATTGCCAATATTGACACCGATGCCATCATTGAAAGCGACGGAACTACTATCAAAACTTATAATGCCGACTATAATACCAATACAGGCTATGCTCAACTTAAAAGCCCGTCAACAATAGCCAATAAAGATGGCACTATCTTCACCGACCTTGCCGACTATAGCACAGCTACCCACATGGCAACTCTCAAAAGCCCATCTCGAATCGTAAACAACGACGGCACAATCTATACCGACAAAGGTGAATATAACACCTCGTCAAAGATTGCTACATTATATAATCGTTCAAAAATAGAAACCAACGACAACAAAACTCTCGTTGGCGACACTCTATTCTACGACCGTACAAACGGATATGGCGAAGCATATGGAAACATGATTATCATCGACAATGAGCGCAAAACCGAGCTCCATGGCGATTATGGCTACTACAACGAAGTTATCGACAGTGCTTTTGTTACCGGTCATGCATTAGCCAAAGAATATTCTAAAGGCGACACCCTTTATATGCACGGCGACACCATCAAAGGCTATCGCGTTATAAACGAAATCACATTAAAGAAAGATACAATTACCACAACAGCCCTCGACACCACACACATTCTCGCAGCCTATCCTCATGTAAGAATTTATCGTAGCGACATACAAGGAGTATGCGACTCATTGACATTCCGTCAACAAGATTCACTCATGCTCATGCACAAGCACCCTTTCATTTGGAGCGGCCAACGACAAATATTTGGCAATGTCATAGAGGTGCATTTCAATGACTCTACTGCCGATTGGTCTCGATTGCCCGATTTCGGGTTTGCCATTGAACATGTCGAAGGCGAGTTTTATAATCAATTAAGTGGCAAAGAGATGTTTGCCACCTTTGAAAACGAAAATCTCAAGTCGCTAAAAATAAGTGGAAATGTATTGGCAATATATCTACCTCTTGAAAACGACTCTACCTACAACAAAATTGTAAACATAGAGAGTAGTTTTCTTGAAGCACAATTCAATGAGCAAAACCTTGAACGGTGCAAGATATGGTCGCAATCAAACGGAACAGTAACCCCACTCTATTTGGCAAAAAAATCTCTGTTCTACCTTCCTAAATTTAAATGGCACGAATCTATTCGACCTAAATACCCAATGGATGTGTTCAACATCTCTCCCGAAATGGAAGAAATGCTACATGGCAACCCAGCCACAATATCCACACGCAAAACACTCTCTCGATAAAACATCTTTATTTATTGGAGCCTCTTAATAATAATAAAAACAGATAAAACAAAATCTCAATCGCAAAACATCGCGGTTGAGATTCCTTTTTTCAATTTACAAGCCCACATATATTGAAGGACAATGGCATTGCCGAAGGTAATGCTTTTTGCGTAGCCGGGCATTGGCTCGTAAAGGCAATGCCCGGGTGGGAAAAGTGTTGAAATTGTATCTGAAAGATACATTATTTGCACTGATTAAAGATTCAGGTCTATTGGTCAAAATAGTTGGTAAAATATAATTAGAATAGCCAAATGGTCAAAATAGTTGGTGCTTACAAATTGAAAGTAATAAAATACAATGAAAAACACACCGGGGGAACGCCAAGCGGCAAGGGGGCGAGTAGCC
>JAZRLP010000005.1:0-2143 GCA_045646905.1 Muribaculaceae bacterium
AACAAAAACCCACATTATGTGGAAGAAAACATTATTCGCCTTGGTACTATGACCCAAGATGCTATCGAAGGTAGTACCCCTGCTGTGGCTGAATAATTTGGATTAAGGGGAGGATGTTATGAAGATTTATGCGCCAGTAAAAGATGCGAATGGTGTATATGCTTCGGTTCGATTCGTGAATGGTGTGGGGGAAACGGATAATCCACACTTAATTTCTTGGTTTGAATCCCACGGTTATGGCGTGGAAAAATGTGAAAAATCACCCGAAATTCATGTGGAAAAATGTGAAAAATCGGTTGTGGTTGAAGAACCCGAAACTGACACAGTTGAAATGATGGGTTATGCAGAACGAGAACCCGACTTTGAGAATATGCCCCCTAACGAATTGCGTGAGTGGGCAAGAGCAAATGGCTTGGGTGGCTTGATTAAAAACACTCGCAATAGAGAAAAGTTACTCGACATCATCAAAAATAATAAACGATAAGGGGTGAGTGAATGGTTGTTAGAGAAAATGTAATTGCTCGTTTGGGACAACTTGGATATAAGGTTACGGAAAACGATTACGACCAAATTGAGTTCGAGTTGGATAAGATACACAATTATGTTTTGAATTACTGTCACATCAACGAGATTCCCGACATATTAAATCCACGCATTATTGATAAGGTGTGTAGCGAATTTCTTTATTACAAGAAGAACTCTGGCAGTTTGGCTGGTTTTAATTACGATGCGGTAATTAAGAGTATTAAAGAGGGCGACACCACGATAACTTACGCTGTGGGGCAAGGTGAGGACACCCCCGAAAATCGTTTCGATGCGTTTGTGAAGTCATTAGAGCGAGGTTTCGATAAGTGGATCACACCTTGGAGAGCGATAAAATGGTAAACAAAGATAATCCATTGGCTACCTTGTGGAAAGGTAAATGTACTATTTATGAGTACCAATCTACCACCGACACCGAAACCTATCAAACTACCCAAAAAGAGGTTGCAGTTTTACAAGACGAACCTTGCAGGTTGTCGTACAACCACGAACAAGCGACCAACATTCAAAGTGGTGCTGCCGTAGTTTCACAGAGTATCACATTGTTTATTCGACCCGATTTGGTAATTAAACCCGGTTCAGTTATTGAAATAACCCAAAATGGTGTTACCGAAAAATACAAGGGTTCGGGTAAACCTGCCATTTATACCCGACACCAAGAAATCATTTTACAACTTTATGAGGATAATGCCTAATGAAGATTGACATTGATTTTAGCGAGTTGATTGAGTTTGGAAACCGATTAGTTGGCGCAGACATGGAAACCACATTCAAAAGAATCACCAAAGATATTGGTAAGGCTCTTTTTAAGCGAATGAGGTCTTTGACCCCCGTGGGCGACACCTACACTTTGGTAAACGGTTGGAATGGCAATCACTTTTTAGTGACCGAAACTGCCGAGGGTTATGAGGTTTTGATAGTAAACCGTGACCCGAAAGCACAATGGGTCAATGATGGTCATAAGGCGTACAACCAATATGGTGGAGCATATCCCATTAAACCATACAACCCAAACGGTATTTATGGTAAACCCGAAGGACGAATCCAAGTGAGAAGTTCACACTCGTGGCAAAAAGGCGACCCCACATATTATGTGTTCGGTCACTTTTTTGTTGAGCGTGGTATTATTCAACTCAAAAACACAGACGAAATCGAATCAATTATTATGCGAGAATTAGAGAAATGGTGGAATAGTGTCTAATGGTAAATTCACTTTTAAATGCTGTCACTAAACGATTAGGCACGACCTTTGGTACTTCCAATCATTATTATGTGGAAAACATCGAACAAGGCTTGATTAAACCTTGCTTCACAGTCGATGTTCTTATTCCACTACAACGGTCTAAAAGTGCCGTGTTATATGATAGAACGATGCCACTGGTAATCCATTGGTTTGGTGACAGTAAAGAAACTATTAAAAACGATTGTTATGCTATGGGTGAGCAGGTAGTTGAATGTCTGGAATATCTCCCATTCAAGGACACACTTCTCCGTGGTGAGGATATAAGTTATCAAGTTGTTGACGATGTGTTGCAAGTGTTTATTACTTATAAGTTTACCACGATGAATGAGGTCGTTGAAGGTGACACGATGACCAGTG
>JAZRLP010000006.1:0-8216 GCA_045646905.1 Muribaculaceae bacterium
TTAGATATAATTCTACTTGCGTTGCATTATACGAGCGTTTGAGAGAAAAAGGAAAACCTGTTAAAGTCGCGATGATTGCAGTAGTAAATAAACTTCTAAAACAAATTTTCGCTATTGTGAAAAATAATTGCTTTTATGATGAAAATTTCTCTAAAAATATTTGTTTTTGAACACAGTTCATTCTATCGTTCCTCATAACCCTCTTCACAGCGACTCTTTGCACAACTTCATCTACTTTTTTACCACAAATAACACAAGTTATTGAATTTTAGAGTAATTTTGTAGCCAATTAGGACAATCTCTAAAATAAAATTCTCGTGCTTGACTTTTTAATCGACATTGACACCCAGATTCTATTATTTTTCAATGGCTTACATTGCCCATTTTTTGACTACTTCATGAAGGCCTTTTCAGGCAAACTCATTTGGGTTCCAATGTATGCCACAATGCTATATATTTTATTTCGCCGTTTTGGGTGGAAAGTAGCGCTATGTTTCACCATTGGCATTGCATGTGCCATTGCCCTTGCCGACCAAATTGGGGCATCAATGATTCGTCCGGCTGTAGAAAGATATCGTCCATCCAACCTCAACAACCCCATTCACACATTAGTCCACATAGTTGACGGTTATCGTGGCGGACGCTATGGTTTCCCCTCTTGTCATGCCGCCAATTCATTTGCATTAGCCACATTCCTCTCTCTGCTATTTACAAAACGCCGTTTCACTATATTCATCTTCATATGGGCTATAACCACTGCCTATTCTCGTCTATATTTAGGTGTACATTACCCAGGCGACCTTTTAGTGGGTGCTCTTTTAGGAAGTGCCTCAGGGTGGCTCACATATAGCATTTCTAAAAAAATAGCAAAAGAGATAGCCTCACCTATCGACTATGACTCAAGCCGTTTTTACGACTCGCTAAAAGTAGGCAACACCACTTTTTCTTATCAACTATCAGACATTACAATAGGTGCCGGATTGATAACTGCACTATCAATCGCCATCTATTCAACATTTGCTTGCTGGTAAATAACGGTTAGAGCGATTAACTTTTCTCTATCAAAGAGATTGCTTGTTCAAATGCATCTACAGGATTAAGCAGATGCAATTCAGCATCGCGCTTATACCATGTTAATTGTTTTTTAGCATACACTCGTGTGTTTTTCCCTATACGCGCCACCGCTGTTTCATAGTCCATAGTGCCATCAAAGTAGGCAAACATTTCTTTATACCCCACCGTATTCAATGAGTTTAGGTGTCGCAGATGATATACGCTATGTGCTTCTTGCTCAAGCCCTGCTGCTATCATCGCATCAACTCGTCGGTTAATGCGGTCAAACAACACTTCACGCTCAAAATTCAATGCCATTTTAACGATGCGAAATGGGCGTTCTTTCACCGCACCAGTGCGCAACGACGAGTAAGGCACGCCGGCTTGCATTATTATTTCAATAGCATGCACCAATCGCTTGTGGTTATTCAAATCGACTTGATTGTAGTAGATAGGGTCTAATTCACTCAACATCGCACGAAGTCGCTCCACTCCACCCTCTTGGTATATAGCCATTGCTTTTTCTCTAACCTCGGGGGTAATAGTAGGCAATTCATCTATGCCCTTGGTCACCGCATCGACATACATCATCGACCCACCACACATCACCACATAGTCATTGTCTTCCCACAACACTGGAAGTAATTTCATCACATCTTCTTCATATTGCGCTGCGCTATAATAGTCTTCAAGCGAAAGAGTGCCCACAAAATGATGTGGTACCAACGACAACTGTTCGGTAGTAGGAGCCGCCGTACCTATAGGTATTTCGCGATAAAGTTGGCGCGAGTCGGCCGATAAAATATGGCACCCGTAGTGGAGTGCCAATTTTATTGCTAAATCAGTCTTACCCGACCCCGTAGGACCAGTGACTACGATTAATGTCTTATTTTTATTTGCGTTCTGCAACGAGTTTCGCTATTTCAACGATTACTTGTGTAGCCTTTTCCATTGATGGAATGGGCACAAATTCATAACGACCATGGAAGTTCAATCCTCCAGCAAAGATGTTCGGACAAGGAAGACCTTTGAACGATAGCTGAGCACCATCAGTACCTCCACGAATGGGCACTACTTTAGGTGTCACATCGGCATTGCGCATTGCTTGTTCAGCAATTTCAATCACATGCATCACAGGCTCAATCTTTTCGCGCATATTATAATATTGGTCTTTCAACTCAAGCGAAGCACAATCGGGGAATTCCTTATTGATTTTGCGAGTGAGGTGTTCAAACTCTTTCTTGCGACGCTCAAAACGATCACGATCATGGTCACGAATAATGTATGTCAACACAGTTTGCTCCACTCCACCTTCAATTCCAATTAAATGGTAGAATCCTTCATATCCTTCGGTATGCTCTGGAGTTTCCCAACGAGGCAACATAATTGCAAATTGAGTCGCCACACGCAATGAGTTAATCATTTTGTGTTTAGCATATCCAGGGTGAACATTACGACCTTTGAATGTAACCTTTGCAACGGCTGCGTTAAAGTTTTCATATTCAAGTTCGCCTATCTCACCGCCGTCCATAGTGTAAGCCCAATCGGCACCAAATTTCTCTACATCAAACTTATGTGCGCCAAGACCTATTTCCTCATCAGGGTTAAATGCTATGCGAATATCGCCATGCTTAATTTCGGGGTGAGCCATAAGATATTCCACCGCAGTGATAATTTCGGCAATACCAGCCTTATCATCAGCACCAAGGAGAGTATTACCATCGGTAACAATCAAATCTTGACCTGTATAATGCAACAATTCGGGGAATTGATTAGGCGACAATACTATTTCTTTTTCGGCATTAAGAACAATGTCGTTACCATCATAACTCTTAACAATGCGTGGGTTTACATGACGCCCCGACATATCGGGCGATGTATCCAAGTGAGCAATAAATCCTATTGTAGGCACCTCTTCGGTCATATTACCAGGAAGAGTGGCCATGAGATATCCATTTTCATCAAGCGACACATCTTTCAATCCCAATTCATTGAGTTTTTCTTCAAGATATTGAGCAAAAACCATTTGCCCTGGAGTTGAAGGGGTAAGATTGGTCAATTCATCACTTTGAGTGTCAAACTTAACATATTCAAGAAATCGATCTACTACATTCATTGTTGTAAGAAATTCAAGGTTAGTGAATTTTATAAGTTTTCGTAAATTAATGTGCAAAATTACACAAAATCAACGGAATAAAAAAATGCACACCCATTTTTCTATTTTTTCGCAGCAATAGGCTCCATCTCTCAATACAAAAAAGCAAGTCCTATCCTTCAAATTGAAGAATAGGGCTCACTTCTCTTCTACCCACTAACTTTCTAAATTTTATCTTCAACATAAGCCTTTATCAAAGCGGCATGGCTTATAATTTTTGTTGCCTTATCAACATTGGCAACCACTTTATCATCCAATAAAATCACTGTCCTCTCCTTCGACAACTCTTTTATTTTCTCCACAATTTTGCGACACTTATTCTCCAACACCCACTTATATGCTGGCACATATATTTGCTTTATCGCATCATTCCCTATTAAAATTTCAATTTTCCCAACTCCTCTTGTGCCTTTACTATGCCCCTTATACTTACCTTTAGTACTCGATGTTCTTTTCAATTTTCTCTCTTCTTCCTCTCTAAACAACGAGGTATCAATCCCCTCAAACTCATACACCTTCAACCCTTGCCATATCCCTTCAACCGTCATCGAAACCGCATTTGTGGTAAATGGCACAGGAATTTCACCATGCGGATATAAAGGAGATAATTTATTCATTGCGCCACTCATTGTTACATCAAAAATTATCGCATCAGGATAATTTTTCAAAATTTCTTCTCTCTTACAACTTTTTCTTTTAATTAAAATCATACTCATCTCTTTTTTTAATTAAACAATATCTAAAAATCACCAAATTTCAATTTTCGCAAAAAAACACTTCGCGTCATAATTACACAATAACTATACCAATATCTACTGACCTATATTTTACATTAAGCCACTATCGTTTTTATGTTAACCCAAAATCTCACGGCACCTACCCCCCCCTCCACGCTATCTCCCTATAGGCAAGCAACTTACCTCCACTACCATTCCTTTAAATCCACTTTCTCATACTACTGCGTGTCACACTGACACTTTGCCACACTCTTATACTTCATCATTATTAAGAGAGAGCCAAAACACCCCTACTATCAAGCGCTATTATAAAAAATCCTCCCACCGCAATTTGTTATAGTCATCATTTGTTATTAAATTTGTTTTTAAATACAACAAAGTCATGGAACGAATATATCAAGACCTCACGCAATTAATAGGCAATACGCCCCTTGTGCAGCTCAATAATCTTATGCACGATTTTGAGTTGAAAGCCCGACTCATCGCAAAGGTTGAGTCATTCAACCCTGGCGGTAGCGTAAAAGACCGCGCTGCTCTTGCCATGATTGAAGATGCCGAAAAAAAAGGATTACTTTCGCCCGGAGCACTCATCATTGAGCCCACCAGTGGCAACACAGGTGTAGGACTTGCATGGATTGCCTCGCTCAAAGGCTATAAAGTCGTTCTCACCATGCCCGAAACGATGAGCATTGAACGCCAAAAACTTCTCAAGGCTCTCGGTGCCGAAATCGTCCTCACCCCAGGAGCCGAAGGGATGGTCGGAGCCATAAAAAAAGCCGAACAACTTCGCGACAGCAACCCTGGCTCAATCATAATCGGTCAGTTTGACAATCAAGCCAACCCAGCTGCTCACACATCAACAACAGCCCAAGAGATATGGCGCGACACCTATGGCACCGTAGATATTTTTGTTGCTGGAGTGGGAACAGGTGGCACTCTTTGTGGTACTGCTCGAGGTTTAAAAACTCGCAACCCTCAAATTCAAGCCATCGCCGTTGAACCTGCTGAATCGCCTATCATTTCGGGTGGAGAAGCTGGACCTCATAAAATACAAGGCATAGGAGCCAACTTCATTCCCGAGAACTACGATGCTTCGGTTGTTGACGAGGTAATAACCGTGAAAGGCGATGATGCCATTGCCACTGCTCGCTTACTCGCCACTCGCGAAGGCATTCTTGCCGGCATTTCATCGGGAGCTGCCCTACACGCTGCGATAGTTATGGCTCAACGACCCGAAAACGCAGGAAAAACAATCGTCGCCCTACTACCCGACACCGGCGAGCGATATCTTTCAACCGAACTTGTAAAATAACATCACATATATAAACACATTTCTATCTAAAAAACCATCATCACTATGGCTAAAACTCGCAAAACACGAAAAACGCAACGCAAAAACTCGCAAAACAAATGGACTCAACGATTCATTTGGGCCGTTACCATCGCCGTCATCTTCCTTGGTGACGCATATTTCAGCGGATGCATCTCGGCTTCTACTGGAGACGCATCGCAAGTAAAAAATGGCAAATGGGGTAACCTTGAGCATGTTGTCACACCTCAATCAACACCAAGTCAGTTTGTGAATTACGAAGGATATTGCCTATCATTCAATAGCAAAATGCATGTCCCCAACTGGGTGGCATGGGAACTCACTGGCATAGAAGCAAACGGCCTTGAGCCTCGCAAAGACAACTTCCGTGGCGATGACAATGTTGCTGGCTCGGCCGAAAAATGGGACTACTCATATTCGGGCTACGATCGTGGCCACATGGCTCCTGCAGGCGATATGAAATGGAGCAAAAAAGCAATGGACGAATCGTTCTACATGACCAACATGTGCCCACAAGCCAAGTCGCTCAACACTGGAGCATGGAAACGACTCGAAGAAAAATGTCGCCAATGGGCCGAAGTCGATAGCGCCATCATCGTTATATGTGGTCCCGTTCTCACCGACCCCATCAACGAGTTTATAGGCGACTCACGCGTAGCCGTTCCTCAACGATATTTCAAAGTTATCCTCTCGCCCTATGTTGACAATCCTCGTGGCATAGGATTCATTATGCCCAACGGCAAAGTTCCCGGAGGCATGCAAGCAGCTGCAGTGAGCATCGATGAAGTGGAACGCGTCACCGGACTCGACTTCTTCTCTTCGCTCCCCGACGAAATTGAGAACGAAGTAGAATCACAATGCAAGTTCCACTACTGGAGCACACTCAAAAATAGGTCAAAAAAGAGAAGGTAATTTTATCCCAATTAATATAATTTACAGACTATCTCTCAACTAAAGCATAATTATTACACTCGATGGATTCTCCGAGATTTCATTGAGTTAATTATGCATTATGAATTATTATTGCGTATCTTTGCACTATAATATATGTGTTGGTTCTTTTTTTGCCAACAAAAATGCAATACGATGATAACAATGACCGATGATACTATATGTGCCATTTCAACCCCTGCCGGAGTTGGGGGCATTGCTGTGGCTCGTGTGAGTGGCAAAGATGCCATCTCGCTTGTTGACAAAGTGTGGAAAGGGAAATCGCTCTCAAAGGCCGACTCTCACACTGCCCATCTTGGCACAATTGTTGACGAAAATGGTGAGGCTATCGACCAGGCAGTAGCCACCGTATTCCGCAACCCTCGTTCATTCACTGGCGAAGATGTGGTTGAAATTGCTGTGCATGGTTCTCGTTGGGTGCAACGCGAGTTGATAAATCTGCTCGTGCGCACTGGTTGTCGCATTGCCGATGCTGGCGAGTTTACCCGTCGTGCCTTTGCTAATGGGCGACTCGACCTTGCCGAAGCCGAAGCCGTGGCCGATGTTATTGCATCATCATCACGCGCCGCTCATCGCATTGCCATGAGCCAAATGCGTGGCGACTTCTCTCGTCGATTGACCGACCTCCACGACCGATTGCTCGAACTCGCCTCATTGCTCGAACTTGAGCTTGACTTTTCGGAGGAGGATGTCGAGTTTGCCTCTCGTCAAAAACTCCTCGCTATTGCACAAGAGATTCACTCGGTCGTTACCCGATTAGCGTCAACCTTTGCCACCGGTGCAGCCATTAAAGATGGCGTGCCTGTAGCAATCGTGGGCGAAACAAATGCAGGTAAATCAACTCTCCTTAACCGATTGCTTCACGAGGAACGCGCCATTGTGAGCGACATTCATGGCACCACTCGCGATGTGATTGAGGATACAATCGAAATCGGCGATACCCTATTCCGTTTCATCGACACTGCCGGACTTCGTGAAACTACCGATGTAATTGAATCGCTCGGCATCGAACGCACCATAAGCAAACTCACCGATGCCCGCATCGTGCTTTGGGTTATCGATAGCGCAACATCGGCCGACCAACTCTCATCTGTTGCCGAACGCGTACTTCCACACACTTCGCCCGACCAAACAATCATCGTGGCACTCAACAAAATCGACATCAACGCTCACAATGTAGAGGCATTACAAGCGGCTCTTAAGAATATTCTCCCACAAGGAGCAGTTATCGCACCGATTTCAGCCCAACGAGGCGATGAGATTGACGCATTGCAACAACACCTCATCAACGCATCGGGCAGCTCCGACATCGCGCCAGGAGAAGTGATGGTGACCAACGCACGCCACTACCAAGCACTCACACGCGCTGGCGAATCAATTTCACGTGCCATCGATGGCATCGACATGGGCATATCAGGCGACTTCATAGCGCAAGACGTGCGCGAAACCCTCCACCACCTCGGCGAAATCACCGGCACCATCACCACCCACGACATCCTCGGCGAAATCTTCTCAAGTTTCTGTATCGGAAAGTAATGGATAAAAAAATGAAAAAGATTATTAAATATTTCTTAATCGTAGTGTTAAGCATTCTAATTCTTTTAGGCTTGACTATTCTACTCTGTCGAACCATATTCAAAGATGAATTGATTGAATATGTAATCAAACTAGAACAAGAAGAACAAAAACAGATTCAATCGTATTATGTATCAGAAATACCTGTTGAACCAAAATACTTTGCGGAAGATTTCAAGAGTATTAACGATATAGTTTCTGAGAACTGCTCATTGAGCAAGCATAAAAGTTATGATATTGACTCTCTTTACAACTTATTCGCTAATCGAATAGAAAATGAGTCTATGACAAAAGCCGATTATGGATTACTACTTCGCGAATATTTTGCAGCATTAAATATAGGTCATGCAGGAGTAATGCTCACACTTCATTCTGCAGAATATTATCCGACAATTGTAGAGAATAGATTGTTTAT
>JAZRLP010000007.1:0-77208 GCA_045646905.1 Muribaculaceae bacterium
TGAAAATCCCTGCTTGCAGTGGCAAGTGTAGGGAGCAGAGTCTTGACAATGGCGAGGTCGGAATAAGCCACGACCTTTGAAATGTCGTAACGGCTTAATTCCTGTTCCACGAACTGCCTATCCTTAGCATCAGGATTGGCAATGCACCAGTTATACATATCACGCACACGAAGCACCTTATCCACAAGTAATTGCGGATATGCTTGACGCAACTCGTCCTCTTTAGTAAAGAGGTCGGAGCGACAAAGTTCAAGTGCGTTAGGATAAGCCATAGTATTGCAGTGTTAGTTGTTTGTTACTCGTCATCTTCCATGTCGAGTAGGTTCTTGTGAGTGTTCTCAATCGCAAGAGGAGAACCAACTTGGGCAAGTAGCATTTCTTGGTGTAGCAACTTCACCTTAGAAGCTGCTTTACCACGATAATAGCGTCTTGAAACTTCGGTATCTTTCTGCGATATGTCCCAGCGAAGCTGTTCAGGGGCAATATCAAGAATGACTGCCATATCCGATATTTTGAGGTATATGGAAGCGAATTTCTCTATTTGGTCAAGTTGTTCGGGAGTGTAGTTCATATCAATCAGAGTTTATGCGTTGCGAAAAAAGGTCGTTCAGTGGCACGGAGTGATTGGAAATAAGGTCATCGACCTGACTGTGAAGCGTAGCGAATATTTCCTTATCCGTAGTAATGAAAGCAGATTCAGAGCGATTTCCTCGTGTCAGGTTTTGCGATGTTACGACGCAAACCGTATCGCCGGCTGTAGATTTTACCAACAAAATCTTGCTGTGATTGTCAGCGAGGTATGTCCGCTCGATAACTTGCGAAATGAACGCCCACAGCTTCAGCGTCTTGTTTGTTGCCTTATGGTCAAGAACAAGGTGGAACGCCTTTACTCGCCCCGACCTTTCGATAAAGAAAAGGCGACGCAAAAACTCTTCCGAAATGGAGAAAGAAGTTTGCCACACTTCGGCTTCTCCCACCTGTTCAAGAATCCATTCCAACACATCAGCCACTTGCACAGCGTTAGAGAGATAAGCCTGATACGGTTTATCACTCAACGGCTTTAATACAGAGTCTATCGATGTGTTGCGTTTCATTTCTTAGCTGTTTTCTTTTTAGATGTCTTGGTAGCTTTCTTCTCTTCCTTTGGGAACTCCGATTGAGTGCCAACAAAATGGTCATATTGTTCCCAATTAGAGTGCAATCGCTTGTCAAGATCGATAAGCTCTTTAAGAAATGGGTAACGCTCGCTATCAGGGCAAGGGCTGTTGTCGGTAGAAAGAGAGCGAAGTTTTAGATGTACCTCACGCATACGCTGAACGATAGAAAGGTTCTCTACATATAGAGCCTGAATATCGTCGGGAAGAGAATCGTGGTCTTCACGCTTTCCTTTCTTAAAGTCCTTTGCTGGATTTTCATCAGCGTAGGAAAAATGCTCTTCGGCGATAACATCGACTTGCTTTTGCATTTCTTCCACCTGTGCGTGAGTTAGATCCTGAACACGAAAGTTGTAATACTTTCGGATTTGGTATTCTATAAACTCAGCCTTTCTGCCCGGGTTAGCCATTATGTTGCGATACATAATCTGATTGCCCGATAGTTTGAGCAGATACAACGCACCAACGGTGTAGTCACGCTCGTCGGTCGGTGTCTCCAGCCATTTCTTAATAAGTTCGGTAAATTTATTGTCTGTAGCCATAGTATTAAAGTTTGTTGTTAATGCCAGTAAAGAACACAAGATTTTTGCCGTGTTCTTCAAGAAGTCTTCTCATCGAAGCAAGTGTTTGCCCTGTGGTAACGAAATCGTCAAACACGATTAAGTTATCCTCTTTAGGCAGAACATTCAGCGTAAACACAGCATTCATTCGCTGTTTGGAGTGGCACGAAGCCACATCTTCGTAGAATGGAATACCGAGCTGCTGGGCGATCACTTCTGAGATACGAGTGGCAAAGTTCTTCGTCAGGTGTCGGCGTTTCGGAGTCGTCACGATAGCCCAATCTCCTTTGGGTAGATTGTGGCCAAGCATTTCCTTTATCACAGGTACAATGCTGTCAGCGAAGAACTGCACCATATCATCATCAGCCTTAATCTCGGTAAGCGTGCGACCATAGAGCGACTTTTGCCAAATGGAAATAAAGTTCACATTTGAGCGTCTTGTTAGACGCAAACGATAAGTAAAGTCGCACCTTGCTTCCACCGATTTGTCCCATGCTTTGCGTTTCTCCTCGGCAAAGATGTCCTTACTTTGAGGAGTGCGAGAATTAGGCGAAACGCCAAGAGCGTCCATGTCGATATTAGGAACAGAGATTTCCGAAAGGATTTCTCCCACATCAATCAAGTCGCTCTCAGCGTGAGATTTAGAAGAGTTCATCTTCGGAAGCAGCAACGATGTCGCCAATTTCAGTTTCGATAACACCCTCGTAGAAAGGAGCAGGACACACATCGGTAGCCTCGACCGTGATAGTTGTGGCAGTCGTACCTGTTGGCCCTTGACCGAGGTCTTGGCTGACAGTAGATTTTGTTTGCCACCTAACACTACCCACCACACGATATTTGCCTTTCATATCCTTTACGAGATATACCACATCGTAGTTGTTGATATAGAGCGAAAGGTTTGAAGCCTCTTCGCCGACACCGGGGTGAATGGCAGTGAGTTTATTGAGCTGGGTTTGGCTTGGGAGTTCGCCCTGAGGTTCAGAAGTCAACTGCGATTTGTCGGGCAAAATATCGATGTATTTCCACTTGACATCAGCATTCAGCACGAAGTCGCCGTTATATTTCGCTTCCGATATGCGACCATTCTCTGCTTTTAGGGCAGGCCATTGAGCGATTTCGCTCTTAGCGAGATAGTAAATGCGTCGCATAATGCCCGGTAGTTCGGGTGTCCCTTGACACCACGCTACCGATTTTTGAAGATTAAGACATTCAGCCATAGTAGTTAGAATTTAGAGATTAGACAGTGATTTCGACAGCTTTGAAGCGACGCTTGTCAATCGATTCAAACTGCACACCGAAGAACATAGTGGCGATGTAGGTAAGGATAAATGGTTCGTATTCCTTGACCATAATGCTTTCGATGTCGCCCATTTGGTCGTAGCCTACAAGCATGTTGCTCTTCGGACAGATGTGGATAAACTTGCTGTCAGCCTTGTTATACAAAGGCACAAGTTTGAGACGACCATTAGAGCCTTCAACAGTGGTGTGATTGTATTGCGTATTGTACGGAATACCACCATGGCTCATTAGGTAGGCTTCATTATACTTGTCAGCAAAGTCCTGTGAGCAGAACATAAGGAGTTCCTGAGAGCGAAGACGAGGGTCGAGCGAGAAAAGGATCTCCTTAGCCACATCAACAGCATTAGCTGAAGTGATTTCCTCAGAAATCTTCATATAGTTGCCATTCTCGGCAGAGATAGCTCCCGAAGTGATTTCCTTTTGTGTAATGGTATCAAAGCCGTCGAATAGGTCTTTGGTAGTATCGCCGTTAGCGTTACGCACACCATTCCACATAGCGTCATTGAGGTGTTCCGACAAACCCTTTGCGATTTGAGCAAGCACATGGAGAGCAGTCGGAGTGGTCATCTGACCGTCGCCTTTGGTAGCACCAGTGCCGAGCAAAGTAGAGATAGCCGAGTTAGGTTCAAACTTGGCGACCACATTACCGAAATGCGTTTCGAGCGTACGGAAATCAAGTTTAAGGTTCACATCGCCTGAGCGAGTAGCCTTGTAGGGAGCGAACTGAGCGTCAGCGTAGATAGTGCCGACATTCTCTTTGTATCGTATTCCGGGGCGACCAGTCATATACTGAAGCGTGTCCTGAATACCGATGATAGGCAACATCAAAAGGTCTTTACGCCACTTAATGGCCGCCTTTTGATAGTCGTCGAGCGTAAATTGTAGTTTACCAGCCATAGTATTAAAAGATTAAAAGTTATACGAGATTGTAAAGTTTGCGAGCAGAGTTTACGGTGTCGTAAAACTCTTCGACATCAGATTTTTCAGTCATAGAGGGCTTGTTGTCCTCGATGACAGCAGTAGAGCTATCGGCAGGAGCAGAAGCGAGAGCCGAAATGCGTTCATTTAATGAAGCAATCTCCTTGGCTTGTTTGTCAAGGGCATTTTCGATTGCTTGAAGATTTTCGACAGTAAGCGTAACCTTATTGTCGTCAGCACAAAGTTCCTCTACATTGAGGATCTTGCCGATGTTGTTTACAGTAACTTTCATAGTATTTGAATGATTAGAAGATTTCTCCGATTTGAAAAGCGACGAAAGCGAAGCGATGAACTTGGCGAAAGGCGAATTTCTGTCTTGCACAGGAATGTTCGGTATCGGCATGCCGGCATTAGCCATTGCCGAAGCGATAGCGTCGGTAAGCACAGGTGCTTGCTCGTTAGAGTTGGTGACTTCGTCCACGAAGCCCCAATCAAGAGCCTCTTGTGCTGATAGCCAACCACCGATTTTCATGAGGTCGAGTAAATCTTTGACATCTTTCTTGCACTTGGCAGAATACATTGAAGCGATGTTGATGTCAAGTTTGTCAAGGTCATTCTTCTGTGCTTGCAGCTCTTGGATAAGAGCCTCAGTATTGTCGGCATTGAGGTCGCACCAACGGAAGAACTCAGTGGAGCATTTATGTACGAGGTACATAGCGTTAGCGTCGATAGAGATATGTTTCGCACCGAGCGAAGCGATAGTAGCCGCTGACGCATTCATGCCCACGAAATGCACCGACACATCGCCGTGATTACGGAACGCCGAGGCGATAGACAGAGCCGTAGCCAACGAGCCACCCAGCGAGTCAATCAGTACCGATACAGACTGCTCGCTATTTTGGGCAAGCACGAAGTCCACATAGTTGCGGTCGAAGTCAGCACCACCGACGAAGCCTTTGAGATGAAGATTATAAGTTGCGTTTGACATAGTATGAAAATTTATTTCTATGTCAAAGTTAGAGTGTAATGATAAATCAGTAAAAGACAGAAAAAATGTATAAATAGCGTATATGTTAAATAAAATTGTTAACTTTGTGTCATGGGAAACAAAGCAATAACATTAGATGAACAAATCAATCTTTTGCGACGCAGAGGAATGATTATCTCAGACGAAGAGAAAGCCAAAGAAGTTCTCTTTGATGTAGGATATTATAGATTGGGGTTCTATTGGTTCCCATTTGAGGAAACTTATCCAAATAAGAAGCATAGGACACATAAATTCAAAAGTGGAACAGATTTTGATGATGCTGTGAATTTATATTATTTTGATTTCAAATTGCGAAATATCTTATTGAAATATTTAAGTCGCATAGAAATCAATTTCAAAACTTGTTTGACTTATATAGTATCAAATGCTTATCCGAAGTCTCCAACATGGTTTGTAGATCCATCAGTTGTAAATAAGAAACAAATTTCTACATTTGACGAAAAAGTTTACACTACCAAATTTAAGCAAAATGGGGTTATAACATATCATCATAAAACACACATTAATGATAAATATGCTCCAGCTTGGAAAACTTTGGAATTTATGACATTTGGCAGTGCTATTTCGTTATATTGTGCATTGAATGATGACGCTTTAAAGGAAAAGATTTCACTACATTATAAAATCAATAAAGTAGCCGTTTTTGAGAACTATATAAAATTAATACTTGACATTCGGAATACTTGTGCTCATGGGAACATTTTATATGATTTCGCTCCAATAAAATCAATAAGAAAAGGTCCTGCATTAATGAAAGGAGTTGGAGAAAGTCAAAATTTGTTTGGGGCAATAAAAATAATCTTGTATATGATAAAGCAAGTTTCTATAAATCGTTATAATGATTTAAAAAGAGAGATTTTGAAATTAATACAAGAATATAATGTACGAACAGAGGTTAAGAATATAATCCAAACAATCAGTGGATTAGATGAAAAAGATTTTGTATAAAAACTAAATTAAAAAATAATTTGAAAAACTTTTTTGAAAATTCTTTGTTGTTTCAAATAAAAGAAGTACCTTTGCAAAGAAAAATAGTGCCGGTATTGACAAAGCTCCTTACCAACACTTAAAAAGGGAAAAACGAGGTTATGCCTTTTCGGTATAACCTCAAATTTTTATATGTGTTAATATCTTTGGAAAACATAGCCATTATCGAAGTAGTAATCGCACATAAATAAATCGCGAGCGAAAGCCTCGTAATTGAAGTAATACGAGAGATTGCCCATTGTTTGTTCAATATCATAACATTCTTCAATGATATGGTAAGCGAAATCTACTTCGCTATCAAATTTGCCGACATAGTATTCTTCAAATTTATCTAATTCAGAATCGCTGAAGCAAGAGAGGAAAGCATCGACAGCATCACGGTCAGAGTGATTGGCGTACTTGATGATTGTGTCGAATGTATCTTCATCGAAGCAGCTTTCCGAATACAACTCGCGAGGAAAATTCTCGTAATCTTGGAACATAAGTTCGGGATCTTCTTCATCGGCATGCAAATCGTAGCAGAACTCGATGAAGTCATCGTAATCAAAGAAGGTGGTCAAATCTATCCACATTCCTTCAAGTGAGCCACTATTGTATTTGCCGTAAGTGCCACAATAGACAGCAGGATTATCACTATCAAGCGAATGCTTGTGTTCGAGGATTTCGTCCTTTGTAGGAAACGAGCGACCAGTGATTTCATTCACGAAAGCGACCTTGTTGTCGCTGTGGGCTGAAAGAGAAGAAATTGTATTCATGCGAAAATGAATTAAATGATTAAACACTATGCTCCGTAAAGGAGCGACTTTTACACTGCCCACAAAGAGCCGATTCGCAAACATTATGCAAGGTTCGGAGATTAAATACTACCCGATTTAGGTGTGGAGATTTCAGCCCCGACACCAGTTGCTTGACCTTGCAGTTGAAAGTACCGGCAATAACTTTGCGGCGTAAAAGTGCCCGACGGAGTATTGTTGATTTAATTCTCGTATGAGCAGACTTCGTTCAGCCTAAGCATAACCAAAAAGGTCAAGCAATGAAATCACTGCTCGACCACAAGAGAACTATGAATAACAATGAAGAAAGTGATACTGCTTTATATGGCACAACGAATAGGCATGCCAACCGATGACCACTTTATTTCGTAGGTAGTGGCATTAGATTCACCTGAGGGGTTGCCACTCGTGGCAGAAGATTTGACGATAGGGTACGGTCGTTCACGAGAGCCGATGATAAAGGAAGTTCCTGACGCGTCCGTGATTACGAAAGCGAGGTGTTTATGAAGTGGAATGTTGTCGTTTGACACAAATTTGAGCGTGCAAAGCACCTTGCGACCATTGTTATCGTATTCTTCTACAGCTTCGTATGACGGCTGACCGAAAAAGCGGACAGGCGTAATCTCAGTGAAGACGCCGACAGGAATGCCCGATGAATGTTTGAGAACGATGTTGGGCTGAAGTTTTTCGCACTCGACAAAGCCGATTTGTGCGATACCCGGTAATGTGTGATTAAAGTTTTCCATAGCAAATAAAGTTAGATTATATAAAATCGTATATTTCGTATATTTTACGAATTTTCGGTCTTGGAATCTTTTATTTTTTTCTTGTATTTTTTAATGCGTTCATAAGTATGATAAAGGTCTCTTTTCCGTCGATAACGTTTGGCTATGGCATTCCAATTGGTTTCGTTAATTTCAATATCGTGTTTTTCCATAAAAGCGTAAATGAGTTCATCTTGACGCTTGAATAAAGTTGTGAATTTGTGAAGAGAGTTCCATAATTCCAAATCAAACCGATTTCTGATACAATTTATTAGCATTTGCATTGCTTTTGGAGGCAGGTAGTTGTATGTCGCTGGAGGCTTATGACGAAATTCAGGTATTATTATTGAAAGTTTTTGTTCTTTATCCAAATCGGGAAGACTATTCGCAGGAGTCTTTTTAAGGAATTGTTCTAATATATTACTTTCCATACACCCTCTTTTAAGTTGCACTGGGTTGTTGCCCCCTTGCTCATTGATGAACCACTGAGCCAAATAAGGGTCGATGTCAAGATATACATAGAATTTATTGTTTGTTTTTTCTGTATGAGCCATCTTTAAATATAATTACATGTAACATTTCATTAAAACGGTCTGCTATTCTGTCTCCATACTTTGTGCGTATTTCTTTAGCAGTGAGATTTGTTGTGATAAAAGTGAATGATTGATTTATATACCTATATTCAATAAGTCGTATAATAGGGTGAATGGGATTGCCATAATCAAGAATTTCGACAGGCTCGTTGCCAAGATCGTCAATTCCTAATAAGGGCTTATTTTTGATTAAGGTAAATTCTTTGATGTCTCGTGCTAATTGAGACAGCTCATAAGAATCATATATTGTCATTTTGGGCTTGAACTGATTTCCCATAAAATCAAAATGATTTTTGTCTGCAAGGTAGTTTAATGCTTGTTGAAAAGCATACATAAGAGTTGATTTTCCATTTCCACATGTGCCACACAGCATAACACCAAACTTGGGAGTAATAGCAGTAATATAATCAGCTAATCGTGTAAGATTACTTTGGGTATTCTCGTCAAGTTCAAATTTTCGTAAACGCCGTTCCACTTCAAGTTTATAAGAGGCAGTTAATAACGCCACTGCGTTTTCGGTAGGCAAGTTAAATCTAAAACGATTCTCCGTACTCCTCCGATTTCTTAGCAATGATTCTATTTCCTTTACGAGCTGCATATTTATCATTTTTGATTGTTCCATTATGGTGTTGTTTGTTGTTTTCTTCATTTTGGATTCTTTTGCGAGACCAATTAAGGAAATGCTTTTTGAAATCTACTATATCGACATGGGATTTACCTATCAATTTGATTTCGGAAACAAATTCCGAGAAAAGTTCTCGAACTTGAATAATATCACAATTTAAAATTTGTGCAACGCTATCAAGAAAATCAGAAGATGATTCAATCTCTTGAATAAATTGATTTTTATCTTCATGCGTGCTTATAGATGAAGAATTATTTTTAATTTCTTTTTTATTATCTTCTTTAATCTGTTGCATTTTTTGTTGCACTTTGCGTTCTTTTCGATTCTTTTTATTGATTTCATTTAACTGGTATTTATCATAATTTGTAATGGTTATTATAGTCATTTGAGAGTTCGATATGCGATGAATCATGTCTGCTTCTTCCAAGCAGTTTAAAAATGTTATGGTGGTATGACTGCAAGCGTCCATTTGACGTGCAAGAAATCTTATTGTGGTGCATATTTGCCCTCGTTGCAATTGAACTGATGTTTTGCCAAAAACAACCTTTCGAGGCTCCCATTGAGCCATAAGCAATAAAAGCACCCACCAACGAAAATGGCGTGGATTATGCCAAATCCAATGATTTGTAATATCTCTATGAAGATTAATCCAGCCTTTCATAAATCTATATTTGTGCTTTCCAAAAACGCAGAATTTCGCTACCAAGATAGAATTTGTGAGCTGTGTTTCTACGAAAGCCACACTTGATATGTCCTGCGTAAGTATATCTTCTTAAAGTTTCTCTTGATATAGATAAAACCTTACAGGTATCTTTAATTGAATATCTGCCGTTTATTGCAACTTGTGGTTCGGTGCTTGTTATCATAATATGGCTTTTTTATCCGGGAAAAGTGATTCTTCTTCTACATTAAGTTCTTTTGCAATAGCTTTTATTGCAGTATCATTTGGAAATTGCGTTCCATTAAGCCACATTCGTATTGTAGCGGGTTGTCTGCATGTGATTTCAGCTATTCTTTCGATGAAGATTTGCCCAGCTGTGGGTTTCTTCTTTTCTAATTGATAAAGTTCCTTAAAACTATATGACATAATAAAAATTAATTATATCAATAAATATTTTGTTATATCAGCAAAAAATATTATATTTGCATAAATAAAAATACTTATTGATTTGGTTAAAATTGATAATATCAAGAGCAAAGTTAGATTATTTTATTGAATCTTACAACAAATATAACTAATATATTTATTGAATATAACTAAAGTGCAGCGAATAGATTTAGCAAAAATACGCTCTGACCATAGTGTCAGCCAAAAAGATTTGGCGGAGAAACTTGGGGTAAAGCAGAGCTTTTTATCTAATATAGAAAGGGGTAGAAGTCCGTTGCCTCCTGAAAAATTGGATAAAATAATTGAGATATTCGATATAGAGAATATAGACATATATTATATCGAAGATATTGGTAGTAGTAATATGTCGAAATCACAGTCCGACAACACAAATAGCATAATTAATGACAGTGCTATTTTCGAAAAGTTCGTTGGAGTAATGGAGAAGATGACAGAAGCAAAATACGCAAATGAAACCGAAGCATTATCTCGCATAGAACGCTTACAAGATAGGAATGATTTTCTAAACTCACAAGTTGATGAATTGCGAAAGGATTTAACGCGTTTATTGCACGAGAATTTTGCATTAAAAGAGATTCTAATTAAAAATGGAATCGATTATGAAACTAGGCAAAATTACGATAATGTGTGAAGTTTGTGTGAAGAAGTAAAATAGAGAGAAACTAAAATATTATTAACCAATTGGTTGTGGTTGATTGGAAGATGCCTTACAAGCAGAGGGTCGGCGGTTCGAATCCGTCAACGCCCACAACAACAAAGGCTATCTTCATTGCGAAGATGGCCGTTTTAGTTTTTTACGCATGATGAATGATGTGAAATGGGTGTGGGTTGACCTCGACGATACGATATGGGACTTTCGTGGCAACTCGTGGGAGACTCTTGGTGAATTATACTACCAAGAGGGACTTGATGCCTATTTTGAGTCTGTTGATGACTGGCGTGAAAAATATTTTGAATATAATCACACTTTGTGGCCTCTTTATAATGCAGGGAAAATTACTAAAGAGTATTTACAGGTGGAGCGTTTTCGCAAGGTGCTCGCCGATGCAGGTTATCCACAAGATGATGTGATGAAGAAGGCTCAAGCACTCGATCCGTTGTATCTTTCAATCCTTGGCACTAAATCGCGATTGGTCGATGGTGCACGCGAAATGTTGCAGTATCTTAAGGAGAAAGGGTATAGGTTGTGTCTCATAAGTAACGGATTTTATGAGGTGCAATATCGCAAGATGAAATCGGCTCAAATAGAGGATTTCTTTGAAGTGGTGGTGTTGAGCGATGATATAGGGGTGAATAAGCCCGACCGTCGCATATTTGACCATGCACTCCGTAAGGCTGGGGCTACAGCCGAGGAGTCGATTATCATTGGCGATAATCCCGATGCCGACATAAAGGGTGCTGTAGATGCTGGGTGGAAGGCTATATATTTCAATCGTGAAGGTGCCAATGTTGCATCGGAGTTGCCCAAGGGAATTGCAGTCGTGGGTAGATTATGTGACATAGGGCATATTTTATGATATATTTGTCTTAAAAGTGGCATTAAATATTGAAAAATAACAAATTTGTTTGTGCTAGTGAAAATATTCATATATCTTTGCGTAAGATATTTAAATATATGATAATTTGCCCTTGTAGGGTGGATTTTTAAAACCAAAGTAAACAAAGCGTAACCTTTTTTTATTTATAAAACTAAATAGGACTTATTAACGCCGCGAGGCTGTATTATTTTTTAATTAAAAAAATATGGATAATATTGAGAAAAAACCTAAAAGACCACGCATAGGAGAAAATCGTGGATTGTCATTTAACAATGGCGCTGAAGGAACAAGTCGTTATGAAAATGGAAACTATTCATCTCAAAGTTTCTCAACTGCCGATTCTGAGTATCAAGGAGAACGCCAGTATTCACAACAACGCTCTTATAATCGCCAAGGTGGTTACAATCGCTACAATAATCAAGGTGGCTATAACAATAATTATCGCCAAGGTGGATATAACAACAATCGATATAATAACAATTACCAACAAAATCAATATAATGCTCCAGTAGATGGAGAAGGTGGCGAAGGTTATAACCAAGGTGGTTATCGCCAAAACAATTATCGCCAAGGTGGCTATAACAACAATCGCCAAGGAGGTTATCGCCAAAACAATAACCGCCAAGGTGGCTATAACAACAATCGTCAAGGAGGTTATGGTAATCAAGGCGGATACAACAATCAAGGTGGCTATAATAACCAAGGTGGTTATCGCCAACAAGGTCAAGGCCGTCCTAACCCAAACCAACGCCGCAATAAAAAACAAAATTATAATCAAGGCATTATGCCAAACAAGGGCAAGAGTTTTACTCCACGCCCCAAACGCATCGAGTATGAAATGCCTATTCCCGATCCAAACGAACAAATTCGTCTTAACAAGTTTATGGCCAACGCAGGTATCTGCTCACGCCGTGAAGCTGACGAATTGATTCAACAAGGTCTTGTGAAAATCAACGGCGTTGTAGTTACCGAATTGGGAACAAAAATCTCTCACAGCGATGTGGTTGAATATGATGAAAAGGTAGTGGCTCTTGAAAGCAAATGCTATATCCTTCTCAATAAGCCCAAAGATGTAGTTACAACAAGCGATGACCCCAATGGTCGTAAAACTGTTATGGACCTTGTGAAAGGTGCTTGCAATGAACGCATCTATCCTGTGGGACGCCTCGACCGTAACACTACAGGTGTGCTTCTATTGACCAATGATGGTGACCTCGCTTCAAAATTGACACATCCTAAATATGTGAAGAAAAAAATCTACCATGTGTGGTGCGACAAAGATATCGCTGAAGAAGATATGCAACGCATTGCCGATGGTATTGAACTTGAAGATGGTCCAATCCATGCCGACGCTATCAGTTACGCTACCGAAAAAGATCGCAACCAAGCTGGTATCGAAATCCACTCGGGTCGCAACCGCATTGTGCGTCGCATCTTTGAATCACTCGGTTATCATGTAACAAAACTCGACCGTGTTTATTTCGCTGGTCTTACAAAGAAAAATCTTGCTCGTGGTCGTTGGCGTTACCTCACTCAAGAAGAGGTTAACTACTTGAAAATGGGCTCATTTGAATAATTGAAAATATAAATAACAGATATATACTTGTAATGAAAAGAACTAAAATAGTAGATATATTTAACCCTAAACTCATTGGTCAACAAGTGAGTGTGAAAGGGTGGGTGCGTAGCCGTCGCGGTAACAAGCATGTGCAATTTGTGGCACTCAATGATGGTTCGACTATCAAAAACATTCAAATCGTTTTTGATATGGCTAAATTTGATGAAGAGCAGTTGAAGCCTATTACAACAGGAGCAAGCCTTCATGTGATTGGTCAACTTGTAGAGTCGATGGGAAAAGGCCAAAGTGCCGAAATCCAAGCCGAAACACTTGAGATATATGGTACAGCCGATCCCGAAACTTATCCAATGCAAAAGAAGGGTCACACAATGGAATTCCTTCGTGAAAAAGCTCACTTGCGTCCACGCACCAATACTTTCGGTGCTGTGTTCCGCATTCGCCACCACATGGCTATTGCTATTCACAAATATTTCCACGACCATGGCTTCTTCTATTTCCACACTCCTATCATCACAGCTTCGGACTGTGAAGGTGCTGGTCAAATGTTCCAAGTGACAACAAAGAACCTCTACGACTTGAAGAAGGACGAAAATGGTTCAATCATCTACGATGATGACTTCTTTGGCAAACAAGCAAGCCTCACTGTATCGGGTCAGCTCGAAGGTGAATTGGCTGCTACTGCACTCGGTTCAATCTATACTTTTGGCCCTACATTCCGTGCCGAAAATTCAAACACTCCTCGCCACTTGGCCGAGTTTTGGATGATTGAGCCCGAAGTTGCTTTTGCCGACCTCGGCGACCTTATGGATCTCGAAGAAGACTTCATTAAATATTGTATCAACTGGGCTCTTGAAAACTGTAAAGATGACCTTGAGTTCCTCAATAATATGATTGATAAGGGCTTGATTGAGCGTCTCAAAGAGGTAGTTTCTACCGAGTTTATTCGTTTGCCTTACACCGAGGGTATCAAGATTCTTGAAGAAGCAATTGCTGCTGGTAAGAAATTTGAATTCCCAGTATATTGGGGTTGCGACCTCGCGAGCGAACATGAACGCTATCTTGTAGAAGAACACTTCAAAAAACCAGTCATCATGACCGACTATCCAAAGGATATCAAGGCATTCTATATGAAGCTTAACGAAGATGGCAAAACAGTTCAAGGTACCGATGTGTTGTTCCCACAAATCGGTGAAATCATTGGCGGTAGTGTGCGTGAAGAAAACTACGACAAACTCATGGGTCGCATCGAAGAGATGAATATCCCAATGAAAGATATGTGGTGGTATCTCGACACTCGTCGTTTCGGTACAGTGCCTCATGCTGGTTTCGGTCTTGGTTTTGAACGCCTCTTGTTGTTCGTAACTGGTATGACCAACATTCGCGATGTGATTCCATTCCCACGCACTCCAAACAATTGTGAATTCTAATTATTAAAACGACAACACGAAAATGGCTGAAGAAATTACAAAATGCCCAAAGTGCGGCGGTGAATATGTTTACTTTGATGGGTCGCTATATGTTTGCCCCGACTGTGCTCACGAATTTAATCCCGATGATGCCGAAGAAGCGAATGATGTAGCAAAAGATAGCAATGGCGCAGAACTTTTTGATGGCGATGCAGTAACTGTTATCAAAGACCTCAAAGTTAAAGGCTCGTCAATGGTAATCAAACGAGGTACAAAGGTAAAAAGCATTCGCCTCACCGAAAACCCCGAAGAGGTTGATTGCAAAATCGACGGCAGCAGCATCGTCCTCAAAACCTGCGTCCTTAAAAAGTAGAAACTATTTAATGCGGGGTGAGGAATACGAAATTTTCGTTGACATTCCTACTTGCATCTCGCATATCACAAATATAACAACGGCTATCGGACACCCGATAGCCGTTGTTGTGTTATAACTTAGTTGACCAATATATCTGAATAGATATTTGATGTTTACAATATTTTGGGCAGAGGGAGATTGAGTGCTTTGGCTACGCCTATGCCGTAGGTGGGGTCGGCACGGTAGCAGTTAGTGATGTGGCGTTCTTTGATGAAACGTTCGGCATCGCCCATGGCACGTGCTGTGTTTTCGAAAAGCAGTTGTTGCTCTTCTTTGGGCATGAGACGGAATAGATTGCCCGGTTGGGTATAGTAATCGTCGTCATACTCTCGCTC
This sequence comes from Muribaculaceae bacterium, assembly GCA_045646905.1. Lineage (GTDB taxonomy): Bacteria > Bacteroidota > Bacteroidia > Bacteroidales > Muribaculaceae > RGIG4079. Next base: position 15,124 of record JAZRLP010000007.1, read on the forward strand.
GTTGTAGTTGAACGCATCGCCATGAATCGCCAATGGCGGTTCTTTGAGGTGTGGCGAGTCGTGCCATTCACCATAACTATTGGGCTCATAACTGATAGCGTCGCCATAGTTGCCATCTACTCTCATTGCGCCGTCGCGATGATAGGCGTGGAATGGGCATCGAGGTCGGTTGACCGGTATTTGATGTGCATTAACCCCAAGGCGATAGCGTTGTGCGTCGCCGTAGGAGAATAAACGTCCTTGCAACATCTTGTCGGAAGAGAACCCTATACCCTCTACAATGTTCATGGGGTTGAAGGCCGATTGCTCTACTTCGGCAAAATAGTTCTCGGGGTTGCGATTGAGTTCGAGAATTCCCACATCGTGCAACGGGAAATCGCCGTGAGGCCACACTTTAGTGAGGTCAAAGGGGTTGATATGGTAGTTCGCGGCTTGCGCCTCACTCATGAGTTGCACTTGGAAAAGCCAACGTGGATAGTCGCCATTTTCGATGCTGTTATAAAGGTCGCGGAGATGCGAATCGCGATCCTTGGCAATAATGGCTTCGGCCTCTTGGTCGGTGAGGCATTTAATGCCTTGCAATGTGCGAAGATGAAACTTAACCCATGTGCGTTTGTTGTCGGCATTGTAGAAACTATAGGTATGGCTGCCAAAACCGTGCATGTGGCGATAGGATAACGGAATACCTCGCGGACTCATGGTAATGGTGATTTGGTGCAACGCTTCGGGCAACAATGTCCAGAAATCCCAATTATTGTTGGCACTACGCATCCCGGTTTTGGGGTCGCGTTTTATGGCATGGTTGAGGTCGGGAAATTTCAGTGGGTCGCGCAAGAAAAACACCGGGGTATTGTTGCCCACGAGATCCCAATTCCCCTCGTCGGTATAAAATTTCATGGCAAATCCACGAATGTCGCGCTCGGCATCGGCGGCACCTCGTTCACCTGCCACGGTAGAGAAACGCACAAAACACTCCGTCTGTTTGCCCACTTGACTGAATATTGAGGCACGAGTGTATTGTGTAATGTCGTGAGTCACGGTAAACGTGCCGTATGCCCCTGCGCCTTTAGCGTGCATGCGTCGTTCGGGAATCACCTCGCGATCGAAATGTCCGAGTTTTTCGAGAAACCAAGGGTCTTGCATCAACACCGGTCCGCGCACCCCGGCAGTCTGAATGTTTTGATTGTCGGCAATAGGTCGCCCATTGACCGACGTAAGACGTTTTTTATCCATAAACAACTATATTTAGAATCACAAACCAGTATTAACATTTATGTAATAGTCCGGCAGAACTGAAATGGTCTTTGATTGATTGGGCTGCTTGGTTGTAGAAGTCGGAGCATTGTTGGCATTCGAGGTGCTTTTGGGTGTCGTCGTAGTTGCTTGAGTTGATTTCATTGTGGCAACGACCTATGATGAATCTCATGGCGGTGTCGATGGTCGATTCGCATATAGGGCATTTGTGCCCCAACGCATTTACCACGAGAATGTCAAACATCTCGGCACACTCATCGTTTTTTACTATCTCATCAATCTCGGGTGCAATGAAACGATTGCTCATATCGTTACTTTGAGTGAGAAATTCAAGGAAAATACTCCCCATTGTCGCATTTTTTGCCATAATAATTCACAGGTTAGATGTTTTCAAATGATTTTAACTGAATCTATGAAAACAAAACAAAAAATGCTCAAAAAAGTTCAAAAAATGGTATCCCTAATACACTACTTTGTCGATGATGCCAGTGAGGGTTGCGATGGCGATGCCGTAGTTGGTGATGGCTATGTTTTGTGCTTTGGCTTGTGCCACGCGACTCATCACGAGTCGGCGGTTAAACATGCATGCACCGCAATGTATCACAAGGTCATATTGCGATAGGTCGGTGGGGAAATCATTGCCTCCAACGATGTCGATATTCAGTTGCTCGCCTATGCGATTGCGAAGCATACGAGGTAGTTTCACGCGTCCTATATCTTCGTTTTGAGGAATGTGGCTACATGCTTCGGCAATCAGCACGCGCGATGAGGATGTGAGCGAGAGCAGTTTTTTGCCACCTTCTACAAATGTGTCAATATCTCCTTTGTATCGAGCGAAAAGAATAGAGAAAGAGGTGAGAAGAGGGAGTTGAGGAAGTCCCATTTGTTGTCGAAATTTTTCGACAATCTCGTTGACTGTGGTGAATACTTGCGAGTCGGTGATGATGAGTTGGGGTGGAGTATTGAGAGAGTTGAGTGCTGATAGAAGCCCTTCGGGAGTGGTGCAAAGTGTGTTGCATCCACGGTCGAGGAGTTCGCGTATTACTTCCACTTGTGGTTTTATCAATCTCCCTTTAGGGGCTTGAGCATCTTGGGGCATCACGAGCACCACCATGTCACCAGACGAGCATAGTCCCTCGGTGATGAGGCGTGTTTCGTGTTGCGACAATGCTGCCAATCGAGTTAATAATAGGTCGATACCCTCTTTTGTTGTGACACTTAAAGCGATAGGCTCTGAATCAACAATATCATTGACTTTTGCAGTGAGAGATGCACGATTTTGCATAGTGTCGCACTTTGAAACGACTCCTATGACAGGAATTTTTCGAGCCGATAGTTGTGCGATTAATGCTTCTTCGATAGAGGTATCATTGTCGTGGAAAAGTACAACGGCAATATCGGTTTTGTCAAGAGCTTTAAGTGATTGAGTCTTGCGTTGATTGCCGAGGGGTGTGTTGTCATCGAGTCCCGGGGTATCAATCAATATTGTAGCACCTACTCCGGGCAGTTCGATAGGCTTCAATACCGAATCGGTAGTAGTCCCCGCTATCTCCGATACAATAGCCACCTCTTGCCCAGTCAAGGCATTAATCAGCGACGATTTACCACTATTGCACCGACCAAAGAAAGCAATATGTACACGATGAGATGAGGGAGTATTGTTCATTATTGTAGTTCTAATTTATAACCTGAAATCGCGTTTGCCGTGAGCGATGTCGTTGAGGTGGGAGATGGTGATACGGCGTATCTTTTCAGAGTTGATATTGTTTATTTCGCGGGCTATCATATCGAGCCCGAGTTGTCGGGTTGTGGGTGAGGCGTAGTCTTCGATATATTCGCGTAAGGTCATCAATGCGTTGGGTGCACAGCAGTTGCCTATCATGCCCCTTTTTGCCAATGACATAAAACGGTCGCCTGTGCGCCCTTCGCGATAGCAGGCAGTGCAGAAACTGGGGATGTATCCCAATTGCAATAACCAGGTTACAATTTCATCGAGTGTGCGATTGTCGTCGATGTCGAATTGTGCCGATTTGTCGGTGTCAATAGTTGTGTCGGCATATCCTCCTACGCTTGTGCGAGAGCCTCCGCTGAGTTGCGACACTCCCACATCGAGCACTAATTCACGGCATTGTTGCGACTCGCGAGTAGAGACAATCATGCCGGTATATGGCACGGCAATGCGAAGAATTGCCACGATGCGACGGAACACCTCGTCGGTAACGGCATCGGGGAAGTCTTCGGGATTTATATCGTCGGCAGGGCGAATGCGAGGCACGCTGATGGTGTGAGGACCCACGCCATAGGTTGCTTCGAGGTGCTCGGCATGCATCAATAGTCCCACAAAGTCGTAACGATAGTTATATAGTCCAAATAAAACACCTATTCCCACATCATCGATGCCCCCTTGCATTGCACGGTCCATCGCTTCGGTGTGATAGCCCCAATCGCTTTTGGGACCGGTTGGGTGTAGGCGCTGATATTCCTCGCGGTTATATGTCTCTTGAAAGAGGATATATGTGCCTATCCCGGCATCGCGAAGCCGACGATAATTCTCAATCGTTGTAGCTGCGATATTCACATTTACACGGCGAATAGCACCATTGCGATGATGAATAGAATATATAGTGTCGATTGATTCGAGGATATAGTCAATGGTGTTGATTGTGGGGTGTTCGCCTGCTTCAAGAGCAAGGCGTTTGTGTCCCATATCTTGCAAGGCAATCACTTCGCGACGAATCTCATCTTGCGATAGTTTGCGACGAGGGATAGTTCTGTTTTTGGCATGGTAAGGGCAATATACGCACCCATTCACGCAGTAGTTAGAGAGGTAAAGAGGGGCAAACATCACAATGCGGTTACCGTAGATGTGTTGCTTTATGTCGCGTGCAAGCGAGTAGATGCGATTGATGATTTCGGTGTCGGTACATTCGAGCAACACCATCGCCTCACGATGGCTCAACCCTTTTCCTTGTGCCGCCTTGGCAAGAATCTCCTCGATAAGAACCATATCCGTGCGATGCTCTGCAGCCCACGCCATCGTAGCCCTTATTTCGTCATCGTGAATAAATTCACTTGCAGTATGTGATGTCGCATTATAATTCGCCATAATTAACTGCAAATTTAGTGCTTTTTGATGGGAATTTAGACAGAATAAACATAAGAATTAATCGATATCCCAATAAGCATCTGGATCTCCATCAAAAATTGTATCAATATCATCATCACTATACCCCATTTCATCTTGCGCATATGAACCATTGTATCTGTCATATGTTGGTTCATCTCGATCATACGAATAATCATCGCAATCCTCTTCATATTCATCATCGTCATCATCATCGTAAATATTACGATAGACTGATGATATTTCATCCCATATTCCTCTTTCTTCTGCTTCGTCTATAGGCTTACTACAGATATTTCTTTCAGATGATTTATAACCTTGTGTGTAATCACATATAAACTGCGATATTTCACTATTTACTCGCCATACCGACTCTCTACAATCTGGATACTGTCCCAATGCGATGAAGAGTAGATCTGCGAAACGATAGTTTTCCCATTCTGATGAGGGGAGTAAGAAATGAGCTCTTCTAACACACATTTTCTTTTTACACCAAAAGAATGGAATTCCATTATTAGGATCTGAACTACCATAACTTCCCCCTCGACAAATATAATTATCAGAATCCTCGTATTTTTTTATATAGTTAGTGTATAACGGCTGATATGCATTTGTTTTTGGTAAATAGCCCAGTTCTATCATTCTTTCTTTATCACTCACCAATCCACATTTATCATCTATATGATAAGCAATAACAAACTGCTTAACAAAGAATTCTTGAGATTCATGAATATAATATTTGCCATTGATTACTTCTACATTAGTATTCCTTACAAGAACTTGTTTGGCAATTCCCACAAAATCAGAATCTAACAACCAATCAATTGCTTTTCCAAATAGGTCAATCGGTGACTCATAAAAATGTAAAACGTAATACAATTCGTTGTTTCTGACTTCTTTTGTCAATATGCCGTTGAATGATTCATAATCAATATTGGACTTAATCGCACTAATTGCAAAATAGCCATTACAAGGATAAAAGAGCTCCTTTGAATATTTCAAAAAGTCAAACCGTTGCTTTCGTTCTTCTCCGATGGCCAATTCCACCATTGAAGAGGTTATTGTAGCCTTCATATCATTCTTCTTTGCTTTGAGTATATAAAGAATGCCACAGATTACAGGACATGCAGGGGTTGTTGTTTCAACAAATTCCGAATATAAGGAATCTAAAGATATAGAAGTATCTCCTGACGACATTTTCCCAAAGAGGTAACGAAGAATTTTTATCTGTGCCTCAGCAGTTAATTTATATAAATGCGACTTTATTAAATTCCAGTCGTAAGTATCTGAAGGATGTTTTTGCCACAAGTATAGTTTCAAGAAACCGGTAGCTCTTTGTTGTATCAGATATTGACGACTATCATCAAGATTATCAGCAATAAACAATTTAACCGATAAGTCTTTGATAGATACTATATCTGATAACATTACATCTTGAAAACAGGCTAGTGTTAAAAGTTTTTTATTCGCAGATTTATTTTTATATGCTTCATCTAATCGCTTGCGGATGTTTACAGCACCTGGAAACCGAACAATCTTTTCTTCAAATAATGTCCATCTTTCATCATCAGATAAAACAGAGCATATCTTTTCTTCAGCTTTCTTTAACACAACATCCTTTAAGTTGCCATAATATGCAAGCCATTTTAGCAAACTTCTAATATCACATATAGAGTTATTGCAATCTATCTTAACATAATTATACGAACTTAAACTCTTGTATCCAAACTGCTTTATTATATTAGAAACAACTTGCCACTGAATCGACATTGGAGCATCAACTATTTTATAGTCGTACAATTCTTTTAACAGCTGGCTTATACTAAAGTTATTTGTTATTTGTTTGTACCTATTATAATATTGTTGACTTGTTATATAATCAGCCTCATAAGCACATTTTAGTTTCTCTAAATCATCAAGTTTTGAAAATCTATCGTTTACTAGTTCTTTAATCTTATGTTTGGTAGATTCGAGAATCCAATCGCCAAGTTGTCTGATAAGATAACTAATCTTAAATGGGGTGAGACTTTCTGCTTCGGTTGCTGAAATTACTGATTCGTTAGCACAATTAAGGAAGGATGTTTTTAATGCATCTTTGTATAATTGTGGTAGATTTTCGTAACATTCAAGAATTTCTTCACAGACTTTATATTTAAAAAAGTTGTTCCTTAGATTGTTGTATTTTTCAATAAAAAGCCCAATATTATTAAATTCTTCGAACGTAGAATCCCATATTTTATTCATCGCATTAGCATCGTCACTTAAAACTTTCAATTGTGTAATTACATTGTGCTTGATTACATTTTCGTAATGTGTTTCTAATCGTTTTTCTAAATTTTTAATACGTTTTGTTCCCATTTGACACATTGTGACTCCTTCTCTTTCATGATGAATAGCGTTACAATGACGATAAACATAGAGCTTATGTTTAATGTTTTTATAATCAGAAATGTTTTCTGCATTTGAGATTTTGTGCCTGCAATACAATTTACATATATCGACATTTGGCATTCCATAGTCATCAGACAAGATCCCTGCATTCTTCTTACAAAAATCTACAGGCAAAGCAGGTTGCAACTTTGGAGCTTTGTATATTATTTCTATTAAATCACTATCGCTGAATTTTGACAATAGCAAAGACCATGTAGGTGAAATACAATTATCTTCAATTTTTACATTAATTTCGTTGCCTTTTTTGTCATAGCGTTTTTTTAGGACAAACAAATCATATAGAAACTTTAACTCATCTATTTTTTTTCCATAATATTCATTATCAAGAACATTTTTATCTACCCATAAAGATAAATCAAAAATATTTAATGACTTGCTTTCTTTTCTATCCTTATGGTTGTATTTTCCAAAATAATTAAATAATTCGGTAATTGACTCTGGCAAATTAGCGTTTGTTACATTTGTATCATTTGGTATAATAATATTATCGAGGGATTCAAACGATATATAGGTATTATCACTATAGAAGGAATACTCCGATTCATGTTCTTTGCATCTAATGATACTCTCTATATATTCAACTTTGAAATTTGATAACGAAGCTCGTTCTATATTAGAAGCAGTATGATTATCAAGGTCAAAATAGACAAGTTGACCAGTGCCTACTTCTGACAATAAATCATTAATCGAAAATAGAATTGGGGAGTCTTTTATTGTAGAAGATTTCCAACTACGATTTACTTTCCATGTACCATATACTAAAATACCCATTTCTTCTGATGGATTATATTTATATATGTATCCAATTTTTTTCATATTATCCAATATTTTCGTTATAAAAATAATAGGCATAGAATGCTAGAATGTCTGTGCTCACGCTTGCTGGGATTATTATGGGCATTGCATTGACATCAAGGCTTCATCTTTCTTAGTAGATTTATTAAATCCACTTTACCCATTTTTATTTTCTGAGACTGTCCTATATATAATCTGTTAAAATTTGAATGCAAAGATGTAAAAAAAAAGCAGACTATCGAAAGAACGAAGCGAAAATCTGCAATATATATGATTATTTTTAAGAAAAACAGACGTTAGAGCATAAACTAAAAGGCTGTATTTATCTTTTAATTCTTTACTGCTGAAATTAATCAATACTTGCAATAGGCATATTTCTCTTCATCTGGGCAACTTTCTCTTATATCAAATCGAAAATATAACCACTTCAATAACAAAAGAAAGGATATGTATGCTATCTGAATTTTGCAGGCCGCATTTCGAATTCTGCGCTAAATAGATTCCGCATTAGATATTCCCCTTCTGACTGAAGATATTCCGCTAAAATTTTCTAATGTATTACAATTTCTGTAAGATACTTTTGATATTAGATGTCGTAAATTCACAAGTGTCTTATTGATAATTAGTTATAACTGGGGTGGCGCTGATTTTTGTAAAAAGTCAGATATAAAAATGGGCGAATTTTGTAAAAAGTCAGACATAAAATAGGTTGATTTTTGTAAAAAGTCAGAGATGGGGTTGAGTTAATGCATAATTCATAATGCACAATTCATGATGCATAATTCATGCGCCAGCCTTTATGTTCTTCTGTCTAATTATTTTCTGATACGGCGTCCGTGTCGGTATATAAGATTAGGGCTACAAATTAAAAGTCCAATCGACGAGGTCGCGTGGGAGAGTGATAGTTTTTGGTTCGCCTCGTTGGCCGGTAACGAAATAATGTTTTGCTACTTCGTCGTGAAATTGCGACACAAAGGCTTCTTTTATTCGAGCGCATTTTTCGTTAATGGAGTTCTTTGTGGGGTCGGTTACATCTTTGATGCTTTGTCTTATTTCCTTATCGCTCTTGCGACCGGTGAGTTGGGTGTAAATGTCGAGCAATTCATCATAATAGTCGGGCAAATTCTTGAATAAAACGCCTTCGGGGTGGCGAAGGAATAGGAAATACACAGCTTTAGGCAACGGGGTGAGGTGTATTTCCATGTTGTTATAATCGGGAAGGATTATTTTGAAGTCGGCAGTGATGAGCATTCGGCTCAACGATATTTCTTGCTTGAAGAGCGATGCGATAATAGATTCGGTAACACCTCGTTGTCGTAAAGCTTTTACTCGATCCACGATTTCGCTCATCATTTTTTCGGTGTCGTAATTGAAATAAGCATCGGCACTGAACTTTTCAAGAGAGTAGTAGGGGTGAGTATCCTTGATATAACAGCACATGCCAGGGAGAATATGTTCCACAGGTCGGGTGTCGCGTGAAGGGATAGGCATGTATGCAAATCGACTTTCCCCACCGTTGTAGCTATCACTTGGGAAAAATATAAAACCACGAGTAACGATATCTGAGTTGAGGAAGCATTTGCTAATCAATTCCCAAGCATATGATTGCTCAAGGGGCGAACTCTCAAAGTTGTCTTCGTTGCATTGAGGATTGAGGTAATGGAATGTGTCGAAGTTGTTTAATTGTTTTATAGCATTAGATAAATGGATGAAACGGCAGCCAGTTTCAGATGCCACATAATGGGTGAAATCATCGATATGTTGCACTATAAATTGGCTTATCTCGGAGTTTGGGTCGGTGTCAATATAAATGAGTTCATTACGATTGGGATTAAACGAAATGCTATCATCATTAAAATATAGGTATTGCATGGGATAGCGAGGATATTCCCTATTGGCAACGAAGTCGCGAATTATGTTGGGCTTTCTTGCAGGTTCGTTGGGTGATGTGGAGGTGTCGGAGGTATGATTATTTTTCATAAAAAATGAAGCTAAAAAGTTGTAAGAGATGTATAGTATTAAAAATGGAGAAATGATGTAAACGATTGCGATACTAATTATTGCCGAGCCAATCTCTTTGAAACTATATTTGTCAATCTCAACTTCAAACAGATTGCGCAGATAGTTTAAAAACGAACTATGCGGTCGATATGCGATAGATGCAAATATCACAAAAATGAGGAAGCTGATAGATTGAATTAAAAATATAGTTCCTATAGTTGACATGTGGTTGTAAATGGAATAAAATATCAACAAATGTACAAATAAATTGAGATATAACGAATTTTTTTGCAAGCCTTGCAGAAAATAAATGTTCCCGATTTAATTGTGATATATTTGCAAGGCAAAAAAAGATGAAATTATGTTATCAATACTTTTATTAGCAGGAATTTTTTATTTAATAATTAAATTAATCACAGCTGGTTATGGAAGAAAAAAATGAAAAACAAGAGAAGAAAGAAAAAGCACCATGGATAGTGCGCAACGCATGGTGGGTTGCAATGTTCTTAGCAGTTTGGTTTATTAGAATGTGCAGCGAATATTCAATAAGAGGATATTAAGAAAGTTATGAAACGATTATTGTGTGCGTTATTTGTTGGCGTTTGGTCAGTGGTACAAATGTTTGCTGCTGAACCGAGTAATAATCTTAACAAAACTCTTGCTCAAATACAACGGGAATTCCCAGATTGTATTTATTGGTGCGACTCGGGTAGGGGAAAATATTATAAAACGATAGGAGAGGGTTTCCCTATAATGTTTGAAATACAAAAAGGGAAGGTTATATCGGAATTTATGCTGATTGAGGGAAGTGGTTCATTTCCCAAAGATTGGTTTGTTGCCACTGTTAACGCATTCTCAAAAACGGAATATACCTCTGTGTTGCCGTCGGATGGAACATTCTACTCGTTCTCGTATTCTTATTTTACGATTAACATTCGTTATGACTCGTTAGGAAACAGTGCGTCAATATCCTACGAATTAATGCCATATTTAATAGATTAAGTAGCTGATTACCATTGTTCAGAGACTATGATTTTACTGATTTTTGTAAAAAGTCAGATATAGTGTTCTCAGTTCGCCACTCTCAATTTTCAACTCTATTCGTAGTCGCCGCGGGTGGGGTTGATGTGGTAGCCTATTGTAGCGAGTTGTTGAGAGAGGTCGCTGAGGGTTGTGGTGATGTCGTTTTGCGAGTGATCTTTGCCAGGATAAATTTCATATTTGGTGCGTTGGGCAAAGGGCGTGATGTTGGGCATCACTACATTGGCGCCAGAGAGAATTCCGTCGATATATCCACTTGGTGAGAGCGAGGCCAACGCTGTTGTGGCTGGAATCAGTGCGTGAGGGTGCATAAGTCGGGCAATGGCAATGATGATGTAGGTGAGTCGCAAATCTCCTGCCGATTGTGTGCCAAAAGGTGTATTGGGGTGGGGTATGAAAGTGCCAATTCCTATCATTTGAGGTTGTAACTGTTTCATTAACAGTAAATCGTCGATGAGATGTTCTATCGTTTGCCCAGGTGCGCCTATCATCATTCCCATGCCTGTTTGGTATCCGATTTTGATGAGTGATTTGATGCAGTCGATGCGATTGGCTTGCGACATCTCGGTGGGGTGTATGTGATTGTAGAGGTCGCGATTGGCCGCCTCGTGGCGTAGCAGATAGCGCGAAGCCCCTGCTTCAAAGAAGCGTTGATATGACTCGGTTGCTCGTTCGCCAAACGAGAGTGTAATTGCAGCCTCGGGGCATTCAATTCGTAATTGTGATATGAGTTTGATCAATCGGTCGTCGGTAAATGCTGCATCTTCACCACCTTGGAAGACAAAGGTGCGTAGCCCGGCATTATAACCATTTTTGCAACAAGCGAGTATCTCCTCGTCCGATAGACGATAGCGCGAGGCGTTTAGGTTGTCGCGACGCAATCCACAATAGTAGCAATTGTTGCGGCAGTAACTGCTTATCTCTATGAGTCCACGCATATAAATGCCAAACCCAAATTGCTCGCGAGCAATTTGGGCGGCTTTATCTCGTAATAGATTGAATGAATTATCGCATTTGAGGCAAGAGGTGATTAGTTGATAAAACTCCTCAACCTCAAGGTGCTGCGTTGCGAATAATTTTTCAATCAAAGTAGTCACAATTTATAAATCAAAATGCACAATTAATTTTCTTCTTTGTGCATTGGTTCGCGACTCTTGAGCGCGTCGTTGAAAAGTTTGCGTCCCGAATCGTAGGCAGTGTGAAGACTTGGTCCTGATATACAACCACCTTCGCAAGCCATAACCTCAAGGAATTGAGCGGGCGATTTGCCCGATTTTCCGTAGGCTTTCAATAGGGCAACGGTCTTTTTGTCGAGGTTTGAGATTTGTTGGTGAGTGAATGTGAAAGCGCCATTAACATGAGCGGCAACTGCAGCTGTTACCCCACCATTTTGAGCAAATCCGTGAGCCTCGCGAGCCACTTTGATAGGAAGACGGAATATTTTGTCCTCGTCGAGCAATATATCCATTCCTTCAAAAATTGATTGCAGTTCTTCGAAGGTCATCACATAGTCAACCATGTCGTCTTTGCGTGCCTCTTTGCGTTTGGCGATACATGGACCAATGAACACCACTTTTGCATCGGGGTATTGCTCACGCACAATTTGTGCAGTGTAATACATGGGTGAACGAGTGCTTGAGATATATTGTTTGAGTTCGGGAGCATGTTTTTCGGCCATTTCAATGTATGACGGACAGCACGATGTAGTCATAAATGGTTGACCTTCTTCGAGTTTTTCTTTTAACTCTTCACTCTCTTTTTCGGTAGTAATCACAGCCCCACGAGCCACCTCAATGACATCGGCAAAGCCTATTTCTTTAATAGAATTGTAGATAAACTCGGCTGGAGCTTTATATTGCGAAAGGATTGCAGGTGCCACCATCGCAATCACTTTTTCGCCGCGTTTGATGCTTTGAAGAATGTCGAACACATGCGAAATTTCAAAGATTGCACCAAATGGGCAGCTGTTGATACATTTGCCACAATAGATACATTTTGATTCGTCGATATGCTCTACGCCAAATTCATCTTTGCTGATAGCTCCTACTGGGCACGCTTCTTCGCAAGGAATGGGGATGTGTACGATAGCATGATAGGGACAACTGTTGAAACATTTACCACAGCTTATACATTTCTTTTGGTTGATGCGTCCTTGGCTTGTTTCAGAGTCAAACTCAATAGCATCTTTGGGGCAGTTGAGCGAACAAGCGCGAGCCACGCAACCACGACAAAGGTTGGTGATTTGATAGTTGGTGCGCACGCATGATGAACAAGCTTCATCGACCACGCACATTATGTTTTCGCGAGTTGTTTCGCGATTGAGCGCTCGACGAGCATATTCCGACAATGGGGTTAATTCGTCATCTTCATCGCTCATGTCAAATCCCATCAATGGGAGCGACTTATATTTCCACACCGCACGCTCCTTGTGCACGCAGCAGCGGCCAAGAGTGTGCGACTTGCGAGGACTTAATTCGATAGGTAAACGGTCGATTTTCTCAACCAACTCATTTTCATTCCATAATTTGATGAGGCGAGTCAATAATCGTTGACGCACAATCATCACATTGTTACGTATAGCCATAGATTGGTAAATTATTCTGCAAAATTAGTGCTTTTTGCGCTAATATGAGGAATGTTTGTGCTACTATTTAAATAAAGATGGGTATTTAATGCGATTGTTGAAACAAATACAATGTAAAATCTAAAAATGTCAGTTTATAAATTGAAGAGAATGTAGGAGTTGATGATGTGTTTTTATCAATTCCTTTCTTTTTGAGTTGGAACAAACTATTTTGAAAAAAGTAAATGATATAATTTATTGAAATACAATATGATGGTTGGATGTGACAGTTTGTCATTTCCCTAAAAAGAGCGTTTTTTGGTTTTTCTATTGTTCGAAATGGAAATGATATTTGTCTATTTTTGAACTAGACGATATTGTACCCATCTGTTAGCCCCAACTTCTTCTACAATATTATCTTTAACTAAAGATTTTATTTGAGATAAAATTTTCTTATAAGGAATTTCTTTTCCAATTCTTAGATGAATATCTTTTAATGGTGCACAAAGGTATATTTTTAAATCTTCAATGATTAACTCTTTAATACGATAGCTTTCAATTCTTTTTAATGAAGTTTTTCCTTTGTAATCGCTTTGTTTTAATATAGGTGAGCTAATTCTATATTCCTTTGCTCTGTGAGTACCAACAGGATGAACTATGCAATTTTCTAATAATGGATTTAACCAAGGAGAAAGCTCTTCTCTATTTTTAAGGTTTAATATTTGTATTAGGTTAGTGGCAGAAATGCTTTCATGCTGAGCGATTAATCCTAAACATATAATTTGTTTTTGCTTTAAATTTGCAATTTGTAGAGCCTCTCGAATTACTTTAATTGCTTCCTTGCTAATAATGCGACGCTCAATAATAGCTGTGACAGAATCACTCGTTTCTAATACTTTTGGAACCTGTTTGCCGTTAGAAAGTTGTATCTCGTATATTTTGTCATAACCAGAGCCTTCGCGTTCCATGAGTTTTAATGCATAACATAAATTAGCGAAATGTTCATTCCGTTTAATAGTTTTGTGTAGGATATTTTCAGGAGTAACTCCTAAAGGAAGTGTTCCAGGATTTGTTATTTCAATTCGATTCGGGTATATGTTAATAAAAATGTCACCTCTCATAGTATATGGACGATGAACTAATGCATTGCATACAAGCTCGCGAATAACATCTTTGTCATAAGCAGGAATCTCTCTCCTAAATAATCCATCGCTAATCTCATTTGATTCCTTCCAATCGGGGATTTTATTCCATATGTCTTCAATAATTTCATCTGGACTCATTGTAAAATCATCCCACAAATATTTTTGGATTTTTTCTCCATTTTCATCGTATTTGATGCATTGTACTATTGGTGCATTCATTAAGCGTCCTCTTTGTGATTGGGTACCAATAAATAAAACACCTAGATTTGTCATTTTGTCAGATTCTTCTTCTGTAAGAAAATAATGGTTAAGTAATTCTTTGGTTTCTTTTTGTTTGAGAAATTGACTAACTCGTTCAGATGAGTTTAGATTGTTGATTAACAATTGTATTTTATTGGGGTCGGCATCCTTCCATGACCATTTAGTCGGTTGGTCCTCCCATCGAAAATAATTTTTTTCGGCGGTTAATCGAGTAATATCATCACCAGTTATGGGTTTGCTATTATCAGATATGCGTAAGAAATATTTGCCTGAAGAAGTTGACGCAACAGAATGTCCTCTAGATATGTTAAGGCGTATATATTGCGCTCCATTTTGGTGGGTGTATATTTCCGCATATGCTGTGACATTAATGGATTTCTCGTTAATTTTATTTACTAGAATTGTCGGTAAGGATTCATCAATTGTTTGACCCAAAGGAGGTTCTTCGGAATCGTCTTCAATCCCATAATCAATGATGCCTCCTTGAGCATTGCTAAAAGCAATGCAATCCTTTACAACTTCATTCCAATCTGGATTTTTGCCAGTAATCTCACGAATGGATTTTTTGTCATATAAGCTGTTTTCTTTCATTTTATATGATTTCTACTTGTATTTTTATGCCAAAAGAATTTGCAATATATTCAATGTCTTGTTTTTTTGATGATGTATCAGTGTTAGTCATTAAGAACCATCCATTTCCTAAGGGCTTTTGTCGGTGTTTGTATTTGTTATCCAATGTATTAGATATTAAAGGAACTTTGCATCGTATTATGCCGAGAGAACGAACTCGTTCTACGCCAACCTCTTTAATGAAATGATAAAAAGAACTGACAGCAGTTGGTTCTTGTATAATTTTCCCATTCTCGAAAATGATTCTTAATCGAGTAGCTGGAGCGATATTGCTTTTGTGATTTATTCTTCCTACATTTCTATGGGTTACTTGAGGATCTGGGATAATTTCCTTTGCGTCCGTTATGGTTGCAGTAAAATTGCGTTTGCGAGAAAGATGGACACTTGTAGGCTCCCCTGGAACATAATCAACAACAATAACTAGTTCTCTCTGTACTTGTTTTAATACGGGAGCGATTGATTCTGTGACAATAGGAAGAATTTCTTTTTTAATGATGTTTTCTTCTAATTCGTTTATTTGTTTTTCAAGGTCTTCATTTAATGATAGTCCTTCTTTTCGCAATGTTTCCATTGCTTTATATAAATCATTTAATCTAGACATATAACTATATTGTAGTATTTATTATGCAAATATATCATAATTCTATGATTTTTCAAAGAATTATAAATAAATCATTACTTTTAGTTATCTTTGCCTATTACAAAGAATGATATGGCTGAAAATATTGTGACATTGACCGAGCGTTCGGGTCTTGTGCTTGAGGGTGGAGGCATGCGTGGCGTGTTTACCTGTGGCGTGCTCGATAATTTTATGGATCGAGGCATACGTTTTCCTTATGCAATAGGTGTGAGCGCTGGGGCTTGCAATGGTCTTTCTTATATGTCGCGTCAACGAGGTCGTGCCAAATATAGCAACATTGATTTGCTCGAAAAATATCGTTATATTGGGTTTAAACATTTGTTGACCAAACGCAATATCATGGATTTTGAGCTGCTTTTTGAAACCTTCCCCAACGAGATTATTCCATATGATTATGAGGGGTATGAGCAATGCCCCGAACGATATGAAATGGTGACAACAAGTTGCGAAACCGGGGAGGCATGTTACTTTGAGGAGAAGCAGTCGCCCGCTCGAATAATTGATATTGTGAGAGCATCAAGCAGTTTGCCATTTGTGTGTCCCATTGCCTATGTTGATGGTAGTCCGATGCTCGATGGAGGCATTGCCGATTCCATTCCGTTGCTCCGTGCTCGCGAATTGGGTTATGACAACAATGTGGTGGTGGTGACTCGCAATCGAGGTTATCGTAAAGCCGCCAAACCAGCATTTGTGCCTCCATTTATGTATCGCAAATATCCTCATTTGCGTGAAGCGATTCGTAACCGCAGTTTTTTGTATAATGAACAACTCGAGTTATTGGAACGACTTGAAGATGCTGGGGAGTTGACTGTGATACGCCCTCAGCGTCCTATTGTAGTAGATCGCATGGAGCGCGACATTTCAAAACTTATAGACTTATATGATGAGGGGTATGAAATGGCTTCAAAGTTGAAATTTGAAAAGTAGAAACAAAATTAATGTCTATGAAAAAAGTTAAGATTACAGCAATTCGCAAAGTGACCTATGAAGATTTAATTGAAAAGTATGAACAATCAAAAGACTTTGCATGTAAAATAACCGAAGGTCAGGTGTGGATTTCGGAAAAAGGAGAGAAACCTGTGGGTATGTGCGATATGGCATGGGAGACAATGGAATTATATGTGAGAACGCTCGCACGAGGAGGGGGCGAATTTTATGAAGATTGGATGCTCAACCCCTATTCGGCAATGATATCATGCCCCGATGGATTTCGCCCTGTGAGTTTTTATATCGAAACGATTGAAGAATAATTAAAATTTAAACGATACCATGAGAAAGAATTTTGGAGTAAAGACTTGGCTTTATCCCATGCCCGTGTTTATCGTGGCAGCCTATGATGAAAATGGCGTGCCCAACGCAATGAATGCAGCATGGGGCGGTGTCTATACCGACGACATGATATGTGTGTGCCTATCGGAAGGACACAAAACCACTAAAAACATTCTTGCCACACGAGCATTTACGGTGAGCATGGCTACGGCAGATAAAGTCGCCGAGTGTGACTATGTAGGAATAGTGTCGGGCAACAAAGAACCCGATAAATTTGCCAAGGCCGGTTTTACTGCGACAAAGTCAGAGTTTGTCAATGCACCTATAATTGACCAATTGCCCATGACATTGGAGTGTGAACTCGTGTCGTATGACGAGGAAACTTGCCATATGGTCGGAAAGATTGTCAATGTGTCGGCCGACGAGCGAATACTCACTCCCGACGGCAAAATTGACATCACACTACTACAACCAATCATCTATGACACAATCAACAAAGACTACCTCGCCATTGGCCCCAAAGTAGGCAACGCCTTCGCCGACGGCAAAAAAATGAAATAATAATTATTAAAAACAAATACTTATGAAGAAGAATTTATTTATTGCGATTTTGCTATGTGTTTTGACATTGTCTATTACAGCATGTCAATCAAAGGAAGACAAGGTGTTGAGCGACCTTGAAAGTGTTTATAATCGTCTTAATGATAGTGAGAATTTCACTGATGCTGATTGGACTGAATTGCTGACTGAATATGAGGTGATTCATGAAGAGGCTCAAACGTGTGATTTCTCTTACGAGCAAAAGAAGGAATTAGGACGCATTGAAGGCAAAATCTTGTCAAAGATAACCGAGCGAAAATCAGAAGAATTAGGCTCTGAAATTGGTGATCTTATTAATAGCGGCGGCGCCATAATAGGAGGGTTCCTTGAAGGATTACAAGAAGAACTCGAAAAGGAAACTGAATAACAACAAAAAATATTATATTCACTCCGCAAGTGTCAAAGTGCATTTGCGGAGTTTTTTGTTCTTTTTATTGATAAACGATAAAAAATATTAAAATTCGGGTAAAATTTATCGTTTTTCAATAAATTGATTATATATTTGCATATCGAATTTCGATAAATGGTAATACTGATTGATTTAGCGCGCGTGGTCATTTGTGAATGTTGCTTTTATTGGAATGAGATAATGGGGCAGAGTTTAAGCAGGATAAATGGAATGTTGCCCCACAAAAAAAATGTATAATCTAAAAATTATTTTATTATGGATTCAAAAAAGTATTATCATCAAATTTTGCCGTTAGTAATTTTTGCTACGATTGTGGCTTTGTGTTGGATTTATTGGACAGTTGGTCGTTCAGTTTTTACTTTTATGGGTGATGATGTCGTAAGTTGGAATGAGTTTGAATCGTTGAGGTGGGCTATTGTAATAGGATATTCGGTGTTGGCTCTTGTTTTGATAACTATTCAAACGATATTTTTTGTGAAACAGTTGCGCAGCTTAAAGCGAGGTGTAATGTTTAATCGTGGTTGTTGGAAGTTGATAATGTGGTGGGGCATTGTGTGGGTATTCTATGATTTTTGTGCCGCCAATCTTCCCGAAATGATTTATTCGCAACGATTGACAAAAATTGTGATTGATGAAACTATGGTGGGTGTCGCAGTTATTGCTTTTGTATTTTCGTTCCTCTATCGTATTGCCACAGATGTGGCAGAGGAGAATAATCTTACGATTTAACCAGGGAGGACACGGACTATGGCTATAATAATAAATCTTGATGTGATGATGGCACGACGCAAAATGTCGCTCAACGAACTGTCGGAACGAGTGGGCATCACTTTGGCCAATTTATCAATTCTTAAAACTGGCAAGGCAAAGGCGATACGATTTTCAACGCTTGATGCCATTTGCAAGGCACTCGATTGCCAGCCTGCCGATATTATAGAATATCGTGCCGACGAAGAATAAAAGCATAGAATAGAAATGAAACAGTTTTTTCTCGGGGTAGCCGTCATGGTGACGGCTACGCATTCCTCGTACGCCCAAAGAGTTGAGGCAACAGTGGTTGATGCTCAAAGTCGAGAGCCTATAGCATACGCATCGGTGGGGGTGGTGGAACGCACTCTTGGCACGCTTACCGATACCACGGGGCGTTTTTCGCTTGATGTTCCTGTGAAACTTGATGACGATTCGTTGCGAATCTCGTGTGTGGGATATGGTGCATTAACAATGAGTGTGGCTGATGCACGAAAATGCAAAGAGTTTGCTCTCGAAGCGGTCGAATATCCATTGCCCGAGGTGGTGGTGATGCCTATTAAAACAACCGCAAAACATTATGGTCGCAAGTCGGCAAAAGGGTCGATGTTTCTGGTGGTGGAGGGCGATAGTGGTGCCGGGAAAGAGATGGGTATGCAGTTTAAGACCAAGAAACGAGCATGGATAAAGAATGTGAGTTTTGCTATTGTGGAAAATGATAGTATGCTCACGCGAATGCCATTCAGATTGAATCTTTATAAGAAACAAGGCAATGAATACACCAATAATCTTGTGTCGTCGCTCCAATTTCTTTACACCAAGGAAGTGATTGTTGAAGGTAGATTTACATTTAATTTACCTACTCCCATTGTGATTGAAAAAGGTGAGTATATAATTGCCGTTGAATTCCTTGAAAACTTTCCCAATCACAATTTTCATATGCGCACAAGCATCATGACCGGCCACACCTTCTATCGCTACGCTCCCCAATCATCATGGAAGAAAATCCCCCTCGGCTCAACTCTCGCCATCGAGGTGGCGGAGGAGGAATAGGTGGAATGTGTGCAGTTTTATCCTTTTGCGGAGCGGCTGCGGGTTACGAGGATAACGCCTCCAAATACCATTGCGGCGGCAAGGACTTTTTGCCAGTTGAGGGTGTCCATGCCTATGTATATGCTTATGGCTATGGCAATGATGGGTTGCACATAGGAGTACATGCTCACGAGTGTTGGGCGTATGCGTTGTTGGCCAATGGGAATGAGTAGGTAGGTGATGAAGGTGGCAAAGATGATGAGGAATGATAGTTCGAAAATAAATGATTGAGGCAATGTTTCGTAGTCAATCGAGATTATTTCGCTACCTGCAACGGGGAGTGATAGGAGTGTGGAAAAGAGGAATATCCACTTCATAAAGGTGACGGGGGAATAGCGACTTATGGTGGGTTTGAATATGCCGAGATAGAGCGAGAAACAAAGGCTGTTGAGTATCATCAAGATTATGCCTATGGGTTGCGATTGTGTGATGCCTCCTGTGCCAGTGGTGCTGTTGAGGATGAGGTATAGAATGCCGACAAGGCTCAATGCCACTCCTCCAGCTTTTTTGAAGGTGATAGGCTCACGCAACACTATGGCGGCGATTATCATGGTGTAGATGGGCGAAAGCGAACTCACTATCGAGCAGTCGAGTGGAGTGATGAGTGGTATTGCCATGAGAAACGTGAGTTGGGTGAGGAAAAATCCCAACACCGATGCGGCAAAAATCTTCATATAGTCTTTGCGCTCAACCTTCTCCGATGGCATAAAGCACGAAATAATCCAAAAGATTGCTCCTGCAAAAATAGAACGAAGGCAAAATAGCGCGATGGGCGAAATGGTATTGCTACTTGTGATGTCTTTACACACGATGATGTTTACCCCAAAAATGGCGTATGCAATGAAACACGCAATATGTCCTATCGATTTTTGGTGAGTGAGCATTGGTCGTTTATCGGCAAGAATGTTTTCAAAATGGTTGTTGGCATTATCGTGCGCGGAGTTGCCAGAATGCTACGGCGGCAGCGGCGGCAACATTGAGCGAATCTACATCGTGGCTCATAGGTATGCGTGCCACATAGTCGGCTTGAGCGATGGTGGAGTGGGCGAGTCCGTCACCTTCGGTTCCCATCACGATGGCCAACCGTGGCTCAGCACAAAGAGCATCGTCGTCAATCGACACCGAATCGTCGGTCAGCGCCATTGCTACGGTTTTGAACCCGATATTGTTGAGCGCAGTTATTGGTTCGTTAAGCCATGTCCATGGCACGAGAAACACCGAACCCATCGACACCCTTATAGCCCTGCGGTTGAGAGGGTCGCACGAAGTGGGAGTGAGCAATACGGCATCGATGCCAAGAGCCGCTGCGCTACGAAAAATAGCGCCGATATTGGTAGTATCGACCACTCCATCAATCACTACAATGCGACGAGCATCGCCACACACCTCCTCGATGCTACGATGAGGTTTGCGACGCATGGCACACAACACACCGCGAGTGAGCGTATATCCAGTGAGCGAAGCGAGCAACTCACGGTCGCCAGTATAGATGGGAATATCGCCACACCGAGCAATGATGTCGGCCGCATCGCCCGTGATATGTTTCCGTTCGCAAAGTATCGAAATGGGCTCATATCCAGCATTAAGTGCTACATTGATAACTTTGGGACTCTCGGCGATAAACACCCCCTTTGCAGGGTCAATGCGATTACGCAACTGCGCCTCCGTTAGCGAGGTAAACACCTCCACCCCCGGCTCATTCAACGATGTGATTTCTATAATGGGCATAAAATTAATTCCTTTTCCACAAAGATAGTGGATTTTACAATTAATAAGATGGGAAATTAGAGGAAAATTACCCCTAATTATTGATGAAATTTTATAAATTTGCAAAAATAAACGATTAAATCAATACCAATTATGTCATATTCATTAATTGAAGCAGTAATAAAAGTTTTGGGCGACGAGAAACACCCAATGAATGCAAATGAGATATGGGAAGTCATTAAGGATAAAGGATATTATAGGTCTACTGGACTTACACCAGAGCGTACAGTGTCATCATATTTGACTAATTATTATCCTGAAAATTTTATTAGAGTCGAGAATGGAGAATATCAATTAAGCGAATATGGTAATAATGAATATCAAAAAATTAGTTCAAATAAGAACTCGTATAATGAAGAAATTTTGTGTAGATTGATTTCTCACTATAAGCAAGATTTTAAAAAGAATATTCCAAACGAATTATATAAATGGGAAGCTGTAAAGTGTTTTCAAGATAATTGGGATATTGAGGCTGATAATTTTGCAGAAATGTTAGAACGTTCGTTGTCAAAAACGGGAAATTTGTTAGATATAGGATTTGCATATCCACGTGCAATGATTGTTAAGTTTGCAAGACTTTATCCTAATGAGATTCAACCATGTTTTAAAGCATTGTATGCAGAAACGGAGCCTATTGCAGAAAGAATAAATGAGTTTATTCGTTTGATAGATGGAATTCACAAAAAATGGAATTTAGAGTCGGGAGAAACTGGCGAAAATCATTATCAAAATGCTTCGGTAATATCAACATATTTATGGCTGCGATTTCCCAATAAATATTACATCTACAAACCGACTATAGCCGTAAATTTATTTAAAAAATTGGGTGTAGATGTTAAACTTAGAGGCAAAGGTGCATCGGCTGTAGTAAAGGCATATGAATTATATGATGAAATCAACAACGAAATGCTTCAAAATGCCGAATTAAGAGGATTATTAAATGAAGCATTAACTAAAGAGTGTTATCCCGATAATAACTTAAAAACCATGATGGTTGATTTTGCTTATTATGTAGAAAAATACATGGAAGATAGTGTGCTAAATGATGAAGAACTGAAAAAAACAGTAAAAAAAGCCTCTAAAGGGTGGTTGTATTCACCAGGAGAACAAGCACGTTTCTGGAAAGAATGCGTTGAGAATAGTGAGATGTATTTAGGTTGGGATGAATTGGGAGATTTGTTAAAATATCCAACTCGTGACGCAATGGTTTCAAAAATGAAAGCAGAATATGGTGAGAAAAAAGAATATATACATGATTCTTTAGCAACATGGGAATTTGCAAATGAGATGAATATTGGAGATGTTGTTTTTGCGAAAAAAGGTCTCCATACAATAGTCGGCAGAGGCATTGTTGTAGGGGGGTATCGTTATGATGAAAAACGAAAAGAATATAAGAATGTCCGTTCGGTTAAATGGATAAATATTGGAGAATGGACATTTAATTATACGCAGGCATTAAAAACATTAACCGATATAACAAAATTTATAGGTTATATAGACAATCTAAACGCAATGATTGATGGGGTAGCCGAAGAAGACGAAAATCAAGAATTAATTAAATGTGAGCCATATACCAATGAAGACTTTTTGAGAGAGGTGTATATGGATAGCCGTAGATTGAACATGCTTCAACAATTAATTAAAACGAAGAAAAATATAATATTGCAAGGTGCTCCGGGTGTCGGGAAAACTTTTTGTGCAAAACGATTGGCTTATACATTAATGGGTGAAAAAGATGATAGCCGAATTGAATTTGTGCAATTCCATCAAAATTATTCATATGAGGATTTTGTGATGGGATATAAGCCAACAGAAGGTGGGGCTTTTGAATTGAAAAAAGGAGTATTTTATGATTTTTGTCAAAAAGCAAAAGTCGATGCCGATAAGGATTACTTTTTCATAATTGATGAGATAAATAGAGGCAACCTGTCAAAAATATTTGGCGAATTGTTGATGCTTATAGAAAAAGATTATCGAGGAGAAGCTGTGACAATGGCGTATTCCGATGAAAAATTTCATGTGCCAACAAATGTGCATATTATAGGGATGATGAATACTGCCGACAGGTCTCTTGCAATGATTGATTACGCATTGCGTAGAAGATTTAGTTTTGTGGAAATATGTCCGGGATTTGAATCGGAAGGTTTTAAGCAATATCAAGAAAATTTGAATCACGATAGGTTTAATAAATTAATAAAATGTATCGTTGATTTGAACGAAAAAATCAGAAAAGATGATTCGTTAGGGAGTGGGTTTGAAATTGGTCATAGTTATTTCTGTAATCAAGAAAGAGTAGATGATGATTGGTTACATTCGGTGATAAAGTTTGATCTAATTCCAATGTTACAAGAATATTGGTTTGATGACAGGAGCAAAGCTGAAGAATGGCGAAACACATTAGAACTGATTTTTAATGACTAACGACAAAGGGATACTTATTCGCAACGTTTATTATATGCTTTCATATGCATTTAGTAACTTAAGAAAGAATAATTATGAAGATGTTGCTAAAGAGGATTTTGAGCGAATAGAAGATTTGTTTGCCGAAATACTCTATAAAGGTATATCTGCACAATTAAAATTAGGTCTATATCGCGAATATATTCATAAAACGGCAGAATTACCATTGCTAAGAGGAAAATTAGACATTGGTCAAACGATAAAATTGAGAGTCGCTCAAAAGAATTTATTAGGATGTGAATTTGATAAACTATCAGAGAATAATATCTTTAATCAAATTCTTAAGACTGTTGCTGAATTATTAATATATAAAAGCGAGGTTAAAGCAGAGCGAAAACGTCAATTGAAGAATGTTTTGATATTCTTTGAAAATGTAGATTCAATAAATCCGAGTGAGATAAAATGGAATATGTTGAGATTCCAGAATAACAATAAAAGTTATCGAATGCTAATCAATATATGTTATTTCGTTTTAGATGGGATGATTTTGACTACAGAACAAGGACGATATCGAGTGGCAACATTTTCTGATGACCATATGAATAAATTGTTTGAACGATTCGTGTTGGAGTATTATAAATACCATTACAAGAGTCTGAAGGTCTCTTCTCCTACAATTAAATGGGATTTGTCGGATGAAGATGATTGTGCTATTGATTTTTTGCCTGAGATGAAAAGTGATATTGTGATTTCTAATGAAAATCACACGTTGATAATTGATACGAAGTATTATTCTAAAACATTGCAAACAAATTTTGACCACAAAACAATCCATTCAAATAATTTATACCAAATTTTTACTTATGTAAAGAATCGTGATACCTTAAATAGTGGAGACGTGTCGGGGTTATTGTTGTATGCTAAAACACAAGAAGAAACGCACCCATTTTTGGATGCGAAATTTGGTAATAATAGAATTATGGTCAAAACTCTTGACTTAAATCAAGAATTTGAGAATATCAGAGAGCAACTTGACCAAATTAAAATTGACTTTTTTAAGTAATATCTCCCTTATATCAATTCCACGAGACGGTTGATGTCGGCGTAGGATGTTGACCAAGAGGTGACGAAGCGCACGATGGAGTGGGTTTTGCCTGGAGGTCCCCATAGCTCGAAACTTGCGTGTTGTTTTAGTCGGTCGATGAGGTCGTTGGGGAGTCGGAAGAATTGTTGGTTTGTGGGAGAGTCCACAACGATGTCATATCCTCGTGCAAAGAATTCGTCTTTGAGTGTCATGGCAAGTTCCACGGCATATCGGCCTATATTTAGGTATAAATGGTTAGAAAATAGGGCTGAAAACTGTAAACCTAATAGTCGGCCTTTGGCAAGGAGTGCTCCATGTTGTTTTATGAGAGGAGTCATGTTTTTGAGGAGTGAGGGGTTGGTGACCACAACCGCCTCTCCCATTAATGCTCCCATCTTGGTGCCTCCGATGTAGAACACATCGGCCAATCGAGCGATATCTCGAAGCGTTACATTGCCATTTTTAGCGGCAAGTCCATATCCCAATCGTGCTCCGTCGATGTAGAGGGGGATTTGTGCATCGTGACACACTTGACTCAATGCTTCGAGTTCGGATAGAGTATATACAGTGCCATATTCGGTGGGGAACGATATATACAACATACCTGGGGCGACCATGTGGAGGAATGTTTCATCGCGGTAAAACTCTTCGATGTATTGTTCGACTTCGTCGGCCCACACTTTGCCCTCGTGTTGGGGTAGGGTGAGCACTTTGTGCCCAGTAGCTTCAATGGCTCCGGCTTCGTGCACATTGATATGTGCACTTTCGGGCGCTAATACTCCCTCATGTCGAGCCAATATGCCGTCAATTATGGTGGCATTTGTTTGAGTGCCGCCAACCATAAAAAATACTTGTGCTTTGGGTGCTCCACATGCTTCACGAATGAGGTCGATGGCTCGCTCGGTGTAATGGTCGCAACCGTAACCCACTGTGTGCTCGAGATTTGTGTCGATGAGGCGTTGCAACACATCGGGGTGTGCACCAGCCATATAGTCAGAGTCGAAGTATATCATGATGTTGATTTATTTATAATTACACAAAGATATAAAATTAGGTTAATAAAACGAGTGAAATTTTGCTCTTTTTGTAATCACGAAAATAATTGCTAATTTTGAGGGTAGAAAATAAAAAACAATACTATATGAAAAGAATGATAAAACGATTAGTGTTAGCGATTATGATTGCGATGAGTGTGAATAATATTAGTGCAAAGGTTATTGATGATGCCAAGGTGACCGATGTGGTGGGGCAAATGACTGCCGATGATGCATCGATTGATGGCAAGTTGTTGCAACGAGGAGCACGCCAAGTGGCTGCTCTTTGGCAAGAAACCGATGGATCGGCCGAGGAGTTTGTGCAGTTTGTGAAAGAGAACTATGTTGCTTCGCCCGAGGCGCGTCGTGAGTTATTTGACAAGTTGAGCAAGGCCTATGAAGTGTTGCTCGGCACACAAAATCAAGTGGCAATCGAGTTGAGCCTTCCTACAATTCTTGCTGGTCCTGAGCCTACAAATATCGACTATATTATGAGCGCGTTTAATCCATATTCGCACTTGTGGAATGATCTTTATGAAAACAAGGTGGCGTTTATCACTATACTCAATTTCCCCAACTTTACGCTTGCCGAGAAGAACGAAATGGGTGGCGCATGGAGTCGCGAGGAGTGGGCTTATGCTCGCATGGGAGATATGTTTACCTCGCGAGTGCCTGCTGCGCTAAACAAGGAGGCTGCACAAGCCAATGCCGATGCCGAAAACTATATCGCATCATACAACATCATGATGGGACACTTGCTCGACAAGAAAGGGAATAAATTGTTCCCTGAAAATATGGTGTTGCTTTCGCACTGGAATCTACGCGATGAGATTAAGTCAAATTATGCCAATCTTCCCAACGCTCGCGAAAAGCAAGAGATGATTTATGAAGTGATGCAACATATCATTGCCGGAACTATTCCTCAAGAGGTAATAAACAATGCGGCATATGACTGGGCTCCTTATAGCAATCGCACATGGAAAGATGGGGCAGAGGTGACTTTGGCTGCCGAAGATACTCGCCGTTATGAACGCATATTGGCTCACTACAAAACAATGGTGAAGGTGGATAAATATGAGCCACAATCGCCCACTGGTATTGCTCGCAACTTTGATGGTGGTATGGAGATAGCACCCGAAGAGATTGAGGCATTGTTTGTCAATCTCATTTCATCGCCACAAGTGAAAAAAGTGGGCAAATTGATCAAGAAACGCCTTGGACGCGACCTTCGCCCTTACGATATATGGTATGACGGATTTAAGAGCCGTAGCACAATCTCGGAAGATGACCTCACAGCACAAACTCGTGCTAAATATCCTATTCCCGAAGCATTTGAAGCCGATATGGCACGCATGCTCGTTGACTTGGGCTTTGTTCAAAAAGATGCAGATTTCATTGCAAGTAAAATCAAGGTAGAGGGTGCTCGTGGTTCGGGTCATGCATGGGGTGCAGTTGGTCGTTGGGAACGCTCACTCCTTCGCACTCGCATAGGTGCCGATGGTATGGACTACAAGGGGTATAACATTGCCGTTCACGAGTTTGGTCATAATGTGGAACAAACAATCGACTTATATCTAATTGATAATTTTATGATGGCCGGAGTGCCTAACACCGGATTTACCGAAGCATTGGCATTTGTGTTCCAAAAACGCGACCTCGGTTTGCTCGGCTATGACCAAAAGATTGATGATAACACTACGCTCGACATCTTCTGGGGACTTTACGAAATCATGGGTGTCTCGCTCGTTGATATGAAAGTGTGGCAATGGCTATATGCTCACCCCCAAGCAACTGCGGCCGACCTTCGCGACGCAACAATCGCGATAGCCAAAGAGGTGTGGAACAAGTATTATCAACCTGTGCTTGGCGAGAAAGATTCTCCCATCTTGGCAGTATATTCTCATATGGTAAATTCGCCAATGTATCTCCCCAACTACCCATTGGGCCATATCATTGAGTTCCAACTCGAAGAGCATTTCGCAAAATGTGCCGATAAAAAAGCCTTTGCCGATGAACTTATGCGCATCTATAAACTCGGTCGCTTAACTCCTAACCACTGGATGCAACAAGCCGTAGGCTCAACCATCAGCACCGACCCCATCCTCAACGCCGTGGATAGGATAGTGAAATAGAAAAGGAAAAAGGAGAAATTTAGACAGAAAGACAGAAGTCTACATAATGACAGAATTATATTTTTTGCTAAACTAACTCAAAACTTATGTTCATTCTGCCCATTGTGTCATTCTGTCGAATTATTGGTGCGATGTTGCCACCCAACTCTCCTCCTAAGATAGGAGGAGTACCCCGAAGGGGGGAGGTGGTATGATTTAGACAGAAAGACAGAAATATTCATAATGACAGAAATATATTTTTTGCTAAACTAAATCAAAATTTATGTTCATTCTGCCCATTGTGTCATTCTGTCGAAAGATATTAGGATTAAGGACAGACAGAGCATAATAACAAATCAAAAGGGAGCTCCTTGCGGGGCTCCCTTGATTATTGTTGAGTTGTCGTGAAACGCAATTAACCGCAGTGGAAGTAGCGTTTTACGATGTTGAGCATTTCTTCGTTGTTGCCTTCGATGTCTTTGCGTAGAGTGAGGTCGTTGTATGAACGAAGTTTGTTGATAATGCCGTTAATCATCGCAGGGCTAAACACATTGTATTTTTCAAATACTTCGCGTTGGCGTTCGAGACAGTCGGCCGAAGCAGCACAACTGTCGGGAAGTTGATCCAAAGTGCTGAGTTTGTCGGCATTCTCTTCCTTATGAATGTTTACATTCACATATGTTTTTTCGGCAATTTCCAATGCGTTTTCGAGTTCGAAACCATGACGACAAGCAACAGCAAGACCAGCAATGAGTTGGTAGATGTCGGCCGAGCCGTCGGGTGAACGCATTTCGACAGTTTGTTTTTGAGATGTATCGTAGTTGCTTGGACCTTCGAGAGGGTTAGCGAGTTGACACATATCGGCTTTAGCGGCCCATCCGAGTGGCACACGCACCAATACCGAACGGTTGCGGTCGCCCCAACATACATTGGTTGGTGCTTCTTGGTGAGGCACAAGACGGAAGTAAGAAGTTGGGTTGGTGTTACCGAATGCAGTGATTGAAGGAGCGAGTTCCATCATACCAGCGATTGCTTTGCGAGCAGTAGCCGAAAGCACTCCACCATTGAGCATTTGGTTTTGACCATCTTTCACAATGCGCATATGAACATGGAGACCCGAACCAGCTTTTCCCACAGTGATTTTAGGAGCGAAGGTGATGTCGTAGCCCAATTGATATGCGAGGTTGCGAATAATCCATTTAGCCACCATAAGTTGGTCGGCAGCATCTTTAGCATTTACAGGCAAGAACTCGATTTCGTTTTGCTCATAAATCATGCCATCGATAGTGAAGTTACCCACTTCAGAGTGTCCATATTTGATTTGTCCACCAGCTTGAGCGATGTAGGCCATACATTGAGTGCGGAACTCGTTGAATTTAGCGTAAGGAGCCGATTCGTGATAACCCTTTTGGTCGGTAGCAGGGAACATTTCATCATCGGGAGCGATAACATAATATTCCAATTCGCCCATTGCTTGGAATTCCATGCCAGTAACTTCGTTAAACGCCTTGCACGCTTTGTGAAGAGTGTTTTCGGGAGAACTTTCAAGAGGTTCGCCATCTTTATTGAAGTAAGAGCAGAGCATTGAGAGGGTAGGGATTTCGGCAAATGGGTCGAGGAATGCAGTAGAGAAGCGTGGCAACACATAAAGGTCGCTACTTCCTGCTTCGATAAATGGGAAAAGGCTTGAACCGTCAACGCGTTCACCACAAGTGAGAATTGCATCGAGATAAGCCAAATTGTTGATTACAAAATTCAAAGTTTTCAAACGACCATCACCAGCAGGATACATAAAGTTGACCATGCGAATTTCGTTTTCGGTGATGAAGCGAATGATGTCGGCTTTAGTAAATTCTTTGGCAGGTTTGCCAAGATAAGCCACAACCCTATTAGGGTTCAAAGCAAGTTCTTTATCCATAAGATATATATGTTAGTTATAATTATTATCTATGTTTTCAAACTGCAAATTTAAATAATTGCCATTAAATTCACAATTGATTAAGTATTTTTCTGCACACGATAGGGTTGTTTTTATGTTTTATTATCGCAAAAAATGCGTTTTGGTTGCAATTTGTGATAATTTTTGCAATTTTATTATCAAAAAGTTAGTAGAATATTGCGAAAATCAGTATATTTGCAATCTAAATATATATATGATGAAAATAACGATACTACAACGCGATATAGTTTGGGCCGATACAGCGCTCAATGTGGCTCGTGCCGATGAGGCTATTGACCGAAATGCTGGGGCCGACCTTTATGTGTTGCCCGAAATGTTCTCAACAGGTTTTTGTATTCACCCCGAGGGGATTGCCGAGAGTGCCGATAGTGATACACTCAAATGGATGAAGCAAAAGGCTGCTGCAACGGGTGCTGCTATTGCCGGAAGTGTGGCAGTGGAGCAAGATGGTAAATTCTACAATCGATTCTATTTTGTGAAGCCCAATGGGGAGGTCGCTTTTTATGACAAAAAACACCTGTTCACCTATGGGGGTGAGCATAAACGATTCACAGCCGGCGATAGTCGTGTGATAGTGGAGTGGAAAGGTGTACGCATTTTGCTTGAAGTGTGCTACGACCTTCGTTTCCCCATATGGTCGCGCAATCGTGGCGACTACGATATGATACTTTATGTGGCAAGTTGGCCCACACCACGCGTGGGTGCATGGAGTGCGTTGTTGGTGGCTCGTGCTATTGAAAATCAATGCTATGTGGCAGGTGTGAATCGTGTAGGCACCGACCCCACATGTGAGTATTGTGGTGGCAGTGTTGTTATTGACCCATATGGCAAAACGATTGCTGCGTGTGCGATGGGTGAAGAATGTGAAGCATCGGCCGAGGTTGATATGGCAATGTTGGAGGCTTTCCGTGAAAAATTCCCTGCACTCAACGATGCCGATATTTGATTAGAAAAATAAAAAAACGATATAAATTATGATTGAACGCAAACTTTTATTGGGCGATGAGGCGATAGCATTAGGTGCTATCCATGCCGGCATTAGTGGTGTATATGCCTATCCCGGCACACCATCGACCGAAATTACCGAATATATCCAAGGTAATGCTCCCGCGGTGCGTAGCCGTTGGTGTACAAACGAAAAAACAGCCATGGAGGCAGCATTGGGTATGTCATATGCTGGCAAGCGTGCGCTTGTGTGTATGAAACATGTGGGTATGAATGTGGCTGCCGATGCATTTGTCAACTCGGGTATCACAGGTGTGAATGGTGGTTTGGTGGTGCTTGCTGCCGACGACCCATCGATGCACTCGTCGCAAAATGAGCAAGACTCTCGTTACTATGGCAAATTCACTATGATTCCTATTCTTGAGCCTTCGACTCAACAAGAGGCTTATGAAATGATGAAATATGCCTATGAACTATCGGAGCAATTGCGATTGCCAGTGTTGATGCGTGTAGTTACCCGTTTGGCTCACTCGCGTGCTGGTGTTGAGGTGAAAGCACCTATGGCACAAAATGCGCTTAACCCCGATAATGAACGCGCTCATTGGGTGTTGTTACCTGGCAATGCTCGCCGTCAATATGCGGCGTTGGTTGAAAAACAACCACAACTTGTGGCAAGTGCCGAGGCTTCTCCATTCAATAAAAAAGTTGCTGGCGAAGGCAAGGCTAAACTTGGTGTTGTGGCTTGTGGTATCGCCTACAATTATGTAATGGAAAATAATCCTCAACAACTTGGCGTGAAGGTGTTGAAGGTTTCGCAATATCCTATCCCCGAAGCATCAATCAAGGCGTTGGCCAATGAATGCGATGCAATACTTGTGGCCGAAGATGGTCAGCCATTGGTTGAGGAGCAAGTGAAGGGTTTGCTTGGCGCTGACTATGTGTTGAAAGGTCGATTGACAGGTGATTTGCCACGAACAGGCGAATTGACTCCCGACTGCGTGGGTGCTGCTCTTGGAGTGACACTCCCTCAAGCATATGCATCGGCTCAAAACTTAATGCCTCGTCCACCCGCGTTGTGTCAAGGTTGTGGACACCGTGATGTGTATGACGCGCTCAATAAAGTGGCTGCCGAGTATGCCGATGCTCGCATCTTTGGCGATATAGGTTGCTATACGCTTGGAGCATTGCCTCCATTCCGTGCAATCGATAGTTGTGTTGACATGGGTGCATCAATCACTATGGCTAAAGGGGCTGCCGATGCTGGTGTGTTCCCCGCAATTGCTGTGATTGGCGACTCTACATTTACACACTCGGGTATGACCGGATTGCTTGATGCCGTAAACGATAACGCTAATATCACAGTGGTGCTTTCTGACAACCTCACAACAGCGATGACAGGTGGTCAAGATTCGGCTGGTACTAATAAGTTTGAGGCAATATGCCTCGGACTTGGTGTTGCTCCCGAGCATGTGCGTGTGGTAGTTCCTCTACCCAAAAATATGGAAGAAATCACTCGCATCATTCGTGAAGAGATTGAATATAAAGGGGTGTCGGTAATCATTCCTCGTCGTGAATGTATCCAAACACTCAGTCGCAAACTTCGTAAACAAAAGGCTCAACAACAATGAAAAAAGATATAATATTAGCCGGCGTGGGAGGTCAAGGAATTCTCACTATCGCCACAATCATAGGTGATGCCGCTGCGGTGGCCGGATTGAGTTTGAAACAAGCCGAAGTGCATGGCATGAGTCAACGCGGAGGCGATGTGCAATCTAATCTTCGCCTATCAACCGATGAAATCTATTCCGATTTGATTAAAGAGGGTGCTGCCGACTTGATTATCTCAATGGAACCAATGGAAGCATTGCGCTATTTGACTTATCTCGACAAAGAAGGGTGGGTGGTGACTTCATCGCATCCGTTCAAAAATATCCCCAACTATCCCGAAGAAGAGGCATTGATGAACGAACTTAATAGTTTGCCACATGTGGCAGCATTGCCCATCGAGGATGTTGCTAAAGAAAATAGTATGCCCAAGAGTGCCAATGTGATATTGCTCGGTATGGCAGCTCGTTATATCGAGATTCTCACTCCCGAGCAGTTGCGCGAAAGCATCGCTCGAGTATTTGCCTCAAAGGGTGAAAAAGTGGTGGAAATGAACCAACAAGCGTTTGACCTTGGATTAAACGCAGTAAAATAAAAATTTCAAAACGATGAAAATTTTCAGCGAAGAGTTGGTTGCAAAGGCAGTGAAAGAACTTCACATTGCCGACCTCTCAAAGGCCACTATTGGCGAGGTGCTTCTTGTGGCTCAATATCTCGAAAAAGAAACGGGAATACCATTTATACGCATGGATCAAGGCTCTCCAGGACTGCCTGTAAATCAACTTGGCGTGGAGGCCGAAAAAGCCGCGCTCGACCGTGGTGTGGGTTCGCAATATCCTGCAGCTGCTGGTGTGCCCGAATTGAAATATGAGGCATCGCGATTTGTCAAGGCATTTATGAATGTCGATATTTCGCCTCGCGCGTGTGTCCCCACGGTGGGGAGTGTGGCAGGGTCGTATGGCTCGTTTATCGCATGCACTCAACGCACTCCTGGCAAAAACAAAGTGCTTTTTATCGACCCCGGTTTCCCTATCCAAAAGTCGCAGTTGCGCATCATAGGTGCCGAGTGGGTTGAGTTTGATATCTATAACTATCGTGGCGAGGCTTTGCGTGAAAAATTGGAGAGCATGATGGCTGGTGGCGATATTGCTGCAATCGTTTACTCTAACCCTAATAACCCTGCGTGGATATGTCTCGAAGATGCCGAACTCAAGATTATTGGCGAACTTGCCACTAAATATGATGTGATTGTGATGGAAGATTTGGCTTACTTCTGTATGGACTTCCGTAGCGATATGGGGCACCCATTTGAACCTCCTTATCCTCCCACAGTGGCACATTATACCGATAATTATATCTTGATGCTTTCTTCGTCGAAGATATTCAGTTATGCTGGTCAGCGTATGGCGTTGACTTGCATTAGCGACAAATTGTTTGATCGTCAATTCCCTGCATTGGCCGAGCGTTATAAAGATGCCGGCGTGTTTGGTCAAACTCTCATCGCATCAATCCTATATATGATAACATCGGGCTGCACTGCCTCAACTCAATATGCTTATGCCGAGATGTTGCGTCTATCGACCGAGGGTGAAATCAACTTCGTGGAGGATACTCGCGAATATGCTCGCCGTGCCGAAAAGATGAAAAAAATCTTTACCGACAATGGTTTCCACATCATTTATGACTATGATGTAACGAAGCAAGTGGGCGATGGTTTCTTCTTTACCATTGGCTATGGCGACTTGAGTGGGGGAGATTTGTTGAAAGAGTTGCTCTACTATGGTGTGAGCAGTATTTCGCTCTCTACTACAGGTAGCGACCAACAAGGTGTGCGTGCTTGCACCTCGCGCATGCGCGATGACCTTTATGATGTGATGGCTGAGCGTATGAAGGCATTCAACGAAGATCATTCATTGAACTAATAATTAGAACGATATAATACCAATATACAATGATTTGGAATCCCAATAAAGAATGTATGAGTCGCGACGAGATGCATGCGTTGCAAGGTCGCCGACTACAAAAATTGGTAACGTATGTGTACCACAACGTGCCTTTCTATCGCAACAAAATGCAAGCGATGGACCTCTCGCCCGAGGACATCAAAAGCATCGACGATATAGTGAAACTCCCTTTCACCACTAAGCAAGACCTTCGCGACAACTATCCCTATGGATTGCAAGCTGCGCCCCCTTCTGAGATTGTGCGTGTGCATGCTTCGTCGGGCACTACAGGTAACCCCACAATTGTGGGTTACACTCGCAAGGATTTGGCGGTGTGGTCAGAGGTTATGGCTCGTTGTTTGACAGCTTATGGCGTTACTCGCGAAGATACATTCTCGGTGAGCTATGGCTATGGCTTGTTTACTGGAGGTCTTGGTGCTCACTATGGTGTGGAAAACCTCGGTGCAACCGTGGTACCAACCTCTACAGGCAACACCGAAAAACATATCCGACTTATTCGCGACTTGAAAATTTCGGGTATCGCTTGTACTCCATCTTATGCTCTCTACCTTGCCGAAACTCTCGACAAGATGGGTTTGTCAAAAGATGATATCAATCTTCGCATCGGTGCGTTTGGTGCAGAGCCTTGGACCGAAAATATGCGTAAGGAGATTGAAGAACGCCTTGGCTTGAAAGGGTATAATATCTATGGTTTGAGCGAAATTATGGGCCCTGGTGTGTCGTATGAATGTCAAGAGCAAAACGGCTCACACATCAACGAAGACCATTTCTATCCCGAAATCATCAATCCCGAAACTCTTGAACAACTTCCTTATGGCACACAAGGGGAATTGGTATTTACCACTCTCACAAAAGAGGGTATGCCAGTGCTTCGCTATCGCACAAAAGACCTTTGTACACTCATGGACGGCACTTGCGCTTGTGGTCGCACATCGGTGCGCATGGGACGCATCATGGGCCGTAGCGACGACATGCTCATCATTCGTGGTATCAATGTGTTCCCATCACAAGTGGAAAGCGTTATCCTCGAAATGCCCGAATTTGAACCTCAATATATGCTTGTTGTTGACCGCGTGAACAATCTCGACACATTGCAAGTTCAAGTAGAGGTGCGTCGCGACTTCTTCAGTGGCGATGTGGGTAGCATGTTGGCTATGAAAAAACGCCTTGCCGACAAACTTAAAAGCGTGCTTTCAATCAGTGCCGATGTGCGCTTGATGGAACCAAACAGCATCGAACGCAGCCAAGGCAAGAGCAAGCATGTGATAGATAAACGCAATCTCTAACCATTAAAACACAGGATATTATGACAATCAAACAGCTATCAATTTTCCTTGAAAATAAGACAGGTCGCATCAACGACCTCACAAAGATATTAGGCAAATATGGCATCAATATGCACGCGTTCAGTATGGCCGAAACTACCGACTTTGGTATCTTGCGCCTTATCGTGTCCGATGTGGAACGAGCAGTAGAGGTGTTGCGCAACGAGAACTTTGCTGTGATGTTGACCGATGTTGTATGTATCAGTTGTCCTAATGTGGCAGGTTCGCTCTCTGAAATCCTCGACCATTTAGCTAAAAACGACATCTTCATCGAATACATGTACGCCTTCGCCGAAGGCGACAAAGCCAATGTCGTAATCCACCCCAACGACCTCGAAAAATGCCTCGCCGAACTCTCAAAATGCGAATGCAATATCAATAAGTTGTAAGCGAAGGTAATTTGATATTATACAAACGAGGAGTACATTTTTGTGCTCCTCGTTTCTGTTTATTTACAAATATTGCTGTCTGAAAAATTTTATATTCCTGCCGAAATTTTTGCTACTGAACCCGAATTTAGTTTTGAGTATAGATTTTATCACTTTATTCCTATTTGAATATATAACAAATCGACTGGCCTGATTTGCTTTGTTTTTTTTCTAAAATAGAGGAATTTTTATATTTTTGAGTTGATTTTATTTAAAAAATAACTTGTATTGCATAGAATAGTGTGTTTTTTATGCAATATGCTTTGTGGATTGAAAAAATAGTAGTAATATTGCATAAGAATAACACGATATAATATGAAAACAATCATTCTAAATCAACGTAAAGAGCGAGATGAACTGATGTCACGGTCCTATTTAATGCGTAGGAGCAATCAAGATGCAGACTTGTTGTTGAATAACAATCTGATAAAACTGATAACGGGGCCTCGACGAGTTGGTAAATCTACACAAGCCTTATTGATGCTTAGAGATAAGAATTTTGCCTACTTGAACTTTGATAATTATTCGTTATTGGAAGCGTGGGATGCAAATCTTGTTTTAAGAATGTTGGATGATGTCTATCCTGGCTATGACTATATCTTGTTAGATGAAGTGCAGAACCTTGATGCATGGGATTTATGGGTAAGTGAACTCTATAGAATGGGAAAGAATCTCGTGATAACAGGTAGTAATGCTAGGATGCTCAGTAGTGAAATGGCAACAGTGCTAACGGGTAAATATCTACAAGTGGAGATGTTGCCATTTAGTTTAGAGGAGTTTTTTGATTGGAATAAACTGAATTTGCATGAACTGAATCCAGAACATAAAACAGATTCTTTAGCGTTGATAGATGACTATCTTAGGAATGGGGGTTATCCAGAAGTAGTAGTTTCACGTCAGTTGACTAGAAGCTATCTTGATACTTTGTTTGATTCTATTATATGGAAAGACGTGACAAAGCGTCATAAGATCCGTAATGTGACAGATTTGAATAATTTGGCGATATATCTCGTTTCTAACTTTTGCAATCCTTTAAGTGCAAATGAGCTGACTACTGAATTGGGCTTTTCTAGTGTTAATACCACTAAGAAATATATGGATTATTTACACGAACCATACCTTTTCTATTATCTATCACGTTACAACAACAAACTCAAGTTGATGAATAAAGCACCTCGGAAGGTATATGTTGTTGACAACGGATTTGTTGCATCCAAGGCATTTTCTTTGAGTGATAATCTTGGTAGATTGCTTGAAAATCAAGTTTTTATTGAATTGTTGCGTAGAGGATATAGCGTAGAAAAAACGATGTTCTATTATCGATCACGAAACGATAAAGAAGTTGATTTCGTGCTTCGCAAAGGAACCCATATAGAACGCTTGGTACAAGTGTGTTATGATATGAGCAGTCATAAAACAGAGAAACGCGAAGTTGACAGCATTATAGAATGTGCAGAAGAATTAAAATGTAACAACCTTGTTATTGTTACTTATAATGATAGGCGTATAATTGAGAAGGGTGGTTATAAGATAGATGTAGTTCCAATTTCGGAGTTATAGAGTAAAAAGATGTTCTTTTCAAGGGGAAAACAAAATATAACACACTTTTTTAGGGGTGTAATAAGAGGAGTGTTACACTTTTTCAATTGATCTACCTCCAACGACCTCGATAAATGCCTCGCTGAACTCTCAAAATGCGAATGCAATATTAATAAACTCTAAAAGAAAAAATCAAAAAGGAAAGAGGTAAAATAACAAAATAGATAAAAGTATAAGCGGAACTAATTATTGGTTTCGCTTATGTTGTTTTTATGTATTCTATTGTATTTTAAAATAAAGTGGTGTAAATTTGTGGTGTTGATGTAAATATAAATTTAAAGTGTAATGAAGACGAGTTTTTATTTTGTGTTGTGGATAATGATTTATCCTATATTGGAACTTACCGGTGTGGCTTTTTTGCAAGAAAATTCATTTATAGTGGCGCTATTGATTGTGATGTTTGTCGTGCCACATTTGACAAAGAAGATTTTTGAAAAAGATATAATTTATTCGCACAATAAGCGAGTGATTGATTATTTTGAAACAATCTACACCAACAATGTGGCGAAGATTAAAAAGAACCTGATGACAAATATCATATTGAATAGTGTGGTGTTTATATATTTTGTGTCGTATGTGGTGGGAATTCTTGTGATGGGAGTGCCCGATGCGATGTTGCAATATGTAGTATTTGGTGTGTTGTCGTTGCTTGCCGGTAGTTGGATTGTGAAGAATGTGAGCCAATATATGAAGATTAAAGATGTCGTAACCTTTGATGATGATAATCTTGAATATGTGTTAACCGAAAACGACTTGCCCATTTATGAGGAATATAAAGCAAAACGAGCAATGGTGAGCTATCAACAGATGTTGGCTTCGTTGGGCAATGGAGGCAAGGCTCTAAAGATTACAAGCATAGTGTTTGCAATAATATGTACATTGTTGGGGATTGCATATGTTTATCTATGGTTGCCATTGATGCTCTTTAATTTCAACGGCGAATTGATTATCATGGCTATGGTTGTCTATGCAAGTATGGCTGTTTATTATGGCATTCATGATCTTATTGAATCGGTGAGAGAATAACCATATTAAACGAAAAAATCACATTTCTTTGGCCTTTGTTTTTTTGATGAACTGAAAAATATTGGTGGTGAAATTTGGTATAAAGAGGAAAATTTGCTTTCTTTGCGTAAAATTAACACATACAACTAAATACTATGAATAACAAAGGAATTATTGGTGCCATTATTACCTAATGATATGCTAAATATAATTGATCGTTTTGAAGCTAAATGTAATAAATAGTGTGTCACTTCTTCCCTCGATTAATCACATAGATGCCGGTTGTGGCGAGGAGGGCGGCGATGAGGTATTTCCAGTAGAACGATTCGCCGAGACATAAGCATGATGAGAGTGCCCCCACGATGGGTATCAAGGAGTTGAATATTGCTACTTTGCCCACGGGGTTGCAACTCAGTAGTTTGTTGTAGAGCGAAAAACCTATCGTAGAGATTGCGATGAGTAGCGCCAAGATTACGAGCCCTGCCACGGAAATGTGGGGTAGGGTGCCACCGAGTGCGAGTCCGGGAATGATGAGCAACAGTCCACCTATGGCGAGGCTATAACCAGTGCCAACGACTATATCAATGCGTCGGCTCACACCGCGTGTCATCAGTCCGGCAAATGCCGAGCAGAGTGCGTTGAGGATAATCATGCCATCGCCCATTATTGTGAATTTTCCGCTTGCACCACCTCCAATATTGAGCGCGAGTATGCCAGTAAAACCTATTACGCATCCTATAATCTTGCTCGAAGTGAGGCGGTCGCTTTTAAATGCCATGCAAGCCAATAATACGAGCATAAATGTGCCGAGCGAGTTGAGAATTGCTGCTCGAGCCCCTTCGCTATGCGATAGCCCTATGTAGAAGAAGGTGTAATGCAGAGTGGTGTTGAGTAGGGCAAAGGCAATGATGTAGAGCCAATCGCGCGAAGTCGCCATCTTAAAACTTTTGTGCGAACTGCGTCCAATGGCGAGGATTATCAATCCCGAAATGGCAAAACGAATGCCGGCAAAGAGCATTTTGCTCCCTGTCATATCTTGAGTGATGTGCCACTCGTCAAACCCGAGTTTGATAAGAGGATAAGCCCACCCCCAAGCTATTGCAGCCGTGAGGGCAAACACTACCACCCACACTGGGCGTTGAAAGATGCTTTGCCGTGTTTCGCTCACTATTGTTCTTGTTTTATACTGCAAAGTTACGACAAAAAGAGTAAAAAAAGAGGAGGTGCATCAGATTTTTGACATCTGACACACCTCCTTGGAGGCTCTAACCAACATGTGGTTGAAAATAAGCTGGTATAAACATCGCTAATAATAACGAAGATTAGACCAAAATCAAGAACCGAATACGCCTTCAAAAACAAAATCATTCTCAGGGTTCCCCTTAACCCAAGAGAGCACATACTTTAGGCGAAATGCTATTTCGTAAGGGCCTTTGGCGCATCGAAAGTTTTTGGTGAATAGGGTAAAAACCCTACGGCAGGGCAAAAGCCCTACGAGACTAAAGATTTCTATGATCTAATAAATTCTGATAGCGACGCATATAACCACTCAAGTAAGTTTTGTATAAATACTCAGTCTCACTTTCACTTATTGAGCCGATTATTTGCCTAACGAGTTAATGGTGTTATAGATGCCCATCAACTTGTTGGGTATGACGATTTTGAGGTTAGCAATGCGGTTGGCCTCTTTGCGAATGTAGTCTTTGCATTCGTGGTTGAGAGCCACCATCTTGTCGTTGTATGTATGATATTCGGCCGTATATTCGGTGCGTTTTTGAATAGTATCGGCCTCGATGGCTGTTTTCATATCGTGTTTCATGCCATTGAGCTCGGCTTGATATTCGCGATGCTTCGCTTGTAGCTTAAAGAACGCGTTGTCAACATCCTCAACCGATGCAGTAGGTTCGTAGGTGTAGATCATCGTGTCGCGACCTCCCCCTTTCACCCTGCTTGGTTTTTGGATATATTCTTTTAGTGCTTTGCGTTGCTCGGAAAAAGCACCACTGGGGTGAATATACTCACCAAAAACAGAGCATTTGGTATCGAGTTCGTAGAAGCGGTTACGTTCCTTGATTGAAAGAGTGGCAAGGTAGTCGTCCTCGCTCATATATTTGGGCATGTCGGGTTCTTTAGGAAGTTCCTGCTCGGTGCGTTTGCAGTATTCCTTTGTTGATAGGCGGTTGATTTCGGAAGAGAGATTCTCTTTAGCTTTGATAGCCTCACGAAGCCATGCAATAAGCGACTTGGCCTCAGCAATTTTGAGGAGCTTTTCTTCGAGGTCTTCAAGATTGTTATTTGTACCCTCTTGAAGAACAGTTTTGACATCGCAACCAATGACAGTTACCGATTCCTTGTAAAGAGAAATACCATTTAACTGCGATTCCAAGGTTTGGTAATATTCCTTGGCCATGTTTGCAATGTGATTGGCCGATGTTGAGGTGAGTCCACCTTCGCCGAAGTAAACAAGGTCTTTTTCCATGAGATTATCGTTTTCTGTTGTTTGTTATTAATAGGCTAAAAATTAAATAAAAATTGGGACTACAACCAGGTGTGTTAAAGATGATATAGCCGTACCTCTCTTTCGAGTTCTCTGTAACTTTGCCAACGCACAACTCGCAACACTATATCATTATATTTTTGTGTATGTAGAAGTTTTTTTTGATTATAGTCCCAACCGTTGACTATAGTAAAAGATAAGATAAATTTAATTTCGTAAAATGTTCGATTTTTGTTTCTGCTACAAAGGTACATATCTTACTACGCAGTCTATTTGCGTAGTCGCAAGAAATGTAGTTAAAAAGGGTTAAAATGGTGGGTGTTTTGAAGAAAATGTGGTGGTTTTTAATAAAAAATCTCCTCAAAAAGCATCTACGCAAATAGGGTGCGTATAGCATACTTACCTTTGTCGT
The DNA here is from genome assembly GCA_045646905.1 of Muribaculaceae bacterium. Lineage (GTDB taxonomy): Bacteria > Bacteroidota > Bacteroidia > Bacteroidales > Muribaculaceae > RGIG4079. The sequence continues at coordinate 57,282 of JAZRLP010000007.1, forward strand.
GTAATTAATAACTTAAATATATCGCACTATGGAAACAGCTGATTTTTATCAAGTGAAATCGTCGAAGATAATAATTTTAATAGATCGTGACGATGGAACAAAGAAACAAATTATGGCGACGCCGTCATCAATGGCGTTTATTTAAGGCGAAAATGGTTTTAATGGTAACCAATCAGAGTTTAGTATTAGATGAAGATGGAAGAGTAATTCTGCATCCTCGTTGGATGGATTGTGCAAAGCAATCGTGGAGTTATAAGTATAAATCAATGCGCACTCCATGTAGTTGTGCTTTTTGCAAAGGGGAACGTTATAATCGACGAGATTCTTGGAAAGAAACACAACGCATTATAAATGAATCAATGTTTTAGAATGGAATAGGTGAGGCAATTAAATCTTGTCGCACCTATTGTGTGTTTGTCACAAATTGTGTAAATTTGTGACATTAAATGATAAAGTAGTGAATAAAATGAATTGTGAAGACTTTCAACCACAAATCACCGACAGAATTATATGTGTTAAGGTGGGAAAAGTGAAAAGAGAAAATTTATATGAAATGACTCGAAAGTATTGGAGGGTTAGTTTAAAAAGAGCGCAAACATCAACTCATGTTTTAGCTATTGTGGGTGGTGTAGTAGAAGCAGTATATATTCCTACTGAATGGAGACTCTCTGAAAAGATGTCCGGAAGATGTGAGTTTGAAGGATATGAGGATTGTATGTCTAAATATATAGGGAAACGTGTGGAGAAATATTATGGTAAAAGCCAAAATCCTATTAAATACATAAATATGTAGATGTAACTTGTATTCGTTACGATTGAGTTGTTACATTCATTAGCGGTAGCATTATTGGTGCAAAATAGAGCGTATTTATAGAGAACTATGACCACCTCCCCCCTTTGGGGTACTCCTCCTTTTCAGTGAATAGGAGGAGAGCTAGGCTAACGCATAGTATTGTTGCAGACTATCAAAAATCAATAGCAAAAAACTCTCCTCTTGAAATTTTGTGAAATTTTAGGAGGAGTACGGCGAAGCCGGGAGGTGGTTTATGACTAGAACGATTGTTCTAGCCCCATTAGGTGTATAATTTGCTATGTTTTATACCTTTTCCTCATACATGAGGTAGTGTGTTTCGCTCATGCCCAGGTGCTGATAGGCTTGTTGGGCAGGGGTATTGGTTTTGTCAACATAGAGGCGTATTTGCGACACATTTTGTTCGCTGGCCAATTGTTTCACCCACTCATACATTGCTTTATACACCCCTTTTTGGCGATGTTGAGGCTCGACATACACACTCTGAATCCACCAGTACCATTGGCAGTTCCAGTCGCTCCATTCGCGAGTGAGCATAAGGCTACCCACGGCGCGTCCATCATATCGAGCTACGATGTATTCACCTTTTGAAATATTGTTCATCGCCATCGTTACGCCACGAGTTACGCGTTCAAGGCTCAATGAAGTTCCTTCCGATTCCATTGCCATCTCAACTTGAAAATGTGCGATTGCTTCAATGTCGGCAGTAGTGCCTTTTGATATATTGTAGTGTGAGGTATGTGTCATTGCCTTTTGGAGGAGTGGGGTAAAAAAATAGGGAACATTGGCCGTTCCCTATATTGTTATTTTAAGAGATTATTGAGCAGGAGCCCATTTGCAACGCACGGGCGAAACGATTGCACCCTCTTCTTTGAGTTGCTTCATGGCTTTGTCAACCTCTTTGCGATCAATACCGCTGATTTCGGCAATTTTGCCAGCATTTAAAGGTTCGCCGGCAGCTTTCATTGTCTCTAAAACTTTTTCTTTGATTTCCATAATTGTCAAAATTTTGTTGGTTAAAAATATCACCACAAAAATAGTAATTTCTTTAATAAAAAACGCCTGTGGTGTATCAAAGTTTTATCTTTTTAGAGGTTAAAATGTATTTTTTTTGATTTTTTATCTCAAAAAAATAATATTGTGTGATTTCGCTCTAATTATTGGCTTTTTCAAGGGCGCGGCGGCCAGCATCGGTCATCAATCCACGCTGCTCCAGGTCGCGACAACGATTCCTGTTTAGGTCGGTCCAATGGCTACCTTTGCGGCGAGGCGATAGGCGTTGGGCAAGCCGTCCATCGGGCAATCGCTTCACGGTAGAGTCAATCCACCCAAAACACAATGCTTCCTCAACAACCTCAACATATGGAATCACATCGTAAGGAGGATTCTTGCTACGCGATGTGACCACCCAACACTCTCTACAGGTGTTGTGATTGGTCACAAGCCATTCTCTTAATTGGGCGCGCGAGGTAAAATCTAATAGAAGAGTAATCACCATTTTTTCAATTACTACCTATGATAATATTTTGCTAGCCATTTCTTTACCAGCGTTGTGGGCTTTTTCGAGGTCCGATGCCCAGTTTTGGTCGCGCCATGCATGTTTTGCTTCTTCCGAGAAACCTCCAAGCTCGTAGCGATCATAATGTGCCACTTGGCAAGTGTTATAGGCAACGATATGCTGTGGCTCACCAAGAGCAGTGGTGATGCAGTATTCCATTGAGCCAAATCCATTGCTGTTGTTGCGCTCGGGAGTGCCGTTCATGGTCTCAACCATTACCACCGGCATGCGTTTAGGGGCTGTGAGGCTGTAATCGTTATATGAAAGCCAAGGGAATGCCAATCGCTCCAAGAATGCTCGCATCAACCCAGTTACCTCGCCGAAGTATATGGGCGAACCAAGCACAAGTCCGTCGGCTTGCGCAATATTTTCTAAAATGGGTGTCAGAGCATCATTAAATCGACATATGTTTGAAGCCTTACCTTTAATTTTACAAGCCAAGCACGATACACAACCTTTATAGTCAAAGTCATATAATCGCACAACTTTTACATTAATATCCTCGCTCACACTCTTTGCTCCATCGGCAAAAGCATTTAATATAGCCGCGGTATTCATGTTTTTGCGAGGGCCGCCGTCTATTATTACAATATGTTTCATCGTTGCAATGATTGAATAAAAAGTCGGGGAGTCGTTGTCAACTCCCCGACGATAAAACGATATGAGTTATTAATATTTGTCAGAGTCGTTGAGCTCCTCGGTAGTGAGCGATTTCTTGTCCATCTTGCGCCAGAAGTAGGCAATATATGCCACTACAAACGGAATGGCAAGCGACACAATGGCCATGGTGTAGAGCGTGAATTCGCTTGAACAGCTATTGCTCAAGGTGAGTGATGATTGTAGATCGGCAGTTGAAGGGTAGAAGGCTGTGCCATTATACCCTGCAATCATAAAGAGTGCCATCACAGCCAACACTGTGCCAGGTGCAGCAAACCATATGCCACGCTTGAATGCTTTCTTATAGAGTGTCATCACTACTCCCACCACAAGCAATACAGCGCCTATGAGGAACATAGCGAGCACAATGGGCATTTGCAAGAAGTTGTGGAGATATTTGCCACTTTCCATTGTCACCACGCCATTGGCATCAACGGCAAAACCATCCATTGTGAGCAATTGCGCCACAACTAATACCAACATCACTACAAAGCACGCGAAACTTATGAGCAAACTGCGACGGAGTTGCGATGCGAGTTTGTCGTTGTCAATATTGTTAATTGCATACAACGCACCGAGGCATATGGCGAGGAACATCACCATGAGCCCAAATTCCACATTAAACGGATTGGCCACGGCTTCAAGTCCATGCCAATTGCTTGCCCAACTGCTAATGGTGGGGGCTGCAATGTCGGCCACGGCATTTTTGTTGACTATAAATTGCGAGCCAGTGAAGAATGTGCCCACTGCAGTGCCTATGAGTAGGGGAGCAAGGCAACCATTGAGCGTGAGAAATACACGGAACGAGTTTCGGCCTATGAGGTTGCCCGCTTTGCTTTGAAACTCATATGACACGGCTTGAAACACAAAAGTGATGAGAATGAGAATCCACACCCAGTAGGCCCCACCAAAACTGGTGCTGTAGAACAATGGGAATGAGGCGAAAAATGCTCCGCCAAATGTTACCAATGTGGTAAATGTCAACTCCCATTTGCGGCCAGTAGAGTTTACGATAAGTTCGCGTTCGTTTTCATTCTTCCCTGCAAGGAAAATGAGCGCATTGCCACCTTGCACAAAGAGAAGAAACACAAGTAGTCCACCCAAGAGGGCTATTAAAAACCACCAATATTGTTGTAAAAATTCATATGTAATCATAGCGCAATCCTATTTGGTTGATTCAATTTCGGGGCCTTTTTTGATGGCCTTTATCATAATACGCAATTCAATAGCAAGGAAAAGTGTGAACACAGCCACAAAAATGAAGAATGTGGTCATAACGGCTTGCACACTCACGCTCGACACGGCGGCTTTAACCGGGAGCAATCCCTCGATGGTCCATGGCTGGCGACCCACCTCGGCTACAATCCAGCCGGCTTGACCTGCAAAATATACCAATGGAATAGAGAGCAATGCTACCCATAGCAACCATTTCATGTTGGCAATGCGTTTGCGACGCTCGGCCCACAATACCACAAACATGAGCAACAGTAAGAAACTACCCAAACCCACCATCACACGGAATGCCCAATAAACGAGCGTTACGGGAGGCACAAGTTCGTCGCGCGAATCGATATATCCATAGCCAAAGTAGTCCATATTCTCTTCAAGCACCATGCGAGCCTCAAGGGCAGCAACCGAGTCGGTGGCTTTTAGTGTGCGGTATTCGCGGAAAGCGTTTATTGCTGTTTTGCCTCGAGCAATCTTCTCCTCGGCCGATGGGATAGTGTCGCCCTCGGGGGTGATGTAGCCATCAAGAAGATTGTTGATGCCAGGCACATATCCATTGACATCGTGAGTGGCGAGTATCGAAAGCATGTTGGGAATTTCTACGCCTGGCACGATTGAGAACGGAGCGCCTTCGCCACCATCTTCAAGCCCCTCGGCTGCAGCAAGCTTCATGGGCTGATATTCGGCAACATGAATGCCCGAACTGTCACCACTACCCATCACGGCAATAGTGCCAATGATACCCACTACGGCAGCCACACGAATGCTTGCAAGCGCAAAGCGTGTTTCGCGTTTCTTGAGCAGATACCAACTGCTGATGCCTATCACAAAGATAGCGCCTGTCATCCAGCCACTAAATACCGAGTGGAAGAATTTAGATATAGCAACGGGATTGAGAACCAAAGCCCAAAAATCGACCATCTCGTGGCGCACGGTGTCGGGGTTGAACTCCATTCCCACAGGGTGTTGCATCCAAGAGTTGGCTACAAGAATCCACAATGCCGATAGGGCAGCGCCTATGCCTGTGAGCCATGTGGCTGTGAGGTGCACGCGTCGGCTCACCTTGTTCCACCCAAAGAACATCACAGCAAAGAATGTGGCTTCCATGAAAAATGCAAAAATACCCTCAATGGCAAGCGGTGCGCCAAAGATGTCGCCCACAAACCACGAATAATTGCTCCAGTTGGTGCCAAACTCAAATTCCAAAATGATGCCTGTGGCGATTCCCACGGCAAAATTGATGGCAAAGAGTTTCATCCAAAATTTGGCTGCTTTTTTCCAAAACTCATCGCCTTTTACTACATAGATAGTTTCCATCGAAGCCATAATGATGGCAAGTCCCAATGTGAGGGGAACGAAAATCCAATGGTAACCGGCCGTCAGCGCAAATTGCAGTCTCGACCAATCGACTAATGCTGTATCAACCATAGTTTTTACAATTTAAGGTTAGTTATATAAATTATTATTTTGTCAATTCATTGCCCACATGCTCGATTTTCTCGTTTTCGCTCTTTCCCGATAGCACAGGCTCAAAGAAAAACAATCGCAGCACGGCAAATAATATGATGACTTTGAGCAAAATAAGCCACCACAACTGCCGCCCCCAGGTCATATTCTTAAACCCATCGGCATAAAAACGATATATCGAAACAAAAACATTCTTCATGTCTTCACGGCATTATTACAATGTAAAAATACACATTTTCCACAAAAAATCAAAAAAGAGAGTGAAATTTGGGGATGGGGGGGAGTGAGGGGAAGAATTAGTAAGAAACACAGCAATGAATATATTTGCTGTGTTTTCGTTTATTATATGCTTAACAGTAAATTTATAAACTATTTAGTATCGCAAGTCTAATAATATCAAAATCAATCTTTGGATATTTTGATTTCCTATATAGGTTCTTTGGCAAAGGTTGAGATTTACGTATGTATTTATTTATATCAGAAAAATTTTTTAAACAACAATTATCTATGCCGAGATAGTATGATGAACGAGTAAAAATATATTCTCTTATATTAAAACCTAATAAATTTTCTAATACTTTGATGTCGCTCAAACATACGCAAATTCTGCAGCGCTCTAATATCTCAATGACTTTGTATTTGTCATTTAGATGACCAGCTCGTTTTAAATAAAAATTGATGTTTCTGATAAGTTCAACATCGGATTGTAAAGAATAATCATTCATAATTTAATATTTTAATAATTGGTGTTGTTTTGTCGCAATATTTATTGGTATAATGTGGTTAATTATTCAGATTTTTTTGTGACAACGGCTCGCAATAGGTCTTGTTAACAACCCTATCTCGCATTTTCTTCATGTCGGTAAAATTTCGAGATATATTTTGAATTATATCAAGATAATTATCAGTTCCATCCTCTTTTTTATAAAAATAAGGTTTGATTGAAATACAATTATCATGCTCAAAGATGGTGTTTAGTAATGTGCGATCAGAATTCCCACAGGAATGCCCCATAACACATACTTGAAAAGGAGCAGAATCTATAAACTGCAATAATCTACGATAATTGTCGGTCTCTAGATATTTAGGAGTTTTGAAGTGTTCAAGATATTTATTGTTGTTTAAGTTTTTAATCTCGTGATATTTTTCATCTAATTCATCTCCATATCCAAATATAACGCTATTAGAATCATCTAATTTGCCGTGAATATAATTTATTGTTGTTATATTTGAATCTTTATATAGATATAAATTAGGCGTTGTAGTATAATTAAAATTCAGTAAGAGAATATTGTCTGGTAGCAATAAATACGAAAAAGGGTTATCTTTTATTAAATCTTCTTTTAAATTTGACTCAATAAAACTTGTTGAGAAGCTATGTTCTTCTATATAGTCAAAAACTTTGTCTAATAAAAAAGGATTATTTAAATTGTAGTTAGAAAGACGAGTTTTCCATGTTGCTTTATTTTGTCTAGCCCAAAAATTAATGTGCTCTTCTAAGTGTTTTGTAGCATTAATTGCAATGTCCTTTTCTAGAATTGGAGCATAAATTTGACTTTTAATAGAATTGGATGCAATTGATTCATTTGATTGTAATTCGTTCAAATACGTAATTAAATTCTCTTTAAGACATGTGAGTTGGGAGTTTAGGGCTATAGCCATACTTGAGGCATCTGCAGAAATAAAATCTTTGAGCAGTTTGTAATATTCGTTTTCAATATCAACCCATCCTTTAGTCTCAATAGATTGACTAATATTTTTAAGGAATTCACATTGTGAATATTTAAAATAAGCTTTATTTTCCTGCATGTGTTTTATTAATTCTTTACCTTTTATTGGATTTAATGGATTATTTTTTGTTAAGAAGAAACTATTCCAGCCCCATCTAGCAATTTCGTATTTACATAATTCATCTTCTTTGCTATTTTGGGGATATGCCTTTAATTTATAAATCCATAAATCCCAGTACCAATTGATGAATTGGTCATATCTTGTTGGGAGTCCATGAGCTAGGTCGAAACCATTTCCTATTAAAATAATGCGATTCATATTATTAGTTAGATTGATAAGTAAAATAGTTAAATAATAACTTTGATTCGTTGTGCATTATGTGAATATACTTCCCAATACCGTATCTCTAAAAGTATTGAATATATTTAGTTTAATCGATTTATATTCGGGCAAACTTTCAAGATACTCAAGTTCAAATACCAATCGAGGAGCGGTATCTTTGCTTGATTTGTTTATCTCGGCTTTGTTCCCAATTCGTGCGACACGAATAAGATAAAGGTCCTTTACTCCTTTGCCTTTAATATATGGCATAAAGTAGTAAAGTTTGTTTAGTGCGATTGTAGATGGGAATGCTTTTGTTTTGCCAGTATAATAGATTTTGCTAGGTGCTCCATCCAAGAAATATTCTTGATTATCAAGTTTTACCAAGCCAATCAAAAGATGTTTTGTTTCATCTAGTTTATAAGTTTTCTTTGGAGCATTAACTACTAGATTTAGATTGTCCTCTGCAAACAAGTCAAATTTAAATACTGGTTGTTTATCTCGTTTTGTATATATCGGATTTGACGAAGTAGGCTCTTCGTTATAGATTGCTCGATATAGACTTTTTCCTATTGCTTCCACGATTCCACAAACCAAGGCATTTCCCATGAGAAATGCTCTTTTTCCGTCGGAAACCTCGGGATGATATGTGTGATTGTCGGGGAACATATTGAGTCGTTCCAATTCTATTGGAATGAGTCTGCGATGTCTTCCTGATGGGGTTTTTACTACATGCTTAAATCTTGAAGGTGCAGCCCCTCCCTCTCCAGTTATTATTGTGCGAGAAGCTTTGTCTAAATAATCAGGGAAAGCCATGCCTCCTTCAGAGAATACATATTCGTAGCCTTCTTTTGAAACACGATTTATTTTTTTTGCCCCTTTTTCATATTGCCATTTGGGTAAATCCTCATCAGAGATGTAAAATTCTTCGGGGACAAATTCTTCATCTACTAATATATTGCCTAAAGTTTGAATTGGACCTTCGTATGATGCCACCGAATCAACTGAAAGAATGTTGCGGTCAATCATTATTCCAGCCGTTCCAAATGGGCTTTCTTTTTTCCCTTTGTTGAAGTTATCCGAAACCTCTTTAATGCTTCCCGTTATTTCAAATTGAGATATAGTATTTCCTTTTTGTGAAAATGGGAATGCTTTCGCCATTACGCCATCGAAGAAAAGCCAATTTTTAGCATCTTCAATTTGATTTGCAATAACACAATCTTTTTGATATCCTACAATATAAGTCCTACGGCGTCTTTGTGGCATTCCATATTCAGCTGCATTAATAACGCGCCATTCAACAATATATCCTAAATCGGACAAAGAGGCTAGTATAATGGCAAAATCACGACCTCGTTGAGTGGCAGGCGAATTTAGTAATCTATCAACATTCTCAAGGAATAGATAGTTAGGTCGTTTATCGCCTTTCTCCTCGAGTATACGATAGATTTGCCACCATAGAACGCCCTTTTTCCCCTCAATGCCTCCTGATCGGCTTAAAGTTGCCGCCACAGAATAGTCTTGACAAGGAAATCCTCCAACAAGTAAGTCATGATCAGGTATTTCATTTGTTGGGACTGTGCAAATGTCTTTATTAGAATGACCTTCACTACCAAAACGAGCTCGATATACCAAAGATGCATCTTGGTGTTTTGTTGATGGCTCCCATTGGTTGTTCCATATAGTTTGATATGCATCTGATGCACTCTCTAACCCGATGCGAAATCCTCCTACTCCGGCAAAGAGTTCTACTACACGAATATTTTGATTATCTACACTCATTTTTCTTGTTGTCGTTCTTCTATTATATTTCGCACATAGTCATTGTTAAACCAATAGCAGAATTTTTTTGCCCAACCTCCATTAGGAGTTGGAACTAAATCGGTTGATTTTTGTGCTTTTGGTCTTACATGAAAATTCTTTTTATCTCTTCCTTTCCACCAATATTCCTCTGATATGTGGTCATTAAGGATATTTTCTCTTATATGATTCCAATATTCTTCTGCTAAAGCCAAATCTTCTTGAGGCATTGTCCAAAAGAAGACATCATCTAATATATAATCTCCTTGATTTTTAGTTTGTTCCTTATATACTACAAACATAAATCGGCTTGAGAATAATTCGTAAAGGCGTGATTCAAACCAATCTTCACAATCGGCAACCTCAATATAATCTATGTTTTCAAAAGACATTGCTTCTTTGATTGTTCCATTGTGTTGGACTCTAATTGTTTTCATCGTAAGCCCTGCTTTAATGAATTCCTCGGATAGGTTAATATTAGAGTATTGATTAGACGAAGCAATCGCATTAGCAATCATTGCAAATTTATTTTTTGGATTATTTGAGAGATTTACTCCTTTTTCAGCTGCAATTAATTGAAAATTTTGCCCTATATATGGCTTGAAACGATTAAGTAATATTTCATCAAATCCTAGTTCATTGAGTTCTTTTTCGGAAACGAGTTGATTGGTTGGAATTGTAAAATTTGCGACAGCATTTTGTCCACTATCTAATACATATTGCAAAACTGTACGCATATAAGCCATTTTAAGGCTAAATGCTCTGCGTGGCGCTCCCTCTGATGAATATGGTTGAGACATAAGGCTATCTCCTTTTTGCCCTTTACGGCAAGCACCAAGATACATTGTATCTCCTTCCGACAATAAATGAGCCTCGCCACGACGAATTTTTTCAATAATAGTTTCGTAATCTTTGCGTATAATTAGCAAATCTTTCTCGGGAAGTTTCCAAAGTACCGAAAAGATAAACTCAAAATCTAATTTATCTGAGCCGATTTTGTGTAAATAAAATATCAGCAACATTAACTGACATTTTAGATAGAAATGCGAGTGCTCAAAATTCTCATTAACAACCTCGCAATAATTAATCATATTACACACCAATCGCTCTTTAATTAGATAATCATTGTTTTTGGCTAATTTGAGAGGAGTGCATTTGAGTTCCATCCCCGCAGATGAAAAATCGGCTTCAGGATTGTTGTTTGTTTCCAATAAAAAATACAAATTCTCCACCATTTGTCCTATGCCGCCTTTCCCCTCTTTTTTGGAGTATCCGTCATATACAAACTCGCGCAAACTTTTACCTAACAAGCCTTTGCTATACTCATATATGCTTATAGCAGAGGTCTTGTCGTAGGGAAGTCCTTTGGTGAGTTTATTTGTATTTGTCATATTGGTTGGTATGCATGAACATTCTCCCACAAAGTTATAAAATATTATGCAAAAAAATGAGAGGGATGGGGTGTTTTTTGAATCTTTTCGTTAGTGGGGTGTGTTTTGTTGTTGAGGGGAAATAATAACAGCACAGCCTTGTGGGCTGTGCTTGTGTTATGAGATTGAGTGGAGTGTCGATGTGGGGGGCTCTCGCAGCAAGTCGTTATGACACAACTTTTATTTGGCTGCTTGAACTGTTGCCCTCTTGATTTACTTGGATTTGAACAGGAATGCGCTCTTTGAGTTCTTCGACATGTGAGATAATTCCCACATGGCGCCCTGAACGCGAGTGGAGTGTGCGTAGGGTGTTGATGGCATTACGGAGTGGTTCGCCACTGAGTGTACCAAATCCTTCATCGATAAACAAAATATTGGTTGAGAGTGTTTGGCCTATGTCGCTGAGTGCCAATGCCAACGAGAGGGATACAAGGAAACTTTCACCCCCCGAAATAGTGCTTGCCGAACGCGTAACATAACCTTGATAGGCGTCTTCGAGCGAGATGACAAATGTGCCAGGCTCTACCTTTAGAGTGTATCGGTCGGTTAATGTCTTCATATAGCTATTGGCCGAAATGATTAGGCTGTTCAATACATAGCTTTGGGCAATTTGCCTAAATTTTTTGCCGTCGCTACTGCCGACAAGGGCGTTTAATCGTTCCCATTTGTGATATTCTTTCATCTTTTTGTCGGCATCGTCCTTGAGAACACCAATGCGTTTTTTGTTGTCATCGTTTGCTCTGAGTTCTTGGTTGATGCCACCTTTCTTTTCGCTCAAGGTGTTAATTTGAGCAACAAGGAGTTCGATTTGACTGTTGAGTGATTCAACGGTGTCGCAATCATCAATTTGAGGTTTGCAAAGTTGATGCTTTTGTAACTCTTTTGTTTTGCTTTCAAATAGAGACTTTTTCGCAACTACATCTTCGCGACTCTTGCTGAGTCGTTTATTTATTTCATCAATGTCGTTGGCATTGTAGTTACAAAGGATATTGAGTTGTTGAGAATCAATGTCGGTTGCAGCAAAGAACGAGTCGAGTTGTTGGTTACATTGCGATATTTTTTCCTTCGCTTCATATAGACGCGCGATGGTAGCTGCTGAGTTAGAGTTGATGCTGGTGGCACGAGAGAGAATGTTTGTGACTTTTTTGCCGTTGGTGGGTTGGAGGTTGCTCCATTGAGGCATTTTGTCGATGATGGTTGAGATGATGCCCTTGAGGTTTTCCAAGTCAGACTCGGCATTTCGCAACTTGTTTTCCAAATCTTGTTTCTCGGCCGAGCGTTTGCTATACTCGGTAGCCTCGTCGTTGAGTTGACGAGCAAAGGTTGTTGGGTCGCCTTCCCATTCGTTGTTGAATGGAATGAGACTCTTGGCTTGAGCTACAGCTTCATTAACTTCGATTTGTTTGGTCGAGATGAGTGCTTTGGCTGTTTCAATGCGATGTTTGCAATCATTTACGCTCTTTTCGGCACTTTGTAACATTTGGGCTGTGGCATCATGCTTGGTTCTAATCTCATTGCACTCTGAACGAAGCGTTTTAATTGCCTTTTCGAGTTTCTCTCCATTAGAAATCTCGGTGTTGAGTTTCGCTATGTTTTCAGCAGCAAGTTTTTCCAATGATTCAAGAGCCGAAAGTGCCGATGAGGTGTCGGCGATATTGATTCCAAAAGTTGTGCATGCCTCTTGGGCTTGACGAGTGGCATCGGCAACAGATGTGTCGTTGTTTAACGATTTCAATTCATCGTCATACCTTTTCGATTCGGAGTTTATTTCGGCATCGATTTTATTCTTTTCACCTTCAAGTTTTTGATAATAGAGTTCAGCATCATCGGCAGCCTTTTTTACGCCACTAATGAGTTCAGCCAAATCTTCTTCAATTGGAATCTCGGTCTCAATCTTTTGACGGCATACGGGGCAAGTGTCGCCCATGTGTAGTTTAGCACGAAGATCTATGGCAAACTTCTCGATGGTGTCGCGTTGTTTGTCGTATTCGGCTTTCTTTTGGTCTCTATCCTCCAACGCTTTTTGTAGAGGTTGGAGCATAGAGTCGGCCTTGCTTTTCTTTTTGTTTATATTGTCGAGTTGAGTGGCAAGTTTTTGGCGTTGACGTTCTATGTCGGCTTTAACTTTGTTGAGGTTGTTGAGGTGTAATTTTGCGGTATTTATGTTGTTTACCTTATCTCTTTCGTTGTCGCGTGTGGCTCTTGCAAGGGGGAGATTGAGCGATTCGAGGGCTTTCTCTTGTGTTGCGATTGCTTCCTCTTTTTCCTTTAGAGCATCGGCGATAAGTTTTAATTGGTTTTGCGCCTCGGTTAGAGCCGGAATGAGTGAAGTGTTGAGATTTTCGTTCTCTTTTGATAACTCACGATTTTTATCTTCAATCATTTTGCGACCGTTGATGATGGAGAGGAGATGTCCTTTGATTGTTTGGATATTCTCGTATGCGTGGGCTTTATGGCTTTCGGAGGCAAGGAATTTGTTAATTGAGTCGATTCGTTGTTGAATTTCGCTCAATTCTTGTTCTTCTTTGAGTAACCCATTTAGCAAATCCTCAAATTCGTGAGTTAACGATGAGAGTTGTTCCTCGTTCTCGGCTTGGGCTTTTTGGCTCTTTTTCTTTTCGGCCAACCAGTTGCGAGCTTCAAAAGTGGCATTCCAGTCGGCAACGAGTTGCTCTTTTCGTTTGAATTCGTCGCTATTGGTGACTTCAGTGGCTTGTTTTAGATTGGCCTCGGCGTTGGCTATTTGTTGTGCAAGGTCTTTGTTTTTGTTAAGCCATTCGCGTTTGACGATGTTGTCGTTGTGAGCCTTTTGAGCCGTTTCTAAATCAGTATCAATCTCTTTCAGACTCTCATTGCGAGCCGATATTTCATCATCGGAGAGAAGTTTTATCCCTTCGATGAGTTGCTTTGCATTTTCCCATTCGCGTTTTTTCTCTCCAGTGATAACAGCTGTTTTGGCTCCAATTTTGGAGTAAATATCAACCCCTGTAATCTTTTCAAGGATTGAGGCTTTCTCGTCGTTGTTGCTATTTAAGAAACGAGTGAATTCGCCTTGAGCTAGCATTGTTGTGCGAGAAAATTGGTTGAAATCGAGCCCTATTGCTCGTGCAATTTCTGCTTCAATTTCTTTGTCATTGGAGAGGATGTTGCCGCTAGAGAGGTTTTTGAGAGTCCAATCTTTATGTTGGATAGTGCCATCAGCCTTATTATGAGCTCGATGGACACTCCAAGTCGCTTTATAAGGGACATCGTTGCTGCCGATAAAGGTGAGTTCGACAAAAGCCTCACCTGTGTTTCGGCGCATGAGTTGACGAGGGTCTTTTATTGTCATCTTGCTATTTTCGGAGGTATGACCTTGCATACTCGTGCCATGAAATCGAGGAGTATTGGCAAAAAGGGCAAGGCAAATTGCGTCGAGGATGGTAGATTTCCCCGAACCGGTTTTGCCTGTGATTAAGAATACCTCACTGTCGGCCAATGGTTGTGCGTCAAAGTCGATAACAGCATCTTCGATTGATGCGATGTTGTGTATTGTAAGTTTTTGAAATTTCATAGTCGATCCCTCCTTAATTATTTGTTGCGTGTTTCTTCGTTTATGATTCTAATTACTTCGTTGAAAAGGTCTTTCATTTCATCGTCAAATGTACGATTTATATCATTGGCATAGCGCATTGCAATGTCGAGTGGAGACTCGGCTTGAAATTCTTGAATCGAAAGGGTTTTTGCTTCGGTCTTCTCTCTTTCTTTGCGTTTGGCGTTGATGATGCAAAATTTGCACTCTTTGCTATTGGCAATTGAGCGAGCCTCATCGTTGGCGTTTGGTGGGAGTATATCGTCCACCTCAACATTGAGGCGTATATAGGCCGCGATGTCGTTGGGGTAATCGGCGAAGAGTTTTTTCGCCTCTTCCCACGATGCCAATCCCTCGGTGGGGAGTGTAACCAAGGGGTGAATGTTTTTGATTCCGATTTCTTTTACGGTTGGTTGCTCGCCATGTGCTCCTATCTCAACAAGACTCACTGTGTGGCTATAGTTCTCGTCGAAACTTACTGCGATAGGAGTGCCACTATATCGCACATTATGCTTGCCTGTGTGGACAAATTGTGCGTGATGAATATGTCCAAGTGCAAGGTAGTCATAGCCTTCGCCCATTTGCTTGATGTCGATAGAGTCGATGCCGCCAATTGTGTTTTCGCTTGTGTTTTCGTGCCCTGTGAAATCACAGCCTTTTACGGTGGTGTGGGCAGTCATTACAACTGGTAGATTTTCGCTATTCATCTCGGCTACAGCATCGAGGAGTTGTTGGAAAAATCTGTCGGGAATATTTCGTTCGTATGTGTAAGGAACAGCTACGACATATCCTTTGCCAGGAATTGAGATGATGTGGTCGTTTATATTGTCCCTTGAAAGATTGCCTATGGCGTAAATTTTGCTATCTCGCCATGGGGTGCGGAAAATTTCGTGTTTCGAACCGCTGTCATGGTTGCCAGCTGTAGCCACGATTGTCATATCGGGGTGGGCTTTATGAATTGCGTCAATGGCATCAACAAACATTCTTATCACCGAAGACGATGGTTGCGAAGTGTGATAGATGTCGCCTGCTAATAAAAATAAATCGGGCTTGTGTTTTTCGACGATTTCAACCATTTGGCGGAGCATGTCTTTTTGCTCTTCTTCTCGGTCATAACTGTAAAGGGTGTGGCCTAAATGCCAGTCGCTGGTGTGAAGAATTTTCATAAGCTTAGAATTAAAAGATTAATGTTGTGATTTTATGCAAAGATATGAAAAAAAATTGAGATATGCAAGCTCTGTAGGTGGAAACTGTGTTATGTATGCGTTCTCTGTGAATCCCTTGGTTGAAAAATAAAATAGCACTTCAATCGAGTGCTATTTTTTATTATTATGTGATTTTTACATTTGAATAGTGAAAACAAAATTGAATCTTAGGTGTTATATATAATATTGGGGAATTTTCGTCGTAGTGGAAATTAATGATGATGTGGTATTAAGTGAAAATAGAATATATAAGTGCATCATTTTTAGAAAAATGTATTATCTTTGCAGTATAATGCTTTAGGTATAACTATATGAAACACAACATTCGAGATATAATAGAGTACATAATTGCTTTAGTAAATGAATTCGCTAAACGATTTGGCTTGACTGAAAATCAAGCTTACAGATATCTTCGTATGTATAAGGGGGTTGATTTCGTTGAGCAGAATTATGGAATTATCCATACCCTTGATTTTTATGAGGCGGTGGATAGTGTAGCCATCTATTGTCGTAAAAAAGGAGGACAGTTATGATATTGTATCACGGATCAAATATGGATATTGACAAGATAGATTTAGAAATGTCAAAGCCTAATAAGGATTTTGGTAAAGGCTTTTATTTGTCGGAGAGAGAAGAGCAAGCTATGGAAATGGCAAATTTTAAATCGGTCTTGTTGGGTGGTGAACCTATTGTAACAACGTTTGAGTTTGATGTTGAAATGCTGAAAAACTCGAACCTCCGTGTAAAAGTGTTTAAAGAATATTCTGAAGAGTGGGCTGATTTTGTGTTTGCAAATAGAGAGGGGCATGAAGTAGAACAATATGATATAGTTTATGGTCCGATAGCTAATGATAAAGTGGGTTTGCAGATTCGCAAACTCAAAGATGGTTCTATTGATAAAACTGAGTTCCTCAATAGACTAAAATATATGAAGGGAATTACATTCCAATACTATTTTGGAACGGAAAAGTCTATTAAATATCTTTCAAGGCTATGACAAATGCTGATTTTAATTACATGAAAGAGGCTTTGGCCACCGATTTAGCAGAATTCCTTGCTAATGATTTTGACATGACTGTTCTCGAAGCTCTTGATGCGTTATATGGCTCTGAAACATATGCCAAATTATGTAATCCAAATACTGGTCTTTACTTCCAAAGTTCGCAATATGTATATTCGTATTTGAAGACCGAGCTACTTACTGCAAAGATGTGCTAAATTAAATGTAGACCATTATATGGGTGTTGAAAACCTTAACTATAGGGAAATAGGTAGTTTTAGTGTTAACGGCAGAAAAGAACAAACTATATTGTCGGTGATATTTTTACTGATAGCTGGCATTGGCTCTGGTTTGCTGTCTTTGTCAAAGGTTTATGTTCATAATACTATCCCTGTTTTTGTAATAATACTATCGGTAATTGGCTTTATTGTAGTTCATGAATTGGTACATCTCATTTTTATATCAATCTTTTCGAAAGGAAAAATAAAAGTAAGAATAAAAATTCCGACAATTGCAGTTGGCAGTGAGGCATATTTTGATAAAATTCAATATGTCATTATCGCATTAGCTCCTGTCATTGTTCTGGGATTAATAAATCTACTTTGTTTGTTGATGCTTGATGATAAATTCATATATGCCATACTGCTAATATTGAATCTTGCAACTGCAAGCGGAGATTATATTCTCGTTTATAATGCATTGAAACAAAGTGAAAATTCATATTTTGTAGATACGGCAGAGGAAACAAAGGTTTATATGCAAGGATATTAATTCTATAATTGTCATATTTTTATTATGTTAATAGTTCAATGTAGCTTCTAAAAAAATCTTTAATATATTTCATTGTTAAATAAGTCCCCGTAACTTTGTGGGTAAATAAACACTAAAAGCCGTAGTATTATGTTTTACTTGTTGATCTTTTTAATTGTATCGTTTATCGTGTCATCGGTAGGTTGGTTCTACTTTATCTACTTTTTTAGTATCGGTTATGGGTTGTCAATCTCGGCACTTTCGGTTGCTACGGTGGAGATGTATTGGAGTGAGATGACTCTCCCGGTGGCAATATTGTGTGGAGTGTTGTTTGTTTACGGCATTCGTCTTGCATTGTATCTCTTTATTCGTGAGCGCAAGTCGGCGTCGTATAAGAAAATTCTATATCAACCCGAAAATACAGCGCGCAAACCTATATTCGTAATGTTTATGATATGGATTTCGTGTGCATTGCTTTATGTGGGACAGATGAGTCCTGCAGCATTTTATCTCGACAACCTCAAAGAGGGATTGGCTGTGAATGAAGTGTGGGCATGGATTGGCGCAGTATTGGCAACATTGGGCGTACTAATCGAAATGGTTGCCGATGCACAAAAGAGTGCTGCAAAGAAAGTGAATCCACATCGTTATGTTGATACAGGATTGTATCGCATTGTGCGTTGCCCCAACTATTTTGGCGAGGTGTTGATGTGGACCGGTAGTTTTGTGATATGTTTTGGTGCATGTTGTAGCGTGTGGCAATGGGTTATCGCATTGTTGGGCTATATCGGCATTGTGTATGTGATGTTTAGTGGAGCTCGACGCCTCGAACTACGCCAAACTGAGGTGTATGGCTCTATCCCCGAATTCCAAGCCTATATCAAGCGTACACCACTTATTCTCCCCTTTGTGCCCATCTACAGCGTAGCCCGCCACACTTGGCTCAAAGGATAAATCAAGGACACACCTGAATATATAAATAAGGATGCCACATCAGTGAGCATCCTTATTTTTGTGTATCAATAATAGCCGAAATTTATCAAAAAGTTGCGAAAAAGGTTGTAAGAATACAACCATATTAAAAACATTTTGTATATTTGCGGTGCGTAATGACAAATAAGAGATTATATGAAATACCTAAATATAAAGAAAGCTTTGGCTGCGTGGCAAGAGTTGCAACCATTATCAGAGAAGGATAGGGATAGGCTTAGTCGTCGTTTTACGGTGGACTTCAACTATAATAGTAACCATATAGAAGGTAATACACTGACTTATGGTCAGACGGAAATCTTGTTGCTTTTTGGAAAAGTAATTGGAGAGGCAAGCGTGCGTGATGTGCAAGAGATGACTGCAAGCAATGTAGGTTTGCGCATGATGACAGAAGAGGCTAAGGTAAAAGAAGCCCCTTTGACACAGAACTTTATTAGAATGTTACACCAAACGTTGTTGCGTGAGGATTATACGGTATATCGTAATTTGCCAGGTGGAGTGCAGACAAGCTATGTGATACATGCAGGACAATATAAAACTCGTCCTAATAGTGTGATTACACGATATGGAGACAGGTTTGAG
The DNA here is from genome assembly GCA_045646905.1 of Muribaculaceae bacterium. Lineage (GTDB taxonomy): Bacteria > Bacteroidota > Bacteroidia > Bacteroidales > Muribaculaceae > RGIG4079. Next base: position 76,382 of record JAZRLP010000007.1, read on the forward strand.
TATGCTTCACCGGAAGAGACTCCTAGTCTAATGTCCGACTTGATTGACTGGTACAATAAGGCAGAACAAGAGGGAAAACTTTCTCCGATAGAACTGGCAGCTTTATTTCATTACCGTTATATACGCATCCACCCATTTGAAGATGGCAACGGTCGTATTGCCCGACTGATGGTGAACTTTATCCTTACTCGTCACGATTACCCGATGATTGTAGTTCGTAGTCGCAAGAAGAGTGAGTACTTGGAAGCTTTGCACCAAGCCGATCTTGAGGTTGGACCAGTACCTAGCGATGGTGCTCATGCAGACATCAAGGATATCCGTCCGTTCCTGAAATACTTCAATGACTTAGTAGCGACAGAGGTGTATAATGATGTATTGTTTATAAGCGAGAAGAATGAGAATGTATGGTGGTACGACGGTGAACGAATTGTATTCCGCACCCCGAACTATACAAAAATCCTTAACGCTATGCGCACCGAGCCAACACTCACTTTAGCTGACATGCGTGAGATTACTGGTATCAGCATTGCGGCCATTCAGAAATTGCTCGATCAACTCATCCAAAAGAAGTATGTTGAGCGTGGAGAGAAAGATGGTAGTTGGAGGGTATTTGTGACGCAGTGAAACATGTTCTTCAAAATTTCGTGTGTAAAGTCTTTTGTTAAAATACAGTATAACCTTCTATTAATAATATGTAACTTGACATACAACAGAAATAAAAAAATATGGATATATTAAAGCAAAACATATTGCCCTATTTGGAAACAAGTTTTGAAAAGAGTTTGTTGGAGGCAGCATTGTATAATTTGAGTGACAGTAGTAATAAG
>JAZRLP010000008.1:0-16071 GCA_045646905.1 Muribaculaceae bacterium
ATTTTATTATGGATTTTGAGCCACAGAAAAAGCAGATTTTTTATTCATAAATTTTCAAATACCCAAAGTTAATCATTATCAGCAACTTACAAAGGTTTTACCAACTAAAATGACCATTAGGCCGAAAATTACCACATTGACTCCCTAAATGTGGAAATATAAAAAAAGCGTGAGAGCCATACTTGTTACTCGTCCCACACTCAGAGGCCCTGGATTGCCCATCACAGTAGAACGAGCAACGCAGAAGCCTCACGCTGAATATGATAAAATACACCGATTAGCACGAGTACTAACCCATGAATATATACATATCCTAAGGCATCTACCATTGCTTCATCCTTGACTGTGATTGAAATTTTCCAGATTTCTGAGTGTCAAGAAAGAGCGTAAGTAAACGCTTTCTAAAATGTCTGCCTACCCACCCACATTTACCCATATCGGGCTTCTGCAAGCGATATGCGTCACAAAGATAAGGATTTTTTTAATAAAACAATAGGGAAACTTAAACAATGATAAAATTCAAGTATAACAAATGTCTATTATTTATTTCTTGGGTGGAAAGATAGAATTTCTTCGCGTAGGCGAGTGCGGTCGATGTGGATGTAGATTTCGGTGGTGGAGATACTTTCGTGTCCGAGCATTTGCTGAATGGCGCGTAGGTTGGCACCCCCTTCGAGTAGGTGGGTGGCAAAAGAGTGGCGCAAGGTGTGTGGACTTATCTCTTTGCGAATGTTGGCCAGTTCGGCCAGTTGCTTTATGATATAAAAAATCATTACACGAGTCAAACGGCGTCCGCGACGGTTAAGAAACAATATGTTTTCCTCGCCCGGTTTTATGTCGAGATGACGACGGTCGTCGAGATAAAGTTTTATTTCGTGTATAGCAGTGGGAGAAATGGGTACAATGCGCTCTTTGTTACCTTTCCCCTTGATAACAATGTATTCTTCTTCAAGAAAAATTTTGTTGATTTCGAGGTTAATCAGTTCGCTCACTCGCAATCCACAACTATATAGTGTTTCGATAATGGCTCGATTGCGTTGTCCCTCGTTGGTCGATAGGTCGATGCACGATATCATTTCATCGATTTCCTCAATAGAAAGCACCTCGGGCAGTTTGCGACCCACGCGAGGAGATTCGAGGAGTAGAGTGGGGTTGGTGTCGATGTGGTTTTCAAGTTTAAGAAACCTGAAAAATGATTTTATACCCGAAATGATGCGAGCTTGTGAGCGAGAAGATATGCCCAGGTCGTGAAGAGTGGCAATGAAATTGTGGAGATGGTCGAGCGAAACATCCTTGAGTGAAAGGTTGTTTTCGTTGAGGTAGTTTAACAGTTTCTTGACATCGTTGAGGTATCCTTCTCGGGTGTTATTTGACAAACCGCGCTCAAGCAATAGATATGCCGAGTATTGCTTTAGAACCATAACGAAAAATGTTGCAATGGTAGATGTTTAAAGCCCACTATAATGCCTATTTTATCATTAGAGAAACTCATTCCATGAGTCATTGATGATTTTATTTCTCCCCAAGAATTTTTTATAGTATGGTTTTTGTTGATATTGCACACTATTACGACGCCACCATTGGAAATTGCTTGAGAGGCTGTCTCGACAACAAGTTTTGCACCCTTGTCGATGTGATTTATTAATAAAAATGGAGTGTCGGAGTCTTTTAATGTCGAGTTATATGTCTCAATAGCCGAGGCGATGTCATCAAATTTTGTTATGCGGTGGGCTATGTCGGTAGTTGCCGATTCATATATTTTGCGTTGATAGTTAATGCCAAGATAGGAGTATAGGTGTGATGATGATGAAACGCTCAAGAGTGCCTTGGATGCAATGCCATGGCTCGTGCCTATTTGTAGCATTGCCTGTGGATTGAAGTGACACGCTGTGCGAAAAATCATCTTGGCATATTTAAACGATATCAAGTGTTTGCGCTCCTTGGCCGAAGATAATCGTGATGCTTCCCAATGTGCGGCATGGATATCATCGTAGGCATAATATGGGCTGCGCTCACGAAGCACTTTAAGCACGAAGTTAAAGGCAAATGGCGAGTGAATGCCAAAGCCTTTACTTCGGTTATAGCGTCGGAAAGCCGAATAATATCGTTTGAATTTTATCATTTTGAGGCTTTCTTAATCGATGTTGGGTTTTCATCCTCTTTGGGTTTCCCTATCACAGCAAATACTATTGCAGCAATCAATACAAGATAGATGATAATGATTGCTACTGATGCAAGGGTGGTGGTAGTGTGGATTGATTGAGGATTGAAATGCATTTCGATTTTGTGGTTGCCGGCAGGAATTTTAAGTGCGCGTAGCACATAGTTCACGCGAGCCAATTGTGCGGGTTGGTCGTCGATAGTCACATTCCATCCCCATGGGAAATATACTTCAGAGAACACTGCGATGCCGCCGTTCTTGCTCTTGGCGTTATAGGTCAAGCGGTTTGGTGCATAAGAGGTGAGGCTTATTGCGTCGCCCTCTGAAGCAGGGGTTGCATCGCCAAGTATTGTCTTGAATTTAGCATCGGCAACAGCAGTTGTAGCAGGGTTGATGCTATCGAGAGCCGCCATTTCGCCATTGGCATCGGGAGCGTATATTACATTGTCAACCCACCAAGCATTACCAAGTGCATGAGGATTGTGTTCGAGTTTTTGTTCGCGAGTGATAATGTAGCGAGCATTGAGCATGTCGAGAATGCGATATTTTTGTTGTAGCATTTTAGCAGTGCCTTGTTGGTCGGGCGCATATAATGCTACAACTGAGTCGCTTCTTAAGTCGGCAAAATAGTCGATATTGACTACAGGACTGAGTTGACGGTCAATGAGATCTTGATAGCGAGTGAGTTTAGCTGCATGATATCCACCTATCATTTTGTGATGATAAGATGGATGTGGACGATGAAATTCGGGAATACTCATCACGCGATAGTGACTTGTGGTGTCGGCAAGAATTTGATTGTCGATTTCGGATTTAGCAAATGGATCACTCACTGTGAGTTCGGGAACAACAAAGTCATCGTGGTTGAGGTATCGTTTGCCCACGGTGTATAGGTCGCACAACACTAATGCTGCAATGATTGCTGCTGAAACTTTTGGCGATAATTTTTTTGTGCCGAAAAGAGCAATAACACCGAGTGTGAGTGCAATAAACATGAAACTACGCAAGCTGTCTTTTTCAACCATTGTAGCTCTCACATGTTCAATAGCAACAAAAATTTGAGGGTATTGTTTCTTAAGGTCAACTTCACCTTCTCCCACAAACGAACCAAATACCGATGGAGAAACAATACCGATTAAGCATATGAGTAATGTCACGCCAAAAGATGCGATGATTGCCACTTTGTATTTTTTCCAAGGCTCTTTTTCTTCAAATAGTTGCTTAATGGCAAGCAGTGCAAGCAATGGCATGGTGAATTGTGCTATCACAAGAATGCTTTCAACAGTGCGGAACTTGCTATACATGGGTATATAGTCGATAAACAAGTCGGTAAACCACATGCAATTGCGACCAAGGGCAAGAAGTATTGAGAGCAATGTGAGAACGATAAGAGTCCATTTCATAGGACCTTTAACGATGATGCATCCAAGCAAGAATAGTGCGCAGATAATAGCGCCTACATATACAGGCCCACTTGTACCCTCGGCTCCTCCAAAGTATTGTGGAATTTGACTCAAGTAGTATTGATCATTTTGAGACATATTTTTTGCTTCGTCCACTTCAATAAGAGTGTTTTGTGAAGAGCCACCTTTCACATCGGGGATGAGAAGTGTGAATGTTTCGGCTTGGCCATAACTATATTGAGTTATATAGTCGCGGTCGAGTCCCGATGTTTTGTTTGGGTTGTTGGCATCGGTAGCATTAGTGAGTTCAGAGTGCTTGCCACGCATTGTGTCCTTTGAATACTCATAGGTATTGTAAAGGCTTGGCGAGTTGGCAGCCAAGGCCAGAACAGCAGCCACGGCGAGGGTTCCGGTGGCAATGCCCCATTGTTTGAATTTCTTTTCTTTGATTGCCGAGATGAGAAATGCTATAACAAATCCCACAATCACAAATGCAAAGTAATAGGTCATTTGCACATGGTTAGAAGCCAATTGCATCATTGCAAACATTGCTGCAAGAGCGCCACCAAGTAGATACTTGCCACGATAGCAAAGCACAATACCTGCTATTGTGGGTGGGATATATGCGAGAGTGACAAATTTCCATATGTGTCCGGCTCCAATGAGTATTATGAAGTAGGATGAGAATCCATAGGCTATGGCTCCAATGAGGGCTTGCCACCATTTCATGCCAAATGCCAATAAAAGGATAAAGAATCCCATCATCATCATCATCAATAGATTGGCAGGGGTGGGGAGTCCACATCCATAGATGGTGTTTACCCATTCAAAAAGTGCATTTGATGAATATGATGGAGAGATTTGAAACATGGGCATACCCGAAAAAAGCGAGTTGGTCCACCATGTTTTTTCGCCTGTTTGTTCTTGAAAAACTTTTGCTTCGTGTCCAACGGCTTCACCTTGAATCATATCATATTGTTGCAATACATTCCCTTGCGCAGCATCGGGGTAGAAGTAGCAAAAAGATATGACTATCATTATTATAGCCGAAACAAAGAATCCCCACACTTGTGGGCGTTTGAATTTTTCGATGATTAATTCAATGAAATTTTTGTTGGTTGAGGTGTTCATTTATAATGAATTTAAATTATTTCGTAGGTGGTTGTAACTCGGAGAGAATTTTTGTGACAAAAGGAGTGGGTTTAATAGAATTGGCTTTTAGTAGGTGCTCAATGGCCAATTTCTTTGATTCACTATCGCTATTATCTTCGATAAAAGCCGAATAGTAACAATTGCCCAACTCGATAAGTGTATCATAATTATCGGCATCGAGTTTGAGAATTGAATAGTAGGCTTCGATAGCCTTGTTCTTCTCTCCTTGGAGCAAATAAGCATCGGCGAGTATCTCTCTAAAGGGGATGCTTTCGGGCTTGTTCTCTATGCCGTTGAGCATCTTCAGTGCATACTCTTCCATTTTAGTTCCATTGCGACGGAATGAGTAATATTTGAGTAGTTGCGAATCGATATTTCGCGACAGCCATGGATAACTCATTTGTGTGCGCAATAGAAAATTCTCATATAAATCGGTCTTCCCAAGGTCGAAACTTAGAGTCTTGACATGGCTGTAGAGCGAATCAAATGGGATATGATTTTGGAATGATTTTTCGAGCAAATCGGTTTGCATGAGGGTGTCGTTGCGCATCGCAGCCGAAATGATAGCTCGGCTATAGGTATCGACCACTTGAGGGCGTTGGTCAATCATGAGCGTGTACATTGCCGATGCACTGAGCCATTCCTCTTGGTCGTAAAACATTGTAGCTCTACGCTGTAACACATCATAGTCGGTGGCCGATGCTACGACCGACATGAGTGTGGTTATTAATATGAAAAGTTTTAGTCTCAAATTATAAATATTTTTCGCCAAATTTTAGTTTGCAGTCATTAACCATCTGCTTGATGCGTTGTTCTTCGCTTTTAGGGCACACAAGCAACACATCGCCAGCATCGGCAATGATATAATCTTTTAACCCTTCAACTACAATGAGTTTTTCGCCTTCAACGGCAAAAATGTTGCCAGTAGAATTGTAAGCAAGCACATTGCAGCGTTGAGTTACATTGTGGTCGGAGTTCTTTGGAGAGTTGTCATAAAGAGCGCTCCAAGTGCCAAGGTCGTTCCACCCAAATGTGACGCATTCAACATAAACATTGGGGGCTTTTTCCATGATTGCATAGTCGATTGAAATGTTTACACAAGCTGGGAATTGCTCTTCGATAAACTCTGTTTCGCGAGGAGTGCCAAAGAGGTCGGCACCGGCATCAAATTGAGCTGCTATGTTTGATGCATGTTGGTAGAAAGCATTTTTTATTGATGAAACTTTCCACAAGAAAATGCCCGAATTCCAGAAAAACTCACCTGTGCTCAAGAATACTTTAGCAAGTTCAAGATTAGGCTTTTCGGTGAAAGTTTTCACTTTGCTTATGCTTTCAGCAACATTGTCGCCAATCTGGATATATCCATAGCCAGTCTCGGGGCGCACGGGGGTGATGCCAAGAGTGAGTAGCGCATCGTTGTTCTCAACAAATTCAAATCCTTTGATGATGCTGTTTTCAAAGTCGCGTTCGCGAGTGATGAGGTGGTCGCTTGGAGTAACAATCATGCTTGCCTCGGGGTCGCGAGCGGCGATGTGCCATGCAGCCCATGCAATACATGGAGCAGTGTTGCGACGAGCAGGTTCGAGCAATATTTGGTCGTCTTGCAAGTCGGGCAACTGTTCTTTTACCAATGGGGCATATTGAGCATTGGTAACAACGATAACATTTTCTTTAGGTACGATAGGTAACACTCGGTCGTAGCTCATTTGGAGCAATGTGCGACCAGTGCCAAGGAAGTCTATAAATTGTTTAGGGCGGTCGGTACGGCTATAAGGCCAGAAACGGCTACCGATACCACCACACATTATCACGCAATAACGATGATTATTTATCATGTTTTAATATAAGTTTTAGGTTAAGAGTTCTTTGATAGTTATTACAATCTGCTAAGTTAGTCATTATAGTTGGAATGTTCCAAATTTTTATTCACAAATTGCCTTAATGAATATTCTTTGAGTAAATTTTGCAAAATATCGTTTTAATGTGTTATCTTTGTCGTAATAACCTCAAATAAAAAACAACTACAATGAGAACTAAATATAAAAGAGTATTGCTAAAACTCAGCGGTGAGTCGCTAATGGGTGAGCAAGGTTATGGTATTGACACTAAGCGTTTGGGCGAGTATGCAACTCAAATTAAAGAAATCGCTTCGCAAGGAGTGCAAGTGGCAATCGTGATAGGTGGTGGAAATATATTCCGTGGCTTGTCGGGTGCATCAAAAGGTTTTGACCGTGTAAAAGGCGACCAAATGGGTATGCTTGCTACTGTAATCAACTCGCTTGCATTGAGTTCGGCTCTTGAAGCAGTGGGACAACCAGCCAAAGTGTTTACTGCCGTGAATATGTACCCTATCGGAGAGCATTATAGCAAATGGAAAGCAATTGAAGCCCTCAATAATGGTGCAGTATCAATCATGGCAGGTGGAACAGGTAACCCATTCTTCACTACCGATACAGGTTCGGCATTGCGTGGCATCGAGGTTGAAGCCGATGTGATGTTGAAAGGTACTCGCGTTGATGGCATCTACACTGCCGATCCCGAAAAAGACCCTACAGCAACTAAGTTTAGCGAAATTTCTTATGATGAAGTTTACACTCGTGGCTTGAAAGTGATGGACTTGACAGCAACAGCATTGTGTAAAGAAAATAATTTGCCAATCGTGGTATTTGATATGGATACACCAGGAAATCTAGCAAAAGTTATTGCTGGTGAACCTATTGGAACATTGGTATATTAAACTATTGAAAATTAATTAAAAAACGATAATATTATGGCTGAAGTAAAAGATTATTTGGAACCTGCTGAAGAAAAAATGGAATTGGCAGTTGAGTATCTTGATGAAACTCTTGCTCGTATTCGCGCAGGTAAAGCAAATGCGAAAATTCTTGAAGGTATCCGTGTAGAATATTATGGTAGCGGTGTGCCCATCTCAAATGTGGCAAACATTTCGGTGCCCGATGCTCGCACAATTGCAATCACACCATGGGAAAAACCTATGTTCAAAGAAATTGAAAAAGCAATCATCAACTCTGAACTTGGTATCACTCCCGAAAATAATGGTGAAGTGATTCGTCTCACTATTCCTCCATTGACCGAAGATCGTCGTAAGGCTCTTGTAAAACAATGTAAAGCTGAAGCTGAAACAGCTAAAGTATCGGTGCGCAATGCTCGTCGCGACGCTATCGAAGGATTGAAGAAAGCAGTTAAAAACGGCATGCCCGAAGATATGTCGAAAAACGGCGAAGAAAAAGCTCAAAAACTTCATGATAAATACATGAAACGCATCGATGACCTCTTCGCAGCAAAAGAAAAAGAAATCCTTACTGTGTAATAGCGTTAATGCTCTATCGGTTACACAACAAGAGTAACCACAAAATATATAGCCCCGCCATTTGGCGAGGCTATTTTTTATGTCAATTATGATAGCCAAAAATCAACCCAAAGGTCTTTGATATCAATAGGTTCCTCGTCAATATTTATAAATGTGTATGATGGTTGAGGTTTTAAAAAATATCCGTGAGTGAAGATATGGTTGTCGGTAATTGAGGAGTCAAACTCGGTTTGGAATGTTGACTCAAATTGAGATTTGATTGCGGTGAATTTATCAGAACAAGGGAACGGATCGGCTTTATATGCATCCTTGAGTGAAAGCATCAAATCGAGAAAAAGACCATATTTTTGCGCCACGAGTCCTGGATTTTTAATGTGAATAACAATGGCTTTTTCTTTGCGCAAAATTTCGGCTTCGTGTGAAAATGTGAGTTCGAGAATGTGACTTGCAAATTGAGTGAATTTTAGATTTTCTTGTTCTAAATATTCATATCGAATGGGGTCGGTTGCTAAATTTTCAAAGATATAGGAGCATTTTAGATTTTCGTCTAATAAACCGTCTGGGTCGCTATTATATCCTATTACGAAATGTTGGTTATAAAGATTAGGCTCGGAGTAGGAGAGGGAAATGAACGAATAGTTATGGCTCGCTCTTAATGAAATATTATTTGGCCCAACATCTTTCCATCGTCCCATAAATGCTTCGTGGCGAAGATGTGGCAATGAAATGGTGAGGTGTGAAGCCTCTTTGCGATAGAGCCATAAATGCTCCCTCTCATAAAACCAAGATATCGGCTTTAGATTAGTTTCGATTAGGTTGGTTAAATATAGGAAATTGCTAACGAGGTTGGCATAGGTTGACCTGATGGTTATGGTATTATTATAGCTGGGGAAGATATAGGCAATAATGTTTTCTTTCCACAATTCATTAAGAATGAAATCAGAGAAAAGATAGTCGCAATCGTGAGGAAGGTCTATTTCATTAAAATGGCCTTTAAAGCGATATTCTATATCTATGTTGGTGCAATCAAAGTTGGGTTCATCGGTGTAGTCGTGAGCGGCAATGCGAAATAAATGAGAGTGCCTATCTGAATCTATAAAACGAACTTTTATTTCGTAGGTTTTGTAGAAATATTGAATGTCGATGTGTTTTAGTTGAAAATTAGGCGAATTTTTCTCCTTGAATATCTGTTTAATTTTGTTAGAAACAAGAGTTAATAATTGATGCTTTGATTGGTTTGGTTTCGAAGTATCAATAAAATTGGAAAAGGTGTTATTGTCTTGCATAGCGTGATAAATTGTATGTTTTTTCGTGATGTAAAGTTATAATTACTAAAATGGTTCATAATCGTAACCTATCATAAAATATAGAAAAAGTGTGGTTTTTGCATATTATATGATAGGTTGAGTAAGTGTGTTCTTAATAATAAATATTATTTAGGTTCTCGTTGTGACACAAAATCGTGGTCATATCCAGGAGGTGTATTCTTAAACTCCTCCTTATTTTGAAACAATGTAGACTGTTGTTGAAAATCACGTAATGATTTTATATCAACGGTAAATGTAATTATAGTATCATTGTCACCGCCTTTGATTTTTACAGGAGTCATTTCAACAGAGCGCTTTGGCATAGATAGTCTTGAATCACCATAATCGGATGTGTTTGCTTGAATAAAATAGCAATGCAAGTCTCTACAAGTCGATTCAACAATATTGCTATAATAATATGTATCCTTATTATATTCTATAGCAAACATAATGTCTATTTTTGATCTAAAAAGGGAACGATGGAGGACATCCGCTAATTCATAACAATTAAATACAGTAAATTGTACCCCCTGCCAATTAATCAAGTAATAAATAGAAGTAGATAATATTGGGACCTGTTCTTTGTATTTTAATATTTCTCTACTCTCATCAGGTGAATAATGATTCTTAAGTCTTGGGAGTATGAAGACCTCTTTATTCCCTCTGTATATATATGGTAGAAAAACTACTGAAAAATTATAGCATTTATTATTTGATACAATATGCTCAATACCAGCAATTATCAATTGTTGCTTCCTCCTTGAATGTTCGGCGTAAGTTATTAATAGTTCTTTAGGCAAACTAACCTCTGGAAGAATCAGACAGTCAACCTTTTCTTCTGTTGACAAATTTATCAAATGAAAATGCCTTTCTCTTTTTACGGAATTAAGGATAGGTGTACCTTTAATAGCTGATATTATATCGTTATTGTCGATTTTGATATTAGATAGTGCAATCTTTATTTGTTGTCTAGCATTCTCATATTTGTTATCCTTACAAATGAACTTTGGGATATCAACTTGTCGTTTTTTATCATTATTTTTCAATTCAATGTATTTACATTGGGATAAATTTATATCACTACATAAATCATAGGTTGTAAGTTTATCTATTAATTTCTTGGAATCAAAAGAAGAACGATCATCAGAAAAGTTTTTTATATAATTTAAAAGATTAATTAAACATATTTCGTGAGTATGTATTTTACGTGGATTAATATGCGGGGCTACTGGATTAATTGTTAAGTTGATATTATCGTTAGTCAATAGCTTATCATATATATTGGAAGAAATAATATTTTTTATTTTAGAATCTGTATAGATTACAATTGGGAATGGAGTGTAATGTTGCCTAATTAGATAAGTTGACCTAAGTTTGCGAGGCATATCTATGCGTTCGACAGCATCTATCATATCATAATTTAGTGCCATTGCCATATATTTGCAATATGTACAATGCATCTGCAATGAGATTCTTATTAATTCGGTATTAGTTTCATTATCCTTAATTTTAATTAATTCTATCTGCTTATGAATAGAGCTTTCAAATTTTCGAATAGATTCTGTGTCATTTGTTACAACAAAATAAGTAAAGACCTTTTCCCAGAGAGAATACATATCTATTAATCTATTTCCTATAAAGTACTTAAATAGATCTTCTTTTAGATTTATGTTAGCATTGTTTCTGCAAATTATTTCTTTTTTAATTTGCTTGGTCAGGAATACAGAAACTCCATATTTACTATTTTTAATTCCCGATATTTCTCTAAACTTATTGATAGTATCATCGTAAATTACATCAAATCCTTTGCTATTTAAGGTCTCATTTTCATCATCCTCTGGCAAAAACCAGAATGCACTACTATTTTCATCTAATCTCTTTTGGAAATTATCTAGTATTGCCAAAGAATGATTAGGGGCAAAATAGAATAGTTTTAATTTTTTACAATTTATATAGAGATTGCTATGCGAATGTAATTGATAGCTTTTATTCTTTTTATTATTATTCTTAACAATGAGTGGAGAATCTTTGTCATAGAGGAATTTTTTATCAAACCAATCCTCGCGATTATCTGGCTTAACATTTCCCAACACCATGAAGATATCATCTACATACCGGCCATAATATATGGGGTTAAACCGTTCTTTAACCTCTTTATCAAAATCAGACAAATACCAATTTGCAATTATTCCTGCAGATAACAAACCTATTGGAAGTTGAGGACATTTACTTTTTATCCCATTAATCTCGTCTAATACATTTTGATATCTAACATAGATACGTTCAAGTATGGCTGTTAGGAATAAACTCGAATTCTTGTTCTGCAAAATTTCTTGAATTTTAGAGAAATCAATCTGTGAAGTTGGATAAAATCTCTGAATATCAAGGCAAACTAATAACACATCGTTTTTATGTTGAGTTTGTTCACGTGCTATTTTTATTCCATTATCACGCCATTTCTGATATTTGTCGAAATATCTTTCAAAAAGATAATGACCATGCTTAATTCCATACGAATCATTATTAGTTTCAAAAACTAATGAATTGCCATAACAATCATTTTTAATTTGACTATCAATTAGCAAAAATCCCTCTTTCATCATCCATAGAACATCTATTAAATAAATTTCAATAGGTGCATCTATATAAAAATTGTAATCTTCCTCAGTCAAATCAATGTCATCAAACAAACCGCACACGTCGTTACGAACGATGTTTGTATTGTCAAGTTTTTTAGATGGCACTTTCTTTGGTAAAATATATGCACTAATATTTGAGAGGTATTTATCTATATTATCGTTAATAATATCCCTTAGGAGTTCTTCGAATAACAACTCTATATTTTTGTTATATTCAAAGTTCGCAAGTTTTATTCTTAGTCTTAAGTTAAAACTATCATTGTAAACATGAGTTTTAAGCTTCCTATAGGCCTCTTTTATCTCTTCCAAGGTTATTAGTTTATCCTTCATAGTCCATCTTGCTTTATTGCCTTAACGTTATATATATTATGTTCTTGAGAATCTAATAAATTAAATCCTTTATCCGTCAATTGATACTTCTGATTCCTGCTGTTAGGTTTTTCTGGCATAGTCTGCTCCAATATACCAGCCTCCAGAAGTGGATGAATATATTTTCTCCTAAATTTTGTTCTATCAGTAAGCCCCATAAAAGCCAACATCTCACCAAAAGAACGTGCTTCAGTACAGAATACAATCAGTTTGTCAAGGTTTTCAATATTAGGTACTGACTGGGTGCCGACTGGGTGCCGACTGGGTGCCGACTGGGTGCCATCTTGCACACTTATAGGCAAAATTATGCGAATAAAGTTGTCTGTAAACTTAAAGCAATCTTCACCGTATGCTCGCAAAATACGCGGAATACCAGAACCTAACGACTCTACCAATTCCACATCGCGATAGATACGCATCAGTTCCTTATTGCGTGGAATGGATATACCATTGAAGAACTCTTCTCTTGTGAGAGATTCGGGCAAGCGACCAGCAGATGTAATTTCAAGTCTATCGGGGAATATCTCAAACTTGGGTGGTACCTCAAACGAATAGTCATTATGTACTATGGCATTGATGACAGCTTCACGCAAAGCAACCTTATTCCACAATGGAGTTTCAATACGCTCCATTGGAGTTATGGTCGCAGCCACTTTGTTCTCGATATCCAACTTTGACAATACACTCTTGGTTGCCTTTATGAGAGAGCAATATCCATACTCGTTGTTCTCCACCAAATCGCAACGGTCAAGGCTGGAATATTTCGCAACCTTGATTGAATTGCTATTCTCATCAGCTAACAGATATGCCACATAGTTGTACTTCCCATCATCTGTAAGCAATTCCAATGTTCGCTTGAAATTATCATTAAGTCTCTTGCCTCGCTCATCATAATAGATACGCAATTGCTCAAAACTCAAATCCTGACGATTGGACACAATGCGCCCGATAGAGTTGCGGGTACGCATAGCAAACAAACGGTCAATCTGCTCTTGTGGCATCGGCTCTGCCGATGTCCCAACACGCATATATGCACCTCCCGGAGTCATTCCATACTTCGTTTTGAAATATGGTTTCTCTATACCACTTGCCACTGTAACTTTGATAATGCTTCGCCCATCCTGTTGCTCCTCAGCAATATCGAATAGGCCCATAGCGGAAGGCGAAATATTATGCTTGATACGGTCTTTCAACCTCAACATACAATCATCTACATCACTGACGCCCACAGTTGAGCCATCTTTATCAATGCCGATATAGATGTATCCGCCCTCCTTGTAGTTAAGGAACGCTACAACCTCCTTTTCTATATCAAGTTCCGAGGTCAATTCTCTTTTATATTCTATGCGGTTGGTTTCGGTCATAATTACTAATTTATGAATAAAGCTTAACTTACTTTTTTATTCTTACAGACATGAAGTTTACCATACTACTTATAATTCCAATCGTATTATAAAAGACCTCTATCATAAAATAACAAATTAAAAATCGAACTACAATCACCGATAATAATTTTAAGAATATCAAAAAGGATTGTAAAGTAATTGGAGCCGTAGTATAATTAGCAAGATCTACACTAAAAAAACTTGAATACATAACATTTACACAAATCAATGCCAAAGCCCATATCCCAACAATTACGCTCTTTCCTACCAAAACATTGAACTTTTGCACGTAATATAAAGATTGTTTCTGCCAAAGTTTATCCTGAGCATTCTGAAAGTCGATTTTATCAATAGAAATCTCGATATTTCGGTTCAGCTCATTTTCGTTCACATATAACTTATAATCTCCCAAATTATTATTTGTGCGAATATAAAACTTATCTAAAGCAAAAACCAATGAAGTGAGAAACAAACCTATAAAAATAGAAAGAATAGAGGCCCCCAACTGGAGAAAGTCATTACTAAATCCTTCAGAAAGCGTGCATAATACAAAAAAAGTTATTGGGTAGGCAAGCAAATATTTTCCATTTCTTTGTACAAAAGTCTTTTTCCCATTATTTATATCCAAAGTCTCACTTTTTCGAGCCTCAGAAAAGACATAATGAATAAATGAATTCTTAATCTTACACATATAAATCAGGCCTTATTTCTGGTAATACTTCATCGTGAAATAGATTCTGACATAGAGTGCCCAACTCAGTAAAATCAGGTGTATCGTCATCATTGTAATTTTTAATACGTCCTTCAAGGTATACAACGGGAATTATATTTAGGTTTTCATCATCAAAGTCAAAACTCCTATTCGATTTCGAAAAGGGGCTATTTAATATCATTTTTTTAGAACCAAAATTGGTAAGTTTATCTGTTTTTTGCTGTCGACGTGTAAACCCTAATTGTTTCAGTAGACTATTTATACGAGGTTTTTCACTCAACGTCACTTCTCCTTGCTTAGGAGTTATCTCTATTTTTACATCATAGAGTTGGCTAAATGAACGTACTCCTTCATCTGTAAATACATCGTCTAAATATGTATTACTAAACTCAATAGACTTTATTATTGCTTGATTCTCAAATTCTCGTTGGAATGATTTGGGACAAAACATAGATAAAGCAGCTCCCTTATATCTAGTTCCCTTAAATAATCTTGTGATATAAGTTTTGAATATATCCGTTATAGTTTCCTCTTTACTATTAGAGTGTATAATAAAACATCCTTCGCTATAATCTAACGGTAAGTATAAAAGAAAATAGTAATAACGAAGAATCGTTTTGTTCTTTCCAAATGCGCTCGCTTCTTCTGTCTCAGCAGAAGAATCACTCATCATACCATTGCGGCCAAATCGTCCTCCATTGATAACTCCATAGATAAGATTATTGTCTATGTCAATTTGTGGTTTCTTATCCAAATGTATATTTGCCGATGTCTTTATCAGCTTAAGTTGTTTTTTTAACTTACTACTCTTTGCTGTATCAGTAACAAGTCTATTCATAAAATGCTCATACAATTTGTTCATTATTTGAGCATCCGAACTTGGACGTCTTTGATACAATTCCTCGATAGCATAATCACGGAAAGTTTTAGAAGTTTCATCTTTCGCAATCAGTCTAAATTTATAAAATTCCAATTTAGGTCTCAGTGCCATTTTTTTATCTTTTTAATGTATTCTTTGCTAAAGTCTTATTTTTTACTCTTAACACAATTGCAATCTCTAAAATAATTCAGTTTTTTGCAATATATGTACCTCAGGATAATTGGTTGACGATTTCTATAAAATCTTCTTTTGCTTTGTTGAAACTTGGCCAGTCTGATGAGATTCCGTAATATCCACAAACCTCATTATAAAATTCATCTAACTTGCGTTTATCAGCAATTGACGCACCTTGCTTAACTTCATTTAGAAAACCCATGTCGTTGAATGTGGTGTTTGGGAGTATAAATGGTAGTACACGCTTATCCTTCAACGCCCACGCTGCACCCATCTCATTTTGGCATATCTCACTGTTCATATAATTCTCTGAGATAAATAGAAGTATGAAGTCGCACTCTCTCAGATTCTCAACTATCTTTATACGGAAATCATCGCCTGTTCGGATTACAGTGGAATCTAATGTACAGAATATATCACTATCCTTAAATCCACAACCAATCTTTAAGATCTCCTTAATAAAACCATTTACAATGGCTTTATCATTAGAAGAATGACTAATAAATAGTTTTCTTGTGTCTCCTTTCGGGTTCAAGTATTTTCGGCTTAGAATATTAA
>JAZRLP010000009.1:0-2436 GCA_045646905.1 Muribaculaceae bacterium
GTGTGCGCAAGTCAATCAATAGGCTTGAGATATTGATTGATGGAGTAAACTCTATCCACAATTTGTCGGGAAGACTATAATATTGCACGGCTTTACCCATTTGAATATAGGGCGCGCGTGGAGAGCCATAAGTAAACGAGAGTGTTCCATCTTCGGCAAGCGCTCCTTTAGTGATGCCCGATGATGCTTTAATAGTCCAACCGACCATGTCGCTTGCTGGCATTATTGCTGCATTGGCTATCTCTACTGTTACTGTTGTTGTGTCGAGGAATTCACCCACAAGACCGCTAATCTTGGTTTTACCCTCTTTATAACCACGCAACACACCATTTTCGTCAATATCAGCCACCGATGGGTCTTCGACAGTCCATTTGATTGATGCAGGGTTGTAGTTATATACTATTTCGCCTATTTGGGCAGTTACTTCCATTGTATATTCACGAGCAGCATCGATGAGGATAGGTTTCACTCGCATTGCTATTTCAGCATCAACTATATCAATGGCTTTTGTCACACTCACTCCATTGTATGACGCAGTCAATTCGCCTTTACATGCCTTTCCACCAGCGACAAATTTCATACCATCGCATAAACCCACCGAGTCGGGGCATGAGAGTGTAAATCCTTGAAAATCTTTATCGATTAAGTCGCCATATTTGTTATATGCAAGAATTACTGGTTGGTATTCGGAATAGATAGGTGCTTGAAGAGCACATTCTTCAAACTCAAGGCGTGTAATCTCATTGTCTTGAGGTGCGATTGAGTAGAAGAACCATCCATTAGCCACTGCACGAGGTGTGCCCTCGGTTGTTTTGTTGATTACTTTACCCTCAACCATCATTTGAGCCGAACCGCCGGCATCCATGTTCATGATATTGGTGCAACCAAAGTATTTCATAATATCGCACATCACAAATGTATTACATCCTGCCGATTTGCCATATACAGGGTCAACACTCATGTCAATAACCACTGTGATAAGAGTTTTGCGATCGGCTGTTGTACCATAGGCCGTGCGTGAATATGTTTTAGAGTTATAATCGTCAATTGTATTATATTCGGTCAAAACTCCATCAACCATCACAACCGTGTTACCTCCAATAAGTTGTTCTATTTCAGGAGCAGAGCCATCGGGCTGTTGCCATTGAAGATCGATAGTCAACACATCGCCGGCAACAAGTTGTGCAAGCGCATCTTTATTTGCCCCACGGCCCACAAGACACAAATCGTAATTACCAAGTGTTCCGGCTCCGGCATTGGTTTTTACTTCTTGCACTGTACATTGCATTGGGCGACCCACCATCCACTCATTACCTTCGTTGATAGTGAGATACACCTCGGTTGACACATTTTCCACTCGGCGCATGCGTTGTGTGCCACTTTCATCGGCATATTGGTCGGCTGGAATAAAGCTCTTGTCGCGACCAAAGAAATGGTTATAAAGCCCTATCTCGCCATCACGCACCACTTTATTTGTTTGATGAATGACTAAATTACCCAATTTTTCACTTTTTGCCCACCCTTTATAATACATAAAGTCGATATACATGCGTTTGTCGGGTGTAATTGCCACACAACCGGGAGAACCGCCATTGTGTCCCCACCAATCAGCAAAAGCATTTGTTTCGGTAATAATTTCACCATTGCGCACATTGCCATTAAATGTTGCACCTACAAGAAATTCGGCCCAGTGATATTGTCCCGACACACACCAGAAATTACCATTGGCACCTGCCAAAGGTCGTTTTTCATCGGTATATTGACGAGTGTAAGCATTGGCAAGTTTTTCGGTTTTGCCAAGTTGTTCTCCTCCTTGTGTTGTTTCCACACGATTATATGGATTATTTAAATCCATTGTAATCATATTCACATTTAGTGGAAAATCGGGAATGCGAAGGCGTTTATAATTTACACCAGGGCCTAAATCGCGATTGATTAATAAATCGGTTTTATAATCGGTCCCTTGAATCGGAATCGTAAAACTTTCGGCACTTGCCGATAGTGTTATTGCCATTGTGGCAAAAAACGAAATGATTTTTTTCATGATTATTTATGATTAAAGTTACTATTTTACAATAAGTTTTGATGTAGTTGTGCCGGCTTCGGTTTCAACTATTACCATATAGATACCAGTAGTCAATGCCGATGCATCAATGGTTACATTATTGTCGTTACATGTTTTTGATACCACATTCACACCTGCAACCGAATAAACATCAACTTTATTGATTGTTTGTGATGATGTCACGGTAAATGAGCCGCCGTCAACGGGGTTAGGATAAATCTTTGCTCCACTACCCTCGCCTATGGTGATGCTTTCAACCGATGCAAAGTTGTTGTATTCGGCACTCAATTCGGTTACCTTGATTGATTGCTCTCCTTTGTTGGCTGTATTAGCCTCAATCATGAAGCGCACATATTGCAAAGTGATAGGAT
>JAZRLP010000010.1:0-32264 GCA_045646905.1 Muribaculaceae bacterium
TGGAAAAATTATTTCTTTTCGCAAAATATATCTAATTTTGAATAGTTGAACTGTAATACGGAGCTAGCTCCGTATTACACTCTTATTTTGATTATACATTTATTAACAATTTAAAAGTAAACCTTTTTCAGGACGATACAGACTGCGTTCGTTATAGTGTCAAAAAAAATATGTCAACACTTTTAATTTAGTTCTTTTTCAACATCTTTCTTCTTTAAGAGTGATTTTATCTTTATATAACTTTGTCTAATGGTACAAGAAACAAGTCCAATACACATAACTACTGCTATTGGCACCCAGATGTATTCTACTATTATTGCTAAAAGCCCAAGGATTGCACATCCTACAATTATAGCTATTGCAAGTACAAATACAACAAATTCTCCTAATGGGTGAAAATTAAACATCGTCGTAATATTTATGGTTAATATCTTTCTTATCGCTTCAT
Organism: Muribaculaceae bacterium; assembly: GCA_045646905.1. Lineage (GTDB taxonomy): Bacteria > Bacteroidota > Bacteroidia > Bacteroidales > Muribaculaceae > RGIG4079. The sequence goes on from JAZRLP010000010.1 coordinate 449, forward strand.
CGTAAATTTATAAAACATTCTTGACTTTTCCAAATTTCACAAGCCCAAAATACCACACATTCACCATTTTAACCAATAAATTATCCAAATCGTCAAACATAGCGTACATCACAAACGTCTGCGCATATAGCCATTGAAGATTTAAATCTAAAATAGCAATAAAAAAGGTAATTTTTTAGACCTTAATTATTATTGAATTTTGAGTTTAAGATCTTTATCAAACACATTATTGAAGTGCGCTGGTGGTAGTACTATTTTTTCTAAAGGCGTGCTTTCTGTTTTTGTATATAAAACACCTCTTAAGGATCCATAAGACAGAGAAGCAAATTCAGCTAACAAAATAGTTGGCAAAGTCAAATAATCATCTTTAATAAGTTTTGCAACAGTATCATCGTGTAGTAAGAAATAATTTTTAAGAACTGCTTTCAACAAGACTTTACCGTCACATACATAACTTACATTTGTAGCACAACAAACTGCTTTAAGTTCATTATTAAAAGCAAACTGAAAAAAGTTATCAATTTTTATGGTCGCATCTTTAGACGCGTCAAAATTTTCTTCTAATGTTGCAAATTGTTCAAGATGCAATCTTACAAACTGATATTTATAATCTAATTCAGACATAATTTTTACGCAATATAATGGGTTAGATTATTTGGGGTAATGAAATTAGCTATATCATAAGTTACTTGATACTTATCAACTTGAGTACTGATACTTCTGAATACTGTACTTGCTGGTGTCGGTGTATAAACTACTTCTTCAACCTTATTAGCTACTAAAGTAGCATCGTTAGAAACTTTTTTGCGTTCAATATCTGTAATTTGAGAGAAAGATAGGTCAAGTGCTTTTGCAACTTTGGCAATTGTTTCAATACACAGATTTTCTTTCCCACTTAAGATTTTATTTACTTGTTGTGGAGATACACCCATTCTTTCTGCGAGGTCAATCTGTTTCAGGTTTTTATCTTTTAAAATCTTGCGAATTTTTATCGCAATTTTTAGAGAAACAGTTAACCATTCTCTATTATCTTTTCTGAATTTAGCAGAATCAATAGCCTTTTGAGACATTGGTTTTGCTATCTCATTTAGTTTATCTATATTACATTTCATAATCTAAAAATTATATATCAGAGCTGTCTATTATACCATGTTGTTTCATATATGCTAATACAATGTCTATTTTATGAAACACATTATCTTTTAAGTCTGGTGAAGTTTGAATTTTGTCTGAAAGTTTTATTCCTCCATATACAATAACATATGCGTTATCTTTTAGTTTTATAGCATATAATCTTATGAATGATGGTGGAGTAACTTTGCCATATCCTTTTACTGGTAATATCTCATATAAATACTTAAAATCTCCGTCTAATGGTGTAAAGTATGAATCAAGTTCGCCATTGTTAGTTAAGTCATCGATATAATTTTCTAATGCTTCTGCCTCATCAATTATTTCATTCGCAGCAAGGTCCCAATCAGAGGAGCTATAACCTATAGAAGTCCAAAAGTCAGAATCTAGATATTGTCTATGTTCATAAAGAAAATCTTCTAAATAATTCAAATCGCTCCATTGATTGAATAGTCTTGAGTATTCATCATCTTCCTCGTTGTCATAATGAACCGTATATAAGGCACCTTTTATATTTATAATGTCCATTAAATTAACTTATAGGTTTATTTTGATGCAAAAATACATACTTATCAATCATAAAACACAAAAAATTGATACAATTCTTTATTTAGTTAACATCATTTAACCATACAAACACAACAGCCCACTCTCACGAGCAGGCTGAAGACAACAACCTAATAAACTATTACAATATATTATGAAAAAGGATTTATATATATTAAGTTGATTTGAAACGACGAATTAACCAAAGAATGCCTATCACTAGAAGCACTACGATCGTGGCGAGCGCGAATATGCCAAGATAGTGCAAGAAGGATTGCCATTTCGACGGAGGCTTCTCTACTTCGATGATGCGAGTTTGCTCCACGAGCACCGAATCCACGTGCCAATGGTGCAGTGTGTCGATGCGAAGCTTGTCACGATAGCGATAGATGAATTTGACTTTGTCACGATAGATAGTATCGCCATGTGTATATTGATTGATTGATGAAGATGCTACTCTCGTCCTCTCCGCTCAAGAGCATGAAAGTTTTACTTTCAAGCTCTTTTGTTATACCTTAGTCTCTTCTGATTCTTGATTGTAATCATCGTAATTTATAAAACATTCTTTACTTTTCTAAATTTCACAAGCCCAAATACCACAAATCCACCTTTTTGACCAATAAATTACACTCCCTAAACTAAATATTTAAGCCATATATTACTCCAATTATCCCTACGCATTGCATTTACAGAGAATTCCCTATAGACATTTCATTAAAATCAAATGGGGAGGCATCCACTGGATACCTCCCCATTCTATAAAGAAATTAGAAGTTTCTTATTTCACGAGTGAAAGATAAAGTTCTTTTTCTTCAGCATTTTCAACAATGTTTAGTTTGCCTTCGCGAGCCAACCAACCCATTGCTGCATAAAGTTCTTTTTCTTTCAATTTAGTAGCTTTTTTAACTTGTTTAAAACCTAAAGTTTCAACTTCGTTAAGGGCGTTCCAGATAAGACCTGCCCATGTACCGATTTTTTCTGTGTTCATTTTTTTTCGTTTTGTTAAACCTAAAATATTAATATTCAAATCTTTTTCAAGTGCAAAGTTACAAAAAATAACCGAGATATACACACTTTTTCATCTATTTTTTCTCACTCAAAGAATATTAACCACTATAACACAGGCATTTATAGCGCATTTACATCATTATATTACTCATATTTTTCTCCCGAGGCAATAATAATTGTATTATTTTGTATATTTTTGCAAATAATAAATACATCGTTTATGATTTCTCAATTTGAAATAACACTTGCTGCACGCCCACGAGGGGCCCACTTAATTACCGCTGAAATTGAGCGACAACTTCCCTCACTTCCTAAATTGGGGCTTCTTAATATATTTATAAAGCATACATCGGCTGCCCTAACTATTAATGAGAATGCCGACCCTGATGTAAGGATAGATTTAAACGCGATACTTGACCACCTTGTTAGAGAACGCGAGTCGTATTATAAACACACTTATGAGGGCGATGATGATATGCCAGCTCACGCAAAAACCTCAATGATTGGCGAGTCAATCACTATACCAATTACCAACCATAGGTTAAACCTTGGCACATGGCAAGGAATATATCTTATGGAATTTCGTAATTATGGAGGCTGCCGAAAGATAGTATGCACTATTATTGGCGAATAATCATAAAAATGAGTAACTTTACATCGTAATTACAGTTATATAAAATTGATGCACGGATTAGTTATAAAAAATACAGGTAGTTGGTATGTCGTAAAAACCGACAATGGAGAAGAAATTAACTGCAAAATCAAAGGTAATTTTCGTCTTAAAGGTATTCGCACTACAAATCCCATAGCAGTTGGCGACTTGGTAACAATTTTACCTAACGCCGATGGCACTGCGTTTATTACAAGCATTGACACTCGCAAAAACTACATAATACGCCGTTCTAGCAACCTCTCAAAAGAGGCTCATATAATTGCATCAAATGTTGACCAAGCGTTATTAATAGTAACACTTGCCCATCCCGTAACATCTACTACCTTTGTTGATCGTTTTTTAGCAACTGCCGAAGCCTATCGCATTCCCGCTACAATTGTAATTAACAAAATCGACCTTCTTACCGATGCCGAAGATAAAGAATATCTTGAGGCATGGAGTTACCTATATCGTTCAATAGGATATACAGTCATTGAGATATCGGCTATAACTGGCGAAGGTATTAATGAACTAAAGGAGTCACTCGAAAATAAGATAACCCTTCTTTCGGGTAATTCAGGTGTTGGAAAATCGACATTAATAAATCAAATAATTCCTGGTCTAAATCTTCGCACTGCCGAAATTTCAACCACACACGACACCGGCATGCACACCACTACATTCTCCGAAATGTTCCCATTACCCAATGGAGGCTACCTCATTGACACCCCAGGGGTAAAAGGGTTTGGCACAATTGATTTTGACAGGCATGAGGTAGCACATTTCTTCCCCGAAATATTTGAAATAGCCCAAGATTGTCGATTTGGCGACTGCACTCACACCCACGAACCTGGATGCGCTGTACTACTAGCACTTGAGGAGTCTAAAATATCTCAATCAAGATATAATTCATATTTGAGCATACTTGAAGACTCATCCGACGATAAATATCGCAAAGCATTTTAACTTTTTTGGCTTGTACTTTATTCGTTGCCGAAATTAATTTCAGCATAAATCTATGCGTATCAATAGCCTCTCAACATTTGCGTATAAGGGATTTTTGTATTAATTTTGCAGTTACATTAACAAATAAAATATGAGCAAAATTTCTCCGTTAAAATTTACGCCAATACTCAAATCGGTCCTTTGGGGTGGTTCGCGCATATCATCATTTAAAGGTATTGCCCCATCCAATAGCCTAATTGGCGAGACATGGGAAATTTCTGGATTAGAAGGAGTTGAAACCAAGATTGCCTCCGGAGAATTTAAAGGAATGACCGTATCAGAGTTATTAAACTCTCACGGAGAAGAGATAATGGGTCAACGCCTATTTCAACAATATGGCACACATTTCCCTTTGCTCATAAAATTTATTGACGCCGCTCAAGATTTATCTATCCAAGTACACCCAAATGATGAAATAGCCGCACCTCGCCACAATTGTAGTGGAAAAACCGAGTTGTGGTATATGCTTGAGTCGCAAGATAATTCAATAATTTACTCTGGATTCAAAACACCTACAACCCTCAACGAATTCAAAAATCATGTAGAGAACAACACATTGACCGATGTTCTTGCATGCTTTTCCCCAAAGCGAGGGGACATATTCTATCTTCCAGCGGGCCGTGTTCACAGCATTGGTGCAGGAAACCTACTTCTTGAGATTCAACAATCGTCAGATATTACCTATCGCGTATATGACTATAATCGCACCGACTTTAATGGTCAAAAACGCGAGCTCCACACCGAACTTGCCCTTGAGACTATTGACTACCAAGTTCATGACGAGTATTGCATTCACACCGATCCTCAAATTGACTGCGAAATAGAAATAAATCGTTGCAACTATTTTGCAACTACCCTATTAAAAGTCAAAAACTCATGTCGAATTGATGTGGCAAACAAAGATTCTTTCCGCATCATCATTGTTACTGCTGGAAAAGGGAATCTAATTGATTGTTATGGCAATAATATTCCTTTAAGACAGGGTAATGTGTTATTAATTCCAGCATCGACCGAATGGATTGATATTATTGGAACAAATGGCAAAGCAATAGAGGTTGTCACCACATATGTACCTATGTGATAATGTAAATCACAATGCCTCAACTCCATCTTTTTAATCCCGAAAATGACATAGCTCTTGCTTATGGCAAAAGTCAATATACTGCTCCCCCTAATGCTTTGCGTTTACGCACTGCTGGCGAATTGTTGCCACTATGGTTTTGTGAAAAAGGAGATAAAGTTATCTCACCAAATGCTGATTTGGGTTGGGTAGAAGATATTAAATCTCAATTTGATATCAATGGCGAAGTCGCATTACCCTCAACTTTGTCATCTATTACACAATGTAGTCCATGGGGATGGTCGCTATATACCAAGAAGCAATTGCTTAACACGAATATCAACGAACAAATTCTTCCTTCGGACGAACAAATAGATAAGATACGAGAGCTTAGTCACCGAAGGCTATGTGTTGACATATCTAACCAACTATTAAACTATAATATCCCCAACCCAACTCTGCCATTTGAAGCCCATAATGAAGAGGAGATGCTTGAATATGCTCGCAAACATCAATCAATATTCCTCAAAGCACCATGGTCGAGTAGCGGCCGAGGCGTCATCAACACTTCACACATCAACGAAGAAGAACTTAAGCGCCGAGCATTGGGCATAATTCGCAATCAAGGGTCGGTTCTATGCGAGAAAGCACTTAATAAGGTTTCTGATTTTGCGATGCTATTTTTTAGCAATGGCGTAACGGTTGAGTATAAAGGAATTTCATCTTTTTTCAACACAACCAAAGGCGCATATGCCGGCAATATCATTGCATCTCAAGAATATATTTTAAAATCACTAACTCAATACATTTCAGAAAGTTCTCTCATCAACATTGCCAACGCTCTTACTCAAATTCTCACTAAACTCATTGCCCCTCACTATTATGGATATTTTGGTGTTGACATGATGATATATCGCAATGACAACATTTGTCATATAGCACCATGCGTAGAGGTAAATTTAAGAATGACAATGGGTGTGATAGCTCTATTATGGGCAGAGCAACATCTTACATTGGGGAGCAAAGGGAAAATGATAGTAGAATATGCTCCTAATAAAACGATAGAAGAGAATTATGTAATCATTAATTCAAAATTAAAATCGGGAACAATCTCATTGATTCCTCCCGATAAATATTTTAAAATTTATATTTCTGTAGATTGAGTTAATTCTAAAAATCTTTCAACTCTTCATATAGACGATGAAGAGGCAACCCCATCACATTATAAAAACTCCCCTTAATGTTTTTTACGCCTATACACCCTATCCATTCTTGGATACCATAGGCACCAGCTTTATCTAATGGGGTAAAATTATCTACATAGTCATCAATTTCTTGCGAAGATAATTGAGCAAATTCAACTTCTGTATTAACGGCAAAGGTAACTTGTTTTTCTAATGTTGTAATTGTAACTCCCGTCATCACACTATGAGAATGCCCCGATAAGGATTCTAACATCTCTTTAGCATGCTGTACCGACATAGGCTTACCAAGCACCTCACCACTATTTATCACAACTGTATCAGCTGTAATTATCAGTTGGTTGTCAATAATCAATTTCCGATAAGCATCGGCTTTCAGTTTTGACAAATGAGGAGCAACTTCATAAGCATCCATCTGCGTAGGATAACTCTCATCGACCTCAATTGATGGCGCTACCTCAAATGTAATTCCTAACTGCGACAATAACTCTTTGCGACGAGGTGAAGCACTCGCTAAAAGAATATCATATTTCTTTAAAGCATCTAAACTTTTCATTATGCAACATTGATTACCAACCAAAGGCTTTTTCTGCATTAAGCCATTGCCCATTGTTTCTCATCAATTGTTCCAGGAAATCACGAGCAACACCTTCTCCACCTTTAGCAGGAGAAATATAAGTTGCTATTTGCAAAATATCTACAGCCGCATCACTTGGCGCAATAGATAACCCCACATAGTTCATACTTTCATAATCGGGGATATCATCACCCACAAATGCAACTTCACTTGGAATTAAGCCATTTGCTTCAATCCAAGTTTTTAAACAAGTAATTTTCATGGCGGTTTTTAGGAAAACATCTTTTATTCCTAAACTATTAAGTCTTGTTCTATAAGCCTCACAGTCAGCGCCTGTCATGATTGCAATTTTATAGCCCATTTTGACGGCTAATTGCATTGCATAACCATCCTTTACATTTACCATTCGCGATGGTGTACCATTAGGCGACAAAGGAACAGTTGAAGGAGATAATACACCATCAACATCAAACACAATTCCTTTTATAACTTTTAAATTATAATCAATCTTACTCATTTCTTATCACTATAACTGCTCATTATACTTTCCGACAAAAGCCTATATATCTTTAATTTTTCCTCTTCGAGAATTTGCTCATGAGCCAACATCGTCTTCTCATCTCCCCTACGAGCTGGTCCTGTTTGCCCATCATATGGCGAAATCATTTCAGTCTTTGACAAAGTAGCTTTTATGAGTGGGCGCAAAATTTCAAAGTTAAAACCCGACTGTTTCAAAATTTCATCGGCATGCATCCACAAGTGATTAACAAAATTGCAACCAAAAACAGCCGCCACATGAATTGTCTTTCGTTGATTGCTATCTGCGTCATAAATCTTGTTGCTTAATAACGATGCCACTCCTTTGATTTCTTCACACACTATAGGAGTACTTCCCTCTATAAAAAATGGGACTTCGCTTATATCAACCTCAACTCCTTTTGAAAATGTCTGCAATGGATAGAAAACTCCACATTTATCAAATTTTTGCTTTAGGACATCAACTGGTACACTACCCGAAGTGTGAACCCATAGTCCCGTTGAAAACTCAATGTCTTTTACAATATTTGATATAACATCGTCTTTTACTGAAATTATATATAAATCGGCATTAGACTTTAGTCGAGATATCTTATCGGTTGCTTCAGCATTTTTCAACAATTGGGCAAGCGTTTTAGCGTTATCTAAATGATAACTATACACTTGAACAACATCACACACGCTATCTAAAGCAATAGCCAGATGCGTTGCCACATTACCTGCTCCAATTATTACTACGCGCATACCTACCTTAACCTATTCTACATCTTTCCACATGCCTATATGAACCTTCTCCCACAAGAGTTTTGATGTATCAACAGGCTTTCGTTCTTCATCTTTATGCCCTAAAGTTATAATACATACAACTGGGAGTGTATCGGGCATGCCTAATACACTTTGCACATGTTCTTCTGAAGGAGTTCCGTCGGCAGCAAATCGTCCTCTAACTTGTATCCAGCATGATCCCAAGCCTAAATCTTCGGCTTGCAATTGCATAAATGTGGCAGCTATTGATGCATCTTCAACCCAAGGATCGGACAAAGTGGGGTCGGCAGCAACAACAATCGCTAACGAAGCCTTTGCTATAGGTCCAGCACCAGCTGGCTTGCATTCGCTCAATCGTTGCAATGTTTCTTTATCTTCTACTACAACAAACTGCCATGGACGGCTACTTTTGGATGTAGGAGCTAATAATGCTGCTTCTAATATTAATCTCACTGCCTCAGGCTCTATTGATTCAGAGGTATAACGACGAATACTACGTCGATTGACAAGCAATTGATGTAGATTTTCCATATCTAAAAAAATTTAAGTTTATTTTTTAAGAACTCGCAACTCTATTTTCGGCACACCCAAGCACCTTTATAGCGCTTCATTAGTCCATTATTGCGCGCCATATTATATGTTTGGCCTGAGGTCTCTCCAGTAGCGGCATAAACGCGATAACGCCCTTCTTGTTCTAATATTCCAAATTGTCCTTTGCCAGCTTGTGATATGTATTGCTCTGCCAGAGCCCTTGTTGGTAATGATGCAACAATTAAACAATAAGCATCGTTTGGGTTAAATCGCAAAGTAGCATTAGCTACTGGTTGTTGAACATGTTGAGATGATTGAGTTTCAACACTTTTAGGAGTTGCTTGTGTAGCAATTGCTTGGCGTTGTTCTTCAATTTGGCGCATCATCTCTTCACGACGAGCCTTACGCTGTTCTTCTCGTTGCTTATAATAAGCCATAACAGTCTGATATTGCTTTCTGTACACAGTATCAACAACTGCTTTAGCTTGAGTAGAATCAATATTTGAGATATTAAGCACCAAATTTGTTCCAGGAGCGGGTTCAGCCAATTTAATTTGAGGCTTAACTGGTGCTGTAATCATCGACGCTTGGTGAGCTTGATCGTTAATAATAGGAGTAGAAAGTGTGAATCCCAATCCTAAAATAACTGCTATTGAAGCTGCAATTCGAGTCCAACTGCGACGAATAGGGACATAAATTGTATCACTCTTCTTTTTATTTGACTCATTTTCTTCATTGCTTACTTGTGAACGCAATGAAACTACATTGACAACTGGAAGACCATAGAGTGATGAGATAGCCGAAGATTTATCAAATGGTTCAAACAACATTGTACCCTCTGCATTGTAGGTAAACATCCCTAGATGTCCCAACACAATCTCACGCTGTGCAGTTAATTGATGGCGCAATGTATTAACATCTTCAGCAATAATATTTAAAGCCTTATCATATGAAATTTTTTCCTTTCGCACGATAGAACTTGCCAATAAGCCATCATCGTGAACCAATGATGAATTAAACGATAATGTGCGTGATGGAGGCATCAACCGATTGAATTTATCAAAATGAGCAGGTTGATAATTAGCGATAAAAGCGCCCCAACCTGGCACGATAACACAATCGTGATTCCTTACTAAAAATTCTATATGTTGGCAAATAGTATTCATCAGTGCAAATATACTCAACATATTCCAACTATTCAAAAAAAATGCAAACAAATTCTTAATTTGTTGATAAATTGGCTCGCATTTGATTATCTTTGTTCTCCAATCATAATGAATCATTTTTTGCAATAATTTTGTCAATATATATTATGAGATTTTTACTCTTAATTTTAGCCATAAGTTTCTATATTAATACATGCCATTTTAGCGCTGTCGCTAATAATCAAAATATTGGCAACGAATTTACTACAGCCGATTCCATATATCTCAACCTAATAGGCAAAGCCGATACTGCAATCGCCCAACAAGATTGGGTTGGAGCTGAATCGCTGTTATTAAGCGCGATACGAAGTCAACCGAGCAATCCAGCCAATACATTACTACTTTCTAATTTAGCTATGATACGATTCCAACAAGGCAACGACTCCATTGCCCTTGCAACAATAAACGATGCTTATGCCATTGCCCCAAAATCGATAACAGTCTTAAGCAATCGAGCTCGTATAAACAAAGCGATGGGAAACATCGATGATGCATATTATGATTATGCTAAAATCATTGAACTCGACTCAACAAATATTGATGCATGGTATATGCATGGTATGATTGCACTTTCCAAAACCGACATAAACACAGCACTACACGACTTCAACAACCTAGAACAGATAGCGCCCAACGAATTATTGACATTGGATGCGTTATCAACCTATTATTTTTATATACAAGACTTCAATAAAGCAATTCCATATTTTAGGAAACTTATTGCACTAAACAACAGCGCCGATTATTATTACGACAAAATAATATGTCTGCTTTTTGACGATCAACTATCAGAAGCCTCGGCCGACATAAATGATGCATTAAAACTTTACCCTACCAACGGCAAATTCTATTTATTAAAGGCCTATCTCAATAGAATCTATTATCGTAATTCAGATGCCGAAATAGATGTCAAGAAAGCTGTTGAATTGGGCATACCCAAACAAGAGGCCAAAGTGTGGTTGGAAATGCCACTTCCCAATCGCAAGCAATAAACTCAACATAAATAATCTACAATTCTATATTTTATTGTAACTTTGTTAAATAATAACAATCGAAACAAAAAATGAGTGATATAATAAAACTACTACCCGATTCAGTTGCAAACCAAATTGCCGCTGGTGAGGTTATACAACGCCCGGCATCGGTAATTAAGGAATTGGTTGAAAATGCAATTGACGCAGGTGCCAACAATATAAAAATAATACTCAAAGATGCTGGTCGCACACTTATTCAAGTAATAGACAATGGCAGTGGCATGTCAACCACCGACGCTCGATTAGCTTTTGAGCGCCATGCTACTTCAAAAATAAAAGAAGCCGCCGACTTGTTTGCACTACACACAATGGGATTCAGAGGAGAGGCGCTCGCTTCTATAGCCGCCATCGCCCAAGTTGACCTACGCACTATGCGCAAGGACGACACCATTGGTACAAGAATAGTCATAAATGGGTCAAAAGTCGAAAGCCAACAGCCCGAGGCTTGTAGCCCTGGAACTAATATAATGGTTAAGAATCTATTCTTTAATGTTCCTGCTCGTCGAAAATTCTTAAAAAAAGACTCTGTTGAACTTAGCAATATCGTACATGAATTTGAGCGACTTGCACTTGTAAATCTTGACACAGAGTTTACACTTATCCATAACGAGAACACTCTATACCAACTACTACCCGGGACCTTAAAGCAACGCATTGTCGCACTTTTTGGCAAATCTCTCGACCACCAGTTAATTCCCATTGAAACAGAGACTTCTTTAGTAAAAATAAATGGCTTTGTAAGTCTGCCCGAAAATGCTCGTCGCAGAGGTACTCTTCAATACTTTTTCGTGAACGGACGAAACATGCGCCACCCCTATTTTCACAAGGCTGTAATGCAATGCTATGACCAACTCATAGCATCAGATGTGCAACCCAACTATTTCATCAATTTTGTTGTAAGCCCCGACACTATTGATGTCAACATCCACCCCACTAAAAATGAGATAAAATTTGAGAATGAACAACCAATATGGCAAATTTTATCGGCAGCAATAAAGGAATCTCTTGGCAAATATAATGTTGTACCTGCCATTGATTTTAACACCGATGACATCCCCGACATTCCCGCTTTCAAACCCGATGTAAATGCAACTCACGACATTGAACTTGATTCATCATATAATCCCTTTGACAACACCACGCCCTCAAGCTCAAACCAACCTCGAATTGCATCAAGAGTAAACAATTCATGGCAACGCGAATTTTCTACATCAACACAAGATTGGGAAAAGTTATACTCACAGTTTAACGAAAAAACAAACCAAGGGGTGTCAAATCTTCAAAAAAGTTCCATCAACAATAACAACTCCCCTTTTGATGAGTTCGCTTATGATTTCAAGCCTGAATTTGAGAGTAGTTGCAACGCAATTCAACTAAAAAACAGGTATATTATCACCCCTAACCGTGACTCAATTACAATCATAGACCAACATAGAGCTCATATACGAATATTATATGATCGTTATCTCGTTCTCGCATCAAATGGGAATCTGACTACTCAACGATTAATATTCCCCGACATCTTGCAACTCACAACTACTCAAACGATTACCCTTGAGAGCATCAACGGCCAACTTTCGGAACTTGGGTTTGACATTGCTTATCTTGGGGACAATTCATGGAGTATTAACGGCATCCCGTCGGCTATAAATGATACAAATCCAAGCGAATTAATATCAAAAATGATTGACACCATTGAATCAAGTGGGGAAAACCTTGAAACAGAGTTATTGAGCAAAATTGCTCTTTCAATGGCGCGCTCATCGGCAATAAAACCGGGGCAATCGCTAACTAATACTGAAATAGAGCAACTTATCGGTGATTTATTTAAATTACCCATACCCAACCACACACCCGATGGCAAAACAATCATTGCTTCAATACCCATCGCTGATATCACTAAACTATTTTAATAACTAATCACATATCATGGCAAAAAAAATCTCACTATATTTAATATTTCTTCTCTTATTCAGTTCCATGAATGCAACATCTGTCAGTAATCGCATTGATAAAATAATGAAGACTCGATATGAGAACAACACTCCTGGTGCTGGTATTATGATACTAAAGGGAGATTCTATACTCATGGAAGAATATTATGGGCTTGCCGACCTAACAACAAATGAACCAATAACAGCGCAAACTCGTTTCAACATCGCATCAGTTTCTAAGCAGTTTACGGTTATTGGAGCGCTTCGACTAATCGAACAAGGTAAAATTTCTCTTGATATGCCCATTGCGCCCTATTTCCCAAACTACAAAGAACCTTTTTGGAATGATATTCGATTATGGCATCTTATGAGCCACACATCGGGATTGCCCGATAGTCGCGATCGTAGCGACCGCAATGCTTGTGTATTTGCCGATGACTCGGTTTCTATGAGTTATTTCCCCACGGTAAAACAATTACAATTCGCGCCTGGCAGTTTTTACGACTATAAAAATCCCACCTTTTTGTTAATTGCCCAAATTATAGAGCAATGCGAAGGAATAAAATTTATTGACTACCAAAAACAGCACATTTTTGAGCCATTAGGAATGACTTCAACTACATATTTCGACCCCAATGCAACAATTCCTCACTCAGCTCATGCATATATTAATGTATTATCCGATTCAAAATCTTCTACCGATAAAGACTCTGATGGTCGCCCCATAGGTTTCACCAATACACAATCAGTGACTTGGCAAGAATATGACTATGGCGAAGAAACTTTTTTTGCAACGCGCCCCGATGGAGGAATATATTCTACTTTGCGCGACTTGGCAAAATGGGAGAAAGGATTGCGCGAAAATAAGATAATATCAGAAACTATGCTTAAAATCGCATATAAGCCACACATTGAAGTAACTGGAAGCAAATGGAGCAGTTATCAAAATCGCGAAAACACCTTCTATGGCTTAGGATGGTTTATTGACAAAACTTCAGACTACCCTACAAAAGTATATCACACTGGCGATAATGGCGGTTTTCAAGCCTACCTCGCTAAATATCCCGAAAAGGAGATAACAATTATAATCCTTGAAAATCGCAACGACAACGACCGATGGACACTCGCTACAGCAATTGATAAAATATTAAAAGAAGAAGGATATCTATAGCAGAAAGGGGAGCAAAACTCCCCTTTCTTTATTACCATATAATTGTTTGCTAATTATTTTTCTATAATTTCATTGACAAGATTTTGAAATTGCCCTGCCTCAACTTCACCCTTTTCAATTGAATATCGCTGATAAAAATACATTATTTCAGTTGAAACTTTTCGTTGGGCTTCTTTTGAGCCATTTTTGCGCGCTTCAATCATTTTCTCGGCACACATTTGCGCATCATACTCAACATTTGTAATAACTGGCGAAACATAGCCATACACATCATCAACAATCTTTAAAGACACGCTGTCGGCAGCAAACTCGTTTTTTAGAGCCGATAGTTGTTCATTTACGTTTTTTATGACCACTTCATCGCCATAGGCATTTCGTGCAAGAATTCCTATCTCAAGGCTACGATTTGCTACATCTAAATACTTTTTAAACACCACATATTGATCAGCATCTCGTTCTAGATATAAAGATTTTACCTTTTCAATAATATCTTGAGCATCCTCTATCCCTATTTCATCTAGAGCAATACGCGCATTACCTAACGCACGAACATAAGCTACAGCATCTTGCTCGGGAATAGTAATCTCTACATTTGTGTTATTAAACGCATTAGTGAGGGCGTCAACTTGCTCTTGGGTTTTTAATGTTGCCAATATCTCATCAATTTGAGTCAATGCAGCATTTTGAGCGTCAACATCATTTGCTTTTGTTGCATTTCTAAACATTCGCCCAATGCGAGCTCCCTCTTTTGAGAGACAATCAAGGGTATAAGTTTGTGCGCTTAATACTCCAACTATAAGCAAAGCGCATGCAGACAATAAAATTCTTCTAACCATAAGTATTAATCAGATATATTTGAACTTCTAAATGCTTTTGGCGACACTCCTGTGTGATGCTTGAAATACTTTCCAAAAAATGATTGATTGGCAAAATTAAGGCGCGAACTAATCTCTTGAATAGACATTTCACTATTCTGCAACAACATTTTAGCCTCTAATATTACATATGAATCAATCCACTCACCTGCAGTGTGTCCACTTGTTTCTTTAGCTACAGCCGATAAATGTTTGGGAGTTATATTTAATTTCTCAGCATAATAGTTTACCGACCGTTCTTTAGAAAATGACTCCTCAACCAATAGCAAAAAACGATAAAAAACCTCCTCTTTTCGACGCAGTTTTGCTTCAGCGCTATTATCTTTATCCATATGCGATGTGTAGATACTCAATGTTTCATATAATACCGATTGATACAAAGCTTCCAACACATTATCTTTATATGGCGAATGAGGTTGTGCTTGCTTACTTATAATTGCGGCATGCAAATGTTGCTGAATAGCCAATTCGCTTGGAGTGATACTTATAATAGGGCGATCTCTAAAATATAAGAAACATGACAACAATCGAGAAAAAGATGGCAATGAATGATTAATAGAACTCAATGGAGCCAATACTAAAAAACCATTAAAATCATCACTTGCGCGATAACCCGTCAAAGTATGACCTGGGCGCACCACCATTATACTACTTGAGGTTAGTGTGTGTTCAACTAAATCAACTGTTATCGTCAATTCTCCCCCAATACACACAATAGAAATTAATGTCTTAAGTTTTAACGGAAAATTCAAATGCGCAATGGCATCAATACTATTTAAGACCATTACTTGACGCGGACTTTCCAATCCCATCGCTATTTTTCGAATTGTAAATGTATTGGGCATATATTAAAAGTATTATATACTGATTTCTTTATATAATTAGTATTGCAAAGATAACACATTAATTCTAAAGAATTAATTTTTTTTGTAATTTTGCACCTATCAATGACAATTAATTTTCAAAATGACCCATATGATAAAAAAAGCAATTTTATTGTTTCTTATTGCGTTTAATTTCACTCAACTTCAGGCGATACAAATCACCGATGCAAAAGTTATTGAAACATTAAATACTCTTGACAATGAAATAAAAAATAGAAATACATACAAAAATTCGCTGAAAGAAAAGATTGATTCTCTAAAAAATCAACTAAATCTCACCGCTCAAAGCAAAAAGGATATTGAACTTTTACTTGAAATAGGAAACGCGTATGTTGCTTTCAACAACGATTCAGCTATTGCATATTTTCATCAAGGACACATTAAATCTATCAACGAGAACAATGACTCGCTTGCAACCATAATGGCCCTAAAGCTATCAACCTATTTACCTCTTGCTGGATTCAATTCAGAAGCCAACGACAAATATTCAAGCATAGACACGACAACAATAGCACCATCACTCAAAGAGTTGTATTATGAATCGGGCAAACAGTTATATTCATATATTGCCGCATTCTACAATGAATACAACGACATAAACCAAAAATGGCAGAGAAAATCTGACTCGTCACACTTGGGGCTACTCAATACTATTGACAAAAACAGCAATAAATATAAAGTCAATATGGGTGAATGGTATCTTAATAAAAAGGATTATTCAAAAGCCAAAGCTATTCTTGAAGATGCACTAACCTCAATCAATAAAAATGACAAACTTTATGCTCGAGCCACACACACACTTGCAACTATCGCTCTAAATGAGGGAAATGAAAATGAATATATCTATTATTTAGCCGAGTCGGCCATTGCCGACATAAAGAGCTCAACCCTTGAGGTGGTTTCAATCCAAGAATTAAGTGCTAAACTCCTTAAAACAGGAGATATCAAACGAGCATACAGTTACTCTATAATTGCTCAAGAGAATGCTGTTGAGTGTAAAGCTCGTATGCGCATGGCACAAGTTGCCGAAGTAATGTCAATTATCGAAGAGGCGCATTCAGCCGAAATCAAAGACCAAAACAGACTAATTAATATCGTAATTATAAGCATTATTGTATTAGCACTAATTCTTTTATTCGCATTAATATATCTCTATCGCGACACAAAACGACTTAACAAAATGCGTAACAACCTAAAAATAGCTAATGACACTAAAGAGGTTTACATAAGTCAATTCTTAAGCCTATGTTCAATTTATATGGACAAATTAAATCAATTTAGTAACATAGTAAATCGAAAGATTAGTGCTGGAAAAATTGACGACTTGTACAAAATAACCAAATCGGGTAAATTAATAGAAGAGCAAAGTAAAGAATTTTACGAAGTGTTTGATAACGCGTTTCTCAACATCTACCCCACATTTATTGAAAATGTAAACGAGTTGTTACAACCCGACCAACAAATCATGCTTAAAGATGAAGAAAAATTAAACACAGAACTACGCATTCTCGCTCTTATGCGATTAGGCATTGATGACAGTTCAAGAATAGCTCAAATGCTAAACTATTCAATAAACACAATATACACCTATCGCAATAAATTAAAAAACAAAGCAGTGGATAGAGATAATTTCGAAAAAAACATACTGAAAACAAAATCCATTGGCTAAATTTATATTTATATTCAGCGAGAACCAACAAAGTCATAACACACTATCCTAGTGTATATTAAATAAGATATCAGCTATTTTTTATTTATATTTTACTAATACAATCTAAACATTCAATAAAAAACAATGTAACTTTGCATCGCAATTCAAAAAAAGAACAAAAGTTATAGATTTTATTTCTATTTAGGGTTAGTATAGATTGTTAGTATTTTTTTGCGATAATAAATCGCGTATTAAGTAAATGTGTTTTATGTTAGTTATGTAATGTCTTACAACAAGACTACAAATAAGGTTACCCCGTGAGGAGTAACCTTATTTGTTTTTACGCTTTATTGAGCACATTCCTCCATTAAGATTTCTGCAAGTTGCTTCTTTTTTGTAAATTTGTGCTGTGAATAAACTCAAATACATAATTAAGCTTTTCATAGCAATAATTGTGGTTGTTACGACAATCTCTTGCGATAAAGATGAGCCAACCCAACCCACCTCATCCAATCGCACAATATTGGTTTACATGGTTGCAAACAATTCATTAGGCGCCGACAACTATGATGAAGCCGATATCAACGAGATGATACTTGCTTCACAAAACAATAACTTTAATAATGGACGGTTAATCGTATACCACGCTCCGTTAGGGAAGAATCCTATTTTAAAAGAAATTTGCGACGGCAAGACAATTACGCTTAAAGAGTATGATACCTCATTGTCATCGGTTGAACGCCAACAAATGCAACAAGTCATAAATGACACCAAATGTTTGGCCCCGGCAAAAGATTATGGACTAATACTTTGGAGCCATGCCAACGGTTGGTTACAAACAGGCATAAACGAAGAGGCAACTCCTCCAATAAAACACCACAAGAAAAGTAAATCATTATTGGCTTATGGAGATGACCAAGGAAAACATATGAATATAACTACTCTCGCACAAATTTTAGAGAATGAGAAATTTAGTTTTATATATTTTGACTGTTGCCACATGGCAACAATTGAGGTTATGTATGAACTCTACAACACCGCCAACTACATAATAGCCTCAGCAACAGAGGTTCCAGGCGAGGGCATGCCATATGAACAAAACACACCTCTATTATTTGCTGACACAGCAAATTTAGTGCAAGTATGCGCAAATACATTTGATTATTATAACAGCCAAAATGGTTATCTTCGGTCGTGTGCAATATCACTTATTGACACTCGTCACATAAAGGAATTAGGCGAAATCACAGCTAAAATATATCGTTCAAACAATATTTTACCAATTGACTATATTCCTCAAAAATTTAGTCTTGACACAAATTGTTATTACTTTGATTTTGGGCAATACATAGAAGCATTATCTCGCAATAATCCACTTCTGTTAGATACATGGCTCGCAGCGATGGACAAATCCATTATCTACAAAGCAGCAACTCCATTCATGTGGAATCTTTTAAAGATTGATCACCACAGTGGACTTTCAACATATATTATTCAAGAAATTAATCAATCAGAGACCAAAGGCTACAACCAACTAAAATGGTGGAATGAGGTAGCACATAATCTCTTCAATTAAAATATTAAAATCATGTTAACTAATCAGATTACCCCAACCGACTCAATTTCAAGTGCAGTATTCCCTAGTATAAAAGATTTATCAGTTACATCTCTCGATAGTTTAATTGAGAAAACTGTTACAAATATCACTGATTTTGCGATAAATCTCGCCATCGCAATTACGGTATTTTATGTAGGTAAATTTATTATCAAAAAATTATACAAATTAGTTCAAAAGATTTTATTGCGCCGCAATGTAGATCAATCACTTACCACTTTTACATTAAGCTTTGTAAAGATAGTTTTGTATTTTATTCTTTTGATTATCGTGATAGGGATAATCGGCATTGAGACATCGTCATTTTTAGCGTTATTTGCTTCGGCCGGTGTCGCAATAGGTATGGCTCTTAGTGGCACCTTGCAAAACTTTGCAGGTGGAGTATTAATTCTCTTATTAAAGCCGTACAAAATAGGTGATTACATTGAGGCTCAAGGATATGCAGGAACGGTTAAAGAGATTCAAATATTTCATACAGTTATTTGCACCCCCGACAATAAATCAATAATAATTCCCAATGGTGGTCTTTCAACCGGAAGCATAAATAACTATTCAAAAGAAGAATATCGTCGTGTTGATTGGGAAATAGGCATTTCATATGGAGACAACATCGAAACTGCACGCAAAGTAATCCTCGACATATTAAACAAAGATGAACGCGTAGTAAAAAAATACATTGAAGATGACATGCAACTCCGAGGCATTCCTGTTGATTCAGTATCGCTTGCAACATTTGGCAAAATGGTTGATAGAGCACCAATTGTGATTTTAAGCAAACTTGCGGATAGTAGCGTAGTCATCACCGCTCGAGCATGGACGGCTTCAGCCAATTATTGGGGGTTAATGGGCGATATCAACGAAACCATTTACAACGAATTACCCAAACATGGATTGTCGTTCCCATTCCCTCAAATGGATATACATGTTAAAAAAGAAAATTAATATACATTTTATTGTATAAATAAACCTTAATAACACGCAATTATTCGATTATTTTAGTTATATTTGCGTAATTATACTATATGAGGGTTTAGTATATATTTTGATATCAAATCAAAATATCATAATATATACCAAAGCTATAACGCTAACGATTTAGACCTCAACAACATACAAACCCATAAGAGTCAATCTCTCCTTAAACAACCGATTCTTATTGGCTAAAATTACAGCACACAGCTGTGATGCTTTTTCGTATAAAAACATCATGTGTGCTTTGAGATAGATAAAAAATAAAAAAACAACATAAATGACAAGCAAATGGAATTATTTGCCCCTTACTACAGAAGAACAAAAATTAGAGACCGACTTGGCGAAGGTTTTTGCCAATTGTCCTCCTATTAGCGAGCTTTTGGTGCAGCGTGGCATAACTTCGGTTGAGGAAGCTGAAAAGTTCTTCCATCCATCACTGAAGGACATGCACGACCCGTTCCTTATGCCCGATATGGATAAAGCTGTAGATAGGCTTAATCAAGCCATGGGGTTAAAGGAGAAAATTATGGTTTTTGGCGACTATGATGTAGATGGTACTACCTCGGTTGCCTTGGTATATAAATACCTCCTTAATTTTTACTCCCACATTGAGTATTACATACCTACTCGCTACGACGATGGGTATGGGATATCTATGCGTAGTATAGATATTGCCGCCGAACAAGGCGTTAAGTTAGTAATTATCCTTGACTGTGGTATTAAAGCAATCGAAGAAGTTAAGTATGCCAAAGAAAAAGGCATTGACTTCATCATATGCGACCACCATGTCCCCGACGATGAGTTACCCGATGCGGTTGCCATTCTTAACCCTAAACTTGAGAATAGCACCTACCCTTGCCCACACCTATCGGGTTGTGGCGTAGGTTACAAGTTCATGCAAGCATTTGCCATGAGTAATGGGCTACCATTTACAGAGTTAGAAGCACTTCTTGACCTCGTTGCTGTGAGCATTGCTGCCGATATCGTCCCAATGGTTGACGAAAATCGCATCATGACATACCACGGCCTAAAAAGGCTCAATAGCAACCCTAACATGGGGCTTCGTGCAATTATGAAGATATGTCAACTTCACAATCGAGAAATATCAATTAGCGATGTTATTTTCAAAATAGGCCCTCGCATTAATGCATCGGGACGCATGCAATGTGGCAGCGAAGCTGTTGAACTATTAGTTGCACGCGACATTAACGAGGCTAATGAAAAAGCCGAAGCAATTGACCAATACAATCAAGACCGCAAAGAGCTTGATAAGCAAATTACCGAGGAGGCTAATGCAATCCTTGAGGCCCGTGGAGAGATGAACTCAAGCAAAAAATCAATTGTAATATACAATAAGGACTGGCATAAAGGAATAATTGGGATTGTTGCATCGCGACTCACCGAACTTTATTATAAGCCTGCCGTTGTGCTCACTCTTACTAACGGATTAGCCACCGGTTCATCGCGCTCAGTTCAAGGTTTTGATGTATATAAAGCGATTGACTCGGCTCGTGATCTTCTTGAAAATTTTGGTGGACACACCTATGCTGTAGGTCTATCTCTTAAAGAAGAAAACATCCCCGAATTTGCCAAACGCTTTGAGGAATATGTAGCCAACAACATTCAGCCCAACCAATTAAGGCCTCAACTTGATATAGATACCTATCTATCATTTGCCGACATTACTCCCGACTTTATTTCAAC
Organism: Muribaculaceae bacterium; assembly: GCA_045646905.1. Taxonomy (GTDB): domain Bacteria; phylum Bacteroidota; class Bacteroidia; order Bacteroidales; family Muribaculaceae; genus RGIG4079. Next base: position 22,508 of record JAZRLP010000010.1, read on the forward strand.
GCTCAAAAAATTCAATCCTTTTGGACCTGGCAACAATAAGCCTATTTTCTGCACAAAAGGAGTTTTTGACTATGGCACAAGTAAACTCGTGGGGCGTCAACTTGAGCATATTAAACTTGAACTTGTTGACAACACTTCGGGCAAGGTGCTTAATGGCATAGCTTTTAACATGGCTGAACACTTTGAGCATATTCATAGCGGAAAGCCATTTGATATTTGCTACACTATTGAAGAGAACAAGCATCACAATGCAACTTCTACCCTACAATTATTTGTCAAGGAGATAAGGTTGTCAAAATAATATTTAGAGGTAAATGAGCTATATCCACGAAATTCTCGGCAACTACTGGGGATATGATTCGTTTCGCCCTTGCCAAGAAGATATTATCAACTCGGTTCTTAATGGGAACGACACTTTGGGACTACTTCCTACTGGAGGCGGAAAATCTATCTCCTTTCAAGTGCCAGCAATAGCCCTTGATGGACTAACCATTGTTATAACTCCTCTCATTTCACTAATGAAGGACCAAGTGGATAACCTTCGTGATTGTGGAATTAATGCCCAATACCTACACTCGGGGCTAACTTTATCAGAGCATAGGCTTGTTATTGATAAATGCCGACTGGGCAAAGCTAAATTATTATATCTTTCTCCCGAGAAACTTCAATCAAAAAAACTCATTGATAGTTTGCGATTGATGGACATTAGCCTTATCGTAGTAGATGAAGCCCATTGTATATCACAATGGGGATATGATTTCCGTCCGTCATATCTAAACATCAAGGAAATAAGAAAGTTGTTCCCTCTTGCACCAGTGCTTGCACTTACAGCTTCGGCTACCCCCGATGTTGTAGAGGATATAATGGATAAACTTGAGTTTCGCACTCGCAACATATTTGCACGAAGTTTTTCTCGTGACAACCTATCATACATTGTGAGATATGGCGAACACAAAGAAGTACATCTGCTAAAAATCCTCAAGGCAACACAAGGTAGTGCTATAGTATATGTTAGATCACGACGACGCACAAGAGAAATTGCCGAAATATTACATAAAGAAGGTATTTCAGCCGACTTCTACCATGCTGGACTATCACCCGAAGATAAGAACGAGAAACAAAATAAATGGAAACGAGATGAATGTCGTGTTATGGTTGCCACCAATGCGTTTGGGATGGGCATTGACAAACCCGATGTTAGAACAGTCGTCCATTATGACATTCCCTCATCACTCGAAGAATATTACCAAGAAGCGGGCCGTGCTGGACGAGATGGTCAACAATCATATGCGGTGTTATTATGTGCAAAATACGACAAAGCGACATTGAGCCGTCGATTGTCTGAAAAATTCCCCGAAAAAGATTTTATTAAAAAAGTATATGAACTATTAGGCAATTTTCTTGAAGTGGCAATTGAAGAGGGCTATAATCAATTATATGAATTCAACTTCAACCTCTTTTGCAAAAGATTTGAACTTCCACCCATCCCTACTCATAGTGCTTTAACTATACTAACTCAAGCTCAATACATAGAATTTACCGAAGAGATTAGCACATCTTCTCGCGTAATAATTCTCCTAAACAAAGAAGAATTATATTCTCTGAATCTTGAGAATAATGTCGACCGTGTTTTCCAATTACTTTTAAGATCATACACCGGATTATTTGCCGACTATGTATATATCAATGAGTCATTGCTTGCGAGCCGATTAAACATATCTGAACAAGAGATATATACTGCATTATTGACATTATCAAAAATGCATGTTCTTCATTATGTACCTCGCAAAAGTACTCCATATGTATTATACACCTCATCACGCGAGTTGCCTAAATACATTATATTGCCCAAAAGTATATATGAAGACCAATTTGCCAAGCTCTCTAAACGCATTGAGACAATGAAGCAATTTGCTTTTTCGGTTGACCATTGTCGCGTGAACATAATGCTTGAATATTTTGGAGAAAACCCCTCGCAACCTTGTGGAAAATGTGATTATTGCCGACAAAACAAACAATCAAGGTCAACAAATATTTCATCTTCACAACTTCGCGAATCAATAATATATATGGCTTCACAACCTGGAGGGCACAAATTATCTCATTTTATTTCGCATGCTAATGCCCATCAACAACTAACCATTGAGACTATCCGCCAACTGCTTGATGAGGGCATTATAACTATAAACGAGGAGGAAATAATAACATGCACTAAAGAATAGTTGTAAAAAAGACTAATAAGTTCAAAATACCTTCTTCCAACATATGGTCAATTCAATCATTATTCATAACTTTGCATTAAAATATAACAACGCTTGGTTGTAACACTTAATGACTAAATCTACAAATATAAATATATCTATATCAAAAGCTCAACTTTCAGAGCTACCAGTTGTTTGTTTCTCAGGGCACATTTCGGTTATTGACACTATCGAATCAGCGAAAAGTGCCATCCATTTTCTTAATAACCAGTCGGTAGTAGGATTTGATACCGAAACTCGACCTACATTTAGAAAAGGAAAATCAAATAATGTTTCTTTGATTCAAATATCGACATTAACTCATAGTTTCCTTTTTAGAATAAACAAACTTGGGTTCATTAAAGAATTAAAAGATTTCATTGAAAATCCGGGCACTACTAAAATAGGCCTCTCGTTAAAAGACGATTTCAAAGTTCTACATAAGATTGCCGACTTTGAGCCTCAAGGCTTTATTGACTTGCAATCGTTTGTCAAGAATTATAATATAATAGATAGCAGTCTTCAAAGGATTTATGCAATTATTTTCAACGAACGCATTTCTAAAAGTCAACGACTATCTAATTGGGAGGCTGAAGAACTTACTGCTGGGCAACAAACATATGCATCTATCGATGCTTGGGCTTGTCTTCGCATATACAAATATTTATGTAATGGCGATTTCAATCCCACAAAATCACAATATATCGTAATTCCAACTGAAATAGATTAATCATGAAAAATAAATCAATAATTATCCCTTTAGTAATGCTTATATATCTCGGCATAATGAGTTATATAGGTTACAAGGGATATCAAAGTGGCGAATTTTCGGCAACATACTACTATGGTGTCATTATAGGTTCGCTAATAGTTATTATCTTGCTACATTTCTCATTAAAGCGTCGCGAGCGTTTACGCAAAGAGCGTGAAGATGATATAAAGAGAAACAGTTCAAATAAAGCATAGCATTGAGATTGCGCTTATACATATTAGCCATTACATCGTTAATATTGAATAGTTGTTTTACAGGAGTTGAAAGTACTCCTAAAATCAAATATGACGATTCTGACAACGAGAAATCGTCAATCATTACTCATGAGCAAAAAATTCTCAGCGACATTAAAAATGAATCTTTTTGCAATTGGGAAATAGGAAAAGAATTCATCGTTTGCGACAATAAAATATCTTTGATATTTTCCACACATGAAGCTATTGATTCACTTGAGGGCTCTATAATTAAATATCTCGGACATTCAACCTCTCCTTCAGTAACTGGCACCACAAATACCGACATCTATTTCTCTCACAATAATAGTGACACCCTATCCTATCATGTAAACTTTTCCCCTCAAGAAATAAATAACAATAACTCTTTTGATATACCTTTTACCATTCAAAAAAGTGTTGTTGATGCCGTAAGCAATAAGATTTTAAACAAAAAATACTATCTCATCACATCTTCAATTTATGATAGCAAGGGGGATAATACCATAGGTCAAAAATTTATACCCGTTACAATTACCGATATAAAACCTGGTAATTTTCAATATCCAATAAAAGTCATATTCACTAATGAACAAGGCAAATCTAATTGGGTATATATGACCATAGGAGATGGACTTCAGTCAACAAGGAATTTTGAAACTATATTCTCCTTATCAAATCCACGCGAAAAATATCCTAAAATAACCGACACAAATTGGGAATATATCACAAAAAACATTGTAACACAAGGCATGACTAAAGAAGAATGCCGACTTGCATTAGGTGTACCCATTTCGGTTGATCGCCGACCCACTTATGCCGGGGTTGTAGAATTATGGATATATGACTATGGCACTCAACTCATTTTTGAAGATGGCCTTTTAAAGGAATTTAAACGATAAAACTATGAAACTCCATTTCTTAGGCACAGGAACATCAACTGGCATACCTCAAATAGGTTGTAATTGCAAAGTTTGTCAATCATCTAATCCCAAAGATACTCGATTTAGAGCATCGGCTATAGTATCAAACGAGGATATAAATCTTTTAATAGATTGTGGGCCCGACTTTCGCACTCAAATTCTTAATTGCAATAGCCCACATTTAAATGCTTTACTTATTACACATAGTCATTATGACCATGTAGGAGGTGTTGACGACCTTCGTCCTTATTGCAAGGAAATTGATTTTCCCATATACTGCAAATCAGATGTATCTATCGACCTACGCAATCGCATCCCATATTGTTTTACGACAAATCCATATCCAGGAGTTCCATCTTTCCAACTTAATGACATTTCAGTTGGCGACATTGTAAATATAGAAGGCATAACGATTGAGCCATTATCTATATTACATTACAAACTTGAAATATTGGGATTTAAAATCAATAACCTTGCCTATATTACCGATGCCAAAACAATTTCAGATGAAACAATCTCAAAAATATCACACATTGACACATTGGTAATAAATGCTTTACGCAAAGAAGAACATATATCGCATATGTCGCTTCAACAATCTCTTGATGTAATAAATAAAGTAAAGCCACGCATCGCCTACCTAACACATTTAAGTCACGACATGGGGTTACATGAAGAGGTTGAAGCCACACTCCCTCAAAATGTAAAAATTGCCTACGATAATCTTATTATTGACATTCCTGATTAACCTAACACAACAGGAATTTCAGAGGGGTTGTGTGTTGACAAAATACGCCATTCTTGAGGATATAGATTGTTAGCCCTATTGCCCAAATTTTTCACAAATCCCAATGGTTTGTTTTTATAAGTAAGCAATACATACCCTTTTGGAGCATCGTCAATAACGATAGCCTCGCGGCGTAAATATGATATAGCTGTATGATAATCTACCTCGTAATTTACAAATTCCTCTTTGTTAAGATATTGCGACATTGCTAATGACTGCGTGGGAATATAATCTTTACCCTTAACCATTGCGACATGCACTCCAAAGTGAATTACATTTAATTGAGATAATAACAACGACAACTCGTTGCTCCAATTCTTTGGGAACATCACAACTTTATCTTTCACTAAAGTTGCTTCAAATTCACTGCTATTTATCAATCGTGATTTCAATTGATCGATGTTTGAAATCTTTTCTTTTGTATTTTTTTTATTCTTCGAGGTCCTTTGCGAAGGCATTTCGCCATCATCATTTTTTCGTAATACAGCAATAAATAATCCTTCGCCCTCTACTTTGTGAGGCATAAATCTATAGCAATGGTTATCGGTATTAATTCCTTTGACTATATTCCATGAATTAGGCATCTCAATTTCTATTGTTGACGCACCCAATTCTTTAATATAATCAACCATCTTCTCATTCTCTGAACGGTTAAAAGTACATGTGCTGTAAATAAAATATCCACCAGGGCGCAACGCACTCCATAGATTTTCAACTATTTCTCGCTGACGAGCAACACATTCGGCCACTAATGAAGGCGTCCACTGCGCAACAGCTTCAGCATCTTTACGGAACATACCCTCGCCCGAACATGGCACATCGGCAGCAATAATATCAAAAAAACTTTTTAATTTTTTAAAACGAGCAGTGTCTCCTTGAGAAATCACTGAGGGATATCCCCATTTTATAATATTTTCAGAGAGTGCCTCGGCTCTTGTTGGCACATATTCATTTGCAACAACCAACGATCCATTTGGTAATGAATCAATAGCCGCTGTAGTTTTGCCTCCAGGAGCTGCACAAGCATCCAAATATCTTAAAGGTGAATTTTCGCCATTAGTCAAGCACTTTATTATGTGCGAAATTATCATTGATGATGCATCTTGTACATAATATAGGCCTTGATGCATTGATGGATCAAATGTAAAAGGGAGTCTTTGAGGTAGATACCATCCTTCGGTACACCATTTCACTCTATTTACACCATCGGGAGTTGCAACTCCTTTCAATTTGTTTGCCCTCACCGATACCATTGAAGGAGTTGACAAAGCTTCAATTAATCCAGACAATTCATCTGAATTATAATTTCTAATCTCATCAATAAAGAGTTGGTGCAATTCCATTGGAATATATCAATCTATTAATAATTGCTCAATAACGCGTGGATAATGGAAATATTCCAATTGATGAACTCGATTTGCTAAAGATTCAGGAGTATCGTTTGGGAAAACTTCGCATTCATATTGCTCTATAACTTTACCACCATCGACCTCGGCTTCAACAAAATGTATTGTTATACCCGATTTATCATCTCCTGCTTCCAAAACCGCTCTATGAACATTCATTCCCCACATTCCCATTCCTCCATGACGAGGCAACAATGAAGGATGAATATTTATGATTTTACCCGAATAAACTGTAGTAATTTGTGGCGGAATAATTGCTAAGAAACCTGCAAGAACGATCAAATCAATTGATTTCTTTTGCAATAAATCAATTATTTGCGCACCATCATTCCACTGCTCTTTAGTAAAGGCTGTAGATGGAATTGATAGTGCGTCCATTCTATCATGAACGCCTGCCGAAACACGATTTGATAAAACCATCTCGACCTTGATATCACTATGTCTTGAAAAATATTTTACTATAGCTTCAGCGTTTGAACCTTCACCCGAAGCAAATATTGCAATTCTTTTCATACCTACAAAGGTACTAATAAAAAAGTATTTATCATATTTATTATGATAATTCAACTATATTTTTTACTTTTGCCACATTAATACAATAGAAATTGTACTCCAAAAATCACAAATAATCAACACATAACAATATGAAAAAAATTCGTTTATTTATTTCTTGTTTATTATTTACTACCTTCGGAATATCGGCATGTGGTTCAGAACAAGTCAATGCAACCGATACAAATGACTCTATTGCAACCGATAGCATGATTGAGGAAAGACAACTACCCGCTCAAATTAGCATAATGATGATGGGAGATATAATGCCTGGCACACAGCATCCATTTAATAATCACAACGCATATCTCACAAAAGATGACGGGAAAAGCCTATTTGACAATGTTACTCCTATACTAAAAAAGGGAGATTTTATAGTTGGGAATCTTGAGGGAACATTTGTTGATCGTTCACCAAGTGCCGATAGAGCAGTCAATCCAAGATCTCAATATGTGTTTATGATACCAACTAGGTATGCACAATTATTTAAAGAGGCTGGATTCACCGCACTTGCAGTAATGAATAATCATGCTAATGATGTGACATCTATAGGTATCGCATCAACACGCAAAACTCTTAACGAAATAGGGATGCCCTACTCTGGGTTTAAAGCCGATGGTGGATATACAATTATTGAAAAGAATGGTGTTAAATATGCTCTTTGCGCATTTGGCACAAGTCCAAATGGTAACCATATTGATGATATTGACATCGCGAAGAAGATCGTAGCCGAAGCAAAATCAAAAGCCGACCTCGTAATAGTCTCATTTCATGGAGGTAATGAAGGCACAGGAGCTCGGCATGTTCCTAAAAAACGCGAATTCTTTCGCGGAAATGGATCAAGTCGCGGAGATGTTTACAAATTTTCTCGTGCATGCGTAGATGCCGGAGCCGATATCGTATTTGGCCATAGTCCACACCTTTGCCGAGCAATGGAAATATATAAAGGACACATTATAGCCTACAGTTTGGGGAATTTCTGCACTCCTTATCGCATGAATATTAGTGGCATTTTGGGTTATGCTCCACTACTTGAGGTTATTGTTGATGACAAAGGGAACTTCATAAAAGGTCAAATTCATAGTTTCAAACAATCACGAGGCAGTGGACCTTCAATTGACCCTACACATAGTGCAGCAAAAGAAATACGCGCTCTTTCTAAAGAAGATTTCCCCGAAAGTTATCCACAAATAAGCGATAACGGAGAAATCACAATTCGTCAATAACCAGACTCATTAAACAAAAAAACGACTTGAGTTTTTCTCAAGTCGTTTTCCTTTTTATATAGATTTATTAGATTACAACGAATAAGTTCCTTCTACAAGTTTACCCATTGCCCACACACCGCGAAGGTTCAAATCTTCATCAAGAATCATCATGTCGGCATCTTTACCTTTTTCAAGAGAACCTTTACGATCATAAACTTTCATAATCTTAGCAGGTGACTCAGAAATCATTCTCAAAGCATCACGCAAAGGGATTTCAGCTTGATGAACCATTGTACGAATCAAACGATCCATGGTTGCTATACTACCAGCTAAAGCAGAACGGTCAGACAATTTACATACACCATCCTCAATTATAACTCGTGGGTCAAATGCTGTTTGACTATCACTTGCAGCAACAGCCAAGGCATCAGTAATAGCACATGTGCGCTCAACACCCTTAATTTTATAAACCATTTTCAACATTGCAGGTGGCACATGAATACCATCAGCAACAAGTTCAACAGTCATATCATCATGCAAGTACACACTTTCGATTGTGCCTTCATATTTAAATTCACGACGCTTGTGAACACCAGTCATTGCATTATAGAAGTGAGTTGCATGAGTAAAACCAGCTTCCCAACCTGCCTTTACATCTTTATATTCAGCTTGAGTGTGTGCTATTGAAGCCAAAACACCTTTTGATGTAATAAATTTACCAAATTCAACTGCACCAGGTAGTTCAGGAGCAGCATCCCAACGCTTAATACAAGGCCATTTATTGATAATTGGTTCATATTCTGCAGGATCAGGATTCTTAATATTTTCAGGCAATTGACCGCCAGCCATAGCCATATTCAAATAATGACCTTCTAAGTGTAAACCCAAAATAGGTGTATTAGGGTCTTCATTCATTATTTTTGTACATATTTCGGCTGCAGCCTCAATCATGGGAACTGTTGACGATGATAATGTTGGGAATATTGAAGTTGTACCATGTTTTAAGTGAGCATCAACTGCTACTTTAAATGCTTCTTCAGTTCCTTCCATAAAATCACGGCCACCACCACCATGAACATGGATTTCAATACCACCAGGCACCAAATACATACCTTTAGCATCGACCAATTCGGCACCAACTACAGCATGATTAGAATTAGTAACTTCAACAATCTTATTTCCTTCCACCAAAACTGAACCTTTTTCAATCCAACCTTCAGGTGTTAAAACCTTAGCATTAATAAATTGAGTTAGCATAATATTTAAATTTTAAAGTTTTACTTATTTCTAATATTAAAAATCTTCTACTTATTTTTAATCTTTATCACAAAGTTAATAAAATAATAAATAACCATGCTAAATTATTAATATTAATTTTCTATAACACTATTTTTTAAATCTATAGCACTCTAATTAACTATACACTTCTAATCTTAAAATACATATTGAATCAGTCAACTTAACCGACTCTTAGTCAAAGAAAAATACATTATCCCAATTACCCACAACACATATGAAAACAAAAAGCCTCGACTCATTTCTGAATCGAGGCTCTCTTGGATAGGGGGCGGTGACCTACTCTCCCACTTTCGCAGTACCATCGGCGCGGTGAGGTTTAACTTCTCTGTTCGGAATGGGAAGAGGTGGAACCCTCACG
>JAZRLP010000011.1:0-4051 GCA_045646905.1 Muribaculaceae bacterium
GCCTCCTTGAATACCATATTTTATTATGGATTTTGAGCCACAGAAAAAGCAGATTTTTTATTCATAAATTTTCAAATACCCAAAGTTAATCATTATCAGCAACTTACAAAGGTTTTACCAACTAAAATGACCATTAGGCCACTTTTTCATTTTAATTATAAATTAAGTTTTGTGCAATATTGCCTACTTTATAAATAGATTGGCAATAAGACAAAAAAAGAACGTAGTGCCAATCCACTCGTTCCGCAGGGCTACCACACCCTATCCAAGCAGTGGAGAGCACTACGTCATATAACGCAGCACACCCATACTTGGATTTATTTATAGCCATTTCGGTCTATGTTGTGGTAATTTGCGGAACGATTAGGCTAAAATATGTAAGTTGTAATACCTTCGCATTACTTTGCAAATGTATAAAACATTTTCAAGTTAAACAACATCCTCAATCTATATTTTAATTAAGTCATAAAAAATAACTATATTAATTAAAAAATTCATACTATATTTGTAGTTATAACCCTTAAACTAATATCATACCATGGCTCGACGATTTTTTATCGCAATTATATTTATCCTCACTCTTTGCGCAAATGTAGTAGCTCAATCTCCTAAACGCGAATGGCGTTCTACTTGGCTTGCAACAGTGGCAAATATCGATTGGCCTCGTGTGAGAGGCACATCTCCCGAAATCATCGCCCAACAAAAGCAAGGGATGATTGACTATCTCGACGGATTAAAGATGATGAACATGAATGCCATATGCTTTCAAGTGCGTTCGATGTGTGATGCGATGTATCAATCGAGTTACGAGCCTTGGTCGTCATATCTCACCGGCACTCGTGGCACCAATCCTGGTTGGGATCCATTGGCTTTTGTAGTAGAGGAATGCCACAAACGCGGCATCGATTGTTATGCCTGGGTAAACCCCTATCGTTGGACAAGCAACAATGCTAACTGGAAAACTCCTATCGACCAATCTTTCAAAGATAGAGGATTATTGCTCGCAAGTGGTGAACGCATTTATCTCAATCCCGGATTACCCGAGGTGCGTGAACACATTGTGAAGGTGTGCAAAGAAATCATCACTAAATATGATGTGCAAGGGTTGATTTTTGACGACTATTTCTATCCCAATTCTCTACCTACCGACGAAACAGCCGGCGACTACAACCTTTGGAAAGAATATGATGGTGATTTGGGGATAAGTGACTGGCGCCGTGCAAATGTGGACCAAATGGTGAAAGATGTATATAATATGGTACAAGATTGTCGCCCCGACTTGCGCTTTGGCATATCACCTGCTTCAGCCGCTGGTCGTTCGGCATGGAAATATGGCATTTCTAACGCCCCATTTGCTCAAAACGATTGGCAATATGAAGGAATATATTCCGACCCTCTTTCGTGGCTAAATAGTGGCACTATCGACTTTATTTCACCACAAGAATATTTTCACACCGATGACGCAACAAAACCATTTGAAAAACTCGCCGATTGGTGGGACGAAATGGCCACACACTTTGGCCGTCATCACTACACAAGCCTTTCAATCTCATGTTTGGTTGATGATAATTCGCAATCGCATTGGGACGAACATGTTAATCAAACACTCATAGCTCGCCAATTGTCGCGCACTGGAGCATTTGGACTATGCTACTTCAGCACTAAATACCTCAATGGCCCATCGGTAACTGGTGCAGGGGAATATTTCAAAGAAAAGCTCTTCTCACGACCTTCACTTGCACCCATTCTTGAGTGGAAAAAAGGCAAGAATTATGATTCTGTGAATGGATTGGCTATCAATAATGGGAAATTGAAATGGGATGCCACAGTCAACGGAAATGCTATTATTCGTTACACCATATACGCCGTACCCGATTCAATCACTTATGCCGACGCACTCACCGACGATGGGTTGAGCAACGAATACCTCCTTGGAATAAGTTATGCTACCGAATATTCTATACCCGACAATTGTGCCAATAACCACTGGTATGCCGTGTGCATCTACGACGGTTATGGTCGCGAGTCGCAACCGGCTACAATCAACTATAGCAAAGGCGTTTCTCAAGTAGTGACGCTTTTAAGTCCCACCAATGAGGCAACAGTCAATTGGGATTGCACTTTTACATGGACTTCGCTCGACAACGCCTTCTATTCCATTGAAATAGCCGAAGACAACGATTTTTGTAATGTCGTGTATAGCCAAAAGTGGATTAAACAACCTAATGTCACTATCGACCTCGGATTTACCGAAAACAATAAAAAGTATTATTGGAGAATCTCCTCAATCGAAGAGGGGAAATTAGAGGCTGTGAGCGAAACTGCAAGTTTTGTATCACCTACTCGCAAAGATGCCACTATGGCCAATCTCATTTCGCCTAAAGAAGGAGAAACTATCGGCAAAAACATCTCTTTTGAGTGGGAAAGCGACGCCAACGCCGAAAAATTTACTCTACAAATAGCCTCTTCAACCGATTTTTCTAATATCATTTATGAAATTGAGACTGCTGAAAATAAAGCTGAAATTCCATCAGCATTTATTGGAGTAGGAACATATTATTGGCGTGTAGTAAGCGAAGGTAAACGCGTTAATGCATCTACATCAATGTATCGCTCGTTTGTTATTTCCGAAGTTGGCATAGGCGATTATGAAGAGGGATATGAGATTAAACACGACACATATAATTATCCCGACAAGGATGGTATAAGCATCAAAAACCTATGGATGCGTTCAACAAAAACTGGCTTTGCCAATATCGCTTTTGAAGATGACGGCAAACTCAATCGCAGTTTTATTGCCAAAGACGGATATATATATCTTGCAGGGCGCAAGAGTAACTCTTCATCGGCGTTGATATATCTACGAAAATTCCATGGTCGCACAGGTGAACATATTGAAGATAAAATCATATTTAACTCAGTCTCATCAAGTTCATATCCTTGCAACACTATCACTAAAGACAGTAAAGGCAATGTGTGTATAGCCAATATGTCAACACGCATTGATTCGGTGGCTATATTAGTAAATCATGTAGATTTAAATACAGGTATGGCAAAGCAATTATGTAGCCTCACTTGTACTGAAGGAGGTCGTGTCGATAATATCTCGGTTTATGGCGATGTTCTATCGGGTCAATTTTATGTATTTGCAGCCATCAAAGACACCAATAAGGTTGTTCGTTGGACAATCACCAACGACTCTTCTACAAGCGACATATGCGTCCTTAAATCATTCTACCCTGCCAGTGCTTCAACATTAGGCACAGCACCCCTTGTGACACCAATCACCCAAAATGACATATTGGTAGATGGAGCTAATATATATGTCACTCGTTATAACTTCACTACTGGAGAAATCACCGAGTCATTTGTCGAAAAAAGTTCTGTTGCTCCCTCAAAAGCATCGGCCACAGGTGCTACTCATTTCACCTTGGCTGGCAAAAACTACATAGCACATGCACACAACTATTACAAAATTACCAATAGCCCTTCTAACATTCAATTAGTATCAATTGATGGAAATATGGACTTTAGCACGATGAAAGCAATGTGGACACTACCACAAAGCGGACTCGGCACAGTCTCAATAGGAACATTACACATATGGGCCGATTTTGAGCCTATTTCCAACAATAAAGGGATAATATATGCCTACTCACCAGGTAATGGGATAAGCGCCTACGAAATCACCGATAACACCGATGCTTCGGTAATAAATATCCATGCCGATAATGACACCGCTGTAGAATACTATAACCTACAAGGCATGAAAATTGAAAAGCCATCCAAAGGCATCTTCATCAAAAAGCAAGGCAACAAAGTAACAAAAGTTATATTATAGTAATATATAACAATTACCTTAACGACCTATGTGGCCCTATCACCACATCACCTCTTCACATTCAAAATATAGGTCTATTGGTCAAAATAGTTGGTAAAATATAATTAGAATAGCCAAATGGTCAAAATAGTTGGTGCTTACAAATTGAAAGTAATAAAATACAATGAAAAACACACCGGGGGAACGCCAAGCGGCAAGGGGGCGAGTAGC
>JAZRLP010000012.1:0-71934 GCA_045646905.1 Muribaculaceae bacterium
AATCAATGAAAGTGATGCGACAACGCTCATTTTCAGGAGTTGGCTTACCTATATATAAATGCCAGAATGTTTTACCTTTACCGCCTTTGTCGTTAATTGCATAAGGATAGTTGCGAATTAGAAGTTCCATCTTAATCTCGGCACTACAACCACCCTTTAAGAATCCTTTCGATTCGGTTTTCGCCGACTTGTCAGATGTATCTTTTCCTTCACCCTTATTTTCTTGAGATGCGTTCACCGCATCGAATTTATTCAAGTAATCACCAACAGCCTCTGGAACTTCAAGTTTTTCACCTGTAAATTGTTCATATAGTTGATCAACAGATCCTCCCACTGATGTTGTCATGTTCAAAGTAAAGCTTTTGCATTGATCAGGTTGAGGATCGCGCTCGTTTACATTATTTTGGTAAATCAAATCAACACGCGAATTAATCAATCCATCTTCCGAATCAGGATTTGCACACAATGCATGAATATTGCCCTGCATGTGGAATTCAGGCACCTTCACTTCGTCGCCACTCATATCCATCAACAACATAAAGTTGAGATCTCCTTTGAGCAATGCATCAGATCCTACGCTCGACAATCCTAACCCAAACGCACCACCATAGGTTTTGTATTTAATTTTAGCATTTGACTGAATTGCATCGTAGAATGAATTATCGGTTCCACTCACACCACCTGCTGTTGTGCTATAGTTGATAAACAAACCACCCATCACCATATTGAGAGCAACAGGGCCAAGTGGTATATTCATTTTACTTGCTTTTCCAAGGAAGTAACCTGCATGGTAAGTGCTATCTTGTTTTTCTGAATAAGAGTCAAGGGCAAAATCTTCGGCAGTTTTGAGAACTTTATAATATCCTCCGGCAATATCTAAATCAAACAAGCCTTTTATGCCAAGATGTAGAGGCTTACCTGGTAATGTTTCAAAACCACTAAGTGAATCACCATCACACACCTTAAGTCCACCAGAGATTGTTACGACACCACCGAAATTACCATCAAGTGAAACATCTGTCACTTCGGTTCTATCATATTTTACACTTAGGTTGTCCCAATTAATTTTAGCATACACACCGAGACCTACCGAACCTGCGACTCCGGCTTTTTTATTACCCATTAATGATAGTCCGCAACGGAATTTCACACCGATGTTATCAATACCCTTGACATCGAATGACAAACTATCAACATATAGAGGGAATCCTTTGAATGAGTTGTCGTTGGTAGCATCATTTTTATTAAAGTCCCAATCGCCCAATGAGAATCTCTTACCATCAGGACCATGAATCTGTGTGCCTGAACCTCCAGGTTTTGTTGCATTTGTTTTTGGGGCTTCAGCACCTTTTTCGGCCGCCTCTTTTTCTGCTTTAGTACAGTTGGCATATCCTAATCCACTGAACGGAATTGACGGCAATTTTAGTTCTTCGGCAGCAATTGAAATGTCGCCACCGAGCGAGAAATCAAAGAATGTTTGTTTCTTTTTCTCACGAGTAGTGTTGTGATTCAACCAGAACCACGTTTTGTCATCTTGAAGTTTCACTTTTGCAAGGAAACAATCAATATATATTGAGTCAAGATCTTGATCAAGCTCAAATGTGGTGCTTGTTCCACCCTTATGCTTTTCAGTCTTATCGATAGCAATAACCTTTGCTTGATAAGTCAAATATGAATAATCAAATTTAGTGGGGTATATAGGATTAGCAATATCTGTAGTGTCAACATTTACAGAATCGAGCCCTGCTGCTTTTTTTAGTAGAGGGAATCCAATCTTACCTTTGAATCCAGTGTCGCGGAAATCACCTTGAAGAATGCTCACGGCAACGCTATCGATAGCAAAGCGCCAACCATCTTTTTGATAATCGATGATATTCTTCACTGATGCTGAACATGAAAAACCAGTATCGTCATACATCAAGTTGTTGATTGCAATTTTAGGACGAGGCACCGAATCTGTATTATTGAGAATATCGTATGCTGGCATTTCAATGGCTACCTCTTTGAAATAAAATCCTTGCCATGCATTGTAGGCTTTTTGGTCTGTCGCAGGCTTACCAGTGCCACCAAGAGTCTTATCATAATAATCGGGATGGAATTCAACACGTCCTGATTCGCCTGATTTCACTTCAGCGCCACGTGTAGTTCTTCGTGAGTGGTCATAGTAGATACCTGTGTCTCCGGCACCCTTACTGCTGGTAAGTGTAAAGGTATAACCTGGCAGGTCGGCTATTTCAAAGTTGTCCATTGAAACGTTACCAAACCAGTCGCTACCATCACTAATTAATGCATCGACTTGAATTGCAGGTGGTGTTCCATTTTCGTCAACAACACCATCAACTACTTTTATAATTTCACCTCCAGGTACATTTACTTTGATAGAGGCTGAAAGTTTATCGAAATCGCCATTTTGCCATGTGATGAAACAACCCGAAGTTGCCTTTGTGAAACGTTCTTTAGGTGCCACAAAAGTGAAATCAAATCCTGTAATTGGGTCATGAATTGTAACATCGGTCAACAATCCAACAGAACCCGATGTTGGAAGGAATTTTTCGGGTGTAGTTTCAAGATCTTGTGCTGCAAACACAAGAATGTCGCCAGTGTATTTTGCCACACCATTATCGTAGGTAACATCGCCCAAATAGTCGGTTTCGGGCAATATAAATTCACCTATAATATCTATTGTAGCTTTTTCGGGGGTAAATTGCATTTGAGCCAACTGAATATCGGCAGGACACTGCCCATCGGCCTTCAATGGGAGCGAGAGTCCTACAGGTAATGTAACACGATCACTGGTCATGTTGCGTAGATATTGCATATCTTTTTGCACCCATCGATAATACTCGGTAAAGTTACCGTTTGTAATAATCGAGTCAACTTTTGTATTGTATAATGTAGAGTCGGCTTCTTTAAGTTGTTTTTTCATATCGTCAGTAAACAACTCTGCGGGGAAGAATTGATTTGTAGGTTTAGCCGAACGCACAAGACCTTTAGTTACAACAGCATCTTTCCAGTTGATGTAGATTGAGTCCCATTCTACATTTAGATTAGCTTCTGCTCCAAAGGGTTTTACTTTAATATAGCCTTTACCCTTAAAACAGTCATATTTAAGCTTTTCCTGCTCTTTATCAGAACCATCAATCTTTTCTATTTCTTCAATAGTGAGTTCATACTTACCGATTTTCACTTTGCCGGCTGCAGGAACAAAGATTGTATCATGAACACAAATTGAGTCAATTTTTATTTTTTGGTCTTTAGGGTTTTTTTGGTCTTTTTGGTCTTTTTGGTCTTTTTTAGGCGCTCGCCACATGAGAGCCGACACAAGGTTAGTTCCTTGTTTAAGAACCACATCTTCGCCAGTTTTTGTGCCAATGTGCTTCCCTTTTTCATCAAGTTCATTAATCTTGTCGGAATAAATATTGTATTTACCTACAATATTATTAATGCGATCTTTGCTCAATTTGAGTTCTGACTTGCCTTTTAGAGTGATGACACTATCGCGGTCTTGACCATAGAATCGTTTGTTGTAGGTAAGACGCAATTTCACATCAATGTCTTCGGCGCGGTCGTTTGTAAGAGTGATATCAAAGTAATCACCTGGGCTTTCAAAATATGAATCTGGCTCAAGTTTGAATGTCACATCATTTTTAGGTGTTATTTTCACCTTCAATCCCATATTGTTTTGTCCCTCGCGAATGTTAAAGTCGCACTTGTCAGTGCCTAAGAATGCACGAAGGTTTCGAGTTTCGTCATCTTTGCTGATGAGCTTGAGGGTGTCAACATTATAAGCATTTACCTCTATCTGATTATAAGAGGTGTAATTTAGCTTTATAGAATTCAAGCTATAGATTCTTTTTGACTGATTACCCCCTGATGTAGGTGTGATTTCATTTACTACTTCAAGATTACCACAAAGTTTATTCAATTCCTTATCGGTAAGTATTTTAGGTTCATTCTTTGGAACTATAATAGCACTATCTAGACGTTTGCTGAAATCACCCGAATATAATGCACCATCTTCATGGAAACGATATGTAGTGGTAAGTAATAACTTTTGATCTTTAAAAGTATTATTCTTTAACTCTACATTATATAATATACCTGGATTTTTGAAATACAATGCTGCATCATCAACCAATGGGTCTTCTTTTGGAGTAACCTTTATTTCAATGTCATTTAGGTATGTTTCTTCGGCACCTTTCCATGTTACTGATGTTGAACCATGAACAAAATCTTTAATGTTGCCCGATGCATTCTTTGCAGTAATATCGTAATTGAGCACCAATAATTCTAAAATGTTATCGGTAGTAACACCTACAGTGACATCATCGAGGTCAAGACGCGATAACTCGTCGGTTAAAACAGTTCCGGCTTCTTCTCTCTTTCTATAAACAATATCATGGGCCGCAAAGTATTTATGAATTTCCTCTTCGGTCATGATCCAGTTTTGGAATGGCTTCAATGTAACAGCAAATCTTTGCAATTCCTCTTTATTATGAATAACATAGGAAACACCATATTGGTCGTCAAATTTATATCGAGGGTATAATATGACGTTAATTGGCACGTCCAAATTGTTGTGCAATGTAACATTCCAAAGTTTGTGTGGTTTAGTGAAGTAGGCTTCGGCATTAACCGGCATTTGAGCCATTTTTGGAGTTACCTCAACAGTTAAAACATCGGTTGTTGACTCGGCTGAAGGCTTAAATGAGTATTTATTTTCACTGATAGTGATTTTTTCCATTCTCTTAGGATCGTCCTTGGGAACGGATTCATATAAATTAGCATCAAATAAGCGAATCCAAGCACTAAATAATTCCTCAGTGCTTAATCCCTTATCGGTATTGCCTATCATCCTTTCTTCTCCAGTATCTTCTTTATATTGGTAAGCAAGGACATCTTTAATGCCGTCATTATTTTCATCTCTATCGGTAAGACCTCCAAAGAATTTATTTATTTCTTCGGGAGTAAGAGGTTTCTCATCATTAGGTTTAAGAGTGAGAGGTGACATTGCCTCAGCATAAGAATTAAATGGGGTATATTGATATTTGCCATCTTCTTCTATGCTTGTATATGTGATGTGAGGCAATAATGTTAATGTTTCCTTGGTATAATTCTTTAATGTTATTTTAAATAATGTACCAGGATGCTCAAAATATGGGTTCAACCAGTCGGGCATATGTTTAAGACAAGGCTCGATAGTGATTCCCACCTTATCCAAATTCACATAATCAGAGATTGTGAAATTTAGCGAATGTGTGTGTAACAATGCCTCACGGGGTTTGCTACGATCTTTTAATAATTTTTCATAGTCAAAGATGTTTATATTTGCAGAGTTAGTCCCTTCATCTTCAAATACAAATTTTGCATCGCTAAAAGGCTTGTTGGTCTCTGTTTGATTTGACGAATTTCCTTCTCCTTGTTTAATGATTTTTATTGATTTAAATCCACCAAATAGTTTATCGAAATCAGCATCGCTTAATTCAATCCATTTTCCCGATGGAATTTCAAAATACTGCTCTGTGTGAGCATTTTTCTCGTCATATCCAGTATAACTTACTTTGTCGTTAACGATATATTCAATGACTCCTGTAAATTTCTTTGTTGTCAAGCCCAAATTGGTGATTTTGAGTTTGAATAATCGTGATGGATTTGTGAAATATACCTCGGCATCAGTCGGCAAATTAGGCAATTTAGCAATAAGCTCGGCTTTCAAATCATCACCAACACTCACCGCTGCATCAACAGCATATTCACAACGAGCTTTACCTATGATTCTTTCACGCAACACAGGTTGTCCGGTGTATTCACACACACGTATTGTGGCAAGGTTGTTGGGATATTGGAAATTGTAATCAGATGGAGGGCCAATGATAAAACCACTTTCGGCTTTAAATGCAATAATGCTTTCCAATGGGTATCCTCCAGCCAAACGATCAAGTTCGTCATCGGAGAGAGTTATTTCGGCCCCACCAGGGATTGTCATTGATTGATTGCTATGTTGAAGTGCAGGAGTTGGACACACACCCCAATTTTCACGGTGATACTGTATCAACATACTCACCTCATACTCCTTGCTTGAAGTATTTTTAAGTGTTACCGTAAACAAATCACTTGGAGACTCAAAATAAGGAGTCATGTTATTAGTGAGCAGCGTTGCTTTGGGCGTAATAGTGGTTATTATCGGATAATCGCCATCACCTGGAATACCTATGTCACCATCTTTACCTGATGAAGAGAATGGTGGCAGATATAAGTTCATAATTTCGCTCTTACCCTCGTTCTCAATCATCACAAATTGGTTGCTCGATGCATCGGTAACGATAGGACGGGCCGTAACTTGTGCTACATATTGAGTGGTACCACTGCGTCGAAGTGTAGAAATTACCGAATATGGCACATTACAAAATGTAGTCATTAACCCTTTTTGTTCATAAGCAACTGCACCTGATGTTGCAGCTTCATAAGGCGACATACCATTGGCTACACGCATAATGCGGAAGTCATATATTATGTTGTGAGCTGCACCTAATCGGTTGTTGCTGAATGTGGGAGGTGTCCACGCAAAGCGTCCTGTTTGATATGGGAAATCGGCTTTAATATAGCCACTTCCTTGCGAAGAATTGGGTTCAATGAATGATGGAGCAGATGCTTTGTAACTAATGTCGAAATAACATTCACCTTCGCCAATAATACGACCTTGGTCATTTTGATCGAGATAATTGGTTTTTACGATAATCTTCAAGCCGTAGTGACCTTCGGGAAGAAGTCCCACATGACCACCTGCTACATCGTCAAATAATTGAGCGAGGCGCCCCCCTGCATATCGTTCGTTGTTGACATACCGATTGAACATGAGATTTAGCTCCGAGTCGGTAATTGTTCGTGGTTGTCCGGCTCCAAGATATTGATAATAGTCGATAGGACGATTGGCAACTATTGCTAAATAGTCTCCACTATTTGGCCACAAATCTAATTGGCTTTCAATAGGTCCTTCAAGCCTAACCTCCAACCTCACTGGCACAGGTTCATCAGAGATATTAGTCAATGTTACATTGAAAAACCTTCCTGGATTTTCAACATACAATGCTGCTTGTGCAGGCAATGGATTTTGCTTAGGTCGAACATCGACATACACTTCTTGTGCCATCGACATGCTTGCGCACATCAACATGCAAATAAAAGTTACTATTGAAAAAATCCTATGCTTTATCATAATTATATCGTTTTATCTATATGTTACTTATTATCAATACTATCTGAGGCACATTACTCCTTTTCTTGCTTAAAATGGAGCAATATTATTTCGCTTTTACCATTATTGGTCATTGTTACATTTGCTCCAATAGGACGAGCTATTACTTGTGCCACAAAATGTTCTGTACCACTGTTTTTGAGTGTCTCAATAACATTTTGAGGTATCATACACATATTTGTCATCAAGCCTCGTTGTTGAAATGCCACTGTGCCATATTGAGCGGCATCAACAACTTCTTGACCAGGTACAACTCGCTTGATGATAAAATCATATTGAAATCGCACTGTGGGCGCATTATTTGCCACAGGTGGAGTCCATGCAAACTGAGCATTCATCGCTGGAAATTCAGCTTCAAGCCAACCATAACCCGACTCATCGGCTTGTGGTTGCACAAAAGATGGAGCAGAAGCACTGTTGCCTCCTCTCATTCCACTCATTGGAAATTGAGCCATTACATTTGTAATACTCATTACAAATAACACTATTAATATATATATGCGACGAATATTCATATCTATGTTTATTATAATTTAGGTGCATTTATTGAATTATTACGCTGAGAGTCATCATTCTTCAACTCTTGGAATGCTTTCATTTCGCGTTCGCGACGAGCTGTTTTTGACCAATCAGAGTAATATTCATATTTTTTCTTCGCGTTCTTGTCTTTATTGCGAGTAATACTAAATGCTGTAAATGAATAGTTGTAACTCAATGAGCATGATAGGTCATATCCATTATCGCGAGAATACCCTTCGGCAACAAAGTTGGTGTTAGCATATTTGTTGTAGCTTGCCGATAATGAGAAATTATGTACTCCTGCCAATGTATAACCAGCCGAAATATTTCCTCCAACAGAAAGATTTTTGCTCACATCCATGCGGTTATCCACAAGCGAAACCGAAGCCGACAATGTTAAGTTTTTCTCTTTCAACAATGCTTTTGTTGCTGACAATGAATACACGCTTGTTGAATATTTTGTATCATATCCATTTGAATTTTGGTAACTATAATTTAGTCCAAAACTTGTTTCGATAGGGAGCACTGTCAACGAATAATTTGCACCGGCGGCAAGTGTTGTCACATCACTCTTTCCTTCCGATATAAGACTCATATCTTTATTTTCTGAGAAGTTGCCCGAGAGCGACACGCTATGAGCAAGTGTTTCGTTTGATGTATTGAAATTAGGCGTCAAAGTAAAACTGTTCATTCTACGATTAATGCGAGTAGTATCATTTACTACAGCTACTCCATCATATTGGCGTTGTAAATATCCGTTATAACCAGCAGATACATTGAATTTTTCGTTAATTGGCAATGCTGCATTTGCTGAATAGACAAAACCTTTTGTTGTGTATAATTGTTCTTTTGATAGGTTATCACTTTGAGCTGAGAAATTACCTCCAAGGCTCATTTTCCATATACGAGTGTTAGCTGAAATGCCAAGGCTATGATAGTTGTTGCTCATATACGACACCCCAAGGCTCATATAATCGGGTTGCACCATTTTGTAGGTTAACGCAAATGAAATAGGTTTGAATGTGGCTGTAAGGTTTACATCACCAGCCCATCGCATCATTGAGCTATAACGCACATCATATATTCCCTCCCATTTTTCGGTTTCTTCACTTTCTACCTTTTGAGCAGTCATATCGGTAGAGAATATCGAAGTGGCTACATTTGCTGTCAATGCCAATGGCCGTGCAATTTGCCAACGACCTTTCATTCCCACTACGATATTTTCCTGAGCAGTAACACGATCCCACCAATATTCATCGATTGATGATTGATGATCTTGTGCTCTCAATAAATAAAGATCAATATAATTTTTAGAGGTACCATAACCGAGTTTGAAACCCCACCCAGTGCGACGATATGCTGGAGTAGCCACTGACACTTCATCTGGAGAATAATTTATTGCATTTTTTAATGTACCATAAAATACTCCGGCACGCAGTCCAGCTTTGCCTCCTTGTCGTTGATATTCAAGACCTACTCCATTGAACGGGATATTGAACACATAATTTGAAAATTGCATAGAGCGTTTCCCAAGGTGGAGTGTCCATCCTTTATAAGTGGGACTAATGTTGAAAGAAAATTGTGGGTGCGAAAAAGAGACATTATCTAAGTTATAGTAAAAAGAGAATGGCATAGCTATACCATATACATTGATATTCATATTGGCATAAATCGAAGAACTGAAAGGAGAAGAATATCCACTCCCTGCCGATGAATGATAGTAGGTGTTTTGTGTACCCACCGATCCCGTAATGACCAACGGGTCACTTTGGGCAATCGTTGCAATATCAAATGCCACTGCATTGAATGTGGCACCCACCAACATCAATGCGACAAATATTGCCTGTTTAAGTCTCTTTTTCATATAGCACAATTTTGCATTACATTTTATATATCTCGTTCACTATAGAGTGATTTGTAAAAATTCCATTTTCGACTATTCTCATCCGGCTTTGCCGTGCCGTTTTGAATTTATTGTCAATATTCTATAATGTGAATATCGTATATCGTTAAAAGCCTATTGCTTTTTATATTGTTTCCGAGCCTATCGGAGTGGGCAATCAATTATTGAGAACTATCGTTGTGAAGTGACTTTTAATAAGTTTTATAATTATAATGGGGAAAATCCCCTCCCCTCACTTCAATAGGAAGGGGATTTCACCATTACTTATGTTAGGTTAGTTTTTAGAAATCTTTTTAACTATGCGACCTTCTTCACTATCGATTACGACAACATATACTCCAGCAGGCAACTCATCTAATGAGATTGTTGATTGAGTTGTTGTTGCTGCAACACGACCATCGATAGTCATAATAGTTGCTACACCATTGAATTGGCCAAGCACCAATACATTCCCATTGAAGTAGATTCCTTCACCGCCCATTGCAACATCGTCGATACCTGTTACATTAGGTGCATTGAGGATTACAGGAGCGTTAACCGAACCAGCCAAGTCGGTAAATGCAAGTTTAGTGTTTACATCGCTATATTGACCATTCCACTTGTTATAGAGACGGAAAGAAACTTCTTCACCACCATCACCGGCAACTGTGATATAAGCAGTTCCGTTAACCACTTTACCTTCACCACGACATTCATCGCCTACGAATGCACCTATAGTGTAATCTTCAGCCAAGTCGTTCATTTCAAGTTTACCTATAATTGCCATTGTGTTTGCAAAACGGCTTCCATCATAGTTCCAAACCGAACCATTGCGTGTCAATGATTTGGTAGAGTTTGCAGAGTTATCAATAGCGCGTTCAACAGCTACAAATGCACCTTGAGGCAATTCGAATCGGCCGGGATATTCTACCGATGTTTCATTTCCATTGTGATAAATCATATAACCGGTATTTGGCTCAAGTTCAAAGTCATTTTCCCATTCGCCATTTTTCAATGCAGCAAGACCACTATTCTTTGAAAGGATGATATCACCTTCGGCAAATTGTGTTGCGTCAAATACATCACTTACCATATAGCGATATTCGTAAGGATAACCAATCCAGTTCCAACCGGTGTTGAGAGCCAATGAGATTTTTTCACCTGTCAAGAATGTAGCATAGTCAACATTATATGTTGGATACATTATGTATGATTCTCCCATATCAAGTTTGTAGGCTTCATATGAAGGATACATCATTTCTAAATCACCAAAGTAACCATATACAGGATCGTTATAAACAAGTTGTGATTGGCTACGAGCTTCTACCATGGTAGGAATCTTAGTTGTATTAGTTCCCGATGTCAATGAAATCCAACTCCAGCCTGCAGGTACATTTATTTTTTCATTAACAGTAATATCAATACCGGCAATCTTTTCAACTGGCATACCTTGTTCTACACCACTATAAGTTGCTGTCAATGTGAAACCTTCGGGACATAATGCTTTACCCATGATGCGATAGTTATAGTAGTATTCACCCATTACTTCAGGAGTTTCTGGGGTTTGAACTACATTAAGCAAACGAGAGTCATATGCTTCCCATCCGGTTTCGCCACCCATATTTTCGTTGTTATAGGTGCTTACGAGAGTAAGTTCTTCTTCTACGAAATCGGCGTCAGCTGGAAGAATGCGTGCATATACATTATATTCTTGTCCATCGTTATACATGTTGATGTTAGAAGTTTCTCCGTCGGTTTCGAAGACGATACCGTCTACTTGGCGTTTGATATATACATTGAATGTTTTTGAAACGGCAGGATTGTCAACACTTGTTGCTGTTACCTTCACTGCAGCTTTTTTCATTGCTGTCAACATATATCCTTCATCGCCTAAATAGATGTCGATAGGACTAGTTTCTCCAAATTCTGTATCACCAATAGGTTCGTATGTGAAATTCAAATCCTTTACTGAAGCTGTTTCAGGAAGTACTGTGATTGGGAAGTCAAATGTTTGACCATTACTATGAATCCAAAGAGTAGTTTCTTCGGCTACTTCAATGCTTGTTACACTCTCTTTTAAAGAAACTTGAATGCTTTTTGACATTTCTACGCCGTCTTCGCCAAATTCGACCTGTGCATGAAGTAGGAAGTTGCCTGTTGCGATACCCTTGAATGAAATAGAACATTCGTTGCCCTCAGCCTTTGATGGAGTTAAGATTTCCACCAAGCCATCGGCACGCATACATTCCATTGTAAATGTACCTTCATTAAAGTCGGCATCTTCAGGAACAACACGAGTTTTTACTGTAATTGCTTGTCCCAACCCAGCCTCAATCATTGCTGCAGGACTATTTGCGAAGAAGATTTCATCTCCGCCATCGATAGAGTATGATACAAACTCGATTGAAGTAGGTGCTTGTTTCACTGTTACAACAACTGTTGCGTTTTTTGATGGGTCGTAAGAGTTAGTATAAGTGAGAGTTGCTACACCTTTCTTCAAAGCTTTGACAACTTGCATTCCACTTGGATCCATTTCTACCGATACCACTTCAGGAGCATTACTTGTGATAGTGTAATCAGTAAATCCGAAAGGCAAATCTCCATACCAATCTTCAACAGGTGTTGATTCAGCATAAGGCAACATGTTGGCAAGATCTATTTCCTCATCATATCGCCATACTTCAAGGGTTGTTTCCGAAACTAACTCATCAGCAACATAGAATCCAAATTTGTCGAGAGCCGATATTACATTCACTGCAAATGTGTGGCTCACGGTGTTCCCATCGGAATTAGTGCCCACCGATGTAATTGTTACGGTTGCTTCACCGATTGAAATAGGATTCAATGCATTATTTTCAATTGTTACTACATCAGGGTTGTTTGACACTAAAGTATAACCTGTTTCGGTTGGAGTAGTTTCGCCATTATTGAATATTACTTCAGGACGAATAGGCATTTGACCCTTGTAGAGGTCAATATCTTTCACTTCAATACCTTCAACATACACCCAAGGTTCTAAGACATTGATATATGCTGTTACTGTTGACCCAACATCACCCATGTAGTTATACATTACCGTCACAGGTTCGCCACTTTCGGGAACGGCAATTGCTGTTACATTGTCGCCTTCGACTTCAAGGCAACCTCCTTCTTGAACTTGCCAAAAACCTCCTTCAAGAGGAGCAGTTACTTCAGTATCATCTTCGGCAACATATCTGAATGATTCAAATTGTTCTTTCAAGTTGATAGCAGGTTCGCCAATGCGCAAATCCAAAGTAACTGTTTCAGGATTTGACTCTACTCGCATAAATGGAGCAAAGTTCAAGATATAAAATTGAGTTGGTTGATTTACTGTTGCATCACCTTGCCAATTGATAGTTGATTCGCCTGCCCAAATCACACTGGGTGAAGCAAGTTCATTTTGATTTAGAGTTTGAGAATTATATCTTAAGAAGTTTTGAATTGTATATGCTCTTGCTTTATACACAACTCCTTGATCGACAAGGAAGCGGAATTCAATTTCTGCTCCGCCATCAACATCTTCGTCACCACCTACGCGAAACGCATATACAGGCATTTCATATGTTTGTCCTGTTTCAGAAGGCTCCATGCCTTGAATTTTAGTAGCCAATTGAGATGTCGTTTTCACTGTTGAAGTGAAATCTTGTGCATCTACTACATCTCGCAACTCGCCATTTACAAATGCTCCAATTGAGAAGTTTCTCCACTGATAGCCGAGAGTAAACATATTTTGCGACGGCATGTTGTTAACCGTCACTGCTGCATAGACCACCGTTTCGGCCTGGTATTGACCTACGGGATCTTCCCACACAATTTCTTGCTGAGCATTCATACCCAATAGGCACATAACGCTCATCATTAGGGTTAATAGTCTTTTTTTCATAATCTAAGATTTTATTGTTGTTAATTAATTTTTTCCAAATATTTTTTTGACAAAATTCTTCCATCGTGGCTCTTTCTTAGGCACACATTCTTGTTCTCGTTGCTCTATCTCGGAGATGCGATTGAGTTGCTTATTGATATCGACAAGCACTTCTTCGTGAACTTTTGATTGGTTAGTTTCGTTGTTCATAAATGGGTATTATTAGTCAAGAACAAAATTAGCCCACTAACACCTACTAACACTTATCATAAAAGGACAAAGATTTATCATAAAAGAACATTTTATATATATAAATTTATCAAATAAGGACATTTTATAATCACATTTCACTAATATCCAATTAATTCCAATGATAAATCTTGCTATTTAGCACAAAAAAATATCTTAACTTAATTACCCTTTTAGTCCAAATTCTTTGTATCTTTGTATTCAAAGGGCTTGCCCTACACTTATTTCTTTTTATAATTTCATTAAAAATGTTTTTATACTTATTAAAAAAAATAGCACTCTTTGTTACTCTATTTTTTGCGTTGATGTCGTTACATTCCTGCACAAGCAATAACCAAAATCAATATTCAGAACAACGCAAAATAGAAGCTGATTCTCTCGTTAGAAACATCAGCAACATAGACTCATTAAAAGCTATATATTCACAATACCAATCCGAAGAAAATGCCGAGGGACAAATGATGACCCTCAAACAACTTGGCAAATGCCAACGCGAACAAAACAAGTTTGCCGATGCAATTGAATCTCACACCAACGGACAAAATATTGCAATTGAACTATGCGACACACCCGAGATTGTGCATGCGCTCAACAACATTGGCACCAATTATCGAAGAATGAGCATGCTTGAAGATGCCACAACCTTTCATTACCAAGCGCTCAAATATTGCGAAGAATACAGCGATAAAGAATCATATCAAGCCAAAAAGAATCGCGTAGTATCGCTCAATGGCATTGGCAACATTAGCCTACGACTTGGAGACTACGAGACAGCCGACTCAGTATTCCGTGCAGCTTTAGCAGGCGAAAAAGACCTGGGTAGCGCACTTGGACAAGCTATTAATTATGCCAATCTTGGTGCTATATATGAGTCAAACAATCAACCCGACTCGGCGTGGGCTTATTACCACAAATCAATGGAGATGAACATTAAAGCAAAATCTGATCTTGGCATCTCGCTCTGCCACGGATACTTTGGCGGAATGTATGAAAAAGCAGGCAAGATAGATAGCGCTATTATTGAATACAACAAAGCGTTTGCCATGAAAGACAAGATTGATGCTTGGCATTGGTTAAACTCTTGCTTGTCACTCGCTCAGTTATATGTAAAACAGGGAAATCACGCAATAGCACTTAATCTACTCACTCAAGCCGAAGGTGTTGCGCTAACAAGCCGGTCACGAGGTCACTCGGCATCAATATATGAGTTATTATCAGAGTTGAACGAGAAAACTGGAAACACGGCTAAAGCTCTTGATTACTACAAAAAGAGTAGCAAATATAACGACAGCATTGTCAGCGAAAAGAATCTCATTCAGGTACAAAATGAACGAGTAAAATATGAGTATCAACGCCGACAACAAGAAGTCGATTCATTGCAAGCTGGGTATAATCAAGAAAAATCATTCAGCAGCATAATGATATGGGCTATGATAGCCATTGCCATACTATCGATTGCAATCATTTTGTTGCTATCGTATGCGTTGCGAATGAGAAAAAAACGCCATCAAGCATTGCAACAAATCGATGATGTGCGCACATCATTTTTCACTAATATCACCCACGAATTTCGCACTCCTCTAACAGTCATAGTCGGTGTAAGTGAGGAACTTACGCGCATAAATGGGGGGGGTAAAACTCCTGAAAAAATTGCTGAAATGGGTAGCATGATTGCTCGTCAAGGCAAAAACTTGCTTTTGCTCATTAATCAAATTCTTGATATCACAAAAATGAAATCGGTGGCAAGCGTACAAGAATATAAACATGGTGATATCGCAGGATATATCCACACTGTGGTGGAATGCACTCGCGAACTCGCCCAACGAAAGCACATCCTGTTGTTATTTTCGCCCAAAGAGCCTCAAATCGAAATGGATTTTATCCCCGACTATATAAACAAAGTAATCACTAACCTTGTAGCAAATGCCATTAAATTCACTCCCGAGAATGGGCGCATATACATAACAGCCGATGTCGAAGGTGATAATTTGCGACTTTGTGTTGCCGATAACGGATGTGGCATTGCGCGCAATGAAATTCCCCACATTTTTGACATTTTCTACCAAGGCGAAAACGGCAAACTCGAAGCCGGGTCGGGAGTAGGACTTTCTTTAGTGCGACAATTGGTTGAAGCGATGAACGGTAGTATCGTAATCAAAAGCGCCGAAAACGAAGGAAGTGTATTTATTATCACATTACCAATGAAACAAGGTTCGGGCGAATGGGAAAAGATTTCAACCGATAATATCGGAGTGCAACTACTACACGATGACGGAGACCAACCATTGCTCAATGAAGCAACCGAATTAGATGAAAACAAACCAGTGATACTCGTAGTTGAAGACAACAACGACATCTTGTCATATATAGGCAATGTCATAAAAAATGCTCACATACAATATGCTCATAACGGTAAAGAAGGTATTGAAGTTGCATTAGACATCATCCCCGATATTATTGTCACCGACATCATGATGCCTGGCATGGATGGGCTTGAAATGTGCCGACAAATACGCCAATCTGAAATCCTCAACCACATTCCTATCATTGCTATCACAGCCAAAAGCTCCGAAAAGGACAAAATTGAAGGAATTAAAGCCGGAATTAATGCTTATATTTACAAGCCTTTTAATGCCGATGAATTGAACGCCACAATCAGCACCACACTACAACACCGACAACGAGTGCAAGAAAACTTTGCTCGTAACCATTCAAATGGTTTTGAAAGCGCCGACGCCGACAACAACATGAGCAAAACCAATCAAGCATTTATCAACAAAGTCATCGACATAATATACACCCAAATGGCTCAACAAAATGTAAACCCATCGGATATTGCCGCTGCATTGTGCATGTGCACAAAACAATTAAGCCGCAAAATAAGCGCCATAACAGGTGAAAGCATGAGCAGATACATCCTTCAAGTGAGAATGAACCGAGCAAAAAAACTCATGGACTCAAACGACGGATATTCAATTGCCGAAGTTGCTCAACGCTGTGGATATGAAGAAACATCCAACTTCTCCCGCGCATTCAAACAAATCTACGGCATCACCCCATCACAATACAACAAACAACCATAACAGGCTACGATTACAAATATTCAAAAATTCATCAAACCCAACTTATTATATTACACTCGTTGCTACATTTAACAACAATAATATAGTTCTTTAATAAGGCTTTATCAACTGCTTTTTTATTGCATTTTTGCTGTTTATAGTTGTGTGTTATAACTATTAACTCATTTTATGTGATAGTATCAAGAAATTTGTGTAACTTTGCACGATAAATTGCTAATAAAATAATTTTAAATATATTATGGCTCAACAAGAAGATGTTTTTAAGAAAATCGTTTCACACGCCAAGGAATACGGTTTTGTTTTTCAATCAAGTGAAATTTATGATGGTTTAGGTGCTGTTTATGACTATGGTCAAAATGGTGTCGAACTCAAAAACAATATCAAACGTTATTGGTGGGATGCCATGACTTTGCTCAACGATAATATCGTGGGTATTGACTCGGCTATCTTTATGCACCCAACAATCTGGAAGGCTTCGGGCCATGTTGATGCATTCAATGACCCATTGATTGACAACAAGGATTCTAAAAAACGTTATCGTGCCGATGTTCTCATCGAAGAAGAACTCGCTAAGATGGATGACAAAATTGAAAAAGAGGTCGCTAAAGCTCGCAAACGCTTTGGTGAAAGTTTTGACGAAGCACTCTTCCGCGAAACTAACCCTCGCATTCAAGATATCGTAGCTAAACGCACTGCTCTTCACGAACGTTTTGCTGCAGCTCTCAACGATAACAATCTTGAGGAATTGCGTCAAATCATCATCGACCAAGAAATCGTGTGTCCTATCTCTGGCACAAAGAACTGGACTGAGGTGCGTCAATTCAACCTCATGTTCAAAACTGAAATGGGTAGTACTGCCGATGGCGCAATGGGCGTATATCTTCGTCCCGAAACTGCTCAAGGTATCTTCGTAAACTACCTCAATGTGCAAAAGACTGGTCGCATGCGCCTTCCTTTCGGTATTGCTCAAATAGGTAAAGCTTTCCGTAACGAAATCGTGGCTCGCCAATTCATTTTCCGTATGCGTGAGTTTGAACAAATGGAAATGCAATTCTTCGTTCGCCCTGGTGAAGAACTCAACTGGTTTGCTAAATGGAAAGAAACTCGTTTGAAATGGCACAAAGCGCTTGGTCTTGGCGACCACAAATATCGCTACCACGATCACGACAAACTCGCTCACTATGCAAATGCTGCTACCGACATCGAGTTTGAAATGCCATTTGGCTTCAAAGAAGTTGAAGGTATCCACTCTCGTACCAATTTCGACCTCTCACAACACGAAAAATATTCGGGCAAAAACATCAAATACTTTGACCCTGAATTGAATGAATCATATGTGCCTTATGTTATCGAAACATCTATCGGTGTTGACCGTATGTTCCTTTCAGTCCTCTGCTCTTCATATGAAGAACAAAAACTTGAAGGTGGCGACACTCGCGTGGTGCTTCACTTGCCTGCTCCATTGGCTCCAGTGAAATGTGCCGTTATGCCATTGGTTCGCAAAGATGGTCTTCCCGAAAAAGCTCGCGAAATCGTTAACGACCTCAAATTTGACTTCGCTACACACTACGAAGAAAAAGACTCTATCGGCAAACGCTATCGCCGTCAAGATGCTATCGGTACTCCTTTCTGTATTACTGTTGACCATCAAACACTCGAAGATGGCACTGTAACACTTCGTGAACGCGACTCAATGAATCAATCACGCGTGGCTATCGCTGACCTTCACAAATTGATTCACGAAAATGTGAGCCTCAATGCTCTTCTTCGCAAATTGGGATAATCAAATTATAACAAAATGAAAAAATTACCTCTCTTTTTCATATTTTCTATCCTTTTCACCTTTGTTAGTTGCAACCTCGACAATGGCGAATGGGACAAATATGAAGATTGGCGTAAGGTCAATGAAAATTGGTTTGTTGAGCAGCAAAATCGCATCGACGACAATGGCTCAAAATATTACACTGCGCTTGCTCCCGATTGGGACACTACACAAAGTGTATTGATTCATTATTTCAACGACCGCAAATTGACCGAAGGCAATCTCTCGCCACTTTACACCAGCACTGTTGATGTAAAATATAAAGGATACTTATATAATGGCGAGCCATTTGATTCGTCCTACACCAAAACTGCAGCATATGGCGATAGTATATTTCGCACTCAATGTAGCCAAGTAATTCAAGGATGGATAGTGGCACTTGAAGATATGCGAGTTGGTGATAGCTGCGAGGTAGTAATCCCCCACTCTATGGCATATGGAGCTCAAGAGTCGGGCATCATCAAGCCATACAGTGCATTGCGATTCCATATCAAATTAGTAGATATCCCATTCTACGAAACCGAAAAGAAATAATAAAATCTTCTCATAATAGAAATAGCCTCGCACCACAAAATGCGAGGCTGTTCTTTTTGCTTTAAATACAGTTTATTTTCACTTTGTAACGCAATCGGGTTGTTCACCTTTCTCGCGAAATTCGCTATGGTATTCGTTGAGGATAGAGCGTATTGCTGTACCTATGCGTAGGTAGGATTTGCGGTCGAGGTTGGCAAGTGAGATGCGCACCGACCAATCGGGTCCAGCAAAGCCATCGCCATTTAACAGCACTACGGCAGTTTCGTTGGCAAGGCGTATTACAAAGTCGAGTGGTTCGTAGTTCTTGGCCAAATATTCACAAAACTCGTTGCCATAGATATGCTTTGCCCACACCATTATATCCATCTCCGAATAATATCCGGCTCGCAATGGGTCGGGTTTGAGAGTGAAGCCTGTAGTTTTCCACAACGCATCAAGTCGGTTATTAATAATCGTTTGCATACGCGTTTTATACACATTTTCTCTATCAAGAAGCGAATATGCGGCGAAGAGCGACATTTGCACTTGCTGTGGAGTAGAGAGTCCGGCTGTGTGGTTAAGTGCTACCATACGACTATCGGCCACCATGCGATCAATAAATTTCATCTTTTCGGGTTCAAGTGTCAATGAGCCGTAGCGAGTATTCAATGCTTTTTTGTCCTTGTCGCAAAGATGCTCTATGAGTGCATCAAAGATATTTAACTGATTTAATGCAATTACAGCAAGTCGCCACCCAGTCGCACCAAAATATTTAGAGAATGAATAAACTGTCATGGTGTTGTGAGGTAATCGATACATCAACGATTTAAAATCGGGGACAAATGTGCCATACACATCGTCGGTGATAATCATAAGATCGTGGTTGTCATTATGTACTACATCGGCAATGCGGTCTAATGCGTGCTGCGACAAAGTGTAAGATGGTGGATTGCTGGGATTTACCACACAAAGGAGTTTCACATCTTTATCACGCAATTTATCAATTTCCTCATCGGGATACTGCCAATAATGCAATCCATCTTCCTCTATCTTATTGGCACTGATATTCACCACATTAAACCCAAACCGTTCGAGATGAGGAATTTCAAGATAAGGAGTAAATACCGGTGTCATAATTGCGATGGTATCCCCTTTTTTGAGCAATCGATTTTCAAACAAAGAGTCAAATGCATAACACATCGCAGCAGTGCCTCCCTCTACGGCAAATAGGTCATAAACCTTGCTCTTGCATTCGCAACCACAATCCTTGCCCTCGTTGCATTCACAATCATCATCGCATTGGCAACCTCCCATTTCCTTTGCGAGATAATCACGCACCAATAGTTCGGTGCAATGAAGAATGCGGTCGGGTGTAGGATATTGGTCACCAATCACAGCCTCGGCCCACTCATGAGCCACATCATTAGGATCTACATTGTGATTTACAATTAGATATTCAAATGCACCTCGCAACAATTCAGCACCATCATAATTGCGATGCACCTCAAGAAAAGTCCTAAAACGCTCGCCACTACCCTCCCGTGAAGGAATGCCAGCAATGCCGTCACCTACATCTTTGGTGAGATGACACTCTGCTAAAGCCCATTTTCCCAACAAAAAGAATGCTTCTCGTGGAGTTGTTGCCACCCAGTTGGGATTTCCTCTGCCTGCATTAAGAAATGTTGCCGACGATTTGCCTGCATCTTCTTGCGCCATAGCAATCAAGCGATTTTTTATCTCAAACGGACTCATTTTTTCAAGTTCTCGTTCAAATTTTCTTTTTTCTGTACAATTACAGTTGCTTTTTTTATTTTCCATACAATCTTTATTTATGAATTACGAATTATAAATTATGAATCAACATCACGCCATCATTAGCACAATGGCCACGCCCCAAAGAATCAACAATGTATTACCCACGGCATATGTCACAGTATAACCCATTGCTGGGATTGAACTTTGAAGTGAGTCTTGTATTGCACCGAGTGCTGCAGTTGTGGTGCGACCACCGGCACAACAACCAAGATTTATAGCAGGATGAAATTTGAATATCTTTGCTCCCATCCACAACCCAACAAATAGAGGTATTGATGTAGCAAGCACTCCAGCCACAAAGAGCATAAAACCAACCTTTTCAATACCTTGAATAAATGTAGGGCCGGCTGTGATACCCACTACTGCGATAAACATATTCAACCCAAGGTTATTAAGAATCCAAAGTGCCGGTTGCGGAATGCCTCCAAATGTGGGGCGTTTTGAACGAAGCCAACCAAATACCAATCCAGCAATCAACGCGCCACCGCTTGTGCTGAGACTAATGGGTACTCCACCGAGGTGCAAGGTCAAAGCACCAATGATTCCTCCTATTACAATACCCAATCCCACAAACACCAGGTCGGTTTGATTAGTTGGGCGATCTACATACCCCATTTGAGGCGCAGCGGCATTTACTTCACGCGCAAGTCCGTTGATAGTGACTATATCACCTGCGCACAATTCGGTTTGAGCAAGCACTGGAATCTCAACACCACCACGGCTGATGCTTTTAACTATCACGCCCGTCATAAATGGTTTCATGCGTAATTGGTCAACAGTAATACCATCAACAGTCTTTTTGGTCAACATCACTCTCACCTGTTCCATGGGGAATGATAGCAATTCATTATCGGCAACTTCAGGGCCAATCCAACTTTCATCTTGAATCACATATTCACGACGTCCACTCAACACGATTTCATCACCTTTTTTCACCTTCATAGTAAAATAGGGCTCTACAATCTTGCCATCGATACGCAATCGTTCTACAAACACACGGCGATTCATCTTCTTGACATACGCCTCAATTTCAGCCACAGTGCGCGAGGTGTCAAAATAAGACGACTCGGCACGATAGGCACGAAAAACAACCTGGCGATTTGAATCGATATAGGCAGGGTCATTTGCAATGCTACTTTGGTTAAGTTGCAAAGCAAGTTGTGCCGTTTGTTTTTTCACATTTTCCAATCCGCCAAGCAATCGAGGGCCAATATTTCCAAGAATATATGCCGAGCCAATTGTCCCAAAGATATATGTTACAGCATAACACACCGGAATCATATCGGTCCACATCTTTTTATCGGCAGCCGATGCATTGAGCGTGGAAATAGTATCACCTCCCACACCTATTACTGCCGAAATAGTTTGAGCACCACTCAACAATCCAGCGGCCTCTCCGGGCGAATAGCCAAATAGTTTAGCTATAACAAAAGTTACCACCAGACACACCACACACAATGCTACTGCAAACCCCACTTGTTTCAACCCCGAGCCTCGCAACGAGCGAAAGATATCGCCAATGAGGGATATTCTCTAAACAAATTAACTACTACTTCCATAATATACACTTTTTACAATAAAATTTATTTACTGAAGCAAAAACACCCACACACTATCAATAGTTTCCAAAATCACATCTTTTAACCCAACAAAAATCAAAACAAATCTAAAAAATTGGTCACAAATCCAAAAAAAAGCCGTAACTTTGCACTCGTTTTTGCCACCCTCCCTGTTGCGACAACGTTAAAGGGTGTAAATCAGAGATTTATTGTAATTTCAGAACAAAAACTATTAATTAATATATATATTATGTTTAAACGATTTCATGGTTCGCATTTGATGGAGGCGCTTCAACGCCAAAAACTCCAAAAATTATTGTCAACCGAGCTATTGGCTTCACGCCTCACAAAAATCCTCATTGCCTCAATCACTATGATTGTCCTATGGGCTATCCCAACAACATCATTCGGCATTGAAGGTCTCACTTTAGTAGAACAACGTGTAATTGCAATCTTCGCATTTGCAACTTTGATGTGGGTATTCAACGCAATCCCAGCATGGACCACCTCAACATTTGTGGTTGTATTGTTGCTTTTTGCCACATCCGACAGTAGTTTGTGGTTCTTCCGCGAAGGTATCGCACCCGAAACTTTGGGAACGCTCACAAGCTACAAATCATTGATGGCTTGTTTTGCCGACCCTATCATCATGCTTTTCATTGGTGGTTTCATCATCGCTATTGCTGCCACTAAAACAGGTCTTGATGTCAAGCTTGCCAAAGTGATGTTAAAGCCTTTCGGCACTCAATCAAAATATGTATTATTAGGGTTCATCACTGTTACTGCTGTATTTTCAATGTTCTTGAGCAACACTGCAACAGCTGCTATGATGCTCACATTCTTGGCTCCTGTGCTTAAAGCACTTCCTGCCGATGGTAAAGGTAAAATTGGCTTGGCTCTTGCAATTCCAGTTGCAGCCAACATTGGTGGTATGGGTACTCCTATCGGTACACCTCCTAACGCAATCGCTTTGAAATATCTCAACGATCCCGAAGGTATGAACATGAACATCGGTTTTGGTGAATGGATGGCATTCATGATTCCTTTCACTCTTCTCCTTGTGTTCATCTCATGGGTAGTGTTATTGAAATTATTCCCATTCAAACAAAAAACTATCCACCTCGACATTAAAGGTGAAGCTAAAAAAGACTGGCGTTCAATCACCGTTTATGTAGTATTTGCCTTGACAGTAGTCCTTTGGGTATTCGATAAAGTTACTGGTGTAAACTCTAATGTAGTGGCAATGCTCCCTGTGGGTGTATTCTGTATCATCGGCGTTATTACTCGTCGCGACCTTGAAGAAATTAGCTGGGGTGTGCTTTGGATGGTAGCCGGTGGTTTTGCTCTTGGTGTAGCATTAAACCAAACTGGCTTAGCAACTCACATCATCTCATCAATTCCATTCGACACCTGGTCACCAATCCTCGTAATTATCGGTTCAGGCCTCATCTGCTACGCAATGGCCAACTTCATCTCTCACACAGCGACAGCCAACCTTTTGGTTCCAATCTTGGCAGTAGCAGGTGGTAGTATGGCTACCCAATTGGCTCCACTCGGTGGCGTATCAACATTGTTGATTGGTGTTGCTATCGGATCTTCTTTAGGTATGATTCTTCCTATTTCAACACCTCCCAATGCAATGGCTCAAGCAACTGGCTTGATTCAAGAAAAAGATATGGCCAAAGTTGGTATTATCATGGGCGTTGTTGGTCTTGTGATTGGTTACATCATGCTCATCGTTCTCGGTTCTAACGGATTTATTGGTGGATAACATTTAAATTAACTATACAAAAGAAGCTGTTTCATTTATCGTTACAGCTTCTTTTTATTTTTGCTTTAATTATGAAAAAATTATTTTTACTACTTTCTCTTTCTCTCATCGCATTCAACAGCATTGCCGAGGAAGTAGAATCAAAAAATGGCTTTAAATTAAAAATCTATGGCCAAGTGCGTGCCGACTTGTTTTATAACACTCGCGCCAATGTAGAAAGCGTTGACGGCCTATTCTACAGCTACCCTATGGACATCAAATTAGATGCAGAAGGCAATGACCTCAACGACCAAGACAACAGCAATTTCTATCTTTTATACTCTCGTCTTGGGCTTGATGTAAACGGGCCTAAATTGGGCAGCGCAAAGACATCGGCAAAGATTGAATTTGACTTCCGTGGCTCAGGTACTACCCTTTCACTCATTCGCCTACGCCACGCTTATTTCAATTTCAACTGGGGCAAATCATCGGTTCTTGCTGGTCAAACATGGCACCCATTCTTTGGCGAGGTATCACCACAAATGCTCAACCTCAACACTGGCGCGCCATTCCAACCATTTAGCCGCGCCCCACAAGTGCGTTATCGTTTCAATCACAAAGGGCTTCAACTCACAGCGTCGGCAGTGTGGCAATCGCAATTCCTATCTGTTGGTCCTGACGAAAATGATAACACCAAGAGCGTAAAAAGCAACAAATATATCAAAAATAGTTGTGTCCCCGAAATTCATTTTGGTGCCGACTATAAAACAAGTAACCTCATCGTAGGTGCTGGTGCCGACATGACTTCGCTCGTGCCTCGCACTCAAGCCACAGTCAATGGCAATACCTATAAAGTAGATGAACGCATCACCTCGGTTTCGGGCGAAATTCACGCTAAATACACCACTCCTATGTGGCAATTTGCAGCAAAAAGCACCCTCGCATCTAACCTCACACAGACATCTATGCTTGGTGGTTACGGTGTGTGCGACATTGACCCCATTACCGGCCAACAATCATATACCCCTACCTACAACTCGTCATCGTGGATAAACATAGTGTGGGGTAAGAAATGGAAAGTAGGAGTATTTGGTGGCTACATGAAAAACCTCGGCACAACCAAAGAAGTATCAAGCCTCATTGGAACAGGTGTTGATGTTGACCAAATCGTTTGTGGTTCGGCCGAAGTTACCTACAACCTCCCACACTGGCGTTTTGGCGTTGAATATAACTACACTACAGCATGGTATGGCGACCTCAACAAAGCCAATGGTAAAATCATCAACACACATTCTGTAGACAATCATCGTGCCGTTGCCTCTGCTACATTTATGTTCTAAACAACAATATAAAACAACACTCAAAATCTCAACCGCATTAGCGATTGAGATTTTTTTGTAATTATAATCCTTTTGAATTATCGTTTATTCTTATTTTAATTTAACGATATTCTTACTTCTCCTCTATATCTTTTAAACTATCAATAGCTTCGTCTAATCCTTGCTCTGCTGCTTTGCGAGCCCATTTCACCGCTTCGGCATAGTTTTCCGGAACCCCAAAACCTTTGTAATAGCAATACCCAAGAGCAAATTGCGCTTCGGCTAATCCTTGCTCGGCTGCTTTGCGAAACCATTTCACTGCTTCGGTGAAGTCTTCCGGCACCCCATAGCCTTTAGCATAGCAATTCCCAAGTATATATTGCGCATTGGCATGTCCTTGCTCTGCTGCTTCGAGAACCCATCTCACTGCTTCTTCATATCCTTGCTCTGCCGCTTTACAATACCATTTCACTGCTTCGGCGTCGTCTTCCGGCACTCCATAGCCTTTAGCATAGCACTCCCCAAGTGCATATTGCGCTTCGGCATCTCCTTGCTCTGCTGCTTTGCGAAACCATTTCACTGCTTCGGTGAAGTCTTCCGGCACCCCATAGCCTTTAGCATAGCACCCCCCAAGTGCATATTGCGCTTCGACAAGTCCTTGCTCTGCTGCTTTGCGTAACCATTTCACTGCTTCGGTGAAGTCTTCCGGCACCTCATAGCCTTTAGCATAGCACACCCCAAGAGCAAATTGCGCTTCGGCTAATCCTTGCTCGGCTGCTTTGCGAAACCATTTCACTGCTTCGGTGAAGTCTTCCGGCACTCCATAGCCTTCAAAATAGCACATCCCAAGTAGGAATTGCGCTTTGGCATGTCCTTGCTCTGCTGCTTTGCGAAACCATTTCACCGCTTCGGCGTCGTCTTCCGGCACTCCATAGCCTTCAAGATAGCACTCCCCAAGAGCAAATTGTGCTTCGGCTTGTCCTTGATTCGCAGCTTTGCGATACCATTTTACTGCTTCTGTATAATTTCCCGCCTTATAATAATTCACTCCTTTATTAAAATTCTGTTCGGCTGTTTGAGCCGAAATGACTTTACAAGAGAACAATAATGATAATACCAAAAGTACCAATTTTAAATTTTGCATACACATGTTATTTTGTGTGCCTCCTACGTCCCCTAATTTGGCATTAAAATTATTTATAAAACAGAAAGCGTAGGACATTGTTCAGTCTATTTCATCTGAGGCATCGCCAAACGCCCAATCGGTAATAAACAGTCCACTCCCACGCTTTATCGAATATCTCGACCCTTTTAGGGAAATGGATATACGACAAACATGAACGTCTTAAACTGCTTAACCCTACCGATTAAAATTTGGCGAATTTCAGATGAAGGATAAAGCTAAAAACGCTTCCTAAATATATCTCCTATGGAAAAGGACAACTCTTTGCCTCCCATAAGATTGATGCAAAGATAATGCAAGCAAAATGCAAATGCAAGAAAAAAACGAAGTTTTTAACTATCCTTCTAATTAAGCACAAAAGCGAGCAACCCTGCATGGATTGCTCGCTTTGTTATTGAGAACAATGAGAGATTATCTCTCAATATTCAATTACTTTACAATTACTTTTGACACTTTGCTTCCTTGAACCTTTATGAAGATGCCGTTTGATGGACGGGCTACTTTCACACCTTGAAGGTTATAATATTCAATAGGAGCATTTACATCGTCAACCACTACACCTTCTACCCCTGCCGATGGCAAGAAGAGCATTTTGGTTGTAGGAAGATGTTTTTCGCAATCCCAACCAAATAGTGCATTGTGGTCAATAGTTTCGGTATCATCCCATGGGGAGTCGAAACGAGTGCGCAAAGGAGCGTTAGCGATATCATAGCAGTAGTCACCTTGGAAAGTTACACCCTCAAATTGAGTTCCAGGAGCATCTTTAAACACCATTATAGCAAGCGTACCACCTTTATATTCATATCCTTCGGGGAATTGGATAGTCCATTCCTTATCGGTAGTTTTCACAGGCACATTGCCCTCAAATACCAATGTCATTTCATCTGATTTGAGGTTTGATGCGCGAAGGTCGGTTCTATCGGTTTCGGCAACCCACACTTTTACTGGTACATCGGGATAGTTGCTTGTTACCTCATAATATGGGAATGAGATCATTTTGAGCACACCGCTTTCAACGCCTATCTCTTCGGCATAATAAAGTGTTTGCGACACCGATTGATGCGACATAAATGAAGCAGGACACACGAGGAATTCATCGTCACCATTACCTATTTGAACAAATTTGCTACCTTTAGCAACAACATTTACATCGTGAACGGCAATGTTATTTGTTGTATTTTCATCTTTGGCACATTCAATAGTGGCTGTAAGTTTCATTTCGCCCACACTTTGATG
The DNA here is from genome assembly GCA_045646905.1 of Muribaculaceae bacterium. GTDB lineage: Bacteria > Bacteroidota > Bacteroidia > Bacteroidales > Muribaculaceae > RGIG4079. The sequence continues at coordinate 28,069 of JAZRLP010000012.1, forward strand.
AGTGATTTCCACCTCAATATTTGCCATTACAGCAGGAGCAACATCAACACCGGCAGCCTGTGCTACTACTGTGCCATTCGCATCTTTTACAACAACTTTATAATCGGCAGCTGCTACGAGCGATGCTCCCTTATTAAGCACTTTCGCTTCATATTTCGATGCAACACCTTGCTCGGCATAGAGTTCGCCTGTGAATGCGCTCAATTCCAAGTCATGAGCACTCTTTTCGGTAGATGTCACTGTTGCAACCCAACCAGTATAGCGATCCATAATATCTGATTCAAACACAAAAGTCAATGCACCATCGCTGCTTGTTGACTCCAACGATTTCAAGTCAAATGGAACAATTGTTGCCGAATACTCGCCAATTTTTGGAGCTTTCACACTTGAACCGTTGAAGATAGTCAATTTATCATATGGTTCGATGTCAAAATTTTGGAATTCAACCTTAACAACGCCATTAGCGCTTGCTGGACGAATTACGAGTGTATCATTTTCAGAATTTGGATAACTTGCTTTAGGACCACCAGCATCATAGAATGTATATGATTTACCATTTTCAACAACTGCTTCACCAGTCATCATCACAATCCAGTCGGCAGGCTTCACCATGATAGGAGCTGATGTAGTTACCACACCATCACCCACCTCATTAACTGCATAGATAGAATAGGTGTAAGTACCAAACGATGGAGCATCGGCAAATGAAGTTGATGTTACTTGAAACTTTGTAGAAGTAGTTCCCGATATGCGATTAATCACATATTTTGTAACGCTTGCTGGGTCATATTCACCACCAAATGCGCCTTCGATGGGAGCACCCCACGACAATAGTGCCTTGCTATCACCTTGTTCAACTTTGAAATTAACAACTGCACCAGGAGCATTTGCGCCCACATAAGCACCAACTGGGTCGGTATCGGCACCACCATCACCCTTGCTATTGAAAGGAACTATTTTATAGTTATGCGAACCAGCCGAGAGTCCTTTATCTTCATATGACACAGCCTGTCCTGCATCGGCTATTGTATAGTTAATAGTTGCAACGAGTGCATCATCGCGATATATTTTCACACCCGAGAAATCGGTCAAAGCATTACCTTGGATATCAACCGATGGGTTTACCCATGAAATGGTCATATCGTTACCTTTTGCAATGGCTTTGCGATTGGTAACACGGTCGGGGCTGCCTACTGGAGCATTAATCCATGGAATAACCATACTGTTGGTGCTATCATAGCCCTCTTTACCTATAAATTGCACAGGTATTGCTTCGCCAGTTTTAGGATTAATCTCAAAGAGTGCATATGTGCCGTTATCGGCCCAATACAACTTATTGGTATAACGGTCAAACTCCATACTTTGAGTATAACTTGGACCATACCCAAGCACACCCACAGCCGATACTTTTGCTGTGTTCTTATCTATTTTATAGAGATTACCATCGGGGCTCACACCATACATTTGTCCGTTGGCATCACACGCGATAGCCAACATTTCGGCTGCTGTGCCCGATGCATCAAAGGTGCCAACTGTTGCCAAGGCTCCAGTCGATAAATTTATCTTCACCAATGTTTTTGTTGAACGCAAGCCAAACATAGTGTTAGTTTGGTGATCGTAGGTCATATCGTGTAATTGAGTGCCACCGCTCACGATTAATGTGCGTTCACCAGTTTCGAGGTCGATAGTGTAAAGACCTTCAACAGTTGATTGAGTGCCTGGTTTTGTTACTTGAGCATACCATTTATAGTTATAATATGCACCTGCATAAACATTACCCAACTTACTTTGGTCGGCAATAAGTGTTACTGCACGGGGATTATTACTGGGGTACTTAATAGGGCCTGTAACAACCTTACCCTGTACATTTTGCCAACTACGATAGGCGTAGATTGTAGTTTGAGCGCTGACTGTTGCCACCGTTGCCAATAACGCAACAGCCAAGCTAAAAATTAGTTTTTTCATTAGATATATTTTAAAAAATTAAATAAGGCACAAAGATACACAATTTTAGTTTATACACCAACCCACACAAAAAACATTTATGAATGCAATAATTTAAACTCTTTGGGAGAAATGCCTGTATATAGTTTAAAATATTTACGAAATGTATATTGCTCGGGGAAGGACAATTCTTGTGCCACCTCTTTTATTGATAGGTTGCTCATTCGCAACAACTTCTTTGCTTGATTTATTGTCACAACCGCAATCCACTCCGATGGAGTGCGATTAGACACACTCTTGATGATTCTCGTGAAATGATTAGGAGAAAAATTTAACGCATCGGCATAGAATTTGACCTGTCTGTGGCGTTTAAAATGCTGAAACAACAAGAAAACAAATTTAATCATAATATCTCTACCCTTATCTTTCTCCTCTTGAATGAAATCGTTTTGGCGCAAAAATATTTTTGAATATTCCATTATCGAAACCTGTTCCATCAATGTTATAATATTCTTTATTACTTGATATTGCTTGGAAGAAACATCGGTTTTTAATAACACTTCTTTATACTCATCGATATGGCTCTTATTGCGCAAAAGTATCGCTTGTTCCTTATCATTGCAAGTGCTATAAAACTTATTTTGTCGCAAAAACTCTTGCACTACCCCAATATTTTTTTCGGCAACAGGAGCAAGAACATCCATATCCTCTTCAAAAATAGTTACAACATCAAAATTATCATATTCCTTTAATTTATTTATCTGCACAAGTGGAGATTTCACAAATGCATCTCCGGCATTAAGTTTACACAACCGATCATTCACCTTCATTTCACACACTCCACTCACACAAAGATAGAGTCCAAAATACAAATCGTTTCCCATATAATCAAGCTTATTTACTTCACAAAGATAATAATTTTGCCTAAACAAATCGCTGAAATATAGTCGTTTTAAAATCAAAAAGGAGTATTTTGCTCAATTTATGAATATAATTGACATTTTTTCATCACCAACACTCATATATCTTTGTAAAAAAATTTAATAGATAAAATTATGAAGCATTTTTGTTTATTATGCAGCATGATATTAGTTGCAATATCTTCATCGCATGCTCAATCACTCGAGGAGTGCCACAAACTTGCAAGCGAGCACTATCCCGAGATTAAGCAATATGACCTAATCTCACTTACCGAGCAATACAACTTATCAAATGCCGCAAAAGCTTGGCTCCCTCAAATCTCAATATCAGGACAAGCATCTTACCAATCGGCTACGCCCACCTACCCCGAGGCATTTAAATCTATTATGCAAGCCAACGGAATGGATATGGTGGGGATTAGAAAAGATCAATATAAGATAGGTATTGATGTGTCGCAAAACATTTGGGACGGGGGCAAATCAAAAGCATCAAAGGCTATAACAATCGCCGAGGCTAACGAACAACGCCTGCATACCGATGTTTCGCTCTACGATCTTCAAGCACGCGTCAACAACATATATTTCGGCATATTACTCCTCGAAGAGCGCATCACGCAAACTAATGCTTTAATTGCCCTGCTTGACAACAATCTTTCACGCATGCGCACTTATCACAATAACGGAGTGGCAACTCAAGCAGATGTGGATATAATTGAAGCCGAACTATTAACAGCAAAGCAAACCCTTAACCAACTCGAATCATCGCGCGCAAGTTATCGACACATGTTAGAAACTTTTATTGGGAAGCCTCTCACCTCCGAAAAATTAGAACGACCAACAATGACGAGCATCAGCAGTCGCACATCGGCACGACCTGAATTGGATTTCTTTAATGCTCAAAAAAATAAAATCGATGCTCAACGCAATGCAATTAATGCCTCTCTTATGCCACAAGTGAGTGCTTTTGCTCAAGGATATTATGGCTACCCTGGAATGGATATGTTTAAAAGTATGCGCTCGGCCGATTGGAGCCTAAATGCTATTATCGGTGTTAAAATGTCGTGGAACTTTGGCGCTTTTTACACCAAAAACAACAACATTGAAAAACTTAATATCGCGCAAAAACAAATAGATATTCAACGAGATGTTTTTCTTTTCAATACCGAAATCCAAACAACCCATTACGACGAAGAAATTATAAGACTGCGCAAAACCATTGAAGAAGACAGTCGCATCGTTGAACTACGAAGCAATGTGAGAATGGCAGCCGAATCTCAACTTAAAAACGGAGTAATTGATGCCACCGATTTGCTTCGCAAGATTACCGATGAGACCACCGCCTCAATCAATCGCAGCACTCACGAAATAGAATTACTACAAGCAATATATAATTTAAAAAACATTTTAAATCAATAAGATATGAAACATATAGCATATTTAGCCATTGCGTTACTCATGGTATCGTGTGGCGAAGAGGCTCAATTTGATGCACAAGGAACATTTGAGGCTACCGAGGTAGTTGTTTCGGCCGAAGGTGCAGGCAAAATTCTCAAATTTGATGTGTCGGAAGGTTCAACCGTTGAAGCTGGCAAGCAAGTAGGAGTTATTGACAATATTCAACTCGAACTTAAACGCCAGCAATTAAAGGCTCAACAATCGGCGATACTTAATTCTCGCCCCGATGTAAAAAAACAAGTTGCTTCTCTTAAAAGTCAAATCTCAAAGCAAAAAGATGAACTCAAACGCGTGGACAATATGTTGCGCGACGGCGCTTCTACTCAAAAACAACACGACGACATAGAGGCACACATACGCGTGCTTGAGAGCCAATTAGAAGCCACACTCTCTAATCTCAACAACACAAACTTAACTATCAAAGACAATTCTACTGCATTGGATATTCAGATTGCAGCGCTTGATGACCAAATTGCGAAATGCAACATCTCATCACCCATTAATGGCACTGTATTGGTCAAATATGTCGAAAGCGGCGAACTTGCCACAGTGGGTAAACCTCTCATGAAGATTGCCGACCTTGAAAATGTGTATCTTCGTGCTTACTTTACTTCGGACCAATTGGCCGACATTAAACTCGGTGATACTGTTACTGTCACTGCCGACTTTGGTGGCGACAAACGATATGATTACAAAGGTCGCATCACATGGATTTCTTCAGAAAGCGAATTCACTCCTAAAACCATTCAAACCAAAGATTCTCGCGCCAATCTTGTTTATGCAGTTAAGATTGCCGTTAAAAACGATGGTCGCATTAAAATAGGTCTTACAGGCGAAGTGAAATTATAACATGAATGCCATAGAGATACATAATTTGTCAAAAAGTTATGGCAAAGTGCAAGCCCTCAAAAACATTTCGTTTGAGGTGCAACAAGGCGAGCTCTTTGGGCTTATAGGCCCCGATGGTGCTGGGAAAAGCACACTTTTTCGCCTTCTCACCACTCTACTCAATCCCGATGAGGGGAGTGCCAAAATCGATGGGCTCGATATGGTGAAAGACTATCGATTAATTCGTTCGCGAGTGGGCTACATGCCTGGGCGATTTTCACTATACCCCGACTTGTCGGTTGAAGAGAATTTGCAATTTTTTGCCGCATTGTTTGGCGTGAAAATCGAGGACTCCTACGACCTCATTGCACCTATTTACTCACAAATTGAGTCATTTCGCTCTCGTAAAGCCGGCAAACTATCGGGTGGTATGAAACAAAAACTTGCTCTCTCTTGCGCATTAATTCATCGTCCAAGCGTTTTATTTTTAGATGAACCCACCACGGGTGTTGATGCCGTTTCGCGCAACGAATTTTGGGATATGCTTGCCACTCTTAAAACTCAAGGCATCACTATTCTTGTCTCCACCCCATACATGGATGAGGCCAGTCGATGCGACCGCATTGCTCTTTGTAATGAGGGGAGCATATTGAGCATCGACACACCTCAAGGCATTGTTCAACAATTTGACACCCCTATCTACGGCATAAGGGCAAACAATATGCTCGCGTTATTAGAATCGGCTCGCAATGCCCAAGGAGTGATTGATTGTTACCCATCGGGCGAATGGCACCACTTGGTTGCAAACACCAATTTTGATGTGAGCAAATTTGAATCAGAATTTAATCACATAGATGATTTTATCATAAAATCAATCAAACCCACTATCGAAGATGTGTTTATTAAATTGATGAAAAGATGAGCGACATAGTAATATCGGTAAAAAACCTCACCAAGCAATTTGGCAACTTCGTGGCGGTCGATAACATTTCGTTTGATGTGCAACGAGGAGAGATTTTTGGTTTTCTTGGTGCAAATGGTGCCGGAAAAACCACTGCAATGCGCATGTTGTGTGGATTAAGTTATCCCTCTTCGGGAAGTGGCACTGTTGCAGGTTATGATGTGATGCGAAATGGCGAACAGATAAAACGCCACATAGGATACATGAGCCAACGATTTTCGCTATATAACGACCTCACTGTGTGGGAAAATATGCGCCTATTTGCCAGCATTTATGGCCTTTCAAAAAAGCAAACCGAGGAGCGCGCAACCGAGTTACTAAATCAACTCAACTTCATGTCGGAGCGCAATACTCTTGTAGGGTCATTACCACTGGGATGGAAACAAAAACTATCGTTTGTAATTGCTACAATCCATCATCCCGATGTAATTTTTCTCGACGAGCCCACCGGTGGAGTTGATCCCATTACTCGCCGCCAGTTTTGGGAACTAATATATAAAGCCGCCGAAAATGGAACAACTATATTTGTCACCACTCACTACATGGATGAAGCCGAGTATTGTTCACGGGTGTCAATAATGGTTGATGGCAAAATATGTGCTCTCGACACGCCTACACGCCTCAAAGAGCAATATAGCGCCAACTCGATGGATGAGGTATTTCGCACATTGGCTCGAGGAGCAAAGAGAGGAGGATAATTGTCATGAAAGGGAATTTTGGATCATTCGTAAAAAAAGAGTCGTTGCACATTCTTCGTGACAAACGCACAATGCTCGTCGTTATGCTCATTCCAGTCGTGCTAATGTTACTATTTGGCTTTGCTATTTCAACCGAGGTAAATAATATAAATGTGGCAGTAGTGGCATCTAATCGCACCGATGGGGTGAAAGATGCCGTAGAGCAAATTTCACAAAACGAATATTTCACTTTTTGTGGATACATATCACCCGACCAAATAGACTCCAAATTACGATCAAGCGAGGTAGGTGCTGTCGTAGTATTTGCAGCCGACTATGACCGTCGTGTTGAGCAAGCCTCTACGGGAATTCCTTCAAAGCCACTCATTCAATTGATTGTTGACGCCTCAAATGTAAACACAGCCAGCTCGGCTACAGCCTATCTGCAGAATATCTTGCTCAAATCTGATGCGCAACAAGCAATGTTTGAAACTCGCATGCTATTTAATCCGCAATTAAAAAGTGCTTATAACTTTGTTCCAGGAATTATGGGTCTCATCTTCATTCTTGTGTGTGCAATGATGACATCGGTATCTATTGTTAGAGAGAAAGAAGTGGGCACAATGGAGGTTTTACTCGTTTCACCCGTTCGCCCTGTAAAAATCATTTTTGCCAAGATGATTCCTTATTTCACGATTTCGTGCATAGTGCTTGTAATGATTCTTCTACTTGCTCGATATTTGCTTGGGGTTCCAATGTCGGGCGGCATTTGGGGCATATTTTCTTTGTCACTGCTTTACTTGGTGCTATCACTTTCGCTTGGGCTACTTATTTCAACCATTGCCCAAACCCAAATAGCAGCATTATTGATGTCGGCAATGGTGTTAATGATGCCCATCTTAATGCTTTCGGGGCTATTATTCCCCATCGAGAACCTCCCATCATTTTTCCAAGTATTATCAAATATTATCCCTGCCCGATGGTATATTGATGCCATGCGCAAAATGATGATACAAGGCGATGCCATCACGGCTGTTTGGCACAATTGTGCTATTCTGCTCGGCATGACCATCGCCTTATTAGGCATATCTCTCAAAAAGTTCAACGACAAACTCGAATAGCCTTATGAAAGTATTTATAGCGTTGTTACAAAAAGAATTTCTTCAAATTCGACGCAATTCATTCCTCCCACGATTGATTATTGCGTTCCCCATATTGGTAATGCTTCTGATGCCTCTCATCATGACTATGGATGTGAGAAATGTCAATATTGCAATTGTTGACCTCGACCATTCATCGACATCTCATCGCATTGCGTCGCATATTAATGCCTCGGAGTATCTCTCGTTAGCACAATCTACTGCCGAATATCCTCTTGCATTAGATGCCTTGAAACATGGAGATATTGATATTATTGTTCAAATTCCCAACAATTTTGAACGCGATATGACCATCTCAACTCCCGAGCGCATAAGCATCACTGCCAATGCCGTAAATGCTACCAAGGGGAGCATGGGCTTGCAATATACCGTTCAAACTATAGCCAAAGCTTTGGCCGAACTTCAATGTGAGAAAAGTCCCATAAATGTTCAAGAATTGCTCACTGTTGAGAATAGATATAATCCCACTTTAAATTATAGGTATTATATGATTCCAGCCTTGATGATTATTTTATTTATTCTCATATGTGGATTTCTCCCGGCATTGAGCATCGTGGGCGAAAAAGAGAGTGGCACAATTGAACAAATAAATGTCACCCCTATCTCAAAATTAACTTTTACGCTATCAAAACTTGTCCCCTACTGGATTATAGGGCTATTTGTTGTAACGGTGGCTATGATTGTAGCACGATTAGTTTATGGTCTCTCTCCTGTGGGGTCGGTTGCGACAATATACTTTGGTGCAATATTGTTTATTTTCACTATCTCGGGTTTTAGCATCACTATTGCCAACTTTTCCGACACTATGCAACAAACAATGTTTGTAATGTTCTTTTTCGTTATGATATTCATGTTGTTGAGTGGGCTTCTCACCCCCATCGACTCCATGCCACAATGGGCACAGCGTTTCACGCTATTGCTTCCTCCTCGCTATCTCGTTGAGATATTGCGCTCGGTATATCTCAAAGGGACAACCTTCATTGAACTATGGCCCAACTTTGTAGCATTAGGCATTTTTGCCATATCGTTCAATACTCTTGCCGCCCTCACCTACAAGAAACAAGCATAGCAATGTGTGCACTCATGCCATTTGTCGTTGATTGATTTTGTGGGAACCTATTTTTTTATTAGTTTTGCTTTGTGTAACTAATAAATCAATTGTTTATCGCAATGAAACTACCCCGTATCAATCTACTCACTCGCATATTAATTGCTATAATACTCGGTATAGGTGCCGGCATAGTGTTTCCCCATGCGTTGGCTCGTGTATTTGTGACTTTTAATGGCATTTTTAGCGAACTACTTGGTTTTTGCATTCCTCTGATTATAATAGGCTTTGTAGCCCCAGCGATTGCCGATATAGGTTCGCGTGCCGGAAAGATGCTACTCGTCACTGTGCTAATAGCCTATGGCATGACTCTCTTTGCTGGGTTTAGTTCCTACTTTGTGAGCGATACGCTATTCCCCTCGTTAATATCTATACAGCCCAATTCTTCCATTGCCGAAGATGCCTCACTCGCTCCATATTTTAAAGTCACTATTCCCTCACTGATGGGAGTAATGACTGCGCTTGTTTTAGCATTTACATTGGGACTTGGATGTGCTAAATTATCGTCAAACTATCTGCGCAATGTTATAAATGATTTTCGCGACATCATCAATCTCGTGATTTCAAAAGTCATTATACCTCTTCTCCCTCTTTATATCTTCGGTATATTCCTCAACATGACTATTTCGGGGCAAGTGGGTGGTATTATTCTCACCTTTGCCAAAATCATAGCAATAATTTTTGCCCTACATATAGCCATCCTCATTCTTCAATTTTGCATTGCAGCGCTTTTCAGCAAGAAGAATCCGTTCAAATCGCTTGCCACAATGATGCCAGCCTATTTCACTGCACTCGGCACTCAATCGTCGGCAGCGACAATACCTGTAACGCTCCGTCAAACCATTAAGAATGGTGTAAATGAAGATGTAGCAGGCTTTGTGATACCTCTATGTGCCACAATCCACATGAGTGGTAGCACATTGAAAATCGTAGCCTGTGCGTTGGCAATAATGCTCACAAGTGGCATGGCTTACGACCTTTCAATGTTTGCAGGTTTCATATGTATGCTTGGCATCACCATCGTTGCTGCTCCCGGTGTTCCTGGTGGAGCAATTATGGCCTCATTGGGTTTATTGAGTTCGATACTTGGCTTTAGCGAAGCCGACAATGCCTTGATGATAGCACTTTACATCGCTATGGATAGTTTCGGCACAGCGTGCAATGTAACTGGCGATGGCGCAATAGCACAAATCATCAACCGCATCTTTCAAAAAGGGGAATAATAGTAACTCACAAGGTTGACATCGCAGAGCGTTATCCATGTTATCGTGTTATTTTACGGTAACAACGATAACACACGATAACACCACAATAGCACCTAAAAGCACTAACAATCTCTTTATCAGCAATTATTACTCATATCAACATATTGTGTTATCCATGTTATCCATCGATAACACGATAACATGATAACACGATAACAGTACCTCTCAAATAACACAAATGTGTATTACTCCTATACGATTCAATTGTTTTTACTTTTACCTATACGCTTACCACAACTATAACTACGACTAATCAACAAATGCTATTATCTCTGCTATAGTGATAATTATATCCTATACCTATAGGTGTAAATATAAGATTTATTGTGCTAATAAAGCACAAACTATAAGAGGCTATAACAAAATCACAAAATTGTTATAGTCTCTATTTTACCCATATAGATATTTAATTAATAGCATATTAATTACAATATATATCTCCCCCTACCACTATACCTATAGTAGTATGCCGTGTATGTTGTGTTGTGTAATGCAAAGTTACAACCTATAAAAACCGAAAATATGCGATAATGTACAAAAATGAAAAAAACATTTTTGTTGCTGTTGCCGGTGAATATTTTCTCAATATCCTATGTTATCGTTGTTATCGTGTTATTTTACGATAACAACGATAACACTACAATAACACCTCAATAGCGCATAAAAAAAACACTATCAGTCTCATTATCAGCAATTATTACTAACATCAACATATCGTGTTATCCATGTTATCCATCAATAACACGATAACACGATAACGCTATTAGATATAAAAAACAAGGAGATGGGTCGCAGTGACTCATCTCCTCAAGTTGCTTATAGGGTTATAATATTTTTATTCAAACTTTGACCAATCAACATTGCGCATATCGCCCGATGCAGCAAACTCGGTGTGGAATGCGAGTGCGGCATTGAGTGAATGAGGTGTTTGACCACCTTTGCCCATTTTGATATAATCCCAAAGGAGTTGTTTGTACTCGGGATGCACACAGTTTTCGATAACTGTTTCGGCGCGTTGTAGTGGGTCTTTGCCACGAAGATCGGCAATACCTTGGTCGGTGATGAGCACATCAACCGAGTGTTCGCTATGGTCGAGGTGAGATACCATTGGCACCACATTACTAATCAAGCCACCTTTAGTTACCGATGGACAACTAAAGATTGAAAGATATGCATTGCGAGTGAAGTCGCCCGAACCACCAATACCGTTCATCATCTTTGTACCAAGTACATGAGTAGAGTTGATGTTACCAAAGATGTCGGCTTCGAGAGCAGTATTCATTGTGATAAGACCGAGACGGCGCACGATTTCGGGGTGATTTGAAATTTCACCTGGGCGAAGAATAATCTTATCTTGGAAGAATTCCATATTGTTAAACACGCGGTCCATAGCATCGTCAGAGAATGTCAACGAACAGGTACTTGCAAATTTACATTTACCCATTTCCATCAAGTCAACCACTGAGTCTTGAATAACCTCGGTGTACATTTCAAATTGAGGAATATCTTTGCTTTCGCCAAGACCTTGGAGCACAGCATTAGCCACATTACCCACACCCGATTGCATTGGGAGGAATTCTTTAGGAATGCGACCAGCACGCAATTCGGCAAGAAGGAAGTTGCACACATTAGCTCCAATTTGCATTGTAACAGCATCAAGTTCGGCAAAACCTTTCACACCATCTTTAGCCGAAGTCTTCACCACGCCTACGATTTTAGCAGGATCAACCTTCAACACAGGAGTACCAATGCGGTCGCTTGCTTTATAAATAGGAATTTCGCGACGATAAGGAGGATCTAATGGAAGATACAAGTCGTGTAATCCACGCAATGTTTTGGGCAATGCGTCATTAAGTTCAACGATGATTTTATCGGCCATTGCAGCGATAGTAGGAGCAATACCCACACCAGTACCCAATATTATTTCACCATTGTCATTGATATCGGCAGCCTCAATGATTGCAACATTGAGTTTACCAAACACACCATAACGCATCTTTTGAGCAAGTTCCGAAAGGTGCAAATCAAAGTAGTGAGCATCGTGAGCATTAAGACGCTTGCGAAGGTCGGGGCTACTTTGATAAGGAGTGCGCATATTGATTGCATTAGCACGAGCAAGGGCACCGTCAACATGATCGTTGGTTGATGCTCCGGTAAACATGTTAATTTTAAACTCGCGGCCTGCCTCATGTTCTTTAATTGCTAATTCAGCAAGAGCCTCGGTGACAACTTTAGGTGTACCCGATGCGGTAAATCCTGAAAAACCTACATTATCACCATTCTTGATATGTTCGGCAGCTTCTTGTGCCGAAATAAAATTCAATGCCATTTTTGAAAATGTTTTTAATGATATTGTTATGTTAAAATTTTGTTTTTAATATTTCACTATCAATCACAGCCCTTCTCCATCGCTCGGCATGTGCTTGCTGTTCCTCCTCGCTCATTTCGGGTTCAGCAGCCATTGGAGGCGTAGGTGTTGGCATCGTAACCGACTGGTCCTCTTGCATAAACGCAGGAGTAGTTTCCCTACGAGGCTCTTCCTTTTCAGGCTCATCGTCATAAAAAAACGGCGGGAAGATTGTCTTGGGGGCCTTGGGTTGTGGGGATGTTTTCTTGTGGTCGCGCTCTTTTTTTGCATCACTCATTATGGTTTTCACAATAAAGAACACAACTACGAAAATACCTATAATTAGTTTGGTAGTATCCACAGTTTTAGTAATTTTGTACAAAAATAGATAATTCTCTAATCAAATACAAAGTTTTAGCACTTTCTTTTGAGCATATAACCGAGAATTTTCATCATTTTGAACAAATTTATTATGTCAAAAAACAAAAAAGAATCAATAAACGCAACTACCGACCGCCTACTATTTATCGAAACATATGGCTGTCAAATGAATGTTGCCGATAGTGAAGTGGTAGCATCAATTATGGAAATGGCTGGATATGCCATCACCGACAACATCGAAGATGCCGATGCTATTCTTCTTAATACTTGCTCTATTCGCGACAATGCCGAGCAAAAAATCGTGTCGCGCCTACAATTCCTCGCATCTTTGCGTCGCAAAGGTCGCAAAATCATTGTGGGGGTAATAGGATGCATGGCCGAGCGTGTTAAAGACACCCTCATCAACGACCATGGTGTTGACCTCGTTGCTGGTCCCGACTCTTATCTCGACCTCCCCAACCTTTTCGCAGCCGTTGAAGCAGGCGAAAAAGCCATAAATGTGGAATTGAGCACCACCGAAACCTATCGCGATGTAATCCCATCACGCATCGGGGGCAATCGCATCAGTGGATTCATAAGCATTATGCGTGGTTGCAACAACTTCTGCTCATACTGCATTGTACCCTACACTCGTGGTCGTGAACGCAGTCGAGAGGCTCAAAGCATTCTCAACGAACTTGCCGACCTTCAAGCCAAAGGGTTTAAGGAAGTCACTCTTCTCGGTCAAAATGTAAATAGTTACAACTATATCGATGCCGATGGCAATGCCACAAACTTTGCAGCGCTCTTGGCAATGGTGGCCGAAGCAGCACCCGATATGCGTGTGCGTTTCACCACTTCGCACCCCAAGGATATGAGCGACGAAATCATCGCTACTATTGCCCGATACCCTAATGTGTGCAACCACATTCACCTACCAGTGCAATCGGGTAGCAACTCGGTGTTGAAAAACATGAATCGCCGTTACACTCGCGAATGGTATCTCGACCGCATTGCAGCCATTCGCCACGCAATCCCCGACTGTGGCATCTCAACCGACATGTTTACAGGATTTTATGATGAAAGCGAAGAAGATTTCCAACTCACTCTCGACCTCATGCGCGAAGTAGGTTTCGATGCATCGTTTATGTTTAAATACTCTGAACGCCCTGGCACTATGGCTTCAAAACATATGCCCGACAATATAGCCGAAGATGTGAAAATTGACCGCCTTAATCGCATGATTGCACTCCAAAACGAATTGTCGCTTGAGTCAAATCGCAAAGACATAGGCAAAACATTTGATGTATTGGTCGAAGGCGTGTCTAAACGCAGCAAAGAGCAATTTGTGGGTCGCACCCAACAAAACAAAACTTGTGTGTTCCCTCGTGGCAACTATCGCGTTGGCGACATCGTAAATGTGCGCGTGCTCGAGGTGTCCTCAGCAACTCTCATCTGCGAATTGGTTGAAAATTAAAAAAGGAGAAAGGAAAGAGGAAAAATAATTTATTTTTGTTCTTTATTCTCCATTGTGCATTATAACCCACGAGGAGCTCAACGAGATTCATTCGAGTTAATTATGCATTATGAATTATGCATTATAAATTATGGTTGAAAAGCTATGGAATAGAAATTACATAGCGGTGTGTGCTGCCAACTTTTTGTTGTTTTTTGCATTCTACTTATTGTTACCGATGCTACCGCTATACTTGCGCGACACTTTTAGTGCCGACAAGCAGTTGATAGGTATCATTCTATCGGGCTATACAATCACAGCACTCATGATTCGCCCCTTTGGTGGTTTCATCGTCGATAGTTTCCCTCGCAAGCAGGTGCTATTGATATGCTATTTCTTGTTTTTCGCATTTTTTGCTGGATACATTGTCGCAGGCACAATATTATTGTTTGCCATCATTCGTGGCCTTCATGGCTTTGCCTTTGGAGCAGTAACCGTTGCCAATAGTACAATGGCCATTGATGTACTCCCCTCATCGCGACGCAACGAAGGGATAGGCTACTATGGCGTGAGCAACAACCTCGCCATGGCAATAGGCCCATCGATATCGATGTATCTCTATGACCACCACATCGACGCCAATGTAATATTTACAATCTCACTTGTGGCTGCAGCCATAGGGCTATTGTGCAATGCCTCGGTTAAAGCACCTCAAAAAGAGTTATCCCGAGAAAAGCAACCTATATCGCTCGATCGTTTTATCCTCACCAACGCCACTCCCGAGTGCTTGATGGTCATCTTTTTCTCGTTTGCTTATGGCATTCTATCAACCTATCTCGCCATTTATGGAAAAGATGAAATAGGTATAGAGGGTGGCAGTGGACTATTCTTCACAATCCTTGCCATAGGATTGATATCGGCTCGCATAATATCGGCTCAATGGGTAAAACGAGGACAACTCACGCTCAACATAGGTGTGGGAATGATTGTTACAGTCATAGGGTTTGCTCTTTTCACCTTTTGGCGCGACATCATAGGATTTTATCTATCGGCAGCCGTTCTCGGCATAGGATATGGCGCAATGTGCCCATCATTCCAAGCCGTATTTGTCAACCTTGCACACAACAATCGCCGTGGCACAGCCAATTCCACCTACCTCACCTCATGGGATTTAGGGTTAGGAATAGGCGTACTCGTAGGTGGCGCAATAGCCGAAAGGCTATCATATCACGATGCCTATATTCTCGCCGTCGCAGTGTGCATCATAGGCACAATCACCTTCTACAGCCACATCGCCTCCCATTTCAATCGCAACAAATTGAGATAGAAAAATCCGCAAGTAAAACACCCACGGATTTTTCAATTTATCATCTATTGATTATTAAAAGTCAACACCTACACTAAAGCTAAGATAATAATCTTTTCGATGGGAATACCAATCATAACTACGTCTTGGACAATTCCTCATATAGAATCCAACCCCCATATTCAGTCCTAACTTTTCACTAACCTTTGACCGATAGCCAATCGTAGGTGCAAAATAAAAGCCATGGTCATGATTATCATATAAATTGAAATCATATCCTACCTTTACATCTAAAAATGGCGTTATACTCCTTTTAAGTGGTGTTATTCTTACATTTGCAAATATTGGTATACTATTAAATCTTTCTGAAGCAGTAGTTACGTTTAGATAAAAAGACAAACCTCCACCTAGATAAAAATAGGGATTAAATTGATATCCATGAGATGTTGTAAATTGCATTAAATTAACATCACAACCTTCTTCAACTTGAACATTATAACCAATATCAAAAAAACCTTTATAACCTCTGCTCAAGCCATTTTCTGATATCTTTAAATCAATTCCTTTTTGTTTTACATCTTTCTCTTTGCCTACTCTTTCTACATTAGACATAGAATAATCAAAAGTACACCCTTCTGGAGTCTCAATCTTCAATGATAATCCAGGTATAAATTCTATAATTTCACCTTTAATCGCACGTCCATCTTTTAAAAACACGACATCCTTTGCCGAAATTGTCATTGATAATCCTACTACGGCAAAAAATAGCAGCAATATTTTCTTCATATAAAATCCTTATTTTAATATTAAAAAACAGCCAAAACCTTTAATAAAACACGATTAGAGCTAATTCTAAACCACTGGTTGTTAGCTACAATATTAGTTATTTATCAAGTTCTACCTAATTATTTAAACTCCACAATATTTGCTGTTGCAGTACAAATAACCTCTACATAAAATGGTGTAATCATTTTAACAGAAGTGCCAGTTGTGATATTAGTTAATGTTTGAGAACCTGTAAGATGTGCATTTTTTGACATTTCATTAATTGCATTACTGCGAAGAGTTTTTCGGCTAAGCCCTCCTATTCCAAATACATATACTGCTTTTGATTCACCAAATGCCTGACCAACAACCTTAAAGTTTTTATCAGACAAAACAACTTGAGTTTCACTAAAACTTTTTGGAGCAGAACTCGTTACGCCACAACTTGTTAAACACAATGAAGCAACAACCAATGCCGATAATAATATCTTTTTCATAATTAAATTTTCTTTTTTTTTAAATTTATACATCTTTCATAGTCCGTTTCCCCTTTGATTATAGACAATAAAAAACGTGGACTAATAACTTCGTCTACGCTCTCTGTTGGCATTGGGGATGGCCATTTGCTGCAATATACGAGTAAAAGCCCACGGATAATCGTGAGCATTAACTTCTACTCTTTGCAGCAATCATCAAATTCCCCAATTTTCAGAGTGCAAGAATAAAGCTAACGCTTTTTATTTAATTTGTCTTTTTGTCGTTCTATTACATAGGCAATTATTTTTTAATTTATTTGTTACGCAAATTAAGTAATAAAATTTATATTCTGCAACAGTTTGCAAAAGAAAAGCAGTGAACACCATTGCCCACTGCTCGATTCGTTATGTAGTTGTGCTTTAGAAGTCAAAGCCAAAATAGAAACTTAACCCATGATTTAAAGTTTCGTCATCTACTTTATTATATGGATCCCATTGATAGTGGTTTGATATACTTTGTTGCATAGTATAGCCTATTCCTACATTCAAACCAACTCTTCGAGTTAATCCAAATCGGCAACCAATGCTTGGTGCTAAATACAATCCTTTCATGTATCCTATGAAGTTATACCCCCCTTTTACATCTACAAAAGGAGTTATGTTGCCATTCAATGGAGTTACTCTCACATTGGCGAAGAATGGCATAGTAAACCATGTTTTAGTCGTATAACAATCTAATGAAAATCCTGCTCCAACAAAGAGATATGGATTAAATTGATAACCATGTGATGTTGACCAAAAAATTTTGTTTGAGTCATATCCACTTATCTCATTTGCGACTCCGTCCATGCCAACATTTTGTGAATAACCAAAATCAATAAAACCTTTATACCCTCGTTTCACGCTATAATCTTGCGCAAATGTGCTTAATGAGACACCGAGCATTAATGCTAACGCAACTATCACCTTTTTCATATCTATTAAATTTAATTGTTATAAATCTTTATATTGCAAGAGTTTGTTTTTGCAAAGATGCAAATTCTTTTCATAAAATACAAATAAAAATAGCGTTATTTTATTGGGGGGGTAAATCACTGCTATTCAATGACTTACAATTAACAAGTATTTACCAAAAGAGATTCCTACAGGCATCATTTTTTGCCTTTAAACTTTTTGTATGTGAATTATGTTTTATTACCAGTTTAGCACTTCTTTCAATTCTAAAATTTGAAATCATGGCACAATTTGATTTTTCGGCAGTACCCATTCACCCCGGTGAGGTTATTAAAAATGAAATAGGTTATAACAACATCTCGCAACGCAATTTGGCTAAAGAGATAGGTATGTCGTATTCAGCACTAAACGAACTCCTCAACGCACATCGTCCACTCACCACAAGCACAGCCTTAATGGTAGAGGCAGCTTTAGGACTCCGTGCCGACATTCTTATGCGAATACAACTCAATTATAACCTCTATCAAGCACGCCACAACTCACAACTGACAAATCAAATAAACCAAGTAAAATACATAGGCTCTGCCCCTTTTCACTCATAAACAACAACAAAGCAGTGAACGAAAAATCGCCCACTGCTTTATGCTATATAGCCTGTATTCCTCTTAAAAATCGAAGCCTACATTTACACCAAATCCATTAGTGTCCATCATTACCCCCTTGTAATATCCCATTGGGTCATAAACATATTTGCGTTTAGGTACGGTTATATATGTATATCCCACCCCGACATTGATACCTACGCTTCTTGTAATTCCAAATCGGCAACCAATATGTGCTGATAAATATGGACCTTGGAAATATCCCAAACTATATCCACCTTTTACATCAACAAATGGGGTAATATTACCGACCAATGGTGTTACTCGGGCGTTTACAAATAATGGAGCGGCAAAATACAAACTTTCAGTGTAGCAATCGAGTGAGACACCCCCTCCTAAAAAGAGGTATGGATTGAGTTGAATACCATGTGATGTTGTCAACTCGATACGACTCATTCCAAACTTTCCATATTTTTGGCTTGTGTGAAATTCCAACTCCGAACCACTATAAATAAATCCTGCTTCAAAGAATCCTTTATATCCAGGTTTTAGGCTATAATCTTGAGCAAATGCACCAAACGACAAACCTAAAATCAATGTCAATGCAATAATTACCTTTTTCATAACTTTTTAATTTTAATGTTTTCAAAATTTGTTCCTCTTAAGAGGTTATTTATCGCAAAGTTAACAAAACTTTTTCTAAAAAAAACAATATTATCAAGGGCAATTTAATGGGGGGGTAATTTATTGACATTCAATAAATTACATATCAAAAAAAATCAACACAAAATAACAACAAAATAGGGAAACGCATCTTGAAGATGCATTTCCCCTTTGGTAATTCGTATAATTCTAAATGGGTTTACCCCCAAATGTTCTACATAAAGAACTTCACACCTGCAAAATATGTGCGAGGGGCTGTGGGACCATAGAAATATCCCGAGTCGCGGAATGTGCCTGTGTCGAGGTCTTTTTGGAACGCATTGAATATGTTTTTCACTCCGGCATTGACTTGCATACTTAATAATTTGGTTAAAGGGATGGTGTAGTTTAATTTCACATTAAAGTCAAAGAAATCGGGAGTGTGAACCAATTCATCGTGCTTGATGTAGTTATTAGCCACATATTCATCATAATAAGGATCATCTTGAAGCACTTCGCCAGGAGCATAATGAGGCACATACATGCGACCAGTATATACGCCCGACAATGCCCATTCAAAGTTGCGGAACAACTCACCGCTCAAAGTAAAGTAGCCATATAAATCGGGGGTACGCATCATATATTTTGTTGGAGCAACCGATGGGTCTTCACTCCATTGTTCGGCTTCTTTATAGCGACTTTGTTGCCATGTAGCACCAAGTTGCAATGCTATATCTTTCCCATGCGCAATCTTGAAATCAACATTGGCACCATACACATGAGCGCCACTACCATTGCGACGAATCTTAACATTTGAACGCAATGAGTCTTCTTCAAGCACAAACACATCGTCGAGAGTGGTATAGAATCCTTCAACAAGCAAGTTGGCTTGCCAGTGACCTATGTTGCACACCCAATCGACCGAGCCACTAAACGAGTTAGAGCGCTCTGGGCGCAATCCATCGGCAAGTTCGATTAATGTACCTTCACCACCTACGGCTGTGATGTGAAGGTCTTCATCATAGGCTTGAGGTGCACGGAAACCAGTTGACCATGTCACTCGCGCTTGAAACTTATCATTTGCCTTATACATAAGATTTACACGAGGGCTCAAAATAGGGTTCTCAATGAGGTTGTGATTGTCGAGGCGCAAACCTGCAAGCAATGTAAAATGATTCATTTTCCACTCGTTTTGCACAAAAGCACCAAAGATTTTCACTTCTTGATTCATGTCACGACCATACCCCACCATCACATCGTGCATAGAGTTGCTTTGGTATTCAAGACCAGCAGTAAATGTTGCAGGCGAGAAAATCACTTTGTCATAATTTCCGGTGTACATACCACCCACTACCCATGTCAAGTCGTCGGTTTTGCCATATGCATTAGGATTTTGTTGTGCTCCGTAGTAACTATTGCGATTAATATCTTGGATTGAGGTGTAGAGCGACATGCGATGTTTATACTCGTTCCACGATTGTTCATAGCTCAAGCCTCCACTATTGATGAGGTGACTTGTTTGCTCTGTAATGTCAGATTGGAATGGCTCAAGATCAAACTTATTCCCTCCACGGCGAAACTCGTTGGTAGTGTGATATTCCAAACTAATGCGACTAAACATTGATGGGCGATAGTAGGCATTAACACCAAAAGAGTTAAGGTTCATCAATCCCACCTCCGAGAAACCATCACTATTGGCATCATAGGGGTTGCGATTACGGAATGTTTCATAAAGTGCAATACCATACTTGTTGTCTTCCGACACCAATGAGGCATTGGCATTCATCACCTCTTCCCATGCACCACCATTCATGTTTGAGATGGTAGTTCCCACACTAAAAGAGTTATTAATGGGGTCTTTTGTGATAATATTAATTGTTCCACCCACAGCATTAGCGCCAAAGAGAGCCGAACCGCCCCCACGCACAACCTCTATGCGATCAATCATATTCACTGGCAACTGTTCAAGGGCATATACCCCCGACAATGCACTTACAACTGGACGGCTATTAATCAACACTTGCGAATAAGGCCCTTCAAGTCCATTGATGCGCACTTGTGGGAATGCACAGTTTTGACAACTATTTTCCACGCGAAGCCCCGATTGGAAATTGAGTGATTGCGCCAAGTCGGTTGAATTTGTTCGCTCAAACAATTGTTGATTCAAGATATTAACCACCACAGGAGCTTCACATCGACGCACAGCATTGCGCGATGCCGACACTACTACATCGTCGAGTTGCACACTACTTGCATCAAGTTCAACATCAATATGTTTAAACTCATGTCCTTTCAATGACACTTCGACCTTTTTTGTCCCATAGCCCATGCATTGCACACGAAGGGTGTATTTGCCATCAGCGAGGTTTTCAATAAAGAACTCACCTCCGTCGCCAGCCATTACACCATCGGCCGTTTCTTCAACATATATTGTAGCAAATGGTATTACCTCGTGGCTACCATATTCAAACACATGGCCGGTAATAGCATTTTTCTTAAATTTATCGAGATTTTCTCCATGTGTGTGACCATGAAGATGGCAATAATGCTGACCATGTTCATGGCTATGATCTTCACCATGCCCTGCCGCACTCATAGTAGCATATGCGCCTATTAACATAGACACACACACCATAATTATTTTTTTCATTTTGAAACTTGTAATTAATTGGTTGTAAAAAACTTTATCAGTTTAGTTGGTAAATCAGTTTTTTTAACAACACACAGGAGGAGCTCGCAAAGAAATGCCAGTTTCTCTCGCATTAATTACATTTAGGTCGTGTTTTACATATCCAACCTCCTCAACGCTATTGTGATATACCTTAATTTCATCACACACAGCATGCTCAAGCCCATTAAATGAGCTCAACTGCCCTATTACTATAATTTGCGATGAAGAGTGAGAGTGATTACTATTGGTAAAGGGGTGAGAGTGTGCCACCATTGTCCCCTCGACATTGTGAGTGTGCACAAACATCGTAACAGCAACCTTGTAGGTCATCAACAGCGCTAATAATAGCACTGCACCTATTGCTTTGCGATGTTCTACTCTCATTTTTATATTTATTATCTAAAAAACTCCACAAAGTTACACTTTTTTCAACATTTTTACAACCAAAACTATTGACAACGGCTCTTGATTGTATTAATTTTGCAGATTATTAACCAAATTGGCATTTTATGCGCATAAATGCCAAAACATATTATTCATGAGCAAAAAACAAAAATCAGCAATATCAACTTTCAGCGCACAAATCACCTCTACGATTAGTGTCACCTTGGTACTCCTAATATTGGGCATTGTTGCCTTTATAGGTGTTGCTGCACGAGGCATCTCAAATGATCTCAAAGAAAACATTGGATTTGTGGTGATGCTTAACGATAGCATTTCCGATTCAGAATTAAACGCACTTAAACAAAAATGGGCTAAAGCCCCATATGTTGCCAGTCAACAATTCATCTCGGCCGACGAGGCTTTGCAACAAGAATCGGAACGCATGGGCGAAGATGTACTCGAAATGATGGCAGGCATCAACCCTTATCAACCCGAATTTGAAATAAAACTCAAGCCCCAATACTCATCACGCGATAGTATTGAATCGATTACTGCTTCACTTGTAGGAGTTAAAGGCATTGAGAATATTGTGACCGACACCACTATGATTGACGAGATAAACACCAGCATCAACAATGTGATTTTTGCATTAATTATTATTGCCGGAGCATTGCTTTTAATATCGTTTGTCCTCATCAATAACGCAGTGCGACTCACCGTATATTCTAAACGATTCATCATTCACACGATGAAACTTGTGGGCGCTACCGGTGGATATATACGCCGTCCATTTATAATCAACAACATTGTTCACGGAATATTTGCGGCAATCATTGCTAATGCTATACTTGCAGGTATATTCTATTACCTTCGCACCATCGACTACTCGGTGAGCAACACCATCTCATGGATTGATGCAGCATATATTTTTGGCGGTCTGCTTATAATTGGCATCATAATATGCTCTTTTGCCGCGCTATTTGCCACCAACAAATATTTGCGTTCAAACTATGATGACATGTTTAAATAACAACAAAAATTAAAAAAGATTCAATTTATAATGGCACAAAAAATCAACCGACCAACTTCTCGAATTAACCGACCAACTCCTCCCGAAAACAAACGCGTTGTTTTCCCTTTGCATCGTATTAACCTCATCCTTATGGCAATTGCCGGAGCGATGATTGTACTTGGGTTTGTATTAATGACTGGCGACAGCACTTCAATGGAAAGTTTCAACTCCGACATCTTCAGCACTCGTCGCATCATCGTAGGTCCTACTATCGCGTTCCTTGGATTTATATTTATGGGATTTGGTATCATCTATCGTTCAAAGAAAGAAAAATAGTACTAAATGGATATTCTCGATTCGATTATTATTGCCATCGTTGAAGGGCTCACCGAGTTTCTCCCTGTATCTTCAACTGGGCACATGATTATTGCTCAAAACATCTTGGGTGTAGAAAGCACCGACTATGTCAAAGCATTTACTTTCATCATTCAATTTGGCGCAATCCTATCGGTAGTGTGGCTATATTGGAAACGCTTTTTCCTACTCAATCTCACTCCTGCCCCCGAAGGTGCTGGATGGGCAAAACGCTTCTTGCACAAATATGACTTTTACTGGAAACTATTCATAGCATTTATTCCTGCTGCCGTGTTGGGGCTTTTATGCAACGATTTCATCGACGAAATGCTCGAAAAAGTGTGGGTTGTAGCCGTGATGCTTGTGTTAGGTGGTATTTTTATGCTCTTCTGCGACAAGATATTCAACAAAGGTAGCGAAGACACCAAAATGACCGAAAAGCGCGCCTTTATGGTGGGACTTTTCCAATGCATATCAATGATTCCTGGGGTATCACGCTCAATGGCTACTATAGTGGGTGGTATGGCACAAAAAATGACTCGCAAGGCAGCTGCCGAATTTTCATTTTTCCTTGCTGTGCCCACAATGCTCGGGGCTACCGTGTATAAAGCCTACAAACTCATCAAAGATCATGGCATTGAACTCATCACCGACAACCTCGACACTTTGATTATTGGCAACATCGTAGCATTTATTGTGGCAATACTTGCTATCAAATTCTTCATCAACTTTGTGTCGAAGCATGGTTTCAAAGCCTTTGGATGGTATCGCATTGTTGTGGGTGGAGCTATACTCATAATGATTGCTTGTGGCATGAACTTGCAAATCATGTAATAACAACTTTTAGACTATGTTTAATCCGTTAGAAGGAGAAATATTATATATCGACAAGCCTCTTCATTGGTCATCGTTTGACGCGGTGAAGCGTGTGCGTGGTATCATGGCTCGCCGTCTCAAAATCAAAAAGATGAAAGTGGGACATGCTGGCACACTCGACCCTTTGGCTACTGGTGTGATGATTGTGTGCACCGGAAAAGCAACCAAACGCATCGATGAACTACAAGCCCACACCAAAGAGTATGTGGCCACCATTGCTTTAGGAGCAACAACTCCGTCGTTTGACCTCGAAACAGAGATTGATGCTACATATCCTACCGAGCACATCACTCGTGAAATGGTCGAAGAGGTATTGAAAAAATTCACCGGACGCATCGAACAAGTGCCACCTGCATTTTCAGCGTGTAAAATAGATGGCAAACGCGCCTATAAAATGGCTCGCAAAGGGAAAGAGGTAGAACTAAAAGCCAAAATTCTTGTTATTGATGAAATTGAACTTTTAGAATATTCTCAACAAAGCATCGTGGTGAGAGTCGTTTGTAGCAAAGGCACATATATACGCGCTCTTGCTCGCGATATTGGAGCGGCGCTCAATTCAGGAGGTCACTTGACTGCTCTTCGTCGCACTCGCGTGGGTGATGTCAAGGTTGAAGATTGCCTATCGGTAGAACAAGCCGTTGAAATGCTCAATAACATCGAAATCGTTATGCCCGAGGCCAACGAAAACAAATAATCAATAGAATAATAATAAATCACATAATAAAACACCTTAATTATGAAGTTATCACAATTTAAATTCAAACTTCCCGAAGAACTAATCGCTCAAGAACCGCTTCCTGGTCGTGACGAGTCGCGACTCATGGTGGTAAATCGCAAAACAGGCGAAATTCAACATCAATATTTTAAAGATATTATACAACACTTTGACGAAGGTGATATCTTCATTTTTAATGACACAAAAGTATTCCCTGCTCGTCTATATGGCAATAAGGAAAAAACTGGTGCTCGCATTGAAGTTTTCTTGTTGCGCGAACTCAACCACGAGCATAAACTATGGGATGTGCTTGTAGAACCTGCTCGTAAAATTCGTATCGGAAACAAACTTTACTTTGGCGAAGATGAATCAATGGTGGCCGAAGTAATTGACAATACGACCTCTCGTGGTCGCACTCTTCGATTCCTATTTGATGGTAGTCACGAAGAGTTTAAAGCAACGCTATTCCGTCTTGGACAAACTCCACTTCCCGAGTATATCAAACGCGAGCCAAACGAAGATGATGCCGATCGTTATCAATGTATCTTCGCTAAAAACGAGGGCGCTGTAGTTGCTCCTGCTGCTGGTATGCACTTCAGTCGCGAACTATTGAAACGCATGGAAATCAAGGGAATCGAGCAAGGATTCCTCACTATCCACAGCGGTCTTGGCAACTTCCGTGAAATAGATGTAGAAGATCTAACAAAACATCGCATGGACTCGGAACAAATGGAAGTATCGCCCGAACTCGTTGCTCGAGTAAACGCAATTAAAGATGCCGAACACAAAGTGTGTGCTGTGGGCACATCGGTGCTTCGTGGTATTGCAAGCGCTGTTTCAATGGGTGGTCACATGAAAGTTTATGAAGGATGGACCAACAAGTTTATCTTCCCTCCTTATGACTTCACTGTTACTGATGCACTCGTCAGCAACTTCCACTTGCCCTACTCTACTATGCTTATGATGGTAGCAGCATTTGGTGGTTATGAATTGACAATGGAAGCATATGACCAAGCCGTAAAAGAAGGATATCGCTTTGGGGCTTATGGTGATGCAATGCTCATTTTATAAAAAATCATTATGATAATCAATGAACGAGATAGCCGTCACGAGCAAGTGCTCGCGGCGGCTCGTCAAATGATGACAGCTGCACGCACTGCTCCCAAAGGGAAAGGCGTTGATATTATTGAGATTGCCCTCATCGAAGGCGAAGATTTAACTCGCTTGTCAAATAAAATGGTGGCAATGGTTGAAGAGCATGGCATGAAATTTTTCCTTCGCGATGCCGACAATGTGCTTCAGGCCGAATGCGTGATGCTAATTGGCACTCACTCACTCACCCAAGGGCTCAACTGCGCTCATTGTGGATATACCACTTGTGCCGAAAAGCCTTGCGAAGTGCCTTGTGCAATTAACTCTATTGATGTAGGGATTGCTATAGGCTCGGCTTGCGCTATGGCTGCCGACTTGCGTCTCGACACTCGTGTGCTGTTCTCGGCGGGATTGGCTGCTCAACAACTCGACATATTAAATGGTTGCTCTCAAGTGTTTGCCATTGCAATTTCGGCTTCATCTAAAAATCCTTTCTTTGACCGTAAACCCAAGGAAGAACCCAACAAATAGTTATCAGTATGGCCGACACTTTCTACACACTTGACGCTCCTGCCGAAGGTCTTTACAAAGAGAAGATGAGCAAATTCATCTCCTTTGCTGTGCCTGTAACATCAGCGGCCGAGGCTAAAGAGGTGGTGGCAAAGTATCAAAAAGAGTATTTCGATGCTCGCCATGTGTGTTGGGCCTATATGATAGGGACTGCTCGCAATGAGTTTCTATCAAACGATAACGGCGAGCCAAGTGGCACTGCCGGCAAACCTATCTTGGGTCAAATCAACTCTTTTAATCTCACCAACATCGTTATTATAGTGGTGCGCTACTTTGGTGGCATCAAACTTGGCACCTCGGGGCTCATCGTTGCTTATCGCGAAGCTGCTCGCGAGGCTATCCTTGCCGGTAACATCATCGAATGCCACGAAATGGCTTCTATAACATTTAACTTCCCCTATCTTGCCATGAACGATGTAATGAAAGTGGTTAAAGACCCTGACATTAAAATCTCTAATCAAGTTTTTGACAATGCATGTCAAATGACCGTAACAACTCGATTAGACAACCGAGAGTGCCTTGCCAATAAACTCCTCGACATTGATGGTGTAACTTTTAACGAATAACAATTCTCAACAATAAAACCCATGAAAAAATTCTTCCTACTACTCGTTGCCCTTGTGGCGTTATCGGCAACTGCTGCCAATAAAAGCGTAATTATTGATGGTAAAATTACCAATTCAAAGTTCTATCCTGGCACTGTTCACGAATACAAAGTATATATCCCCAAGCAATATGACGGCACAAAGCCTGCTTGTCTTTATCTTGGGCTTGATGGCATTCTCTACAATGCTACAGCTGTAATGGATACACTCATTGCCAAAGGCGAAATGCCTGTTACTATCGGCGTTTTTGTAAAACCCGGTCGCATTGCCAACGATAGCACTGTAATTCGCTATAATCGCAGTAACGAGTTTGACCGCATTGATGATACTTTCGCTCGTTTTATCGAGACAGAACTTCTCCCAACAGCCGAAAGCCACAAACTCGATGATGGACGCACTATAAAAATATCAAAAGACCCCAATGACCGCGCTATTTCGGGCGCAAGTAGTAGTGGTATTGCTTCATTTAACACAACATTTCTACGCCCCGACCTCTTTAGTCGCATCTACACCACCTGTGGCACATTTGTTTCAATGCGTGGTGGTCACGAATACCCTGCACTAATTCGCAAGTACGAGCCTTGCCCTATGCGTGTATATATTCACGATGGGTCAAACGATGCATGGAATCCTCTTTTTGGACACTGGTATGAGCAAAATATACTTGTGGCATCGGCTCTTGAGTTTGCTGGATATGAATATAAAGCGGTGTGGGATGATGGCAACCATAGCATCAAAAACGGATCAAAACTATTCCCCGAAGCAATGCGCTATCTATGGAAAGACTATCCTGCTCCTGTAAAAGCAGGTAAAAGCAAAAACAATATGCTCCAAGCAATACTCCTTGACGGAGAAAATTGGGTGGCATATAACGGCAAAATGCCCAAAGCGGCTATCAGTTCGGCTACATCACCCGATGGCAAACTATTTACCGAAGCCGAAAAGAACTCTGACTGGCTCATAAGCTATACCATTGATAGCAAAGGAAAAAAATCTAATCGCCAACAATATTATTGGCTACACAATACCTTGCACCAATATTACGACATCATCGGTATGCTATATGCAACCGACGGCAACCTTTATGTAGCAACAAAGATGGGAATCCAAGTATGCGACCATAGTGGTCGTGTACGCGCAATACTACCCTATCCTACAGCCAACGATATCGCATCATTTGCCTTTGAAGGCAATAACCTATATGTGAAAGATGTTAACGGCAAGATTTTCACTCGCAAAATCAATGCCACAGCCCATCCTCAAGGCGCACCCAACATCACCTATAAATCACAAGGCGAAGGTTAATCAATCCTCAACTCATAGCACAACGACGCCCGAATATCCACATTCGGGCGTCGTTTTATATATTACAAGGATTTCTGAAATCTTTTATTTTTCCTCTTGCATTTATCCTTTTTCATTTTATAAGCCAAACATCTCTTCGTAGTCGCTCTTGTTGGTGCAATATGATTCTCGCATGGCATCAATGATACCTTGGAGTGTGCTTTGATTATTATCATACCACTCTACTGGTGGATACCAATGCACATCGTCGCGCTTTTGAGATTGCTTGAATGTTACCCCTTCAAAGTAATTTGCTGGCATACCCGAATCGTAAGCTTCCATCAAAAATCCCTTAGTTGTCTTTTTAAGGCGTTTGTCGCCTCCATTAAGCCAACCATGTTCGGGAGAATATGCTTGCAATATACCAGCTGTAAATTCGCCAGTTTCCTCATTATGGTCAATCATTTCCAATCGATAGTGGCGAGAGCTGAGTGTTGGCTGACTGAAGCCATTCATTGACATCACTAATTGAAAATATAATCCTGCAAGACCACTTCCGTCCGGATTTAGTTTGAGGTTGCCGATCGTGAACGAACCGCCATCAAGTACCATCCATTTGCGTCCAGTTTCTTTTTCAACCTGATAACCACTAATGCGGAATGGTGCTGAGAACATATTACACGACACATCGGGCTCAACATATTTCTTCTTTGGGTCAATCATTGCCACAATAAATCCGTGAGTATTGTCTCCGTAAGGATTAGCATCGGTTTTCGATGCATTGATTTGAGCATAATAAGTTATGTTGCCATAACTATGGTCTTCAACAACCAATTCTTTATCACCTTGGTAGCAACCTGTGTGTTGAGGAGCTTGGTCATCATCTTTCTTGGCAAACTTCACTTTGATATGAACATTTGACGTTACTGTAAACGCATTTCCTACCGATATTTTTCCGACATTCCCTGCATCATGAGAGATACTAGCTACAGCCCAGTCTTTGGCTGGTTTAACACTCAATGTTGCATTATCGCCATATTCAAATCGACCAGTGGGAGAAATAGTAGCAGACCCTTCTCCTTCGGTTGATACGGTTACGTTATAAAATGTTCGTTCTACAACAATCGGTCCGATAGGTGGAATTTCAACCGGAATAATCACTGTATCGGGAGGCCATATTGGTTGTGGACCGACTTTAGGAATAGAATCCTCGGGAGGTGGTACAGGCCAAGGTTGGTTGCGTGCATCTTCTTTATCTCGATAACTCAATACCAACACAATTTCGCCGTCGGGGCGCAAGAATCCACAATCCTTACTATTGCCCCAGTTTCCTGCTCCAAACTGAGCATAACCCGATTCGGTAAATGGTAAGAATCTTTCTATCCCAAAATCATCTTTTTCATAAGATGATAGAATAATATTCCCTTTGGCATTGATAAAATAATTCTCTACATCGGCATTCTCCACCAAGCCCAATCCTAATGGGTCAAAACGTGGTTGATGCGTTAATGAAGAAACTCCATCAAAACTACTTGATGTAAAATTCTTTAATTTGGCAAACTTGGTATTTATAACATCTACCCCACCACCATAGTTACCTGTTTTTGACACATAGGCATATCCATTATAGAATGGCGTAGCGTATTCGTATGAACCTAATTGATTGAAATTGGTGTCGTAATAGTTATATTTATCATTCTTATACACATAGAATATCCCATTATTTACGGACGACACCTTTGAACCACTTAACACTCCCGACTTAAACACCACCTTACCAGTTTTATCGATAAGGTTATATTCGCCATACACTGTTGATGGTTGGGTGGGATCATCACATACTCTTACCCACGCATAACCTTCGCTAAAATCAGTAGCATCTGAGCAGTGTTCAATAGGCTGAATCACAACTTTACCATTTGCGTCAATATATCCCCAACTATCAAATCCTGTGGGATATGCACGCAATCCGTCGCTCAATGGACGCATACATCCATCATTTCCTCCATAAATTTTGAGGTGTGGATATACTTTCTCTCCTTTAACATTGATATAAAAATACGAATCACGCCCATTAGTTTTTGCCTTTACGATAGCAAGTCCATCAGCGAAATTTGTTACTGCTCTCCACGAGGGATCAAGC
Organism: Muribaculaceae bacterium; assembly: GCA_045646905.1. GTDB lineage: Bacteria > Bacteroidota > Bacteroidia > Bacteroidales > Muribaculaceae > RGIG4079. Next base: position 59,001 of record JAZRLP010000012.1, read on the forward strand.
TCTTTAACAGCACCATTGGTATAAAGTAAGCAAATAACTCTTTGCCCTTTCACATTTGCTTTTGTGCGACGAGCAGGCACTACACCACTATTAAAAAGCGGAAAATCATTAGAGTATGACACATCTTTGCCGCAATATTCCCATTCCTCATCAAAAAGCTTCTCCCCTGTAATTTTCCAGAAAGAGAATTTATTGCGACTTCTGATTGCAAAAATTCCATCATTCACCGATGAAAACTCAGCATAATCGTCAATTCGTATAAACTTTGTTTTATTGGTAATATATGGGGTATTATATACCGGTTCGGCATCGTCCCAACGGCTATCATCAATTACTGGTTCTTTTTCAGCAATTACCTCGTCCGATTCTGCCGATTCTTTTTTGTCGTCAGTTTCTGATGTTGAATTAGCTTTTAAAGAAGAATTGCTCTCCAAAGGAAGGCCCTTTGTGAGTTTATCAATGCCGTCATTTACTTGTTCTAATGTCTTATTTACCTTTTCTAGCCTTTTGCTTAACTTTTTAAGGAATTGAGCATCGGCACCTGGCGGAGCAATCAATACTGCTACGATAAACGCCAATAACACTGTAGTGAATTTTGGTTTAAATAATTTCATAAGAGGGAGGTTATTAATTTTACTTGAAGTATTGTCTCTTACAAAAGGCACTCTGAGTGCTAATCGTGGCATTATTATACCACATAAATATCTTTTGCAATGCAAGTTAAACAAAATTATTCATAACTTCAACATATTTTCAGCAAAATTATACACATTCAATCAAAAATGTGAGTTTTTGTCATAAACAGTGCATAAACAAAACGAGTTCGGGATATTGTCCCGAACTCGTCTATTTTAGAATATTGATTGTCAGAGTTTTTACTTAACTACAACTTTTGTCACTTTACCATCAACACGTACTAAATAAACACCTGCGTTACATGACACATAAGTTTCGTTTTCGCTGATAAGCATACCTTGCATGTCATATACTTCGATTGATTGTGCATCACCCGAAATTTCGATATAACCGCGACCTGCTACTACTGTTGCCTCGATAGTTTCTACCTCATCGGCACCAGTAAGAGCTTTTACTTCGAATGTATACATTGTAGCAAGTTGTCCTGGCACATATTGATAGATGCTTACTGTGTTATCGCTATTAACTTCGGCAGTAATGCAGTTTGAATTAGGCGAAACAGCAGTTGTAGTCAATTCCTCGGTGTGAGTAGCCACTACAAGATTGTTGGTCAAATCAACAATTTGGAATCCATCACGATAAGAAGTTCCTTTAGGCTCTACCGAGTAGTAAACATTGCCAACCTTAAATATTGTACCACCTTGAGTTGTTGTAATTCCATTATCGGCATAAGCCACAAATGAAGAACCATTGCTATGGAAGAAGTGTTTTTGAGCACGCACACGCACTGCTATATCATTTGATGTATAATCGTTGCTCAATGGAGTAGCAATTGATTGTCCGTCGGCAGTTACAGCACCTACAGCAATCGCTTCAGATGATTGTTGCACACCATTTTTAAATACGATTTTCGCCACTGAAGTTGCTCCACTTGGGAAGAGATATAACGCACCACCATTACCCATGATGTCGCCAGTAGCCTTGCCTATATATTGCATTTGTGCAGCTGTTACACCAGCAGGCATTGTGATTGTCAAATCTCGCATTGAGGTACCTCCTGCTGGAAGGATCTTCATTGCAGTGTTACCTCCTGCATACATCGATGTTGATACGATAACATTGCCAGCAGCATCGCTTGTAATACCAGTACCAGCTGCCGAAGCTATACCTGTATCGTTTTTACCATTTTCATCCCAATAATATAGTTTTGAGGCTGAATGGTCGTTTACATAAATCTTACCATCGAAACCGGTAGCCCAACGGCTTGCAGAGTTTGCAGCAAGATGACCTTCAGTATGCGCCCATTCTTGAGTCAAATCGTATCCTTCAATTGCACTTTCGTTAGCGCTCAAATCATTTTCTTGCTCTTCAATAGTAAATCCATATTGAGATGCAGCTTCAGTAGCAAACGCATTGTTGGTGCGAGGCACACTAAATGCTTTGAGGATCTCACCATTATTGCTCACTGCATAAATGTTATTGGCTCTATCCCATGCGATATCATTAATATTTTTACCCATACCATGAGTGATACGAATACGCTCAGTCAATGTAGGAGTGTTATCGCTTGAGTAAGTAATATCATAGATTGAGAATGTTGTAGTTGACGAAGCAATTGCTATTTGAGTGAAATCGTGATTGAAACGAATACCACCGCCACCACGCACAGTTGTTACATCGAGATATTTTTGAACGCCTTGTGAATTGATATAAACAAGCGCAGGTTGTGAAGTTGATGGAGCATCGCGATATTGACAATACCACAAACCACCACGATTATCATAACAAAGGTTTGTTCCCGAATAGTTTACAGTATATTTGCCCGAAAGAGCAGAAACAGGTCCAGCTGCGCCACTCCAATTTGCATTTGAACCAAGCGCATATTGGTCAACACGAGTTGCCGATGTTGCGGTATTAGAGAATAGCGTTGCTTGCCCTGAAAGCATTGCAATTGTCAGATTATCGCCTTTCCCTTTCACATCAAAACCGATGTTAGGAGCAGAGATAAATGTCGAACCATTTTCATAAGCAAAAGTGGTAGTGTTTAATGCTCCACCTGTAAATACATTTGTGAACGATGCATTATTTTGTTGCAAAGCAGTTGCATCGGGAACTTCAAGAAGATAGCTTCCACTATCATTTTGACGAGTCACAAATATGCGACCACCTTCAGCAACACGCACTTTACGGAAGTCGGCACCCGATTTAGTGCCTACAGTTTGGTCAAATGTTACTCCACCAGTATATACATATTTACCAGTTATCCAGTTTTGGATACCTATAAATCGAGGAGTAAACATATAAAGACCTTGACCTCCATTTGTCGCACTATAGTGTACAGAGTTTGTAGTAGCACGGCCTTCTGTCACATATATGCGGCCAAAGTAAGGAGATTCAAAGTCGCGGTCCACATCAATACCTTGTGGGTGATTGAATCGTAGGGACTTAAATTCTTGTACTGCATCTTTTGCAGCGCCAGTAACCTCAATAGCCCATGTATAATCGCCAGCAGCCAAGTCAGAAAGATCGATTTCGGCAGAGTGACCAGCTTCAGTGCATTTATCACTTCCAAGTGCGACTGTTTTTACCGCTACTCCACCTTTTTTCAATACTATTTTCACACCTGACGCAGCAGCATTGAGCACATAGTTAACTGTTAATTTATTATCTTTTACCTCACCAGCAACCTCAAAAGCAAAAGGGTTTGCAGTACCAGCAGCTGGAGTCACCTCTACAAGTGTACTTGGTTCTGGGTCAGGTTCGGGCTCTGGTTCTGGATCAGGAGTGGTACCACCCAATGAATACACGACCATTCCCGAGGCTACAGCGCGTTCGCTACCATCGGCTGGTTTAGTTACAATAGAGCCATTTATAGCCATTTGAGCCGAACCACCACCATCGACTTGAAGCACTGTTTGTGCCCCAAATTGTTTCATGATGTAGCTTGCGCGAGTACAAGTAGCACCATATGATACACCTTCAGTTTCGTTTTGGCCTTTATCAACAACACACATGATAAGTTTCGTACCTGCAGAGTTGATTCCATAAAGTGAACGAGCATAAGCTGTTGTATTATACGATTCATCAGTAGCACGAGTTGTTATAGCACCATTTTGCATTACTATAGCATTACCAGCCATAACATTTGTAAATGCAGGGATAGTGCCACCACTTGTTGGTTCCCAATAATATTTAAATTTCATTTTATCACCAACAGCCAATGATGCCATCACATTTTGGCTCACACCAGGAGCTGCTACAAGCACGAAATCATAATCGCCACGAGTTCCACCCGATGTTTTAGTTTTAATCGCACCAATAGTTGCTGTTACCCATGAGTTATGAGACATTGTTTGACCGGCATCCATTTTAAGATACACCTCGGTAGATGTACCAGTAACAACTGAGCCTGGTTGTCCCGACGATGTATTGAGCACCTTAAACGCTCGATCTTTTGGGAATTCGGGAGTAAACAATGCCATATAATCGCTTGCAATACAGTACTTATTTACCTCTGCTATTTGCAACACATTAGAATTTTCATCATTACCCCATTTAGTTGGGCACATAGCTTTTACAATAGTACGATAGTTGCCAATCACAGCTTTGCCATCGGTAGTGATACCCAACACACCAGTGCGAGTAGGGCCGCCATTCCATTGGTCATGGAGATAGTTGGTTTCGGTCTTAATTGCACCATTTACCATACAACCTCCCAAAAGAGTGTTGGTGGCATGAACACCTGCCGAGGTATTAGTTTGAGATGACATTGACCAAAAGTGACCGTTTTGAGTTACAACAGCATTGCGACCAGCATTCTTTTTGCGTGTGTAAAAACTTGTCATTTTTTCTGTTTTTAACAACGCGTCACTTGCTGTAAATGCCTCAACTTTCACATTGGGATTGGTCAAATCTACTTCCACAATGCTAATATTACATGCCGAAGGAGCAGTGAAACGCATACGAGTATGCTTCACACCAGCGCTTGGGGTCGAACTACTTGTTACCGTATAGGTATAAGTTTCGCCGCCAGCAGTAAATGACTCGGCATGCGCCATCAACGCCATAGCACAAGTCATCACTAATAAGAAAACTTTTCTCATGGGATTAATATTTTAATTGTTAGTATATTTTTTACAAATATAGTTTATTTATATTAGAAAACAAAGAGTTATATAATTTTAAAACAAAGAGCCCCTCCTATAATAGGAAGGGCTCTTTATATCGCAATAAGTTTTCTTATTTTTCTTCGATTGTTACAGCGCGACCAAGAGCTTGATATTTTTCACCAAGGTCAACAAGGTTAGCGTGGTTAACTTTAGCTTCAACTTGACCTTCAGGAACACCAAGTTTAGTGAGTTGTTTCTTAACACCGTTTACACGATTGTGACGGAGACGAGTGTTAATTTGATCATTACCTGTGTAGTTGTCAGCCCAACCAGTGATAACATATTCAGTATTTGGGTTATCTTTCATCACTTCTGAAACTGCTGTCAACACATTAACATCCTTTTTAGTGAGTTTGTACACATTTTTAGGATAGTAAATTGTTGCAAGAGGAGCTTTTTTAACTTCAGGTTCAGGTTTTTCAAGACAAGCTTTGAGTTGTTGTTCGAGGTCAGCGATACGAGCATCAGCAGCTTGAAGACGAGCACGGAGAGCATCGCAGTTTTCAGGCTCTGGGCAAACAGGAACGATAGGAGCATTCCATTCGCGTTTTTTGAACAAGTAAGTTACACCAAGGTAAGCTTGAACATCGTGAGATGTTTTGTTCCAACCCATACCTGGTTCATCTTTGTGGTTGTCAATACCACTATAACGGATATCAAGAGCAAGTTGAACTTGTTTTGAGATATTGAATGAGTTGATGATACCACCACGGAATGTGATTACACGGTCATCATTGAATTCCCAACCTTCGCTATCCAACAAACCATTTGCATCTTCATATTCAGTATTAAATGTTTTAGATGTTGACCAATAGCCACCACCACCAACATACATTGAAAGGTTATACCAACGATTAGGTTTATAACCACATACGATGTTTGTCAAGTTGAACATTACATCAAATACTGGACCGATTTCAGAATATTTTTGTTGATACATTCCGTCAATCATAGGTTTATCCCACTCAATACCAGTACCATCAGGAGTTGATGACAAACCTTTACATTGCAACCAGTTAACGCCTAAACGCACACCAATTTCGGGAGAGAACCATTTACCTACATAGATAGAAGCAGCTGGCGACAAACGGTTATACCAATCACGATTAGTATCACCTGGTGACATATAGAAACCTACACCACCTTCACCAGTAATGAACCAGTTGTCTTTAAACTTATTAAATAGATAACCTTGTGAAGGGTCTTCTACATAAGTTATCTCTTGTGCTTGTTGAGCCATTACTGCTTGACCCAAGAAGAGTGCACAAATGAAAGATAAGAATGTAATTTTTTTCATAGAAATATTACTAATTTTATTATTTATTTTTCCTAAATGAGTATAAATCAGCGCTAAGTTACACTATTTTTCTAAATATAACATTATTTATCAATAAAATAGCACAGAATTTAAACATTATTTAACATATTTACTTTAAAACAATGCTGATAGCTTATTCTCAGAGCATTGCTTTAACCTCGTTGAGTATGTTTTCGGTTGTGAAACCAAATTTTTCATCAAGCACTTTAAATGGTGCTGATGCACCAAATCGTTCAAGACCATAAATCTTTCCATTTGCGCCTACTACACTACTCAACACCGATGGCAAACCAGCTGTCAAACCAAATACTGGCACACCTGCGGGGATAACCGATGCTTTATATTCAGCATCTTGGCTATTGAATAATCCTATAGATGGAACCGAAACTACTTGTGCTGCAACACCTTCTTCTTCGAGTTTGCAAGCAACATCCCAAAGCAATGATACTTCCGAGCCATTACCTACGAGCACAATTGCAGGATTTTCGGTCTTTTTCAAAGCATATCCACCGCGACGCATTCCTTGAGCATCAGCATAACGATCGCCCGATGTTGATGGGATATCGTTCACGTCTTGACGTGTAAGAATCAATCCTGTAGGAGTTTCTTTATTTTCCATAGCCATTTCCCATGCAATAGTTGTTTCGGCGCTATCAGCAGGACGAAGCACAAGCATTGCAGGACGACCACTTAAGTTATTCATTTGTTCGAGAAGACGTATTTGAGCTTCTTGTTCGATAGGCTCATGAGTTGGACCATCTTCACCTACACGGAATGCATCGTGTGACCACACATATTTAACAGGAAGTTCCATCAATGCAGCCATACGCACTGCAGGTTTCATGTAATCAGAGAACACGAAGAAAGTACCACAAGCAGCCATCATACCGCCATGAAGCACAATACCATTCATGATTGACGCCATAGTCAATTCGGCAACACCTGCATGGAAGAAACCGCCCGAGAAATCACCTTTTACGAGCGCACCTGTTTTTTTCAAGAACGCTTCGGTTTTGTCAGAGTTTGCGAGGTCTGCCGATGATACAATCATATTGTTTACCTTTTCGCCAAGCACACTCATCACATTAGCCGAAGCTGTGCGAGTTGCGATATTTGGCTTATGTGCTATTTGAGCATAATCAATTTCGGGAAGATTTCCTGCGATAAAGTCAGCAAGTTGTTTTGCTTGTTCAGGATTTGCTTCGGCCCATGCTTTTTCTTGTGCACGACGCTCTTTAACGATTTCACGCAATTGAGCTTCTCGTTGAGCATAGAGTTCTTTCACATCATCCCAAATTACCCAAACATTTTCAGGGTCGCCACCAAGGTTTGCAACAGTTTTTGGGAAGTCAGCACCAGATTTGCTCAATGGTTGGCCATGAGTACTGCATTGGCCTTCGAAATTTTCACCTTCGGCTGTAACACAACCTTTACCCATAATCGTATTACCAATGATGAGTGTTGGTTTTTCAGTTTCAGCGATAGCCTTATCAAGTGCCGCAGCAATTTCTACTGGGTTGCAACCATCAATTTCAATCACATTCCAGTGCCAAGCGCGATATTTAGCAGCATAATCTTCGGTTGTAACTGCATCAACATCGGTTGAAAGTTGCACTTTGTTGCTATCGAAGAACATAATGAGATTGCTCAAACCGAGGTAACCTGCTACACGGCCCGCGCCTTGAGAGATTTCTTCTTGGATACCACCATCCGAGATAAATGCATATGTTTTGTGGCTAATCCATTCACCAAAACGAGCAGCAAGGAAACGCTCAGCAATCGCTGCACCCACTGCCATTGTATGACCTTGACCAAGTGGGCCTGAAGTATTTTCCACACCTCGTTCAGGACACACTTCGGGGTGACCAGGTGTCACACTACCCCATTGACGGAATTGTTGCAATTCCTCAATAGTATATTTACCTGTAAGAGCCAACACGCTATAAAGCATTGGCGACATATGACCAGGATCTAGGAAGAAACGGTCGCGCGCAATCCATGTGGGATCTTCGGGGTCGGTAACAAGATATTTTGAATAAAGAACATTCACGAAGTCAGCACCTCCCATAGAACCTCCGGGGTGTCCTGATTTGGCTTTTTCTACCATCGCTGCGGCAAGAATGCGAATATTATCGGCCGCTTTGTTCAATATCTTTGTGTCCATTTTTTATAAGAAAAAATATAATGAATTAATGATTTTTATTATTAATGTACGAAAATACAACAAAACTCTCATTTAGGCAAATTTCACACTATAAAAACAAAAAATTGTAGATAAAAAATAATGCGAGTGCAATTAGCATTCGCATTATTAATATTTAATTCATTCAACAGTCTTTATTCTTTCACCGCCTTTGGTTTTGAGCCCACCAATGCATAGAAGAGAAGATAAGCCAATCCGGCAACCACTACCCAATAACTTGCTTGATAACCTATGCCTCCTTGCATGTCAACAATAGCATTTTGCAACAATGGAAGTATTCCACCACCACACACAAGTGCCATAAAAATACCCGATGCACGCTCGGTATATTTGCCAAGACCCTCTACTGCAAGATTAAAGATTCCACCCCACATCACCGAGGTACAAAGCCCAACAAGCACAAGCAACATGGCATTAATGGGAACATCGACAAAACCAAACAAACCTTCGGCACTATTTTTAAACACTGGCATCGACACGAATGTATCAGTTGACAAAAAGATTGCGCCTAACACCAATGCAATACCTACTGCCGACACTGCCGACAACATTGATTTAGCCGACACTTTTGCGCCTATAGCAGCACCTACAAGGCGACCAATAAGCATTAAGAACCAATATGTCGCAGCTACCGATGCAGCAATTGCTTCGGCTCCTTCGGTCACTTGCAACACATTCAACGAGTCGTTTTGCAACCATTTTTGCAACACATTAGGAATACCCACTTCAACACCTACATATACAAAAATACCAATAGCGCCAAGCACGAAATGACGAAATGACATTGGCCCGATATTAGACTTTTCTTTAACTTGTGTAGGTTCATTATTTGTTTCAGGGATTGACGAAAGAAGAATTACCACAAAAGCAAATGCGAAGATACCCAATGCGGCATACATCAATGGGAACACATCACTAATTTGCGCTTTTGTTATTGATGGAATCAAAATACCAGTCATTATAATCACCGCAGTACCTGCCAATGAATTGCAAGAACCACCTAATTGAATAAGTTGGTTTCCCTTTTTACCCCCACCACCGAGAGTGTTAAGCATAGGATTTACAACAGTATTGAGCATACACATTGAAAAGCCGGCAACAAATGCGCCAAGAAGATACACCGCAAAACTGCCCATGTAGCCCGAAATAGTTTGTATTCCTACTCCAACAAAGCCCACTGCGATTGCCAACAATGCGGTTTTCTTATATCCCATTTTGGCAAGCAATGCTCCCGAAGGGATACCCATTACTGCATATGCGATGAAGTTAGCAAACACCCCAAGTGTACCTTGCCAGTTAGGTATTTGGAATTGAGATTTCAATATATCACCCATAGGCGAAGCCAAATTGGTAACAAACGAAATCATCCCAAACAAAAAGAACATGGCTATAATTGCCACCAAATTCCCGTTAGTCTTTTTTTGATTCATATTCATCTATTTTTCATGTTATTATATTCAATATTGTCTATTTCCGAAGATAGTGGAGCCAATTCGCACCATTGTGCTACCGCACTCGATAGCCATGAGGTAATCATCACTCATGCCCATGCTTATATGCTTGAAATCATCGTCGCATTTCAATAACACACGAGCCTTTTTATATGTTTGGCTGATTGCTTCAAAATCGGCTCTAATGCGCATCTCATCATCGGTGTTCGTGGCCATACCCATCACTCCCACCACTCTCACATGAGTCAATTCATCTAAAGTCCCCGATTCCACAAATTTCAACAATTCATCGGGCGTGAATCCAAACTTTGTTTCCTCTTCGGCTACATAAACCTGCAAGAGCACATCGACAGTGCGATTTAAGCGCTGTGCTTCGGCATCTATTAAGCGTAACAATCGTTCGGAGTCAACGCTATGTATTAGCGATACATATGGCATAATCATACGCACTTTATTTGTCTGCAAATGTCCTATAAAGTGCCATTGAATATCGTTAGGCAATGAAGTTGCTTTGGCTTTCAGTTCAGTAGCTCGACTTTCGCCAAACGCCCGTTGCCCCACCTCATAAGCTTCCATTATAGCCTCATTGGGATGAAACTTCGACACAGCAATCAATTCCACTCCATTGGGAATGGTTTCACGCAACTTCAATATATTATCGCCAATATACATTTATGATTTAATTAGGCATTCTCTCCACCAAGATTAGCCTTGTACACATCCATGATAGCAGTCTCGGTGATAGACACGATATCAAAGTCGGCCAAAGTGCCTTTCATGCCTTCCATAAAATTATCGTATGCACCTTTAAAGTCGCTACCTGCAACAAGAATTTGTGAAATCTGTTTCTTTTCGGCTGCAGTTTTTTCATCAATAGTGATAAATGCCACTTTCACAAGATACCACTTGTCGGCACTATCATCCCAGAAAATCTCACCAATGCGAGTTTTCTTTACAGCCTTAATTTCCAATCCACCCGATACGAATGGGGTCAATTCATCAATAATTCGTGCCTCTGCTTCTGTAAACGAGAGAGCGTCAACCATATATGGTTCGGTAACTTTTTTCAACGAACCATTTTCCATCATTTTATCAAATTGAGCCTTACACTCAAACCAATTTGCCATAATTCTTTTCTTTATTTATATCGATTAAACATTACCACAAAGATAATACAAAAAAAGGAAAAATGAAAAATGAAAAATAAGAGAGAAAAGGCGAAAAGAAAGAGGCAAGGATAATAAGAAAAGAAACGAGAAAAAAGAATTCATTAGCATATAACGCTCGCAAGGATTCTGAAGGAATACTTCTCGTTAGCCAGGGATTGAGCCATCAGGCGAAATCTCTGGGAAAAGGCATAACACAAAAACACCGAACCTGATAAGGTTCGATGCTTGGCAAACAAAAAAACACGGCCCGTAAGAGCCGTGTTTTTATTATTATAGTGTTAAAATGCTTATTTTGCAAATGGAACTACATTTTCAATCAAAGGACCTTTTGACACAGAAAGTTTATTTGGAGTTAATGACTTAATAGCCGCAGTATTAGCAGTCATTGACTCATAAACGCCTGGCATATAGACTCTGAATTGACCATTAACATTTGATTGATATAAACCAAAGTCGTTATAGTTAGCCATACCAATCAACATAGTTCCAGCAGGGAATGAAATGATACCATCTTTGAACGTTCCACAATAACCAGCATTTTTCACTGCTTCAAATGGGTTACCTTTCATATCTATGTAGTAACTTGCCATAGAAATAAAGGCAAATTCACCATAACCCCAATCCATACCTGAATAGAACATAGGAATTACAACACCATCAGGATCAGTTGCATCAATTACCATGTAGTAATTTTTTGATGTATCGTAATCACCAGGTTCATTGTAAGGATAAGCTTCACCATAAGGGTTAACCAAACGATAGCGACCTGGATACTCAAGATGTTGTTGAATTTCTACATAATAGGGAACATTTTGCACACCAAAGAATGTTGTTACCAAGTCTTCAACATACACTGCATTACCTAATGGCAACCATTCAGGAAGTTTTACAGTAATAACCTTAGTAGCTTTATCATAATTTGATGCACCATCAATAGAAAGTTGCACGTTTAAAGTAGAAGGTGATTTTTTTGACAAATCACATGTCACAACCAACTTTGCAGTAGCTTCACCAGCCTTAAACGATACTTGGCTTGGGATAGAGAGAACACCTGCTTCGTCATCTGATTCAACTGATATAGCTACATCTTGGTCAGCTGTAGTATCCACACGGCATACTTCTACATCAAACGATGTTTGACCAATAGCCAATTGAAGAGTAGAATTTGGCTCTTCAAAATATACGCCCAATGCATCTTCAGGAGCGGCAGGAGTATATTCTACCTCTTCGGTACACGCTGAGAATGCAAATAAGCCAACCAACGCGCCTAATATAAGATTAATTTTTTTCATAATTTTTCTCTTTTTTCAATTTAAGTAATTCACTCAAATATTATTGGGCAGTATATTTTTCTGAAGGATCAGGATTACCCCAACCAACAAGCGCCTTATTGTTATTCTTTTCGGTTTGAACAATGCTAAGATTCATCCATGCTGGACGAGTAGCAGTATTGAAACGAGCAGTTTCTTGCCAGTTTGAACCTTCATATCCACGTTTTACTGGCATATTAAGACGTTTGTAATCAAAGAATGACAAACCTTCGCCCCAAAGTTCAACACGCTTTTGGAATACAACTTCTTCAACAAGAGGAGCACCTGCAAGTTGACAAGTATAAGATTTATCACGATAGTTCTTCATGAAAGACACAAGCAACGAAGCATCTTCGCCTAGGTGAGCAGCAGCTTCAGCTTCGATGAAATACATTTCTTCAACACGCATAACTGGATATGCAGAAGCACCACCTACATTGTAGTCATCTGGATTACCATCAGCAGGACGGAACTTTACAGAAGAGTAAGTTGTCAAACCATCTTCGAAGTCCTTGTGCAAGAACGGAGTCTGTCCTTCCAACGCTGAACCAGCAGGAGCCTTCCACATCTTCTTACGGAAGTCTGTATCGCTGATACGATTATAGAGTTCTGCACCAATCATCAACATAGGACCTGCAGCAGCATAGCCATATTGTGCTTCGTTAGAACACCATGAAG
>JAZRLP010000013.1:0-1948 GCA_045646905.1 Muribaculaceae bacterium
ATACCTTAATAATCACTATAATCTTTCGGCAAAAACACGAGTGCTTGAAATAGGCTGTGGTGAGGGGGGCAACCTCCTCCCTTTTGCCGAATTGGGCTGTGAGGTGATGGGTATCGACATAAGCCACACTCGCATTGAGCAGGCACGAGAGTTTTTTGAATATTACGATGCCGAGGGGAAATTTGTTTGCCAAAATTTCATCACTGCACATAAACCTCAACACGATGAAGATCGATTTGACATCATCATTATTCACGATGTGATAGAACATATTGAGCCCGACTTCAAGCATGAATTTATGAGCAATATAAAACCCTTTTTGCGCAAAGGTGGAGTAGTGTTTATGGGATTCCCCGCTTGGCAAAATCCGTTTGGTGGACACCAACAAATCACTCGTGGATTTGCCTCGAAAATGCCTTTTATACACCTTCTTCCCAATTTCATGTATAAAGGGTTATTAAAAATGAGTGGAGTGCCACAAAATGCTATTGACGAGTTGATGAGCATAAAACGCTCAAAGATGCCAGTGGAAAAATTTGAACAATTGGCTCATCGTTGTGGTTATGCTATCAAAAATCGCTCTCTATGGTTTATTAACCCTCATTATCAGCAAAAATTTGGACTTAAACCTCGACGAGTGTGGAAATGGGCATCGCATATCGCATATTTTAGAAATTTTTACACAACTTCGGCTCTTTATATTTTGATGAATGAAAATTAATGCTTTACTTTGCAATAATCCTTATTAATAATTATTTAATCTTAACCATCTAAAACCGTACCGTTATGAAAAAATCTCTACTTCTTAGTTTAATGATGTTATTAGGAGCAGCAACTCCTATGATGGCTCAATCATCAACCGATGATTATGTTCCTCTTGTGGTAGAAGGCGCAAAGTGGGAGTGTGATTATCACATCAACCCTTGGCATAGTGAGCCATGCGACATACCTTATACAATAGAAATCAAAGGCGACACAATTATCGATAATATTACATACAAATGTTGTGTTTACACATTTGAAGGTGGTGTTTGCGAATGGAGTGGATATGTTGTGCCGGCCGGCACCCTCACTCTCGCTTTTATTCGCGAAGATGTTGAAAATCGCAAAGTTTATGCTCGAAGTAGCGACACTCAACAGCATGCTGTATATAGTCAATTTATCAATTTCAAGGAATCAAATGGAGAGTTCTTGCTCTATGACTTTGCCAACATAGACAACCCCAATCAAATATGGCAAAAATCATATTACCCTCAAGGTCCACTCACTCTAAAAGCCGAAAAAATAACTATCGATGGTGTAGAGAGGAATTGTTATGCCATTAACAACAACGGTGGATATATCATTGAAGGGATAGGCTATGATGGTAAGGGTTATGAACAAAACTCAGGCGATTTAATGTGTCAGTTCCCTGTATTTGCTGCCGGAACCGACAATCTTCCTGTATTCAAAGCCCATAAAAATGCATCAAAACAAACAATCTATCAATCGGGCGACGCAGCAAATGTGTTCAATAGCGTTGAAAACATCATAACCGACCTCAATGCACCTATCCAATATTACAACCTCCAAGGAGTGAAAGTCGATAAACCTCAAGGAGGTGTATTCATCAAAGTACAAGGCGATAAAGCAACTAAAATGTATATCAAATAACAATATTTAGAAATTAACTCACACCACAATGGGCATTGTCAAAAAGGCAATGCCCATTGTGTTTTTTTGTCTATTTTCAAGAACATAATGACACAAATTTCCAGAATGACAAAATTTTATTTTTATTGATTTTCATCGCGTTAGCCTTATGTCCCTTCTGTCATTCTATATTTGCAAAAGGAACGAAGATAGCGAAATTTCGCTATCTTCGTAAACCCAGAAGCAGTAAAGGTATAAGATTATTAAATGTCATTGGTTAAAAACCGTACAGAATGTAAATCCCCTTTACTTTCTT
>JAZRLP010000014.1:0-65891 GCA_045646905.1 Muribaculaceae bacterium
ATACCTTAATAATCACTATAATCTTTCGGCAAAAACACGAGTGCTTGAAATAGGCTGTGGTGAGGGGGGCAACCTCCTCCCTTTTGCCGAATTGGGCTGTGAGGTGATGGGTATCGACATAAGCCACACTCGCATTGAGCAAGCTCAAGAGTTTTTTGAATATTACGATGCCACAGGAAAATTTGTTTGCCAAAATTTCATCACTGCCGAGAAACCGAATTGCGAAAACGATCGATTTGACATCATTATTGTTCATGATGTAATAGAGCATATTGAACCAAGCTTTAAACATGAATTTATGAGCAATATCAAACCTTTTTTGCGCAATGGTGGGGTGGTGTTTATGGGTTTCCCTGCTTGGCAAAATCCGTTTGGCGGACATCAACAAATCACTCGTGGATTTACCTCTAAAATGCCTTTTATACACCTTCTTCCCAATTTCATGTATAAAGGGTTATTAAAAATGAGTGGAGTGCCACAAAATGCCATCGACGAGTTGATGAGCATAAAACGCTCAAAGATGCCGGTGGAAAAATTTGAACGATTGGCTCATCGTTGTGGTTATGCTATCAAAAATCGCTCTCTATGGTTTATTAACCCTCATTATCAGCAAAAATTTGGACTTAAACCTCGACGAGTGTGGAAATGGGCATCGCATATTCCGTATTTTAGAAACTTTTACACAACTTCGGCTCTTTATATTTTGAATATTGAAAATTAATGTTTTACTTTGCAATAATCCTTATTAATAATTATTTAATCTTAACCATCTAAAATCGTACCGTTATGAAAAAATCTCTACTTCTTAGTTTAATGATGTTATTAGGAGCAGCAACTCCTATGATGGCTCAATCATCAACCGATGACTACGTTCCTTTAGTCAAAGAAGGTGTGAGATGGGAGTGCGAAATCGTCAACCGCACTACTCCAGAATATGTTGAGGAGGCTCATTATTACCCTTATGACATTGTAATTAGTGGCGATTCAATAATAAACGATATTAAGTACAAAAAATGCCACTATATCTTTAAAGGTTATAACAACTCTCCTTGCGATGAAACAACGATTGCACTGCTTAGAGAAGATGTTGATGCAAAACGTGTATATATTATATTCTCAAGCAATTACAATTTCCCTATCCCTCATGTTATACCCGAATATAAATATAAATATGGAGATGATTACATTGCTTTTGACAAAGAAATTCTACTATATGACTTTGCCGACCTTCGCAACTCTAATTTATATTGGGAGCATATGACTAATTTCACTTCATCCGATATCGTTATTGACAATATCAGTAGAAAGATGTATATTAATAATATCGAATATAATAAACCTCACGGATTGATTGAAGGCATTGGCAACATGGGACACCCCGACGTTACTGGGGATCTTTTATTCCCACAACCTCTTTCAAATGTTACCCCAGCATTTCCAACAAGAAATACCGACCCTGTATTTCTTAACTACTATAACGAAAAAGGCGAATTGGTATATTCTTCGGGGCGTGAAGCAAGTGTAGAAAGCATCGTAACCGACCTCAATGCACCTACCCAATACTACAACCTCCAAGGAGTGAAAGTCGATAAACCTCAAGGAGGTGTATTCATCAAAGTACAAGGCGATAAAGCAACAAAAATTTACATCAAGTAAATTGAGAATTGAGAGTTGAAAATTGTTCTCGCGCGGAAAATTCGCTGAAACTCGCTGATTTCATTTAGACATAAGAACAAAAGTACATATTTATTCTTTATTCCTGCTGGCGTCTTTATTTAGACAGAAGGACAGAATGAACATAAGGCTAACGCGGTGAAAATCAATAAAAAATAAAATTTTGTCATTCTGGAACTTTTGTCATTCTGTTCATATCTTCATAGGCGTGGGGGGGTTAGACAGAAAGACAGAATGGGCAGGTAGCTCTCGCGCGGAAACCGCTGAAATTTTGGGATAGTTTTTTATTTTTAATTCTCTCAGTCGTGGAGCGACAGCCCCGGTGAGCAACTTTGCCCCTCAATGAGTATGGGAAATGGGGAAATAATATTTTTACCTTGCATTTAGTTATTTTTTTGAAATTAAATATCAATAATAATCTAAAAGGGTTGTATCTTTGTGAGAATAAATAACAAGGATCAAAAAATATTATTAATAGAGTTCAACTTTATGATGAAAAAACTCATATTATCATCAATAGCAGTTACTGCAATATTAGGGGCTAATGCTCAACTCAATTCCACTTCAATCGAGGGGTTTTATGATAGGGCGTTGTATCTATATCAAGATAGAAATTATCAAGGGTGCATCGACCAGATGTCGCAATTGTTGGAGATGAATCCCTCTATTCAACAAAAAGAAGTAGCCGAATATTTTATTGCAAAATCGGCTTTATTACAAGGCGACAAGAATGCTATTGTTGAATTAAACAATTTCCTCAAGAATTATCCTGCTTCACTCTATCGAATGAATGTGATGGCGTCGATAGGCGATTATTATTTTGCTAATCACAACTATGCCAAAGCATTGGAAGAATACATGAAGGTAGAGCCCGATGCCTTGGAAGAGTCGAGCGCTATCGACTATGCCTATCGCAAGGCATATGCTCAACTTAAGTTGGGCAACAATCTTGAGGCGGCACAAGGCTTTAAGCCTTTGCTAAACTCGGCAAAATATGGTAATTCGGCAAAATTCTATACTGGCTATATAGCATATGTCAACAAGGACTACCCTGCTGCTCTCGACTTTTTCAATCAAGTGAAGAGCGACTCGGAACTTGGCGATATGTCGTCTTATTACAAGAGCCAAATCTATTATTTGCGACACGACTATGCCAAGGCGTTGCCTCTTGCTCGCAAAATGCTCACCAAGAATGTTGATGCTACTTATATAGCCGAAGCCAATCGCATCGTAGGCGAATCACTATATCATCAAGGCGATATTGTGGCAGCAATACCCTATCTACAACAATATGTTGCTAATGCCGAGTCGCCATTAGCCTCTACTCGTTACATTTTAGGTGCTTGTCAATATAAAAACCAAGATTACTCTAAAGCCATCGAAACCCTTGAGAGTGTTACTCGCGAAGACAATGCAATGGGGCAAAGTGCTTATCTCATCATTGGCCAATCGTTATTAAAACAAAATGACACTCATGCTGCAATGATGGCTCTTGACAAAGCCATCAAGATGGACCACAATTTAGAAATCCAAGAGGTGGCATTCTACAACTATGCTGTGGCAAGTTTGAAAGGTGGGTCAATACCATTTGGCAACTCAGTAGAAAATTTTGAAGAATTTCTACGCCGTTATCCAAATAGCCAGTATGTGCCCAAGGTACAAGAATATATCGTGACCGGCTACATGACCGACAACAATTATGACCGCGCATATCGTAGCATTGAACGCATAGCCAACCCTAGCGATGCAATCCTTAAAGCAAAGCAACGAGTGCTATACTCATTGGCTACTCGCAACATGTCAAATGGCGATATTGATGGTGCACTTGCACTGTTTAACGAGTCTAAAGCCCTTGGCCAATTTGATAAAGAATTATCGACCGAAACCGATTTGTGGCTTGGCGACTGCTACTATGCTAAAGGTGAATATGACAACGCTGCCGATAAATATCTCGACTATGCCGAGGCTTCATCGGACGATGCCGAAAACCTCTCATTGGCTTATTATAACCTCGGATATGCTCGCATGAAAAGCCAACGATATGACGATGCTATCACCAACTTTGAGAATGCACTCGACGACACAAGCACGCTCAAAAAAGAGGTCGTTGCCGATGCCTATAGCCGCATAGGCGACTGCTACTACCATTTGACCGACTTCAGTTCGGCAATAAAGAATTATGACAAAGCGCATAAAGCAAGCCCCGAGACAGGCGATTATGCATTGTTCCAAAAAGCAATGATGAGTGGCTATCGACGCGATTATAGTGCCAAAGTAAATACATTGAATGAGGTGCTCGAACAATACCCATCATCGGGCATTATCCCATCGGCATTGCTCCAAAAGGCCGAATGCTACATCGAACAACACGAATATAGCAAAGCTATCGAGTCGTATAAGCAACTTGTTAAGAACTATCCAACAACTACCCAAGGTCGCAATGGTTATCTACAATTAGCAATAGCCTATCTCAATAGTCACAAGAAAAATGAAGCTATCGAGGCCTATAAAAGTGTGATAACCAATTATCCCACAAGCGACGAAGCACGCGTAGCAAGTCAAGACCTCATGCGCATATATGCCGAAGACAACATGCTCGAAACATATACTGCATTTATGGCAACCGTGCCTGGAGCTCTACCTGTTGAGCAGTCGGAACTCGAAGAAGCCGCATTTACAGCCGCCGAAAGTGCTTATCTTGCCGGGAAGGGTGAACAACAACTCAAATCATATGTGAAACAATATAAAGGTGGTGTTCATGAGCCTGCTGCATTGGCACTTCTTGCCGAGTGTGAATATAACAACGGCAACGAAAAAGAGGCCTTGAAATATGCTACCGAGGTAATCAATCGTTTCCCCGACAACTCGGCTGTTGAGTCGGCATTGTCGGTAAAAGCTGAAATTGAATATAATAAAGGTGACATAAAAGGAGCGCTTAATGATTATCGCAAATTAGAAGCACATGCTTCATCGGCCAATATGCTCACCGAAGCTCGTGCCGGCATATTGAGAGCCACCTACGATTTAGCCCAATATGACGAAACGGCTATTGTTGCCGATAAACTATTGGCATCGCCCATCAGTAGCGAACTCAAATCGGAAGTGCTATTCAAAAAGGCCACTTCGCTTGGCAATCGAGGCAAATCGACCGAAGCGATAGAAATATGGACAGCGCAAAGCGAAGATGTTGAAGACCTCTATGGCGCAATGAGTGCGATAGAATTAGGACAACACTACTACGACAAAGGCCAATTGGTTGAAGCTCGCCAAGTAGTAGAAACATTTGTGAATTCTTCTTCGCCCTATCAATATTGGGTGGCTCGTGGATTTATACTTCTCTCTGACATCAATCGCAAAGAGGGTAAAATCTTTGAAGCGAATGAGTATCTACGCACTTTGCGTGAAAATTATCCCAACTCTGACGCCGACATTTTCAAAATGATTGATGAACGACTTAAATAGTATGATTATGAAAACGATACAATATATTACCACACTTGCAGTTGCAGCATTGACCACATTTGGCATTTCGGCGCAAGATTTAAATAAAGAAATATCAATCGACAAAGATATTGTTCCCGAACTTAATGATGCCGAAAGAATCAGTGTAAATCCCGCTATACCTCAACTCAAAATTAAGAATGTAAAACTTAATTATAACGAGAAAGCCAAACTGGTTGAAACGGCGTCAAACATTACGCTTCTCGACCCTGCCAATAATGTTGACACCATGAAGGTATCGCCCTATCGTGGTTATGCAATGTTGGGCTATTTCCCCATCTATAACCTCGACTTCACTGCAGGCTACAAAATTATTGACAAAAAAGACTCAAAACTCAATGCGTGGGTAGAATATAATGGTATGTCGTATGACGCGACATCGCATGCTGGCAATGGAATGTCGATTTATGACCATGAGGTGAATGTTGATTTAAACTTTGCTCAACGCATTAAAAATAAGTCAATTTTAACTCTTAATGCCGACTATGCCTACAATCATTTCAACTGCCCATGGTGGGAAGATGATTATACACAAAATGTGAATCAATTCAACTTCGCAGGTAAATGGCAATCGTCGATTGAGGGGTTGAAATATAAAGTAGCTGCACATTATGGGCTATTTGACTATGGTCGTGGTGCCGACTTTATGTTTGATGGATATTCAACAAAAAACGACCATGTGTTTGATGCCGTAACCGAGCATGTAGCAAATATTGAAGCAACGGCCGCACTCGAATTGAGCGATGCCTCTTCAATAGGATTAGATTTAGGCTTTGACCTCATTCACAATAATCATGCGCTATCACCTTCATGTGGCATTTTAGACCACAAAGTGTGGACTGGGTATAAAGACATTACCGATTACACCCGTTCGGTGCTAACCATTACCCCTCACTACGACTTGAAATGGCGTTCAATCACTGCTAAACTCGGCGCTCAAGTTGATGTTCAGTTTGATTTAGACTCAAAAGTGAGAGTTGCCCCCGATGTGCATTTCAGTTGGGATGCAACAAAGTATATTTCGGCCAATGTTAGTGTTGTAGGAGGCATACAACAAAACTCACTCTCTAAGGTCTTTGATGTGTCGCACTACTTCATACCTGCAGCAGCCTATGGCAATTCAAACCTCCCATTGGTTATCGATGCAGGCGTAAACTTCGGCCCATTTGAAAATGCAACAATCAAAGTATCGGGTGGATATGCTATTGCCAACGATTGGTATATGCCCACCTTAATAAATAAAAATGAGCATATAATGAATGCTGTTGATATTGATGGTTGGTATTTAGGAGTTTCGGCATCTTACCGTTACAAAGATTGGGGTAAAATCAATGCCAGTTACATTACTGCACCTCAACAAGCCTACGACAAGGGGTATTTCATGTGGCGCGACCGTGCTAAACATGTTGTAAACGCATCGCTCGTGGTTACTCCTATAACCCCACTCGACATAATGCTTGAGTATGAATATCGTGGTAGTCGCAGTTCATATATGCAGTCATATGACCTCACCATCGACGACAAAATTGAGCCTAAACATACTCGATTGTCACTTGATCATGTAAACACCCTATCACTTGGTGGGTTATATCGATTTACCGACCAACTCAGTTTCTTTGCTCGTTTAGAAAATCTATTCAATCACAAATATGACCTTCTTTACGATATCCCATCGCAAGGATTTACAGGATTGGTAGGAGCGACATATAAATTTTAATAAAGGGAGAAAAATTTAATATAATATAAAGAATAATAGCGATGCGTGATATGTAAAAAACATCACGCATCGCTGTTTTTTTTTGCTACAAAAGAACTGATTTATTGTGATATATGCTCGAAATATGTAAAAATCATTGTCCAACTTGGCATAATACAAAGAAATTTTGTATATTTGCAAGCTGAAATAAACACGAAAAAATAAATTAATAACTTTAAATAATATTAACTTAAAATGCAAAGTAAAGGAACATTAGGAACAACCGTTTCCGGCATTATTGCCATTTTCTTGGTAATAGTGTGTCTTTTCTACATGTCTTTCTCTTTTGTATCAAGCAACTACGAAGCTAAAGCTGACGAGTATGCGCTTAAGATTGCAGGAGCTGAAGGCAGTGAGTCAGAGACTTACAACAAGGCTTATAACCAATTCCTTAAAAGCCATGGTGATTCAACAGTTTATCTCGGTTACACACTCAATGAAGTGCGCAAGTGGGGTGTAAACCTCGGTCTTGACCTCAAGGGTGGTATGAATGTGATTCTTCAATTAGAAATGCCCGATGTAGTACGCGGCATGGCTCATGTTGCTGCAAACGATAGCGTATTTGAAAAAGCGCTTAAATTTGCTGACGAACAAGTAGCTAACCACCAATCGGACGACTTCGTTGGTTCATTCCTTGAAGAATACAGCAAGCTTAACCCAAAAGCTAACTATGCTGAATTGTTCAAAGACAAAGTAGCTAAAGGTGACGATGTTGACGCTGTTAGAAATAAAATCAAAGCTGAAGTAAAATCATTGGTTGAAACATCAGCAACAAATGTGCTCCGTAGCCGTATTGACCAATTTGGTGTTGTTTCTCCCAACATCCAAGTTCTTAAAGATAAAGATGGTCAAATCCTTCTTGAACTTCCAGGTGTAAAAGATCACGACCGTGTTCGCGACCTATTGCTCCGCTCGGCTGCTCTTGAATTCTACACAGCTTACAAACAAGAAGATCGTGGCGCTGCTTTCAACGCTATCGCTCAACTCAGCGATGCTTTTGCAGCTGATTCAGTTAACGCTGGCAAAAAGAAACTCGTTGAAATCCTCACTAACTCTAACCCTGGCTCTTCAGTAGCTGGTTATGTAGCCGACGAAATGACTATCGCTTCGGTTGATTCTATCTTGGCTTATGGTGAAGCTAAAAAGATTCTTCCTGCCGATATGGAACTCCGTTGGAGTGTTAAACCCGAAAAATATACCGACCGTGCTACAGGCAAAGAAGTAGTTCTCGGTTATGCTCTTTATGTATTGAAATCAACCAACGGCAAACCTGCTCTTGATGGTTCATGTGTAGTTGATGCTTCAACTGGTCTTGATGACTTCAAAGGTAGCACAGTGTCAATGACAATGGACGGCGAAGGCGCTAAAGGTTGGGCTCGCGTAACAGGTGCTAATGTTGGTAACCAAATCGCTATCGTTCTTGACGACCGCGTATATTCTGCTCCTAATGTAAACGACGCTATCGAAGGTGGTCGTTCAGAAATCACAGGTGACTTCTCAGTTGAAGAAGCAAAAGACTTGGCAAATGTGTTGAAGAGTGGTAAGATGACTGCTAAAGTTGAAATCATCTCTGACATGGTTATCGGTCCATCACTTGGTCAACAAGCTATCGAAGCTGGTTTCATTTCATTCATCGTAGCACTCGTGTTGTTGATGATCTTCATGATGGCTTACTATGGTGTAATTCCTGGCTTGGTTGCTAACTTCGCTCTTATTTGCAACTTGTTCTTCACATTTGGTATCCTTTCTTCATTCCAAGCAGTATTGACAATGTCGGGTATCGCCGGTATCGTGCTTTCACTTGGTATGGCAGTGGACGCTAATGTACTTATCTTTGAACGCACAAAAGAAGAACTTCGCGCAGGTAAAAATGTGCGTGCAGCTATCGCCGATGGTTATAGCAACGCATTCTCTGCAATCTTCGACTCAAACTTGACTTCAATCATCACTGGTGTTATCTTGATGGCTTACGGTACAGGTCCTATCAAAGGTTTCGCAACAACATTGATTATCGGTATCGTTTGCTCATTCTTTACTGCAGTATATTTGAGCCGTCTCGTATTTGTGTGGTGGGGCAAAACTAAAGCATTCCAAAAACTCACATTCACTACTGGATTGTCAAAGAATGTGTTTGTAAACGCTAACTACAATTTCCTTGGTGCTCGCAAAATTGGTTTCTCTATTTGCGCTGCATTCATCGTAATTGTTATCGCTTCATTCTTCTTGAAAGGCCTTAACCAAGGCATCGACTTCTCAGGTGGTCGCAACTATGTTGCTAAATTTGAACAATCGGTTGACCCAGTGAAACTTCAAGAAGCTCTTGCTCCTGAATTTGAAGGTGCATCAGTTTCGGTTATCACTATTGAAAACTCTAACCAAGTGCGCATCTCAACCAACTATAAGATTGAAAACGATGACGCAAGTGTAGATAAAGAAATCACCGACAAATTGTTCAAAGCGATGAAACCATATCTTCGTGAAGGTATGACAGCACAAGAATTCTCTACTACCGACGCTAACCAAGGTATCATCAGCTCACAAAAAGTAGGTCCTACTGTAGCCGACGATATGCGCACAGGCGCTATCATAGCAGTGATTCTTTCACTCATCGCTATGTTCCTCTACATCTTGTTGCGTTTCCGCAATGTAGCGTTCTCAGTAGGTGCTCTTGCAGCGGTAGCATTCACTGCATTCTCAATCATTGGTGTTTACTCAATCTCTTGGGGTTGGTTGCCATTCGCAATGGAAGTTGACCAAAACTTCATCGCTGCAATTTTGACAATCATCGGTTACCAAATCAATGACACCGTGGTGGTATTTGACCGTGTGCGTGAAAATGTTGGTCTTTATCCAAAACAAGACTTCTTCACTACTATCAACAAGTCAATCAACTCAACATTGGGTCGTACAGTGATGACTTCAGGTACTACATTGCTCGTGTTGCTTTGTATCTTCATCCTCGGTGGTGATGCAATCCGCAGCTTCGTATTCGCAATGTTGCTTGGTGTAATCATCGGTACTCTTGCTACAATGTTTGTGGCTGCTCCAGTGGCATACCTCACTGATGCTCGTCGCAACACTAAAAAGGCTTCAAAGTAATAAACTAATTACTCCCAATATTTCAACGACCGTTATCCTCGCGATAGCGGTCGTTCTTTTTATATCTCAAGCAACATCACGATTAGTCATAAAATCCCCTTTTCTTATATAATAATGTGTATTTTGACCTATTTTTTACTCAAATATGGGAAAACAATGTTAAAAAATGAGCGATAATTTACTGATAATAGTAACTATATGATTTCTTTTTTCTAATTTTGTCGGTCGAAAAAATAAAATGGATTAAAATAGGAAAGATATATGCTGAAAAATCTCGTAATAGTCGAATCACCAGCCAAAGCCAAAACTATTGAAAAATTCCTTGGCAAGGATTATAAAGTTATGTCGAGTTATGGTCATATCCGTGACTTGCGCAAAAAGAACTTCAGCATCGACGTTGAAAATAATTTTGCTCCCATATATGAAATCCCCGCTGACAAGAAAGAACTTGTAGCGACATTGAAAAAAATGGCAAGTGAGGCACAAATGGTGTGGCTCGCATCCGATGAGGACCGCGAGGGAGAAGCCATCTCATGGCACCTTTATGAAGTGCTCGGATTGAAGCCCGAAAACACTCGTCGCATCGTGTTTCACGAAATCACCCCAAATGCCATTCTCAATGCTATCGAAAACCCTCGCTCTATAAACATGAACCTTGTTGATGCGCAACAAGCTCGTCGTGTGCTCGACCGCCTCGTGGGTTTTGAACTTTCGCCTGTGTTGTGGAAGAAAATCAAGCCTGCTTTATCGGCCGGACGCGTTCAGTCGGTTGCTGTGCGACTTATCGTTGAACGCGAAGAAGAAATAAAGGCTTTCAAGAGCGAGCCCTATTTCAGAGTAAATGCCATTTTTACTACTGCCGATGGCACCGAGGTTAAAGCCGAATTATCAAAACGCTTGACAAGTGAAGAGGAAGCACAAAAATTCCTCAACGATTGCATTAGCGCAACATATAAAGTAGATGATGTAAATGTGAAGCCAATGAAAAAATCGCCTGCTCCACCTTTCACCACTTCTACACTTCAACAAGAAGCATCGCGCAAACTTGGGTTTACTGTGTCGCAAACTATGATGGTTGCTCAACGCCTTTATGAAGCTGGGCACATCACCTACATGCGTACCGACTCGGTAAATCTCTCTTCGCTTGCAATAAATACCATCTCTAAAGAGATTAAAGACAAACTTGGCGAGCAATACCTAAAAGTGCGTCACTACCACACCAATTCTAAAGGCGCACAAGAGGCTCACGAAGCTATCAGACCAACTTATATCGACAAGCACTCTATCGATGGTACAGCGCAAGAAAAACGCCTCTATACCCTCATATGGAAGCGCACTATCGCATCGCAAATGGCCGATGCCGAACTTGAAAAGACTACTATCGATATTACCCCTTCTACCCGTAGCGAACATTTTGTGGCTACTGGCGAAGTTATAAAATTTGATGGGTTCTTAAATGTATATATCGAAGGTCGCGACGATGACAATGCCGAAGCCGAGGCCGAAGGATTATTGCCTATGATGAAAGTGGGCGACAATCTTGAGAACAAATCAATTGCCGCTACTCAACGATTCACTCAACAACCCGTTCGCTACACCGAGGCTTCGCTCGTGAAGAAAATGGAAGAATTGGGCATTGGTCGTCCATCAACCTACGCCCCAACAATCTCTACCATTCAACAACGCGAATATGTAGAAAAAGGCGACAAGCAAGGAGTAAAACGCGATTTCATTACCCTCACTCTTAAAGGAAACAAAATATCTACTCGTGTAAAGAGTGAAACCGTAGGGGCCGATAAAGGCAAACTTATCCCCACCGATATAGGTGTAGTGGTGAATGAGTTCCTCACAAAATATTTCCCCAATATTCTTGATTATAACTTCACAGCCAATGTTGAAGAAAAGTTTGACGATGTGGCCGAAGGTAAATTGCAATGGACCGAAGAAATAGGCTCATTCTATGAAATATTCCACCCTGAAGTAGAGGAAGCAATGAATATGCGCCTTGAGCATAAAGTAGGCGAACGACAACTCGGTGTGGATCCCAAGACAGGCAAACCTGTTTCGGTAAAAATAGGCCGATTTGGTCCACTCGTGCAATTGGGCGAAGGCGACACCGAAGAAAAACCTCAATTTGCATCGCTTTTGAAAGGACAATCGGTGTCAACCATAACCCTCGAAGAAGCACTAAAACTATTTGAATTCCCTCGCACAATAGGCGAATATGAGGATAAAGATGTAACAGTTGCCATAGGGCGTTTCGGTCCATATATTAAGCACAACAATAAATTTGTGTCAATCCCCAAAGAATATGCTCCTGCAGCAATTACTCTTGAGGAAGCAGTACAACTTATTGTTGACAAGCGTGACGCCGAAACAAAGAAAGTGGTTAAAACTTTTGCTGAAGATGCCGATATGCAAATTCTCAACGGCCGATATGGAATCTATATCGCATATAAAAAGTCAAACTATAAGATTCCTAAAACCGTCAAAGAGCCTGCCGAATTGACATATGAAGAATGCAAAGAGATTATTGAATCACAAGATTCAGCACCCAAAAAGACTACTACACGCCGCCGAGCAACTGCTCGCAAAAAAGCATAATCGCCATGGCTAAAAAATTACATCATAAACCAGGTGCCGAACGCCAGCGTTTTCGCCCCGATGTTATAGAGACATATGAAGTGACAGCCGAAACTACGCTGTTGCCATTCCTATTTGAATCGATGCCTCAACGCAAACGCGTCACCATAAAAGACTTCCTCAAGCACCACCAAGTGGCTGTAAACAATGTGCCATTGACACAGTTTAACACCGAGTTACACCCTGGCGACATGGTTAAGGTGAATCTTTCGCGCGAGTTTCAAGTATTTTATCATCGTCGCATGAAACTTGTATATGAAGATGATGATATCATTGTAGTAAACAAAGGTTATGGCTTGCTATCAATGGGTACCGACAAGGTAAAAGATGGTACTGCCTACTCTATCGTGCGTGATTATGTAAAATGGCAAGATCCTCGCAACAAGATTTTCATTGTACATCGTCTCGACCGCGACACCTCGGGCTTAATGATGTTTGCAAAGAGTGTTGAAGCCAAAGAAGCGATGCAACACAACTGGAACAATATGGTGCTCAATCGCAAATACCTTGCTGTCGTTGAGGGTAAAGTAGAAGAGCCCGAAGGTACTGTCAAAAGTTACCTTGCCGAAAATTCACAATTAGAGGTATATTCGACCGAAAACCCCGAAGAAGGACAACTCGCTATTACTCGATATAAGTCGCTAAAATGCAAAAACGGCTATACCTTGCTTGAAGTAGAACTCGACACTGGTCGCAAGAACCAAATTCGTGTTCATATGAAAGACCTTGGACATCCTATTGTAGGCGACCGCAAATATGGTGCAAAAACAAGCCCTATCCATCGATTGGCTCTACATGCGCAAACACTCCGTTTTGTGCACCCCATCACTCGCAAAGAGATGAACTTCACCACTCCCATCCCCACATCATTTGATTCAATGGTAAAATAATAATTCATAATGCATAATGCATAATGCAAAATTAACTTGAATGATCGCACATCGTGGGTCATAATGCATAATATTATGAGTATGTATAATGATGGAAATTTGATAGTAATTAAAACCAAACGATTTGCTATTAGGTGCGTAAATTTGTATAAATTCTTGCACAAAGAACATCATGAATATGTGATGTCTCAACAAGTTCTTCGAAGTGGTACAAGTATAGGAGCCAATGTCAAAGAGGCAGTAAGAGCTCAAACTATGCCCGATTTCATTGCAAAAATGAATGTCGCATTAAAGGAGGCTAGCGAAAGTGAATATTGGATAGAATTGCTTCAAGAAACAAATTTTATAGACGAGATTTGTGCAAAAAGTCTGTTGGATGATTGTGTGGAGTTAATAAAGTTGCTAACGGCTATTGTAAAAACATCAAAAGAAAGGCTAGGCAATATATAATGCTATAAGGGGATAGAAACCTCATTAAGTATTGTAAAGTAATAGCGCTCATTATGAATAAATAATAAAGGTTTCATCATGAATTATGCATTATGAATTATGCATTGATTATAGGCTTGGGTGAAGTATTGTGGGATATACTTCCACAAGGGCGCCAATTGGGTGGTGCTCCAGCCAATTTTGCCTATCATGTGAGTCAGTTTGGCTTTCATGGCACAATCGTGAGTGCCGTGGGCAATGATGACCTCGGACATGAGATAAAAAATCAATTAAATGCTCACAACATTGCCTCTCACATCGCCACAGTTGACCATCCCACCGGAGTGGTAAATGTGTCGGTCAACAAGAAAGGCATCCCATCATACCAAATCGTTGAAAATGTAGCATGGGACAATATTCCCTTTGACGAAGATGTGCAGAAATTGGCATCACAAGCCGTTGCAGTGTGTTTTGGCTCGTTAGCACAGCGCAGTGAAGTGTCGCGCAATTCTATTCGTCGAATCATAGAGTCGTCATCAAAAAACTGCTTGAAAATATTCGACATCAACTTGCGCCAGCATTATTATGATCGCGACATAATAGAGTGGTCATTTAATCATTGCGACATACTCAAACTTAATGATGAAGAGTTGGACATCATCAAACAAATATTTGAAGCTACGACATTGACCACCAATGCTTTTATCTTAAAATTGCAACAACTATATAATATCAAAATTGTAATACTCACATGTGGCGAAAAGGGAAGTAGTGTGTATTATGAAAATGAGGTAAACTTAGAGTCAACACCCAAAGTAGATGTTGTTGACACCATAGGAGCCGGCGATTCATTTACAGCAGCATTTGTGGCAACCTTATTGCAAGGCAAAAGTGTCATAGAAGCTCATCGTCAAGCAGTTGCCACTTCGGCACATGTTTGCACCCACAAAGGCGCAATATAAATACCCTCTACATCATATATTATAGTATCATAGAGTAAAATTTATCCATTCTCAATTATCCATTCTCAATTCTTTTCTATATCTTTGTAGGAAATTATAACCCCTATTCTCATGAAACAATATCTCGACCTATTGAGCCATATTATGGAGCATGGTACCGATAAGAGTGACCGCACTGGCACAGGTACTCGCAGTGTATTTGGCTATCAAATGCGTTTTAACCTTGCCGATGGCTTCCCATTGCTAACAACAAAAAAACTCCACCTCAAATCAATTATCCACGAATTATTGTGGTTTTTGAAGGGCGACACTAATGCACGCTATCTTCAAGAAAATGGGGTGAGAATATGGAATGAATGGGCCGATGAGAATGGCGACCTTGGCCACATCTACGGCTATCAATGGCGTTCATGGCCCGATTATAATGGAGGTCATATCGACCAAATTTCGGAAGTAATTGAAACAATCAAAAATAATCCCGACTCTCGTCGCATCATAGTGAGTGCATGGAATGTGGCCGACCTACCCAACATGAATTTGCCACCTTGCCACGCGTTCTTCCAATTTTATGTAGCCGATGGCAAGTTGAGTTTGCAACTATACCAACGAAGCGCCGATTCATTCCTCGGAGTGCCTTTTAATATTGCTTCTTATGCATTGTTGCTCATGATGGTGGCACAAGTTACTGGGCTCGAAGTAGGCGATTTTGTTCACACTCTTGGTGATGCTCACATCTACAACAACCACTTTGAGCAAATCAAAGAACAGTTGTCGCGCGAGCCTCGCAAATTGCCTCGCATGGTCATTAACCCCGAAGTGAAAAATATCTTCGACTTCAAGTATGAAGACTTCTCACTCGAAGACTACGACCCACATCCACACATCAAAGGCGTAGTCGCTGTTTAATAGGCCTATTAGACATAAGATTAAGTCTTTTGAGTTCGTTTGCAAGTGATTTTAGACAGAATGACAGAATGAACATAAAGGCTAACGCATAAAAACAATAAATACAAAGAAAAATAAATTTTGTCATTCTGTAATTTTCTGTCATTCTGTTCTTATTTTTGCAGATGAGACACAAAACGACATAACGAACAAATAAGATAGATATGCAAATTTCAATAATAGTAGCTACAGCGCAGGGGAATGCGATAGGTCGCAAGGGTGACTTGTTGTTTCACATCAGTGCCGACTTGCGCCGATTTAAGGAAATAACAATGGGACACCCCATCATTATGGGACGCAAAACCTTTGAATCATTCCCTAAAGGACCGCTCCCCGGGCGCCAAAACATCGTAATCACACGCCAAAATGATTATCACCACGATGGCATCACCGTTGTAGGCTCATTTTCAAGCGCTCTCACGGCCGCAAACAACACCGATGAGGTATTTGTCATCGGTGGAGGAGAAATCTACCGAGAAGCCATTAATAATGCATCTAAACTATATCTCACCGAGATTGATGCAACAGTAGAAGATGCCGACACATTTTTCCCCGAAATCAAACGCGAAGAATGGGTTGAAACCGAAGTTTCGGAATGGATAATAGACGAACGCAGTGGTGCACGCTATCGCTTCGTTTGCTTATCTCGCCGATAACCACTATCTTTGTCGTCGCAAATAGAGATGCCTCGGTAGTTCAACGGATAGAATAGAAGTTTCCTAAACTTTTGATAGCAGTTCGATTCTGCTCCGAGGTACATAGTTAAGTTAAAAATAGCAGTGTCAATGGCGCTGCTATTTTGTGTTTAGTGAAGTAGGGATGGGATTAAGGTCATTAAGGACTTTAACGACCTTAACGACTCTATTGACTACAATGCCGAGAGGGATAAAAAAAGCGAGCAGCCCATTGGACTGCTCGCTCATTATGTTTGAGAGATTACCTCTCTATTTCGTTAATTTCAATTATTTAACGAGAACTTTAGAAGCTTTGTTGCCTTGAACTTTGATGAATACACCATTTTCAGGGTTAGCAACTTTTACACCTTGGAGGTTGTAGTAAACAGCTTCACCAGCTTCAACTTCAATACCTTCAATTGCTGTAGATTCAGAAATTGTGATAGTATTTTCGTTGAGGTCGATAGTTACTTTGTAAGCTTTACCAGCTTCTACAGCAGCTTTACAGTTAGAACCAGCATATTTGTAGAGAGGAGTAGCTTGGTCAAGAGCTACAGTAGCGTCGTTAGCGATGCAGATAGCTTTAGCGTTGAATTCGTCCCAAGAACCTTTCACTTCAGAGAATTTGAATTCGTTGTTAGCGAAAGTAAGAACAGCTTCGTAAACGCCAGCAGTTTCAGTCATAGGAATAACAGTTGGGTTAGCAGGATCCCAGTTGTTGTCATGACCTACCATGTAAAGTTCAGCAGGACCTTCGAATGGTTCTTCAGCTTTTACACAGAATGTATATTTAGCAGCGATAACGCCAGGGATGAAGCGGTAGATAGCAACAGCTTCTTCGTTGATAGTTTCAACTGCGATAGAACCCATTTGACCCATACCAGTTATAACACCTTCAGGAGTCCAAGTAGCGTGGAGTTTACCAGTTTCATCGTAAACACCGATAGCAGCACTACGAGCAGCACCGTCGAGTGACATAGGAACTACGAAGTAAGTAACGTCAGCGATTTTGAATGTTGCGAAACCTTCAGCACCAGCACCCTTAGTAGTTTCACCGTTAGCGCCATTTTCAGTCAATGAAAGGACAGTTTGTTCAGTAGCGTCTTCGTTCCAACCATACATTGATTGAGCAGAACCACGGTTGCGTGACCAGAATGAGTTAGAAAGGTTACCGTTTTCGTCCATAAGAGCGTCGATTTCTTCAACTGTGAAGAATGCAGGTTGTGCAAGAGTTGAAGAGTTCATAGCAACTTTTACGTTTTCAGAAGCTTGAGTATAGTCTTCTACTTGTTCGCCGTTAGCAATCTTAACGATAGCAACTTTAGTTTGAGCGTTGATAGCAAGCCAGAGGTAAGCACCTTCTTCAGAAAGCATGTCACCTACAACTTTACCATATTGGTCGATACGGTTAGCTGATACACCTTCAGGAAGAACAACTTGAAGTTTGTAAGTTTCTTGGAGGTCAGCAGAGATGATGATGAGGTCAGTTGAAGAAGTAGCGTTAGGGAAGCCTGTACCTACGAGGATGTTACCAGCGTCGTCAACTGTGATACCAGTAGCAGCACCAGGAACTGTGCGGTAAGTTTCTTCTTTCATGATAGTGTCATACACTTCAACACCATCAACAACAGTTGTATCGATGCGATCGATTACTTCGCGAGTAGCGTCAACACCATAGTGAGTGTCGAAAGCTTCAGCGAGGTCGAAGAGTTCAGTCATACCAGTTTCGTCGATAGCCATGATTTTCTTGTTAGCTTTGTCAGTAACAAGGATTTTGCCATCGCGAGCAGTAGCGAAACGGAATTCACCACCTGATGCAACACCAGGAACGCCAGTAGTTACTTCCCATGCTTTGTTGAAGCCAGCAGGAACAACGATTGGTTCTGGTTCTGGAGTAGGTTCTGGAGTTTCAGTAGCAAGAGTCAATTTGAGGTTAGCAAGGTCAACAGTGATATCCCAAACACCTGCATAAGGAACTTGGATAGCGCCTTCACCTTTCACGATTTCGTTTTCACCTACAACAGCTTTAGCGTTGTCAGTAGCGAAGCCATAGCGAGCAGCATTAACTGCAGCCCAGTCAGCTGATTTTACAGTAGAAATACCGAAGTTACCACCTTCAGCAAATTCAACATCTTCGATAGTGTAAACACCATCAGCATATGCAAATTCGAGAGCTTCAGCAGGAGTCCAACCGTTGAATGAACCGAAAATGTAAAGAGGATCGATAGTAGGTTCTGGAGTTGGTTCTTCAGCAGCAGGAACAGCAAATGTGTAAGCACCTACTACAGTAGCAGCGATGAAGTGATAGATTTTCACTGAGTTTTCGTCAACACCTTCTACAAAGAAGCCACCCATACCTTGACCTTTACCAGCTTGAGGATTTTCTTCCCAAGTAGCAACGAGTTTTTGGTCAGAAGCGCGGTAGATACCCCAGTTAGAACCACGACCGTTAGTAGTACCGTCAGTAGTCATAGGAATAACGAAGTATGTTTCATCTTGAAGAGAGAATACTTCGAAACCTTCTTGAGATGCGTTTTTAGATTGAGCACCTTCAGTAGCTTCAGTCAAAGTGATAGCAACTTGTTCAGTAGCATCTTCGTTCCATTGATATACATTTTGTGGATATGAACGGTTACGGAACCAGAATGAAGGAGTCAAGTCACCAAGGTCATCCATAAGTGCATCAATTTCAGCAACAGTAGCGAAAACAGGTTGAGCTACACAAGAAGTGTTAACTGCAACAGCACATTTAGTAGAAGCTTGAGTGAAGTCCATATCTTGTTCACCAGCAACAACTTTCACGATAGCAACATTAGTAGCGCTATTAGGACAAATCCACATGTAAGCACCTTCTTCTGAAAGCATGTCACCTACGATACGGCCCATTTGGTCGCAACGAGCAGCAGTCATACCTTCAGGCATAGTGATTTGAAGTTTGTAAGTGTTTTGAAGGTCAGCAGAGATGATGATGAAATCAGTTGCTGAACCAGCGTTAGGGAAGTTAGTATTAACGAGGATGTTACCAGCATCGTCAGTAGCGATAAGAGTACCAGCACCAGGAGCTGTGCGATAAGTCTCTTCTTTCATGATAGTGTCATAAACTACTACATCGTCAACAACTGTAGAGTCAATGCGGTCGATTACTTCGCGAGTAGCGTCAACACCATAGTGAGTGTCGATAGCTGTAGCGAGGTCAAAGAGTTCAGTTTGACCGTTTTCGTCGAAAGCAACGATTTTCTTGTTAGCTTTGTCAGTAACAATAACTTTGCCATCTTTAGCTGCCATGAAACGGAATTCACCACCAGCAGCAACACCAGGAACGCCTGTGTTAGTTTCCCAAACTTTAGTAAGAGTTTGAGCTGACGCACCTGTAGCAAGGAGTGCAGCAGCACCCGCAAGCATCAAATTACGTAAAGTTTTTTTCATTTTGATATTAATTTAGTTAAACAAAAAAGTATTTTTTTTCTTTATTTTTCAATGTTTTTACAATGATTATCAGCCATAATGATACAAATAGCCAATAAAACAGGGTAAAGGTAAGGCTTTTTTCATTGCCAACCAAATTTTTAACCAAAAATATACATTTAAAATCGTGTAATTTTCTCAATTTCGGCTTATTTGACACATTTTTAGTTTTATCAAACAAAAAAGCGTTGACTACTGCCAACGCTTCAATTATTTCAGTCTTTAATTCAAGTTATTCTAATGCTTTTTTCAAGTCGGAATTTGAAATCACCACCTCGGCTACTTCTCCTTCGACATCGATATAATTATAAACGATTGAATAGCCCTCGTTGACTACTGCTGTGAGCAATTCCTTTTCTATTAGTTCGGCCGACGATACTATCTCCTCGGCTGTTGCTCCTTCGCTCGCTGCTTCGGCAAACATTTGTGGTGTTACACCTTGCGCAGCATATGATATTCCCAATTTTATGTCTATCTCCACTTGGGTTCCCACTTTCTTTGCACCCTCAAAAGTCACCCCTGGCTGCGACATACTCGGCAAGTTCTCATCAAGTAGTTGCACATAGGCATCAACCTTTGAAGAATCGGAACAAGATACAAACGCGGTAGTACATAAAATTACCACCAACACACTCCTCAACAAATGAACTATTTTTTTCATGACTGCCATTTTTTATAGGTCAAAAGACTTTACATTTACGAGTTTCTCGTTTGCCCAGCGCCTGTGATAATATACTTATAGGTTGTGATTTCGGGCAATGCCATAGGCCCACGAGCATGAAGTTTTTGGGTAGAGATTCCTATCTCGGCGCCAAAACCAAACTGGCCACCGTCGGTAAAGGCTGTTGAAACATTGGCATACACGCATGCCGCATCTACATCTCTACAATATCGATCAATGGCTTCGCTATCTTGAGCCACAATCGACTCGCTATGACGCGATGTGTGAGTTTCAACAAATTCTATCGCCTCATCAATGTCGGCAACGGTCTTTATCGACATTTTATAGTCGAGCCATTCACGACCAAAGTCGTCGGCCGTAGCATGCTCCAATTTCTCATATTCCCCTTCGAGCGAGGCAAATGCTTCGTCATCGGCATATATGGTAACTCCTTTTTCGGCAAGTGGAGCGCATATTTGAGGCAAATCGCTCAAGCGAGCACGATCAATCACTAAAGTATCGAGCGAGTTGCACACACTCACACGGCGTGTCTTGGCATTCAACACTATTTCGCGAGCATAATCAATCAACCCCGACTCATGCACATAGGTGTGACACACTCCTGCTCCAGTTTCAATCACAGGCACTCGTGAATTGTTGCGAACAAAGTCGATAAGTTGTTTACTACCGCGAGGTATAATCAAATCTACTTCGCCCACTGCATTGAGCATTTCGGCAGTTGCTTCGCGCGAAACGGGCAATAATGTCACTGCATTTTCATCTATTCCTTGCTCGGCAAGCACTCGGCGTATCAAGGCCACGGCACACACATTGGTGTCGTTGGCATCACTACCACCTTTGAGCAGACAAGCGCTACCGGCTTTTACGCATAGCGAGAATACATCAAATGTGACATTGGGGCGAGCTTCATAAATAACACCTATCACACCAAATGGCACAGTAACTTTGTTTATCACCATCCCATTGGGGCGGGTAACACTCGACAAAGTAACATTCAAGGGCGACGGCAATGAAGCTACCGAACGCATATCAGATGCTATATCGCGCAATCGGCCATCGGTCAATTTCAATCGGTCATATTTAGGGTCGCTCTCACTCATTCGTGCCAAGTCAAGGGCATTTGCTTCAAGAATTTCTTGAATATTTGCCTCCACGGCATCGGCGAGGGCCAATAAGAGGTTGTTAATCTCCTCGGTTGATAATCGATTGAGTTTTCGAGCTGCTATGCGAGCCGATTTATATATAGAATTATTCATTTTTCAGTCAATATAAAGATAATCACTATGCACAAGCGGACGAGCTCCACTCTCCCCTATCACTTGGCGCGCCGACTCGGAGTCGTAACCCACCTTTCCCACGGCAATCACATTTCCATTGGGAGCAATAACTTTCACGATGTCGTCTTTTTCAAATTCGCCCACTATTGCAGTTACGCCGATAGGCAATAGGCTTGCGCCTCGAGCCGAGAGCAATGCTTCGGCCGCGCCCTCATTCACATGAAGTTCTCCCTTGGCAAATCCTTCACTATGAGCAATCCATTTTTTCACGCCCGAAGTTGTTTCTTTTGCGGGGTGAAACATTGTATAAGGCACTTTTCGCTCGGGATTTACCACCTCAAGCAATATGTTGTCACGCTTGCCATTGGCAATAATCACAGCAATACCTTCCGATGCCACTTTGTGAGCAATGCGATATTTGGTGGCCATTCCACCTCGGCCAAACGATGATTTCCCGTCTTGAATATATTCCGACACATCGTTATGCAATTCGATATCGGTAATTACTTGCGATGATGCATCACTTGGGTTGCCATCGTATACTCCATCGATGTTGCTTAATATCACAAGCGCTTGCATATCCATCATAGTTGCAATGAGACCCGAGAGTTCATCGTTATCGGTAAACATCAATTCGGTTACCGACACGGTGTCGTTTTCATTCACAATGGGGATAACACCATTGGCAAGCATCACCTCCATGCAATGTTTTTGATTGAGATAGTGGCGTCGAGTAGAGAAATTTTCTTTTGTAGTCAACACCTGTCCACAAGCTATGCCATGCTCACGAAAAAGTTCATAGTAACGGTTTATGAGCTTTGCCTGCCCCACCGCACTATAAAGTTGACGAGCCGACACGGCATCGAGTTTTTTATTCTCACGCAATTCGCTACGCCCCGAAGCCACTGCACCCGATGATATCATTATCACCCCAATGCCTCGATGATGCAACTCGGCAATTTGATCGACGAGCGCACTCATGCGTGTGATATCAAGCGTGCCGTCTTTGCGAGTGAGCACATTGCTACCTATCTTTACGGCTATGCGTGTATAGCGACTATTCATTCCTATATTAATATTACTTCTTGTTGCGAATTTCTACACGACGAATCTTTCCACTAATTGTCTTGGGCAATTCGTCAACAAATTCTACTATACGAGGATATTTATAAGGAGCTGTAACACGCTTCACATGGTTTTGAATCTCCTTAATCAATGCCTCGCCAGCTTTATCTTTATAATCACCAGCCAACACAATGGTTGCTTTCACCACTTGACCACGAATTTCGTCGGGGACGCCGGTAATGGCACATTCCACTACGGCTGGGTGTGTCATCAACGCACTTTCTACCTCAAATGGGCCAATGCGATATCCCGATGACTTAATAACATCGTCGGTGCGACCTACAAACCAGAAGTAACCATCTTCATCGCGCCAAGCCACATCGCCTGTGTGATAGATATCATCGTGGTAGGCCTCGTTGGTCAATTCGGGGTCTTTGAGATACTCCTTAAACAAGCCCACGGGTTTCACACCATTGGTGCGCACCACAATTTCGCCTTGTTCACCATCTTCGGCCCAACGACCATCGGCTGTCAATAGGTCGATGTCATAAACAGGACCTTTGCAACCCATTGAACCTGGTTTTGGTTCAAGCCATGGGTAGGTGGCAATGGTGAGGGTGGTTTCGGTTTGCCCAAATCCTTCCATCAATTTAATACCTGTGAGGCGTTTCCACTCATCATACACCTTGGGGTTGAGTGCTTCGCCGGCAATGGTACAATATTTTAGGGTTGATATATCAAATTTTGTGAGATCTTCGCGTATGAGGAAACGGAACACTGTGGGAGGTGCACAGAACGATGTGATGCCATATTTTTGTATCATATGCAGCACATCAACTGGCTCAAACTTTTCAAAGTCATATACAAACACATTTGCTCCGGCAATCCATTGTCCGTATAGTTTACCCCACACGGCTTTTCCCCAACCAGTATCGGCAAGTGTCAAGTGAAGACTATCTTCCTTCACATTGTGCCAAAAAGAGCCTGTGATGATGTGACCGAGAGGATAAGTGAAGCTGTGAGCCACCATCTTGGGATTTCCGGTTGTTCCCGATGTAAAATACATCAACGATACATCATCGTTGGTATTAGCCAACTCGGGACGCACAAATGGTGCTGCTGCATCAATTTCTTTGTTGAAATCAAACCACCCTTCGGGCACAATAGGTCCGGTCGAAACGAGAGTTTTCAATGTAGGGCACTTGGGCAAAGAATTTTGTATGTGATTTATCACTATTTCATCGCCTGTGGCAACAATGGCCTTAATATCGGCTTTTTCGCAACGATATATAATATCTTTTTCGGTGAGAAGGTGTGTGGCAGGAATAACCGTTGCTCCAAGTTTGTGCAGAGCTACGATTGAGAACCAAAATTGATAGTGACGCTTGAGTATCAACATCACCATATCTCCACGGCCTATGCCTTGTGAGGCAAAAAACGAAGCGGTCTTATCGCTTTCGCGTTTAATGTCGGCAAATGTGAATTGTATCACTTCGCCTTGGTCATTTGTCCATAGAAGGGCTTTTTTATCGGGTTCTTTTTCGGCCCAAGCATCGACTACATCATACCCGAAGTTGAAATTTTCGGGAACATTTATTTTGAAGTTTTGCATAAAATCCTCGTATGATTCAAACGAGGCTTTTTCTAAAAACTTATCTAACATAATTTATGTACTTTTAAGGATTGTTTCTTTGGTTACGAAATAATAGCGAGAAATTTCACGGTTTCGCCACCTGTTGTGCGCATACCATGTGGCAATATAGCATCAAACATGATGCTATCACCAGGGTTAAGGATAGTTGATTTACCCGCTACCATAATCTCCATTTGACCTTGTAATACATAGTTAAACTCATGACCTTGGTGAGAGTTTATTGTCATAGGCTTGTCGGCATCAACAGGCTCTACTGTTACAATAAATGGCGACACCACGCGATGCGCAAAACCTGCTGCGAGGTCTTGATAACTATAGGCCTTTGTGCGCTCTACTTTCACACCTTTGCCAGCACGAGTAACAAAATAAGACTGCATCTTGGGCTCTTCACCAAAAAGCAACGCAGTCAATTCCACTCCATACTTTGCCGATATGCGATGCAAGAAACTCACCGGAATATCTTTTACTCCTGTTTCATAGTCGGTATATTCTTGTGGTGTAACAGCACAATCGGCAGCGATTTGCTCTATCGAAAGGTCGAGAGCATCACGCAAGCCCTTGATGCGTGTAGCTACTTCTTTTATATGATTCATAAGTTATATGTTTTTATATTTTACTATATTAACGACAAAAGTAATACATTTTTCATAGTTATTATAGCAATTTGTAAGAAAATTATCATTTCACACACAAATATTTTTATTTACAATGTTTTTTTACTACAAAATGAAAGGGGATGCCCGCAATGAGCATCCCCTCATAAAGAGTTATTTATCGGTGATAAATTATTTCACATGTTTCAAAGTTACAACCTCGTCGGCCGAGATAACTTTGATGATATAAGCACCTGTTGCGAGATAGTTGATATCAAGCGAAGAAAGACCTTCAACTTGAACCGACTCAATGAGTTGACCACCTACATTGTAGATTTCAATCATTTGTGCTTCGCCAAATACTACTACATTTTCGTTGTTCACATACACTTTTGCTTCGTCGTTAGTAACGCCTTCAACACCTGCTCCTGAGTTGTAAACAAATGATACAACTGGAGAGTATGCAGTGTTTTTGTTGCCAGCAGCAGTTTTGTATGAACCACGAGCGCGAACATAATAGGTTGTTCCGTTGACAAGCGAAGCCGAAGAGATTGCTATTTCACCAGCAGTCTTTGGAGTGCTGCAGTCGAGGTTATACAATGTGTAAGATGTTTTCTTACGGCTTGGGATTGACTTATCGGCAGCAATTTCGATAGTTACCGAAGTGAGGGCATCATAAGGCTTCAACTCGATAGGTTGATTGCTATATACTGTTGCGCCGTCGGTAAGAGGGCGTAAGAATTCGGGTACTGCAAGGTCGGTCATTTCAAGAGTTTTGAAAACAACTGCGTCACTTGTAGAAGTGTAACCTTCTTTAGTAGCTTTCACGCGCACATAGTAGTCATTGTAAGAAGAAAGAGTGCGTTGAGGGATAACTACCGATGAAGCTTTAGTTTTAACCGAGTAAACGATATCGTCAAATGCCGCTGTTTTGCAAATTTCCATTGTAAATTCGCATCCATCAATTGGAGTCCAAGTGATAGTTGGAGTCAATGACACATTTGTAGCCTCATTAGCAGGAGCAGTAACTGAAAGTTTAGAAGCTACGAATGAGCCTGCAGCCGATGTTTGGTCGAGAGCATTAGCTTTCTTTGAAATCACGCGCCAGTAATAAGTTTTACCCGACTCGAGCGAAGTTTCAAACGCAGTAATTGACACTTTGTTTTCATCGGTTTCAGCATCGCCCACCATCTTTGTAAATGCATTGTCTTCGGCAATTTCAATGCGATACATTGAGCCGTCGGCATTCCATGTAAATGTAAACAAGTCGGGGGCAGCTTGGCCATTGATAGGATAAGTGAGTGTAGGTTTAGCAGCAGTAGTCACTGTTTTGCCTGCAAACAATGGAGCATATTCATTACCATAGCGGTCATATACACACACTGCCCAGTTGTAGCCCGATGCTTTATCGGCAGGGATAGTGTAGCTATTGGTATAGCGCACTTGTTCGAGATATTGTTTTTGGCAAGTAAACTCCGATTCGCTCAATGTAGTAGGCACAGCATAAACTGTGTAACGCATACCTTCTACAGCATCCCAAGTCAATTGGTCGCCCGAAACTTTAACATTTGAAGTGATTTTAGGATTACGCACATTGTTCCAGTGGCGCAATGGTGTCAACGCTTTGTTTTGGTAAGCATATTGATACAAGATGTCGCCAAGGTATTGACGATTAACTCCGTCATACTTTTCGGTGTAGTTGTTGAATGTTTTGTATTCAAAATACACAAGGCCTGTTTCATCTTGACGGTTGAATTCGCGAGTCATATTGATTTCATCAATCAATGCTTGAGCACCAGCCGATTTGCTTGTAGTGTAGTCATCGGGCGATGTGCTCACATACATGTGACGGTCAAACTTGATAGCAGCATCAATCCACCATTTTGAGAGTTTTTTGAAGTCAGTCACCCAATATACTTGAGGCGACACGAAGTCTAATTTTTGATATTTCAACCAATGTAGAGGGTCAGAATAGATTTGGCTATATTGCCAATCGCTTGTCACTGAAGGCACGCCATATTCAGTTTCTACATTGGGGGGAGATGACTTACCTGCTGGTGAGATACCGAAACACACATAAGGTTTCACGCTCTTAATCATCTTGTTCACTTCACCCACCATGTTGTTGATATTGGCACGACGCCAATCGCCCATTGAGAGTGTTGTGCCACTTGCTTTATAGTCGGCATAGTCGGGAGCACTTGATCCTTCAGTAGTACCACCTTGAGGATAGAAGTAGTCGTCAAATACTACACCATCAACATCATAGTTAGTAACAATCTCTTTAGTTACATCGAGAATGCGTTGCAATACTTCGGCTTTACCTGGGTTGAGCACAGTGTTGCTTGTGTTACCACTCATCAACCATTCGGGGTGAGTTACTTCATAATCCAAAGCGCCACCACCATGTGTACCGTTTTTGCTTGTGTGGTAACGATAGGGGTTAATCCATGCATAACATTCGATACCATATTCATGACATGTTTCAATCATAAATTGGAATGGGTCGAAAGCAGGAGCAACACCACGAGTACCCGATACCGATTCGGCCCATGGTTCGTATGATGATTTGTAAGTAGCATCACACTCCGAACGCACATGGTAGTAAATAACATTGATACCTTGTGCTTTGTATGTAGCCATACGCTTGCGCAACACATTTTTGTGCGATTCGGCATTACCCGAAGTAATCGAAGCTGTAGGCCAATGGCTAAGGAATGGCGTACACCACATAGCACGATGCTCGCGAGTAGTTTCGGCTTGAGCGTCAACACTCGTTGTCATCAATGCCATTGAAGCGATTGCCGCAATTCCTATTGATTTTAAAAACTTGTTCATAATTAATCATGATATTTTATAAAATCAAAGGTAACCGCCTTTCGCGGCAGTTACCTTTTGATTTAGATTATATCAACTAAACCGAGGTTTAGAAGAGTTTTGTAGGAGTTGGGTTGATGGTGATACCAAGGATTTCATCGTTTGTTTCACCATAGTTTTGACATTTTTGAGTTTCGGGATCGTAGTAAACAACACCAGTGTGACCGTTACCAGCAGCTGACCAAACATCACCTTCTTCAGCACGGAAACCGAAGTAAACACGACCATCGCGAGCGTCAATAGCCATTTGTTTTACATAAACAGGCTCATCGGCTGTAGTGTTAACAGCTTTAGCTTCCATGTTTACATAACCGATAGCATCACCCACTTTACATTCGCCATCAGCTGCAGGAAGAGCATATTCTACGAAACCAGCACCTTTACCTACACCATGGATACCCCAAACGAAGAGTTTTTGACGGTCTTCGTCAATAGCGTATGAAGTGAACTTGATAGTTTGCAATACGATAGGATAAGGACGAGCAGTAGTACCAACATGTTCATCTTTGAAACGGTAGATACCATTACCTGAGTAGTTTTTACCCCACCACCAAATACCATCTTTATCGCGGTAGATACCAGTTGAGATAGCACCATAAGAGATACCTGCGTTGTAGTAACCAAGTTTTTCGTTAGTAGCAACATATTCCAAACGGAAGTTGTCGGAAGTTTTACCTTCAACAAGACCGCGTTCGTTCATACCCACTTTAGAGAAACCGCGGTTACGGTCGTTGTAATAGATGTAACCATCATAGATATTACCTTGGAATGGGTCGTTAAATGCAGCACCACCAACATTTGTGATAACTGTATTTACATTAGTACCATCGGCACGCATAGCAGTGATTTTACCGTCACCAAGCACACCACCTTCGTCGTTCACATAGTAATATTGTTTACCAGCATCGAGGATATAAATCCAGTGAGAAGCTGCAGATTCACCAGTTTCTTCGTTAGTGTCGCTTGATTGACCATAAAGGATGTTGAATGGGTTTTCACCAGCGCTTACACCCATGTCATATGGGAATACTTTAGGATTGCCCATTTCAGCGATTTGAGCATCGCTCAACAATTTCATAGCTTTGATGTTACCACCCACTTGAGCATAGTACAATGTAGGAGCTTCGATAGGAGAAGCTACTTGTACATTGATGTAAGATTGTTCAAGAGGACGCTCATCGGCTGAACCAAGGTCAAATACAGCATCAACAGTTACTTGTTGAGAACCGAGGTTGCTGAAAGTGATGTTTTGAGGACATTCTACTGCACCAGTTTCAGGATCGGTAGTATATTCCTTAGTAGTGATAGGTTGACCATTTTCATCTTTAGCACCCTCTGGGAAGTTCCAAACATACTTAACCACTTTGTTTTCGGGGTTAGGCAAACGAAGGTTGAAAGAAACCTTTGCACTGTTCAACATTACTAAATCGCTCGCAGCACCATCAACTTCGATTGAAGAAATAGATGGAATAGGAACGATGTCATAGATAAGGATAGGGTAAGTGCGAGAACCTACACCTTCGATAGTCAATGTAACATTGTAGTTACCTGCTTTCTTATATTTAATAATTGGTGCATTAGGGTTAGCGTCTTGGATTTCAACCAAAGACTCATCGCAACCAAAGTCCC
The DNA here is from genome assembly GCA_045646905.1 of Muribaculaceae bacterium. Classification (GTDB taxonomy): domain Bacteria; phylum Bacteroidota; class Bacteroidia; order Bacteroidales; family Muribaculaceae; genus RGIG4079. The sequence goes on from JAZRLP010000014.1 coordinate 29,816, forward strand.
AAGTAATAGCACCGGTTTTAGCCGATGTATTTTTTAGTTGAATTGGAGATACTACATAGTAGTCAAGAGTATATTCATCACCGGCTACCTCATATGTGAAATCCACATCAGGGTCGGGGAAATTTTGAATTTCGGGATCTTGATCAACGCAAGCTACCATAGCAAACGCTGATAATGCAAGAAGACCCAATTTATTTAAAAATTTCATATCTCTAATGTTTAAATATTAGTTAATCATAATGTCTTTAGCTTCTGTTGGAGATACCTCACCGATATTTCCTTCAGTGTCATATACGCGGAATTTCGCTTTAAGAGTATATGAACGAGAGAATGCAATTGCATAACCATCGTTGCCGTGAATCCATTCTTGGAATGTGATAGGCTCAACCAATGCTTTGAAAGCAGCGATATATTGAGGACGAACAGTTGTTACAACTGAACCCAAGTCGTCGCTGTAGCGGCTGAATACCCAAGGAGCAGATTCGTAAACTTCATAAACGCGAATTTCGGGGTTAGCGATAAGTACATTAGCACCTTCAGCGTTTTGTTCAACTTCAGCAATAGCAACTTCGTTATAAACTACTTCACCATCAGCGATTGTTTGATAGTAATAACCTACTACAGGAGCAGCTTTGCCCGATACTTTAGGGTTATTGTAGTCAATCCAACGAGTTGATTTGTCGGTAGCACCAGCTTGAGCATCTGATTCGTCATAAGCGATATCAGTTGGGAAATCAGTACCAAATTGAGCATTGATTTCAGCAAAACGCTCATTAGTGAATGCATAGTTGATGTAGAGGTAACGCAATGAGCTATAGTTAGCATCCTTCACGATAAGAGAGTCAACTGTTTTTTCAAATTTATCAGCGAAACCTTCAGGGAAGTAAGTTTCAAATTTCTTTTGATCCCATTCAGTAGGATTGTTCCATTTAATAGGAGAAAGAGTTTCTGAAACAGGAACTACACCTGTAATAGAGTATTGGTTAAGAGGTTTCTCAGCTTTAACAGTTGAGTCTTCAAGAGTAATCCAAACACCCTTTACTGAATCATAATAAGAATAATACTTATCAACTAAAACAGTATCGAGTTTAGCAAGAGAGTGATCAAATGGATCGCTGTGTTCGTTAACACGAACATTCAAATCACTTTCACCACCGATTTGTTTGTAAGAGAATGATGAGCCGGCCAATTTAGCAGTTACTTCAAGAACATCGGTGCGTTTTACATCCCACCACACTTGAGAATAGTCGGGAGTGTGACCATCTTCAGTATAATATGTTCCTTTGAAAGAGAATGCTTCACCAGCTTTACAAGTTGTTGAACCAACTTCCCAGTAACAAGTAGGAACACGTTCACCGATGTGCAAGTGGTCAGCAAATGGGTCGTTCTTTTCGCAAGAAGTAAATGCGACAAGACCCAAAGCCATAATTCCTAATTTATATTGTAATTTCATAATTTAATATCTTTTATTGTTGGACAATATTATTTAGAGAGTGTTAATGAAGTAACTTCTCCAGGATTTTGAGCCCAAATCATTGGTTTTTGCAACCACTTGAAGTCTTTGTAAGCGCCCACGCGAACAACTTCGTCTTTGTTGTAGATATCTTCGGTTTGTGGGTCATAGTTAAGACGTTGAATCCAAGTGTTTTCTTTTTGAGCATCGGTCAAACCATCAACCCAGTAAGCTGAGTAAAGGTTGTAAGGACGACGCAAAGTAGGATAAACGATTTCGTTAGAAGCACCAACACCATAACCATTACGTTTGTTAGAGTAGTGGTAGCGACGCATATCGTTCCATTGTTCAGGCATCATATACATTGCGATGTATTTTTGCATCATCAAGTCAGAAAGTGTATATTCTGATTCATTGAAGAAGTAATGTTCGTTACCGAATTCGCTACAAGCTTTAGCAGTTGCTTTAGCAGTTGCGCCTTTATCGTTAGTGTATTCAACAACTGTTTTTTCGTTGTTAAGGAATGCACCTACATAAGATTCGAAACGAGCTTTCCACAAGTTAGCATCACCTTCTGTTTCAACAACTGTAGAAGCGTTATAGTCGGTAGGATAGATCCCGCCGCTCTTCCAAAGGTAGAAGTCGAGGTGGCGTTGGATATTCCATTGAGTAGCTTCTTTAGCAAGAGCACAAGCTTTAGTCTTGTTGCCTAACCAGTAGTATGCTTCAGCTTGAGCGAAGTAAAGTTCTTCCATTGTAACCAATGGGTTATAAGCGTCAACAGCACCAGCATAAGCACCAGCATAAAGGTCGGGGTAGTGAGTACGCTTGAAAGTAGCACCTGAACCGATGTTATTTTCAAGATAACGATACATGTTAGCTGTGTTAGAAATAGCAGCTGAGATAGGACCTACAGCAGGTTTCATAAGAAGCACGATACGAGGGTCATTACCGAAGCCGTTTGAACGATCCCAAGTACCTTGTTTACGTTCGTTGCCAGGGAAGCTCACACCGAGACATGATTCCATGAAGAATTTAGAAGGAACAGCGTCAGCAGCAAGACGGTTGTCGCGTGATTCCCAAGAGTTAATCTTAGGTTGAGCTGAACTCCAAGGAGCATTTGATTCAGTTACACCTTCTACATAGTTATAACGAGGTTCGTTACCAAACCAAGAACCGTAAAGGAGGTCACCTGAACGCCAAGTATCGATAGCTTTTTGAGCTGTTTCGATAATTTGGTTACACATTGCAGGAGTAGTGTTCACATTAGGAATGTTGCGGAGCAAAAGACGAGCTTTGATAGCATATACAAGACCTTTCCATTTGTTAAGGTCACCACCATAGATGCGGTCCATCTTTTGGTCAACAGGAACATCGCCAGTAGTAAGACGGTTGTTGTCTTCGAAAGCAGCGATAAGAGCATCAGCTTCACGGAACATCCAGTCATAAATATCGGCTTGCTCTTCATAGTGAGGAGTAGTTGCCATGTGAGCATCACCATACTTACCTGTTGAAGTCATATAGTTTTCAGGAAGCATTGGCATAGGACCAAATGTGTCGGTAGTCAATTGAGTTGACATCAACATAATTGTACGAGCAATCAAGTCGGTGTTAGTAGTACCAGCAAGATTACATACCGAACGAACATTTTTAGCCAAGTCATAGAAGTGACGACGCCATTGTGGGTGACGGTTCACATTCAAGAATTCCCAACCTTGTTTGTAAGGATAAGAACCAGTTTGGCTCTTACCAGTAGTAGTCAAACATTGAGAAAGATATACATTATATTCTGCGTGGTCATATACTGTTTGGCTTGAATAGAACACGATAACAGGCATAGCTTGTTGAACTGTATTATCGTGTGCGCGGTCGGGGTTGACATTGTCACTAAGAATGTCTTCGCAACTCGCAAATGAAAGTCCAAGCAATAATGATAATGATATTGTTTTAAACTTATTCATAGCTATAATTAGAATGTTACGTTAACGTTAAAGTTGAAGCTGCGTGTTGCAGGAACACTAAATTCGTCAATACCCATTGTACCAGCACCACCAGTAGCAGAAGGCATAACTTGAGGATCTGCACCAGTATATTTGGTCAATAGGAAGAGGTTACGACCAGTCAAAGAAGCGCGAAGACCTTTGATAGGATTGTTAGCACCAGCTTTCTTCATCAAGTTACCGAAGTCGTAAGCAAGAGTTACATAGCTCAAACGGATGTAAGAACCATCTTCGATGAAGTTAGAAGGAACTGAATAGTAGTTAGAATAGAATTGAGCGTCAAAGATAACTGGAGTAGTGTTAGGACGGTAAGTACCATCACCATTAGCTACAACACCTTTCACGATAACTTCACGGTTACGATATTTTTCAAGATAACCACTCATACCATTACCAATCAAGTTTTCACCTGTGTTGTTGTAAACTTCACCACCATAACGGCCGTCAAACAAGAATGAAAGTGAGAGGTCTTTCCAAGTGAATGTAGAACCTACACCAAGGAGGAAGTCAGGCTCGCGGTCACCGAGGAAGCAGTTTTTGTTTGGAGAAATCAAAGGATAACCATTTTCGTCACAGATAACTTGACCATCTGCAGTGCGTTCGTAGTCGGTACCGACCATAGCAGTAGTAGAACCACCTACATTAGAAGAACAGTACATTTTGTTAGTTACTTGTGTACCGAGGTATTCAGTTTGGTTGTTAGGAAGGCTAACAAGTTTACCACGGTTGTAAGAGAAGTTAGCGTTAGCTACCCAAGTGAAGTCGCCACTCTTAAGGATGTCTTGAGAAAGAGTTGCTTCAATACCACTGTTTTCAATTGTACCAGAGTTGAATGTTTGAAGGATCACACCTGCAGCAGGAGATACACGCATTGTGATGATTTGGTTGTCAACTGTAGTTGAGTAGTAAGCAACATCAAGACGAGTGCGTTCTTTGAAGAAACGCAAGTCGGCACCAACTTCCCATGAGCTTGTCATTTCAGGCTCGATGTAGTTAGCTGAAGAAACTGTTGGGTCAACACCGAAACCACCGTCAGGGAATACTGACCATTGTTTGAAGTTGTTTGAGAACAAGTAGTTAGGAGCATCCTTACCTACTTTTGCCCAGTTACCACGGATTTTACCATAAGAGAACCAATCGTTTTTGAGGTTGAAAAGTTCAGAGAAGATAACACCGGCAGTTACTGAAGGATAGAAGTAAACTGGATCGATAAGATCGCGGTTCATGTAGTTAACCAATGTAGAAGAACCGTCAACACGACCAGTTACTGACAATTGAGCCATACCTCTATAGTCGAAACGGATTTCACCGAAGTAACCAAATTTGTTACGGTTAGTGTGGTAGAGGCTGAAGTCGGTCAAGTCAACGCGTTCAGGGTCAACATTGTTGAATGAGTAGAAATTACCACCAAGCAAGAAGTTGTCACCATACATTGAAGCAGAAACGCTCTTAGTTTCAGAGTATTCACCACCGAGGAAGAAGTTCAAGTTGAAGTTGTCATTGATTTTCCAGAAGTAGTTAACATTACCTTGAACAGTGAGGCGTTCGCTGTTAGAAGGAGTATAAGTGTAAGTACCCATGCGTTCAGCAAGAAGAAGTTTAAGACCAGCGTCGAGTTCGCCATCAAATTCGCGACCGTCGCCATAGAAACGAGGTACTGAATAAGCGTCTTGAGAAGAGAAACCTTTGTCGTAACCTACTTTTGCAGTGAACACCAAGTTCTTAATTGGTTCGTAAGCGATAGAACCGTTGATGATTACACGAGAACCTTTGCTTACAGAGTGGTCCATATAACGACCATAGTAAGGAGAAGTACCAGCGTTGATGCGGCTATCGTTTGTCAAAAGATCCCAATTGTCATAGCGGCACAACCAGTTAGGCATACCATCGGCTTTAGCGTAGTCAGCCATGTTGCGGTTGATTGACCAACCATAAACTGATGACATTGAGTTACCAAATCCACGAGATTTAGTATCGATGAAGTTAGTTGACAATGCGATGTTGAATTTATCATTAGGTTTGAATTCACCTTTTACATAGATACCGAGACGGTTTTTGTAGTCTTGGTCAACAACACCTTGGTTGTTCATGTAGTTAGCAGAAGCGTATGCTGAGAATTTTTCATTACCACCTGAAAGTGAAATGTCATATTTTTGCATGAAGCCTGTGCCAAGGAATTCACCTACATTGTCGTAGATTTCATCGGTTTCGTGAGCAACAGGACCCCAACCGCCACCAGCGTTGTAAGAGAAGATACCAGCGCCACCACCGATATATTTGTTTTGCAATTTAGGAGTGCGAGCTACTTCAGAGATTTCCCAGCCACCCGATGCAGTAACAGCAACTTTACCTTCTTTACCACTCTTAGTAGTAATCAAGATAACACCGTTAGCACCTTCTTGACCGTAAAGAGCAGATGCAGCAGCACCTTTCAACACTGACATTGTTTCGATATCGTTAGGGTTGATGTCGGCAGCAGCAGAAGCACCACCACGAACAGGCATACCATCGATTACGAACAATGGCTCATTGCTTTGGCCAGCGTTGATAGAAGAGATGGCACGTACCACGATTTGAGATGCAGAGTTAGGAGAACCCCCTGCCATTGATACTTGCACACCGGCAACTTTACCTTGAAGACCGTTAACGAAGTTAGCTGTTTGACCAGCTGTAACGGCATCACTGTTCAAAGATTGAACGGCAAAGTTAAGTTTTTTCTTTTCTTGGGTTTGACCCATCGCAGTTACGACGATTTCGCCCAATACTTCAGAGTCTTCTTGCATCACTACATCGATGACGCTGCGACTCCCAACTGTAATACTTTGTGGTTTCATACCCACATAACTAAAGTTCAAAACGCTTTTGTCGTTAGGAACTTCGATCGAATAATTCCCGTCAAAGTCGGTATCGACTCCAGTAGTAGTACCTTTAACCATGACAGTTACACCAATTAATGGTTCACCATCAGAAGCACCGGTAACAGTACCAGTCACAGTGCGAGCAAAGCCGGCAACTGCGAAGAGGGAAAATAACAGAAGCAATAACTGTTTTCTCATACTTACTTTAATTTGTTTATATTCAAGGTTATTTATCACTTGCAATTTTTAACATTTCTAACCACACTCTTTTCAACTTAAGTGCTCCTCTAACGCCAACTTTCCACAATACAATAACATGCTATATCTCAATTTTTTAGATTAAAAATTGCCATTTAGCACCGTTTTTTGTTTTATGTAGTTATTCGTTATAAATCAAACACTTATGCCTAAAAGGGCATAGGAGATACCAATAACCGACACGTCGGTCCACATGGTATTAAGTACAAATCTACCACATTTTTTGATAATAAAAGCATATTATTAAATATTATTTAGTATATTTTGCCTTTATAAAACCTTTTTAACAATTTGCGCTAAAATCATTGACAACCCCTACTCTTTTTAATCTACACATTATTATATATAGGGGTTTTTGAAAAAGTGAAAACGAATGCATGTGCGAGGTTTTTGCATTAATTCTCAATCCTCGATTCTCCTTTCTCAATTCTTTGATGTATCTTTGCACTGTAAATCACAAAACTATATATTGCTATGCGCATTGACATCCTCACCGTATTGCCCGAAATGTTTGAATCGCCTTTTGGCTGTTCTATCCTTAAACGCGCCCAGGACAAAGGTCTTGCACAATTGGTGGTGCATAATCTTCGCGATTACTCTACCAATAAACATCGCAAGGTTGACGACTATCCATTTGGGGGCGAGGCTGGTATGGTGATGCAAATTGAGCCTATTGATCGCGCTATAACCCAACTTAAAAGTGAACGCAACTACGACGAAGTAATTTTCACTTCGCCCGATGGTGAGGTATTTAACCAACCTATGGCCAACAGCCTCTCTATGCTTGAAAATATCATAATACTTTGCGGACACTATAAAGGCATCGACTATCGCATTCGCGAGCATCTTATCACTAAAGAGATTTCAATAGGCGACTATGTGCTCACTGGCGGTGAAATGCCCGCTGCAATTATTGCCGATGCTATTGTGCGACTTATCCCTGGTGCCATTGGCGACGAACAAAGCGCATTGAGCGACTCGTTTCAAGACAATCTGCTCGCCCCTCCTGTTTATACTCGCCCAGCCGAATATAATGGATGGCGCGTGCCCGACATCCTCCTCTCGGGACATCAAGCTCGCATCGACGACTGGAAACATGAGCAAGCGCTTGAACGCACTCGCCGCCTACGCCCCGACCTACTTAAGTAATTCATAATGCATAATTAACTCAAAAAATCGCATTGATCACATATGATTCAATGCGAAATGATGAATTATAGATTAAAATAAGTCAACTATGTCCTATAAGGCCTATTAGGCTCATCTACCAAATATCAAAGAAAGGCTTGCCAATCGGCAAGCCTTTTTATTATCATTGAGATTAATTCTACTTTGAAATTCTATTTCTTTTTAGCACAACGGCGTTTGGGTGCAGTGGCTTTCTTTTCGGCACATTTAGCACGGGTGCGTTTCTTTTTCAACACCATTGCCGAACGCGCTGGCAAGTAAAGTTTCAACCACTCTACCCCATGAGGCGCGTAGAGTTCATCGTGGTGTGTGAAATGCGATGTTTTTTCATCAATATTGCCATAACCACCAAAGTCGGGACTATCGGTCGATAGCACCACTTTGTACTCTCCTGCAGGAGCGAGGATACCATAACCCGAGAATGACTTATAGGGATTGAAGTTAAACACAAACACATAATCACCACGCTTAAACGCAAGCACTTGGTCATCATCTTTTTCCCAAAGTTTTTCAACTGGCAATGATTGGAAATTTTTAGCTTTCTTCACAAGCGCCACCATTGCGTTGTCAAAGTCGTTGAGATAATGATATTGAAGATCTTGACGGTCGACCAAATCCCATTGACGGCGGGCATATTTGTGTGACCAACCGTTACCCTCGCGTGGGAAGTCAATCCATTCGGGGTGACCAAACTCGTTGCCCATAAAGTTGAGATATGCGCCATTGATTGATGCAATAGTAACGAGGCGAATCATTTTGTGAAGAGCTATACCACGAGCCACAGTCATATCATCATCGCCTTTCATCATGTGCCAATACATTTTGTCGTCGATAAGGCGGAATATCACCGTTTTATCTCCCACCAATGCTTGGTCGTGACTCTCTACATACGAAACTGTCTTTTCATCGGCACGACGATTGGTCAACTCCCAGAATATAGATGTGGGGTGCCAATCTTCGTCTTTCTTCTCTTTGAGCATCTTAATCCAATAGTCGGGGATACCCATCGCCATGCGATAGTCAAATCCCATACCACCATCTTTGATTTTAGCCGCCAACCCAGGCATGCCACTCATCTCCTCGGCAATGGTGATTGCATGAGGATTAATTTGATGTATGAGTTTATTAGCAAGAGTGAGGTAGGTAATCGCATTTGTATCTTGCCCTCCATTATAATAATCACCATATGAGCCAAATGCTTGACCCAAACCATGGTTATAATAAAGCATCGATGTAACTCCATCGAAACGGAAGCCGTCAAACTTAAACTCTTCGAGCCAATATTTGCAATTTGACAATAAGAAATTCAACACATCGTTTTTGCCGTAATCGAAGCAAAGTGAATCCCAAGCAGGATGCTCACGGCGGTGATCGCCATAGAAGTATTGGTTATAACTACCATCGAGGCGACCAAGACCTTCCACCTCATTTTTCACAGCATGAGAATGCACAATGTCCATAATCACAGCAATACCCAATCGGTGAGCCTCATCAATCAATGATTTCAACTCCTCGGGCGTACCAAATCGGCTTGAAGGAGCATAAAAGCTCGACACATGATAACCAAACGAGCCATAATAGGGGTGTTCTTGAATAGCCATAATCTGTATGGCATTATATCCATCTTTAGCAATGCGAGGAAGCACAAGGTCGCGAAACTCGACATATGTACCCACTCCTTCACGCTCTTGCGCCATACCTATGTGGCACTCATATATAAGAAGTGGCGACACATTGGGCTTAAACTCCTCTATTTGCCATTCATACTGCTCTTCGGGAGCCCACACTTGAGCCGAGAAAATGTGCGACACCTCATCTTGCACCACACGATTGGCATAAGCCGGAATGCGTTCACCCATTCCGCCATCCCAATACACAATCATTTTATATAAATCACCGTGATGAATATCATTGTGCTTGAGTTTTAACTCCCACACACCGTTGTCCAATCGTGTCAAACGATATTTAGCCATCTCTTGCCAACGGGTAAAATCGCCTATCAACACAATATTGGTAGCATTGGGAGCCCATTCACGAAATACCCATCCATCGGCTGTGCGATGAAGGCCAAAGTAGTGGTGAGCATTGGCAAAGTCAACAAGCGAACCATTCTTGCCCACAAGTTCGCGTTCTTTATTTACTGCATCTTGATAGCGACCCACAATAGCATCGGCATAAGGCTCAAGCCAAGGGTCATTCTTAATGATGTTTAATGGCTTCATTAGTCAAGGTTTTTTATTATTTAAAATAAGAAACTAATAAACTGTTTTTAAATTTCTAATAACATACAAACTTAATGATTTTATTCGGCATTTGCCACATATTATCCACACATTTTTTCAATTTTTAGTTCTTTTTCCCTCAAAAAAGGAGCTTTTTTATGAGAAAAAACAAAAAACAGCTCATTTTTTTGCTCATAAAAAAAACTTTCATTACCTTTGCAGTCGCATTTAAGCCCAGATGGCGGAATCGGTAGACGCGCTGGTCTCAAACACCAGTGGGGCAACCCATCCCGGTTCGATCCCGGGTCTGGGTACAACAAAAGGCTGTTAATCATTTGATTTTCAGCCTTTTTACTTTTCTTGGGTAGCCAAAGGGTAGCCAAAACCGACAACACCCCCCTATTTTTACCTAATATTACACACCTCAACACTAACTACTTCTAACCACTTTAGAAAAAAGTGAGCCACTTTCACAAGCAACCCACCTCAACAATAAGATATATCCAAATTTGAAATTCATTTCTTTTTCATACAAAACTGAAAAGTTTTTTGAAATGAATTGCTTTTTTCTCATTGTATTGATGAAAATTTGTATTTTATTACGAATTCATCGCAGATTAAAACAATATCAACCATCGATACTTATAAGGCACAATTTTTCCTGAAATTTGACAAATAGCCCATTTTATATTATGAGTAACCGAGAGAGGTCCTTGGTCGTTCTTGTGTATTTTTGTGGGGAAGGATTGATAAAAATTGTATATTTTTCACTTGTTTTTCCTATTTTTTGTTCGTTTTCTCGTTTTTTATTTGCCTATGATATTAAAAACTATTAATTTTGCACTCAAATTAAAATAAATAACATGAATTTTACATCGGTAAACAAAACTTTTGAGGCATCTTTTCGTGAAAACTGGGATCGCCCAGCGATTTCAAACTACCAAGGTGCAACATTGCATTATCGCGACCTTGCCCAAAGAATTGCACAACTTCACATTATGTTTGAAGAATGTGGATTGGAAAAAGGTGACAAAGTAGCATTATGTTCTCGAAATCAAGCCAATTGGGCCGTTTCGTTTTTGGCAGTAATGACCTATGGAGCTGTACCAGTTCCCTTGATGCATGAATTTAAACCATCTAACATTCATCATCTTGTAAACCACTCTGAATCAAAAGTTTTATTTGTTGATGAAGTAATTTGGGAAAATGTTGTAGAATCAGAAATGCCTGATCTACAAGCAATCATTCAAGTAAACACATTCAAGCTATTGTATTCGGCCAACGATAGAATCACCGAAGCGCGAGCACGCCTCAATGAATTGTTTGGCAAGAAATACCCAATGGAGTTTACCCCCGATTCAATCAACTATCATGAGGATAAAGCCGAAGATTTGGCTATCATCAACTACACATCGGGCACATCGGGATTCTCTAAAGGTGTGATGATTCCATTTAGAGCTATTGCTTCAAACCTTGAGTTTGGTCGCAAGGTGCTACCTATCATCAACAACACATCAAATGTTGTGTCGATGCTTCCATGTGCTCACATGTATGGACTCATGTTTGAGGTATTATATGAATTGTCAAAAGGATGTCATGTGCACTTCCTCTCACGCCTTCCAAGTCCTAAAATCATTCTACAAGCATTGGCTGAAGTGAAACCTACTGTAGTAATTGCAGTGCCTCTCATCATTGAAAAGATTTACAAAAACAAGGTTAAGCCTGTATTGGAAAAGGCAGGTATTAGATTTGCCTTAAAAGTGCCAGGCCTTGACCAACTCATTATCAATAAAATCAAAGCCGAGCTCATCAACGCATTTGGTGGCGAGTTTTATGAAGTAATCATTGGTGGTGCAGCGTTCAACAAAGAGGTTGAAACATTCTTCAAGAAGATGAATTTCCCATTCACTGTGGGTTATGGCATGACCGAGTGTGCTCCTATCATTACTTACTCTGACTGGAAGACCGAGAAACTCTATTCATGTGGCGAAATAGTGCCCAACATGGAGATGAAAATCGACTCTCCCGACCCTGAAAACATTCCTGGCGAATTGCTCGTTAGAGGTGCAAATGTGTTCCTTGGCTATTACAAAAACCCCGAAGCCACAGCCGAAGCTCTCGACGAGGATGGTTGGTTGCACACTGGCGACATGGGTGTAATTGATGCCGATGGAAGTCTCTTCCTTCGTGGTCGCTCAAAATGTATGATATTAGGCCCATCGGGACAAAATATCTATCCCGAAGAAATCGAAGCTGCTCTTGATGTGCGCCCCTATTTCGTAGAATCGCTTGTTATTGAGGATGAAGGTGGCTTAACTGCTCTCGTATTCCCCGACTTTGACCAAGGTGCGAAAGATGGCATGAACCAAAAAGAGTTTACCAAATATATCAAATCAACTCTTCCCGATATCAACAAAGACCTCCCCAATTATGCTCGTTTGAAGAATATCGAGGTTATGTCGGAGGCTTTTGAACGCACTCCTAAAAAGAGTATCAAACGATACCTCTACCAACGCATTAAAAAATAATTTGAACAAAAATAGTAAGGGTGACATTTATATAAAGTGTCGCCCTTATTTATAAAAAACAGGCTGTCGCAACCTTCAATCGGCAATCTGCCACTTTTCTTATAACCAAAATTAAAGTATAATGAGAATCAAAGACTCAAATGTTCTTATCACCGGCGGTGCCTCGGGGATAGGATTAATTATGGGACGCATAGCCCTACAAAAAGGTGCCAATTGTGTGATAATATGGGACATAAACCCGAGTAGTATAGAAAATGCGTGCAACGAGCTCCAACAATTTGGCACAGTCAAAGCATACACTGTTGATGTTACTAATTATGAGTTGATAAATAGCACCTATAGCGATGTGTGTGCCGAATATGAGCACATCGATATCCTCATAAATTGCGCTGGCATTATCACAAGTAACAAAACATTTGACCTTCTCACCAAGGATGAAATGGATCGCACCATCAACATTAACACCTTGGCTCCTATGTATGTCACACGAGTAATGCTCCCCGATATGTTAAAACGCAATCGTGGTCACATATGCAACATTGCATCGGCAGGAGGAATGCTTGGCAATCCTCGCATGTCGGTATATGGAGCGAGCAAATGGGGCGCTATCGGATGGTCTGAATCAATGCGCATCGAACTACAAAGTGAGAAGAAAAATGTGCATGTAACCACCGTTGCACCTTACTATATAAGCACCGGAATGTTTGATGGTGTTAAGTCAAGCATCATTCCCATCTTGAAGCCCGAATATGTAGCAAAAAAGGTATTAAAATCAATTGAGAAAAACAAAATTTTCTGTGGGCTCCCATTCGGATTCCATTTTATTAGATTCTGGCAAGGCCTCATCCCAACTCGCATATTTGATTGGTTTTTTGGAGAAGTTGTGGGTGTTTACCACACAATGGATCATTTCAAAGGTCGCAAGTAAAAAAGATTTTATTACTTTTGTAGAAATTAGAACTCACTATCAATGGACAATACCTCAACTCAAGAAATAATCCAACTCACAGAGGCTCAAAAGCAATATTTCGGCACAGGAGTTACACTTGACATCAATTTCAGAAAAGAGATGTTGAAACGACTTTATGTTGCCATGGAAAAGTGGGAACAACGATTGTGTGATGCTCTATGGATTGATCTTCATAAATCATATGAAGAAGCATATCTCACCGAAATCAGCATCGTGAAGGCCGAAATAAATATGCATCGCATATCAATTAAATCATGGGCTAAACGCCATAAGGCTCCTACCCCACTAAAATTATTTCCTTCTCGAAGTTATATAGTTAAAGAACCATTAGGCAATGCTTTAATCATTGCCCCATGGAACTACCCTGTACAGTTGTTATTGAATCCACTCATTGGGGCAATCTCATCGGGCTGCACCGCTATGCTCAAATCCTCACCCTATGTGCCAAATGTGTCGAAAGTTATCGAAGAGATGATTTCAGAGACCTTCAACAAAGACTATATTGCTGTGGTTCAAGGCAATCGAGAGGTTAATACAGCACTACTTCAACAACGCTGGGATATAATATTTTTCACAGGTAGCCCCGCATTGGCAAAAACTGTAATGACCGCTGCCGCACAAAATCTCACCCCCGTGGTGCTCGAACTTGGAGGTAAAAGTCCGTGTGTGATTGACAAAAGTGCCAATATCAAAGTCGCTGCTCGCCGAATTGCTTGGGGAAAGACACTCAATAGTGGTCAAACATGCATTGCCCCCGACTATATTTTAATTCACAAAGAGGTTAAAGATGAGTTTGTCGAAGCATTTGCCCAAGAGGTAAAGAGTCTCCATGGCGAAGATATTAAAGCCGACAAGCATTATGTGAGAATTGTCAACGACAATGCCTTTGAGCGTGTGAGTGGATATATTAAGAGCGAAAAGGTGCTATGTGGAGGCGAATGCGATGCCTCAACTCGCTACATTGCCCCAACATTGCTCGACAATCCGGCATTAGACTCTCCGGTGATGACCGAGGAGATTTTTGGCCCCGTCTTTCCCATTATCACTCTCAACGATGATGATTCAATTGTAAATAGCGCTACCTCATTCATCAACTCACGCGAAAAACCTCTTGCTCTATACTACTTTGGCAACGAAAAAGATGGGTGGGAATTAATTCACAAAACCTCATCGGGAGGCGGTTGCATCAACGATGTGATAATGCACATAGCCAATGAATTCACTCCATTTGGTGGGGTCGGTAACTCTGGGATGGGTCGTTATCACGGCAAAGATAGTTTCGAGGCCTTCAGTCACTCACGAAGCATCATTGCCACAGGCACATGGATTGACCTTCCATTTAGATATATGCCCTACAAAATGTTTGGCCTCGTGAAGAAGATACTTTAGACTCAAAACCCTCATAATCAACTTCATCACACTTCATATTAATAAAATCTATTGATTGATAGATTTTATAGGTTGTGAGGGTTGAATTACCATAATATCTTTGCAATGGATAAAACAAACAATATGTTTTATTTGTTAAATAAATAAGATTAATAACTCTAAAAAGAATAAGATTATGAAAAAGTATCGTTGCACTGTATGTGATTGGATTTATGACCCCGAAGTAGGTGACCCTGATAGCGGTATCGCACCAGGAACAGCATTTGAAGATATTCCCGACGACTGGAGTTGCCCTCTTTGTGGTGTGACCAAAGAAGACTTTGAATTGGTTGAAGAATAAAACCATTAAGCCATAATAAGCAATAAGGGTTGCCTCATTCAAGGCAACCCTTATTATTATATTAATATTTTACTTGCTATTTCTTATAATTGGCAAGCGATTCTTCAAGGCTTGTCACTATCATAGCCTTGAGTTCGGGAGGCTCAATTACAGTAACACTTGGTCCATGCGACAAAAGTTCTTGCACAAAGTCGGGCGTGATGCGTAGTCGATAATTAAATATTGAATACGAATCGTGAATCATCTCTTGTTGCGACGAGTGCAATGGCAAAGCACGGATATATTTTGCCTGACGAGAATCGGTTTTGATTGACACATTTTTCACTTCACCTTGTGAAAATACGATACCAAAACTATACTTTATATATGACTCGGCATCAAAGTCGTCGGGTATCTCAAATGTTTCTTGGAGCACCACTACATCTTTCATGCGATCAAGAGCATAAGTCTTAATCTTATTTTCTTTTACATTAAGCCCGGTAACATACCAGCGTTGGCGGAAAATTTTCAAGAAGTAGGGTTCTACTACAACATCGGGCGTTGCATTTGTGCGCGAATAGGGTTGATAAGTAAATTTTATTTGATGATACTCCTTAAGCGCATCAATCACAGTGGCGAGAAACTCGCGAGCCGATGGCACATCTTCAATGAAAATACGATTTGAAATGTCGCGCGATTCACTCAACACATTGCTCATAGCCGTTGTATTCAACAGCCAATTTGTTACATCTTCGTTGTGAGTATCGCCCTCATCGATATAATACTCAAATGTAGAGGGATTACACTCAATGTTCACTTTAAATAAATCCTCAATTGCCATTCGATAGTTGTAGAATGTGCGACGCGGCAGAGGCTCTCCATTTGAATATGGAGATTTTTTCCAACGCGCATTCAACTCTTCACGAGTTATATGCCCGTAACGCTTAATCGTATCTATCAACCATATGTAACGATTGAAAAGGTCTTTTGACATAGAATTTTGGTTATATTAATTTTGGTTATACTAGGGATTTCTAATTTTTATTCTTTAATCTTTCCTTTTGAGAGCAACATCAACCCTACAACTGTCAACACAGCGTTTATAATCAATAGTTCAAAACTTGTTGTATAATTAAATTGCTCTTTCAATTGCCATTGCACTACCCACGACAATGCTGGAGCAAGCACACACACCACTGGCACCATTTTGTCGCGCACTTGAAGTTTAGTAAACATACCAAACACAAACAACCCGAGAATAGGCCCATAAGTATATGAAGCAAGTGTGTAAACCGCGCTAATAGCATCTTGGTCACTTGCATAATAAAACACTATGATTACCAATCCCATTAGCACCGACATCATCACATGCACCAACTTGCGCACACGAGTGAGTTTTGCATCTTCATATTTCTTTTGCCCGTCGAGAATATCTACTGTAAACGATGTGGTGAGAGAGGTGATAGCCGACCCCGCTGCCGAATAAGCAGCCGAAATCAAGCCCAAAACAAACAATACCAACACCACTACTGGCATTCCATCGCTTTGTGCTACTATTCCAAATATATCGTCCGATTTTTCGGGCATTGCCATATTCATTTTACTCATATACATCACGAGCAATGTTCCCAACACAAGGAATAATGCGATTACAAAAAATTGTATCACACTACTCACAATCATATTTTTTTGTGACTCTTTTGAGTCTTTACAAGCAAGGTTGCGTTGCATCATATCTTGGTCGAGACCAGTTGTTGCAATTACCATAAACACACCAGCAAGGAATTGTTTCCAGAAATATGTGCCCGCTTTAGCATCTTCAAAGAAGAATATTTGAGAGGTACTATCACCGGCTACAGCACTTACCATTTCACCAAATGAGAAACCCAAACCTTTTGCCATGAAATAGATACACAACACTACCGATAGCACCAAGCAACAACTCTTCAATACATCGGTCCATATTACCGATTTCACACCACCTTGTGCTGTGTAAAGCCATATCAATGCGATAGTTGCTACCACATTCAACACAAATGGTATTCCAAGGGGTTCAAACACGAGTACTTGCAAGGTTGCACACACTACCAAGAATCGCACCGATGCGCCCAATATCTTTGACACAAAGAACAACCACGCACCACTACGATAAGTAGCAACACCAAATCGTTCGCCAAGATACCCATAAATCGACACCAAGTTGCGTTTATAAAACATAGGAATCAACACAAATGCAATGAGGAAATATCCTACGATAAACCCTAAACACATTTGAAGGTAGGAATAACCTTTAGCCACAACCATACCGGGTACTGAGATAAATGTCACACCCGAAATTGCTGCGCCAATAGTAGCAATCATAACCAACACCCAAGGGTTCTTGCGGTTACCCGAAAAGAATGTTGCGTTATCTGACTTTCGCGAAGCAAAATAAGAAATCATCAATAGCAACGCAAAATATGCTATTATTGTAATAATTACTATCCAATGGTTTTGCATAATGTATTGTTTTATGTTTAGTTATTTTTAATCAAAGTATCATTTATTATTCCTCATAAAGTAAATAAGGCTTGCGTTGAACTTTAAACGCCTCAACATCGTCGGCCCAAGTAGCCTTTATCTCTTCGGCACTCTTACCCTCGGCAATCATTTTTCGCACATCGGCAGTACCTATAAGTTTTTCAAAAAATTCTTTTGCTCCAGCATACTTATATCCGTTGTCAAAAAACGCATCGACCGATACCCCCATGCATTTATATGCATCAATGAGATATTCAAGATTAAGCCCTTTGGCTATAATCTCCTCATCATCAAGATTGCGAAGGTCGCGACCATAACATTTCTTATTAAGCAACGGAGGATTTTTGGCACCTTCCACACTGCGAGGGGTAAATATAAAATCACAGCCCTTCATATCGGGATGACCATATATCTCAAATGGAGCGTCGGTGCCACGACCAAGGCTCACCGATGTCCCTTCAAAATAGCATATTGAAGGATAGAGATAAATCGATTTCATTGTGCGAAGGTTGGGTGATGGAGCGATAGGCAACACATAGCGAGTTTGGTGAGTATAATTCTCACATTTCACCACTTGCAAAGGCACTTTTGCACCATTATCAAGCCACCCTTCACCGTTGACCATCAATGCGAGTTCGGCAAGAGTGAGTCCGTGCACCACTGGGATAGGTAATTTGCCCACACCCGATTTATATTTCATATCAAGAATGGGACCATCTACATACATTCCGTTGGGATTAGGACGGTCAAGCACCATAAACTCTTTGTTGCAAGCCACAGCAGCATTCATCAAGTCAACCATTGTGCAATAGTAGGTGTAGAAACGCAAGCCCACATCTTGAATGTCGGTTACGATAATATCAATTTTAGATATCTCCTCTTTTGACAATGCTTTTTTCTTGTTGCTACCATAAAGCGACTCAATGCGAATGCTGGTTTTCTTATCAACCGAACTACTCACTTGCTCGCCGGCATCGGCTGTGCCACGAAAACCATGTTCGGGCGAATATATCACCTCAACATCAAGTCCATTTTCAATCATAATGTCGAGAGTGTGGCGGTCGCCAACCATCCCAGTGTGATTTGAAAAAAGGCCTATCTTTTTTCCTTTCAACAATGGCACATATTGGTCAACTTGAGCAGCGCCAACTACCACATCTTGAGCCGATAAAGTGAAAACACTTATGGCCATTAATATCAATGAAATTATCGAAAATCTATGTTTCATATAGGTTTATATAAAATATCGTGTAAAGATACAAAATAAATATTTATTCATTTGCATATTTTTATGCAAAAATTCAAGTTCTACATTATTTTTTTGCCTTTACACTCCGATAAATTAAGTTGCACTATATCAATTTCCCACAAAAACTTGCACTCACACAAAATTATCATTACCTTTGCAATCAAATCGGGGTATTAGCTCATCTGGCTAGAGCGCGACACTGGCAGTGTCGAGGTGAGCGGTTCGAGTCCGCTATACTCCACAGCATAAGCGACTGATAATCAAACGATTGTCGGTCGTTTTCTTTTATAAAATACCCCATTTTTATTAGTTTTATAGAAGAATTGCCAAATATTGCAATCAGCATTGATTTTCAATTAGTTATGATTTTTATTGTGCTAAGTATATAAACAATAGACACATAAATAGGCACAAAAAAATGGAACAAATTTTTTTCAAAACAAGGCTTTACTTACACACACCTAAAAGCACTTATAGTCAAATAGAAATGAGAATAAGGCATAAAGGTGAAATAATTCGTATTATCATCAAAAACATTAAAGTAAAAACATCTCAATGGTCGCAATGTGAACAAAAAGCGATAATAAGCAATATACAAAACAATATAGACAATCACAACAATAAGATAGCAAATAAAGCAATAGAAGAATATCAAACAAAATTTGAAGAATATGTAAACAACATAATTGCTAACAATTTAGTAATTTTGCCCACAGAAATAAAAAAACATTTTAACATCAATACCATGGGCAGAAAACCATTACACAAACTCGTTGAAAGACCATTTGACATTTACAAATGGTTAAGGGATAGCGTAATAAACGATAACACTATACGTTCAAGCGTTCAAAGTAATTACCAACGAGCACTCAAACATTTTCAAGATTTCGACAAATATAGACAAGCACAAGGATATGAAGCGATAACTGATTTTTCACAAATTAAAAGCTTATTAGTTGATGAATTTACCGACTATCTTTGCGAAGAACCCCTAAATGACGGAGATAACTATGTGATTGAAACGGTTGAGGGTAAATTAAAATGTTTTATGGCAGTCTTTCATAAGTACGCCCACAAATCAAACAAAATAACTAAAGAAGAAACTAAACTTGTGTCATACGCTATCCCCAGAGTGGGGAAAAGCGAATCATATCACATTGCCTTAAGAGACGATGAAATAATGAAACTATGGCGATACAAATGTGAAAATAATTTTGATGATGAGGTTAGAGATATGTTTTTAATTCTCTGCTGTACTGGATTAAGAGTTAGCGACATCAATAAAATAACCCCTAATATTCAGATTATAAACGGAACAAGAAGAATATCAATAATACAACAGAAAACACAAAAAATGGTAGGGAGAGAAAGCATTGGCATTATCTTTCAACTCGCAAATACCATACTCGACAAGTACAACAATAAACTACCGTCAATGAATGGTAAAAAAATAAACGAAAACATTAATAGAATTGCGAGGAATGCTGGTGTTGGCACAACAGAAGTAGTCGTAATATCACGGAAATATGCTAATGAAGCAACAGTACGCACAGAAACGAAAGACCGATGCGATATGATTAAATCGCACACTGGGAGACGGACATTTGCTACCATACTTGCACACAACCATTGGAACAACCAAGATATAATGCTATATACTGGACACAAAAAAGAAGACACGTTCAAAAAGTATTGCAAAAAAACCACTGAAAGTCAATATATTTTTGACCAAACCCCACCGCACGATAAATTAGTTATCACAGAAGAATATCGTCATTATGGCAAATATGACACACAAATACAACCTCAACAGCAAATAACTCATATTACCATACCTCAGCCAACAATACAGCCCAAAACAGATGAGCCACAAGACATAGGAGAAGCAATAGCAGTGCTACACATGTTAAATGCTAATCCCGATGACTATATTGGTGTAACCGACTTTAAGGCATTATTAAGACAAGTTTCAAAGCGAGAAAACGAAATAAAAAACATTTTCGGGGGCGGAAGATACGAATTTAAGCCTATCTTCAACGAAAACGAATTACCAAGCAACAGAAGAATAGCACTAAAAGAGTTATTAAACGCACTTAAACAGCAGAACGAGGTTTAATCAATTATATAGTATAAGTTTTTTATATATATCTTTGCTTCGAGGGGTTGGGTGTTGAGGTTGTGACTTATGTATCTAATTGCTCATTTGAACTAACACCACTTTCATAAACAGCAAACTGTTTAATCTCTGGAAAATCTGGAAAATTTTGAACAAATTTTTGAGGTGTTATTTTGCGGAGACGGAAGGGTATAACCCATACTTTTTGTACTCCTTTTTGATGATTGCAGTTAATTCCTCTGCCGTTACACCTTCGTTCACCACTGCATCTGGCACAACAATGCTGTCATGTATATTGAATACATTCCACCCTCTATTGTAACACTCATTCAATATACCTCTAAATATACTGCTTTCCAACTGCATCATCTGACATGGTAGTTTAACACCTTCCTCATCATTTAAGCAATCCCATTTGACAGATTTAATTACCTTCCAAACATTAGGGTAATATTCTTTGAAGACTTTGCCAAATGCTTTATTACGCATTGTAAGTGTATTAGAGTAAAAAACCTGCGCAAATAACTGTTGCTTTACCTCTCCTCTCTCAACGCCTTCAAAATAGGCTGTTAAACTACCCCAGAATGTACCTTTCGACACATGCCAGATATACAACAGTACATCAATAGGAATATGTGGTACATCTATGTTCTTATCTTTCAATATTTTATAGAGTTCTTGCGTAGAATAATGGTAGTTATATAACTCTATTAAATCAATATTAAATAATAAATTATATAATATATTTTTAGATATATTATAATAATCAATTATAAATTTAGAGAATAAAAGTGGGTGTGAATTAGATATATCTAATTCTATTTTAATATTAAAAAAAGATTTCAATGATTTAGGTAGATTAGTGAAATAGTGGTATATTCTACCGTTGTCATCTATGCTTGTAATTGTTTTATTCCATGTACTAAATTCTTTTATTCTACCAATATAGTAATGATATTGTTGAGGGTTGAGGTCATTTCTGCTATTGATGTAATCTATTGTATTGTCAAATGATATTAATTCAATCAAAGAAAGAGAGTTGTTATATCGAATAATAAAATCATCTTCTTCGTAATTCTTATTTTGCTGATTATTAATATATTCAACATCAATTCTATTGATATAGTCAATTACTTTTATGTTTTTTGTTGAGGTATATGTTACATATTTCCAATGCTGAGGAAGCAGACTATAATAACGAGTTTTTTTGCCTAATTCGTAATCTCCTACACTTATTATTCCTTCAACGGAAAGTGTCAATAACATATCTCCATAATGATTGCCAAACACATCTTGCAACAGTTCTGCACTAATATAACAAACACTTTTTTTTGACGCACGGCAACGCATTATTAACACATGTATTAAGGCAATATACTTCGGATATAGTGTATTTCCCTTCGGAATGTTCGTAGGTTTTTCGCCATATACAGGTTGTGCTGGCACACCCATAGCAACAAACACATCATCAGCATTTAGCATATTTGGCATGCTAACCCTCTGTATATGTTTGTTGCACAACTCATCAATGTTAATGTTGTTAAGCGTTGCAATCTGTTTTTCCGTTGTCTTTTTTCTTGCCATTACACAAAAGTACACATTTTTTCAATGAATTAATCTTATTTTCTCATTCAATCAACTATTTATGGTAAAAGGTACTTCATTAATAACATAAGAAGTAACCTCATCAAAATAAATATAAGATAAATAGTAAAAATAAGATGACACCAAGTGAAGCATTGAAGAAATGGAAAGAGGAAAGCGGATATAACAAGGCATTGCGAGAGACTTTAACGAAGCCTATTATTAAAGCCGTTGACGATGATAGCAAACTATATCGTGATATGGTTACAGCCTTCCGTTAAAATACACTACACTCAAACATAAAGGCATTGACGACAAACAAATAATTGAGGTAGTAGATAGGCAACAGTACTGGAAGGAATACAGAGAAGCACAAGAGCGATTAAAGCAAGAACAAGAGGTAAATAACAAGAAAAAATATGATTTTGAAAAGATATGGTAACTACACAAAATGACAATCCAATCAGAAGCAAGGAAGGAGCATTAAATCCTATGTATGGCAAGGCTCATTCGCAAGAAACGAAGGACAAGATTAGCCAAACACAGAAAAAGAGATATGACCTCATCAGAAAGCAGTTGAAAACGGAAAGCACAGAAGATAGCGACAAGAAGATTGATTTGCTCAACTTGTGCATTCAACAAGGGAGGATAAATTCCCTGTCAGAATTGGAAGATGAAATTTGCAAACTGTTTCATGAGCAAAGGATAAGGCAAATAATTGAGCAGACAGTTAATAACTACCTTTCAAAAATTCAATAGAGTGTATCTTACGGGTTGCGACTTTTTGTGACACGCTATATCTCATTATTTTAATTATTAAATCTTCGGGAACGCCTTTATTTCGGTCGGAAGAAACTGTTTTGCGTGTATCTTCTCGGCTACTGGCAAAATTCACGTTTAATAGTCCAAATAGTACGCTCGGAAACTTTTATGCCGTCAGACTGGCAACATTTAAGCACATTTGCTACGCTCAATCCTTTTCGGAGATACTTAATAACCTCTTTGTATTGCTGTTGCTTGTCTTTTTCAGGTTTTCTATATCCAACTTTGCGCCCCATTTTAACGCCCTTTTCAATCGCTAATTTGCGACCGCTGGAGAGCCTAAACGCTATATTCTCACGCTCAATTTGAGCGACCATACCAAGACAACTAATTAAAATCGTTGTAGTAGGTGCGACTTCTCCATTTTGGTTTAGCAAAGTTGTGTTTTCTTTTTGAAAATAAGCATTTATCTTATTATCAGAAAACCACTTAACTACTTCTATTACTTCTAACACATTACGCCCAAGTCGGGATAATTCGCTAAATAAAACAATACTTACATTATTTTCTAATGCAAAACTCAAACACTCCATAAGTGTAGTGCGTTTTTCATTTTTTGTTGCACCACTTATATGCTCACTAAATACCTCAACTACATTATATCCATTGTTATTTGCGTATGCTTGTAAGTCGCAAATTTGGCGTTTAGTATTTTGTCGCTCGGTTGTTGAGGATACACGAGCATATATAACTGCTGATTTCATAACCATAATTACTAAGTGATTGATTTTCAGGACAAAGATAACAGAAATACCCCGAACATGCAAATTAAATCAAAGAAATATTTTGCAGAAAAATATCTACTGCAAACTATCATTTATAAAGTTATTTTGCAGTGTTTTATGATTTGCAGAGTTTAGAAGCAATTTATCAATATTATGTACAATACATTGAAAATCAACACACATCACGACACTATACAAGGAAGTAAAAAAATATAGGCAAATTCAAAGAAATTTCAATGTAAAACTTTGATATTCGGGAATTTATATCTAATTTTGCATATCTAAAAAATAGGCACATAAAATCGCTAATTAATTGATTATCAACACACAGCAAACAACTGGCAGTGTCGAGGTGAGCGGTTCGAGTCCGCTATACTCCACTACACAGCAAAGAGGGTGAGTCGTTTGACTCACCCTCTTTGCTTATATTTTACTCATTGAAGCGTTGAATTATTACTCTTCGCTCATTTCTTTGAGTTTTTCTTTACCTTTTTTGAGCATTTCGCTTGCTTTGTCTTTAGCGTCTTTGCTTGCTTCTTTTACCTTTTCGGCGACTTCCTTACGACTCTCTTTTGTTGCCTCGTCGAGTTCTTGAAGTTTTTCTTTAGCATCCTCGCCTACTTCTTTCATTTTTTCTTTCACTTTGTCGGTAGCTGACTCTTCGGTAACTTCTTCTGTCACAGCCTCTGTCGCTGTTTCGCTCACGCTTTCACCATTGTCCGACATGTTTCCTGTACCTTCATAGGGCACTTCGCTTTCAAGAGCTTCAACAGGAATTTCCATTCCGAAAGTATCTTCGGCCACCTCGGTAGTTTGTGTTTCGCTTGAACCACACGATGCCATCAAAAACATCGCTGCTCCCAAATAAAAAATCTTTTTCATAATCATATTTTGTTTAAAGTTATTATTTTGCACAAATGTAAGATTTAATTTCAAAAAACGCCACTTATCAACTATTATTTTTAGTCAATTAATGCAAAGAAACTCTTAATGGGCTTCGAGCCAGTTATTACCCACTCCGGCAGCCACTGTGAGAGCCACTCGCCCATGGTAGGCATTTTCCATGTCGCGTTTCACGATTTCTTGCACTCGGTCCAACTCTTCGGGAACTACATTAAACACCAATTCGTCGTGTACTTGCATTATCATTTTAGAGCGCAAGCCCTCTTTCGCAAAATCGCGTGCTATATCGATCATTGCCACCTTGATGATGTCGGCCGCCGAGCCTTGAATAGGTGCGTTCACAGCATTTCGCTCGGCATAACCACGCACTACAGCGTTACGCGAATTAATATCGGGCAAATAACGACGACGCCCCTTAATAGTTGACACATAGCCCTCTTTGCGCACCTTTTCGAGTGTTTCGTCCATATATTGACGCATTTGAGGATAACTTACATAATATCCGTCAATGAGTTTTTTAGCATCGGCGCGTGGGATTGACAATCGTTCCGAAAGTCCGAATGCCGAAATGCCATAGATAATCCCAAAATTAGCAGTCTTGGCATAACGACGCTGATCATCGGTTACCTCATCGAGCGACACACCATACACCTTTGCTGCTGTAGCACGATGAATGTCGGCTCCCGAATTGAAGGCTTCAATCATGTTTTCATCGCCACTCATGTCGGCTATCAAGCGCAACTCAATTTGCGAATAGTCGGCCGAATAGAATAGACACCCCTCATCGGCAATAAATGCACGGCGTATTTCGCGCCCATCATCGGTGCGAACAGGGATGTTTTGCAAATTAGGATTAGCCGATGAGATTCGCCCTGTTGCTGTAACCGTCTGATTATATGATGTGTGTATTTTGCCAGTTGTAGGGTTAATCAACTCGGGCAACGCATTGATATATGTGCTCAACAACTTACGCAAACCTCGTATTTGCAATATCTTATCGACGATAGGGTGCGATTTGCGATATTTTTCCAACACATCTTCGGCCGTAGAATATGCTCCACCCTTTGTGCGTTTGGCTTTGGGGTCAATCTTTAAGCGTTCAAATAGCACCTCGCCCACTTGCATGGGAGAAGCGATATTAAATTCGCCACCACCAAGCTCATACACCTCTTTTTCAATCTCTTGCATGCGTGAAGTGAGCGACTGCGACATTTTAGCCAACTCGTTCACATCAATTCTCACCCCCACAATCTCCATATCGGCAAGAACTTTCACAAACGGCAATTCAATATCCTCAAGCAACGAGGTCAATCCTTCTTGTTCCACCATAGGGCAGAATTTTTCATATAATCGCAATGTCACATCGGCAATCTCACACACCACATTTGCCTCTTGCGACGCATCAATTTCGCATCCAGGCTTGCGTTGCATAACTTCTTCTACACCACCACTCACCATGCAACCGAGATAGGTAAATGCCAATGACGGTAGCAAATGTTTCATTTCGGACTGCAACAAATAATGCGCTACCGATGTGTCGTAATAGTTTTCACCGAGTTCAATTCCCTCATTGTGCAATATTATATAATCGCGCTTAACATCATGGCTTACTAATTGCACAGTCTTTGAGCAGAGCAACATTCGCAACACAACCTTCATTTGCTCACGAGCCTCGTTGTCGTGTGGCAATTTTATATATACGGCTTCACCATTATGCATCGACAATGCTATTCCACGCCATCGTGCCGACATTGCTTCGCTACCGGTTGCATATATTGCCATCCCCACGGCCTTAAATCCCAATGCTTGAGAAACCACTTCGGCCACCTCTTTTAGTGATGTAATTTCACGATATTCACCCTTTGACTCCACACACGCCTGTGGCTCTTCGGGGGCATCAAACAATGATGGAGCATCAAATAACGATGATTGCTGTTGTGGCTGCGCTGCAACTGGCGCATCATTGGAAACGGGAGCCACCCCCAATTTGGCCAAGAACGACTTAAATTCGAGTTCGGTATAGATTTCGGCAAGACGCGACTCATCGGCATCTTTACGAGCCAAGTCATCGATATTAACCTCAACTGGCACATCGGTTTTTATCGTTACCAAGAATTTAGAGAATTTTATCTTCT
Source organism: Muribaculaceae bacterium (assembly GCA_045646905.1). Taxonomy (GTDB): domain Bacteria; phylum Bacteroidota; class Bacteroidia; order Bacteroidales; family Muribaculaceae; genus RGIG4079. Next base: position 57,055 of record JAZRLP010000014.1, read on the forward strand.
CTATATTTTCGGCTACTTTCTTTTGAATAGCACCTTTGAGCGAATCGACATTTTCAATGAGATTTTCCACCGAACCCCACTCATTGATGAGTTTAACAGCAGTCTTTTCGCCTACGCCAGGACATCCAGGCACATTATCACTTGCATCACCCTCAAGAGCAAGCAAATCAATCACCTGCGATGGCGAATCGATGCCATATTTTTCGCACACCTCTTTCACTCCACGCACCTCAAAGCCCGCACCTTTCAACGCAGGTCGATACATCAACACGCGATCCGAAACCAATTGCCCATAATCTTTGTCGGGCGTCATCATGAGGGTGAGATACCCCTCCCCTTCGGCCTTTCGCGACAGAGTGCCTATCACATCATCGGCCTCATAGCCAGGCACCTCAATGACAGTAATGTTGAGTGCTGCAAGGATATCTTTTATATATGGTATTGAGAGAGTTATGTCTTCGGGTTGCGCATCGCGTTGCGCCTTATATTCGGGATAGGCTTCATGACGGAAAGTGCCACCCTTGGGGTCGAAACACACAGCCACATGCGTGGGGTTTTCCTTTCGCAACACATCTTCAAGAGTGTTACAAAAACCAAATATAGCCGATGTATTTAAACCTTTAGAGGTAAAACGAGGCGCTCTTATCAACGCATAATAGGCTCTATATATTAACGCATAAGCATCTATGAGAAGTAATTTCTTTTCGTTCATATCGTGTGATAAATTTATTACTATGAAATATTCGATAAAATTAATCATAAAAACACCAACTCTCTCAAAAAAAACAAAAAAAACACCATTTTTTCACTTTATTGTTCCTTTTTATTGAATTTTGCCTCGCTATTTTTATAAGTTTTACTAATTTTGTGCGAAATTTCAATTTTGATGTCAACTTTTCAATCAATACAACAATCAATCGCGCCCGAATTGGAGATGCTAAATCAACGCATCGCCAACACTTTGACATCGCCCAATGCGTTGATGAATCAAGTGATTGAAGGTTACCTCAAGTCTAAAGGGAAACAAATTCGCCCCATAATCGTAATTTTGAGTGCCAAATTGCTTGGCGAGGTTAACGAAAATGTTATCTCGGCTGCTACTGCTGTGGAACTACTCCACAACGCCACTCTCATTCACGATGATGTGGTCGATGACACCAAATTGCGTCGCGGACAAGCTACTATCAACAACATTTGGGACAACCACATTGCTGTGCTTGTGGGCGACTTCTTCCTTTCTTCGGCTCTTTTACAAGCCATCGAAACCGATGACATCAAAATCATAAAATCAATTACCAATCTCGGTAAACTCCTTTCTATTGGCGAAATAGACCAAATTTATAACGCTCGCTATCACACCCTCAACGAAGATGCTTATTTTGAGACTATCTATCGCAAAACAGCATCATTGTTTGTTTCATGTGTTGAAGTAGGAGCATTTGCTGTGAAAGCATCTGACGATGACACCGAAAAACTCTCAAAAGTAGCGCGTTTGCTTGGTCTTTGTTTCCAAATAAAAGATGACATCTTTGACTATTTCAACGATGAAAAGATAGGCAAACCCACCGGAAACGACCTTCGCGAGGGCAAAATCACACTTCCCTTGCTCCATGTGTTGCTCAACGAGTCATTACCTCAACACGATGAAATGCTCGCATTGTCAAAGAAAGAGATCCTCGACACCAATGAGATTAATACCCTCATTGAGTATGCCAAACAACATGGTGGTATCGAATATGCCTACGACACTATGCAACGCCTTCGCGATGAAGCCGTTGAAATCATTTCGCAATTCCCCGCATCACAAACTCGCGACCATTTCATTGCAATAATCGACTACATCATCTCGCGCGATAAATAGTCGTTACCCACACTTTTGCATCATATTCCTAACTATATACTTATGCAGTCTTTTTGAGATTTATGTATCTTAATAAAAGAGACTACATCTTGTTGGCACAATTTCTTGTGCCAACTTGTTTATTATTACCTACTATATTGTAGGATAATAAAAGTCCTCGTAAAAAAAAATTGTTTTTTTATCTCCCAAATGTGTGCTTTTTAAATTTTTTTTTAATTTTGCAATTGATAGTTAATTCTATACAATATAATCATAAACATATTCAGGTATGAATAGAATACTAACAATAATTATATGTTTTATGCTATGGGGAGGTTTGAATCTCCATGCAAAAGATTACACCATCCAAGAAATACCGATGGTGCATTTAGAGGACAAAACGCGCTATGTCAGCAATCCCGACAATATTCTTTCTGATTCCACAGTAGCAGCGATAGATTCCATTTTGTATGCTTTGGAAGAAAAAACAGGCATTCAGACAATGGTTGTTGTTGTAACTGGCATTGAAGGAGGTGATTGCTTTGATTTTGCCCATCGTTTGGGTAAGGAAAAGGGTGTAGGACAAAAAGGACGCGACAATGGGTTGGTCGTTCTTCTTTCAACCGAAGAACGATGCGTGCAATTTGCCACCGGTTATGGATTGGAAGGAGTGTTGCCTGATGCCATCTGTAAACGCATCCAAAGTAAATATATGGTACAGCATTTAAGCAAGAGCGATTGGAACACTGGTATGATAGAAGGTATTCGTGCACTAAATGGCTATTTAAATGGCTCGATGACCAACGAATTACAAGAAGAAAGTGAAGATGACTTGGGATTTATTATTATGGGATTATTATTTCTGTCCCCCATATTTTTTATTCTATATAGAGTCTTCAAACCATCCAAGCCATGTTGCCCTCAATGCAAAAAAAGAAATACAACAATGACTAAATCCAATACTCTATCAAAAACAAAGGATTATGAAATTGTGAAAAAAACCTATACTTGCCAAGATTGTGGACATACTTTTGAGAAAGAAGAAAAAATCAACTTCCCAAAAGACGATGGCTTTAATAATACATCTGGCAGAGTTACACCCCGCAGGTCAAGCTATAATCACACACCTCGTGGTGGAAGTTTCGGTGGAGGAAGTTTCGGTGGAGGTGGAGCCGGTAGTAGATTCTAATATAAAACAATATTATTAACTCTCAAACTATAACAAGATGAAGAAATCAACAATTGGATTAATTGTAGCAATTGGTGCTATTGCAATTTGGTTAATCAGTTCATACAATGGTATGGTAAAAATGGATGAAGAAGTCAGCTCGGCATGGAGTAATGTAGAAAACCAATATCAAAGGCGTGCCGACCTAATTCCTAACTTAGTAAATGTCGTGAAGGGTTATGCTTCTCATGAAAAAGAAACCTTTGAAGCTGTTGTTTCTGCTCGTTCAAAAGCAACTCAAGTAACTGTTGATCCAGAGAATTTGACTCCTGAAAAATTACAAGAATATCAAAAAGCTCAAGGAGAAGTGGGTGCTACACTCGGTCGCTTATTAGCTATTACAGAATCTTATCCTGAATTGAAGGCCAACGAAAACTTCAAAGAACTTCAAGCACAATTGGAAGGTACCGAAAACCGCATCAGTGTAGAGCGTCGCAATTTCAACGAAATTGCTCGTACTTATAACTCTGCAATTCGCGCTTTCCCTCGTTCTATTATTGCAGGAATGTTCGGCTTTGAAAAACGCCCATATTTTGAAGCTGAAGAAGGTGCAAACAAAGCTCCAGAAGTGAAATTCTAAATTAAATGATTATTTAATTTGTCAACAATATAGCCCAATAATTTTGCTATATTTCTATACATCAACGAGCCCTCATCGGCTCGTTTTTTTCTATTTGTGAGTTTTTAATCTTTTTTCTCACCAAAACCTCTATTTAATCAAGTTTTCGCTTTAAAAAAATAACTTTTCATCCCTCTTTTATATCAATTTTTTATTAACTTTACCGATTATTCTTTATTGATAGTAATATTGACCAATCAAAATCCTATCAATGAGCAATATTTGCTAAATATTAACTTTAAATACAACCTAAATGAAAAAAATTCTTCTCGGCCTAACTCTTTTAGTTAGTTTAGGCATGAATGCTCAAATCCTCAGCGTGAAGAGCACCACCAAGGTGGCTATTCCTGCAGGAGTGAAAGTGAGCACAGCTCAACTCAGCCCCGATGGCAAATGGGCAGTTATCTCTCATCAAAGTAGTATGGGTCTTGACAAGATTGACCTTTCGACAAACAAACTCACTCGCATCAGCGACACTGGTAACGGTTTTGACCTAAAAATTTCAAGTGACAACAACACCGTTATTTTCCGTGAAAGTAACTATGGTACTGATAAGCGTCGCTACACTACCCTCAAGAGTGTAAACATCTCAACAGGTGCAACAAAAGTGGTTTCGCCCACTACTCGCGACACTCGAGTTTTTGCCACCGACGCAGCCAAAGCGTTGAAAGCTAATGCTGGCGCATTTGTAGGTGAAGCATCTCGCCCTGTTGCTTCAATTAATCGTGGTAGCATGTATATCACTCAAAACGGCATCACTACTCTCGTGGCTCCTCAAGGTGTTGAAGGTAAAAGTTATTTGTGGCCACAAGTTTCACCCGACGGCAAAAAAATCCTCTACTTCGTGGTAGGTGAAGGTTGCTTTGTGTGCAACATCGATGGTAGCAACCCAGTTGCACAAGGTGTTTTGCGTGCATCGGTGTGGTATGACAACAACACTATCGTGGGCATGGATCACAAAGACGATGGCGTAAAAACTACAAGTTCTAAACTCATTGCAAAACGCATCAATAGCAGCACCACTCAAGTGCTCACTACTGCAAGCGTTAAAGCTATGTATCCATCGGTAGGTGCCAACAACATTTCGTTTGTTACTCCTCAAGGTGAATTTTTCGTATTAAATATTTCTAAATAATAACCATCATAAAATTACCACATTATGAAGAAAAGATTTCTTTCTCTAACATTGATGACTATCATAGCGTGGACCTCTATGATGGCCGTAACAGTTAACGACATTCGTGTATATATCAACCCTGGTCACGGATGTTGGATGACTCGTAACCTTCCATTGGTAAACAAAGCTCTCAAAGATACCACTGGGTTCCACGAATCAAACACCAACCTTTGGAAAGCGTTTGGTATCATGGAAAAACTTATTGAATGGGGCGTTCCTTTCGACCGCACTCTCAACCAATCGGGCGAACATCACCAAATAGGTGCTGCTCGTAGCTTCAAAAACCCTATCGTGTTCTCTCGTGTGAAGAATACCCCTTGGTATGGCGATGACACTGAAGAGCTCTATAACCGCAACCTCACCGAAGTAGCTGCCGAAGCCAACTATAACGACTTTGACTACTTCATTTCAATCCACTCTAACGCATATGTTGATGGTACAAACACCAACTATATGGCTCTCTACTATAACGGACGCATGAGCGATTCTTACAATAGTACAATGGCTGCCGGTTGGTATCTACTTGAAAACCCTCACTTGATGTGGACCAACTATCCCAACAGTCCACACTTGCTTGAAGGCTCAAGTGGTTACGAAGTATTGAGTTCTCTCAATGTGCCTGGTTATATGTCGGAAGGATTCTTCCACACCTATCAACCTGCACGCCACAAAATTATGAACCCAGCTGTGGCTCGCATCGAAGGTATTGGCTATGCCAAAGGTATCAACGACTGGTTCTCTTTAGGCAAAAAAGACTCATATGGTATGATTTATGGTATCCTTCGCCATGCTACACAAACATTCACTCACACCTATTATACTCCCAACACAGGCACTCTCGACAAATATTTGCCTATCAATGGTGCAACTGTTAAACTTAAAAAAGATGGACAAGTAGTACAAACTGTTGTAACCGACGGATTCTATAATGGTGCATTCGTATTTGACAAAGTTGCTCCTGGCACATATACAGTAGAATGTTCTCACCCCGACTATGCAACAAGCTCATTCAGCGTAACTGTTGAAGCTAATAAGATTGTATATCCTACTGCATCAATTTCAAGCGAAGGCATGAGCTTCGTTCCTGTACAAGGTGCCTATGCTTACGGCCACACACTTTCAAAGAGTGGCGACAACTATGTATTCTCTTACAAAGCAACTGCCAACGCTCCTAAAGCAAGCATCATTCTCACCAACAAATCAACTGGTGCTAAAACTACTCACGATGCTGGTAAAGTATCTAAAGGGAACAACTCTGTAACTATCAGCGCTGCTAACATTGGCGAAGGTGAATACACTTGGGCTGTATCAATCGCCAACGAAGCAAGTACCGCTGCTCAAGTTTACCACAACCAAGGTGGCACAACCGATAACAACCGCCGTGGTGGTGTTGCTATCGACCTCGACACCGAAAGCAAATACTTCGGACATGTTTATACTACTACTGGTTATGCTGGTGGTATTCAACGCTACAACCCCGATCTCTCTAAAAATGGTGGCGTTATCCATGCCGACAAGTTCAGTAGCTCAACAAGCTCTTCACCATATCGTATCAAAATAAGCAATTCTAAAGCTTATATCAGCGACTGGAGTGACGAAAACTCAGGTGTATATGTTTACAACCCCGATAACGGCTCTCTCAACCAAATGTTCCAAGGTTCACGCGCTTCAAGCGGACAATGGACCAACGGTGGAACAGTAGTAGGTGGTAGTACTACAGGTATTGCATTCTACAATGCTGGTTCAGAGCGTCGCATGTATGCTTTCTGCGAAGACTATAGCAGTGGCATAATGCTCGTTCGCTACCATTTAGGCAACAACGATACTTGGGGAGCTGCTCCTTCGGCTACATTTGCCACTGTAACAAACAACCTCGGACACAACAATGTTGAAATGGTTGCATGCGAAAAAGGTGTGTGGATTTGCCAAAACCTTCGTGGCACAAACTCTACTCAAGCCGCTCCTGCATTTATGTTTATGGACCACAATGGCAACATCAAATTAAGCTCATATAACCTTGGTGGCCTTGAAGCTATCACTCAATCACCCGAAAGTGGTATCGCAATCAGTAGCGATATGAGTTATCTTGCAGTAGGTAATTCAGGTGGCAATGTAAATATCTACAAAGTAACATGGAATGGCGACACTCCTTCTCTTGCATATCAATATGCCGTTGAAGTAGGTAGCACAACCGATATCGAACAAATTGCATTTGACCCTGCCGACAATATGCTCATCTTCTCTCGTCAACAAGGTCTTATGGCATTCACTCTTCGCAATCCTGCTCGCAACACTGTAACAAATGCTCCTGCATCACAAGCAATCACAGGCTCGGGTTCTACTCCTACTCCCGACCCTGAACCAGAACCCGAGCCCGAAACTCCTTCGGCAAATCGTGGTGCATTTGCTTACGGATTTAAAACCGAGCCTAATGGCGAGTTATACAAACTCACTTACTCATTGACCGATAATGTAAAAGGTCTTGACATCGTGTTTACCAACATCGAAACCGGCGAAGTTACTTCTATTGATGTTTCATCAATCCCATCATTACTTGCTAAAGGTGAGTGTGTTGCTCTATTAGAAGCAGGCGACCTTCCTATCGGCAACTACACATGGGGCGTTGCTGTTCACAACAAAGAAAGCATCGGTGCCGAAGTATTCCACAACCAAGGTGGCGTTACTGCAAATAACCGTCGTGGTGGTGTTACTATCGACCTCGATAGCGAAAGCCCATACTTCGGACATGTTTACTCTTCGGTAGGTTATGCCGAAGGTGTTCAAGCATTCCTCCCTGATCTCACAAAGAATGGTGGCATTATCCTCACTGACAAATTTAGCACTGGAACAAGTTCTTCTCCTTATCGCATCAAAGCAAACTCAGGTAAACTTTACTTAAGCGACTGGAGTGATGGCAACTCAGGTATATATGTATATAACCCTGCAAATAGCTCATTTGCTCAAGTATTCCAAGGCTCTCGCGCTTCAAGCGGTCAATGGACCAATGGTAGCGCTGTAGTAGGTGGTAGTAGCACTTGCGTTGACTTCTGGGGAACAGGTAGCGAACGCTACATGTACACTTTTTGCGAAGACTATAGCACAGGAAAGAAATTGATTCGTTACAAATTAGGTACTGCCGATACATGGAACACTACTCCTACATATGTATTTGACGGAATTTCCGACTACCTTGCTAACAATAATGTTGAACTTGCTGTGTGTGAAAAAGGTGTGTGGGTGTGCCAAAACTATATCACTTATGACAACACCGAAGAAATCAAACCTGCATTCCTATTCATGGATCATAGTGGCAACCTCAAATTCAATTCATATTCTTTGGGTAATGCCAACTACATGACCGAGGCCCCCGAAAGTGGTATCGCAATCAACAAGGCAATGACTAAACTTGCTGTTGCCAACGACAACTATGGTAACATCAACATCTACGATGTAACATGGAATGGCGACACTCCATCACTCAAGTTTAGTTACGAAATCAGTGTAGGACATGCAGCTGCAAGTTCAGCAGCAATCGAACAAATGATGTTTGACCCTGCCGACAACTTGCTCATCTTCTCTCGTCAATATGGTTTCATGGCATTCACAATGAAGAATCCTGCTCGCAAGTCGTTGACCGTAGCACCTTCTTCTCAAGTACTTGAAATCAAGACTACCGGCATTGGAAACATTGAAATCAACGAAGCACCTGTTGAATACTACAACCTCCAAGGTATCAAAGTTGCTAACCCACAAGGTGGCGTATTCATCAAAAAGCAAGGCAATAAAGTTTCTAAAATTTACATCAAATAAATTGAAAACCTCGAAACTCTCCCTGTATCGTCCTGAAAAAGGTTTACTTTTAAATTGTTAATAAATGTATAATCAAAATAAGAGTGTAATACGGAGCTAGCTCCGTATTACAGTTCAACTATTCAAAATTAGATATATTTTGCGAAAAGAAATAATTTTTCCA
>JAZRLP010000015.1:0-7321 GCA_045646905.1 Muribaculaceae bacterium
GATTGTAACGAAAACAAATTCATCAGGAACAAGTATATTAGAAAGCACTACTCCTAATATTGTCGAGAAAATTATTGGTACTAAACTATAACAAGTAACAACGTAAATTTCTTTCATTTTACCAATGCCACCAAGCAGTACGCATATAAGCCAGTTAGACACTACCCAAAGTATAACTAAACCGATTGTACTTAAAAATACAAAGAACGAGTTATAGGTGGCAGCGTTAAAGTTGTAATAAGCAAATCCCGAAGCAATATCCGAAACAGCTGAAACCAAATAAAATAAAACAAGTAATATTGTTGCTATAACAACAGAACCCATTTTCTTTTCCCTTAAAGTTTCAAAAGCTTCAAACGGATGGAATATACTTTTCTTTAAAAGAAGTACTTCTTTATTTTTAATTAAAACAAAGCCGCTTTTCTTTTTATAACATCTAAATAAAATAACGGCTACTGTTAATACAATAAATAAAATAATAAATGGTACAAAGAATTTTGCTAAAATATCGCTACGTGAATTTTCAAAAGCGTCAATATATACCTCACGGTCATTGCCAAGCTTTGCAAATTCTAAGGCACCTTCATTATCGCCATTAACAAATAAAGCACGTGCGAGACCACTATAACCAAGCTGACTGTTAGCGTCCTGAGCTATAACCTGCTTCCATTCAGCTTCAGCAGCTTCATAATCGTCAGCTAATGTTTTAACCTGTGCCGAACGAACCAACGCACCATATGCGGTAATTGAGAAAACAGTAATGCTCTTTCTGCTGCTATCAGCAACAATCACATCGGTACCATTAACTGCAATTGCATTTGCGATTGCAAATGTGCCTTCCTGCTCACCTATACCCAGTGAGCCGCCAAATACTGATAACAAATTACATTCCTTATCATACCAAAAAACTTTACCATAACGAAAATCTAATATATAAAAGAATCCGTCAGCATCTACGTCAATACTTTCAATACCTTGGTGTTGCATTTGACCGTTGTGATTAGTAACCTCTAAATCAGCAAAATTAAATGAATCTTTGCCTAATGTATCCTTGCCACCTGGATTTAAAACGTGCACCTGACCTTTTGACTCACCACTTTTACCAGCTGTTGCGGTATAAATAAAATCGTCAGGTCCTGCAACCAAATCATTAATTTGGAAAGGTAAAGACAATACGGACGATCCCTTTTTAGTATCGTTTGAAAACAAACGATCAAAAATAGTTTTAAGTACCGTAGAAGCTGAAGCTGCTACATTGTTGGCACCATAAAAGCCCATAAATTCTTCATTTGCAGAGTAAACCAATGCACCGTAAAAAGAACCATCGCTAGCAACATAAACAGTATTTGAACTATCAACTGCAACCCTTATAGGCTTATAATCAAATCCCTCAGGGATTAATCTTGAATCAGGCAAGGTAAGAGTTTTAATATGATTACCTTCTAGATCACAGATTAAAACCCTTGCATTTTTTGTATCCGCAATATAAATTTTACTATCTTTAACAAAAATGCCTTTTGAACCATTAAAAGTATAATCCTTATCACCTTTTACGGCAGTAATACTACCTGTAAGTTTATACGACGAATCTAAAATATAGATAATTGAAGCTTCACCATCAAGTATATAGATATTATTATCTTCACTAGCAAAAACATCATCTATATTAGTAAATGGAGCAAGCCCCAAATCGGCACCAGATATTACATGTTTTACCTTATACATTGGCTTACATGGAACTGCAGTTTTAGAATCAGTGCCAAACTCTTGCCAATAAGTATAAGAAATAAAGCTACCTTGTTGAGAATTAACTGAAGATGTCGGGGAAGACTCTGCGAAAGCATTAATAGCAAACACAAAAATCAATGCGATGCTTAGTAAAACTACTAATAATTTTTTGATTAAAAAACTTTGTTTCACTTAATCTTTCCTCCTTATCCCTTAATGCCTGCACTACTCATTGATTCTTTAAGACTACCTTGAGAAATAAAGTAAACAATGATCGGTGGAATCATCATAAGTACCGAGTTAGCCATTGCAGCACCAGAACGTGCAAGACCACCAGAAACAACCGTTGACATTACCATAGGCAAGGTCTTTAAAGTTTCACTAAAGATTGTACCTTGTGGGACAAGCGACCACATATCTCTAAACGAGAACAAAGTTAGCGTCAAAAGACAGGGCTTAACGCATGGGAAAATAATTGTCCAGAAGGTACGAATCCAACCTGCACCATCAATTTTAGCCGCTTCAATAAGTGCATCAGGCACATATCCATCCATATACTGTTTCATAAGGAATACACCCATGGAGGACGGAATTGCAGGTAAAATATAAGACCACAAAGTATCAATGATACCCATACCACTATATATAAGATAACGAGGTATCATAAGGGTGTAAGCATTAAAAAGAAGCGATAACTGAACGACCATAAAAATTACATTTTTATATTTAATTTTTGACTTAGAAAGTACAAATGCAGCAGAAGCCGAAGCTAAAACATGCAAAATTGTACCGACAGTTGTTACAAACAAGCTGTTAAACGCATAAATTGAAAACGGTACCTCTAAGCTCTCAATAAGACTTGGGAGAATCAAATAGTTTTCAAGCGTAGGTCTTTTAACAATGAATAATGATGGTGGAAAAATCAACAGTTCATCAAGTGGCTTAAAGGATGTAACAATACTGTAAACCAATGGAATTACAGAAAATGCTCCAAAAAGAAACAAGAAGAAAAAGAAGAAAAAATTGCCAGCTCGAGATCTTGTATATCTTTTAACCTGTGTCTGTGAATGCACCTTCATTTTTTTCTTTTTTAGATTAACCATATTATTCACCCACCTTATTTAGTAAGCTCACAAATAGCTTTCTTGCACCAAACATAAGGGCAAATAAAATAACAGAAATTGCCGATGCATAACCCATTTCATATTTAACAGAACCAACGCCATTAAGATATGAAACAATTGTATCTGCGGCATAATTTACTGTAGGATAACCTGCAAGCTGTGTAATAATACCACTAATTGAAAATGCACTCGCTATAGTCATAACTGCACTAAATAAGAGCATACTCTTCATGCCGGGTAAAGTAATATACCACAATTCTTGCCAACGATTTCTAATACCATCAACTGCACCTGCTTCATATAATTCAGGATTAACATTTTGTAATGATGAAATATTTGCAAGAAAAGATACTCCCATACTTGACCATAGCTGAACTGCAACAACAATAGGAATAATTGCAGTTGCATTTGAAAGCCACTGAATAGGTGAAGTTATAATACCAAGTGATAAAAGCACCGCATTTACATAACCGTAGCTGTCCCCCGAAAAGGCAATTGACCAAATGAGAAGACCTCCACCTGTAAGAGCTGGTACATAAAACATAAAAGAAAGCACTGTGCGTAAGAAAGGGCCTAATTCATTTATCATCCATGCAAGCACGAAAGCAAGAAAGAAACCAGCTGGACCGGTAAGAATTGCAAGAACAATGGTATTCTTTAAAACTGTTAGGAAAATATCATCTTCTGTAAACATTCTAATATAGTTTTCTAAGCCAGCAAATTTTGGTAGTGATACCATATCAAAATTAAAAAAGCTTAATACCGAACTGGAAAGTACAGGCAAAACCGTTAACAGGAAGAACAATATAAGGAATGGTGCTAACAAAACATAAAGTTCCCAGTTTTGCTTCATTGTGTTCAAAGTGTTTTTAAACTTCATATTATTCCTCCTTACTTAGAATATTCTTTGATTTTTCTTTCGATTTCACGGTCGCTGACCTCAGCCCACTTAATCATCGCTTCACGAGGTGAATCTGTCTTATTCTTAACTGCCCAAAAAGCCTGATCAATAGAACGTGCAACGTAATAACTACCAGGAACTTCTGGCACCTCGGTAACATTATTCCATTGATTCATAATAACCTCTAATGTTTCAGGGTCCCAAGAAAGACGCTTAACTGCGTTAACATTAGCAGAACTTACACGTGCTGTTTCACCCAAAACTGCCTCAACATCACGTGAATAACGATATTGAACATCTTCAGATACCCACCACTTGAGGAATTCCCAAGCAGCCTCTTTTTCGTCACTGTTATTCATAATTGCACAACCCGAACCAGAGCCTGCACAGGTGCGATTAATATTCCCGTTTTCATCAACAATGCCAGGTATCTCAGCAATTTTCCACTTGCCATCAATTTCAGGAGCACCGGCGCTAATAGTAAAACAGGTTGTGTAATTTGTGATACCCAAAGGATATACACCAGCGCGGAACTTGTTATAAAAATCTGCCTGTGGTTCTAATCCATAACGTGTATAAAAATCAGTCCAGAAATTAAATGTTTTAACTGCTGTTGTATCTGCAAGTGCAGTTGCATTTTGTTTGTCATTATAGATATATCCACCCATTTGCATAAGAAGTGATGGATAGAAAGTTAGTCCTCCTACACCAACGTCGACAGTTGCGGTAGACGCAAGTTTTATATAAGGCAAATACACATTCATTTTATTACGTTGTAATACAGCTGTGGTTTGAATAAATTCATCCCAAGTATTAGGCACCTTGAGTCCCAACTTATTTAATATGTCTTCACGATAGAACATTACGTTGAATTGCTGCATATCAGGTAGTGCATAACAACCACCTTCATATAAATAAGGTGTTTCAGAACCCTCACAGAAATTCTTTGCAATTACTTCTTCATAATCATCAAAGTTTTTAAGATCATAAAGAACATCACGCATTGCAAGGTTTACAGGTTGTGAACGGCTCAAATGCAGGTATAGGTCAGGTGAATTCCCCGAAATAACACCTTGTACCAAGGTTGCGTTTACCTGTTCAATAACAACATCAATGTCATTATTTGCCATAAAATCGCTGTAAATAAGGTTAGATAAAATCTTAACCTGGTCACGACCCCAGTTAACCCAAATCTTGATGGTCTTACGTCCCTCTGTTGATGTGACATTATCGTTTCTATAATCCTTTATATAAGCAAATATAAAACGCTTAAATCCAAAAGCTAATCCTTGCCAGAATGAAGCCTTTGGTGTATCAAAATCACTGTCGGGTGCACCGATAATAATTTGATCTATACCCAATGGCATTTGGCGCATATCATAAAGCCAAGCACTTAAGGTTTGTTGAGCAGAAGAAAACGAACCAACCTGTGTATGTGCTTCATAAAGATTATTTGTCATTTCATCAATGATACGAATCATATTATTAAGTGCGCCTTCAATTTCACCATTAACAGTAAGTTCTTTACCGATTGAACCTTTAAGAGCTTTGAGTTCTTTATTAGAACTTTCAAGAATATTTACAAAGTTAGGTATTTGTTTATGTAATTCATAGTCGCGATTTGCATCAGGACTTTCACCAGTTATCATGAGAATATCAAGATAAAGATTGCCTAAATCCTCAACGACAACCCCCAATCGGTTTAAAAGATCAGAGGTGTCTGCTAAGGTAACAGACATCGAAATTTCATGAGGACCTTCGGTAAGATAAACCATATATGGTTCTTTTTCTTCTTCACCAAACTCTTTGAACTGCCAAGAGCTACCATAATTGAATCCAATTTTTGTTGCTTCATCAAAAGGAGTTTTACCATCAATTTTAAGCCAACGGAAAGTTTCACCATTTGTTACGTAACTTTGATTAAAAGAAAATCCTATTTTATAAAGCCCGTCCTTTGGAGCGTTAAATTCCCAAGCAATTGTATCACCAGGTGCACTCCAAACCTCACCGCCAATATAGTTAATAACTGAATTTTTAGGATTACTTGGTGACACATTTGAACTTGCACGATCATTTTTTGGTGATAGTGATGCTGAATCACGCCAAAGCGAATCTTCACCTTCAATAACTATTTGTGCACCATCGTATTTTTCAAATTGGTAATAACCAGATGATACCTTGTCATAGCTTTCAACAATTTCGGGTGCAGTCAAAATAATATCTGCTAAATAAAAATCATTTTCAAGACAGGTAACCTTAATTTCATGACTTCCCTTTGAAAGCATAAATTCATAAGGTTTTAGAACAAGTCCATTTTTATCCTTCAATATTGCTTCAGAATAGCCATCCTCATGCTTTTGCGAAGGTGCAATCTGATCACCGTTTGGAAGCTCGCGAATATCCCCATCATCCTGCCAAACCGAAGAAAACGTAATATCTTCACAATTAGCAAATGGGATTTGGTCATCGATGCTAAGTGAAATGTGATATTCTTCGGTTGCTTCCTTAACATTAGCAAAAATTGCTTTTATATTGTAAGCGGCATCTTCAGGTATATCCACAGTAAATACCGCATAATTTTCAACTTTAAGTAAAACTGAATTTTTATCGCTATATTCAGAAACGTCTCCATTGGTAGATGATATCTTTGTGTTGACGTTATTTAAAGCCGTGGAATAACCAAATTCTTTAATGTAATTCCCGTAATCGGCTATAGAAACATTTTCCACCTTATCTTCCATGATAATATTAGTGTCAGTTTTTGTAGCACTAACGGTCAAGCATGATAAAATAAGCGAAAAACAGACACAAGCGGCCGTTATTTGTGAGAAATATTTCATCTACCTATACCTCCAAATAAGATTTTTGTATGGACACCCCATCTTATAGGGTGTCCATACATTTTAAGTAAAATTATAATCTAAAATTTTAGGGTTTATAAATACATCTAAATTAATCAGCTAAATAATCCCAAACTCTTTGGCGTTCGCCATTCTTTTGGAAAATACGCACATAGTCAGTATATTGTGTTACTTCAAAATCAAGTAATTCCTGAATACCACCACTATCACCTGGATAATTTCCATATGCATAGAATCCTCCAACAACAGCCAAATCCATTTCGGGAGCAATCTTTTGTTCAAACGCATACCATTTTTCTTCAGTCATAGGTACTGCACAGAAGATTTCACCATCGAGATAGAAATCAAGGTAATCTGCATTCCATTCAATACCGATGTAATGAAAAGCATCATAGAAATTTTCACCTACAGGGGGCTTAGCACTTACACGAATAAAATCGCTAACAGCACTATGATCGGTGTGATTGGTATTGTAATTTGCCCAAGTATGTAGGTTAGGATTTAAATCAGGACTACCAAATGTTTCGTAAATATCAATTTCACAACCATCTGCTAAACCTGAAGCAGCGGTGAACCAAAGAGAAGCCGATGCGCCTTTAGCAGAACCAACAATCTGACGAACCTCAAAAATACCATAACGGAAGCTCATTGATTTCTTGGTATCCAAACATGAACGCCAGAATCCTGTATTTGTATCAAATTTTGTT
>JAZRLP010000016.1:0-31998 GCA_045646905.1 Muribaculaceae bacterium
GATTGCTTCTTTACTTTTGCCAGACGAATAATATTCATTGACTATTGCAATTTTTTCTTCGTCCGTGTAACGGTTTACTGTTTTATTCATAATCCTAAATTTTGTTTAATTTCCAGTAAACCTATATTAGGACTAGACACCTATGAAAATTTGAAAAATTTTTAGGGGAGGTGGCACGAAGTACCGGAGGGGTTAATTTTGACACACCCCCTTCGTTTTTGTTATCAGTTGCTTAGTTGGGGATATAATAATCGTAGATTTGAAGGACTAAATAAGATTCTTCTAATTCTTTGCCACTATAACGAAGAGACTGATAAGTACCATCGTTTAGCATAACATAACGCAAGTTATTCTGAAGATACCAAATGCCTTTTACTTTGTCTTTTTGATTGTTATAGACATTTTGTAAAAAATATTTAGCTTCATCAATATTTGGCAAATTACTCCAAGAAACATTAACTTCATAGCTATTACCAATATGCAGTCCGGTCCGTGAATTACCTAAAGCACAATAAGCTTTGTATGTGCCATTGGCTTCATCTCGTTCGTATACAATTAGTTCATTATCTCCCATACGAAGAATGCTATTTAGTTGAGGGGGAACAACATTTATATGTAAACTCGTAATCGATGTATTGTTTTTTTCATCGGTTACATATAGACGAATCTGTTCGTTTCTTTTACATTCACTCCCAATAGGTGCCCAAAAAATGATTTTGCCACAAGATACGTCGGTGGGGTTGGGGAAGATTTTTATTTTTAAATTGCCTGAATATATATAATCAACAGTAATGTCGGTGTGATTGTGCCCATTGGCGCAATTGGAGATTTTATAGTGAATGCCAGTGGTATTGCTCAAATCAGATATGCTATCGTCATAAGCCGGGAGGAAGAATTTTGTTTCTTTAATAGGGTTGTTATTACCATCTTCGAAGAATGAAACAGAAAAATCGGGTCTTTGTGAATTGGTGCAAGGTTCGTCGTCATCGCTGCATGCCGTGAACAATATAGCAGAGCATGCTAAAAAGCAAATGGAAAGTAATTGAAATTTTCGCATAGTCATGGTGTATTAAGTGGTTAAAAGATAAATAGTTGATGATGCAAATGTATATAATAAAATTGAAATATCAAAATTATTTTTGTGTTTTTCGTGAGGGTGGGAAGCTGTTGATAACGAGTGATTTATAGAATAAACGCCAACGATGAGAGGGCAGCACTTATTTAATCCGGGCTTTTGTGTGGACTTCAGTTTTTCTTCTCACTTTTCTTTTTTTAATTTCCCATTATTTTGAGGTGTGATTAAATAGTGAAAATAGGTTTATTATTCAAATAAATTAATTATATTTGCAACGTAAAAGAGCGGGAAAGGGTGCATTGCGTCTTTTTCTCGCTACGAAATGTGTGATAACTAACAATAAATTAACCTCATAAATCAATTTATTATGAATATTTCTCATATTGAACACGTGGGTATCGCAGTTCCAAGTTTGGACGAAGCTATCCCTTTCTACGAAAAAGTTCTTGGTCTTAAATGTTTTGCTATTGAAGAGGTGGCTGACCAAAAAGTGCGTACTGCTTTCTTCCAAGTAGGTCAAACTAAAATCGAACTTCTTGAAGGTACAAGCGAAGACAGTGCAATTTCAAAGTACATCGCTAAAAACGGTGGCCGTGGTGGTATTCAACACATCGCTTTCGCAATGGAAGATGGCGTGGCTAACGCTCTTGCTGAAGCTGAAGAAAAAGGTTGCGCTCTTATCGACAAAGCTCCTCGCAAGGGTGCTGAAGGCCTTAACATCGCATTCCTTCACCCAAAATCAACTTGTGGTGCATTGATCGAACTTTGCGAAGATCCTAATAAGTAATCAATAACAAATTTTTATAAAAATAGTAATGAGTAATCAACTTGCTAAAGTACAAGAACTCATCGCATTGCGCAATGAGGCTCGTTTGGGTGGCGGTGAAAAAGCTATCCAAAAACAACACGAAAGAGGCAAATATACAGCTCGCGAACGTATCGCTCAATTGCTCGACGAAGGCTCTTTTGAAGAATTAGACATGTTTGTAAAACACCGTTGTACCAACTTCGGCCAAGAAAAGAAAAGTTTCCTTGGAGATGGTGTTGTAACTGGTTATGGTACAATCGACGGTCGTCTTGTATATGTGTTTGCACAAGATTTCACTGTGTTTGGTGGTTCATTGTCAGAAACAATGGCATTGAAAATCTGTAAAGTGATGGATATGGCTATGAAGATGGGTGCTCCTGTTATCGGTCTTAACGACTCGGGTGGTGCTCGTATTCAAGAAGGTATCAACGCACTTGCAGGTTATGCCGAAATTTTCCAACGCAACATTATGGCATCGGGTGTAATCCCTCAAATTTCGGGTATCCTCGGTCCATGTGCTGGTGGTGCTGTTTATTCTCCAGCATTGACCGACTTCACTATCATGACTAAAGGCATTTCTTATATGTTCCTCACTGGTCCAAAGGTAGTGAAAACTGTAACTGGTGAAGATGTAACACAAGATGCTCTTGGTGGTGCTGAAGTTCACTCTTCAAAGAGTGGTGTGGCTCACTTTGCTGCCGAAGATGGCGAAGAAGCATTGACTATCATTCGCAAACTCTTCAGTTACATTCCACAAAACAACCTCGAAGAAGCTCCATTGCAACCATGTGATGACCCTATCGATCGTCTTGAAGATTCATTGAATGAAATCATCCCTGATTCAGCCAACAAACCTTACGATATGTATGAAGTTATCGGTGCAATCATCGACAATGGCGAATTCCTTGAAGTACAACGCGACTATGCAAAGAATCTTATCGTAGGTTTCGCTCGCTTCAATGGTCAAGCAGTGGGTATCGTAGCAAACCAACCAAAATTCTTGGCAGGTGTGCTTGATAGCAACGCTTCACGCAAGGGTGCTCGTTTCGTACGCTTCTGCGACGCATTCAACATTCCTTTGGTAACTCTTGTTGACGTGCCAGGCTTCCTTCCAGGTACAGGTCAAGAATATAACGGCGTTATCCTTCACGGTGCTAAACTTCTTTATGCTTATGGTGAAGCAACAGTGCCCAAGGTGACAGTAACATTGCGTAAGAGCTACGGTGGTAGCCACATCGTGATGACCTGTAAACAACTCCGTGGTGACATGAACTATGCATGGCCAACTGCCGAAATCGCTGTTATGGGTGGTGCCGGTGCTGTTGAGGTTCTCTATGCTCGTGAAGCTAAAGAATCAGAAAATCCTGCACAAGTTCTTGCCGAAAAAGAACAAGAATACAACAAGTTGTTCTGTAACCCATACAATGCAGCTAAATATGGCTACATTGATGATGTTATTGAACCACGCAACACTCGTTTCCGCGTGATTCGTGCATTGCAACAACTTGCAACTAAGAAAGTAACCAACCCTGCTAAAAAGCACGGTAATATACCTCTATAATCGACGACATTATAAGATTTATGAAAAAGAAATTATTATTAATGCTCGTTGCCTTTATGGCAATCTCTACAGCGGCTTTTGCTCAAGGTCGTAAGGGATTGTGCATAAATGAGGTGATGGTGCAAAACGACTCAAGCGTGGTTGACGACTATGGCATGCGCCATGGTTGGATTGAGTTGTATAACGCAACACACGCTTCAATGGAAATTTCAAGTATTTATCTCACTAACGACAGCACAAAGCCTACGCTTTACCCTGTGCCTCTTGGTGATGTGAATACTGAAATTCCTGCATTGCAACATGTAGTATTTTGGGCTGATGGCGAACCTAATAAAGGTACTTTCCACATCAGTTTCAAAATCAACCCTGGTGAAACAATCTACATTTTTGACGCTGACCAAGAAACAGTGCTTGATAAAGTGACTATCCCTGCCGACCTTAAAGCAAACACTACATTTGCTCGCAAGGCTGATGGTAAAGGTGGTATGAATCAAGATGCATGGGAAGTGCGTGATGGTGGTGACAAATATATCACACCAAGCAGCAACAATATCATTGTTGACACCAATACAAAGGTAGAAAGTTTCCGCATCCTTGACGAAAATGGTTTTGTGCTCACATTGATGGCAATGGGTATTGTGTTTGCCGCATTGTTGGTTTTGAGCCTTTGTTTCTATGCTATCAGCAAAATAGGTTCACTCGTTTCAAAAATCAACAAGATGCGCTCACAAGGTGTTGATCCAAAAACTGTGTCAAAAGCCGATGCTCCAGCCCACGACTCGGGCGAAGAGATTGCTGCTATTGTTATGGCTCTTCACGAACACCTTAATGCTCACGACCAAGAAAATACAATTCTTACCATCAATAAGGTTAAGAAAGCATATTCACCTTGGAGCTCAAAAATTTATGGATTGCGCGAGTTGCCTCGTCGTTAATCGCTTATTGCTAACCAATATTAATTAATTTTACCACAATGAAAGAATATAAATATAAAATCAATGGTAACACCTATAAGGTAGCCGTAGGCGATATCGACAATGGTATTGCTCAAGTTGAAGTTAACGGCACTCCCTATAAGGTAGAACTCGAAAAGAAAGAAACAGTAAAAGTTGTATCGGCTCCACGCCCATCGGCTGCTCCACGCACTCAAGCAGGTGAAAAGGTAATCTCTAAACCATCGGCTGCTGCTGCAGGTGGCGCACAAGTGAAAGCTCCACTCCCCGGTGTTGTGATTTCAATTGCTGTTAAAGTGGGTGATACTGTAAAAGCATCTGATACAGTTGCTGTTCTTGAAGCTATGAAGATGGAAAATGCTATTCATGCAGGTCGTGATGGCAAAGTTGCATCTATTAATGTAAATCCTGGAGATTCAGTGCTCGAAGGTGCTGCTCTTATTACTCTCGAATAAATTAACTTAATATGGAACAATCTTTAAGTGAATTTATGGCAGGTAACCTGCAGACCTTCTGGGAAATGACAGGTTTTTACAATGCTACATGGGAGCATTTCGTGATGCTTGCGGTGGGTATTTTCTTCCTATATCTTGCCATAAAGAAAAATTTTGAGCCAATGTTGCTCGTGCCAATCGGTTTTGGTATTCTCATTGGTAATATTCCTTTCTCTGCCGGTATGGAAGTCGGCATTTATGAAGAAGGAACTGTATTGAACATTCTTTATAATGGTGTGAGTGCCGGTTGGTATCCTCCACTTGTATTCCTTGGAATCGGTGCGATGACCGACTTTACTGCATTGATTGCTAATCCTAAGTTGATGCTTGTGGGTGCAGCAGCTCAATTTGGTATCTTCGGCGCTTATATGGTTGCTTTGGCATTGGGATTTGCTCCCGACCAAGCTGGTGCTATCGCAATTATCGGTGGTGCTGATGGTCCTACTGCAATCTTCGTGTCATCAAAACTTGCTCCTAACTTGATGGGCGCAATCGCTGTGTCGGCCTATTCATATATGGCACTCGTGCCTGTGATTCAACCACCATTGATGCGATTGTTTACTACAAAGAAAGAACGCTTGATAAAGATGAAACCAGCGCGTGCCGTGTCGCAAAACGAAAAAATCATCTTCCCTATCGTGGGCTTGTTGTTGACTTGCTTCGTTGTGCCTACTGCACTTCCATTGTTGGGTATGTTGTTCTTTGGTAACTTGTTGCGCGAATGTGGTGTGACTACTCGTCTTGCAAAAACTGCAAGCAACGCGTTGACCGACATCGTGACAATTCTCCTTGGTATGACTGTGGGTGCTTCTACTCAAGCATCAGAGTTCTTGACAATAGAAACTATTGGTATCTTCTTCCTTGGTTTCATGGCATTCATCATTGCTTCTTCATCGGGCGTGTTGTTTGTTAAATTGTTCAATCTTGTATTGCCTAAAGATAAAAAACTCAATCCACTTATCGGTAACGCAGGTGTATCGGCTGTGCCTATGTCGGCTCGTATCTCTAACAACCTCGGACTTGAATATGATCCATCTAACTACTTGTTGATGCATGCTATGGGTCCAAATGTTGCTGGTGTAATCGGTTCGGCAACTGCAGCAGGTGTGCTATTGGCATTCCTTGGTTAATACTTGATAATAATTCTATATTATATTAATGTGTGGGCACGAGAGTGTTCACACATTTTTTTGTTCATATAGATAAAATCATAGAGCAAAAAGGTCGTAAAATGGCAAAAAATGAGTACCTTTGTAGATGAAAATAATAAACGCCTTCGGGTTATCGACCTTAAATCAAACTGTTTTAATGTGATATGTGAAATATCGACAATTGAGTTCGATAAAAACAATGAAAGTCGTTTGTTTTGATAAAAAATTAACACCTTAAATTTTACAATGATTCCTTTAATAATAGCAATATTTGTCATTGGCTATGCATGTATAGCAATGGAGCATAAGTTGAGAGTTGATAAAGCCGCATCGGCTTTACTTATGTTTGGCCTTATATGGTCGGTTTATGCAATCGGTTCTCCTGGGACAAATGTAGGAACCGAGTTGCTGGAACACATCGGTAGCACATGTGAAACATTGGTTTTCTTGATAGGTGCGATGACGGTAGTCGAGATTATTGACCGTCATGGGGGATTTTTTATAATAACTCGTCGCATCACTACTCACAACAAATTTTTATTGCTATGGCTCCTCGCCGGTATAACTTTTTTTATGTCGGCAGTATTGGATAACATGACTACGACTATCGTAATGGTCATGGTGTGTCGCCGAATGCTTCAAGAAAAATCCGATAGATTGCTTTTTGCTGGAATTGTGATTATTGCGGCAAATAGTGGAGGCGCATGGTCGCCAATAGGTGATGTGACAACAATTATGTTATGGATGCGAGGTAATGTGACAACAGTCCCATTGGTGAAATACCTATTGCTCCCAAGTATTGTATCGGTGTTGATACCGTTGTTAATAGTGTCGATTAGATTTAAAAGACAGACCGATAAAAAATTGCCTTCAGTTGATGAAAAATTAAAATTACCCAAGGGAGTAGGACCACGATTTAGCCGTGGAGTCTTCGCTGTAGGTGTATTAGGTCTATTGTCGGTTCCTGTATTTAAGGCGGTTACAGGCTTGCCTCCATATGTGGGAGTGATGTTTGTGTTGGGCGTGTTGTGGGCCTTGACCGAAATCCTTTATGGACGAAAACGTGATATTGAAGAGTCGGCAAAGAATCGAGTATCGAAAGTTATTGAGCATATTGATATGCCCACAATATTGTTTTTCCTTGGTATTCTCATGTCGGTAGCAGGCTTGCAAAGTGCGGGAATTCTTGGCTCAATTGCAACCTATCTCGATGAAAATGTGCATGAGGTGTTCACAATCGCATCATCGGTGGGTGTGTTGTCGTCGATTGTTGACAATGTGCCATTGGTTGCAGGTTGTATGGGAATGTATCCTATCGCAACTCCCGAAGTTATTGCGGCAAGTGTTGACCCAGTATATACCCAAGCATTTGCCCCCGATGGATTGTTCTGGTTGTTGCTAACCTATTGCGCTGGAGTGGGTGGTAGTATATTAATAATCGGTTCGGCTGCAGGTGTAATTGCTATGGGGCTTGAAAAAATAAGTTTCGGCTGGTATTTAAAGAATGTGAGTTTGCTCGCACTACTTGGATATTTGGCCGGAGTAGCAGTGATATATGCCGAGTCGCTAATTTGTGCAATATAGATTTGCGATACACGGTTGTTATACCATAAAAGGAAATGTGAGCATCTCAATGATTCTCACATTTTTTTTGAATTATATTGAACAAAAGTCATATCTTTGTTGTTAGTAAAATGTATAATGTGCTTTATTACACATATTGTTTTATTATAAATGCATGCTTATGATAACCAAAGAAGTAATAAAAGAGGTATATAAAAAGTATCGCAAAAAGCCTAGATCAATCGATAGACTTGATGTCGCTTTATTGTTTGGTAAAGTGGGTGAAACACATGGCATTGAAATTGTCGATAATAAAATAGTTATAAATAGTCTTGACCCCTCATCGTTGTTTAATAAAATATCGTTGTCGCGAGTGCACGGAATTGTAAATTTCGAAAAAACGATAGCGATAGTGTTGCATTCATCGATATTATTTCTTGATAAAGATGAACCCAAACAAAATATACACATAAAGCCACAGCCTCAAACTTTTATGGAAAAGGTCAAAATGTGGTTTGGCCGATGGTAGAGAGTTGTAAAAAGTGCTATAAATGTGGGGTAAATTCAATGAAATGTTGTAACTTTACACGAAATTTCATTAGGTGTGTTTTGTAAATTGCTATGTTGCGAAAAGCAAAGCCACTCAATAGTATAAAATGTTTTATAATTTCAATACACAGATATGTTTAGAAGTAAAACTTGCGGGGAACTCCGCATAAATGATGCCGGAACTGAAGTGACTCTTGCCGGTTGGGTGCAACGCGCGCGCAAAATGGGTGGTATGACCTTTGTAGATATGCGTGACCGTTATGGCGTAACTCAAGTAGTGTTTAATAACGAAACCGATGCCACACTTTGTGAAGCAGCCAATCATCTTGGCCGTGAATATGTAATCCAGGTTACAGGTAAAGTGGCTGAGCGTTCAAGCAAAAATGCCAATCTTCCTACCGGGGATATTGAAATTATAGCAACCGATTTGAAAATATTAAACAAGTCAGATGTGCCTCCATTTACTATTGAAGATGACACCGATGGTGGCGATGACTTGCGCATGAAATATCGTTATCTCGATTTGCGTCGTCCTGCAGTGCGTCGCAATCTTGAGTTGCGTCACAAAATGGCGTTTGAAATTCGTCGCTATCTCGATGAAAAAGGCTTTATAGAGGTAGAAACACCTGTGTTGATTAAATCAACCCCCGAGGGTGCTCGCGACTTTGTGGTGCCTTCACGCATGAATCCAGGTGAATTCTACGCATTGCCACAATCACCACAAACATTCAAACAACTCTTGATGGTGAGTGGTTTTGACCGCTATTTCCAAATCGTGAAATGTTTCCGCGACGAAGACCTTCGTGCCGACCGTCAACCCGAGTTTACTCAAATTGACTGCGAAATGTCGTTTGTTGAGCAAGAAGATGTGCTTCAAATGTTTGAAGGTCTTGTAAAACACATTTTCAAATATGTAAAAGATATTGACTTCGTCGATCCATTCCCTCGCATGACATGGGCCGATGCTATGAAATATTATGGTTGCGACAAGCCCGATACTCGTTTCGAGATGAAGTTTGTTGAAATCAAAGACCTCACCGTGGGTAAAGGTTTTGCAGTGCTCGATGATGCTGAATATGTAGGTGCTATTTGTGCTCCAGGTTGCGCATCTTACACTCGTAAACAACTCGACCAATTGACCGACTTCGTTAAACGCCCACAAATAGGTGCAAAGGGTATGATGTGGGTTAAAGTTGAGGAAGATGGCTCAATCAAGAGTTCAGTGTCAAAATTCTACACCGAAGAAGAATTGCGCACATGGGCAGAGCGTTGTAACGCTAACCCTGGCGACTTGATTTTGATTCTTGCAGGTCCTACAATGAAAACTCGCAAGCAACTTTGCGAATTGCGTCTTGAAATGGGTAACCAACTCGGTTTGCGCGATCCACAAAAATTCTCTTGTCTATGGGTTGTTGACTTCCCATTGTTTGAGTGGGACGATGAAACGCAACGCTTCTATGCAATGCACCACCCATTTACATCGCCTAATCCCGAAGACTTCCATAAACTTGATACAGCAACAGGCGAGGTGCGTGCTACAGCATATGACATGATCGTGAATGGTAACGAACTTGGTGGTGGTAGTATTCGTATTCACGACGCTCAATTGCAAGACAAAATGTTTAAACTTCTCGGTCTCACCGATGAAGATGCACAATATAAATTTGGCTTCTTGATGAATGCATTCAAGTATGGTGCACCTCCTCATGGTGGTTTGGCATTCGGTTTCGACCGTTTTGTTTCAATCCTTGCTGGTCTTGACTCAATTCGCGATGTTATCGCATTCCCTAAAAACAACTCGGGACGCGATATGATGATTGATGCTCCATCAACTATTGATGACGCTCAACTCAAAGAATTGGCAATCGATGTAGTTCTTCCTCAAGAAGAAAAATAATATAAAGCCTATGACAATAGCCGATGTAACATCAGCAATAGAAAAGTTTGCACCGCTCGCATTGCAAGAAGACTATGATAATAGTGGGTTGCAAGTGGGTAATCGTGCCCTAAAGTGCACAGGTGCATTATTATGTGTTGATGTTACCCCTGCTATCGTTGATGAGGCTGTAGAGAGAGGTTGCAACCTCATAATTTCGCACCATCCGTTAATATTTAAGGGACTTAAGCGATTGACCGGGAACTCGCAAGTGGAACTGACAGTGATGAAGGCCATTAAAGCCGAAGTCGCAATCTACTCGTGCCACACGGCAATAGATAATGCAACCAATGGAGTGTCGTGGGAAATGGCTCGCCGATTAAGTGTAGGCGATTTGCAAATCCTTGAGCCACAACAAGGGAAAATGCTTAAACTATCGGTGATGGTGCCCAATGCGCATTGTGAAGCTGTGAAGAATGCGTTGTTTGAGGCCGGAGCTGGGGCTATAGGCGATTATGATAGTTGTAGCTTTTCGGTGCAAGGAAATGGCTCGTTTAGAGCATTGTCGGGTGCAAATCCGTTTGTAGGGCAAGTGGGGGAAGTGCATCACGAGCCCGAAACAAAGATTGATGTAGTGTTGCCACGATGGTTGAGGAGTAGGGTAGAAAGAGCATTAATTGATGCTCATCCCTATGAGGAGCCTGCATATGAATTTATTGCAATGGAAAACGAATCAAAATATCTTGGTTCGGGAGTTGTGGGGCAATTATCTGAATCGGTGAGTTTGGCTCAACTCATATCGCAAATCAAAGAAGCATTTAATTCACCTATGGTGCGATGTAATACCGCCAATGTGAGTCAACCTGTATCAAAAATTGCAATGTGTGGAGGCTCGGGCGCATTCTTGATAAGGAATGCAATAGCTCATGGTGCACAGGTTTATATTACCTCCGATGTGAAATATCACGATTTCGTTGACTATAAAAATGATATAATTATCATAGATATTGGACATTTTGAAAGTGAAGAATGCACAAAAAGCATTTTTTATCGTGAAATTCAAGAAAAATTTCCTAACTTTGCACTTTATTATTCAGAAATAGAACAAAATCCCATAAATTATTTGTAAGATATGGCTGCAGATAAGTCAAAAAGTGAATCATTATCAGTAGAACAGCGTTTGAAATCGCTTTATCAACTTCAAACATTGCTTTCAGAAATCGACCGCATCAAAACTATTCGCGGTGAGCTTCCTCTTGAAGTAAAAGACCTTGAAGATAGCATCGAAGGTCTTAACACTCGTATAAGCAACTTTCAAGCTGAAATCAAAGAATTGGAGCATAAGACTAATGTTGAAAAAGAAAAAATACATGAGTCTCTTGCTAAAATCGAAAGATATAAATCTCAACTTGATGAGATTGTAAACGGTAAAGAATTTGCAGTGTTGTCAAAGGAAATTGAGTTCCAAACTCTTGAAATCCAATTAAGCGAAAAGCGTATCCTTGAAAATACTCGCCTAATTGCAAATAAAAATAAAGATGTAGAAGCAACTCAAGAAATACTTGTTGACAAGCAACACATCCTTGAAGACAAAAAGGTCGAACTTGATGAAATCGTATCTGAAACTCGTCAAGAAGAAGAAGTAATTCGCGAAAAAGCTAAAGCTCTTGAACCCAAAATTGATGCTCGCACTTTAGCAGCTTTCAAACGCATTCGCAAAAATGCTCGTAACGGTCTTGGTGTTGTTTACATCCAACGAAATGCTTGTGGTGGCTGTTTCAATCGCATCCCACCTCAAAAACAAATGGAAATTAAACTTCATAAGAAAATCATCGTATGCGAATATTGTGGTCGCATCATGATTGATCCCGAGCTTGCTGGTATAAAAGATTAATAATAGAAATTAAGATAAATCACGCGAGGTTCTGCATTAGGTAGAGCCTCGTTTTGTTTTTTTAATACTTTGGACTGGTATATGGGCTGAAAAAAATGGCAAAAATATCTATTTTCTCGTTAAAAATTGCTACCTTTGTAGCCTGCAAAATTTCAAACGGTTGTCGTTGTTTTGTAGATAGTTTATAACCTCATTTTCACATTTTTAATAAACTATGAAGCTATTACAAGCTAAACTCGCTAAATATACAGCGCCACAAGAAGCTAAAGCGGCTGGGGTGTATCCCTATTTCCGCGCAATCTCAAGTGAACAAGATTGTGAAGTAATCATCGATGGCAAGAAGGTATTAATGTTTGGTTCAAACTGCTATACTGGTCTTGTTAACGACCCTCGTATTAAAGAAGCTGCAATTGAAGCAACTCGCAAATATGGTACAGGTTGCGCAGGTTCTCCATTCCTTAATGGTACGCTCGACCTACACAAAAAACTCGAAGCACGCATTGCTGAATATATCGGCAAAGAAGATGTAATGATTTATTCTACAGGTTTCGGTGTAAACCTTGGCGTAGTATCGGCTCTTACTGGTCGTGAAGACTATATTCTTTGGGACGAACAAGACCATGCTTCAATCATTGAAGGGCATCGCTTGGCATTCTCTCAAAAATTGAAATACAAGCACAACGATATGGAGTCGCTCGAAAAGCAACTTCAAAAGTGTGCTCCCGATAAAGTGAAACTCATCGTTACCGATGGCGTCTTCTCAATGGAAGGCGATGTTGCAAATCTTCCTGAAATTGTTAGACTTGCAAAACAATACAACGCAACTGTGATGGTTGACGAAGCACACAGTATCGGTGTGTTTGGTAAAGGTGGCCGTGGTACTTGTGACCACTTTGGCGTAACAAAAGATGTTGACCTCATTATGGGTACATTCAGTAAATCTTTTGCTTCACTCGGTGGTTTCATCGCAACCGATAAAGAAATCACTAACTTCCTTCGTCACCACTCTCGTTCATATATCTTCACAGCAAGTATCACTCCTGCATCAACAGCTGCTGCTCTTGCTGCTATCGATATCATGGAAAAAGAGCCCGAATTGCAAGAACACCTTTGGGATATTACAAACTATGCTCTTGAAGGATTCCGCAATATGGGTTGCGAAATAGGTCACACATCAACACCTATCATTCCATTGTATATCCGCGATAATATGAAGACATTTGCAATCACTCGTGATCTTCTCAACGAAGGCATCTTTGTTAATCCAGTTGTGTCACCTGCGGTTGCTCCACAAGACACTTTGATTCGTTTCAGCATGATGGCTACTCACACCAAAGAGCAAGTTACTTATGCTCTCGAAAAAATCCAAAAAGTGTTCCGTGCTTATGGCTTGATACCATAATAAAACAATTTGATTATATATCCCAAAAACTCCGACATGCAAAAGTGTGTCGGAGTTTTTTTGTGTAATTATATGTACGGAGGCAAATTCTGATATATTCTCAACTAAAGCATTGTTGTATTAATCATAAATCGGTTGCAAATTAAATGATATGCACGATTTTGTATAATATATGATAAGGAAAAAACTTAATTTTGTGATAATAAACAAATTTTCTATCTTTGTGAGGAACCTATTGACACGATTATGTTATGGATATGAAAAAACTATTAAAAAGATTAGGGCTATTTATAACTATATTGATTTTAACTGTTGATATTTTTGCAACAAGTGTGTCTATGGTTGAAAAACAACTAATCGATTGTGAAAAATTGCACGGAGAAGCATTAATTAGTGCTGGTAATGAACTAATGCAAATGTTTTATGAAGAAAAACTCACTGACGCTCAAATTGTATTTAGCGCTAACGATAATTCTAAATTTATAAATCAACAAATGTGGTATTGGGCAAGTGAATATTTCTATGCACATCAAGCCTATCCTCAAGCGTTGAAATATGGATTGCAAGCATTGCCATTATGTACAAATGATGAAGATAGAGCAAATTATTTGAGCCTGATATCTTTGATATACTTTCGTCAGTCCAATTATGAGCAAGCGGCTAATTATGCCAAGCAATGTTATGTGCTTGACGAAAAATCGGGCGATCCCGATGTTATGAGTTCGTCACTAAACACTCTTGCTGGTATATATATAGGTGCAAATCAGCCCAAAGAGGCCGAACAATATATTCTCAAAGGGATAAAACTTGCCAAGCAAGCAAATAATCCGGCACGAATGGCAGTGTTGCAAGGGATGGCATCGGAGGTGTATCACGCATTAGGTGATTGCAATGAGGCTTTAAAGTATATCAATGATGCGTGCAAGATTGAGCAAAAATTGGGGAATGAACACAAATTAATGGTGCGTTTGTCGCAAAAAGCATCGGTATTAACCGGAATGCATGATTATAAGGGGGCTGAAAGTCTTCTCAATCAAGTTATCCCTTATTTAGAAAAGGTAGGAGATAAGCAATCGCTTGCTATTTCTTGCAACAAAATGGGAATGGCATTGATGGGACAAAATCTCGATGATGAAGCGGTGGGCTACTATCGCAAGGCTGCTGAGATTTTTGCCAACATCGGTGACCGAGGAAATGAAATGCACTCTCGCAAAGGACTATATGAGTGTTTATGGAGTAGTAATCCCGATAGCGCAAAAATTGAACTAAATCGCTTTAACGACTTGAAAGATTCACTATATAATATGGCCTCGGCCGAGAGTCTCGCTCGTTATAATGCCGAGTTTGGCTCTGATTGGTTGCAACACGAAAATGAATTACAAAAGGAAAAAAATAAGAAGATAATCATTTGGGGAGTCGTTATATTAGTGCTATTGGTTGGTGGAGTGTGGTTATTAATGCGTCGCAAGATGCGATTGCGTGAATCGGCGTTGCAAACGATAATCAAAGAATTACAGCCACAAAACGAGCCCGAATTGGTAAAAGAGCAAGAAGAATTGAGCGCTTCTGATCAAGAACTTCTTTCACGATTGGTTGCCGAAGTGAAAAACAATATGGCCGATGGAGATGTTTCAATCGAAGCATTGGCGTCAAAATTATGTATTACTCGTGGACAATTAAATCGACGCATGAAATCAATAACTGGGGTAACCACTCAACAATATGTGATGCGAATACGCCTTGAACATGCTCGATTGTTACTCGTTGATAATAAAGAAATTCCTATTTCGGAAGTGGCATTAGGGTGTGGTTTTGAAGATGCTACAAGCTTCTCTCGAGCATTTCGACGCACATTTGGAAAGTCGCCATCTCAATATCGTAATGAAACTCAAAATGTAATATAAATTGGATAAGTTCCCTTAAAAACAATAACATAACATTAATTCGCACGATTATGCCAAGACCTTGCACGATTATGCAAGGTCTTTATTTTTCGTTATACCTACCTTTGTAAAACTTAAAAATAACAAAACAGTTTTTATAAAGAAATAATGAATGACCCTAAAAAACATAGCAAACTTAATCAACTATTTATTGAACGACTCACTTCTATTATAATGGATGAAATGTCGTTGGGTAAAATTTCGTTGGAAATGGTTGCGTCCAAAATGTTTATTACAAGAGGCCAACTAAATCGCAAGGTTAAAGCAATAACAGGTCGCACTACACAGCAATTTGCAATGGATATTCGCCTAAAGAATGCGTGTAATTTGTTGAAAAATAGTCCCGATATAATGATATCAGAAGTTGCTTATAAATGTGGTTTTGAAGAAGCAACAAGTTTTTCTCGTGCATTTCATCGAGAATATAATACTTCTCCCACAAAATACCGAAATGAAAATATTTAATTAGGGTATAGCAAATTTTTTTAAGAAGAGAACTGTGTAGCGAATATGCGATTCTAATTTTCTAAATATGGGGATAATAAAAATTTCATAAAAAATAGACTATATGCATTATTAAGTCAAGGCCATGCATCATTTTGTATGGCCTTTTCTTTTTGTGATATATATATTTGCATATATATTTTAACGACTAAAAAATTCCATTAAATAGATTATTAACTATTAAATTTATATGTCATGAAAAAGATTTTTTTGGCTGCATTGGCAGCAGTAGCGATGTTTGTAACATCATGTGGATCAAGTGTTGAGTATGAAACATTGAGTAAAGATTACAACAACAGATGGAAAGTTTCGGCAGTTGTGCCTAAAGGCGTTTATAAATTAAACGACACTCTCCCTACTGCAATCCCAGCTGACATTCAAAAGGGTACATATATTTCAGAACCGATGTATCTTGCCGGTGATAAAATTGCAATCGGTTTTAATAAAGGTGAAATAGATAAGACATTTGCTGAGTGGCAATTATTCTATAAAGGAGCAAACAATTATAAGGAAGTTAACATTGCAGGTCGTAAAGGTTTCCGTCAAGACATCAGCATCAAAATTAACGATCAACCAACATGTGTTGGATATGAATATTATGTAGCGGCACCCGAAGTTGGTGATAATATTTATTTTGTTGCCAGAGTATTCCCCACTACTGAAAAATTTGATGATTTAGGTCAAGTAATGGAATCGACTGATATAGTTCAGGTGCTTGATTCGTTGAAATTTTCAGTCATTAAATAAGCAATTCAACAAAACTGGTTTGATTATAATTTATAAACTTAACATATGAAACACAAATTATTGCTGTTGGTAGTATCACTTGTTGTGGCTTTATTAATGCCACCAACTACCGATGCTCAATTTAGAAGTTTGAAAGGTTTAGGTAATAAACTGAAGGAGAAAGTAAAAGAGGCGGCCAAAGATAAAGGTAAGGATATTGGCAATATTGGTGAAAGCGTTAGTGAAGGCAATGTCCCTGGAGTTGCGACAACAATAGCGCGTAGCGAGGCTCCATGGCCTATGAGTGAAAATCCTACATATAACGGCAAAGATGTGCGCACATTCTTGTATAACATTATTGACGAAAGCGATGATTACCTCACTTCATTACGCGAAGAAATGTACTCACGATATAAAGATAACGCCAAGATTATCAAAAATATGGGAGAGGGTTATTATGAGGCGCAAAGCGAAAATCAAAATCTTATGCGTTTTTATTACGAGATTCAAACCTTTGTACATATCAATGTGGGTAATGTTCACATTAATAATGGAGTAATAAATGCCAATGATCCACATCTATTAATCACTTCGCGAAAGGGTGGTGGTATTGGTTATTGGGTTATGAATAAGAATGGGAATTTTAGATTCTGCACATCGGGCGGTGATGGTGCGTATCTTGATGATGAAGACCTTGCTATCGCAAAGGAAGCAGCATTGCGTATGCGTAAAATGCAAATCATAACATATGCATTACATGTTATGCTTAAAGAAGCAGGCGAACAATGCGACCCTTATTTGCGTGCACTATATAACTATAGTGGAATATATGCTAATGCAGTAGAAAAGGCTTGCGAGGCCAATACTCCCGAAAATATAGAGAGAAAACCACGCCCAAAAGCAGGAGCAATGCATGCATCAATGAAAGCACAAGCCCTTGCCGTAGCTAAAGCCAATGATAGTGATGTGGTTGATGTTATTATCACAAGTGCGAGTTGGGATGTAAAGATGAGAGGTCTCGTCCCTGTTAATCGCAATATATATGGTTACTATGTGGTGAAAGATGAACATGGATTAATGTGCCTACCACGCATGTGGACCCAAGACTATAATAATGGTAAATATGGGAAATTGCGTGCAGGTGGAACTGGAACCGAGAGCCCATTCTATATTAAATAAATTTTGTGGAGGTATTCTTTTATATATAAAGAGAAGAATACCTCTATTTAATCACATTTGATTTATTCTAAATTATAGCTATATGAAAAGAGTGATTTTGGTAATAATGTTATCTCTAAGTGTTGGGCTTAGCTCTTTTGCTCATGATTTTGAGGTGGGTGGAATCTATTACAGCTATGTCAATAAAGAGTCAAAAACTGTCAAGGTTTCGTGCCAAGGAACCAATTATGATAGTTATGATAATGAATATACCGGCTCGGTAACAATCCCTCAAACAGTGCAATATTCGGGTGTTACATATAGCGTTGTTGCAATCGGCAAAGAGGCATTTAGAGATTGTAGTGGAGTGACAAATGTAACGATACCTAATTCGGTAACAGAAATAGGGCTAAACGCATTTTATAATACAAAATGGTATAAATCACAATCCGATGGGTTGTTATATTTGGGAGATTGTTGTTTGGGATTTAAAGGAGCTAATCCCACTGGTGCAATCTCAATAAAAGACGGCACGAGAGTGATTGCAAATTCAGCGTTTACTGTGTGTAGTGGCTTGACAGATGTTGCTATTCCTAATACGGTGACTCATATTGGCATAGAAGCATTTTATGGTTGTCGCAAATTGACTAAATTTCCTATGCCGACCTCGGTAATATCGATTGGTGCATATGCATTTCAAGAGTGTAGTGGATTAACCGATATAATCTTTCCTAATTCAGTAACATCGATTGGTGCGTTTGCTCTATATGGCTGTAGTAATTTGAAGTCAATACAGTCGCTAAATCCTATTCCTCCCACTTGTGTCGAAAATTCACTATATAATTGTTATAATATACCTCTTATCGTGGCCGATAGTGCTTCTGAGAAATATGCTACGGCACTCGAGTGGTGCAAGTTTGTTGACATTCAAGAGGCTGGAATCGAAGGTGTTCAACCTAATGTAAATATAACTGAACTATCTCGCTACGATATTAATGGACGATTGTTGAGTGCGCCTACCATAGGTGTCAATATCGTAAAAATGAGTGATGGCTCTACTAAAAAAGAAATTATTAAGAAGTAATATAATATCTATTCTAAAATTTGTTGTTGCCAGTGTGAGAATAAAAAGCACATTTCTCTTATAACTAAATAAAGTATATATTTCAATATTTAATAAACCATAAAATTGTGATTATGAAAAAACTAAAATTTATAATAGGATTGTTGGCAATATGTGTAGGTTTTGCATCGTGTGAAAAAGATGAACCAAAGGAAGATCCTAACGCGCCTACAGAGGAGGCTGATTTTGACATTTTTGAGGAGCTATCATGCGATGAAATGGTGTTTGTAAAAGGTGGTACTTTTACTATGGGAGCTACAGAGGAACAAATCCCTGAAGCTCCTAAAGATAACGAATTCCCTGCACATGAAGTTACGGTGGGAGATTTTTATATTGGCAAATATGAGGTGACACAAGAATTGTGGGAATATGTGATGGGGTATAATCCGTCATTCCCACAAATGGCTAAGTATCCGGTAGAAAATATTTCATTGATGGATTGTGTTGATTTTGTTGCAAATCTAAATAGTCTCACCGGGAAGCATTTTGACATTCCCACCGAGGCCGAATGGGAATATGCAGCCCGCGGAGGGAATATGAGTATAGGATATATATATTCAGGGAGTAATATTATTGACGATGTAGCGTGGTACACCGATAATTCATCGCAAATAACTCATCAATGTGGCACTAAAGCGCCCAATGAGTTAGGTATATATGATATGAGTGGCAATGTGGGTGAATGGTGTAGTGATTGGTATGATGAAAATTATTATGCATCAAGTCCATCACTTAATCCCACTGGACCTAAAACAGGGTTAGCGGTTGTTTGCAGGGGAGGAACTTATAGCTATAGGAAACAGTCTTGTAGAGTCTCTTATCGAGATTTTTCTAATGCAAATGCTCGTTATGCGAATATCGGTTTTCGCTTAGTATGTCGAAAGTAAAAAAAATAAACGATATGAAAAAGATTAAATTTATATCATTGCTAATTGTAGCATTAGGCATGAGTTTTACATCATGTGAAAAAGATGAACCAAAGGATGACCCTAACGCGCCTACAGAGGAGGCTGATTTTGATATCTTTGAGGAAATATCATATGATGAGATGGTCTTTGTAAAAGGTGGCACATTTACTATGGGAGCTACAGAGGAACAAATCCCTGAAGCTCCTAAAGATGACGAATTTCCTGCACATGAAGTTACGGTGGGAGATTTTTATATTGGCAAATATGAGGTGACACAAGAATTGTGGGAATATGTGATGGGGTATAATCCGTCGTTCCCACAAATGGCTAAGTATCCGGTAGAAAGTATTTCATTGATGGATTGTGTTGATTTTGTTGCAAATCTAAATAGTCTCACAGGGAAGCATTTTGACATTCCCACCGAGGCCGAATGGGAATATGCAGCCCGCGGAGGGAATAAGAGTAAAGTATATATATATTCAGGGAGTAATATTATTGGCGATGTAGCGTGGTACACCGATAATTCATCGCAAATAAATCATCAATGTGGCACTAAAGCGCCCAATGAGTTAGGTATATATGATATGAGTGGCAATGTGTCTGAATGGTGTAGTGATTGGTATGATGAAAATTATTATGCATCAAGTCCAAAAGTTAATCCCACTGGACCTAAAACAGGGTTAGGGGTTGTTTGCAGGGGAGGTAATCATGTCAATAGGAAACAGTCTTGTAGAGTCTCTTCTCGATATTTTGTTAATGCAAATGCTCGTTATGGGAATTACGGATTTCGCTTAGTATGTCGAAAGTAAGTAAAATAAGAGACGGTGCGTCACATAGTGATGCACCGTCTCTCTATTATTGAAATATATCGATTAATAGTTTTCAGCTTTGATTTGGAAGAATGCTTTAGGGTGCTTGCACACGGGGCACATTTCAGGGGCTTTTTTGCCGATGACGATGTGACCACAGTTAGCGCATTCCCAAATGCAGTCGCCTTCGCGAGAGAATACCAATTGACCTTCTACATTAGCGAGGAGTTTGCGATAGCGTTCTTCGTGTTCTTTTTCGATTTTGCCTACCATGTCGAAGAGGACTGCGATTTTTGTGAAACCTTCTTCGCGAGCTTCTTGAGCAAAACGAGCATACATATCGGTCCATTCATAGTTTTCGCCTTGAGCCGCGTCAAGAAGATTTTCGGCAGTAGCAGGAATTGCGTCGCCATGAAGAAGTTTGAACCAAATTTTAGCGTGCTCTTTTTCGTTGTTTGCTGTTTCTTCAAAGATTTTAGCGATTTGTTCGTAGCCATCTTTGCGAGCTTGAGAAGCATAATAAGTGTATTTGTTGCGAGCCATTGATTCGCCAGCAAATGCTTCTTGTAGATTTTTTTCGGTTTTTGAACCTTTTAATTCAGCCATGATATAAATGAACTTTTGATTATAAATTATTTTTTGAAAAATCGGTTGTAAAGACCTTGGAATCCTTGACCGTGACGAGCTTCGTCTTTAGCCATTTCATGAACTGTGTCGTGGATTGCGTCAAGGTTTAATTGTTTTGCACGAGCAGCGATGCGCATTTTGTCGGCATTAGCACCAGCTTCGGCAGCCATACGCTTTTCAAGGTTAGTTTTAGTGTCCCACACACATTCGCCAAGAAGTTCGGCAAATTTAGCAGCGTGTTCGGCTTCTTCCCATGCGTAGCGTTTGAACGCTTCAGCAATTTCGGGATAACCTTCGCGGTCGGCTTGACGCGACATAGCAAGATACATACCCACTTCAGAACATTCGCCATTGAAATGTGTAGTGAGGTCTTTAATCATTTCCTCGTCGCAACCTTTAGCGATGCCTATTTCGTGTTCGGTGACAAATTTTAAATCTTCGTCTTCAACGAGTTCTTTGAACTTGTCTTTTCCTACTTTACACAATGGGCATTGTGCAGGAGCTTCGTCACCTTCGTGAACGTAACCACATACTACGCAAATAAATTTCTTTTTCATTTCTATTTTTTAATTTAAATTTTATTTGTTAAAAATCTATATGCGAAGATATACAAAATGCCTCGTTTATGCAAAACAAATTGGCGATTTTTGCTTTATTTAATGATGTCAAAGCCTTGCATTTGTAGGGCTTTGAGCATTTCATAGTTCATGGCTTCGCGATAATAATCAATGATGTGTGACGCCCAGTCATTGTCAGATGTTGTTCCACTGCGAGTTGCATTGTATTGAGTTATGCGATTGTCATAATCAATTAAATCTTTGGTCATGTCGTCGGTGCGATAGTGATTGCTATGAATAACAAGACATTTACTTTGTTTAGGTTTCAAGTCGTTTGTTTCGCGAGGAACTCCAATCGCTAACCCACACACGGCAAACACGCCTGGAGGTAGCTTGAGCAGACTGGCGATTTGCTCGGGTGCAGCAGTGCGAGCATATCCAATACAACAAGTACCAAGCCCACACGATTCGGCTGCAACGACTGCGCTCATCATGGCAAGTGCAGCGTCGATAATACCCACCATTACACCATCGGCAGTGTGTGCAAATGGTGGCATATCTATCTCTTTTGCTTTGGCGATTGTGCTTATTTTGTTGTAATCGGCACAAAACAAGAGAAAACGATTACATGTTTTGATTTGTTTTTGATTAGTGAGCTCATATAGTTTAATTTTGGTCTCTTGATCTGAAATGTCAATTACCGAAAACTGTTGACCATTATAGCTGGTGGGTGTGCTACGAATTGCAGCATAAATGAGGTTGAGATTACTTTGTGAAATTTGTTGGCGTTCGTAGCGTCGTGTGCTGCGACGCTCAAGTAATGTTTCTTTTACTGATTTCATAGTGTCTGTTGGTTAGAGGTTAATATTTGAGGATAATATACCCTATATATTATAACGAAAAAATGGGGTGATTTGTTGAGTTGAAGGCACAAAAAAAGAGGGCCTAAACCCTCTTTTTTTAGTTAATTAATGTTGTTGCACTTATTTTGCAAATTTTGCAACATGAA
Source organism: Muribaculaceae bacterium (assembly GCA_045646905.1). Taxonomy (GTDB): domain Bacteria; phylum Bacteroidota; class Bacteroidia; order Bacteroidales; family Muribaculaceae; genus RGIG4079. The sequence goes on from JAZRLP010000016.1 coordinate 22,691, forward strand.
CATTGCCATTGGCATCAACCACTCTCACGATATATACACCATGGTTGAGGTGGCAAATGTCATATTCTTGAGTGTTGTAGTCGTTTGCTACCAAAGCACCCGATGTGTTGAATATTGCAATGTTTTCGGCTTCAACACCTATGATGTTAAGCGTATTGTTGCGTATAGAAATGTTCATCGCAGGTTTTTCAACTACCGATACATCTTCAACTCCTGTGGTAGTAGTGAGTTTGAATGTATATTGTGCTGCAATTTGGCCAGGCACATATTGGTAAAGTCGTGCTTCGTAGTCGCCTACTATTTCAGCCGAGATGCAGTTGGCATTAGGAGCAGCTGCTTGAGTAGAGAATTGAGCAGTGTGAGTAGCTAAAATCTTGTTGTTGGTGATATCAACAACTTGGAATCCATCAACATAGTTTGTGCCGATAGGTTCTACTGCATACAATGTTTCGTTGAGAGTGAAGAGTGTACCACCTTGAGTTTTGTTAATGCTATTGTTAGCATAAGGCACAAATTCAGTACCATTGTGATAGTAGAAGTGGTTATTGGCACGCACACGCACTGCTATTGCATCGCTACCCATGTTGTTTTCCAATGGCACAACAATTGATTGAGCATCGGCTGTTAAAACGCCTATATCAATCTTCTTGTTTGATTTTTGTACACCATTGGCGATGTAGATTTTCGCTACCGATGTTGAAGTGTTGGGGAAGAGGAACATTACACCACCCGAAGAACTCATTATATCGCCTACTATGCGACCTAAATATTGCATTTGATTTGTTGTCATACCATCGGGGAGTGTAACTGCAAGGTCTTGGAATGTAGTTTTACCAGCTGGAAGAATCTTGAATGAAACGGCTGAATTAGTGTAGATTGTTGTTCCAATAACGATATTGCCAGCGTCGTCGTGAGCAATAGCTGTACCGGCTGCCGATGCTGCAACTTCTGTTTTGCCCGATTTGGTATAGTAGTAGAGCTTAGAATTTTTCCAGTCGTTTACATAAATTTTACCACCTTTACCTGAAGCCCAACGAGACTCTGTGTTAGCAGCAAGGATATCGCTTGTAACAGCCCAATCTTGAGTGAGAGTAGCACCTGTTACGATGAGTTTCTCGGTTGCAGTACCGGTGAGCGAAACTGTCACATTGCTTGCTCCTGATGAAGATGCTGTCAATGTAGCTTTATGGCTTCCTCCTTCGGTTGGATCGTATGTAATTGTTACACTACCACCAGTGCTTGAAAGTGAAGATGTGCTCAATTTGAATTGGTCAGCATCAGTGCCTGAAAGTGCTAGGTTGATGTTGCCAGTGAGCTTAGTGCCTGTGAATGTGATTGATTTAGTTGTAGGAGTGCCCACTTCGGCCGAAAGTGATGCCGATGTAGCGTTGGCTGTAATTGTTGGAGATGTAGGTTTTATTTCTTCAACGGTGTTAGATGATGCTGTGCCATGTAAGAAATATGCAATACCTTGACCAGTTGATAATACCCATGCTTCAACACCACTTGTGCCGTTTACAGAAGCGATTACATTACCTGTACAGTTGGTGTTTTGAACAGTAGAACTTAAACCTGCTTCGGGATAATCTCCACAATCGGTTGGTTTGTTCCAACCCGAGTCGTTGCGATATAATTTCATGCGACCACCAGTGTAGTTTTTTGCTTTTTGTGCATCTGTTTGAGAACTCCAGTTTTCACCTTCCATGGTGTTGAAATTCATCGCAATACCATATTCAGTATTTTTCCATGTGAATGTTTGGAATGCAGTACCCCAAGTTTCTTCCGAGTCAATGTAATAGTCTCTACTACCATCGCTCTTCAAACGAGTAGTGTGGTTGTTTTTACCATCAATCCAATAATAATTAGAACCAGGATATACACGAGTAGAACCACCAGTGTTGAGTGCAGTTGTACCATCTGTTGTGGCGTTTATTACTGTAGGAGTTGTTGCACACACACCATTTGTGATTGCATAAGATATTATGCGAGTAGCGTCAGATGCATAATGACCAAATACAAGACGACCACTTTCCCATGTTCCATAGAAACCAAGATAGTCACCAATACGAGTTGCGCCACCAAAATTGGTTGTGCTTAATAGTAATCGAGGAACTGAGTTGTCATCGTCCCACACATAAACTTTGAGAGGGCTGCTTGTAGAGGTTGTTAGGTTACATGCTACGGTTTTGCCATTGCACACTTTTACATCGCAGAGTGTGTATGTTCCACCCTCAATGCCTGTCTTGTCGAGATTGCCCAAGTCGGCACCTGTTTGAGCATTAACAACTTTGATGTCACTTGTATTATATACAAGGTATAATTTACCTTTGTTGTAGGTCATATTACGAACTTTGCTTGCGTCCCAACCAAATTTTGTAAGAGTCCCATTTTGGTCAGATGTGTTCCATTTTTCGGTAAATGTGAGAGGTGCTACACTCGCTGTACCTGTTAATGCTATAGTTTTCTTTAATGAACCCGATGTAATTGTTAAAGTTCCGCTATATGAACCTGATGCAGTTGGCGAGAATTTCACAGTTACAGATCCACCTGTTGCTGATAATGATTTAGATGAAATAGAGAATCCTGTACCCGAAATTGAGGCAGTAGGCGTTGCAGTGAGATTTGCACCTTTAACACTAACTGCGTTGGTTGATGAAGAACCTTCAACACAAGAGAAGTCCATTGAAGTGGGGTTGACTGTCATTGTTGGGTCGGGGGTTGTGGTAGTTGAACTGCCTGCAGGGTCAACGATATCGCTTTTTAGTAATACAAGACGATCATAGAATCCATAAAGGTGACCTTGTACCCATTTTTTGAAACCATCTTTTGACTCGGTGTTGATGAGATTCCATTCGGTAGAATTGTCGACAAATAGACCTTCAGTCAAAATTGCTGGAACGCTTGACGAACCTTTGATTACTGCAAGGTTGCCATATTTTACACCACGGTTAGTGGGTGTGTAGCCACTCACTTTCTTGAAGTTTGCAATAAGTTGAGCATGAACTTTGTTGGCAAGAAGGTTACTATTACCAGTTGACCAGTAGTAGTAAGTTTCAGTACCTTTTGCGGTTTTGTTAAATGCGTTCAAGTGAATTGAACAGAAGATATAAGGGTCGTATGATACTGAAGATGATCTACGAGAAGAAAGCGAAATAAATACATCGGTCGTACGAGTCATTTTTACAGTACCACCACATTCATTGACGATGCGGTTTTTGAGTGCTGTACCACAGCGTAGTGCCAATGTGGCTTCGTGAGGAGCACTTGGACCACTTGCCCCTGGGTCGCTACCACCATGCCCGGGGTCGAGCATAATTTTATAGTTAGTCCATTTTGTTGCGGCTTCAGAAGGTGTTGCTATTGCCGCAATTATAAATAATGCTATTATTGAAAATATCTTTTTCATAATGGTAATTTGTTTAAGGTTTATTATTTGAGGTCGGCAATATAAATTTGTCCATCAGAGTATGATGAAAATACGATTTTGTTTCCATCGGGCGAAACACATGCGTTCATTTCAATGCGATCGGCAGTTGCTGTGAGCGCTTTTGTCGTTTTTTCGCTAATATTCATGAGATAGAGTTCGCCTGCAGTATAGTCGTGACCATCATCTTCGGTTTTTTCAAAAATGATTTGGTTGTTGTTTACCCACGACGCGTTGAACCCACGGCCAAGAAGTTTTTTGCCAGTTCCGTCAATATTGATGATGTAGATGTCGTCCATTTGATTAAATACAACTCTCTTTCCGTCGGGTGATAGAGCAGGGCAGAAAGATGGACCAACATTGAGTACTCGTTTGCTTCCAAATGCGTCAACGATATAAAGGTGTTCAAAGTCGGTAATAAAACTTGTGTTGACCTTGTTGTCGGTGGCAAGTGATTTAGCCATAGTTTGGTTGAGGGGGGTGAGTGATGCTCTCAATACTTTGGTGTCGGGAGCAACGATGGTTTTCATTCCACCTGTGTATCGCCAAGCTGCAGGTTGCATATATTCGGCATCTTGCGACATGCGTGTAGTGGTGCCAGTTGTGGCGTTTATAGCCCACGCAGCATGGTATCGTTTAATCTCGCCCGAGCGTTCTTCCCAGCGAGTGTCGCGAACAAGAATTTCTTTGCTGTCGGCACTCCATTGGAGCATATAACCTACGCCCGATGATGAGAGAATTTGTTTCTTTGCTGATCCATTTGCATTCATTACATAGAGCCCGTCGTAGCCATATTGTGTGAATGCGATTTTTGTGCCGTCGGGCGACCAACGGGGATTTTCATACTTGACATTGTCGTTTGTTAGGCGTTGTACATTTGAGAGTTGCCCACTTTTAGCTGTTTGGGCTGTGATGAGTGGAGTAGCAAATATTGCCACTGTGATTGTTAGTAGAATTTTTTTCATGTTATATTAAGGATTTAGTGTTTTAGTTGTAATATTAAATAGAATAGAGTTAAATAGTTGTATATTATATTTATATACCACTATTTGCAAAAATAGACAATAAAAACTGAAAAAACAAAAAAAAATGGAGAAAAAGAGAAAGACCGGTTAAAAAAAGGTAAAAACAACTATTAGCGTTGCTTTTTAGGCGAAATAATGATATTGTTTCGGCTTGAGTAAATGTGGAAGAAGTGTGTGCGTTTACGGTTTTCAATAAGTGTGTTTATTATAGATTGATAATTCATTTCTCGGTCATCGAGAATAATGTTGGCGCATTTGTTTAACGAGGGGATTGCGTCGATTGATTTAAATTTAAAGATGTTGTTGCACGAAAATCCCTCCGATTCAATGATGTTGATGATATCGTTGGGACGATGGCTCACAATGTATGTGTCACATGTTTTGGGCTTGCGCTTGAATATTTGCGCAACGGGTTTGATTATTTTGGTAGAAAATGCACTCATGCACATTCTTGCTGTAATGGCTGCTTTTACTACGATTTTGTTCATCCATGAACTGCGAGGGTAGTGCTTGCGATAAAAAATGTGCATCGCTTCATAAAATATTTTTACATAATTGAGCGATTCGGTTTTAGTGCACTCTCCTTTATAATGAACTATGGGGATGGGGAGATAATAGTTCTCCATGCCGTCGGTTATCATTCGGTAGGAGAGGTCCATATCTTCGCCATACATAAAGAAGTCTTCATCAAACCCCCCAACTTTCTTTGTTAAATCGGTGCGGAGAAGCATAAATGCTCCGGCAAGAACCGACACTTTGTGGGGCTTGTCTTCGTGTAGATAACGAAGGTGATAACGAGCAAAAATACGCGATTTGGGAAATAATGACGAGAGTCCAAAAAGTTTGCAGAATGAATTCCAAGTCGAGGGAAATGATCGTTTTGACTCAGGGAGGAAATTGCCATTGCCATCAACCATTTTCACACCTACTGCTCCACATGTTGGGTGTTCATCCATCCATTTTATAGCGTCTTTTAGAGTATCGCTACCTATAATTGTATCTGGATTGAGAACTAAAATAAATTCGGTGTCGGCAAGAGCAAATCCTTGATTGTTTGCTCGAGCAAAACCCACATTCTCCTTGTTTCTGATAAATGTAACCGAAGGGAACCGTTCTTCAAGAAAGTCGATGCTGTCGTCGCCCGAGTTATTGTCAATGACAATAGTGCGACCATCTACCTCTGTATAAGCTTCTTCAACAGAAAGTAGGGTCTGCTCTAAAAAATATTTAAGTCTATAATTGACAATTACCGTTGTGACGCGTTTCATTTTAGATTTTTAATGCTCCTAATATAAAACGGCGAGAATAATGTTTTATTACATAATTTTATGAAAATTATTAACGAGTAGTTAAAGGTGCTGTGAATGCGTCGGGAATGTGCTCAAGTGTGTAATTGTCGGGTGTACCGCTTATGGCAATTATATCAAATTGTACCTCATGGGGAATATCGTAAGCTATCACATAAGCGTTAGCTGCACGCGTCATGCGAGCAATTTTCTTGCTGTCAATGGCTTCAAGAGGATCGCTATTAGGATTGGTGCGCGTTTTTACTTCGACAAAAACTATGCGATTACCTTTCATTGCTATAATGTCGAGTTCGTAGTGTCCAATGCGCATATTTCGCTCACAAATGGCATATCCAAGTGTAATCAATTTTTCGCAAGCGAGTTCTTCGCCCCATGCTCCAGTAGTGTTGTGTTGTGCCATTTATATAATATGTGTATAATGTATATAGTGCGACTAATGATGCAAATTTAGTAATATATATTCTAAATGTATATTTTTTTCATCATATTATTTTGAAAAATGAATATTTTTTTATTCCTTTGCATTAAATATTTATAAAAGCAGAGAAAACGGAATAAATATTCAATAAATATACGAATATGGAATCAAAAAAGTTCATTTTGACAGAAAAGGATATCCCTACAGCATGGTATAATGTGTTGCCCGATATGCCCACACAACCACGCCCTATCCTTAATCCAGCAACAAAACAGCCTTTCAAAGAAGAGGAATTGTATCCAATCTTTGCAAAGGAGGTAGTTAAACAAGAATTGAATACAACCGACCGTTGGATTGAAATCCCCGAAGAGGTTCGTGATATGTATAAAATATGGCGTCCAACTCCGTTGGTACGCGCTCGTGGCCTTGAAAAAATGCTCGATACACCTGCTCACATATATTTTAAGAATGAAAGTGTGAGTCCGGTGGGTTCGCATAAACTCAATTCGGCAATCGCTCAAGCATATTATTGCAAAAAAGAGGGTGTAACTAATATTACAACCGAGACTGGTGCAGGTCAATGGGGCGCAGCCCTTTCACTCGCGGCAAAACATTTTGGTCTTGAATTGGCAGTGTATATGGTGAAGGTGTCATATCATCAAAAACCATATCGCCGTTCAATTATGCAAACCTATGGTGCGCAAGTTATAGCATCGCCAAGTATGTCAACTCGCGCAGGTCGCAAGATGATTACCGATAACCCTAATTATCAAGGGTCGCTCGGTATGGCAATATCTGAGGCTGTTGAGTTGGCTATGGCTACACCAAATTGTAAATACACTCTTGGCTCGGTGTTGAACCATGTTTCGTTGCACCAAACTGTTATCGGGCTTGAAGCCGAAAAACAAATGGAAATGGCTGGCGAATACCCCGACATCGTAATTGGTTGCTTTGGTGGTGGTAGTAATTTCTGTGGTATTACATATCCATTCATTCGTCATAATTTCTCGGGTGAGCGCAATACTCGCTTCATCGCTGCCGAGCCTGCTTCTTGTCCTAAATTGACTCGAGGCGTATTCCAGTATGACTTTGGCGATGAAGCCGGCTATACCCCTATGATTCCAATGCGTACACTCGGCCATAATTTCTCTCCTGCAAATATCCATGCCGGGGGACTTCGTTATCATGGCGCAGGGTCAGTGCCAAGTCAATTGATAGAAGATGGTTTGATTGAAGCAGTTGATATACCACAACTCGAGACCTTTAAAGCTGCAACAATGTTTGCTCAAAGCGAAGGAATTATTCCTGCTCCCGAAAGTTCTCATGCAATTTCGGCTGCAATTCGTGAAGCATTGAAGGCTAAAGAGGAGGGTGTTCAAAAAACTATTCTCTTTAACCTTTCAGGTCATGGGTTGATTGATATGGCTTCTTACGACCGTTATTTTGCTGGCGACTTGACAAACTATGACATCCCCGAAGAAGAATTATTGAAAAATACTCGCGACTTGGAAAAATTGATTTGATATTATTTGTAATATAAAAAAGTATCCTCGCTAAAAGGCGAGGATACTTTTTTTTGTTTATAATTGAATTTTTTCTCGTATTTATGGGCGTGTAATATAGTTTTAATGTTTTTTTTAGCTGTGCTTTATATGGAGAGATCTTGAATTGTTGCTCATACCTCCAATGACAGATGGGACGCTTTTGATTTTGTCGTAGCCATTCCATATTTTAGTGTTATCGCCACATAATACATAATCTGGCTTCAGTCCGCTATTTTCTATTATTTTATCCAGTAAACCTCCTTTGCCGAATTTGTCGTAATTGAATCCGAAAGCATGATCTTGTAATAAAACTAACCATGGGGCTTTATTGTATTCGTTGCAAAATAGTTGATAATAGGTTGCAATGCCATCTGCGCAAAGAAAAGTGATTGCAAATCGTTTATCGCCCCAATTGTCATCTTTGTCAGAGTTGCGCTCTAATATTTCTGTAAAACAATAAGGTTGTTCTAAACTTGGGATGATTTTTCTCCATCTATTTAAACAATCAGGAGACATTTCGAGTGGTGTAATGTGTGCTGTATTAGGAGCAATATCTTTTTCTTGCCAGTTTATTCTTCCTATGCTGTGGTATCCAGAGATAGCGTTTGGTTGTGATAAATGGTTGATTAAATCTTGTTTTGAAAGGCAGTAATCTACATACAAAAAAGAGTGTATTGATTGACTGCTACTGCCAATTTCCATAAGCATGCCGTCATATCCGCTTCCAGGATAGTATCCTATTCGGCTGCTCATGATGTCAGAAAAGCTTACATTATTACCTTCGGTGTATGATTCAAGCCATAGGGGTATTTCTTCTTTGAATTGAGAAAGGTAAGAGGTTAATTGTGTTTTATTGTCTATCATATAAATATTTTTTAGAAGTTATATAATATTTCTTTATTTGAAGTCTTCAATATTGATTCTTTGATTGTTGTGGTTAGTTTGGTTGTTATAAAACTATAAGTTGTATGTATTCTTAATGAGTGCTATTTTTGTTAATATTGCAAATCTAATGTTTTTATCTTGAATGTCAAAATAAAAAAAAGAAAAGTAGAATAGAGGATTATTTTAAAGTGTATATAGTTTATATTGCTGTTTTGTTGAGGATTTTCTCTCGCGTCTATTGTTTGTCTCCATATATAATTATGTGTAATGGAGATGACGAGGCGTTGGTTAGAGGTGGATAAAATAAGGTTAGTTTGCTACAAAGAGGATGTAAAAGTTAAACGAATCTTAAAAACATGTTTTACAACATAAAAATTTTCATTAGTTAAAATGGTGATTTATAGGCGAAAGAGGGTGGAATGGCGATAAAGTAGTAAAAAATAGTATAAAAAATATTTGGTAGATTGGTTAAAAGTATCTACCTTTGCACTCGCTTTTGAGAACGAATCACAGCGGTGGTAAAGCGAAGATGCGGCAGGTTAAAACCTGTTAATTTTTTGACAGAATTTTGTCGGTTCAAAAATTTGTAGTACCTTTGCAAAGTTTTCGGCTCGCGAAAAATCGGGCACAAAAAGAAAGCAATCGAACATTGAAAAAAATACAATAAGACGAAGTAGTACAAGAGAAAGGGTATCTACAAAATAG
>JAZRLP010000017.1:0-109158 GCA_045646905.1 Muribaculaceae bacterium
TGATTGCTTCTTTACTTTTGCCAGACGAATAATATTCATTGACTATTGCAATTTTTTCTTCGTCCGTGTAACGGTTTACTGTTTTATTCATAATCCTAAATTTTGTTTAATTTCCAGTAAACCTATATTAGGACTAGACAGCAGGGCCACAGCTGCCCACCTTCCCAAGGGGGGCTGTCGCTCCGCGACTGAGGGGATAAAACACACAGGAATAAAGAAAAATATGTACTTTTGTTCTTATGTCTAAACAAATTTCTGCGCCTTTCCGCGCGTTAGCCTTATGTTCATTCTGTCATTCTGTCCAAAAAAAAGACACCCGCAGGGCCACAGCTGCCCACCTTTCCAAGGGGGGCTGTCGCTCCGCGACTGAGGGGATTAAAATAAAAAATCTGTCTTAAAATTTCTGCGTCTTTCTGCGGTTTCGGCGTGAGAATAACTTTCAATTTTCAACTATCTTGCGTCTTTCTGCGGTCTCAGCGTGAAAAATAATTCCCCCCTTGTACATTATCGCACACTTTGGCTCATTTCAGTGTGTAACTTTGCACTCACAATCATTTTTAAAGCCTTTATTTCAACACACACTTATGAGCAAACCCAATTCACAATCAAGACCCTCTACCACTCACATCATCGCATCAACTACCCGTTGCGACGAAAGCACATCGTGCCACAATCTTATGAAATCGCAAAGAGGCGATTATCTCTCACCTGCACCACTACCCATTGAGATTGTGGAAGGAAACTTCACGCCATTCCACCATTTCATGCATCACGATGGTCACACTACGATTTTCCTCTTGGCAGGCAACACACTTGCCATTGTAACCTACGACGGCAATGACCTCTCTGCTCCATTCGAGATTGCCCACCTTCCATTCACTCCTTATTGTGGAGTAAATGTAGGCAACACGGTGTATCTTATGACCGACAGTGGACCATATCGCGTTGACTACAACGAACACATTAATCAATGGGTTGATATGGGATTGATGCCACAATTCCCTGCCGTGAAAATCATAGCCATCACACCCACACAATTCTCGGTTATCACCCCATCATTCACACTATCAGGTAATTATTCCCATTGGCAAGGCTCTCTTAATAATGCCGACCAACGATTGCTCACCACAACACTCCTCAATGCCTATTCTTCATTGCAAAATGATGCCTCAACTGCTGGATTTTTTATACAGCCTGTGATGGCTCGTTATCATTTGCTCGATAAAAATGACAATGTGCTATTCTCATCTTCGCCAGTGTTGGTGTCGGCTCCTTCGGGATTTCAATGTGTTAATCAGTTATCTCTGTTTTCCAACGATTTTACCTCGGTCAATAGCACAACAATCACAGCGATAGGTTTTCAAATAGGCATTGAGACACAAGTATTAGTTAATTCTCCTTGGGCCGAGGTGGTAGCAAATGTAGTCGTCGAAACAACACACATTCTCGATCCCATTAATCACAAAGCATTAGCACAATGTCGTCTTGTTGCCACTTCAACATCATTGGGAGAGATAAAAGCATTTATGCCGGGAGCTTCAACCACAATGGTTGCTACAACTGCGCCACAAGAGAATTTAATAAAAAATGCCATTGCTACATTTTGTTCGATTGCTTCTCCTTTGATTAAATTGCCCCAGCCATTTATTAATGGTATCAAAGTGACAGCGATTACTCCTCCCTCGCATTTTGATGTGGCTATTAACGAGTCTCCATCGTTATTCACGGCTCGCACCTCGGCACAAAGTGGTGATGTGGTGCTATGGGGCAATATAGGCCACTTACGACCACTTGCACCATCTATAGGGGATATCATTGCATCGGTAAATGGTAGTAGTGGATTTTGGCGCGCATTTGTGAGTGTGAAATTTCATAATAGTGACGATATTGTAGTGTGGAATGGCGAGGGCGAAAGCAATTGCCCATCGACTTTGTCGCCAGTTTTGGCATATCCTCATAGTGATGCATGTGAAATGACTATTGCAATATCGTGTGGTGGCTCAATAGAGCGCCAATCATTCCCGCTCACACCTCTTGCCGGCAGTAATTATGCTATTTATCTTCATCCTTCGCTTGCGCCTTTTGCTATTATTGACGAGGTGCAATCATTTATCATTCCCACACAACACACAACACTTGCGATTGATTGGGGTAAAATTGCAGTATCACATGCGTCACATCCGTTATTGCTCACCTCCTCGCAACAGATAGGCGAGGGGGAGATAAAGGTCATTACGCCAGCCGTGAGGTCATCTTCATCGTGGGATTTTGCTCGCACCCACCTATATCTCTTTACTTCTGCTGGCATTTTTGCCACATCGGTCAATGCGGCGCGCTCAAAAATCTCGGCACACATTATCGACTCTCGCAGTGTTGCCGATGCTCACTCGGTCGCGTTTGCCAACAATGCTGTCTATGCCATTGCTTCGGGCGACCTCTTGAGCATGTCGGGGGCAAAGGCTTCTATGTTAATTGCCAATTGTGGTTTTACTTCATTGGCTTGGCACAATGTCACACACTCACTACTATGCGCTACCGATAGCAACCATATGGTGCTTTATGACCCTACTTGTAACTCAAAATCAACCTGCGATGCACCCACTGGTGCACCTCTATATAACATGAGTGATGCGCCATTATTATATAATAACGAGTCGATATATGCTATGCGCCCTCGGTCATCGCTCATAAATATGAAGTGGAGTCACACCATAGTTATTGATAACCCTTGCCAGCGTATTTCGCTTGCATCGTTCCTCTTGTCGGCATCAAAGTTTGAAGGGACAATCGCAATAAGATGTCACAGTGGGGCAGGCGATGAAAATTCCTATCCTATCACATCCATGAACATCAACGGAGCAATTAACGCTCCCATTGCGATGCGCATGATTGCGCCACCACGCCCATTCCTGTCCATTACAATCGATGGCAAAGCCTCGGCCGACTTTGTGTTTCACTCCGTGAAATTGATATTTAACCAATAAGCCCAATAATAAACCATATCTTAACGACTAAATATGAATTATACCGATATTCTTGAAGAAAATCGTCGTCGCAATGAAGCGCTCATCACCCCCTATGATCCTATAAAAGGGATAGGGTGTATAGGAAGTCGCACTCGAGTTGATGCATCGCACTTGGGCTTTGGTGCCGAGGTGTGGCTCCCCGATGCGATGCTTGCCGATGCTAAATATCCCGTTGTTTCGGCCAATGCCGATAGTTGGGTCAAACTGCGTTGTCACCACGACTTTGAATTTTGGTGTGCTATGTGTGTGAAAATCAAAGACAAACTATCGGGACAAGATATTCCATTTGTTCTCAATGCTCCACAGCGTCGAGTGGCAGCGCTTTTTGAGCAGCAACGCACCGCATCAAAGCCCATTCGTGCCATCATGCTGAAAGCACGCCAATGGGGAGGAAGTACCCTCACGCAGATGTATATGGCTTGGATACAGTCGGTCCATTGTCACAACTGGCACTCACTCATTTGCGCTCATGTAAAGGACACGGCAGCATCAATACGCGGCATGTACTCTAAAATGCTATCATCCTACCCCGAACAGTATTGGGAGGGAGATGTAGCACCTAAATTTTCACCTTTTGAACGCTCAACCAATATTCGCGAGATTGCTGGCCGAGGGTGTCGTGTCACTGTGGGATCGGCCGAAAATCAAGAAGCTGTGCGAGGAAGCGATTTTGCTATGGCGCACCTTTCTGAAACGGCTTTTTGGAGCGATAGCACTACTCGTTCGCCCGACCGCTTCATTCGCGCTGTGTGTGGCTCTATTGCGCTTGTCCCGTATTCGCTCATAGTGATGGAGAGCACTGCCAATGGTGTGGGCAACTATTTTCACAACGAATGGATTAGGGCCAAAGAGGGGAAAAGTGACAAAACTCCAATATTTGTGCCATGGAATGAGATTGAAATTTATCGCATGCCAGTAGGCAACACGCAAGAACTATGGGAGTCTATGGACGAGTATGAACGAGGGTTGTGGGATAATGGCCTTACTCTCGAAATGATTAATTGGTATCATCACAAGCGTGCCGAGTATCCCTCTCATGCTATGATGAAAGCCGAATATCCGTCAACCGACATAGAAGCGTTTACATGCACAGGTCGCAATCTATTCTCAGCCGAGGCTATTGAGAAGTTGCGACTCGAGTGTAAAGAGCCTAAATGGGTGGGCGAACTTGTGGGCGATGCCGTTGTGGGGGAGGACTCGTTGCGCAACATTCGTTTTTCGCCCGATTCTAATGGTAAATTGTGGGTATGGGAAAAACCTGTTGAAGGGGCTAATTCATCGCGATATGTGGTTGCGGTGGATATAGGTGGCCGCTCACATGCAAGCGACTATTCGGTAATTGCTGTGATTGATCGAGGCAAGAATCGCCCCGAGGTAGTGGCTCAATGGCGTGGACACATCGACCACGATATTCTCACATGGAAAAGCGCTCAAATAGCTCGGTGGTATGCTCATGCTCTACTGGTTATTGAAAGTAATACACTCGAAACATCGTGTGATATTGACAATTCTCTTTACACACTATCGCAACTCAACGGTGTGTACCACAATCTTTATCGCCGTCAACGCTTGGGACAAGTGGGCGACTCGCTTGAGCATCGCATAGGCTTTCACACTAATCGAGCCACCAAATCGCTTATTATCACTCACCTCATTGCTATGGTGCGCGACAAAGGTTATGTAGAGCGATGCAACGATGCTTGCAACGAACTATCAACCTATGAGCAACTACCCAACGGCTCTTTTGCGGCCAAAATAGGATATCACGACGATATACTCATGACGCGTGCCATTGCTCTTTATGTAGCATCAACCACTCAAGTGGCTCCTCCTCAAGATTTCTCGGGACTTTTTTCGCATAAGAGTTGGTAACGCCTAAAACTATGATTGAGATTGCTAAAGATATGACTAATTATGTACTCACTTTTAGGTTTCGTGTCGATTATGTATCTTTGTAGTTGATTATGGCAAAGACTCTTTACATTAGCGATATGGACGGCACATTGCTTGGTGCCGATAGCAAGTTGAGCAGCGCATCGGCTCGCATTCTTACCGATTTAACCCGTCGAGGTGCAAATATTACTATAGCCACGGCGCGCACACCGGCTACGGTAGAAATTATACTTGCTGATGTGGCAATGTCGATTCCGGCAATAGTGATGACAGGGGCGGCTATGTGGTGTCGCGACACTAAACGCTATATAAATGTTAAGTATCTTGCCGAAGATACATATCGCCAACTTATGGCAAAGTGTGAAGAATATGGGGTGTATCCTTTTCGCTATGCATTGCCACTTGGCGAGTCGATGCAAGTGTATCACAATGGACCTATGGCGCAATGTGAACGAGAGTTTGTTGATGGTCGATTAAACTTGGGATTGAAAAATTTTCATATCGATGATCCTCACGGACTGTTGCCTATGTTGCCCGGAGTGGTGTTTTTCTTTGCAATGGGTGAGCGTGAACGCATCTTTGCCTTGGCCGACGATTTGCGTGCATCAGTCAATTGCTCGGTGTCGTGTTATGTGGATATATTTGATTCAAATGTGGGGTTGCTTGAGTTGTTTGCTCCTGGAGTGTCAAAAGCCGCTGCAGTGAAGCAATTGGCTACAGAAGTAGGTGCCGATAGAGTGGTAGTGTTTGGCGATAATCTCAATGATATCCCCATGATGCAAGTGGCCGATGTGGCTGTAGCCGTCGAAAATGCCCTCCCCGAAGTAAAAGCCATAGCCCATAAAGTGATAGGCGCAAACACCACCGACGCCGTGCCCCACTTCATCGAGAACGACTTTGAAAAGACTGTGATATGATTTTATAATTATCATCGCCCACCGACGATAAACTTTAGTAATTGATGAATACTATATATTCGCCTTGGCAGGTGATGGAGAATTGGTCGGCTGTGGTTTTGTTGAGAGTGCCTTGCCACCACGATGAGAAGTCGCGAATGGGGTAGGCAAGTCCTTCGCCAGTCATTCCCTCGGTTCCGAACCCGAAAATTGACACGGCACTGCCTTTGGGAGAACTGAATGTTTGGTTGCCATTGCATGCTACCATCATGCCATAGTCGGTGTAGATTCTCACATTAAGTCCCTTGCGAAGGTATTCGATGAGCAAACTGATATTGCCGAGTGTGTGATCTTCGCGACGGCCTGTAGCTGCCACGATTGCAATATCACGATACCCCTTGCTTGCGAGATATTCAACGGCCTTGGTTTGGTCGTTGGTTTCTTGGTCGGGATTGATGCGAATAATGTCGGCATACCGTGATTTTGCTTCTTCGCTTAATGAGTCGCCATCGCCCACGATGCGCCAAGGTGTGAGGCCGTGAGAGATATACTCATCGGCAGCACCATCGCAACACACCACTCTGAGAGCAGCGTGAAGCATTGCCAAAGGTTTTTCGTGAGTAGGATAGTCGCCTCCTCCCACAACCACGGCATCGGGTGTAAATTCGTAACTTATCATTGTGCAATCATCAATTCTTTCCATTTCTTATATCCAAAGTAAGCGATTACGGCATAGAGAGCATACAGCCCGGCTGTGAAATATAAATCTTTATAGATATATACCCCGGCACTCACAACATCAACAACGAGCCACACCCACCATTGCTCGATATATTTGCGAGCCATCAACCACATTGCTACGATGCTCAATGAGGTTGTAACACTATCCCACCAAGGCACATTGCTATCGGTAAATGAGATGAGTATAAATGCGATGGCAAAAGTGAGAAGAGTGCAAACGATGCTTAATGGCACGATTAATCGGCGTGGCGTGTGAGCGATTTTTAGCGTTTCTGTTGCGATTTCTTTTGTTTTGCGACTAATTGCCCATTTCCAACAAATAAAGCCGTAAACCGATGCTAAAACATAGTATATCTGTATCCCCATGTCGGCATACAATCCGGCATCAAAAAAAATGAATGTATAGACAACAGGCATCACCACACTTGCTACCCACAAGTAGATGCTTGCGTGATACTCGAGCCATAGGTAAACGAGCCCTATAATCGTGCCTATTATTTCTAAATAATCCATACCAATGTAAAAAATCAACAACAAAGGTAGTAAATTACTTACTTTTATCTAAATTTGCACTTATAATAATCATCAATACTGCTCGTTTTAATATTAATGGCAAATATTTACGACATACGCCGATATGGTAAAATCGCATTTCTTGTGGTCGCAGTGATTGTTGTGGCTATATTTTTGTATTTCTTCAACAATCTTGTCAAAGACCTCGCGCAACAAGAGCGTGAGCGCATGGAGATATGGGCCGACGCCACAAAAGAGATGATTACCCAGCAGTCGGGCACCGATGTGGATTTCCTATTCAGCATCATCAATCGCAATCACACAATCCCTGTGTTGCTCACCGACGATGCAGGGAATATCCTATCCCATAGTAACTTTTCGTTGCCCGAACCTATTGACTCGCTCAACCCTATGTATCTCTCGGCGGCAAACGAGGCATATCTCAACGAAAAACTTGATGACTTGCGCAACTCGTCAAATGTGATTAACATCGAAATAGGAGAGGGGAGCAATCAGTATCTCTATTATGAAGACTCAACCCTTTTGAAGCAGTTGAGTTACTATCCTTATATACAATTGCTTGTGATGTTGGCATTTATTGCAGTTGTATATTTTGCTGTGACATCGACCAAGACTGCCGAACAAAATAAAGTGTGGGTAGGGCTATCGAAAGAAACAGCACACCAACTTGGCACACCCATCTCATCGCTCATGGCATGGATGGAACTCATGGAAAGCCTCGGCGTAGATGCCGAAACAGTGGCCGAGATGAACAAAGATGTGCAACGATTGAGCACCATCGCATCGCGATTCTCAAAGATTGGCTCAAAACCCCAAATGGAAGATGAAAACCTCAATGAGGTAGTGACACGCGCATCGTCATACATGGCATCGCGCATCTCATCGCGCATAAAATTGAGCATAAACACTTGTGAGGGGACAATACCCGTCAAAGCATCGGCACCACTATTTGAGTGGGTGATGGAAAACCTCATAAAGAACGCCGTTGACGCAATGGAAGGATCGGGAGCGATAACCATCACCACTGGCACCGACAAAGGAGTGGGGTATATCGAAGTAGCCGACACTGGCAAAGGCCTTTCGCGCAAAAACTTCAAAACCATCTTCAACCCTGGTTACACCACCAAGAAACGAGGTTGGGGTCTTGGCCTTACCCTTGCCAAACGCATCATAGAGCAATACCACTCTGGTAAAATTTATGTGCTTACCTCCGAGCCCGGCATCGGCACCACCTTCCGCATCGAAGTGCCACTAAAATAGTGCATAATGAGGAGCGAGGAATGAGAATATCTTCCATCCAGAAAGTGCTGAAACTCTCAGATTTATTTCATACAAATTGGACTTTTAAAATTAAGAAAAAATAAAGAGCAATATCAAATTCATGATATTGCTCTTTGCTATATTGAAATTTTTAATGTTAGAAAATTAATTCAATGCGGTCAATAAGATTTTTCTCAAATTTAATGATGTTTTTTGTCGTTTTTATTAGAAATGAGAAAGATTAAATGTTGTCTCTTGTTAATCCAAACAAATTATTTATTATTTATACCCATTGTATAATAAATCAGTAACACCAATTGTTAAATTTAAATTGCAATATATCCCATGTTCAAACTTATCCTTGAAGATATATTTAGGAGTAAATGACAGTGTGATTAAATCGCAAATGGCAAAATCTAGTTTTGTTGCTATTGTAAACCTGTTGTAACTTGGTGGTTCTGGCCTTTCATGATATGAATATTCTTTGCCGATAGAATTATATGTTTGAGTTACCCAGCCAATTTGAGGAGTAAGCCTAAAACGATTTCCAAGATTAATTCCATATCCAGCTAATAAAGAAGCATTAATCCCAGTCATTGATTCGTCATTGATGATAATGGATTCTTTATATAACCCTGCCGCATCTAATTCTAAATTAAATTTAAATATATACATTCCAAATCCTATATTCCAAGTTGGAGTGAATGGATTATATCCTCCATAAAAATAAAAATGGTGATTGTTGAAATATTTTTTCTTTTCTTTTGTTTTTGACATTTCAACAACTAGTGCATCTTCAGGTTCTGTTATATTTATTGTAGTATTATATTCTTTATAGTTAGTTTCGTATTTGCTTTCATTTTCAACAGAAATACCTAATGCATTATGCGAAAAACATAAAAAATAAAATAAAATAAAATTGCGAACTAAAACTAATGAGCCTGTCGCTAATTTGGGTTTAAAATTATTATTATTCATTGATACTTAATTTGTTAATAAAGATTAGTTTTTTTATCCTTTACCCACAATTGTTTTACATAAAGCAGGATAATTAACACCTTCATCGGTGATTGTTGCGGTGAACTGTTGCTATTCTATTAACCATACTTGCTATTTTGATAAAAATTGGTGAGTAATGATTGTATGAGATAAAAAAATTGTAATAGTGTTTTTATGTAAGTGTATAAAAACAATGTGACCAAGATTGATTGGCCACATTGCTATATGTTGTATTATGCAATTTATGGGTCAATGAATTAATCCAATGCGTCAAGAAGTTTTTTCTCAACCTCAATGATATCTTTAGTTACTTCAAGAGCTTCTTTTACATCTTCTAAACCTTCATCAACATTACTCTTTTTTTCTTTGTTTTTTTCTTCTTTTTTGTCTTCGCTTGTCCATTTGTCAACTGCTTGGTCAAAGATGTCGCCTTTTTCTTTAGTATTGTCTTCTACAGAAGAAAGGATGCGGAAACTTGTAATACTCCAGTCCCATTTGTCGTAGGTTCCCCATGATACAGCTCCAGTTTCGCCAGGGAGTAAACGAAGAGCTGCAATCATTGCATCTTTGTATAAACTTGATTCTCTAGGAGATATTTGTTTAACAACATTGCCTGTAGAGTCTATAAGTTCAATGCCAAATCCTGCTACTTTTGATTTGTTGTTATCCCCTTTATTCGCATAAATGTCAAAGTCTTCGCGGTCATATGGTAGTTCAGCGTCGGTGCGTTTTATTTCAATAGTGATAACTTTTTCACCACCATCAAATTTTACTTCGTATGATTTGTCAACAATTTCAAAGCAATCGTTAAGATCTCCTTTTATTTTTGTTTGATCGGGTTTAATTAATACAGGTTTGCTATCGCTAGAACTACTGCTATCAGCGCATGTTGAAACAAGACCTAATAGCATGAAAACGCCAAATACAGCTGCTACTGCAATGAGAATCTTTTTTTTATCCATTTTTAATTGCCCTATACGTGTCGAGCGCATCTGTTAAAGTTGTTAATGTTAAAGTTTTATTTAATGCCGTTAATAAGTTCGTTGATAGTCTCAACTAGTCCAAAGGAACTAGATTTCGCAACATTTAATGCTATTGATGCGTATTCTGGAGCTAGAATTATTGGTAATAAAATTGTACAAATACCAATTATTAAACTCACAAACGCATAGCGACATTTTCGAAGTATTGATGTTATTGAAAGGATTACACTCACCCCTCCAAAAACATAGCTTAACCAACAGGCCGTGATGTATAATGGATTAATAAAGGGGAGGCATGCAAAAATAATAGAAACAATACTTGCAACAATCGCAATTTTTATCAAAGCGTTACTTGGTATAGCCTCGGTTAAAGAATTGCTTGACGAGTGCTCCGTTGAGCCAGAACTGTCAATGGATTCTTTATTTGAATCTATTGAACTCGAACTTTCACTCGACGAACTACATGTAGTAGTTTCGCTTATGATGGTTCCTGTGAGAGGGTCATGAGTAGTTCGTTTTTTTTTTACTATTATGCGTTTGTTTTTTGACATAATGAAAGCCTATTGTTGAGGTTGTTGAGGTTGATTGGGTTGTTGAGGTTGATTGGGCTGTTGAGGTTGTTGAGGGTGTTGAGGGTATTGAGGGTATTGAGGATATTGAGGGTATTGAGGTGCTTGAAGGTTAACAACAATATTGTTTTGATTTGTATTTGCGTTGTTATTGTTGTTGTTATTATTATTGTTGTTTTCTTGGGGTTGATTTTTTTTGTTGTGTTCGGCATTGTATTCTGCTACCATAGAATCTAGTTTGAAGAAGTCAAGAAGCCAACCAATTAAACAAAAGCCACCAGTAAAAGCAAATAATAATCCTGAACCAGTTTTATCTACATAGAATCTATGAGCGCCCCAAAGTCCAAAACATAACCACAAAAAAAACATTGTTGATTTTGATTTCATAAGAGTATAAATTTAAATGTTATAAGCCTACTCTATTATGGATTTTCGGCATCCTCCTTTTTTGATGATTTTTTTATTCTGGTGACAAAGTTAAACACTCTTAACAGTAATTCAAATTGTCTTTTGTTGTCTTTTTACTATGCTGTTTTTATGGTGAGATTGCTCGTCTATTATTGCTAAATTTGCCACTATTTTGTAACAAATGGGTATTTATTTTACCTAAAATAGATTGGGAGGTAATCGTTGCCTGTCAGTTTCGCTCAAGGGGCGTGGTGGAGTGGTGTGTGGCTTTTTGGATGGATATTTTGAGTGTTTTTGCGAAAAAATGTGTGGCGAATGATAGATTGTAAATTTTTAATGCTATCTTTGCGAATTAAATATTATATAGCCGTAATAGTTTTTGACTAAATTTAAAGATATGACATCTACAGCTCATAACGACAGCGTTGTAATTATTCCTATGTATAACGAAAAGGAAAACGCTGCAAAAATCATTGATGCGGTAATAGCATTGCCTCGTCAGTTTGATATTCTTGTTATTGATGATAACTCGCCCGACGGCACTGCCGATATTGTGAAGGCGAAGCAAGAAGAATATCCTGGTCGTGTGCATTTGATTCAACGCGCTGGAAAATTGGGGTTGGGGACAGCCTATATAACTGGCTTCAAATGGTCGATTGAGCAAAAGTATGACTACATATTTGAGATGGATGCCGATTTTTCGCACAATCCCAACGATTTGTTGGCTCTCTATGATGCGTGTGCAGTAGATGGTGCCGATATGTCGATAGGTTCGCGCTATATCACTGGTGTGAATGTGGTGAATTGGCCTATGGGTCGTGTGTTGATGTCGTATTATGCATCAAAATATGTGCGCATCGTCACTGGAATGAAGATTTGTGACACTACGGCTGGTTTTGTGTGCTACACTCGCCGTGTGCTTGAGGCGTTGCCTCTCGACAATATTCGTTTCAAGGGATATGCATTCCAAATCGAAATGAAGTTTACGGCTCACAAATATGGTTTCAAAATCAAAGAGGTGCCTATTATCTTCGTAAATCGCGTGTTGGGCGAGAGCAAGATGAATTCGGGAATCTTTGGCGAGGCTGTATTTGGTGTGATAAAACTCAAGATGAGCAGTTGGTTTAAAAAGTATCCCGACTATAGCAAGAAATAACAATGAATAGAATATTAATACATAATGCGTTAATCGTAAACGAGGGCAACCGCTATCGTGGGTATGTTGTAGTTGATGATGAACGCATAAGCGAAATTGGCAGGGGCGATGCTCCTGCTCAATTATTGAATGGGGATATAGAAATATGCGATGCCGAGGGTGGTTATTTGCTCCCTGGGGGCATTGACGACCAGGTGCATTTCCGTGATCCAGGGCTTACACACAAGGCCGATATGGCTACCGAAAGCCGTGCTGCTGTGGCAGGTGGTATCACATCATTTATGGATATGCCTAATACTATACCTCAAACGGTTACACTTGAGGCTCTCGAGGCTAAACATCAACGAGCAGCCGAGGTGTCATTGGCCAATTATTCGTTCTACATTGGGGCTACTAACGACAATATCGACACTCTGCTTGCATGTGACTACACAAAGGTGCCTGGAGTGAAATTGTTTCTCGGTGCATCGACCGGCAACATGCTTGTCGATAACAATGAGGCATTGAATCGCATTTTTGGCGAAGTGCCTGCGTTGATAGCAATACACTCTGAAGATGAGGATATTATACGCCACAATAAGGAGGCGATGATGGCTAAATATGGCGAAGATGTGCCAGTTGAAGAGCATCCAAACATTCGCAGCGTTGAGGCTTGCTATAAATCGACCGAAAAGGCCGTGGCAATGGCAAAGAAGCACAATGCTCGCTTGCATGTGTTGCATATCTCAACTGCCGAAGAGATGAAATTGCTTACCAACGAATGCCTTGAAGATAAGAAAGTTACAGCCGAGGTGTGTGCGCATCATCTATGGTGGACTGCCGATGACCATGCAACATTGGGCACTCGCATAAAGTGGAATCCGGCAATAAAGTCGGCTGCCGACCGACAAGCATTGCGCGATGGATTGAACAATGGATTGATTGACATTGTTGCCACCGACCATGCTCCTCACTTATTGAGTGAAAAAGAGGGTGGGGCTATAAAAGCAACATCGGGCGCACCTCTTGTGCAATATTCATTGCCTATGATGCTTGAACTTGCCGACCAAGGAGTGTTTACCATTGAGCAAGTGGTTGATTTTATGGCTCATCGCGTGGCTCGATTGTTCCGCATTGAAGAGCGTGGATATATTCGTGAGGGGTATTATGCCGACCTCACAATCGTTAAGCCCAGCACTCCTTATGTGGTGAAAGATGAAGATGTATTGAGTCGTTGCGCATGGACTCCTCTTGTGGGTACAACACTCAACAACAAAGTAGTAGCAACTTTTGTTAATGGGAAAAAGGTGTATTGTGATGGCGTAATTAACGATGCTTATCGTGGTAAAGCCTTGAAATATAAAGTGGAAAAATAAAGATAAAAAGATAATGGCAACAGAACATTTGAAAGGTTTAAATCAAGCACAAGTTGAAGAAAGTCGCACCAAGCATGGTGTGAATATACTAACTCCTCCCCCCAAACCATCACTATGGGTGAAGTTCTTTGAAAATTTCAAAGATCCCATGATTCGCATATTGCTCGTGGCATTGGCGCTATCAATGGGTATTGCTATATATGAGTTTGTAACCACCGACCATGGTGCGCAAGTATTTTTTGAGCCTACAGGTATTTTTGTGGCAATCATGCTTGCTACTGGCATAGGTTTTGCGCTTGAAGTGAATGCAAACAAGAAATTTGAGATACTCAATCAAGTAAATGACGATGTGGCGGTGAAAGTGATACGCGATGGTGTTATCACTCAAGTGCCTCGCAAAGATATCGTAGTGGGCGACATCGTTGTTCTTGGCACTGGCGATGAAATCCCAGCTGATGGGGTGTTAATCGACTCGGTAGCGTTGAGTGTAAATGAAAGTACATTGACAGGTGAGCCACTTATTAGCAAGTCGCATCGTGAAGAGGATTTTAAAAACGATGTGACCTATCCCACAAATCATGTGATGCGTGGAACGACAGTAGTGGAAGGTACAGGTACAATGGAAGTTACCGCAGTGGGCGATGCCACTGAATATGGTAAGGTGTATGAGGCTGCTCAAATTGATACTGGTGTGAAAACTCCATTGACACTCCAATTGGAAAAACTTGGCAAAGTGATTTCGTGGGGTAGTTATTCGGTGGGCTTGATGATTATTGTAGGCCGATTGTTGATGTTTGATTGGGTCGGAGCCGATACACTTGGAATGATAAATTACCTGCTCAACACATTGATGCTTGCCATCACAGTTATTGTGGTGTCGGTGCCCGAAGGGTTGCCTATGAGTGTGACCTTGAGTCTTGCGTTGAGTATGCGTCGCATGCTTGCAAGCAACAACCTCGTGCGCAAAATGCATGCTTGCGAAACAATGGGTGCTACTACTGTGATATGTACCGATAAAACAGGTACTCTCACCCAAAATCAAATGCGTGTTTATCAAACTCAATATTATTCGCTTGGTGAAACTCAAAAACTCGCCGACGATGAAATGAGTAACGCAATCAAAGAGGGAATTTCGGTAAACTCTACCGCGTTCCTTGAATTAGATAAAGAGTCGGGCAAGATGAACGCACTTGGCAATCCAACCGAAGGTGCATTGTTGCTATGGCTCAATGACAATGGTGTAGATTATCTTAAATTGCGTGAAGGAGCAAAGGTGGTGCAACAACTTCCATTCCACACCCAACGCAAGTTTATGGCCACCGTGGTCGATTCGCCATTGATGGGTAAACGCGTAGTTTATGTGAAAGGCGCGCCCGAAATCGTGCTTGGAATGTGTGCAAAGATTGCTGCTGATGTCAAGCCCGAAACTATAAACGAGCAACTTCTCGGCTATCAACAAAAGGCTATGCGCACACTTGCTATTGCATATGCTATTGTTGACGACAATGCCGAGCCTATTAAAGACAATCAACTCAATGTAGATAATCTTATATTTATAGGCATCACTGCCATTGCCGACCCCGTGCGCACCGAGGTGCCCGATGCTATTCGCAATAGTATCAGCGCAGGAATTAGCGTGAAGATTGTAACTGGTGACACACCAGGCACAGCCAAGGAGATAGGTCGTCAAGTGGGATTGTGGAATGATGCTGTAGATAGTGATGAAAATCACATTTCGGGACCCGACTTTGCTGCATTGAGCGAAGAAGATGCTGCAAAACAAGCATTGAAACTCAAAATCATGTCGCGTGCGCGTCCTACCGATAAGTCGCGTCTTGTGCGCTTGCTTCAAGAGGCTGGCGAAGTGGTAGCAGTGACAGGCGACGGTACTAACGATGCTCCAGCCTTAAACGCTGCTCAAGTGGGATTGTCGATGGGTGATGGCACATCGGTAGCAAAAGAGGCAAGTGACATCACTATCATGGACAACTCATTTGCAAGTATCACCAAAGCCGTGATGTGGGGACGCTCGTTGTATCAAAATATTCAACGATTTGTGTTGTTCCAACTCGTTGTAAATATCGTAGCATGTCTCATCGTTGTAATAGGGGCATTTACTGGCACACAATCGCCATTGACTGTGACACAAATGTTGTGGGTAAACCTCATTATGGACACCTTTGCAGCATTGGCATTTGCATCATTGCCACCAAGCAAAGAGGTGATGAAGAATAAACCTCGTCGCTCAACCGACTTTATCCTTTCACGCAAAATGATTATACGCATCTTCTCAACTGGAGTGTTGTTTATGGTAATACTCTTCGGGTTGATGCAATGTTTCCGCAATAACGACATCCAACATATCTCACATTTAGTAGAATATCCTGGAATATTTTTCCATTCAATGTTTGAATTTGGAGGTAGTGGCGAGTTTACTCCATATGAATTGTCGATGTTCTTCACAATCTTTGTGTTCTTCCAAATTTGGAACTTATTCAATGCTAAAGCATTCGACAGTGGTCACACAGCATTCTTCAATGTGAAAGGAAGCAAGGTATTCTTCACCGTAGTTATAGGAATAATACTCGGGCAATATGCAATAGTAACACTTGGCGGACAAATGTTTAGCGTAGTGCCATTGGCGTGGATTGATT
This sequence comes from Muribaculaceae bacterium, assembly GCA_045646905.1. Taxonomy (GTDB): domain Bacteria; phylum Bacteroidota; class Bacteroidia; order Bacteroidales; family Muribaculaceae; genus RGIG4079. Next base: position 16,475 of record JAZRLP010000017.1, read on the forward strand.
GGGCTTATATCGTAGTGCTCACATCGGCAATTATGATTGTGCCATTAATCCTTAAATTGTTTCAAGTATATGTATTTAAACGCCGATAAACGCAATTGAACTATGAAGCGCGTTGAGGTGACTACATGCATTGATGTTGTGAAATATGACGAATTGTCGTCGATGGAGCAACGAATGGTCGATGAGGCTCGAAAGGCTGCAACTCAAGCCTATGCACCATATAGTAAATTTCATGTAGGAGCCGCAATAGCATTAAGCAACGGCGAGATAGTCACCGGGGCAAATCAAGAAAATGTGGCATATCCATCGGGAATGTGTGCCGAGCGAGTGGCTTGTTACTATGCTTATGCGCAATACCCCGAAGCGAAGTTTGAGGCGATAGCCATTGCTGCTCAAGGAGTAGATGGCGCCGAAGTAGCTCTGCCAGTTTCGCCATGTGGTAGTTGTCGTCAGGCAATGTTGGAATATGAGAAACTTGCCGAGGGGAATATAAAAGTGATATTGGTTGGCGCCGAAGATATTTATGTAGTCCCATCGGTGAAATCATTGTTGCCACTCGCGTTTACCGAGTTTTGATATAAAATTATACCGAATATAAACAATGGCTATCGTGGAGAACCACGGTAGCCATTATATTTTAGAGAGGATTAATTGTTTAATGACGGCGATTTGAACCTGGACGATGTGTGCCAGCTCCACCTGCACCTGTAGGGCGATGAGCACCGCCACCTGTTCCAGGATTAATATTGCCTGGTCGTTGGCCTGGATTATTGTCGGGACCCACATTAGGTTTGTGGTCAGGCTTGTTTGGCTTGTCGGGTTTATGGTCAGGTTTATCTGGCCCATGATCGGGTTTGCCTGGTTTGTCGGGCTTGTGATCGGGTTTATGGTCGGGCTTATGTGGGTCGCGACCAGGGTTGTGGTCATGACCGCCAGGATGTCCACCTGGAGGAGGTGGAGGAGGAAGTGGCCCATGTACTGGAGGGGGTGGCAAAAGTGGGTCGTAGTAGTAATAGTCGCCCACATAAGTAGTGTCCCACCAAGCTCCACATGAAGATAATACCAATGTTGAGCCTATTAATATCGTTTTGAGTATGTTCTTTGTTTTCATGACAAGAGTGTTTTTTTTATTGATGCAAATTTATAAATCAATTTTGACAAAACAAATAAAAATAAATTAATTGTCTTTATTAGTAAGACATTTACTACTTAAAATCGTTTAATTAAGAAAATAAATTTAGTTGTTGATTAAACTATTTAAAACTTTATTAGTCTATACATTCAGTTTAAACTAAAAAATGATGAAATTGTATATAAAAAAGATATCGTTAGCGCTTGCCTTTGTTGCTTTTTCGTTGGCAGCATATGCAGGTAATATCACTGGTAGAGTGGTTGATTTAGAGAAAGAGCCCATGATACAAGCAAGTATTAGACTGCTCGCTGCAAAGGATAGCGCATATGTGAAAGGTACTGCAACCGATGAGCAGGGCCGTTTTCGTCTCAATGGAGTAAAATCGGGTAAATATATTATTCAAGCATCGTATGTGGGGTATAACTCTACATATAAAGATGTTACAGTTGGAGCCGAAAATGTGCGCGTGGGTGAGATTATTCTTGAAGAATCATCGATTATGCTCAAGGAAACCACTGTAATAGGGGTGAAGACTCCAATTAAAGTGATGGAGGACACCGTTGAGTATAACGCCGACACATATAAAACTCAACCCAATGCCGTGGTTGAAGACCTCTTGAAGCGACTTCCTGGTGTTGAGGTGGATTCAGAAGGTAAAATCACTGCCAATGGTAAAGAGGTAACAAAGATTCTTATTGATGGCAAAGAGTTCTTCTCTGATGACCCCAAGGTTGCGTCAAAGAACCTGCCTGTGAATATGATTGATAAATTGCAAGTAGTAGATCGCAAGAGCGATTTGGCACGCTTGACAGGTGTTGATGACGGAGAAGATGAAACAGTTATCAACCTCACTGTGAAGAAAGGTATGAAAAATGGTTGGTTTGGTACAGTCGATGCTGGATATGGTACCGATGATCGTTATAAAGGGATCTTCAATGTGAACCGTTTTTGGAACGATAATCAAATCACTTTCCTCGGTAACTTAAACAATATTAACGAGATGGGCTTTGCCGATGGAGGTGGAAACTTCCGCCGTTTTGGTGGTAGCAATGGCATAAACACCTCGCAAGCATTTGGTCTTAACTTCAATGTAGGAAATAAAGAAATATTCCGAGTGGGTGGTGATGTGATGTATTCACATAGTGACCGCGACAATCGTCAACGCAGCGACCGCCAATATCTCTTCACCGACTCAACATCATATGCGCAATCGGGCAAGGCTTCACGCGATAAAGGGCATAATGTGAGAGCATCATTCCGTGTGCAATGGAACCCCGACTCAATGAATACTTTTGAGTTCCGTCCCAATTTCTCAATCAACTTAAACGACTCATGGAGCATTGACTCTACATTGACATTGGCTGGTGATGCGTTGCGCTCTCAAGTAACAAAAAGTTTTAACACCAATAGTTCCGAAGGTGTATCTTATCGTTTTGGTGGTAACTTGATTTATAGCCACAAATTCAGTTCTCGTCCTGGTCGTTCATTCTCGGTGCAAGCACGCTATCAATTTAGCGATACTCGTGAAGATGAGTACACCTTGTCGTTAAATAGATTCTATTTATTGGACGACGATGATAACTATTTACAATATGCCGATAATCACACTTGGAGCAACATGGTGCAAGGTCGTGTAACATGGACTGAGCCCCTTGGCAATGTTCAAAAAGGTAATTTCTTGACTTTGGCTTATCGTGCACAATATCAATGGAACAACGCCGATAAATATACCTATTCAGTTCCCGATGCCGAAATTATAGACAATGTTTCAAATACATTCTTATTAGACCCCAATGGATTTAAATTCCCTATTTTGAACGATTTAGTGATTGATTCAACATTGAGCAATCGTTTCCGTAATGATATGTTTACACAAGACATACGCTTGGGGTATAAGAAAGTGAGCAAGGCATATACGCTCGATGCTGGTTTGTCGTTTGTTCCCACAATGTCGAAGAGTGACAACCTCATTAATGAAGCAAAAGATATTCCCGAGCGATGGGTGTGGAACTTTGCGCCATTCTTGCGTTATCGCCTCAAAATGAGCAAATCGCGCTCGTTAAACTTGAATTATCAAGGTCGTTCATCGCAACCTACTATGGCGCAATTGCAACCTGTTGCTGATATGTCCGACCCCTTGAACATCGTAATAGGTAACCCCGATCTTAACCCAACATTTAACCACAATGTGAATGTGCGTTTCCAAGACTTCGATATGGAGTCGCAACGCTCTATAATGTTGATGGCATTTGCAAGATATAGCCAAAATAGTATTGTGTCAATGACATCATTTGACCCACAAACAGGTGGTCGCACAACCGAATATCGAAATGTAAACGGTGTGTGGAACGCTCGATTGATGAACATGATTTCGATGCCACTGCGAAACAAAGCCTTCTCATTCTCCAATCACCTCTTCGGATCTTATAGTTCTACTGTAGGGTTCAACAACAAAGAAAGGAATCGCAGTGGCTCGTTCATGGTCGGCGAATCGTTTGCCTTTGCATGGCGTCCCGATTATCTTGAATTTGAATTGCGTCCGTTCTATAATCTACAAATTGTGCGCAACTCGGTGCAAAAATCATCTAATCGTGATGTACACACCTATGGCGGGTCGTTTAATGCCACCTATAATGCTCCTTTTGGACTATCGGTAAATAGCGAATTGTCTTATTCTGGAACAGAAGGTTATTCACAAGGTTTTGACTCTAATCAATGGTTATGGAACGCATCGATAGGATATTCATTCCTAAAAGGCAAAGCTGCGACAATAGCAATTAAAGCATATGACCTTTTGAAACAAAAAGAGAATATCCGTCGCAATGTAACTGCCAACTATATCGATGATACCGAATACAACTCACTCACTCGTTACTTTATGATTAACTTCACATATAAGTTTAATACATTTGGCGCTGGTGAGCAACCCAAAAACCGCAACGAGCGTCGTTGGGGTCATAGATAGAATCTCCCTCAATCAAAATAGTTTTTCATGATAGCGTGAAGGAAAGGCAATGGCAACTCTTGTAGGTGTCGTTGCCTTTCTGATTTATCTATTTAGGTGTTTCGTTGTGAAACTACATTATTTATTGCCCATATTCCAAAATTATTGCGTAACTTGCAACCCAATTTGAAAAAATAGAGAAAATAATGAGAAATTTTACAACAGTTAATGACATAGGTAATCTTCAAGATGCAGTAAAAGAGGCTCTTGAAGTGAAAGCCAATCGTTTTGCCTACAAACATCTTGGCGAAAACAAAACTCTTTTGATGATTTTCTTCAACTCATCGCTTCGCACTCGATTGAGTACTCAAAAGGCTGCCTTGAACCTTGGTATGAATGTAATTGTGCTCGATGTAAATCAAGGAGCGTGGAAACTCGAAACCGAAAGAGGAGTGATTATGGATGGTGACAAGCCCGAACATCTTCTCGAAGCTGTGCCTGTGATGGGTAGCTATTGCGATGTGATAGGAGTGCGTGCATTTGCTCGTTTTGAGTCAAAGGCCGATGACTATGAAGAAAAAATCATCAATCAATTCATGCAATATTCGGGTCGCCCAGTGTTCTCAATGGAGGCCGCTACTCGCCACCCATTGCAATCGTTTGCCGACCTCATCACTATCGAAGAGCATAAAACAGTAGCTCGCCCTAAAGTAGTGTTGACATGGGCTCCTCACCCCAAGGCATTGCCACAAGCCGTGCCCAATTCATTTGCCGAATGGATGAATGCTACCGACTATGATTTTGTTATCACACATCCCGAAGGTTATGAACTTGCGCCCGAATTTGTGGGAAATGCTCGTGTGGAATATGATCAAGATAAGGCACTCGAAGGCGCCGACTTTGTATATGCAAAGAACTGGAGTGCTTATGCCGACCCTAACTATGGCAAAGTGCTATCGACCGACCGCAGTTGGACCATCACTACCGAAAAAATGGCACTTACTAACAATGCCTTCTTTATGCACTGCTTGCCAGTGCGTCGCAATATGATTGTGAGCGATGATGTTATTGAATCGCCACGCTCGCTTGTGATTCCCGAAGCAGCCAATCGCGAAATTTCGGCACAAGTGGTGTTGAAACGCATCCTTGAAGGTTTGCAATAATAGCAATACTATAATATAAAAACGATAGCCACTCCTTATGGGGTGGCTATCGTTTTTATAGTGTTGAGGTATGGGCACAAAAAAAGGGCAAGCTTACTACATCGCACCGCTACGACCTAGTACCGCTGCTTCGATCAAGACCTGACGGAGTTCCCAGGGAGCTGGTCGTGTAGGACTTACCCGACTGCAAAGGTACAACTTTTTTTTATTTCTCACAATACCTCCGTTTTAATAACTTGAAAATCTTTTGTGATTATATGCCCAACGGCACAATAGTGCCAATTAAGTTATAGATTCTTTATTCTTTTTGCATTATTGAAAAACAATTATTCTTTTTCAATAATGCAAAAAAGGTAATTGTGTTTTTATGAGTTTGAGTTAATAAATCAATCCTTTTATGGGTGAAAATAATTTGTTTGTCAAAAATATTCTATATCTTTGCGAAGATGAAATGACTATCATTTCAGATTTTTTAGAAATATTTGCTCAATAGCCTTCAGAATCACCACCTCGGAAAGTTACGAGCAAAACAATACATATTGAGAGACTGCAATAAGTGCAGGCTCTAACCAATTGTATTGTGGTTTGTGGTGAACCTTGAAGGCGTTGGCGAAAGTCTGCGCTTTTCTTTTTTTTGTTAGCGCAGATAAATTGATTAAGACAATATTGTACTAACTTTAAATATTTAAAAGTATGAAAACGAAAATTTTATTATTGATGCTTGTTTTAGCGACATGTGTTGGACTTTCATCTTGTTCGGAAAATAAAATTGCAAAGGATAATATAAAACAATATATAATTGACAAGTACTTAAATGATGCCGAAATTGTAGAAGAAGCATATAGTGAACTATATATCTCTAGAACAACAAACGAAGAAGAACTTCAAACAATATTTCTTGAATCAATAGAGAATAAAAGCATGGGAGAAAGAGGATATGCAACAAGTAAATACTTAACAACATCACCATCTGGGATAGCAATTCGTTTAATGACAACAGGTTGTTCGCGCAGCGTGATAGAAGATATAATACGCAATGATGCTGATTTCAATAAAGCTAATTATGAAGCGAAGGAATATTTTATGATTGCTTTTTTTACAATTAGTAAAGAATATAAAACAGAAAAAGTAACATTGTTATTTTCGTTGACTCCCAATTTTAATATTTTAGAAACCCATAAAATTCCAGCAGAAGATAGCGATTACATATATATTAGGACTATTGGGCCGAATTCAGATTGTTTTAATAGAGCGGTTGATTGCGAATATAATTACCTTATAAATGAGTACAACAAATATGTTGACATTCTAGAAGATACAACTTATTATTTAGGAATTGACTCTCAATATGAATATTTGAAAGATTTGAATTCTTTATTTGGGTATGAAAAATATAAAATCACTAGCAATAAAGATATTGCAGTACAAGAATGTATTAAAAAGTTAGATTGGTTGGATGATAAAATTGAATTAAGGGATATCGCATCAGAAAATATAAAAGCATTAAACTAGTTCAGTATTTTAATTAAAAATTGATATAGAATGGAACGACCGCACACCAAATGGCATGCGGTCGTTCTATATAAGAAATTTTTCTAATCTATTATTTCACTTCCCAGGTTTCGCCAGCGAGGATCATGTCGCGGAGTGATGAGAAGTTTTTCTTGGCGCGTACTTCGGCGATTTGTTTGTCGATTTCTTCGTTGTAAACCAACGCATCAACATCGCGAATTACACCCACAGCCAATGGCAAGTCGTAGCCGTCCATCATGGCCAATTGTTGGTGTAAGAAGTTGCTTTGGCAATGTGCATCGTGAACGAGCACATCGTCGATAGTATAGCCATCTTTGCCTATTTCAACGGCTTTCAAAAGGAATCCGTCTTGCACGATACCCATGTTTTGCTCTTTACCGAAAATCATCTTTTCGCCATGACGAAGGTGGATAGTGCGGTCGGCACGGAATTCTTTTTCGGTGATATAGTTGTGAATGCCGTGGTTGAAGATTACGCAGTTTTGAAGTATTTCAACTACCGATGTGCCTTTGTGTTGAGCGGCAGCTACCATCACCTCTTGAGTAGTGGCGAGTTCGATATCGATGCTACGAGCAAAGAAGTTGCCACGAGCTCCAAACACTAATTCGGCAGGGATAAATGGGTCTTCGGTAGTGCCGTAGGGCGATGATTTTGACACGAAGCCACGATCGCTTGTAGGAGAGTATTGGCCTTTGGTCAAACCATAAATCTTATTGTTGAGCAACATGATGTTGAGGTCGATGTTGCGACGCACTGCGTGGATAAAGTGGTTACCACCGATAGCCAATCCGTCGCCGTCGCCCGAGATTTGCCACACTGTCATTTCGGGGTTGGCCACCTTGAAGCCTGTAGCGATTGCTGCTGCACGGCCATGAATAGTGTGGAAGCCATAGGTGTTCATATAATAAGGTAGGCGAGAGCTACAACCGATTCCCGAGATAACGGCTGTCATGTGAGGAGCAACGCCTACTGTTGCCATTGCTTTGTGTAGCGAGTTGAGGATAGCGTGGTCGCCACAACCAGGACACCAACGCACCGATTGGTCGCTCTTATAATTGGCTGCTGTATATTTAGTTTCTTCCATGATTATTTGCCCTCCATAATTTTAGTTACTCCATCGATTACTTCTTTCACGAGGAATGGTTGACCTTGAACTTTGTTGATGCGTTCAAATTTCACTTCGGGGAATTTGCTTTGCAAGAAGTCGGCAAATTGACCGGTGTTGAGTTCGGCAACAATCACTCGTTTGTATTTGCCGAATACTTCGGCAGTATTAGCAGGGAGTGGATTGATATAGCGGAAATGAGCGAAAGCAACAGGTTTGCCATCTTTGTTGAGTTCTTCGGCTGCAGTGTAAAGGTGACCAAATGTACCACCCCAGCCAACTAACAATGTGTCGGCATCGGCATTGTGGCTAACCTCGAGTGCAGGGATGTTGTCGGCAATACGCTCAATTTTTTCTTTGCGTATATATACCATCTTTTCGTGGTTGATGGGGTCGGTAGAGATTGCGCTTGTAACAGCATCTTTTTCAAGACCACCAAGGCGATGTGCAAAACCTTCGGTGCCAGGGATTGCCCAATAGCGCACTTTGGTTTTCTCGTCGCGAATATATGGTTTCCAGTTGCCTTTAAGTTCTTCGGGAACATAGTTGGGCTTGATTTCGGGGAACTCGTCGGCTTCAGGAATGCGCCATGCCGATGAGCCGTTACCGATAAATGCGTCGGTGAGCAATACCACAGGAGTCATGTGCTCAACTGCGATGCGGCAAGCCTCAAATGCCATTGTGAAGCAGTCGGTAGGAGTTGCTGGAGCAACAACGGCCAATGGACATTCGCCATTGCGACCATAGAGCGCTTGCATCAAGTCGGTTTGCTCGGTTTTGGTAGGAAGACCAGTTGATGGTCCACCGCGTTGCACATCGATTACAACGAGAGGAAGTTCGGCCATTACTGCAAGACCAATACCTTCGCTCTTAAGTGCAAGGCCAGGTCCCGAGGTAGATGTTACAGCGAGATTGCCTGCAAAAGAAGCACCGATAGCTGAACAAACACCAGCAATTTCGTCTTCCATTTGACATGCTTTCACGCCGAGATCTTTGCGTTTAGCAAGTTCGTGTAGAATATCGGTGGCAGGAGTGATAGGGTAGCTGCCAAGGAATAGTGGACGACCAGCTTTTTCTGATGCCATAATCAATCCCCATGCTGTGGCAGTGTTACCATTGATATCGGTATATACGCCAGGTTTGATTTCGTCCGATTCGATGCGATAGGTCGAAACCGATGCGTGAATATTGTGTCCATAGTCGTAGCCAGCTTGGATAACCTTGGCATTGGCTTCAAAAATGGCGGGTTTTTTGGCAAATTTAGTCTTCAAGTGGTGAAGGGCACTTTCAAGAGGACGGTCAAATAACCAACACACGAGGCCAAGGGCAAAAATGTTGCGACACTTGAGCATCGATTTGTTGTCGAGACCGCTGTCGGCAAGTGCATTTTTTGTCATAGATGTCACGGGCACTTCGAGCACTTGAGCTGTGATGCCAAGTTCTTTGAAAGGCTCGTCGGTTTCAAATAACGCCTTTTTGAGGTCCGATTCTTTGAACGAGTCGATATCTACGATTATAACGCCGTTAGGCTTAAGAAATTTTACATTTTGCTTAAGAGCGGCAGGGTTCATGGCGATAAGAACATCGGCTTGGTCACCTGGGGTATATACGCCAGTACCTACACTCACTTGGAATCCCGAAACACCACTTAATGAACCTTGTGGAGCACGAATTTCGGCTGGGTAGTCGGGGAAAGTGGAAACTTGGTTGCCTATGCCAGCCGAAATATTGGTGAAAATATTTCCAGCAAGTTGCATGCCATCGCCCGAGTCGCCCGAAAATCTCACGACTACTTTGTCGAGAACTTTAACATTGGTTTTCTCTAACATAACAATTCTATTTAAGAACTAAAATTTAGTTGTTTTTACGCATGTATAGTATGTATTATACAAAATACAAAGGTAATAAATAATTTATTATGCGAGCTTTTTTATTGGTAAAAAACAACACATTAATAAAGAATTATCGGTAAAAATTTTTCTATGTGAGGAATAACTATTAATTTTGCAATTCGGAATATGGCTACTCGCGTAGTAGTTAGCCGGTTTTAAATAGTATAAATAAGAAAATATTAAATAAAATGGAAACAAAAGAACCTAAAAATCAGGTTAATGAAGCAGCTGAACAAGCTGCAGCGCAAAAGAAAGCGCAAATGATTAAAGCAGTGAAATATGCTTCTATCGTAGTAGGAGCAATTGTGGCTGTTGTGTTGGTATATATTTATGCAGTTCGCAATCCAGCTATTGAAGGTGGAAACGAAGCTATCGGTCAAGCCGACTTTGCTTTGATGGAAGCTAATGGCGACTCAGCTAAAATGGCCGAAGTGCTTAAGAAATATGAAGCTGTAGCTCAAAATCATGGTCAAGCTGCAGGTAATCGTGCTAATTTGATGGCTGCTATTGGTCTTTACGAAAAAGGTGACTATCAAAAATGTCTTGAATATCTCGATGCATATTCATCAACTGGTGCAATAATCGATGCTGCTGCTTATTCTTTGAAGGGTGACTGCTATGTGAATTTGAAAAAATATGACGAAGCTATCAGCGCATTTGGTAAAGCAATCTCTACTTCTGACGAAAATCCTCAATTGACTCCTTATTTCATGGCAAAGCAAGCTCGCGTGTATAACGAAAAGAAAGAGTATGCTAAAGAACTTGAAATTTATGAATCAATTAAGAATGACTATCCTAAATATTCAGGAATGGACATCGATAAATTTATCGAACGAGCTAAAGCTCTTGTAGAAAAGAAATAAAATTTGTTTTCATAATAGTTAGGAAAGGTGGAACGCAAATAATGTGTTCCACTTTTTTTAGAATTAATCTTGGTTAGGCTCAATTATAAGCCTATATTTATATGAGTAAAACACAAAACAACATCAACGAACTTGAAACCAGCCCTGTGGGGCAACTCCTGTGGAAATATAGCGTTCCTGCTGTGGTGGGAATGCTTGTGATGTCGTTATATAGCGTTATCGACCGCATATTTATAGGGCAAGGCGTAGGAGCCGATGCTATTGCTGGATTGGCTATCACCTTCCCTGTGATGAACATTTCGGCTGCGATAGGAATTCTCATTGGAGCAGGCGCTGCTGCTCGCATTTCAATATTATTGGGCGCTAAAGATTATCATGGCGCCGACAATGTGTTGGGTAATACATTGGTATTGATTGTTATAAATGGGTTGGTTTATACATCTCTCTTTGGAATTTTTATTGATGAAATATTGATGCTATTTGGTGCAAGTGAAGCCACTTTGCCCTATGCTCACGACTTTATGTTGTGGATGCTGCCGGGCATGTTGTTGACCAACATCACTTATAGTTTCAATAGCATCATGCGCAGTTCGGGCTATCCCACTAAAGCGATGATAACGATGATGATAGGGGCTGTTGCGAATGTTATTCTCGCACCTATATTCCTTTTCGTTTTTGATATGGGAATCAAGGGTGCTGCAATAGCAACCGACATTTCAATGGCAATATCGGGGGCATTTGTGATGGTTCACTTCTTTGACAAAACAAAAACGCTACACTTTGTGCCAGGCACTTATCGCTTGCGATGGCGCATTGTGTGGCCCATTATAGCCATAGGGGCTGCTCCAAGCCTTGTGAGTGCTGCAAGTAGCGCCATCACAGCCATTATCAACACTACTTTATATAGATATGGTGGCGATGTGGCAGTTGGGGCTGCTGGGATATTCGTCACATATACCTCATTACTCACAACGGTTGTGGTGGGTATGTGTCAAGGATTGCAACCTATTATAGGGTATAACTATGGCGCTGGACGCTTGGATAGGCTCAAACGCGCATTTTGGTTGGCAACCGGTGCGAGTGTGTTGATTACAGTTGTAGGTGCTGCGTTTGGACAATTGTGCCCAGGATTGATAGCTCGTGCATTTACTGTTGATCAAGAGTTGATATCGGCCACAGTCAACGCACTATCAATATCGTTGACACTATTCTATGTGGTGGGATTCCAAATTGTTGCCACTACTTTCTTGCAATCGATAGGACTTGCGGGAAAATCTATATTCTTGAGTCTTGTGCGTCAAGTGATATTTCTCATTCCCTTCTTGATGATATTGCCTAAGTCGTTTGGTCTTGATGGTGTGTGGGCTTCATTCCCCACGGCCGATGTGTTTTCAACCACAACTGCAGCCCTAATGATATGGTGGGAAATGCGCCAACTCGGCAAAAGAGAACGACTCGTTAGGGGATGAGAAATGGAAGATTAGAAATTTTAGAGATTGATATTAAACAAATATATAACACAAGGCGAGCAGATAGGTTCGCCTTGGGTGTGATATGATGGGATAGTCTATGGCTAAATGCGTCTTGTTGAGGAGTATTGATGTTAATTGTTGAAAGAATCCATGTGCCAAAAATGTTATTTTTTCCTCTTTTTACTTGCTTTCTTTTTTTGGGGTGTTTGCTTTTTTTGTTGAGTGAAGTCTATATAAAACATAATACCAAGAGACGATTGTTTGATGTTGATTTCAAGTTCTTTTTTCTTTGGGAATGTAATCTTATATTCATCGTAGAATTTATTATCATCAAGTTTTTGATATTTTCCGCCTACTGCAACAAACATGTCACGGAGCTCAATTACCTTAGCTAGGCGTTCATTGTCTTTAGGAATGCGAGCATAGAGTTCGTATGATGATTTGCGATAACTAACATCTACTCTGCTCACATTGCAGATTGTGAATCTAATATCACCGATTGTATGAAACATTTCATTGTCGTTGAATCTATAACAAAAGTGCTCTTTTTCGTTTGCAAAAATATTATCTTTATAATTAGTTATTACTCTATTAGATTTGAGTTGCTCAAGATGGTTGATGACTTGTTGCTTATTCCATGAAAGAATGTCAACGGAGTTTTGCATATTTGCGAGTGGGCGTTTTATGATATTTTCAATTTGGGCTAAGATATTTTTTGCCGATGAAGATTTATCATACCAAAAGTTTAATGATACATGTTTGTTGTTGAGTATCATTCTGATGGTTAGGCCAGGAAATTCTTTAAATGTGAAAGCAGCAGATGTGGCATAGCCTTTTACCTTGCCAATGCTTTTCCCTCCGGCATTCATGAATGTTATAATAATATTGTTAAATGTAGTTTTGGCATCGGTCGTATTGTCAAACCCTCGCACATAAGTGATGCTTCGGTCGTCGTTGGGCTTGAAAATTACTTGTCGAAGGTTAAACATCGGACTATACCCAAAGATGTGTGGATAGCCGGGATCGTCGATGAAATCATAAACAACCGATTTGTCTTTTTGTGTAATTATTTCAAGTTCGCCATAGGTTTTTTTATTTACGATATCATCAAATTCTTTGATAGTCATCGTAGTGAAATCTTTGCTACCATAGGTGAAACTTGGTTGCGTATATGCCAGCTTTATGTGATGACGCACAATGTCGGGACTATCCAGGTCTTGAGCCGAGAGTTGTGGCGAAAATGCAATTATGGTTGCGACTATCAACCACATAAAGGTAATTTTGGTGATAAGGGAATCTGTTTTCATGGTGTAAACTTGTTTTTTGGTTAAAAAATAAAGATGTGAGTCCAATCACACGGACTCACATCTTGTATAATAGGGAAGGAATTACTTAATGATAAGTTTGCCTACAGAAGTTGCGTTTTCGGTGATAACGCGCACGATGTAGATACCTTGGTTAAGGTTGGCAGTTTCGATAGCAGTTGTACCTTCGATAGCGACTGATTCAACCATTGCACCACCAATGTTGTAGATTTCAACTTGTGCAGCACCTTCGCATTCGATGGTTACAGGAGCGCCAGCTTCGGCAGGGTTGGGGTAGAGTTTAACCTCATTTGTTGGGCTATTGATGATGTGTTCCACGCCTGTTGGGTCGCCATAGAGTTGTTCAAGAACAGGGATTTGAATATTGTATTCAGTGCCAGTAGTTGAAGTGCCCATATCGAAACGAATGTTAGAGATGGTAATAGGATAACTTGCGTTATTTTCTACATCAACAATGCTTGTGAAAGGAACAACAAATGATGTCAATTTGTTTTTAGGGATATCTTGGTCGGTAATGATGAGGTTTCCGCGGTTGCCAAGTTTGTCGGCAATAGCGATTTGCATTTTAGTGATAGGAGCATCGCCGGGGTTGATGTCAACACGCACACCATAAGGCAAGCTGTAGGTGGTAGCTGTGCTTGTTGCAGTGATATAGTTAGAGCGGGCATTAACACCGGTATATGTTAGGTTAAAGCCAGTTCCGTTAGGAGTCATAGCGATGTTTTTGCCACCCGATTGTTTCAATTTCCAATCATCGGTAACGATTGATGGGAAAATTGCTTGACTTTCGTCTTCGGGTATTTCGACGGTGATATTTACCTCGTCGGTAAAATTGGGCGATGTTCCTGAAAGTGTAACGCTACCGTTTTTGTAGCCATATACAAGGCCGTCCTCAACATTTGCAATATTGGCATCGCTTGAAGCCCAATCAACCGAAGCTGCATTTACTTCATAAGTGAAATTGCCAATAGTCGCGTTCATTTGGATAGGATAACCACGACGGTCGTCAACGATGTAAGAGTCAGAGATAAGATTTACATCTGATTTTACGGTTGTAACGAGTTGTTTGGTTTGAATGCCATTATATTCGGCATAAAGGTAACCTGTGGCTTGTTCATGAGTAGCGGTAAAGATGCCATCTTTCATTGTTCCGATGTGAGGGTCGCAAGTGACAACAGCTTCAGCCACATCTTTGCTCTTGAGTAGCCCATATTGGTTATAGGCATAAATTACAGGGCGGAATGTTGCTGTGATAGGAACTTTGTAGGCGCGAGGCTCAAATGCGAGAGTTGCAAATGTGTCATCAACAGGCGCTTTTGAGAAGAAGATAACACCATTTCCTACATAGCGTTCAGTGCCATCCGATACATGGTTTTTGATTTCTTCGTTGATATACATACATGAAGAGCCACCACCGTCGAGGTTGATACCATCCCATGCTCCAAGGGCTTTCAACACAAGACCTTGGTCGTCGAGAGTGATACCTGCCGAGATTGATGAGCGACCATCGATAACAACCGAATAGATTTTAGTTTTTTCTTTATTTATACCCATAAATGTGCGAGGGTGACACTCGGGGTTGCCGATGTTGGTGATTTCGCCATTTTTGAGTATTATATGACCACTACCACCTATAGCTTCATCAACATCGATATGGTCGGGGAATTCGTTGGTAGAGGTGCGTAGTTGGATAGAGATTTTATCACCAGGAGCCATAGCGGCAAGGAAGTCGGCCGATGTGCCCATGCCGTGAAGAATTGCAGCATTTTGAGGGATGGCTGCTTGTCCGGGGTTATCGCTCACGCTTTCAATTACACACTCAAGTGTGCAATTTGATTTGTAACTGAGGTTAGAGCCATCTTTAGCTTTTATAACTGCTATTTTGCCACCAGTCGAATACATGTTCATGTTTTTACCAAATGCATTGGTGAAAAGTGAAAGCAAGTTGGGGTTAGCAGTGGGGTCGGTAGTAAACTCAAGAGTGAGCATGTTGAGTGTGTGAAGGCGAGTTGTGTTGCCTTTATGAGTCACAAAACTGTTGAAGTGAACATGGTCAATGTAAGGCACACGATCGGGGGTGAGAACCAACAATGGGTGGCTCACTGGATTGAACACGATTTCGCCATCGCAATAAAGTCCCATGCGAGATATACCTGTTTGATTTACAGTAGTAGTGAAGAAGTCACCATTGTGAGCAGCAATCATGTCGTGACCTGGAGAGTTGAAACGAGCATACATGCTTGAAGGGCGTTCGGTAGCAACAGCAGCTTCGCCACCATTCACCACCTGCATATCCACATAGGGATTTGTGAGATCCATCTCAAGCACATGGATGGTCATCGGACGATCGGGAAGACGGTAGAATGCGTATTCGCAACCTGGACCAACACTGTGTTTTGGAATGATAGTGTCAATAACATAGTCTTTGCCATTGACATACATTGTGTTTTGTGCCGATGCAAATGCGCCACAAGTAGCAAGTATTGCAACGACCGATAGAAAACGGTAAAGTCTTTTCATATAAGGTTAATGTTTTTGTGATTAGTATATTATTGAGTAAAATTACAATATTTACTTTTATTTATAAATAAAAAAAGTCTTATTTTATGATATATTAACATTGGAATTATAGGCAAAAACAACTAAAAGTTATTAAAAATCGCATTTTAGTGCCGATTTTTTTGTGTTTTTTGTGATTTTGTTGTAATTTTGCGCAGAATTTAATGATTTTATTAGAAAAATGAAAGTAGCAATTGTTGGCGCAAGTGGCGCAGTAGGTCAAGAGTTTTTACGAGTTCTTGACGAGCAAAATTTCCCTCTTGATGAATTAGTACTTTTCGGCTCAAGCCGTAGTGCAGGTAAAACATATACATTCCGTGGTAAAGAAATCACGGTAAAAGAACTTAAGCATAACGATGATTTTAAGGATATTGACATAGCCTTTACATCGGCTGGTGCAGGAACATCTAAAGAGTTTGCCGAAACTATCACCAAATATGGCACAATAATGATTGATAATTCAAGCGCATTTCGCATGGATGAAGATGTGCCCTTGGTTGTGCCCGAAGTGAATGGTGATGACGCATTCAATACTCCTCGCAATATTATTGCTAACCCCAACTGTACTACCATCCAAATGGTTGTGGCTCTTAAACCACTCAACGATATTTCTCCTATCAAACGCGTTCATGTTGCTACCTATCAAGCAGCAAGTGGAGCAGGTGCGGCTGCTATGGATGAGTTGGTAAAACAATATGCTCAACTTCAAAAGGGCGAAGAGCCTACAGTAGAAAAATTTGCATATCAGTTGGCTTACAATGTGATACCTCATGTAGATGTGTTCCTCGACAATGGTTACACCAAAGAGGAAATGAAAATGTATCACGAAACAAAGAAAATTATGCATTGCCCCGACCTTGATGTGAGCGCAACATGTGTGCGTGTGCCTGTGATGCGTGCTCACTCCGAAGCAATATGGATTGAAACCGAAGCGCCTATCTCGGTAGAACAAGCTCGCGAAGCATTTGCAAAGGGCGAAGGTCTTGTTGTGGTAGATGATCCTGCCAATAAGAAATACCCTATGCCACTCGAAATCGCTAATCAAGACCCTGTGTATGTGGGGCGTATTCGCAAGGATATTACCAACGAAAACGGACTTTCGTTTTGGGTGGTTGGTGACCAAATTAAGAAAGGTGCAGCTCTTAATGCAGTACAAATCGCACTCTATATGATTGCTAATAAAAAATAATAACTCTTGCAATATTGATTAAATAGGTAAATAGAAATTCTCTTACCATAACAGCGCCCGAGTAGGAACTTCCCCTCGGGCGTTTTTATGTTTAGTGATTAGTGTTCCTTATTTATCAAAATTGAGGATTACCCTTTAATGGAATGAAAACTTTTATAAAGTTAATTCCGGTGTAAGAATTCCCTATTTTTTTTAGTTTATAGTCATTAATAGTTGATAGAATTTTTGCAATAGTCTTTTCATTGAGTGCGTCAGATGCAATCTTTGTTAATATGAGATTTGAACATATTACTTGTCCTGATTTGTCAACTACAATTTCGGCAACTCCAAAATTATCTAATTTATTTAGAATTAAAACCGAATTGTCAATGCATTTGTTTATTTTAAGATTTAAATCTGTAATGTAATTTTCTTTAAGTATTTCATCAGAATAAATCGCGTTGGTGCTAGTATTCGCGTATTTTTCGTTAAGATTATCTCCTTTATCGATATAATATTTTACGCGACTATCTTTGATATATTCGGTTTTGAGTTGGGGCTCAAAATAATTATATTTTCTATTATAAATATTAGATAACCCTTGATTTAGTAGGTTGATTAATTTAGGGATGTTTTTTTGTGGGTCTTTGAGTTTTGAACTTTTTGTGTAGTCTAAATCTTGATAAATTATGACTGATTTCCCTATATAATTAGTGGGATTAATGATTGATATATCGATTTGGCAGCTCCATTTGTCTTTTTGAGGATTGTAACTTAATGTTATGGCAAAAAGACTTCTAGAAGAAATTAATTTTTTATAAGAGATATATTCATTTTCTTTACTTAATCGTAATTTTGTGGTGTTTTTATGGATATCTTCGAGTATATTTATTATTGATTTTACATCATCATAAGACATAGATATTCCTAGAGAGGAAATAGCATCTGAAATGTTTAATTTAAGATAATAGTCTTTTGAAGGACTATTTAACGGGTAATGCTCAAAAAGTGAAATATTGATGTTGCCAATTGTGCCTATTTCAGAGAATACTTTAGTAACCATTGGTGATTCTTGAATTGAATCGGGTAATGATTTTAAAAACATGTTATAATTTTCACTTTCGCTGATTTCTGCGTAAATAGAATCATTTACTCCTGAAATTTGTGCGTTTGCGATAAATGAAATAGTGGCAAATAGAATTAAAAATATCTTTTTCATGTTGTAGAAGGTTGTAATTAAATAAAGATATACAAATATACTAATTTTATTTTAAACCCCAATAAACGACTCACGCCCGAGAGCGAGAGGCTGTCGGGCGTGAATGGTGAAATATTATTCTATTGCGAATTTATTTCTTTGTTGCTGCTTTTTTCTTTGCAGGCGCTTTGGCTGCTGGTTTTTCGGCAGGTTCGGCTTTCTTTGTTGCACATTTTTTTGTTGCACATTTTTTTGCAGCAGGCTTTTTAGCAGGAGCAGGAGTAGCTTCTTCGGCTTCGGCTTTTGCCAATGCTTCGCGCAATTTGTGCTCTTCGTTGAAGTGTTCAATGTTTTTGCGCATTGAGGTCAACTCTTTGTTGAGTGCTTCAATTTCTCGTGCTTGGTTGCGAATAGTTGTAAGCAATGCGTTCAACTCTTCGTTTTCGATTGAAAGAGGATATTGTTCTTCTACACGCACGATGAAGTCGGCAAGCACATTCATGTAGTTAGTGAACGCTTGGAATGGAGTTTCATAGGGAGAGAAGTGGCTATGCACAGCGCCGTCGCTACCATGGCGTGTTGACATATAGAAGAAGTGGTCGCTTGCTTGGAGGTAGTTCCAGTCTTGCTTAATGCGACGGTCATCGCATAGGCGTACGCGTTCGGCTACCGAATAAAGTTTGTTGAATGCTTCATTTTGCAATTTGTTACCGAGCCAAGCCGAGGTGTCGCGAGCTTCGTCGGCCCAAGAGATTGGGTGCATCACGCTCAATTCGCCCACAGGCTTGATTTTTGATATTGCTTCGCTTGGAGTAATGAAGTCAATGCCAGCCTCGGCAGCAAAGCGAGGAAGTGCTTCGAGGAATTGGAAGATGCCTGTTTCGCGACCTTGCATTTCGCCAAATGTTTCAAGGTTCATAAACAAGTTCACGATTTGTTCTTCTTGAGGAGTTTCGGCAATCCAATTGATATATTTTTCGGCAGTCAATGGGTAAGCATCCCACTCAAAATTGCTGAAACGGAATGCGATATCATCGCTGAGTTTAGAGTTTTTCAACAACATTTTGAGTTTAGGAGCCGATGCTGCTGAATATACATAGTTGGGCGATTTCCAACCAAGGATGTGTTTAGCACCTTCGGTGATAACACCTTTATATCCCATAGCAGCGATTTGAGGAGCGAGGTCGTCGCAATAAATCAACTCGGTGTTGCGGAATACTTTAGGTTTAACACCAAATAGGTCGTTGAGTTTCTTTTCGTGGTCTTTCACTTGAGCCATAAATTCTTCGGGCTCGGTGAGAGATGAAAGAGAGTGTGCATAGGTTTCGGCGAGGAACTCAACTTTGCCAGTGTCGGCGAGTTTTTTGAGAAGGTCGATAAATTCGGGCACATATTGCTCGCATTGTTCGAGAGCCACACCTGTGATTGAGATAGCACATTTAAATTTGCCTTTACCTTCTTGAATCATATTGAGCAATGTTTCAGCGGCAGGCATATAGCTACGATATGCTATGCGAGAGATGATGTCATCGTTAGCAAAATCGTCATAATAGTAGTGGTCGTTACCAATATCAAAGAAACGATAGCGTTTCAAGCGAAATGGCTGATGAATCTGGAAATAAAAACAGATTGCTTTCATAATCTATATTGTTTTGTTATGTATTTTACGGTGTTGATTAATAATTATAATAGCTTAATACCTTGCGATATATGTCAATAACTTTGGCTCCGGCTTTATCCCAAGTGATTTGGTTCACTTCATAAAGACCATCTTCGCGAAGTTGTTCATACATTGCCGGATAGGTTACAATCGAGTTGATGGCATCGGCCATTGCGTCGATATCCCAGTAGTCGGTTTTGATTACATTGCTGAGGATTTCGGCACAGCCCGATTGTTTTGATATAATCGATGGCACACCCATCTGCATTGCTTCGAGAGGTGAGATACCAAATGGCTCTGAAACCGATGGCATGATGTACACATCCGATGCTTTAAGCATTTCATATACTTGTTTGCCTTTTTGGAATCCAGGGAAGTGGAAACGGTCAGAGATGCCACGCTCGGCAGCAAGTGCTATCATTTTATCCATCATGTCGCCACTACCAGCCATTACGAAACGCACATTGTGGTTGTTTTTCAATACCTTTGCAGCTGCTTCTACAAAGTATTCGGGACCTTTCTGCATAGTGATACGACCGAGGAAGGTAACCACTTTTTCTTTTGGTTTATTGGCTGTTACGGCAAGTAATTCGGGACTTAATGGCTCAACTGCATTGTGCACGGTGGTAACCTTTGCTGGGTCGATGCCATATTTTTCAATTACGGTGCGACGAGTGAGGTCGCTCACGGTGATAATATGGTCGGCGTGGTGCATACCATCGAGCTCGATGCCAAACACTGTGGGGTTCACATTGCCACGCGAGCGGTCAAAGTCGGTTGCGTGAACATGAATCACCAATGGCTTGCCTGTCACTTGCTTTGCGTGAATGCCAGCAGGGTAGGTGAGCCAGTCGTGAGAGTGAATGATGTCAAACTCTTCGGTGCGAGCAATCACACCTGCCATTGTAGAGTAATTATTAATCTCTTCGAGTAGATTTTCGGGGTAGCGTCCCGAGAATTCGATACATCCAAGGTCGTTGGTGCGCATATAGTTAAAGTCGGCATAGATATTATCTCTCAAACGGAAATAATAGTCGGGATCCATGAGGTGCCCAATGCGACCTTCGACATATTCGCGATTTACATCACGCCATGCAACTGGCACTTGTGATGCGCCAACGATTTTTGCAAATGTGCGTTCTTCATCGCCATGAGGTTTGGGGATGACAAACGTGATATCCATATCGCCACACTCCCACATACCCTTGGTGAGACCATAGCTGGCAGTTCCAAGACCGCCGAGGATGTGAGGTGGAAATTCCCACCCAAACATTAATGCTTTCATAATCTATATGTCGGTAATATGTTGAGTGATTAAATGGTTAATTTTTTAAGAGTGCGCAATGTGCGAAGCACTTCGGCTACATTAGTTGCATGCGATATCGCGCCACGGCCGGCAAATGGTGGGTTGCCGTCGTATAATTGCGACAACGAGCCGATACATCCTTGCGACATTTCATCTTCAAAGCCTATGAGCATGCGGTCGATATATGATACACCGCTCATGCCGAAGACACGGAGATAAGCATCGGCATAGAATCCCATCAACCATGGACGGGCAGGGCCATTGTGGAGTGAGATTTCGCGATCCTCGGGAGAGCCAAGGTAGAACGGACGATATCCATAGCTGCGAGGCGAAAGTGTGCGCAAACCCTTTGGAGTGAGCAATTCGCGAGTAGCAACATCGAGCACGCGCTTGCGTTGACGACGGTCGAGTGGCGAATAGTCGAGCCCTACGGCGATAACCATGTTGGGGCGCACCGATGGGTCGGCATATGTGCCAGTTACATAGTCATATAGATAGCCATAGTCGTTGAGGAATGTGTCAATAAATGGTTGACTGATTTTCTCAACTTGAGCCATGCACTTGTCGTGGAATTCTTGGCGAGTCTCATCGTTTTCGCATAATGTTGCAGCAAAGCGCAATGCGTTATACCACAATGCATTAAACTCTACAAGATAGCCTGTGCGAGGAACTACAGGTTTGCCCCACATCATTGAGTTCATCCACGACACAGGTGTTGAGGTGCCTATAGTTGACACCATGCAGTTTTCATCGACTTGCAAGTTGGGGTGATTGTTGTCGAGAATATAGTTGATAATTTTTTCAACCAATTCCATATACACCTCGTGAGCGGCATCGGTGCTAATGCTTTTAGCATATTGTTGTATAGCCCATATAGCCCATAGAGGGATATCGGGAAGGTCAATGCCATGAATGCGGGCGCTCAATTCGCCAGTTTCCATGAATTTTATGAGCTCGGCACTTGCTGTAGCCATGATTGACTCAAAGTCATCTTTGTGGTCAATGGCGAGTGTGGTGCCTGGGAGCGACATGAAAGTGTTGCGAGCCAACACTGTGCCCCATGGATAACCCGAAAGGATGAAATCGCCCTCGTTCTCTTTTAGATAGAACTGTTTTGCCGCATTTTTCAAACAATTGAAGAAACTTGAACGGCATGTGCGCGATGCGATTTCTTTTTCATACATTTTGTTGAGCGAACGAGGCGATACCTCTTCAACCCCAGCCGAGAAGATGATTGATTCGCCCTTCTTAATGGGGACTTCGAAATAGCCTGGCACCCAAAGATCTTCGGTGTAGGGCACTCCTCGCTCAAGGTCTTTTACATATTCAATGTCTTTATACCAGTGAGGATCGTTTACCCATTTGGGCTTGTGGCTAAATTGCATGTAGAGAGTGGGGTAGCCGTTGTATAGACAACTTGCTATGCCATTGGGGACTTCATTGCAAGCCGTGTTGAGGCTTGAGTTGGCAATACACAATTCGTTTGACTCGCGGAATGCCAAGAACGGACGGAATTGCAATGTAGTGGGCGAATGCGCTTCGACCAATGTATAGCGAATTAAAATGCGATTTTCGTATGATATGAAAATCTTCTCTTTGGTAAGAATTACGCCACCTACACGATATGTAGTGCGAGGCACACTTTCGCAGTCAAACTCGCGAATATACTTGTGCCCATTGGGGCTATAAACCCCACCTTGATAACGATGTAAGCCTAGATTAAATGGAGCACCATGTTGTATCACTGTTTCATCAAGCGATGACAACAACACATGAGGCTTATTTCCCATCTCTGCAATGGGAATCACCAGAAGTCCATGTTGTTTACGGGTGTTACAACCCACAACACTCGTACAGTGATATGCACCCGATTGGTTGGTGCGAAGCATCTCTTTGGGTAGAGATTGCTCCAAGTTAATCATAAGGTTTTTATCAAACTTAAGATAACTCATTATTAGTATTTTATTGTTAGATGTTTAGTGTTAAGGTATTAATCTACGAAATTCGCAATTTTTTTTCAATTTAGCAAACTTTTCTTCAACTATTTGCCCATTTCACGCTTTTTGTTTTATTAATTCGAGCATTTGAGCCATTTTCTAACCTTAGCGACTTTGGAGCTCGTAGGTTCGACTCCCCCAGTGGCAAATTTATTACAATCAAGAATATGTGAAAAAATACCCCTAATTTTTGTCAATTTCAACATTAAAAAACTCAAAAACTCTCTTTTTTAGCGCTTTTTTGTCAATTATTTGTGTTAAAATTGTGGGTAATTCAAAAAAAAGTACGATATTTGCAGTTGCAAAATTCGGAAATACATCGAAAAAACGGTATAACGATTTGCAAATCAACGAAATTAACTAATTAAAAAAATAACTACAATGACTAAAGCTCAAATCGTAAACGAAATTTCAAAGTCAACAGGCATTGAAAAAGCTAATGTGCTTGAAACTGTTGAAAAATTTATGGAAGTTGTTAAGGACTCACTCGCAAACGGCGAAAATGTATATTTGAGAGGTTTCGGTAGCTTCATCGTAAAAACTCGCTCACAAAAAACCGCTCGCAACATCTCTAAAAACGAAACTATCATCATCCCTGAACACAAAATCCCAGCTTTCAAACCTGCTAAAGTGTTCATGGAAGAAGTTAAATAATATATAAGAGACAATAAACTTTATTTTTTAACCCTATAAATTAGCGTAAAATGCCAAGCGGAAAGAAAAGAAAAGGTCATAAAATGGCCACTCACAAGCGCAAAAAACGTCTAAGAAAGAATCGTCACAAAAAGAAATAATATCGAACGTTTCTTTCTGTAATTAGAAAACGCTATACGAAGAACAAACTTGATGTGGCACAACGCATGATGGTTTGTTCTTTGTGTGTTTTTTGGGGAAATGTAAATTCCCCTTTGTTTGAATCTAAAATGAAAAGTGAACTCGTAGTAAATGTCCAACCGAGCGAAGTGTCAATAGCGCTGCTCGAAGATTCACGACTCGTTTCATTGCAAAAGGAGTCGAGGAATGTCTCGTATGCTGTGGGCGACATTTATCTGGCTAAAGTGAAAAAACTTATGCCCGGATTAAATGCCTCCTTTGTCAATGTGGGGCATGAAAAAGACGCGTTTCTTCATTATTTAGATCTTGGTTCCCATTTCTCTTCCTACTTCCAGTTTGTTAAGCAACTGCTCGACGACAAAAAGCATGTGCCTGCGATTTCTAAAATGAAACTCTTGCCCGATATTGATAAACATGGCACTATTACCGATGTGATTCAACCGGGAACAGAGTTATTGGTACAAATTGTGAAAGAGCCCATCTCTACCAAGGGGCCACGACTCACTACCGAAATAACATTTACGGGGCGATACCTGGTGTTGATTCCTTTTTGCGACAAAATCTCAATATCGCAAAAAATTAAATCGACCGAAGAAAAACTTCGCCTACGCCAGCTCATAGGGAGCATCAAGCCTAAAAACTTCGGTGTAATCGTTCGCACATCGGCCGAGGGCAAAAGAGTTGCCGAACTCAATCATGAGTTAAAAACATTGCTCAAATGTTGGGAGGATACTATCGCAAAAGCTCAAAAAGTCGAAGCACCATCGCTTCTTTTTGAAGAAGAAAGTCGCATTGTGGGTGTGCTTCGCGACATTTTCAGCCCCACTTTTGAAAATGTGTATGTAAACGATGCCGACACGTTTGCTCAAATTTCAAAATATGTGAGCCTCATTGCGCCCGAACGCAAAGATATAGTGAAACTATATGAAGATGAGGTGCCCATTTTTGATAATTTCAATATCACGAAGCAGATTAAGTCATCGTTTGGGAAAACCGTTTCGTTCAAGTCGGGGGCATACATCATTATTGAGCACACCGAGGCTCTTACTGTTATCGATGTAAACTCGGGCAATCGCACCAAAGCAGGCACTGATCAAGAATCAAATGCTCTCGATGTAAACATGCGTGCAGCCGATGAGATAGCCCGTCAATTACGACTACGCGACATTGGTGGCATTATCGTTATCGACTTCATCGATATGAATAAAGCCGAGCATCGACAACGCCTATATGAGCACATGAAAGAGGTGATGGCCAACGACCGCGCTCGTCATAACATATTGCAGTTGAGCAAATTTGGGCTTATGCAAATCACTCGACAACGCGTGCGTCCGGCAATGGATATAACCACCACCGAGTCGTGCCCATCGTGCTATGGCAAAGGAGAAGTGCAACCCTCATTATTGTTTACCGACACCCTTCACGAAAAAATCGAGTATCTAATCAAAGACCTCAAAGTGAAAGGATTTAAAATGTATGTGCATCCATTTGTTGATGCCTACATTAAGAAAGGAATCCTCTCGATTTATCGCCGCTGGAGATTGAAACTCGGATTCAGATTTAAAATTATTCCCGACCAATCTCTCGCTTATCTTCAATATCGCGTGATAGACAAAAATGGTAACGAACTCGACCTCAAAGAGGAGAAAGACTTGGAAACATCATCGACCAAAAACAAGTCAAAAACCAAGAATCGCAATCAAGAGGATTAACGCAAAATCAACCTCACAACCCTCTTAAACTAATAAAGGCGATGCTCATAGGTGAGCATCGCCTTTTTGCTATATAGGGTAATTAAAATTATTCGCCTGCTGCCAATGGAGAAGGGTCGGTATAAGTGCGAGCTGCAAGTTCTTGGTCAAGCATATAGATACCCATACCATCGTTACCGATGAGAGTGAATTTGTCGATGAGTTGTTGAGCATTGTCTTCCTCTTCAACTTGTTCGGCAACAAACCAGTTGAGCATTTCGCGAGTAGCATAGTCGTGTTCAGCTTCGGCCAATGCATAAAGGTTGTTAATCAACGAAGTAACTTTTTGCTCGTGAGTGAGTGTAGCCTTGAATGCATCGAGTGGAGTAGCCCATTCAGTTTCAACTGCTTCAATGGGTTGCAACAATACACGACCACCACGTGAATTTACATAATTCATAAAAATTTCGGCATGTGCTTGTTCTTCTTTAAATTGCACTTTAAACCAGTTTGCAATACCAGGTTTGCCATCAGCCTCAAAATTATGAGCCATTGAGAGATAAAGATATGCCGACCACAATTCAGCATTAATTTGCGCATTAATAGCGGTTTCAATAGATTTGCTTAACATAAAATTCAAATTTTAATAGTGTTATAACACAAAATTAGTAATTAATTTTTTAACTATAACGCATTTTTTACAAAAAATATTTAATATTCACCACAACAAGCACCTCTATTTTTTAATCTTATTGCTTTTAAGTATCTTTGTAATAACATCCATAAAAAAATACTATATGCTTATAACAATTCTCACACTTATATTTACTGCAACATTTTTTGCTTGGGGCAAAATTCGCTCCGATGTTGTTGCTCTTATTGGACTTATTGTATTATCTATTTCAGGAATACTCACCACCGAAGAATCTCTTTCGGGATTTTCTAATTCAATCGTCATTATGATGATTGGTCTGTTTGTCGTTGGTGGTGCGATTTTTCAAACAGGACTCGCCAAAATGATTGGTGCGAGATTGCTCAAACTTGCAGGTGATAGCGAACTGCGATTATTTCTTCTCGTAGTAGGTGTTACATCTATCATTGGGGCTTTTGTGAGTAACACTGGCACAGTGGCTTTGATGTTGCCTATCGTTGTAAGTATAGCAACGAGTGCACGCATAGGCACATCGCGATTTCTCATGCCATTGGCATTTGCGAGTAGTATGGGTGGCATGATGACGCTTATTGGTACTCCACCCAACCTCGTTATTGAAGAAACTCTCGCCAATGCCGGATATGAAAGGCTTTCATTCTTCTCCTTTCTTCCCGTAGGTGTTATTTGTTTGACAATAGGTACACTGTTGCTCATTCCTTTAAGTAAATGGTTCTTGCGAAAAGATAACTCGAAGCAAACATCACAATCGGGCTATAAGTCAATCTCTCAATTGGTTGACGAATATGACCTCCACGCTAACATGGAGCGTATATTAGTGCCTCGTGGGTCGAGTGCTATTGGCAAAACTATAGGTCAACTTCATCTTCGAGGACTATATAATTTAGTAGCCTTTGAGGTGCGTAATGATAACGCTCAAAACAAAATTTTACGCAATATTTCGCAAAAAGTTGCCGATGCCGACACTGTTATTCATGAAAATGACATCATATTCCTTTCGGGCGAAAGAGATAACATCGATCGATTTATTAGCGATTTTGCCCTAAAACACTATGAGAACGAAGATAATCATAACGAATTGGCCTTTTACGACATAGGGATTGCCGAGATTGTGTTGATGCCATCGTCGCGCATGGTGAATCGCACTATTGCCGACATAGGATTTCGCAACCACTACAATGTTAATGTGGTGGGAGTGCGTCGCAAATCGCAATATCTACGAGGCAACCTTGCCAATGAAACAATTCACCCCGAAGATGTGCTATTGGTTCAAGGTTCTTGGCAAAGCATTAGCGAATTGTCAAAGGAAACTACCGACTGGGTAGTACTCGGACAACCTCTCGAAGAAGCCTCTAAAGTCACCCTCAATCACAAAGCCCCCATTGCTGCTATAATCATGTTGGCAATGATTGTTACAATGGTATTTGACTTTATACCGGTTTCGCCTGTCGTTTCAGTTGTTACTGCTGCCACATTAATGGTGCTCACTGGTTGTTTCCGAAATGTGGAGGCTGCCTATAAAACGATTAACTGGGAAAGCGTAGTGCTCATTGGTGCAATGATGCCTCTTTCGTTGGCTCTCGAAAAAACAGGGGTTTCGCATCTTGTGTCTCAATCTCTCGTTGATAGTCTTGGTAATTGGGGGCCATTGGCTTTGATGGCTGGGATATACTTCACTACCTCACTGATGACCATGTTTATCAGCAACACGGCAACTGCTGTGCTGCTCGCACCTATTGCATTGCAAAGTGCAATCTCATTGGGGGTAAATCCGGTGCCATTCTTGTTTGCTGTATCATTTGGTGCAAGTTTGTGCTTTGCTTCGCCATTCTCTACTCCCCCTAATGCACTTGTAATGCCTGCTGGTCAATACTCCTTTATGGATTATATCAAAGTTGGGATTCCGTTGCAACTCATTTTAGGAATAGTGATGATACTTGTATTGCCATTAATATTCCCATTCTAATTCATATTACATTACAAATAAATAAAGGCGTGAATCTAAATGAATTCACGCCTTTGCTATTTTATCAAAATTTATTCGTTAGAATGCGTTTTTTTCGCCTTGAACAGCATTGAGCACTGTGCGCACAATAATCTTTAAGTCAAGAATAAATGTCCAATTTTCAATGTACCACACATCATATTCTACTCGTCGTTCCATTTGCCATAATGCCTCGGTTTGACCTCTATAACCATTCACTTGAGCCCAACCAGTGATGCCGGGTTTAATCAAGTGTCGCACCATATATTTATCAATGAGTTTGCTGTAGTCGGCAGTGTGTTTGAGCATATGAGGTCGTGGTCCCACTATCGACATGTCACCTTTTAAGACATTGATGAATTGAGGCAATTCATCGATGCTTGAGCGGCGCAAAAAGTCGCCAAACTTTGTCTTGCGAGGGTCGTCTTTGGTCGCTTGCACCTTGTCGCTATCGGCATTGACGTGCATTGTGCGGAATTTCCAACACATAAAGTCGCGTCCTCGGTAGCCTGTGCGCAGTTGCTTGAAGAATACTGGGCCGGGAGATGTAATCTTTATGATTATTGCCACAGGGATAAACACCAATGGGAAGAGGAACAATAGCACACACGACGAAAACAAAATATCAAATGTGCGTTTGATTGCTTGATTAAGCACGCTCTTCAACGGATTGTTGCGAGTTGTGAGCATTGACACGGCTCCCACATTGTGCAACTCAAATACGCGATTCACATATCGACTTATTTGAGGTACATAATAGAATTGAACCACATTGTCGTCGGCTATTTTAGTAACCTTGCTCAATGTTTCTTCATCTTCGCCCGATAGTGTGAAAAATATTTCATCAATACTATGTGACTTCACATAAGCATCGATATCTTCAATGTTCCCTTTGTATTCACCTGGAAAATCAACCGGACGCCATTTTCCAAAAAATCCCTTAAACTTGTAGCCAAATCCCGCATCCGACTTCAATTCTTCATATAGACGAAGCGCTGTGGCGTTGGTGCCTACTATGATTACACGGCTGAAGTTGTATCCCTTTTTGCGATAGCGCTTTACGATTTGGCGTGCTATGAGCCACCATGTGGGTTGAAGTATGACACATGCGCCATAAAGCGTTGCATAGGTGCGGAATGGAATGTTTTGATTCAAGAATGAGAGTAACGACACGAAACACAATGCATGGATTATCACCGACAAGATTGCACGGCGAAACACATGCTCCATGTATAATGCACGATGCTTGTGTGTGTTGTAGGTGAGCAAAACCACCGGGCCAAACGACACATTGAGCATCAACCACAAAATCTTTTGGTCAAATAGATGGATTTCGGGGTCGATGAGTGTCACCACCCAAAACAGGACATTGACCAATGCCAAGTCCGACATGGTCAATAATCCATAGATATAACGGCCGTATTTTCCTTTTTGATTTACGGTAGTCATTACTAATTAATGAGATAAGTGTTGTATTATAAGTGGCTGTCGATAACCTTAATTTTTTGTTCTAAAGTAGCAATTTCTTCTTTGATGCGTTGAATTTTGCGTTCAAGTTCACGCAACATTGAGTCGCCCGATTTTGATTTTGAGTTAAAGAAGCCCATGTTGTTCTCATAGGTATTCAACTCATTGCGTTTTTGCTCATAGTTGCGCATCAAGCGTTCACGCTCACGATACAACTTGTTTTCGTCGCCACTCATTTCGTTGACGCTATCTTCAAAGTTGCTCATGCGTGCTTGTGAGCCACGCATATCAAAGCGTTTATATAATTCGTCAACCTTTGCACGATAAGTTTCATAAACTTTATCTTTTTCGCGATAAGGAACATGACCAATCTCTTGCCATTGAGCCATCAACTCTTTCACTTGCTTGATAGCATCTTCGCGAGGGGTGTCTTCGGCGATTGCACCAAGTTTAGCGATAACTTCTTTTTTGAGTTTGAGGTTGGCTTGCTCGGTTTGACGCACACCCGATGTTTTCTTTTTCTTTTCTTCAAAGAAGTAATCGCAAGCAGCAAGGAATCGACGCCACACTACTTCGCTGTGTTTCTTTGCTACAGCACCTATCGTTCTCCACTCTTTTTGTAGAGCTACAAATTCGTCGGTAGTTTTCTTCCAGTCGGTGCTGTCTTTTAGAGCCTCGGCCTTCTCGCAGAGAGCGATTTTCTTTTCAAGATTTGAGGCAAGGTCATCTTTGATATTCTTGAAATAGTTGGCTTTCATTTCAAAGAACTTGTCGCATGTTTCACGGAAACGAGCAAACAATACATTGTTCATTTTCTTTGAAGCAAAGCCAAGTTTTTTCCAATCTTCTTGAGCTTCAAGAATCACTTTGGTCATTTCGTCCCAAGCCGAATAACTTTTAAGTGACTCAAAGTCGAGAGCCTCAATGCGTTCGCATATAGCAGTTTTAGCATTTTCGTTTTCTTGCTCACGATTTTTGCGCTCTTCAAAGAATGTTTGATATTTTTTATTGATTATAGCCGATGCATCTTTAAAACGACCCCATATTTCTTCGCGAATATCTTTTGCTACAGGACCCACTTCGCGCCACTTTTCGTGGAGGTCTTGAAGGCGTTTGAAGGCTACAATAATATCAGCTTCTTCGCTTAATTTTTCAGCCTCTTCACATATGAGTTGTTTTATTTCAAGGTTTTTCTTGAAGTCATAGTCGCGCAACTCTTTGTTGATTTTGAGTTGGTCGTAGTATGCTTCAACTGCATCTTGATATTGTTTCCATTGGTCGGTTGCAACAGTAGGAGGCACTTCGCCCACATTTTTAAACTCTTGTTGCAATTCTTTGAAACGATTGAATGTGCGATTTACATTATCGGTATCGGCAGCCAATGCTTTGATTTCGTCAAGAATTTTAGTTTTTTGTTCAAAGTTGTTTTGGCGTTCAACTTCTTGAGCAGCAAGCAACACGGCTTTCTTCTCTTTTATGACATTAAGCGCTTCTTTAAACTTTTCTTCTATCTCATCGGTTTTTGCCGCAAAAGCCGCTTCTTCATTTCCGTTTTCAATAAATTCGGCTTTTTCTTTTTCTATTTCATTTTTACGGATAGCATAGAACTGTTGCTTCAATCGACTCACTTCGTCACGGCCTATGTCGGTTGCATCTTTTCCCGACAGCTCGCTCAAGGCTGCCAAAAGTTCTTCTTTCGACAACGATGTTTTTGCAACTTCTTCTTGAGGTTGTTCTACTTGAGAATCTTCAATTGTTACATTCTCTTCACTCACATTTTGAACGTTAGTTTGTTCAGCATTCAAGATTTGGTCCTGTTCTAAGGACTGTTCACGCATTTCCATAATCATAAAATTTTACTATGCCTTAAAGCAACATTTCCAATGTCCTTTAATCGGCATTATTAATAATTGTTTTCAAATTTATAGAAAATTTTCTAAATAAACCACTTTTATGAATTAAATTTCCATTTTTTCGCTTGTTTACACCTATTTTTGAGGCATATATACAAGAGTTGAGCATCTATTTGCGTCAAATATCTCACTTGCAACTCTTGCAATGTCATCGACCGTTACTTTGCGATAGCGCTCTACTATTCCATTGGCATCTTCATTGTGCATCACATAGTTGGCGAGCGATTGGGCTTTTGCCAAAAATCCCATGCTTGAGAATGTGAAGTTCGACTCAAAACGATTGATAGTGCGAGTTAATTCATATTGACTCACGTCTCCATCAATGAGTTTTTGCACTTCGCTCATTATTAACTCGTTGGCCGTCTCAATAGTCTTTAAATCGTTATTGGCAACACGGCTATTGAGCATCAAAAAGCCTGGTTCATCACTACCTATTATTGAAGCATCAATCTCGGTAAACACGCCTGTTTTCATGAGCAAATTGCGATAAAAACGTGATGAACGACCCGAGGCCAATAGGTCGGTGATTATGTCGCACTCAATATAATTGGGCTCACCATATGCGGGCATTCGATAGGCTTTTACCATTGCCAATTGTGGCACATTGCCACTCACTTCGAGATAGCGAGGCTCGGTTTGGGCTGGCTCTGAAGGATAGTTGCGTTGTGTGACATTGCGACGCTCAATGGGGCCAAACCACTTTTCGGCCAATCGTCGAGTGTCGTCGAGTGAAATGTTGCCCGATATCGATAGCACTGCGTTATTTGGTGCATAGTGGCTATAAAAGAATTCGCGCACATCATCTTGAGTAACCTTCTCTATATGTGATATCTCTTTGCCTATCACTGGGTAACGATAGGGGTGTTGCTTGTAAATCATTGCACGCAAGTGGTGGCTCATGTCGCCATAAGGACGGTTTAAACAAGTCTGCTTAAACTCTTCAATCACCACATGGCGTTGCACTTCGAGTGCTTTGTCGCTAAATGCGAGTGCAAGCATTCTATCGCTCTCTACCCAAAATGCTGTTTCCACATTTTGTGCCGGTACGATATCATAAAAATTGGTGTAATCGTTGCTCGTCCATGCATTATTCATCCCTCCGGCATTCTCTATTGCGCCATCAAAGTCGGGGATATTTACCGATCCGCCAAACATTAAGTGCTCAAACAAGTGAGCCATGCCAGTCAGCTCGGGCGATTCATCGCGAGCTCCCACATTATACATTACATTAAGTGCCACCATTGCAGTGGCACCATCGTAGTTATGCACTACTCTCAACCCATTGTCGAGAGTGAATGTTGAATATTCAATCATTTAATAACTTTCATTGAAATTATTTTGATATCCTCTTTAGGACGGTCTTGTGCGCCGGTTGCAGTTGTCTCGATTTTAGCTACAACATCCATTCCTTCAACTACTTCGCCAAACACTGTATATGTGCCATCGAGGTGAGGTGTTCCACCTACGGTAGTATAGGCTTCGCGTTGTGCGTCGGTGAGTTTTACGGGATTTTTTGCTGCTTCGGCTTCGGTTTTCTTTACCAATTCATCTTGAAGTGCTTGCAACCCTGCTTGGTCGCGATTGCGACGCATAGCCATGATTGAGTCGCGATGTTGCTTTGCTAGGTCGTTGAAGATTGTTTGCATTTGTTGCATTTGCAATTGTTTTTCCATTTGACCGAGTTGGCCGGCATTGTAAACTTTACCAGTTACAATATAGAATTGAGAACCCGATGAACGACGGTCGGGGTTCACTTCATCACCTTGACGAGCAGCTGCAAGTGCACCACGCTTATGGAAGAATTGTGGATAAACGATTTCGGCGTCAATGTCATATCCAGGGCCACCAGCTCCGAGCATCTTTCCGGCAGGAGCGCCTTTTGATTCGGGGTCCCCTGTTTGAATCATAAATTTATTTATTACACGATGAAACAATACATCGTTATAAAAACCATCATTTACGAGTTTAAGGAAGTTGTCACGATGTTTAGGAGTCTCTCCATAGAGGCGGATAGTGATATCACCTACCGATGTTTTAATTTCAACCAACGCATCGCCGGTTGCTTGAACTGTTTGATTTTCCATTGTTATATTTTTATTTTTTTGTGCTATTGCTATCGACGACATTAGCGCAAATGCCATCACAATAATTATTATTTTCTTCATCTTCATGTATATGTTTTTTTACATGCCTGTGGGGTACAAGCGCTTATAGATGCGACGGAAATTATCATCTTTATTGAGTTCTTCTACTCGTTGTGCATAGTCGGCACCCCATATGCCTTGAATCAAATCGGGCATATAACGATGTTCTCTATCTTTTTCAATCACCGAGGCAATTAATTGCGAAATATATTTATCATACTTCGCTGCATCTATAGCATAAAGATAGCGCGCAGCACTTGCCACAAACTGCCCCGACAAATCTACTTTAATCATATTTGCCACTAAAAAGTCCATATCTTCATCACACGAATCTACATTATTGGCAATATATTCATATGTCAAAAGCCCATCGGGGTCTTTATCTAACTTATTTTTAATATCTACATCAATCATAGTGTATATTATATGAGGGTATATCTATTTTTATAGTTCTGTTATTGCAAAGATAGCAATATCAATTCATAAATCATAATGCCCGTTGTATATTTTTTTCACCCCTCTATGCAACTAATCATTAATTTTGTAGTCTTATTAAATGTATTCAATTAAGATTATACAATTATAAACGATTGAAATGAAACATTACGACGCTGATAAACGAAAACTTTTTGAGCAATGCACGGCTCAATATAGCACGCTCATTAACAAAGTGTGTTATATGTATGCCTCCGACATTGACAATTTCAATGACTTGCGGCAAGAGGTGCTCATCAATGTGTGGCAAGGGATTGACAACTTTGAACAACGAGCCAAATTGTCAACTTGGATATATCGTGTGAGTCTTAACACATGCATAACCTATACCAATAAGGAACAAAAATTCTCTTCACACGATGAACTCTCCGACAATCTTTATGCTTTTGATGATTCACAAGAGCATATGCTTCAACTCAAGGAGATGTATCAACTCATCGACCGACTCAACCGTCTCGACAAGGCATTAATACTATTGTGGCTCGATGAGGTTCCTTATGAAGAGATAGGCTCGATTATGGGAATAAGTCGCAACAATGTGGCATCGCGATTGCGCCGTGCCAAAGAAAAACTCACTAATATGGCTAACTCTTAACTCAATTAATTATGGAACTCGATGAACTAAAAAATAAATGGAAACAACTTGACGACCACATAAAAAGTCAAGATGAAAAAATACAACGCCTCACCGACCAAGTTATTGCTGGCAAAGTAAAATCACCACTCACAACCTTGCGCCGTCATTGCCTCATTGGCGCCATCTTTGTGCCTTTTATGCTCCCATTCTTCTTTTGGGCTTATAGTTTTGTGGGGTTGACTTGTGGCGAATCTCAAAAACTTCTTCTCTACACTTTGACATGGATTTTTGTGGGATTCACCTTCGTGCGCGAACTATATTTTGTGTTTGAGCTCAAAAAAATCAACATGAGCAAAGCTTCGGCTATTGAATCGCTTAAACGCACCATTAAGTTTCGCCAACATTATAAATGGGGCGTGACTATCGACCTATTTATTGGAATCGCCTTCATCGTTGTAGCATTTGCTTCAATGAACGAGCAATTTATGTATGGAGGCATTGTAGGTGGTGTTATCGGTGGCATTGTAGGAGCTAAAATGTGGCGATTCTATAACCGCACCATCAACAACCTCGAATCGGCCCTCCGCGAATGGAACGAAGACGATTGAAATAACCCTTAAATTATAGGGGAACTCCAAAAACGACCAAATTATTTGCTTGGAAAGATTTGTTTTAATACTTTTGTGCAAAGTATTTAGATACAAACTTTTAAATCTCTAAAACTATGGGTTGGGATGTCGTACAAATTGGATTAAATCATAATTTACCAGTTGAAGATCCTTTTGAAACAGCTAAAGAAGTTGCTAAAAGAATGAATCGCAACATCAAGCTCGGCTATATGAAGAAGTATGAGTATGATGTGGATAATAATGTTGTATATTATTCCAATGACTTTTCTTTTGTAGAACTCGGGAATTTTGACATAGATGATTCCAACGAGTATCTGCGAATGGAAGTTCGCGATTATCAGGCTAATCAAATATTAAAAACAGTAGGTATTGATAACATACGCATCGCTGCAACCAAAAATGATGTAGGGAAAATGCTTCTTAGTGACATAGAAGAGGACCCATATTCATTGTATGAAATAGACGAGGACTCTGAAAATCTCACAATTTGTAAAGAAAATGTAGAACTTTGGGTAGATATATTCGGTAGATGGTCTTGTTGGGAAAGAGCATTCCATAGCCAAGATACTCAAGACATAGATTTGCTACATGACTATCGCATAAAGATATTTAATCGAGCAAAAATATTCGGTTGCAATGAAGTTGTAATTTGTGCAGACCAAGGTCCAGGGGAACTTATATATAGCAATTTAAATTATTCAGCAGATTCGCTAAAAGAATATGCCCGTTCCTATCAATATCTTAGAGATTGTGAGGAAGTTACAAATGATTTTGATATGGAAGATTGGAAAAAGCATGCAAAACATATTTCGTTTGCATCCTTCTTTAAAAATGAGGTAGTTTTAAATGAAGGTGATTTTATAGAGGTTATCTTCGACGACTTTAGCGACCTAAAGGAGACTCTTTAATAAAATACCGAAAGTGAGATATGATGTTCTGAAAACGCTATCTCACTTTTGAGTGTCCTCTTTGGGGAGTTTAAATATAACCGGGAGTACAAACCAACTTTGTGTGGGCTTGCCTTCTTTTAAACTTTTTGCCGGAATAAAATTGGGCAATGATTTCACTATTCTCTCGGCCTCTTTGTCGAGAGAGGGATGGCGACCTCGAATTATTCTCACCTCGCCTATTGACCCATCGGCGTGAATCTCAAATTGAACAATTACTCGTCCCTCGAAACCCTCGGCAATGGCATCGGAAGGGTATTGAATACTCTCTTTTACATACTTAATTAGCGCAGATTCTCCTCCTGGAAATTGTGCTCTGGCTTGATATTCGATATACATATCAGCCGCCTTATCCCGACGATACTTAACGGTATCAACCGGTAGCATTTCTTCGGCAACCACATTTAATGCAAACACTAACATCAATATTAATGGCAAAATTCTTTTCACGATTAATTGTGTTTTGAATGTTTACAACTCAATCTTCTTGCGATCTTTGCGTTTTGTGATATTCTTCTTCACTTGCACAAGTTTGCGATAGAGACCGTGGAGTTTAAACCACAATGGCGATGGCACAGAGTGAATATCTGACGACATTGGGTCAACAAATGTGTTGATAGGCTCGGCTTGACCAAATTGCTCGGGATAGAGTACAATCAAGTTGTTGCGAGAGAAATATTTTTGCAAGAAGCCAGGTATGTCGGCCATGTCATTATTGTGCGACACCGACGATTCACGAGCCGATACCAATATAAACAAGTCGTCATCGAGAATGCGATTAGATAGCAACACAAAGTCTTCCCATTGCTCCACATCGCGATACTCGTGGCGTATGTCGTAGCGACCACGATGATAAACACCTCTAATGAGTGGTTGTGTTTCGGGGTGACAGCAGAAGATCACTTTGCACCCAATTTCGCGAGCGAGATTGCCTATCGCTCTCACCCAACGGCTAAATCCTGTCTCAAATTGAGCCATTGGTGGCACTGCAACCACGATGCGTGTCACAGTATTTACAGGGATAAAGCAGCGAGTCATCACCACCATTTGGTTGGTAGCCTTGAGCAACTGTTCGATTTTTGCACCAAAGAAACTGTCGATAACCGTAGCTTTGCGGTGCATACCTATAATCACATCGGTGATGTCGCGCTCTTCAATGGCATTTATCAATCCAGCCACTGTGTTGATGTCATATCGTTCAATAGGAGTCACCTCGGCATCAACGCTCGACGCCGATTTCACTGCAATCTCAAGCGCATTGCGGCCAATGGTGCGCGAAGCCACCGAATTGTCGTTGCGCACATGAATGGCATATATATCGGTTTTGCGGCGTGGATTTCGTAGCAATAAAGCCAGTTCGGTGAGCGATTGAGCGGTGATGGGGTTAGCCACCGGGATGAGGATTTTTGTTTCGCGTTTCGAGTCGCCAGCTTCGGCCGTTCCTTCATCGGTGAGCATCTCAATCCTCATTTTCGAGGCAGCGCGAGCAGTTACAATAGGCGCAATGGCACACGACACAAGAATCATGAGCACCGTGCCGTTGAGTATTGTTTCATCCATCATGCGACTGCCATCGGGCATCACCATGTTGTAACCTATCGTCACCACGGCAAGCGCTACGGCAGTGTGAGCAGTCGTTAGCCCAAACATCATTTTTCGTGCCACGCCCTTCATGCCATATATTTTTTGTGCTATCCATGCAGCAATCCATTTGCCTATCACAGCCACAACAATCATATTGGCTGCTACATAAAGTGTGTTGACATTCGACACCACTTTCACATCAATCATCATGCCCACACCTATCAAGAAGTAGGGGATAAACAATGCATTGCCAAGAAACTCAATGCGACTCATCAATGGCGATGCGTTGGGCACATATCGGTTCAATACCAGTCCGGCAAAGAAGGCTCCGAGCACAGCTTCGAGCTCAATTATTTGTGCAAACCACGATGCCAAAAACACCATTGCCATCACAAAGATATATTGAGTCACATTGTCGCTATAGTTTTTGAAAAACCATCGAGTGATGCGTGGATAGGTGTAGAGAATCACTACGCAATATATCGCCAACTCAAGCAATAATCGTAGCAAGTCGCCCCAAGCAAACTCGCCTGTGCGATGCACATTCATCGCTCCGGCAAGCACAAGCAACGCACCTATGACGGCGATAATCGTACCCACTACGGCAATGAGCACCGCTGGGTTTTTGGTGAGCCCATATCGTGCGACGATAGGGTAGGAGATTAATGTGTGTGAGGCATACATCGAGGCGAGGAGTATCGAGGTAACCCAACTCATCTTCAAGATATACACACTTGCAAGTGTGCCCACTATCATTGGCAACAAGAATGTGAGCAACCCAAACACCATCCCTCGCTTGAGGTTGCGCTTGAGGTGAAACATGTCAATCTCAATGCCGGCAAGGAACATGATATAAAGGATCCCCACTTGCCCAAATAGCTCAAAACTCATGTCGCGAGCAAGCACATTCAACCCATGTGGGCCAATAGCTACACCGGCAACAATCAATCCTATGATATGGGGTATCTTAAACCTGTTGAGAACAACCGGCGACAGCAAAATTATCACCAATACGATAAAAAATATCAGTACTGGAGAGGTTACAAGTGGTGCTGTGGCGGTTAA
The DNA here is from genome assembly GCA_045646905.1 of Muribaculaceae bacterium. Classification (GTDB taxonomy): domain Bacteria; phylum Bacteroidota; class Bacteroidia; order Bacteroidales; family Muribaculaceae; genus RGIG4079. The sequence continues at coordinate 55,792 of JAZRLP010000017.1, forward strand.
TATCATGGTATTTTAAAGTGTTTTACGAGTTTCTTCTGCAAAATTAATCAATTATTCCTAATAAAGCAAAAATCGATTTATAGTTCATGAAAAAAGGAGAATTTTGTTCACACGCAAAAGGCGCAAGATAGTTGATAGTTGAAAGTTGAAAATTGAAAGTTATTCTCACGCGGAAAATACGGAAAAGCGCAGAGGGTTTTGGGACAGTTTTTTGACCACCTCCCGGCTTCGCCGTACTCCTCCTTTTCGGGGAATAGGAGAAGAATTGTAGCCTTGTGGGTGTTCTTTTTTAGACAGAAGGACAGAAGGAGCAGGTTGTTCTCACGCTGAAAAGCGCGGAAAGCCGCAGAGGTTTAAATTTTCAACACCCTATATCCCTTTCAGCGAATTTCAGCGATATCTGCGTGCAAATATCAAACTCTGCGAGGTTCTCCTATCCACTTCGTGGCAGGAGAAGAGTTATATCGTCATTTCGCCGCAGAGGGTGCGTGAGAGGTATTGGCGCACATCGTGAGGTGGGAGGCCGAGGCCGAAGAGGTACATCATCTTGGTGATAGCTGCTTCGCAAGTGATGTCGTGTCCCGAAACCACGCCTGTGTCGGCCAACATGTTGCCTGCTGCGTATAAACGCTCATGTACTCCACCGTTCACACATTGGGTGACGTTGAGAATCACTATGCCGCGTTCGACTGCTTCGCGAATGGCTTGTGTGAACCATGGCGCTGTGGGTGCGTTGCCCGAGCCGAAGGTTTTCAACACGATGCCTTTGATGCCAGGTGTGTTGAGCTGGTGGCGTAGGATGGTCTCGGTGATGCCTGGGTTGAGGTCGATAAACATCACTGCTGTGTCGATGCCATATTGCACATTGAGTGGGCGTTTGGCTTGCACGCGCCACAATGCTTCTTCGTTGAAATGAATGTCAAGACCTATCTTGGCCAACGAGGGGTAATTGTTGCTCTTAAACGCATTAAAGTTGTCGGCGCTCATCTTGGTCGAACGGTTGCCACGCCACAAATAGTTTTCAAAGAGGATAGCTACCTCTTGCACCATAGGATCGCCGTTGGAATCGGTGGCAGCTGCAATTTGTAGCGCCGTGATGAGGTTTTCCTCGCCGTCGGTGCGCACTTCGCCAATGGGGAGCTGTGAACCGGTGATGATAACCGGTTTGTGAAGGTTCTCAAGCATAAACGACAACGCCGAGGCTGTATATGCCATTGTGTCGGTGCCATGGAGCACTACGAAGCCGTCGAAACGGTCGAAGTTTTCTTCGATGTGTCGGGCAATTTCAACCCAGTGTTGGTGTCCCATATCGCTCGAGTCGATGGGTGGGTTGAACTGGATGTTGTCGATGTCATAGTCGAGCATCTTGATTTTGGGCACATTGTCGATGAGGTGCGTAAAGTCAAAAGGCTCCAACGAGTGGGTGAGGGGATTTTCAATCATCCCTATCGTGCCACCTGTGTAAATGATGAGAATATGTGGTTTGCGACCTATGCTTGTCATAAATAGTTATGAGAGAGGAGAATGAATTATTTTACTTGAGCGCCTGGAGCAACAGGACCTGTGGGGCCACACACTACCAACGATCCGTCGGCATTTTCGGCCGAGAGAATCATACCTTGCGAAAGCACGCCTTTGAGCTTGCGAGGAGCGAAGTTTGACACGAAGCACACTTGTTTGCCTATCAAGTCTTCGGGCGCATAATATTTTGCGATGCCCGACACGATAGTGCGTTTTTCCATACCATCATTGATGAGGAATTGGAGCAATTTGTCGGCTTTAGGCACTTTTTGGCATTCGAGCACTGTACCCACGCGAATGTCGAGCTTCATGAATGTGTCGAAGTCCACATCGGCTTGTTGAGGAGCAGGAGTCCAACTTTTTATCTTGTTATCTTCTTTGGTCTTTTCAAGACGGTCGATTTGTGCTTGGATAGCGTCATCTTCAATTTTTTCAAAGAGGAGTTCGGCAGGAGCAATTTCGGCACCAGCAGCGAGGATTGATGATGAGCCGAGCATTTCCCAGTTGAGAGTACCCATGCCGAGCAATTTCACGAGTTTTTCTGACATGAATGGCAAGAATGGCTCAAATGCTATAGCGATGTTGGCGCATATTTGGAGCGCTACATTGAGGATTGTCTCAACGCGAGCCATATCGGTTTTAGCCAATTTCCAAGGTTCGGTTTCTTGGAGATATTTGTTGCCAAGACGAGCAATGTTCATTGCGTCTTTCAATGCTTCGCGGAAGTGGAAGGTGTCGAGGTTGGCGCTCAACGATGCTTTGATTTCGTTGAGTTCGGCAAATGCTGCGGTGTCAACTTCTTGTAGCTCGCCAGCAGCAGGAACTTTGCCGGCGAAATATTTGTGAGTGAGCACGATAGCACGGTTTACGAAGTTGCCGAGGATAGCCACAAGCTCGTTGTTGTTGCGAGCTTGGAAGTCGCGCCAAGTGAAGTCGTTGTCTTTTGTTTCGGGAGCGTTGGCTGTCAACACATAGCGCAACACATCTTGCTTGCCAGGGAAGTCAACGAGATATTCGTGCAACCACACAGCCCAGTTGCGTGAGGTTGAAATTTTGTCACCTTCAAGGTTGAGGAACTCGTTGGCAGGCACATTGTCGGGCAACTGGAAGTTGTCGCCATAAGCGCTCAACATTGCAGGGAACACAATGCAGTGGAACACGATGTTGTCCTTACCAATGAAGTTGATGATGCGAGTTTCGGGGTCTTTCCAATATGTTTCCCAAGTGTCGGGGAGGAGTTCTTTAGTGTTAGAGATGTAACCGATAGGAGCGTCAAACCACACATAAAGCACTTTGCCGTCGGCACCTTCAACGGGCACGGGTACACCCCAGTCGAGGTCGCGACTCACGGCGCGTGGTTGCAAGCCCATGTCAATCCACGATTTGCATTGGCCATATACATTGGTTTTCCACTCTTTGTGGTCTTCAAGAATCCATTTACTCAAGTGCGATTCCCATTTGTCGAGTGGGAGATACCAGTGTTTGGTTTCTTTGAGCACGGGAGTGTTGCCTGTGATGGCGCTCTTGGGGTTGATGAGGTCGGTGGCGTTGAGTGATGTGCCACAAGCTTCGCATTGGTCGCCATAGGCGCGCTCGTTGTGACAGTGAGGGCATTCGCCGGTTACATAACGGTCGGCAAGAAACTGATTGGCTTTCTCATCATAGAGTTGCATTGATGTTTTTTCAACAAACTCTCCTTTGTCGTATAGACGGCGGAAAAATTCGCTTGCAGTCTCTTTGTGCATCGCCGATGTAGTGCGCGAATATATATCAAAAGAGATCCCCAATCCTTTAAACGATTCTTTGATGATGCCGTGATAACGGTCAACGATATCTTGAGGTGTCACACCTTCGTTTTTAGCTTTGATGGTGATGGGCACACCATGTTCGTCACTACCACCTATCATCACCACATCTTTACCGCAAAGACGTAGGTAACGAGCATAGATGTCGGCAGGTACATACACACCTGCAAGGTGACCAATGTGAACAGGACCGTTGGCGTAGGGTAACGCTGTGGTTATGAGGGTTCTTTTGAATTTCTTTTCCATTATATATTGAGTTTTTTTATTTCAGACTACAAAATTACATTAACTTTACGAATTTTCCACAATTTAGACACGAAATCTATGCAAAATCACAGATAATGCACAAAAGAGTGGGGGGATGGGGGATCGTTAATTGAATATGATTTTATAATCTTTGTGATTTATAGCGTTTTTTAATTGGATAGAAATTGAAATAATAGTATATTTGCAGACAAAAAGTGTGTAAATACACAAAAAATGTCTTTGATATGAAATTCGCAAGAGAAAACTACATCGCAAAGTTAAGCCATCTCAAGCATAATGGCTTGATAAAAATAGTGACAGGGTTACGCCGTGTTGGTAAGTCATATTTGCTATTTAATCTATTTAGGCAACATCTTATGGAGAATGGGGTGCAAGAAAATCATATTATTGAGATTCAGCTCGATTCGTTTGCCCATAGAAACTATCGCAAAGCCGAAAAACTATATGAGTTTGTAGCAGACATCGCAAAACAAGATTCGCAAATGTATTATGTAATGATTGACGAAGTGCAGATGCTTGAAGATTTTGTCGATGTTTTGAATGGTTTTCTTCATATCAGAAACCTTGATGTGTATGTGACCGGAAGTAATGCGAAGTTTCTATCATCAGATATTGTAACAGAATTTAGAGGGCGAGGAGTTCAGATTCATCTTCAGCCTTTATCATTCAAAGAGATTAAAAGAAATAGCGATGAAGATGTATCTACTTTGTGGCGAGATTATATCTATTATGGAGGACTCCCAATGGTTGTTTTGGAAAGTGATAAAACTCGCAAATCTGAAATTTTGCAAGAGCTTCTTCATGAAACATATTTGAATGATATTAAGAACCGAAACAATATAAAGAATGATGCTGAATTGGAGGAATTATTCAGTCTATTAGCTTCAAATATAGGAGCACTGACTAATCCAAATAAATTAGCGAATACATTTGTCAGTGAGAAAAAGGTAAAAATAAGCCATAATACAATTAAGTCTTATATAGATTACTTTATTGATTCATTTTTGATAAATAGAGCCATTCGCTATGATATTAAAGGCAAAAAATATATTGATACTCCGTTTAAGTATTATTTTGCTGACTTGGGATTGAGAAATGCATTGTTGAATTTTCGACAAGTTGAACCTACCCATATAATGGAGAATATTATATACAATCATTTGTTAGGAGAGGGATATAAAGTTGATGTGGGAAGTATTACCCATTATCAAAAAGATTCCGACGGCAAAACCACAAGAAGTGTGTTAGAGGTTGACTTTGTTTGTAATAAAGGCAGTGAGCGCCTATATATTCAGTCGGCGTATTCTTTGCCCGATGAAGAAAAAATACTCCAAGAACAACGCTCGCTTACACTTACCGATGATTCATTTATGAAGATAATACTCACAACCGATAATATTCCTACTCATACAACCGATAATGGCATTGTGATAATGAACGTATTTGAGTATCTTCTCAAATAAATGCATTAAGGGGGGATGGGAGGGATTATTCTCTTTCCGAGGGTTTCGCTTCGCTCAACCACTCGGTTATTGCCTCGGCTGAGCCTTGGCGAACTAAAGGTTCATACGCGTTGCTTTCCCGTGCTATCGCACGATTCCAAATCCTTACATCAATTAGTCGAAGTTGGAATTTCCCCCTATTGGGGTTCTTGGTTTTGGCGTAGAGTTTCGCGGACTTCCATGAGGGCGATTCCGAGCAGGTTTTGACCTTGCCAAAGTGATGGATTGGTGACATTTTCATCGCTTGCACTCATACCGATTCCCCAAATTTTATCGTAAGGACTTGCTTCTACAAGGATCTTGCTTCCAGTGGAAAGAATAAACTCTTTTAATGGTTCGTTTTGTGAAAATTTTGCCAAATTTGCTTCAAGCACAAATTGGTATTTGTGTTGATTCCAGATTTCTTCTACGAAACCAGTAATCTCTCTGCCTAATGCTTTGTGAGCAGAGGGATCTTTGGTTGCCATGATTTTTTGTGCGATTTCAGTATTGTCAAATAGCAACGCCTTCTGATGCATCATATATTGTTCGGCACAAATATATCGATTGCCATCAATCTCAAAAGGAGCAACATACCATTGGCTAAAACAAGCCTTGTTTACTTTCTTTGCGGTGTGTCCCCAGAAAAATATAAAGTTATTGTTTCCCATATTTTTTAGTTTAGTGTTATAAAGAGTTTTATAAATATTTGTTACATCAATGTGTCGAATTCAAAGTCTTTTTTCATGCGGTAGCCGAGGCCGGTCATGATGGCGAGGGTTTCACCTTGAAGGTTGGTGATTTTGATGTCGCAGTAGGGTAGGCGGTGGTGGTTGACCTGTTCGGTGCAGGTGGCAATGATGGTTTCGCCCAGTTGTGCCGATCGTATAAAGGTGATGTTGTTGGAGATGCCGAGGCTGAGTATGCCATGCGAGTTGGCAACGGCTGCGAAGGCCAGGTCGGCGAGGGTGTAGATGACTCCACCTTGACACACTCCGGCACCATTGAGATGCCGTGGAGTGATGGTGAGTTGGGCCACGGCGTAACCTTCGCGCACCTCGGTGAGTTGTGCGCCAATGCTTCGGGCAAATTGGTCGTCGTTGTTGAGACGGTCTTTAAGAGTCATAGGTGGTTATGCAAAGTCGGCTTCGGTGAGGAAGGTGAGCTTTTTGAGCATGATGGTTTCTTTGGCTTTCTCGGCAGGGTCGGTGCGGAAGACGAGCACTCCACGGCCTTTCCAAAGGAACGAGTACATATAGAGGATGCTGATGCCGTCGTCGGAAAGTGCTTTGATGGCGCTTGCAGCACGACCTGGTTCGTCGTCGATGCTGAGGGCTATGACGTCGGCCAACTGTACATTGATGCCTGCTTCTTTGAGGATGATGTAGGCTTGCGATGGGTTGTCGCATAGCACGCGATAGATGCCGTAGTCTTTGGTGTCGGCTATAGTTGAGGCGATGATTTGGATGTTGTCTTTGCTTAGCAAATCGAGCACTTTGATGAGTGTTCCGCCTTTGTTTTCAATAAATATTGAAAGTTGTTTGATTGTCATATTGGTTAATTTTTTAATTTATATTTTTTGTTTTAGACAGAATGACAGAATGCCAAGTTATTCTCACGCTGAAACCGCTGAAATGCGCAGATTTTATTTAGACATAAGAACAGAAGTACATATTTTTTCTTTATCCCTGTGGGGTTTATTTATCCCCCTCCGGTGCAAGCGATTTTAACCACCTCCCCCCTTCGGGGTACTCCTCCTTTTCGGGGAATAGGAGGAGAGTTGTGGGTTTATTGATATACTGTGCGTTTGTCGACTACGCGTACGGCTTTGCCTTCAGAGACGGGTAGTGTGCCTTTGGGGACGAGTTTCACATGTGGGGTGAGTAGTATCTCGTCTTTGAGGGCGCGCTTCACATCGCTGGTGAGTTTGAGTAGGCGTTGGAAGTCGTCGGTGAAGAGTTCTTCGAGTTCGACTTCGACGGTCATGTTGTCGTTATCCTCGTCGGTGGTGAGTGTGATGAGGTAGTTGGAAGCCAACTCGGGGAACTGCATGAGTATCTTCTCGATTTGGATAGGGAAGATGTTGACGCCACGAAGCACGATCATGTCGTCGGAGCGTCCCTTCATGCGGTCGATGCGCACATGGTTGCGACCACAAGGGCAAGTGCGTCCAAGCACGCGGGTGAGGTCGCGTGTGCGATAGCGTAGCAATGGCATGGCTTCGCGACAGAGGGTGGTGAGTACGAGTTCGCCTATCTCGCCGTCGGCCACTGGTTCGAGTGTTTCGGGATCGACGATTTCGACGATATAGTAGTCTTCCCAGAAGTGGAGGCCGTTTTGCTCGGGGCATTCAAAGCCTACACCAGGCCCACACATCTCGGACATGCCGAATGAGTTATAGGCTTTAACGCCCATCATATCTTCGATGCGGCGGCGTTGCTCTTCGGAGTGTGGCTCGGCACCGATGGCAAGCACACGGAGTTTGGTGTCGGTGCGAGGGTCGATGCCCACTTGGTCCATAACTTCTTTGAGGCGAGTGACATATGATGGCACGGCGTGCACGGCTGTGGTGCCAAAGTCGGTCATGAACTTGATTTGGCGCAATGAGTTACCTGCCGCTGCAGGGATGGTGAGCATTCCCACGCGTTCAGCGCCATATTGGAACCCAAGGCCACCGGTAAACATTCCGTAGCCCGATGAGTTTTGGAACACATCGTCGGGGCGAAGTCCTACCATCCACAGGTTGCGTGCCACTTGGTTGGCCCACTCGTCGATGTCGTTTTGGGTGTGGAGAATCACGGTGGGGTTGCCAGTGGTGCCACTCGATGAGTGGAGGCGAATGCAGTTGCGCAAGTCGGTGCTTGCCATGCCGAATGGGTAGGTTTCGCGTAGGTCTTGCTTGGTGGTGAATGGAATTTTGCGAATGTCGGCAAGCGAAGTGATGTCTTCGGGCTTGAGGCCTGCTTCTTCAAAGCGTGCCTTGTAGAATGGCGAGTTCATGCAGTGCTTCACGGTGGCTTGCAATCGCTCGAGCTGCAATGCTTCAATCTGCTCGCGAGTGAGTGTCTCTTCTCGCTCGTTGAAGTATTGACAACTGCTATCGGGAATGAATTTTTGTGCCATATTAAATGTATATATTGTAATTTTCTTTTACGATGATGATGATTGTTTTAATAAACTTTTTGCAAAGATACACATTTTTACAAAAGTTATGGTATTTGACGAAAATATTTATAACTTTGCAAGCAATTTTAGTGGTTTAATAGTAATTTTAATGCTAAAACGAGCTTTTTTACTTACAATTTGTATCTTATGCGGCATGGTGGTGATGGCACAAAAAAGTGACAGCACTAAAACCGACTCGTTGCCCGAGTGGGTGTCGAAATTGGCCCAAAAGGTTGAGATACATGGTTATGCGCAAGCGGGTTATACCTGGAAGCATCAAGCCGATGTAAATAGCAATAGTTTTGACTTGAAGCGAGTGCTATTCTGGGTGAAGGCCAAGGTGACCGACCGCTGGTCGTTGCTGTTTATGCACGATTTTGCGAGCGAGGTGCAGGAGTTTTATACCGACTATCGTTTTACGCGTGGCAAGGAGTTGAGCGTGCGTCTTGGACAGTTTAAGAATTCCTATTCGATGCAAAATCCGTTGTCGCCCACGAAATTGGACTTAATCGACTGCTACTCGCAATCGGTGGTGTATCTGGCCGGATGTGGCTCGGACCCGTTGAATGGGGTGCAGTATGGTCGCGACTTGGGGCTGATGGTGTTTGGCGATTTGTTTAACGAAAAATTGCACTATGAGTTGGCTGTGATGAATGGCAGTGGCATAAATGAGTGGGACAATAACAACGATAAGGATTTTATAGGCAAACTGGAGTGGCGCATTAAGCCTAACATGCGCGTAGTGGCTACAGGCCAATTGGGCCGAGGGCATGCTCTGGAAGCGTCGATATATTGCCCCGATATAAAGGTGGGAGAGAATTATGCTCGCAACCGATGGTCGGTGGGTGCTGAGTGGAAGCATCACACCGAGGGGGTGGATTATTGGAAAAATCGCACGGCGCAGGTGCAAGCCGAGGTGCTTGGTGGCTGTGATGGAAATAACAAGAGCATAGGGGCTTATGTGACTGCATGTGTGCCTGTGTGGAAGGGGCTCGATGTGATAGCGTCGGCCGACTATTTTAATTATAACCGTGCGCTGGGCTTGGAGCAAATGAATGTAGTGGGTGGTATTCAATATTGGTTTTACAAAACCTGCCGGGTGCAGTTGCAATATACCAACGCCAATAGGGCCTGGGAGAAGCATTATGGTAACTTGCAGGCGCAAGTGCAAGTGGCATTTTGACCCTCATAAAAAAATGAACGATAAAGCAATCATTTATATACATCATAAAAACTATATATTATGTTGGTGAAAATTATACTTACAATTATTTTCTTTGCGATAACGATAGGCATAGGGATATATTCGCGCCGTCAAGCCAACTCGGTTGATGGGTTTGTGCTGGGCGGACGGTCGGTGGGTGGCTGGCTCACGGCGTTTGCCTATGGGACAAACTATTTCTCGGCGGTAGTGTTTGTGGGCTATGCTGGTCAGTTTGGCTGGAAATATGGATTGTCATCGTCGTGGATAGGTGTGGGCAATGCTATCATAGGCTCGCTACTGGCATGGATGGTGCTTGGCCGTCGCACGAGGTTGATGACGCAGGCCGTGAATTCGCGCACGATGCCCGACTTTTTCGGTACACGCTATGATGACCAAAATCTGCGCATCGCAGCGTCGCTCATTGCGTTTATATTCTTGATTCCTTACACTGCTGGGGTGTATAAAGGTGTGTCGGCATTGTTTGAGATGGGTTTTGGAATTCCTTATCAATATTGTGCGATTATAATGGCGATATTGACTGCGATATATGTGATTCTTGGGGGCTATCGTGCTACTGCGATGAATGACTTTGTGCAGGGTATAATAATGCTTTTTGGTATATGTGCTGTGATAGCGGCTGTACTTGCCTCAAAGGGTGGGCTTGTGGAAGCTACGCAAGCGATGGCGGCAATTCCGTCGGATACCAACCCGGCTGTAAATGGCGAGTTTGCCTCAATATTTGGACCCGATCCATGGAGCTTGCTTGGGGTGATTATTCTCACCTCGCTCGGCACATGGGGATTGCCTCAAATGGTGGGTAAATTCTATTCAATCAACGATGAAAGTGCGATAAGAAGAGGTACTATCATCTCAACGATATTTGCGTTGATAGTGGCAGGTGGGTGCTATTTCCTTGGCGGATTTGGCCGATTGTTTGGCACACCTCCCACATTGGCAAATGGCAATCTCGACTTTGATGCCATCGTTCCTGGTATGCTCTCGGCTATGCCCGATGTGATAATTGCGCTTGTGGTGTTGTTGGTGCTATCGGCATCGATGTCAACGCTCGCGGGACTTGTGTTGACCTCGTCGTCAACAATGACTCTCGACTTGATTTATCGCGATAAGCAGTCGGAAACTGGCGAGGTGGAAGGTGGAAAAATAAATGAGGCTGTGGCAAAGAAGATTGAACAAAGAAAGGTGTTGATACTCCGTGTGTTGATAGTGTTCTTTATAGCAATCTCGTTGCTCATAGCGCTCAATCCTCCCACATTTATTGCGCAGTTGATGGGTGTGTCGTGGGGCGCATTGGCTGGTGCCTTCCTTGCTCCGTTTATGTTGGGTTTGTATTGGAAGGGTGTGACTCGCGCGTCGGTGTGGGCATGCTTTGTGTGGGGCGTGGGATTGACGCTCGCAAATATGATGTTGGGAAATCCTATCAGCCCTATTAACTGCGGTGCAATAGCCATGGTGGGCGGTATTGTGGTGGTGCTTATCGTGAGCCTCATCACCCCCAAAATGAACAAAGAGTATGTAGATAAAATCTTCGCATGCTATAAGAAATAGAGAGAAAACATATAATAATGTAACGTGGGCTGTGCCAAAATCATAAATTTTGACACAGCCCCTTTTTTATAGCATTTTGTGATTATTATTTTTGCAAACAGAATTGCAAACAGAAATTTTTATCGTTTTCTACAATAATTGTTTTTATTGTTTCCAACTGTTGATGAAATTTCAATATCATTGCTAATTAGGTTTGGCTATCGCTATTTACTAGAATTAAGAATTGGAATCTACTAATATATAGTTGGTGCTACGACCTCCCTCATTGGTTTTCTGTAATATGCCTTTTGCAATGAGGTCAGTTATATCATTTAGTGCAGTATCCGATGAACATTTTGCAATTTTAGCCCACTTACTACTGGTTAATTTGCCATTGAATCCATCAAATAGCATATTCAACAATTTTCTTTGTCTCTCATTGAATGAGACATCTCGATTGCGTTCCCAAAATTCAGCTTTGTACATTACCGAAGATAAAGTGCTTTCTGATGCACTTAATGCTTGTTCAAAGCAATGTAAAAACCACAAAAGCCAATCGGTGATATCGCCATTTCCGCGTTGTGTACGTTCCAATACTTCATAATATTCCTTTTGTAAATTTTTTATTTCGGCAGATACAGAATAAAAACGTTTACTACTATTTTCGGAACGAGCTAGTAACATGTCGGTCAAAGCTCTTGTTATTCTACCATTTCCGTCATCAAATGGGTGTATTGAAACAAACCAGAAATGAGCAATAGCTGCTTTCAATACAGCATCTATACCATTGCTATTGTTGACCCACTCAATAAAACGGTCCATTTCTGCAGGAACTCGCTCTGGCGAAGGTGCTTGATAATGCACCTTTTCTTTTCCCATAGCACCGGATACAACCTGCATTTCTCCCGAACGATACTTGCCAACTTCTATGCGATATAAACCACTCATTCCTGTAGGGAATAGTACATTATGCCACCCAAAAAGTCTATCGTGAGTAAGTGCATTGGCATAGTTTTGCGTTGCGTCTAATTGCATTTCTACTACACCATCAACATAACGAGACACTGGCACAAGACCTGCTGTGTCAATTCCAAGTCGGCGAGCAATTGAAGATCGAACCTCTTCAAGATTCAACTCTTTACCCTCAATTTCTGAAGAACGAACAAGTTCAAGCGACAAATTTGAGAGCATAGCTTCATCTTGTGAGTCAAATCCTAAAGACATCATTCGTCCTATTAGAGAACCTTGTTTGGCTCGTACTCGACCTAATACATTCAATATTTGTTGGCTATCATAATGGAATTGCCACCAATTTTCAGAATCATGTATATATCTCATATATGCTATATTTTGTGACAAAATTAAGTGATATTCGGAGAATAAACAAATTATTCGCCGAAAATTTTCGGCGAATAGAAGGCGTAATCCCCGAATAGTATTCTATGATAGGCGGAATATGAATTACTATGTTTTGTCATTCTGAAATCTTCTGTCTCATTCTGTCAGAAACCTCGGACTCGGCGTGCCGTGTCCCTGCGTCTACCTATAAGACACGAGAATGCTTACTTTGAGGTGATTACGAAGTTAATGCTGTGTGTTACGCTGTAGGGGGTTGCTTGGCGGCGGGGCTTGGCGCTGCGGTGGTAGTAGAATGATTTTTGTTTGTCCCACGATGAGATTGAAAGTTGGCGAGTTTCGCCTGTTGGGATGGTGCAGTTAATCGTCTTGGTTGCTTGATGTAGTTGGCGATTTTGGTTGTCGAAATAATTGAATGTGATGTTTATGCCCACAATAGCGCGAGTGCCGTTGTTGGTTACAAAGAAAGTTTCTTTGTGAGAGTTTAATGGTTTGTCATATCCCGATATTTTGAGAATGTCGGTTGAGGGGCTTTTGATGGTGTCGCCAAGGGCAATTGCCGATAGATTCTCGCGTGGCTCGAGGCCTTTGCGAGTGGTGCGCTGTGCCGAGCAGTTGAGCGCAATGGCAATGAGCAATGATATGATAACACAAAATCTCATAGGTAGCGCGGTGCTAATGGTTTGGTCAATGATTGAGGGTAAATGCGCACGCATCCGTCGAGCCCTTTGGGACGGGTGTTTTTGACCGATAGCCCTACGCGATAGATGTATGGAATCCATCGCCAAAGGTCAATTTTCACTTCGGTTTTGTATTCGTTAAACGATAGGAGATTGTTGTCGTTGAGGTTGAGCGTGAATGTTTGTGGGCGCGAGAGAATGCCGTTGAGTCCACCATCGGTGTAGATCGCACACTCATAGCAGTTGCGCTTGGCTGTGTTGGTGATGTATCCCATCACAGTGCCGTTTTCGAGAGAGAGTCGTGGCGACTTGATGATGACGATGCGATATACATATGTCTGCTGTCCGGGAATATTTTGAGGGTCGAAACGCTCGATGGCAATAGTAGTGCCGTTGTCGATAAACTGCCACACGCCTTCGATGTCGTGCAGTGGTGATTGTTTCATGCGCAATTTAACCGAGTCGAGTTCGTAACCTTTTAATACTTGCGATTGCGAGGGGAGCTCGTTTAAGATGTGAGCCGAAGCCTGAATCGAAAGCAGTAGCGTTACTAATATCGAAATCGTGAGACGCATGAGCCGAGTTGATGGGGGTGACTATTTGTTTTTGAATGTATAAGAGAACCCGAAACTCAAAATCTCTTTTAGTTGTAAACGGTGCCACTTGTGGTCGCTTGAAACGCTTGTGTCGTAGCGAAGGTTTATGTTGATTTGAGTAGAGAGGAATCGGTTGATGTTGAAGGCGAGGGTGTTTTCTAAATCGCCTTGGAAATAAGAATAGTCGGAGAAGGCAAATAGGCGTGTTGTCAATGAAATGTTGTGTGACATGAGCCATTTCAATTTGAGTTCGCCGCTCGAACCTATCTCGCTTGTGGTCATTCGGCCTTCGGCGATGCCAAACAAAGTTTCATCGATTTTGTCGTTGAAACATGTCTTCATATTGTAGGAAAGCGGTGACACCGAGGCGTCGAATGTGAAGGTGCTTTTCTCGTTGGCATAGTTGTAGGTCATACCGAGACCCACATTTAATTCGCCAGGTGAAAGGAGTGCAGTTTTGAGTACATCGTTGGCGTCGTAGCCGTTGAATAACTGTGTTTTGAACTGTGCTTGCACCGAGTAGAACCAGCGTTTGGCTGCTCTTACCCCGAATTTTGAGTTGATTTGGAATAAGTCGTCGCTTATATTGTAGTTGCGAATGGGATTGTCGGGGGTGCTGTTGATAGCCAATTTATACTTAAAGTTAGTGTCGAAGAGGAGGTTGGGGTGGAACGCCTCGTTGAGTTTGGTGTTAAACTCGAGGTTGAGGAGCATGTTGAGGTCGTTGGTACCACCTTGATACCAGTTGGGTGAGTTGTATGCTTGCGAGAATTGCAATAATCCGCCAAAAGAGTGTAGCCAGTTGCGGCGCTTAATTTCTTGAGCATCAATCGATGAGGCAATAGAAGAGAGGTCTTGTTGTTGCACAGTGATTTTAGAGTCGCTTGGGTCGATTTTAGTAAATACGCGTTTGGGCGCAATGGGGAGCGTCTCAAGGTTGTATTGCACCTTGTTGGGGTGCTCAATCATATAGTTTTGCTTAATGCCTTCAAGGTGCTTGTTGTGAGCAATTTCACGACTTATCCATTGGTAGGTAGTGTCGTTGTCGGCAGGTTGTGTAGCCGATTTATATGTGTCGATTTCGGCATCAAGGTTTGCGTTGTAACCACAAAACACTGGTTGACGGAAGAAGTGTCGAGGTATGGGGAGTGTCTCGATTGTGGTGTCGGCCTCGATGTTGTAGAAATCGGATGATTCTAATTTAGTTTTTAGTTGGTTTAATATCGTGTCGAGCTCTGATGCTTTTTTCATCGTTTTAGGACGACTGGGACGCATAGTGGTGTCGAGCACTAATGTGTCTTTGTAGAATTTGTGCACAGGAGCAGGTGTTGAGGTGGTGTCGTCGATCGGGGTGGGTTGAACTCTCACGATGGGCGCACGATAAATAACTTGAGCTGTTGAGAAAAAAGCGATGCAACAGCATGCACACGATAATAATATTTTAGCTATGGTTTTCATAAGCTGTCGATAAAAATAGATATAATAAATAGGCTATTTGATAGCCATGTAGATGGTGCAGGTGCCAAATGTTAAGCGCTTATAGTGGCATGAGTTGAAGCCAGCTTCGCGCATGAGTTGAAGCATGTCGTTGCCTTGAGGTACGGCGGCAATGCTTTCGGGCAGGTAACTATATGCTCTGACATCTTTTGATACTAATCGGCCCACAAAGGGTATTATGCAACGAGTATATAGTTTGTAAAATGGTTTAACGATGGGAGAGGTGGGCGTTGATAATTCTATGACGCATAAAACGCCTCCGGGTTTAAGCACGCGATACATTTCGCGATATCCTTGGTCGAGATGCTCAAAGTTGCGCACGCCATAAGCAACGGTGATGCAGTCAAATTGAGCTTCGTCGAAAGGTAGGTTTAGGCAGTCGCCTGCTACGAAGTCAATAATGTTGTCGAGGTGAGCATCGGCAACTTTTTTTCGGCCAATGGCAATCATTCCTTCAGAGAGGTCGATGCCTGTGATTTTGTTAGGGCAAAGGCTACGGGCGAGTTTGATGGCCAAATCGCCCGTTCCGGTTGCCACATCGAGAATCGTTTTGGGAGAGTAAGCCTTAATCATCCTCACGGCTTTAGCGCGCCAACATTTGTCGATGCCAAAGGTCATGGCACGATTCATGAAATCGTAGGCAGGAGCAATCGAGTCAAACATTTCTTTGACCTGCTCGGTCTTTGCTCGATTGTTGTCGTAGGGGTTGATTTTTTCGGCTTTTACTTCCACGGTGAATACAATTTATTTTTTGAGGTTATTGAGGCATTCAACAACATTCTTTTCGATGCGTTGAGCCAAGTTGGGGTCTTCGTCTTTTACGAAAGTTTCGCCAGTGATGTGCTCATAAAGCTCAATGTAGCGTTGTGATACGCTTTCGCAATATTCGTCGGTCATTTCGGGAACAACTTGTCCAGGTTTGCCCATAAAGTTGTTTTCGATCAACCATTGACGCACAAACTCTTTTGAAAGTTGTTTTTGAGCTTCACCTTTCTCGAAGCGTTCTTGATAACCTTCGGCATAGAAGTAGCGAGAAGAGTCGGGGGTGTGGATTTCGTCGATGAGATATACTTTGCCATCGCGTTTGCCAAACTCGTATTTAGTGTCAACAAGAATCAACCCTTTTTCGGCAGCCATTTCGGTGCCACGAGCAAAAAGTGCGCGAGTGTATTGTTCCATCACTTCGTAGTCTTCTTTGCTCACGATGCCTTGAGCGAGGATTTCTTCGCGAGAGATGTTTTCGTCGTGACCTTCGTCGGCTTTAGTAGTAGGAGTGATGATTGGCTCGGGGAAGCGTTCGTTTTCGCGCATTCCGTCGGGAAGTTTCACACCGCAAAGTTCGCGACAACCAGCTTGATATTCACGCCAAGCGCTACCTGTGAGATAGCCACGGATAATCATTTCAACGCGGAATCCTTCGCATTTCAAACCCACAGTTACCATAGGGTCGGGAGTGGCGAGTTTCCAGTTGGGAACGATGTCGGCAGTAGCATTGAGGAATTTAGCTGCGATTTGATTCAAAACTTGTCCTTTGTAGGGGATGCCTTTAGGAAGTATCACATCGAATGCCGAGATGCGGTCAGACGCAATCATTACCAAAATATCATCGTCGATGTTATAAACTTCACGAACTTTACCGTGATAAACACTTTTTTGACCAGGGAAATTGAAGTCGGTGTTAGATAATGTAGCCATAATATGTTTGTTTTTTAATTAGTTTGCTTGTCGTTTTTGTCGTCGGGATTTTCATCTTTGTTGTTCTTATCCCATTTTTCATATGCTTCAACGATGCGTTGCACGAGTTGATGACGCACAATGTCTTTTTTGCCAAATTCCACATGCCCAATGCCCGGAATGCCTTTCAATACACGCAAAGCGTGCATCAATCCCGATGTAGTTGAGCGAGGGAGGTCGATTTGAGTAGCGTCGCCAGTGATAATCATCTTGGCGTTCATACCCAATCGGGTGAGGAACATCTTGATTTGATGCGTAGTGGTGTTTTGTGCCTCATCGAGCACAATCACAGCATCGTTGAGTGTGCGTCCACGCATAAATGCCAATGGCGCAATTTGAATCACATTGGTTTCCATATATTCCTTTAACTTTACGGCTGGAATCATATCCTCAAGGGCATCGTAAAGGGGTTGGAGATATGGGTCGATTTTATCTTTCATGTCGCCAGGAAGAAATCCGAGTTTTTCACCTGCTTCAACGGCGGGGCGTGAAAGGATAATTTTGCGCACTTCGCGATTTTTTAATGCTCTCACAGCAAGTGCAATGGCAAGATAGGTTTTGCCTGTTCCGGCAGGGCCAAGTGCAAATGTGAGGTCGTTTTTCAAAACGGCCTCAACGAGAAGTTGTTGGTTGGGCGAGCGTGGCGAAATGGGTTTGCCATTGATGCCAAATATTATCACATCGTCGCTCTTGACTTCTTGAGGTGTGCCACCTTTCACGACTTCGAGTATAACCTCTTCGGTGAGATGGTTGTATTTGGCACAATAGGCCTCTAATTCTTTGATTTTCTTTTCAAAATCGGCAGTTTCTTCGTTGTCGCCGATAACTTTTATTACCGACCCACGCGCAGCCATTCGCAATTTAGGGAATAGGTTGCGAATAAGTTGCATGTTGCAATTGTTGACACCATAAAAGCTCACAGGGTCAACATTATCGATAATTACTATGCGTTCAATCATTCAGCTGAAATATAATTTATGTTACAAAGTTAGCAACTTTGCGATGAAATTGCAATATAACAGGCTTATTAAGAATAAATAATTTTGCTATTTTGTGAGGGAGATTGTATCTTTGCGTGAGTCAAAAATGTTTTCTCGGTGTATTTAATATGAAATGAGGTGCGTTTTTTTGACCATTAAGTGAATAAAATCAATTACAAACTAATAAAACTAATTAACATGAAAAAGTGTTTTCTCTCACTATTGCTTGCTGCATGTATCGTAACAGTAGCATGTGCCGGTGAAAATGCAACATCACAATCGAGAAATGTTGCTACTCCTGCTCAAAAAGAGGTGCCAGCACCTGCAAAAGCAGTAAAACAATCGCAAGTTAACCACATCAAAGTGCCTGCAACCAACATTGCATCGCCAATGGATGTGAATGTGATTCTTCCCGAATCGTATGCTACAAATGAGGATAAAAAATATCCTGTGGTGTATATTCTCCACGGCTATGATGGCGACTATAACACTTGGATTACTCTCACTGAACCAAAACTTGATAGTCTTGCTTCACACTATGAAATGATTTTTGTGTTGCCCGACGGACGCGATAGTTGGTATTGGGATGCTCCTGCCGATCCTAAACTCAAAATGGAGTCATTCTTTGTTGAAGAACTTGTGCCTTATATCGACAAAAATTATCGCACTATTGCCGACAAAAAACATCGCGCTATCACAGGTTTGAGCATGGGTGGCCATGGTAGTTTGTGGTTAGGGATGCGTCATAGCGATATTTGGGGCTCGGCTGGAAGCATGAGCGGTGGTGTGAATATCAACAAGCCAAAATGGAAAAATTCATGGAAGATGGCTCAACGATTGGGTGCGCAAGCGCAATATCCCGAACGCTGGAAAAATCACACAGTTATCACTCTTGTGAAAAACTTGAAGCCAGGTCAATTAAATATTACATTTGACTGTGGTGTTGACGACTTCTTCATTGGTGTGAATCGAGAACTACACGAAGAGATGTTGAAATATAAAGTGGCTCACGATTATAGCGAACGCCCAGGTAAACACTCACACTCTTATTGGAAAAACTCAATTCGCTATCATCTACAATATTTCTACGATATATTTAATAAGTAAAACATTCGATAAGAAATATATAACCCCGCATTTCGATGATGAAGTGCGGGGTTTCGTTTTTGTGTATTGAAATCAATCTTGTTATACCACTTGAGGCTCTATTTCGCTCAATGATAGTCCGTGCGAGTCTTTTTCGGATAGGTTGAGCTCGTTGGCAGGGAGGGGCCATTCGATGCCAAGCGCAGGGTCGTCGAAACGCAATGTGGCTTCGGCTTGGGGTGCATACACATTATCAACCTTGTATTGAAATTGCGCCACATCGCTTAATACTATGAAGCCGTGAGCCATGCCACGAGGCACAAATAGTTGACGGCAGTTTTCTTCGCTCAACTCCACGGCAAGGTGTTGACCGAAAGTGGGGGAGTCTTTGCGAATGTCAACAATGACATCGATTACACGGCCACGCGACACGCGCACCAACTTGGCTTGCGCCCACTCATTGCGTTGGAAATGTAGCCCACGCAATACACCACGCGTTGAAACTGACTCGTTGTCTTGCACAAACTCTACATTGCCCACATGGGCTTGAAATTCGGCTTTTTTGAAACTTTCCATAAAGTAACCGCGTGCATCACCATGTCGCACGGGTTCTATTATCCACACACCTTTTATGTATTGTTCGGTAAAAGTCATTGTCGATTAATTAGATGTTTCTACAAAGATACACTAATTTGTTGAGATTATGGTTACAGTAGGAGAATATTTGTGACAAAAATACGCCGAGGAGAATATTTTCCTCGGCGTGTGATTTGATTATATGATTGTTACTCTTTAGCGAGTTAAACGAATCATAAATTGACTTGCTGCCATCTTTGGTATTGCAAAATCAAATTGATTTTTGATGTCATTTAAAGAACGGCTTTTGTTATAAGGCATATATGCAATCATGTAAACAACTCCCGATTCGATGTTATTTGATGCAAATGCTATTAAAGTTTTTTGGTCGGTCGTTAAGAAATAGTAAGTATTTATATCTTGGTTAATGTCAAAAAGGATATATCTTTCATACATAAAATCAAAAATAGTATTATCATCGACATAATTGCCATCGATTATTGTAATGGCTGTATTTAGGCGGTCTTCGTCGAATGAATAGAGAACATATGAATAAGCCCCTACGGAATAGCCTAATGCCTTAGGTTCTTCAGCAAAAATAGTATATTCTTTCATGAAATTCTTGACTGTGCTTTGTGTTGCGCCCCAATTAGTGTATGGAATGAAATATGCCTCAGGAGCGACGCCATTTACTGTTACTTTAAATTCTCCTTTTGAACTTGAAATAAGGGCTTCGCCAACACGCTCGGCGGTAATGACGTTTTTTGAAACCGAAACGATGTATTCATTAGATGTAGTCCATTCGGCATCAGCATCGGCTATGGTATATGATTGACCACAATTAAGAGTAATGTCTCTGAATTTTGCTTTTGGTTCATCGTCGCTGCTACAAGAAACGATAATTGCCGATGAAATAAGGATTAGCGTTAGGAATAGAAATTTTTTCATTTTGAGATGTATTTAAGTTAGTACAATATTGTCATTGTTAAATCTCGCAGTTGCTATAAAGCAAGGGCATAAGTGTAGCGTAATTTTTCACAAATGTAGCGATTACATTTATTATCTAATTGGCATTATGATGCATTCTTATTTAGTTGACTCATCAATTATATAAATGTTGAAGAGCGATAACTACATCTCGGCGACACCCCCGACGAGTTTACTTAGTGGCATAATTCCGACACGGAGAAGTTGAACTCGTCTACTTAGTATTTGTAAATAAAAGAAAAATAAAGTTATAGGTCGCAAAAAATACAGCCTATAAGTTGTATATGTCGTTTTGTTGTTATTTTTTTGCTCTAAAATAATCAAGATATCTTTGTTTCTATAAAAAATAAGATAAAATTGCTATGAAGAAAATATTTTCCATATTTCTGTTCGCCTCTATAATTTCATATAGTTTTGCACAAACATCAGATGAAAAAATAGTTAGTGCAATGAATAATTCCGATTGGTTCGCATTAGATTCGTTATATCAAACCGAACCCAAAGATTCAATAAGCGAGTTTCTCGAAATATTTTCTCGTTGCCTTATAGGGAATAGGCTAAACCGCCCCGATGTTTCTATCTCTGCATTTACGGAATTGCTCAATACTCAATCAGAAAACCTTGACCTTGGCAACGTGCTCAATTCATCTATAATGTTTGCTATGGATTTAAGTAGAACCGGAGAAAATAAAGCGGCTGCAGAAATGTTATCTTCGGTTCTCAATTCAGTACGCGCACATCTTGATAGTACAACTATAGTAGGTGTTCAGCAATCGATTAATCAATATGAAGCACTATCTAAATACAATCCTTATAAAATTACATTTGAAAAATCGTTAGGGACTATCCCTTTTGAAGTTGTACCTGTCGGTCCTCAAAAGAATAATTCAGTATTAATGCATCTTAGAAACTCATCGATTAATGGCATTGACGCAGATGTTACTTTTGATACAGGAGCAGGAGTAAATATTATTTCCGATTCATTAGCTATAAAATATAATTTAATTCCGCTTGAAGCATCAAGTACTGTTGGAGGAATCGGTATGCAGAATGGGAGTTATGCCATTGCTAAGGAATTGAAAATTGGAGATGTCATTGTTAAGGACGTGCCATTTTATGTTATAAATATAACAACCAATCACGAAGAGGCCGACAAATATGTCGATTATTTCAATGTTGTTGTCGGTAGTGAACTGATGTTACAACTTAAAGACCTAACCGTTGATTTTGTTAATCAAAAAATTACAGTCCCGGCAGATGCTCCAAAACGAAGCCAAGTATCTCCAAATATGTGTTTTTCATCTCATATGAATTTGTTAGGAGCTGTAATTGTACAAGGAAAGCCTGAATTAATGAATTTAGATACTGGCGATGCTTCTTATGGCTATTTAGGCGGTAAGTTTTTTGAGAACAACAAAGAATATATTACCACTAATTGTAACTTAGATACTGTCCGTACGGCAGGGATTGGTGGGGTGCAAATATCGGAATGCTATCGAGTCCCCAATATTTCGATTGAAATAGGAAATAAACAAGTCGTTGTTCCCGAAATGGTTGTTAAAATTCAAAATAGCACTAATGCTATTGTTGAATACGAGGGTAGTTTAGGACTTAAATCTATGATGCTATATAATAAAGTTCGTTTCAATATGGTGGACTTTGTGTTTACTGCATATAAATAATTTGTCTCAACTATCTGTCTCAAATAAAAATTGTCTTTTACGCATAGAGAATATTGCTGTACTATTGGTATAGTAACATTCTTTTTTTATGGAAACAAAAACAATTAATCTCATTGTGCCTCGTGGGTGACACGACCTTGATGATAAGCTGTTGCGATTTTTTTGCAGATAACCATGGCAAATAGTTTCAAGATGTCATCTCGAACGCTTTTAAAACCACTGACTATTTTATGCCATTTGCCATAAAATAGTCAGTAGAGGATTCTGTGTACACTTTTATAATTCTAATGAATTTTCATTTAGAAGAAAATCGTATATACTTATTGTCGTAATTCCGTCATTGTCGTGATGAACTAGTGATGGGGTTCCCACTACAATTATTTTCTTAAAGGAATCATCAACATTAACAAGAGAAGCTCGCTCTTGGCGTTGTTTATCTTCAGAGTCTAATCGATATGCCGATTGGATATAGTATCTTCTGCTTCCCTTATTGCAAACAAAATCAATCTCAAGTTGTGATTGTGCTCTATTGCCAAGAGCATTTGTAGTTCGTGTAACAACAGTTCCTACATCTACATTATATCCACGAATTCTTAATTCATTATATATAACATTTTCCATCAAGTGAGTCCATTCTGTTTGACGGAAATTCAAACGAGCATTACGTAGCCCCGGATCTATAAAATAGCACTTAAATGGTGTGTCAATGTATTTTCGCCCTTTTACATCATAACGCACAGACTTTTCTATAAGGAATGAATCACTTAAATAATCCAAATACATTTTAATTGTATTGTGGGAGATTGTTTCTTGTTTTATGCTTTTGAATGTATTTGCAATTTTAGTAGGATTTACCAACCCTCCTATAGATGAAGCTACTATGTTAATGGTTTCCGATAATACGGCATCGTTTCTTACACCATACCTTTCTTTTATATCCTTGATATAAGTTTCTTCAAAAAGACTTTTTAAGTATGAAATCTTTTGTTCTTCGTTCGAAAGGGTGGCAATATGAGGTAAGCCTCCATAAGTCATATATTCGTCAAGGGCTGTTATCTTATCTCCTGAATATACTTGCATAAATTCCTTGAAACTTAAAGGATAAATATGAATTTCATCGCCTCGTCCTCTAAATTCTGTAATAACATCTTTTGATAAGAATTTTGCATTACTACCTGTTACATAGGTGTCTGCATTGTGGAGGTGTAAGAAACTATTTAGTACATCTTCAAATTCCGAAACAAATTGTACTTCGTCAAGCAATATATAATATTGTTTGTCATCTTTAATTTGCTGATGTACAAAATCACAAAGTACATCTGGGTCTCGATATCGTTTATTTATGCGATCATCTAACGCTAATTTAATGATGTGGTCTTCATCAACACCATTTTGGCGCAGATAATCGTAAAATAATTTGAACAGCAAGTATGATTTGCCGCATCTTCTTACGCCTGTAACAACTTTAATCATACCATTGTGCATACGATTAATTAGGCGTTCCAAATAAATATCTCTATTTATTTCCATATTCCCTATTGACATTTTTGTGTCATTTGCCATATTTTTGTCAGTACAAAGATACGGTATTTTTTTAGAAGTACAATAAATGCTATGTTTTTTGCTTTTTAGAGCGTAAAGTTTGTGGCAAAAGTCCATCGGAGTGGAATGAAATCTTTCGTGGTGTAGTAACAATCTTTTTTTATGAGAACAATAAACATTAAAGAGCCTCGTGGGTAGAGATGATTTGAACAAATTTGGAGTAAGTAAATTCTTAGTTAACTTTGCTAGAGTGTGAGTCTAACAATTTCATGATTTATATCTATGAATAAGAAATATGCTTTAATAGCTTTGGCGCTTCTCTTTGCTGTTGCAGTTGTAATCGATTGCTTATTTGAAGAATCCAATTATTATGCAGATGGAGTAATATTAGGGTGCTCAATAGCGACAGGTGTTATAGTTGTGAGTTCTTTTTTTGACAAAAAAGAAAGATAAAAAGTAAATAGTTATTTTGGAATAGAAAGCTCGCCAAACGGCGGGTTTTGTTGTCTTTGTAATGTCTGCTATGTCGCAAAATTCGCTTCTGATTTTCGGCGAAAAAATTAATAATTTACTACCTTTGTGCATTGAATTTTGACGATTATGCTAAACATTATACTTTTTGACGCATCGGAGGTGCGTGATAATTTGTTGCCGATGACATTTACTCGTCCGGTGGCCGATTTGCGTGTGGGGATATTGACTATTCGCGAAAAGTGGGAGCATATGCTTGAAGGTGCTTATTCCTACATCACAACCGATTACCTTTGTGAGAAATATCCTGCAATAGTAGGCGAGGATAACTTGTTTATCGCGGGCAATGTGTGCCCCATAGGGTCGTTTGTGGCAAGAGTTGAGGCGTTGAGTCAGGGCGAGGCATTGTTGTCGCCAAATGGCGCGCTAATGGCTTTTCGTGGCAGTATTGATGACTTTTATGCACGCAATTTTGCTTGTGAAATAGTGCGTGACGATGATTGCCTCACGATAAAGATGCTATATGATATTTTTATGGAAAATCATCGTGGCATCGTTGAAGATTTTGCTTTATTGACACATAATCGCACAAGCCAACCATTGAGTGATACAAATACCGTTATCGGTGCATCTGTTGATGCTGATGGCTCCCCAATGATATTTATTGAAGAGGGTGCTGTGGTGGAAGGAGCAATGCTCAATGTGAAGAATGGACCTATATATGTGGGGCATGATGCCGAGGTTATGGAGGGAAGTTGCCTCCGTGGGCCAGTTGCGTTGTGTGAGCATGCTGTGGTAAACATGGGCACTCGCATGTATGGTGCCACAACACTGGGCCCTTATTGCAAAGTGGGGGGCGAGGTGAATAATGTGGTGATGATGGGTTACTCCAATAAGGCCCACGACGGATTCCTTGGAAATGCTGTGATAGGTGAGTGGTGTAATATAGGGGGTGGATCGACAGCGTCTAATCTCAAGAATGATTATACCGAGATAAAATTATGGAACTATCCGGCTCATAGATTCCTTCGCACTGGATTGCAATTTTGTGGATTGATAATGGGTGATCATTCAAAGACTGGAATAAATTGCATGTTTAATACCGCAACAGTGCTTGGGGTGGGGGTGAATATTCATGGCGCAGGATTCCCTCGCAATTTTGTGGCATCATTTAGTGAAGGTAGTGTGACTGGCTTCGCCGATGTGCCGTTGGCTAAATTCTTTGATATTGCTCGCAGAATGATGGCACGCCGTGGACTGACTCTTACAGAGGTGGATATGCGCATATTTGAATCAATCCACGCCATTGCCGACAATTATAAATAGCGCTTCGCAGTGCCATTTATACTCAAATTGAGTTACTAAATCAAAAAACCTAAAAAAAGATGCAACAACGACCAAATTGCAAAAGCAAATTTGGAAGCAAATAACAAAACAACTAATTACGGCGTCCAGTCATCTGTCCAAAGACATCTCCCATCAGCCAAATTGCTACGCATATCGCAAATAACATATATTTGAAGGTTTAAGGTTTAACAAATAAATAATTTCGTTTGCAAATATACGACTGGGGTTGGGCAACACGCGTTGCACACGAGTGTTAATAAAATTAAAAAGCCTCAAGCAAAATCGCTTGAGGCTTTTTCTATATTGTAGAATCGATTTTTATTAGCGGCGTTTTTTAGCTTGTTGTTTTTGTTGTTCGCGAAGCATTGCTTGTTGTTGGCGTTGAGCTTCTTCCAAGCGAGCCATGAAACCCGATTTTTTGCGAGGTTTTTTTGCATTAGCAAGCATTTCGGCTCTTACTTTTTGTTCATCTACTAAATGACGGCAAGCATATGTTTGGATGATTGTAATCAATAGTGAGAGGAAGTAGTAGTAACTCAAACCTGAAGCGTAGTCGTTGAAGAAGAACAAGAACATTACAGGCATGAGATACATCATCCATTTCATGCCAGGCATTGATGCGCCGCCAGGTTGGTTTTGCATATTGATGTGAGTGTAGAGGATGTTGGTGACAGTCATCAACAAGCAGAATAGGCTCACATGGTTGCCAAAGTAGGTTGAAATGAATGGGATGTGAGTGGTCCACGAGAAGATAGCGTCGGGAGCCGAGAGGTCGGTAGCCCAAAGGAATGATTGTCCACGCAACTCAATGCAAGAGGGGAAGAATGTGAACATTGCAATGAGAATAGGCATTTGCAACAACATAGGGAGACAGCCCGAGAATGGACTTGCACCGGCTTTGCTATAAAGCTCCATTGTTTTTTGTTGCTTGGTCATTGCATCTTCGGGTTTTGGATATTTCTCGTTGATGGCTTGAATTTCGGGAGAAAGCACACGCATCTTGGCTTGTGAAATATAGCTCTTGTAGGTGAATGGGAAGAGAATGAGTTTCACAAAGATGGTCAACAATAGAATGATGATACCATAGTTAGAGATAAATCCACCGAGGAATGTGAACACAGGGATAATCAAATAGGTGTTAATCCAACGGAACAATCCCCATCCAAGAGGAATCAAACGAGTTAATTCAAGATCTTCTTCGGTTTTCACTTGGTCGTCATAGCTTGAAAGCAATGGGTAGAGGTTAGGGGTGAAAATCATGTCGAACGATGCAGGGTTTTCATCCTTTGTAGAATAAGAGATGATAGCATCTTTCACATCAAGAATTTTGAGATATCCTGGTTGGTCTTTGATGTCTTTGGTTGAAACATCGGCACGCTTGATTGAAGTGTTGGGAACGAGGACGCTTGAGAAGAATTGGTTTTTAAATGAAATCCATTTCAATTCTTGGCCGAGTTCTTCGCTTTGGTCGCCGTTTTCGGTTAGATAGTCGGGGCTATCGCCAACATATTTGTAATAAATGGTGCTGTTGCGTTCTTCAAAGGTTTTACCTTTTTCGTTGCGCGCCATTTTTTGATGCCATGACATGGTGATGTCCGACATATTTGAAGCAAATACATTTTCGATGTTTTCTTGCACGATATCCATCTTCACGATGTAGCTTTCGCCCTTGGCAAGAGTGTATCGAATACCCCACATTGCACCACCCTCGAGATTGAGTTTCATCAAGATGGTGCTATCGTTTTGTGCTTCGGCTTCAAAGTTGAGGTCGCGAGTTTCGATATAGCCTGCTCCTGCGGGAAGTGAGAATGAGTAGTAGTCGGTAGCTCCGTTGTAAGGCACAACATTGGTGGTGTCGCCACCCACATATGTGTCATATTTTTTGAGCGTTACCTTTGCAATCTTACCACCTTCGCTTGAGAAATCAACTTTCATCACATCGTTTTCAAGTGAAAGAGTTTCGTTTTTGCCACTCATGTATTTGGCGAAGTTGCCATAAGAATCAAAACGATTGATTGTAGAAATGAGCGTATCTACAGCTGCTTGGGCAACTTTAGGAGTAAGTCCTTCGAGCTTGTTGTTGATGATTTTAGTAACATCGACAACGGTGTTGTTTACATTTATAGTACCAGTTACTTTAGTAGAGTCGCAACGAAGATCTACGCCATTGGTTTTAAATGCATATGTGCCATCATTTTGAGAAACTCCAGCCGATTTTACCATTGCGGTGAGTTTGCTCACATGGTTGGCGGTGAGGGTGTCAACAGTAACAACCTCTTCTTTTTTAGAGTCATTCTGTTGTGTAGCTTCAATTTGGGCTTTTTTAGCGGCAGCAATCTCTTCCTCTGAAGGTTTGTTTATATACATAAACCCGAAGATGACTGCTCCCATCAAAAGGAGCCCCAGAAGGTTGTTTTTATCCATTATAAGTTATAAAGTGATTAATAAATTAAGTTTAAATTCTTATTTTTCTTCGCCATAGTTGATTGCAGCTTTTACGAAGTCAACAATCAATGGATTGGGGCTTAAAACGGTGCTTGAGTATTCGGGGTGGTATTGCACACCGATATACCAGCGTTTTTCGGGCATCTCAAATATTTCCACGAGTTTAGACTCGGGGTTGATACCTACGCCTTGCATGCCGTTTTGCTCAAATTGTTCGAGATATTCGTTGTTGAATTCGAAGCGATGGCGATGGCGTTCTTTGATTGTTTGTGTGCCATAGATTTTAGAAACCTTTGAGTTGGCGCGTAAGTTACAGTCAAATGAACCGAGGCGAGTGGTGCCACCCATAGTGGTAACGCTCTTTTGTTCATCCATCAAGTCGATTACTTTGTGAGGAGTAGTTGGGTCGATTTCGGTGCTGTTAGCATCGGCGATACCGAGCACATTGCGAGCAAATTCTACAGCCATGCATTGCATGCCGAGGCAGATGCCGAGGGTGGGGATATCGTTTTCACGACACCATTTCAAAGCAATATTCTTTCCTTCTACACCTCGTTGGCCTGAGCCAGGAGCCACGATGATACCGTCCATGTCTTTCAATAGGTCGGCAACATTGCCATCGTTGATTTTCTCTGATTGGAAATAGCTCACATTTAATCGACGGTCGTTGTAAGTAGCTGCTTGGAAGAGAGATTCTTTGATTGAGATGTATGCGT
Source organism: Muribaculaceae bacterium (assembly GCA_045646905.1). Taxonomy (GTDB): domain Bacteria; phylum Bacteroidota; class Bacteroidia; order Bacteroidales; family Muribaculaceae; genus RGIG4079. Next base: position 84,475 of record JAZRLP010000017.1, read on the forward strand.
CGGGTAGTTCAACATATTTACCTACGATACCTATCTTAACATCTTTTTCGGCCGAAGCCATTTTGTTGAGGAATTGCATCCAAGGAGCCATATCGGGCTCGCCTTTAACTTCAACGCCTGTGAGACGCATGATTATTTCGTCGAGGTGTTGCTCTTGCATTTTCACAGGCACTTCATAGATTGAAGGCACATCAATTGATTGAACAACAGCTTCGGGTGCTACATTACAGAACAACGCAATTTTGCGACGAACATCGGGAGGAACATCTTTTTCGGTGCGAAGCACAAGCACATCGGGTTGGATACCCATTTCTTGAAGTTTCTTTACCGAGTGTTGAGTTGGTTTAGTTTTGAGTTCTTTAGCAGCAGCTACATATGGAACATAAGCGAGGTGAACGCACACGCAGTTGCGACCAAGTTCCCAACGGAGTTGGCGTACACTTTCAATGTATGGAAGTGATTCGATGTCACCTACAGTACCACCAATTTCGGTGATAACGAAGTCAAAGTTGCCAGTGTTGCCAAGGGCTTTCATGCGGCGTTTGATTTCGTCGGTGATATGAGGAACTACTTGCACGGTTTTGCCAAGGTAGTCGCCACGGCGTTCTTTTTCGATAACATGCTTGTAGATGCGACCAGTAGTGACATTGTTGGCGCGAGTAGTGGTTACATTGGTGAAGCGTTCGTAGTGACCGAGGTCGAGGTCGGCCTCATGTCCGTCGATGGTAACATAACATTCACCATGCTCATAAGGATTGAGCGTGCCAGGGTTAATGTTGATATATGGGTCAAATTTTTGAATGGTTACTCGGTATCCACGAGCCTTCAAAAGATTTGCTATTGATGCGGAGATAATCCCTTTACCAAGAGATGAAACCACTCCACCTGTGACAAATATAAATTTTGTTTCCATCGATTAATAATTTTGAGTTATATATTAAAGTGCAAAATTACAAATAAATTGCGATACGATATATAAAATATGCTCAAAAAAATGAGTAAAAAAATGGTTAAAAAGTCGAGGTAAATATATAAACAAAAAGAATGATGTGTGGGATTGTTGTTTTATAGTTAAAATCAGAGGATATTAAAGCGTTTTTTTTATGTGAAGAAGCGTTGTCAATAGGCCTTTTATGAAAATTTCGTATCTTTGTGAAAAAAGAAAGATGCTACGACTTTATAAATATATGCGTTATTGTTGCTATTTAATAGTGGGAACGTGGAATCATAAGTTTCATGGGGTTGCCGGACTTTCGTTTATGCTACAATTATTGGGAATATATTCATTGTTGAATGGTATTGGCATTTTAGAAAATTTAGAAGTGTGGATTCCTGTAATTATTATTGGCGTAGGACTATTGGGGCATGATTTTTGGCTAGAAAAAGATGAGAATTTTCAGTCAATTATTAATAGATATTTTAAACATCGAATGCATTTGAATCCTTGGGTGGCTCTGCTGATATATTTTTTGTTGTCATTTGCACTCTGTTGCTTGTGTGCAATGTTTGCAAATCGTCATTATATTTTTGAATCAATCCCACCAATAGATTTATTAAATGAACAAGCGATAGTAGAAGCCTTTAAGAGGCTATTTTAAGAAAAAAATAACGACCTGGGCACAAACTCAGGTCGTTTATTATGGAGTGAATTTAATCTGATAATGAATTATTTCACAAGAGCCATGCCACGGGCTATGGCTTCTTCGTTCATGGGAATGAGGTGATGGTGACGCTCGGGGAGGGTCTTTTTCAAGCCCTTGATTACGCTTTCAACTGGGAGCAAGTTCTTGATTTTGAGCAAAGCTCCGAGTACTACCATGTTGTAGGCTTTGGCATTTTCCATTTCAAATGTTGCTTCCATTGCATCGATGCGATAGATGTTGATGTCGGTGCGCGTGGGGGCTTTGTGAATGCCGTAAGAGTCGTAGATGAGAGTGCCTCCAGGTTTCACTTTGCTTTCAAATTTGTCGAGACTTTGTTGGTTGAGAATTACTGCTGTGTCGTAATTATCGAGCATTGGCGAAGATATTTCGCTATCGCTGATGATTACGGTTACATTTGCAGTACCACCGCGTTGCTCGGGGCCATATGAGGGCATCCATGTCACTTCGAGGTCGTCCATGAGGGCGGCATAGGCGAGGATTTTGCCCATAGATAGCACTCCTTGTCCGCCAAATCCTGCTATGATTAATTCTTCTTTCATTTTACTGTATTTTTGAGGTCGCCCAATGGGTATTTCTTAAACATATTTTCTTCCATCCACTTGTTGGACTGTGCTGGAGTCATTTTCCAACCCGAGTTACAAGTGCTCACTATTTCTACCAATGATGTGCCGAGACCATTCATTGAGTTTTCAAATGCTTGACGAATAGCGGCTTTGGCTTTGCGCACTGCGACTGGTGTGTGAACTGCTTGGCGAGTTACATAGCAAGTGCCATCGAGTTGAGCCAAGAGTGGAGAGATAGCGAGTGGGTATCCATTAAGATCAACGCGACGACCATAAGGGGTTGTTGATGTTTTCATTCCTTCGAGAGTGGTAGGAGCCATCTGTCCACCAGTCATCCCATAGATTCCATTATTTATGAATATGATGGCGATGTTTTCACCACGATTGGCAGCGTGAATGGTTTCGCAAGTGCCTATAGCCGAGAGGTCGCCATCACCTTGGTAGGTGAATACGAGGTTTTCGGGGTTGAGGCGTTTAGCGCCAGTTGCAACGGCAGGAGCACGGCCGTGGGCTGCTTCAATCCAGTCGATATCTACATAGTTGTAGGCAAAAACAGCACAGCCTACGGGGGCAATGCCTATTGCCTTATCTTCCAATCCCATTTCTTCAATAACCTCGGCAACGAGTTTGTGTACCACGCCATGGCTACAGCCGGGGCAATAGTGCATGTGGTTGTCGTTGAGCAAGCGTGGCTTGGCATAAACGAGGTTTTCGGGCTTGATTATATCGTTGATATTCATAGTCGTGATTATTTTTTAGCGTCGGGGAAATAATTAAAAAACGCATCAGAGATTTCACCTAAATTGGGAACAATTCCACCAAGACGGCCGAAATGATATGTTGGCACGCGACATTGAGAAGCGAGTTTCACATCTTCAATCATTTGTCCGGCATTAAGTTCTACAACCAACATACCTTTTACGCGTTGAGATACGCGGTCGAATACTTCGGTGGGGAAAGGCCATAGTGTAATTGGTCGCACAAGGCCTACTTTGACACCTTGTTCACGCATTTCATCAATTACTTTTTGGCAAATGCGAGCCATTGAACCAAATGCAACGAAAAGATATTCAGCATCATCGGTGAGATATTCTTCGCATCGTTGCTCGTTTTGCTCGATTAAACGGTAGGTGCGTTGGAATCGATTGTTGTTTTCTTCCATCACAGCAGTGTCAAGTTCGAGCGAGGTGATAACATTTTGCTTGCGAGTGGCAGGCTTGCCAGTAATTGCCCAAGGACATTGCTCGGCAATTTGCTCTTTTGTGCGACGAGGACGGGCTGGTGGAAGAATGACTTTTTCCATCATTTGTCCTACAATACCATCGGCCAAAATCATGGCTGGGGTGCGATATTTAAATGCAAGGTCAAAGCCGAGGTAAACAAAGTCGGCCATTTCTTGCACAGTTTTAGGAGCCAACACGATGAGATGGTAGTCGCCATGTCCACCACCTTTAGTTGCTTGGAAATAGTCGGCTTGAGATGGGTGAATAGTTCCAAGTCCAGGACCTCCACGCATCACATTGATTATCAAAGCAGGAAGTTCGGATGCAGCAATGAAAGATATGCCTTCTTGCTTAAGGCTCACGCCTGGGCTTGAAGATGAAGTCATAACTGCTTTCCCACATGAAGCACCTCCGTAAACCATATTTATCGCGGCAACTTCGCTCTCGGCTTGAAGCACTACCATGCCGGTAGTTTCCCAAGGCATTTCGGCTTCGAGAGTTTCGAGGATTTCGGATTGAGGGGTGATGGGATAGCCAAAGTAGCCATCGGCACCATATCTTATTGCAGCAAGAGCAATCGCTTCGTTGCCTTTTAATAATTTTACTTCTTCATTCATAATTCAATATTCTAAAATTGATGAACTAAATATGAATTTAATCGGGGATTTTTACTCGATATACTTCAATACATCCGTCGGGGCACACAGTAGCACATGCGGCGCAACCAATGCAGTCGTCGGGATTCTTCATGAACGCGAAATGATATCCACGATTATTAACTTCTTTGGGTTGAAGCAATAACACATCTTTGGGGCAAGCTACGACGCATAAATCGCATCCTTTGCAGCGTTCTTGATTGATGGTTACAGCACCTTTAATTTTAGCCATAATTAATGAAAATCTAAATGAGATTTGTTTTTATAGTGCAAAAATAATGAAAGTTTTTGATAACAACAATCTTTGAGGCATATCATTAACCAAAGGTTGGGTAAAGGGAGAAATTAATTGAAATTAAGTTAGAGGTTTGAATTCTCTATAAAATGTTGTATATTTGTGGCTAATATGATATCAGTAATTATTCCGGTATATAATCTTGAAACACTTCTGAAACGAAGTGTTGACAGTGTTAAGGCTCAAACTATCTCGGATTGGGAGCTTATTATGGTAAATGATGGCTCAACCGATAGTTCGGGCAAATTGTGTGATGCTTTAGCCAACACCGATGAACGCATCCATGTGTTGCATGGTAAAAATGCGGGGGCTGGAGCGGCTCGAAAGTTGGGCGTTGCAAAGGCTAAAGGCGAATGGGTGTTGATGCTCGATGGCGATGATGTGTTGCCTCCCGATGCTCTTGAACAATTTTTGACTCGAGTGTCGGACGATGTGGATATAATAGTGGGGTCGGTGCAACGTTCTACCGATGTGGGCTATTATCCTCTTTTGATGGAGCAATCGCGCACAATGACCGGAAAAGAATATCTTAAAGCAGTTCTTAACAATGAAACAAGTGTGGGGCCATGGGCGAAGTTGATGCGTCGTTCGTTGTTCTTAAAAGGGCAGTGGATTCCTCATCGTCGCATCACTCACTTTGAAGATTTGTTGATGCTTGTGTCGGTTGCTGGTGAGGCTCGTAAGGTGGTTATTGATAACGACTTGAAGGCGTATAACTTGATATTTCGTCCTAATGGGTTGAGTTATAAAATGACGATGACATTTGAAGGATGGTATCGATTGTTTAATGGAATATCACGATTTGCCGACGAAGAAACTGCACTATTGTTTAAACTACATCGCTTATATGACGGAGTAATTACGCAAGGAATCGAGTTTGATTATTCCAATCCCGAAATACAATGTATCGTAAAAGAGGCACGCCATCACAAGTTGCGTGGTCATGATAAGTTGATATATTGGATGCTTCATAGCAAACGCTTGCGCCGTTATGTAGCAAAACGACATAAGGATATCAAGCCGGTGTCGGGGGCTGTGAGAGTGAGTGTGGTAATGTCGGCCTATAATGAGGAGAAAACTATAGAACGGGCTATGCGCTCGGTGTTGCAACAATCATTCCGCGACATAGAGTTGATTGTAGTTGATGATGCATCGACCGATAAGACTCTCGATGTGATACGCACAATCTCGGCTGTTGATGGGCGTGTGAAGGTGTTGCGCCACTACGAAAATTTGGGTCTAAGTGCAACACGCCGCACCGGATGGCTCATGGCAGTGGGCGATTATGTGCAATTTATGGATGGCAGTGACACGCTCAACCCTATGGCTATTGAGCAGATGTATAAGCAAGCAACCAAGACCGATGCCGAGGTTGTTGTTATGGGTACTCAACGCTCAAGCCGTCTGTTTGGAATAAAATTGCCTTATTTTGTTCCTTCTAAATTTTTCAAACAAGAGGTGACAACAACTCGTGAGTTATTGCCAACACTACTTGGTCGTCATGGATTCTCGCATAGTATGGTCGATAAATTGATATTGCGCAGTGTGCTCAAGAAGGTTGATCCATCGGCCGAGTCAAATTTCTATGGCGAAGATTTGTTGACAATGTTGCGTATCTTCAATAATGATTATAAAATATCATATATTGATTATGTGGGTCGTAATTGGACCATGGGTGGTCGCTCTTCGTCAATGAAATATAACGAGGCGTGGCAAGAGGATAAATTCCTATATGAATTGTGTGGGAATTTGTTGAACGAGCTCAATCTCAATGATAAGAAGTATAAAGAAGCAATGGCAAAAGGCTTGGCCGATTGTTTTATAAATAATATTTCACATTATATATCAAATCCCCTTCGTTCCAAAGAGAAACTTGTTGCATGGCTCAAAGAGCAACTTAATGACAAAGTGTGGGTGAATGTAACACCTCTTTTAGATGGCGAAAAATATAAAGCGATAAAGGACAAAGATGATGTGGCATTGCTCCAAGTGGCAACCGAAAAGTACAAGGCCTCGCAAATGTTCTACACTGTGATGCAGTTCTATAAATATTTATAGGAAAAAAGGTTGTAGTGAAAGATATAATAAAGAAAAATCCATCGTTGACAAACGATGGATTTCTGTTTTATGCTATATAGAAGAGTTTTGTGATTCAACGCTTTATTTGCGACGGCGCACCGAACGCACGGCAGAGTTGTTGCTACTCTTTACTTTGCTTTCTTTTACTTTTGATTCTTTGCGTTTTACGGGTTTTTTATCGCTGCTTTTTTCTTCTTTAGCTCGTGATGAGCGTGAGGCTGATTTTTTTGTTTCTTTTTTCTCTTCTTTTTCTACTTTGCTTGCAGTAGAGTCGTTTTCTTCATCTGCGGCTGCTTTGGCTGCTTCAGCTTCGCGTTTAGCGATGATTTCTTCGCGATCGGGAACCCACAATTTGTTTTCAAATGAGTCAAGGCGTGATTGAATGCTATCTTGAGCTTTTTGGCGAGCTTCCTCTTCGGGATAAAGTTGCATCATTGACTTGTTTTGGAGGTTGCGAGTCTTATAGATGTCACCTTTATACATGGTGAGAAGGAAGAAGTCGTCGTAGGTGTATTTGGCGAGGTTGTTATCATCGTTGGTGAAGATGTATTGTTGAGCCAACCAAGGACGAATGTCTTGAAGTTTAACCCAGAACATGGGGTATCTCATGGCTTCGCCACCAAAGTCGCCCGAACGATGAAGTACGGGGCATATTGCTTCTACGCGAGTCTTCATTTGATTGCTACGCGAGTCAAATTCCCATCGTTCAAGGATATAATATGATAGCACTTCATTGGCAGGTACATCGCTATCGTCGATAGTAAACTTGGGGTTACGCTCGGTAGAACCTTTGGCTTCGTCATAAAGCACATGGAAGCGGTCGAGCATATCACGCACTTTGATAAGGTATTCTTCGGTGAAGATTTCGCGACCATCGAGATATTCATAAGCGCTTATTTGATTGTTGGCCAATAATCGCATGATGATGCGGAATAGGTTTTCTTGGTCTTGAGTTTTTTCTTCGGGGAAGAACAATGGAGCATTAGCATCGTCTGTGGCTTCGAGTTGACGATAGATGACACGCATCCACATCAAGTCGGCTTCGCTTGTGGGTTCTTCCTCAAAGAACGATTGCATGCGACCTGTTACTTGAGTGTCACTTTGCTTGTCGCGATTGCGGTCATTGCCATTGCGTTTACGCACTACCGATTGCGCTTCTGCTACTGATGTTGCCAAGCCCACCATAGCAAGGGCGATAATGATATATTTCTTGAATAGTTTCATGTTGTATTATGATTCTAAAACGATTACACTATTAGTTTACGATAACTTCAAGCGGAGAAAGGTCGCGAGTGATACCATCGGGTCCTTTGGCTTTAATGCGTGATATATAGAAACGCTTTCCGCGTGATAGACGCTTGAATTGGTCCTTTTGGCGTTGAGAGAAACTTGCACCATTTGACACCTCGGGCATTGCGTTACCCATTGAGTCGAAGAATACAGTTTCAAAACTTAACACTGTAAAGCCGATGTTGAGCAATCCGTCGTCAATAGCGGCTCCAATGCCTGGTGCTTGCAATAACAATGCTTTTGAGAAAGGTTTTCCGCCAAGATATTTATCGGTATTGCCTTTGTCGTCTTTAAATGCGATGAAAGGAGTGGGGTTGGGCAACTTGCGCACACGGAAAGTGGTGGTGTTGACCGTTTGACTCTTTCCATCGACAGTAGCAGTAACCGTAACCACAGCATCGGACCCAACAGTAGTGGGGCGAGCGACCCATGTGTCGCCGTTGCGTGATAGTGTGCCGTTGGTCATGTTGGCACTCACTTGCGACATAGGGATACCTGGCACCGATATGCTAATGGGGTTGTCGATACCTGCATAAAGCACATTCATCATTGTTGCCGAAACGGTTGCGGCAGGTTCGATTACGGTATAAGATGATTTGAAGTCATGGCGTTCCATTGTTCCATCGCCACGAGGTACTTCAAGGTAACCCGAGTAGTCAAATACGCCAGTGCTACCACAAGATAGCTCATAAAGACCGTTGGTGATTTGTCGGCCGCCGATGTAGATATTGGGGCGTTGAGTGGTGTCGATAGCAGCAAGCACTACGCGAGCCGAATAGCGACCACCACGCATCACTATGCGTGAATCGGGGATAACGAATGCGCTGAGTTGATTTACGCGCACATCGCTTGCATCAACATTTGTGAGCAGATAGGCAAGAGCCTCACCCTCGGCATAGCGAAGGTCGTTTTGAAGTTTTGCCAATAGTGTTATTGCTGCTACAACTGGTTGATTTTCAAATTTAGAGTTTTCCCAGTTTTGTTTAATGCCATTGCGTATCACTGGCTCGGTAGATAACACATCGTTGATGTTGTTGCATTTAATCGAATCGGTGATGATGCTTGTGATATATTTGCGATAGTCATCGATTGATTTGCGTAACACAACACCGCGCTTGTTGGCAGGTGATAACATGATATATGCAGCCGCTTCGAGGTCGTCGCGACGACGAATGTTGTTTATGTCGCCATCTTCGCCATCGGCAGCAACTACGATGAGCTTTTTGAGTGAATCAACATATTGATATAACTTTGAAGTGATTTGACGCACTTCGGTTGCTTTGTCATACCACACTTGTCCTTTTTGAGGATTTTTTTCGGCAAAAGCTCCAAGAGTGTTATATATGGCAGTGTTGCGTTGCTCAATATTTTCGTTTGTGCGGTTAAGACCTTCTTCAACTTGAGTAAAGCCGTCAAGCACATCGCTCGACACATTGAGTGCAAGCATTGCCGTGAGGACGATATACATCAAGTTTATCATCTTCTGACGGGGTGAAAGTCTTGAAATATTTTCAGCCATTTAAGTGAAATTAGTTATTGTTATTGTGTTAACTAATAGACTTGAGAATTAACTATTAGAAGAGTCTTCGTTGGGGTTTTGCATTCCGGGGATATCGCCACCCATCATAGGGCGATACATGTTGATGGTCATTGCGGTAATCATCTTTTCATAAACCGAGTTGAGTTGTTGCATGTAGCGAGCCATCTTTTCGGTTTCTTCGCAATAACGAGCACTTTGTTGTGAGCTCTTTTCATACATGTCGCGAATATCTTTAATGCCACGGTTTACGCGGTCAATAGAGTCGAGTTGTGATGAAACACTCTTCAATTGTATTTCATAAATTGTATTCAAGCCTCCAATGTTGCGGTTGAGGTCTTGCATTTGCTCAATGTAGCCAGTCGAACTGCTTGTGATGTTTTCGGAATTCTCGGTAATAGCACGATAAGATTCGAGTAATACATCCGATACTTTGTTGAGGGCTTGAGTTGTTTCGCGTAGGCGCAACATCTCTTCGCTGATAGCTGCCATTTGGTCGAGGTATTGTTGAGTGGCAGAAGTGAGTTCGGCCATGCGCGAAAGTTGATCAGAAGCAGCCGCCATTTTAGCAATGCTTTCAGTGAGCGAAAGAGTATCTTCTTCTGAAATATTTACACCCGATGGTAACCCTACAGCACGACGAGCTTCTTCGGGGCTTACCGATGGCACATTTGTAACAACAACGGGGTTACCTTCGTCGTCATATGCAGCTTCGCCTGCATATGCGTTGCCACCACCATTGATGATTACTCCACCACCACCATTAGAGAAGTCGGGGCGGTCTTCGGGGTCGTTGGTGTTGAGCACGGGGAATACATCTTCCCATTTATATTCTTTAGGAGGACGGTCAAAGGCCGTGATGATAAACATTACAACCTCGGTGCCCATACCTATCATCAACAATTCGTTGCCCAATGGAAGGTGAAGGATTTTAAACAATGCACCAAGAATTACGATGGCAGCACCAATACTATATGCAAAGTTGAATAAACGTTGGCCGCCTTCCCATGAGAATAGGCGTCGTAGTCCGGATTTATTAGTCTTTCCCATATATAATGTTTAGATATATTCGTTATTGAAAAATTGTAATTATCGTTTGTTTTGTTTTTGGCCGCGAGCAAATCCTATTTGAGAGCGCACGCAACGGAATCCAATGTAAGAGCGTTGCTCGTTTTGGTATTCCCACATGCGAATGTCGCTACGGATGTTGTGAGCCACATCTTTCCAAGAACCACCACGCACAATTTTGCGTTTCATCTTGTATGGGTCTTCTTTGGCTGCGTCATAGCGATATTCGGGGTTGAGGTCGCTAGTGAGGCGTCCCACACTTTCGGTATAAGCTGTTGAGGTCCATTCGCTCACATTACCGGCCATGTCATACAAGCCGAAGTCGTTGGGTGAATATGTGCCTACTTGAGAGGTGATTAATTGACCATCTTTCATATAATTGCCTTTTTGAGGCTTGAAGTTGGCATAGAAACAGCCTTTATCTTCGGTCATTGGGAGGTCGCCTTCCCATGGATACATATTTTCGTTTACACCAGCGCGAGCTGCATATTCCCACTCGGCATCGGTAGGCAAGCGGTAAGGCTCGATATATACGCCTTCTTTGCCAAGTGAACGACGGAGGTAGTCGGTGCGCCAATTGGCAAATGCGTTGGCTTGTTCCCAACTAACACCTACAACTGGATAGTTGCTATAGCCACCATGTGCAAAATACATGCGCACATATGGTTCGTTATAAGCATTGTCAAAGTCGTTAATCCATGCTGTAGTGTCGGGGTAGATGTTGACAATGTATGTGTTGAGGAAATCGTAGTCGCCAGTGAGACCGCGAGTGACGGTTTCGCGTACGATTGTACCTTCATCATTGATATAAGCAGTGTCTTTAGAAATGACAGGGATGTCGGTGGGCACTGGTTTATCGGTGTTATATTCGCGACGAGTGGGGTCAAGACGATGTTTGCGTTTAGCGGCTTGAGTGTGGTTATATATCTCGTAACGATAATTCATTTGAGTGGGGTCAAGTTCTTTGACACCAGTGATGGGGTTGGTGCGATATACACTTTCGATAGCACGAGCCTCATCTTCGCTTGGGTTGCGCCAGGGAATGGGCTTGTTCCAGTTGAGATATGGTTTTATGGGGTTGCCTTCGCGGTCTTCTTCAATCTTGAATTCTTCGTTGCCACCAAAAGAAGGGTCGGCAAGGCGTTCACGAATGATAGAGTCGCGTACCCAAAATACAAATTGCTTATATTTAGCGTTGGTGATTTCGGTTTCATCCATCCAAAATGCGTCAACTGATATGCCGCGAGGATCGGCTTTGATGTTCCACGCGCTATCATTTTTTTGTGGACCTACTTCCATAGAACCACGATCAACCAATACCATTCCGAAAGGTGTAGGCTCAGCCCATGAAGTTCCACCAACTCCAGTTACTTCGCCTCCAGCCGAACTTTGACCACCCGCAGCACATGAGCTCACGAGCAATGCGATAACGATAGGTAATAGATAAATTGAAACTTTTTTCATAATTACATTATGCGTATACTCTTGTGTTTATTTTTATTCTTTTCAGAGAAATCGAGTTTGAGTTTGTACCCCAACATGATTTCGTGGCTACCACTGCTTGCCTTGGCAATTTCCGACATATGATAGTCGTAACTATATCCGAGATAAAAATTCTTATACTCGGCTCCTATCATCGCCATAATTGCGTCGTCATAGCGATACCCAATGCCGGCCGAGAGGAATTTGTTGTATCTCACTCGCCCGGTGATTTCACCGGTGATAAATGAGAAATCACTCTTTACCAACACTGAGGGTATTATTTCAAATAACGTATTTTTTAGCGGAATATTGCTACCAGCCATAAAATAGAGTGTTCTATCGGCCTTAAATTCGTAATTTTTTTCATTTCCACCTTCGCCACTCTCGGCATTAAGTGTGATAGTGGGAGAGGTGAGGTGGGTGCATGAAACACCTGCCCAAAATAGTTTGTGGGTGTAGAATACCCCCACGCCAAGGTCAAAGGCATTGCCACCAATGTCGGTGGTGGGAATAGCATCATCGGCACTTTCGTGATAGTCGTCATTGTCGGGGATGAAAACCTCGGTGCCTTTAAATTGTTGGTTCAAAAGGCCTACTTGCACACCAGCCGAAAATTCACCTTTGAGTAATTTGAATTTATAGCCCAATTGTGCGCCAAGAACCATGTTGCTATATAGTCCCATTGTTTCGTTTTGCATCACTAATCCCACGCCAAATTTTTGGTTTAAAAACTTTAATGGCATGTCGGCTGCCAATGCTATTGATTGAGGTGCATTTTCAATGCCTACCCATTGTATGCGCATATCGCCACGAATCTTAATGAAATCGGTGGTGCCTATAGCCGAGGGGTTATAGTAGTTGGGCACTTCGAAATATTGGGTGAGTTGAGCATCGACTTGTGCCGATAGCGAAAAGTTGGCAATAATAGAAAGTATTGCCATAACCCAAAGTGATTTTATGTTGAAACCGATATTTTTCATAAACACATTATTCAAAGAAGAATGTCAATATCACCATTTGTGAGGTGGCTTTAGATAGCGATTGGGTGTATTTTAATTTACCTGGATCGTCGGCAAGGTCGGGACGATTGGTGTCGAGCACATCGGTCAAACCAAAACAGAATTTAATCTCGGGGTTGAACTTGAAAAATGGTAGATAAAAGTCGCACCCAAATCCCACAGTGAGATATAAGTCAAATGGTTTTAATTTGATAAAATCGCTGCGTTTTTTTGTAACATCATAAGTTGGCATTATGCCTCCAACGAGATATGGTCGCGAGTTGCGATAGCGTAATGCCGAATATTTTAGGTCAACGGGTAGCACTATGTGAGCCGACTTGATGTTTTGACGCTCGGTCGCACCAGTGTTGGCTTCGTACATTCTTATGTCGCGGTTGCCAAAGTACATGCCTGGAGTGAAGCGCACATTAAAATAGTCGTTTAATCGAAGGTCAACCAAGCCGTTGACACAAAAACCAGGAGAAAAGGCGGGTTGCTCGATAAACCACGATTCGCCATACTCGGTAACAAAACCGTTGTTGGTAAAATTCAAGTCTTGAGTGTGTACACCCACCGAAAATCCCAAGTGCCAACGACGCAAATCGGCATAAGGACGATTCATTAACTTGTCGTTAAAATCGCGCGCGTCGGCATTAAATGCCACTGCAATTGATATTAACGCAAGGATAAATGATGATATGTGACTGAATTTTCTCATTATTCTATTAAAACGCAACCTTTTAAACTTTATTGCACAAATGGCTTATAAATGTTGTCGAGGAGGATGTATGCGCTTGTGTTTTGATGCTAATCATAGAGGAGTGATTGCCTATTTGAGGCGTTGTTGCTCTATATATAATATATGTGGCGTTTGAAGAAATGCTCGAATAGGGTTAGTGTGATACTTGTGCTTGGATTGCGTGAAAAATGATGTTATGATGAAGTAATGGGTGGGAAATAGTATATAAAATATGACTAATAGACCAAATGCGAAAACGCTCTTTGTAACTTTATTGTAACAATATTGAGCTCGCTCAAAGTGGCTAAAATCCTTATTAAAAGGCGTAAAACGAAAAAAAATGAGCCCTTTTTATATACTTTCACTAACTTTGTTGCATAAAAGTTTTAGATATTGTGAGAAAAATGTGTATCTTTGCACCGCAAATTTGAATTATTAATTATAAAATCGTATTATTATGTCAGAAATTGCATCTCGTGTTAAAGCTATTATCGTAGACAAACTCGGTGTAGATGAAAATCAAGTAACAGAATCAGCAGTATTTACAACTGATCTTGGCGCAGACAGCCTTGACACTGTAGAACTCATCATGGAATTCGAAAAAGAATTCGGTATCACTATTCCAGATGAAAAAGCTGAAGGTATCAGCTCAGTAGGCGACGCTATCGCTTATATCGAAGCAGAAAAAGCATAATTTACATCCAACATTCTTTAAAAAGTAATGGAATTAAAAAGAGTTGTAGTAACTGGTCTTGGGGTATTATCTCCCATCGGTAATGACGTTGAAACCACATGGAGCAACGCCCTTAAAGGTGTGAGTGGTGCCGGCCCGATTACCCACTTTGATGCATCAAAATTTAAGACACAATTTGCATGTGAAGTGAAAAACTTTGATGCAAATCAACATTTTGACCGCAAAAAACTTCGTCAGCTCGACCTATATGCACAATATGCATTGGTTGCAGCAAAACAAGCGGTTGAAGATGCTAATCTTGAAGCTGAAGGCATTAATAAGGATCGTGTAGGTGTAATAGTAGCAGCCGGTATCGGTGGTCTTCACACATTTGAAGAAGAAGCTGGCTATTATGCTGTTCATGGCGAAGAACAAGGTCCTAAATACAATCCTTTCTTTATTCCCAAAATGATTGCTGACATTGCATCGGGTCACATCTCAATGCAATATGGCTTCCATGGTCCTAACTATGGTGTAGTATCGGCTTGTGCTTCTTCAAACAATGCTATTATCGACGCATTCAACCTCATTCGCCTTGGTAAAGCCAATGTGATGGTAACAGGTGGTGCCGAAGCAGCTATCTATCCTGCAGGTGTGGGTGGCTTTAACTCAATGCACGCCCTCTCAACTCGCAACGATAGCCCTGAAACTGCTTCACGCCCATTTAGCGCTTCACGCGATGGATTCGTGATGGGAGAAGGTTCGGCAGTGTTGATTCTTGAAGAACTTGAACACGCTAAAGCTCGTGGCGCAAAAATTTACGCTGAAGTAGCTGGTGGCGGTATGTCGGCCGATGCTTATCACTTGACCGCAACTCACCCCGAAGGTCTTGGTGCTATCCTCGCTATGAGCAGCGCACTCGAAGACGCTGAAATGAAGCCCGAAGATATTGACTATATCAATGTTCACGGTACTTCAACTCCAGTAGGTGATGTGTCGGAAGTGAAAGCAATCAAAGAATTGTTTGGTGATCACGCATATAAATTGAACATCAGTTCAACTAAATCAATGACCGGTCACTTGCTCGGCGCTACTGGTGCTCTTGAAGCATTGTTTAGTGTTAAGTCGGTTCAAGAAGATATCGTTCCTCCTACAATCAACCATGATCCCGAGGATAAAGACGAAAATATCGACTACAACCTCAACTTTACATTTGGCGAGGCTCAAAAGCGCACAGTAAACGCAGCATTGTCTAACTCATTTGGTTTCGGTGGTCACAATGCTACTGTAATAGTAAAAAAGTACGCTGAATAATTTTAGTAAACTTTATATCAACAAAAAGCGAGTTGCATAAGCGACTCGCTTTTTGTTTTATGGCGATGTCGTTATAATTAAATGGGAGATGTTTTGTGCAGAAGCGAGTAGGCGTTAATGATTGGCGTGTAGTTTTTTGTGAAAACTCTATTTGCAACCCATTATTTTTGATTATCTTTGTACATTATATCATCTTGCATTAATAAAAAAGAATCAAAAAAATGAAAAACAGAATGAGAATAGCATTAGCTATTTTAATGGCATTTGTGTCGTTGCAATCGATTGCGGCTACCTTTGTGGGTGAGCGCAATGACTTTCGCGATGAAACGATTTATTTTGTAATGACAACCCGTTTTTATGACGGTGACCCAAGTAATAATACTCAATGTTGGGATAATCAAGAACGCAACCAAGGCGACCCTGCATGGCGTGGCGATTTCAAAGGTCTTATCGAAAAACTTGACTATATCAAAGCTCTCGGTTTTACAACCGTGTGGATTACTCCTGTAGTTGAAAATGCTTCGGGCTATGACTATCATGGTTACCATGCTGTGAACTTTAGTAAGGTTGACCATCGTTATGAAAGCGAAGATGTATCGTTTCAATCGCTTATTGATGCGGCTCATGCTCGTGGCATGAAGATTGTGCTCGACATTGTGTTGAATCATACTGGAAACTTTGGCGAAGAAAATCTTTGCAAGTTGTTTACTCGCGACTGGACTAAAAATCAAGCCACTCTTGATGATTGTATGGTGCCTTATACACAATCGCAAGGGGGTAAATTGCCCGATAATTATTTGTCGTTGCCTGGTGGAAACCAATATCAAGCTCGTTTGGCACAAATGAAAAATACCGATGGAGTTAATCACGATGTTAACAACTATTGGCACCATGTGGGTAATAGTTGGAACTGGGACGATTACTCTCGTTGGTATGGGCAGATTGCAGGCGACTGCGTTGACTTGAATACTGAAAACCCATATGTGTCAAACTATCTCGTGAAATGTTATGGCGAGTTTATAAAGATGGGTGTAGATGGTTTCCGCATTGATACTTCGGGACACATTTCACGCCTCACTTTTAACAAAGCGTTTATTCCTCAATTCACAGCATTGGCCGAGCAATATAAAGAAAAGCGTAACGGTGGCCCATTCTTTATGTATGGCGAGGTGTGTGCTCGTGAACGCAATGTAACATATCGCAATCACGAAAACTGTTCACCATATTATTACACTTGGAAAGAATCGAAAGAATATGCGTGGGACGATAGCGAAACATCATGGAATAATATCGTGGTGATGGAGGGACAAAAAGGTAATCACACCAATATCACTTCGGTTGATGCTCAAGGTGTGGCTGACCAAGATGACTCGGGAATGCCTACATCAAATAATGCTTTCTTGAATGGTAATGATTATCGCACTCCCGATCGTAGTGAATACTCGGGTTTGAGTGTAATTGACTTCCCTATGCACTGGAATTTCCGTAGTGCAGCCGAGGCATGGGGTGTGAAATATGGGGATAATCTTTATAATGATGCAACATATAATGTGGTATATGTCGATTCACACGACTATGCTCCCGATGGCGCTCCCGAAAGTACTCGCTTCGACCAAAGTCAAGATACATGGGCCGAAAATCTTTCGTTGATGTTTACTTTCCGCGGTATTCCTTGCATTTATTATGGTTCTGAGATTGAATTCCGCAAGGGTCATGTGATTGACAATGGACCAAATATCGCTCTTCGCGAAACTGGTCGCGCCTACTTTGGTGGATATATCAAGGGCGATATCGATGTGACCGACTTCGCTCAATATACAGGAGCCGAAGGTAATATTGCGGCGACATTGTCGCATCCGTTGGCAATGCATATTCAACGATTGAACCTCATTCGTGCTGCAGTGCCCGCTCTTCGCAAAGGTCAATATAGTACTGACGGTTGTACTGGCTCATTTGCATTCAAGCGTCGTTATACCGATGCCAATACCGACTCGTATGTGCTTGTAACAATAAGTGGTGGCGCTACTTTTACAAATGTGTTGAATGGCACTTATGTTGATTGTGTAACAGGCGACACAAAAACCGTGACAAACGGAACGCTTAAGGTGTCATGCGCAGGTAAGGGTAATTTGCGTGTTTATGTGCTTAATACCGACAAAACAAAAGCACCTGGTAAAGTGGGACAAGATGGAAAATATATTTATACAACATCATCGGCTGCTGGCACTCAATCAGCATATGATGGCACTGAAGAGGAACTCTCGTCGAACAATGGTGGTAGCACTCCTCCTTCGCAAGAACCCGAAGAGGTGATTCCTCCTACAATGAACGAAGGTGAACAAGCCGTGTTCTTTGAAAACTCGGCAAATTGGGGTGGAACAATCCGTGCATGGGTGTGGAGCGACTCTAAAAACTACACCGGTGGCATGTGGCCCGGTCAAGCATGTACTTACCTTGGTAACAATATTTGGAAATGGACCTACACTGGTAGTGATAAAATTAGTGGTGGTGTGATATTTAATAATGGTAGCTCTCAAACTCAAGACCTCACTTGGGTGAATGGGGGATATTACAATGCCAACGGATATGTGAAAACAATCGACGGCGCAGGCGAAATCCCCGATAATCCCGATGTAGATGAACCTACTGGTAACGAATATGTGTGGACTGCTTATTATCGTGGTACAAACTGGGGGACATCTACTGTTTATACCTATGTGTGGGACGCCGGAAATGCTAATAAACAATATCTCGGTGCTTGGCCTGGAGCTAAAATGTCGAAAAACGCCGATGGCGTGTGGGAAGTATCATTTACTACTACCGATGTTCTTATTACTCCAATGATAATCTTTAATAATGGTCAAGGTGGAGGAAGCAACCAAACAGCCGACCTCACATTTATCAATAATGGTATTTATGAGTTTGATGGTTATAAAGGAGTAGGTGTTGAACGCATTGAAATGGGCGATGCAGTAGAAGTAGCACGCTACGATATCTACGGTCGCCAACTCACCGAGCCCACAAAAGGTATCAATATTGTGCAATACAGCAACGGCACAATGAAGAAAGTGTTTGTGAAGTAAGAATTGAAACAAATATAAAACAAGAAAAGGTGAGCAACTTGCTCACCTTTTCTGTTAATATGGGGTTAATGATTAATATCCAGTGTAACTATGTGGAGATAGTTTTTTGAGTTCGGCTTTCACTTCGTTATGCGCCAAATCGTACGATCTAATTCTTCATTGAAATCAAGTTTTGTTATCTGTAGCTTATCTCCAACTTTGAGGCTATTTATGCTAATTTCGTGCTTGTCAAAATCATGTTTGTAGATGTGTGAAATTTTGTTATTGTTTAGAGAAACATCTATCCCTTTTATTGAGCTTTTTGATTTATATTTGCGATTAATGAAAGATGTTACGGTAGCCTCAAATGTGTCTCCAACATTGAAATCATCAGGTCTGTCAACGTGTTTGGTACGTCTAATATTATTGTTGTAAATATTTGCTATTGGATGTTTAGCAGAGTACATCCAATTGATGAGAGATATAGAAGTTAATTCATCTTTAATGTTTGATTTTGGCTGTGGCAAAATATAGAATCGAACTCCTGCAATATTTACAAATGCTTTGCTATCTAAAATTTCTCCAGTTCCGGTCATACTTAGTCTATATGGATAATATGCGTTGAGTTTTATTAAATTTTTGTTAATAATTCCAATTAAACGACCACGGAATGTAGTTATTTCATCGTACTTGGGCTCAACAATAAATTCATCAATAGAATTTTTAATACCCCATTTCCCTGCAATTTTAATTTTTTTAAATCCTTCTTGTAGATTTATTATATCATCCTCAACGGTATTCAAATTTGAATCAATTTGGAATGAAATAGAGTTTTTTTGGACAAGACAACGATTGTTCTCAATTGGTTTTATTGCTGTGTGTTCAAATGGGAGTAAAATGTTTCCGTTAGAGGAAATTATTCCAAAAAAAGAACCCTTCTTGGCGATAAATTTATCATCGAACCAATGAGAAATAAAGTTGTAACAATGAGAGACTAAAATTGAATTATCGAATTCAATTCCGTACATATTGAATGATTTAGAAATAGTTGCTCCATTTGTTAGTGTTTCGACTATTTCGGATATTTCATTGCCATTGACGTCTACTTTGCCATTTAAAACTTCCCAAGGTTTGTCTGGATTTGGAATAGATACAAAAAATGAGGAACCATCAAATTTATCAATGGATTTGTATTTTGCAGGTATTATTATTTCACCATATAGGGAAGCTATTCCCCACAAATTATTAGAACAAATTTTTAAATATTTTTCGTAGAATAATTTGATAGAAGAATAAATTAGAGGGATGATAATGTTGCCTGATTTATCAACAACGCCCCATAAATTATTGAAACCTTGAACTATAGATATTTCAGATGAAATTTCTTGAGTAAACTTATATTTTTGCTCATTAATGAGTTTTCCGTCCAAAGATAGAATCTGGTATTTGTTATCAATAGTTACTTTGATGGTACATTCTGGCGTAATTTCAAAACTGTCCCAAGTTGTGTTTGAAATATTTTTATCATTAGAGAGCCAAAGAGTCCACTTGCCAGAATCTTTTTTGAATATTTTGTCTTCAATAAAATATAATTCTTCAATAGAAAAAGGTTTTTGTATTGTTAGGTAGTGTATGTTTTTTGATGGCGAAATGGTGCTGATGAATATTTTATCGTTAGGAGAATATGATGCAATAGAATCAATAACTCCAAATAGGTGCCATGCTCTATTCTCACAATATAGAATGTGTCCATTGGGAAGTATGTGAATTGAATCATATTTAGTGAGTAAAGAATATTCCCCCAAACGATTTACGACTCCAAGTTTAGAGCCATTGTTGACAATTGCATATCCATGGCTGAAAATGGGCTCAATAGGGAATGTGGGTTTGATGAAAATAACATCATTATATTTAAACCCCCAATTATCTCCATCGAAAAAAGCTTCAACACTACTGCTATTTTCAAGCATTTCATTGATAGCATTATTGCGCTTACATTCATAATCCCAAGCTTCAAGAATGTTTTGTTTTAGTTCTTCTTTATTGGAAGCAGATGGCATGCTTGCATATGGGTGTAAAAGGTAATATTTTTCATCAGCATCAAAGTAATAAGGTCTGCAAGAATTGTTGTCAAAAGTTATTTTGTCGATAGATATAAGTTCTCCGTTTTTTCCGTTTTTCTCAATTTGATAGTACCATTCGTCATTTTCATCAAGCCAATTGCATTTTAGAATGAGTTCTCCGAGTTGCTTAGTTGCATTTTGAGCTTCAAGATCAAATACAAAAACATTGCGTTTGTTTGTGAAAAGGATGTCCTTGGCTACAGATCTGCGGAGTTCGTTGTAGTTGACATTTGAATTTAATCCAAATATCCAAAATACATGATAGTTGTTAATTAAGTAAAATATGTCTCTATCATGGACTTTGGATGTATGGGTGTTGAGTGTTACGAATTCCAAGGCAATATTATGAGAATTGTACTCTGCTGTAATATCTGCAAGTCTTCGTTTCATAATGGGCAGTTCTTCAGAGTGAATGTAGTTTGTGATTTTTACATTCGAAATTCCCTTTCCGTTGCTAATTTTAGAAATTAAAGATGAATATGCGATCTCTCTAATGTTCTTAAGATGACTATTGTCGTATAATCCTCCTGTTTCATCTCCGGACGTAGAAATATTATAGTCATAATCGCGTTTTAAATCACAATGTATATTTTTTACAGCATGAGTAAAAAATTGAATATCTTGATAATTGTTACCCCATCCAATGCTTCGGCTTGAAATCTTAAGCATTTGATGGCAACAGGGGCAAATTAAATATGGAGTATTGGTGCGAACTGCATTTTCTAAATCGAACCTTATTTTAGATATCTCTTCAGCGGATTTCTCTAACAGTATTTGTTTAGTAGATACAAGTGTGTTTGTCCTGCAGTTGAAAACAGTGTCTATTGTTCTATGTGAAGAAGCATATATATTATCATTTTCTATTTTTGGAAAGTTTTTTGTCCGAGTGATGTTTAATGCCTGAGTTGAATGGGTTAAGTATGGAATACTTTGTTTACGTGAAGCTCTTTTGTGAGGAGCCTTGTCCTTTGGTGTGGTAGGGGTGGGTTTGCTGGGAGTTAAAGGTGAAATAGGTTGAGCTAATTGACGGTTCGGATTTGATGGTTTTTGAATATTTTCTTTGTTTGAATTTACTAATTGTTGTTTAAGTGTATTTATTTCTTGATTAAGAGTGTTTATTAATGATGCAGGTGGTGCTTCGTTTAATTGATTTCTTAAACTTAATATAGTAGAATTTGCATTATCAAGTTGTTGTTGTAGGTTGTTCTCTGCATTTAGTTTGTCCTTCAATAATTGTTTTAGTGTTTGTTCTATATTGATGTATTTATCGTTCTGATTAGACAATTTGAGGGCTAAATCAGAATTTTCCGAACTAAGGCTTGCAATTTGTTCGTTGAGTTTTTGAATCTCAAATTCTAAAGTGTTAATTAGATCTTGCTTTTTTTGTACATCGTTCTTTAGAGCGTTAATGAGATCCTCCTCAACTTGTGTTTTAGATAAATTTGATATTTGAGATTTAAGTTGACTACATTCTGAAACCTTATTTTCAAGTGATTCCTGAATTTCTGATATTTCGCTTTTTAATAAATTGTTTATATGTGTTTGTTCTTGGACCTTATTGTTTTGTTTGTTTATTTCTGAATATAGTTCGTCAACCTCTTTAGAGCGTGCTTGTCTTTCGGATAGTAAAAGGTTCCAATGGCTTTTGATAATTTGCTCTTTAGAAAGGATGATTGATTCTAATTCTTTTGTTTTAGAATATAGTTTGCCTATTTCTTTAGAATGTGCATGCTTTTCGGATAGTAATGATTCTTGCTTGTTTTTTATAATTTGTTCTTTAGAGCGGATGGTTGTTTCTAATTCAGCTATTTTGGAATATAGTTTTTCGATTTCTAAAGAGTGTTCTTCTCTTTCAGATACAATTTTTCCCAATTTTGCTCTTTTTTTTTGCGCTCATTCTCAACTTTTGATTCAAATCTTGAGATTGTGGTATTTAGATTATTTATTGTAGAATCTTTTGATAGAATATCCTTTTTTAAAGAAGTTTTGCTTCTTTTTAATTTGTTGATTTCAGAGTTAAGAGCATTTAACTGCTGTTCTTTTTCTTTTAATAGTTGTTCTTTTTCAATGATAAGATTCTCTTTTAGCTCAATTTTATATGAGGCTTGGCTTTGTAAATCTTCAAAATCTGATTCAAATAAAGGATAAAAAATTTTTTTTAAGATATTCATGGTGATTAGTTTAGGTAGGTGAAATAAGGGACTACATTAAACATAGTCCCTTATTATTAATGTTGGCGGATTAATATCCGGTGTAACTATGTGGAGATAGTTTTTTGAGTTCGGCTTTCACTTCGTCGCTCACATTGAGTGTGTCGATAAATGCTGCGATACTTTCGGCAGTCACTGTAGTATTGACACGAGTGAGTTCTTTGAGTGTTTCGTAGGGTTTTGGATAGCCTTCACGGCGAAGGATTGTTTGGATACCTTCAGCTACTACATTCCACATTGCATCGAGGTCGGCGCTGATTGCTGCTTCGTTGAGAAGAAGTTTGTTAAGTCCTTTGAGAGTACTATGCATTGCGATAAGACCATGAGCCAAGGGCACGCCAACATTGCGAAGCACTGTAGAGTCGGTCAAGTCGCGTTGTAGGCGAGAGATAGGCAATTTCATTGCGAGGTGGTCGAGGATTGCGTTAGCGATACCAAGGTTACCTTCAGAGTTTTCAAAGTCGATAGGGTTCACTTTGTGAGGCATTGCGCTTGAGCCAACTTCGCCGGCTTTGATTTTTTGTTTGAAATACTCCATTGAGATGTATTGCCAAATATCGCGGTCGAGGTCGATGATGATAGTGTTGATGCGACGGAGGGCATCGAACAATGCAGCAAGATTGTCGTAGTTAGAAATTTGAGTAGTGAACTCTTCGCGTACGATGCCAAGGCTGTTGCTCAAGAATTTTGCGCCAAATTCACGCCAGTCGATGCCAGGATAAGCAGTAACGTGAGCGTTAAAGTTGCCTGTTGCACCACCAAATTTACCGCTGATTGCTACGCCATCGAGAATGTCGAGTTGTTGGCGAAGACGGTAGGCAAATACCATGATTTCTTTACCGAGGCGTGTAGGAGATGCAGGTTGGCCGTGAGTTTTTGCCAACATAGGGATTTCGTACCAGTCTTTAGCGCGAGCTTCGAGGTGCTCGATGAGCTCAACGAGTACAGGGCGATATACATCAACGATTGCTTCTTTGATTGACATAGGCACTGAAGTGTTGTTGATGTCTTGAGAAGTCAAACCGAAGTGGATAAATTCTTTATATTGTTCGAGTCCGAGAATGTCGAATTTTTCTTTGATGAAATATTCTACGGCTTTTACATCGTGATTTGTTACGCTTTCAATTTCTTTGATGCGAGTAGCGTCGGCAACGGTGAAGTTGCGATAGATTTCGCGAAGAGGTTCGAATTTTGATGCTTCTACGCCTTTGAGTTGGTCGAGACCAAGTTCGCAAAGAGCGATGAAATACTCAATTTCAACACGCACGCGATAACGAATGAGAGCATATTCAGAGAAATACTCGTCAAGTTTTTCACATTTGCTACGATAACGACCATCAACAGGCGAAATCGCTGTAAGAGAAGTTAATTCCATAGTGAATTTATGTAATAGTTAATAATTTGCTATAAAAATCGTTTGAACTACAAAGTTACAAACAATAAATGAAATTTTGAGTGTTAAATTTTAGAAACTGACTATTTTCTTTTTGAGGTGATGAAAAAAGGTGAATACGAGGACTTTTTGCGCGTGAGAAGGGGTGTGGGCAATGATGAAAAAATGGCAATAAAAATATTTTTTAAACAAATTCTTTCTTTTTTGTTTGGTGGATTAAAAAAAAGGTAGTACCTTTGCATTGCTTTTTCAGTGAACGGGCGTTTAGCTCAGCTGGTTCAGAGCATCTGCCTTACAAGCAGAGGGTCGGCGGTT
>JAZRLP010000018.1:0-138743 GCA_045646905.1 Muribaculaceae bacterium
TTTTCAATTTAGATTCTTTTTGTACCTTTGTAGCGTCAAGAGTTATCACATTGGAGTAAAGTAATGAAGAACTCAGAAATACGAACGGTTGCTATCTCGTTACCCAATTTTCATGCAATCCGACCAACCGATTTATTCTAAGCGAGTTATCTTTTCTTGCCAAAGTTACGAAAAAACCACGAATAATCACACAAACATCAAACAAATCAGTGTGCTTATTGTTTTGTCAAAACAACCACTGTATTGTTATAAGCTGCCGATGCATCAATAAGTTCAAGGAATTCATCCCAGTTA
Source organism: Muribaculaceae bacterium (assembly GCA_045646905.1). GTDB lineage: Bacteria > Bacteroidota > Bacteroidia > Bacteroidales > Muribaculaceae > RGIG4079. Next base: position 295 of record JAZRLP010000018.1, read on the forward strand.
CTTACTTGCTCAAAATAGCGGATATATCTTTCATTAATTTTGAGCGTTAATTCATTGTCTTTTACTCTTGCTTGTGCAATAAATGCGCCACATTTAGTTGTGACTGATTTATTAAGCAATTTTACACTCTCATCGGTTATAGTATAACCTTGTGGAATTTCTAATGTTATTGTATAGCGATACTGATTAGGACAATTACGAAATATATGTGATTGTCTATTCCGTTCTTCGCCTTCTACCTTACTTTGTTCTCCAATTAATTTACCGAGAGATATTATTAAATCATTTCCTGCACGTTTTACAAGTCCATCTACCTCACAAGCCATTTCATAATCAACAGTAGGGCTATTGGGTGTAGCGCCAATTGATGATATTTTATAGTTTTTAATTACCGACGGCGTAACACCAAGCATTGTTTCTGCTTCCTCTTTGAAAAGCTCTTGCATTTTCTCTTTAATCTCAACCGAATCAATTTTCAATTTTGCACGCCATTTTTGAGGAATTTCGAGATAGTTTTCAGCGGCACGCATCCAGGCATTTTTATCAACAAGAGGAGAAGCAATTGTTTTCATTGCCCCTTTAATCGTCATGTTTCGACAAATATTTAGAACATTTTCATCATTTTCGTTAAATGAAACTTTAACATCTGATATTACCGCATTGTCAGATGCACGAGAAGATGGCAGTATTATTATTTTGGCTTGTTGTTTATTATAATCTTCATCATTACATTTAAAAATCGCACCAGTTTCGCCAAAGTATTCTCCTGGCAATTCACCTGGCAAGAATACAAGGTCGCCAGTAACAAAATAGCATGAATCACCGATAACGCTTATATAATCGGGTTCTTGCCAACTTAAAATCATTGGCAATGGGACCTCATTTCTTGAATTTGTAACTCCAACATTTACATCATCTTTTATCCCCAACTTTTTCAATACCTGAGCAAAATATAATGGCATTGTCATTGACGAATGTGACTTATCATCACGCAATCCCGAATAAAATGTTGCCACCCAAGCTGCATCTATAATCTGACGACGAGTAGCCTCAGGATGCATTTTTTTATAATTTTCCGCATAGTCTATCGCATCTAAAACAATATCTTTTGTAAGGACTTCAGTCATATCGGTCAAGACATTAGAAATATCTTGATAATAGGAGTTAGCTGGCAATCCACAATACACACCTATACGTGCACTTTTGGGTTTATACACCAACGATCCTCGTTGATTATTCATTATATACATCTTAATAAATGGAAATTGTCGTTTAGGCGACATCCAATTACCCGATTCTCGTTTCGGGATATTGACTGCTTCAACTCCTAATATACGTGTTTGATCCTTTGCAATAAAACCTGTCAACAATGGGGCACCATTATAATTGCGATATTCAACAGTCAATTCAGGATCTATGCTACAATGGATTTTGTAAAACATCATTGGATATTGACGAGAAAACGAAAATACCAATGGGTCTAAATCAAATTCATCAAGCCACACCTCATCATAATAGAAATACTCCAACACATCGCCTGGCTCAAGCCCAGGGATAGCCACAATTCGCTCTACAGTTTTTTCTTTTTTGCCCTCTTTTACATCAAAAGCGTTTCTGCAATCTACATCTATAACATCGCCATTAGGTTTGATTACTCGTGCGCCAAATGCTGATGATGTATATTGATAAGAATAGCCACTTATTTCTTCTTCTCCATCAACCGACATATTGAACTCAGAATAATCCTCAACAGCTTTTTTGTCATTGAGTTTAATCATTACTCTTGATATTGACTTCATGTCAATCGCGCTGGTATAGGCCTTTCCATAATGCGAATATTTATTAACATTGAGTTGCTGCACTCGTTTCACTTCAACATTGCGATATGCCGCAATTATTACTGCCGACTCATTACCATATAAACTATCAGGGATTTCCGTTTTCGCATTAAAATCCGACAATTCCAATCCCCACACCTTTTCAGCTGCTTTTCTAAAAAACTTTGCATCATATTTAGCCGACATCGAAAATACCGATACTAATATAATCGCAATAGTTGTCAAAATATTTTTTTTCATGACCGATATCTATTTAAGTGTTAATACTATTTGTTCCCTATTTTTTTGATTAAACTCTCTCACTAATTTATTCCAAGTTAATGCATCACTAAGTGCAATCGTTATATTCTTCAACTCAACATACGCACTGCACTTTATCAATTCGCCCTCCATATCATAAACGATTGATGCACTAAACCACTCGTTATTGACCTCATATTTTTCGGGAAGTGATTCCACTTTATACCCCTCTGGCACCTCTATCAATACCTCATTCTCACATCTATTACGATAAGGCAATAATATATCACGTTTGCGAGTTTTCAAATCATATACATTTAACAAATGACTTCGCAAAGGCATTAAATCTACATATATTTTCCCATTTACAATATTACATGCATCTATTTCATCAACCTGAGCTGATATTTGCACTGAATCAGATTGTGTAGAATACCCCTCAATCTTTTCATTATCTACATTTACGTTAACTTTAGGATAAACAACAATTTTTGATAATAAATCTGCTTGATTTGATGCATCTACATCATGATATGTAGCACACATTGCCATTTTATCAATCCCTTTTAGAGTGCGACTTATTTCGCCTACCAAACTATTGTTTACTATCCGATAAGTAGCAATGGTCTTATCCAAATTCATATTTGGAGATTGAATAGGCACAGTTTTCAATAAATAACTATCCCCGTTTTCAATCATTGCCTCTCGCCCTTGGATTGAAGAATGATAAATTCCTAATGGAAGATATGATGCTGTGCCATCAAGATATAATATCGAATCTCCTTTAACAACTGCACATATCATGTGATTACCCGATGCCAATGTTGGCACTTCGCTCCATGTCGCTCCAACGTCATTTGTCCCAATCCACACCAATCGAGCATCAAAACCCACTGCAATTAGCATCTGTTTCAACAACATTGACATGCCCTTACAATCGCCATAACGTTTTCGCAACACCTCACTTGCGAGATCGGGGCGTGTTCCGTATTCTCCATGTTCTACTGCGATGTATCTTATTCTGTCTTGTACCCACGCTAAAATATTTCTTATTTTTTCTTCTTCATTAGCACAATCCGATGTAATTTCCACAGCTTGAACTTTTACCTTTTCTAATGCTAAATCTTGCGTAGTTGTTAATCCATGAAGGTGTTGATATAAGTCGCCCAATGTAGGGTATTGCCCAATAATATAAATTCGTGGAATAACTGTTGACGCCTCGGGGCAGTCCTCCTCTTCTTTTGGGGCATTCATTTCGGTCATTTCATACATATAAATTCGTTCACCTTTCTTTCCCTCCTCCACTTTTCTCACAATATTAGGCGTAAAAGATTTTTCCACAATCCTCACTCTATTTACAAGCGACTGAGGAACCTCTATTCTTACCACCTTTGATTTCATATCATAAATCTCAGGGAATAACACTTCGGTAAAATGATTGGCTCGGATATAAGTTTTATCAAATACCGCTTTGACTGTTTTGCCTTTCTCTTTAAGTGGAATATCGAGATAACACACTTTTGAATCGGTATAAAATATATCTTCGGGAATCCAATGTCGATACTGCGCCTTCGCACCCGACGCCGAAGCCTTGTCGATTTTCACATAGTCGTCATAAAATTCAAGTGCCAATGCATTGCCGGCCGTACGAGTGGCTTCATATACTATTTCTTTGTGTGCTTTTACTTTCGATAATGAGGAACCATCTTTTGAAGCCTCAATTTTATATATTTCATTGCTCGATGCAATCACTATATTATCATTCGACGCAAGCACCACTTGCGCAATTAATATCAATAATGGTATCAGATAATATCTCATAATCAGCCTTTGTGTAATATACATTATTGGTCTAATTGACCACAAACTTACAAAAAAATAAAGCAAATCAAAAGAAATGTCCTATATTAACTCCATTTCATCTATTAAATTTCTCATTTAAGGACTATTTCTCTCAATATTTATAAGTCATTATATGAGAAAACCCTCGATTTTTTTGCTCTTATCAAGCATTTTTGCAAATATATATAATATTTACTCTCATGTAGGTTAAAACACCTTAAATCAGCTTTAGGCGAGAGTATCCTCTCATTCTTAAATTTATGCAATTCGAAAGTCGGATTTTAGAATTACATAGATTTTCATGAAGTTTATATCATATTCTTCATATATACCCAATGAGAGAGATTTTATAGGCAATGAGATGCCTCAATTAATAATATTTTCCTTATCTTTGTATCTATGTATTAACAACGAAAGACTAATGAATATTATAAATCCTTTTTCAACAAAACAATTATGAAAAGATTCTCCATTTTAAGCATCATTATTTGCGCAACTTTATTTGTTACTTATAGTTGTAATTGCACCAAAGACACCCCTCCCATAGAGGAAAAAGAACAAACCATTGCGAAAAATCAAGCGATAATATTAGATGATGCGAGCGATGAATATAGTGCAAATCTCAATGATGAATTATACTATACTCACGAAGTTCATGCATCGGTAGGGAGTTCATATTATGCCGAGTTTGACTCATCGGCATTTGAAATGCGTAGTGCCATGAAATTCAACAATCCCGAGTCAGAGAGAGCCATCACATGCGGTGGCGATATAGGTGAAAAAACATCTATATTTATACCTCAAAAGACTGGCAATTATAAAATCAAGATATACCACAACTTCCGAGGACAAATAACCGATTCATTAATCTTTAAAGTCAACATAAAATAAATTTATTGCAATTTTACCAAATTTTAATTTGCATTTCGCAAATTATGCAATCGTGGACAATTTGATAGTTATGAGATGTCGTAATTAGCAATATTTTCGCTATATTTGCGTCTATATTTTAGTATTAATTCTATAAGCCAAAAGAATATTATATCATGACTTTCAAAAAAACATTCGCCACTTTTGCAATAGCTCTCGCAACCACTTCGGTAGCGATGGCCGATGTAAAAGTAGCATCTCCCGACGGAAATATCGTAGTAACATTTGATGTTAAAGAGGGACGCCCTGTTTATTCGGTTGACTATAAAGGAGCACAAGTTGTAGCACCAAGTAACCTTGGTCTTGAACTCGATAGCGAAAATGGGCGCAACGACTTCAGCAGTTTCTCTATGGACAAAGCAGGTGCCGACAAACTTTCACTTTGCACTGGTTTTGAATTAACCGACAGCAAAACTTCTACTTTCAACGAAACATGGACTCCTGTGTGGGGCGAGGAAACATCAATCCTCAACAACTATAATGAATTGGCTGCCACTTTAACTCAAAAGGCTTTTGACCGTCACATTGTAGTGCGCTTCCGTGTGTATAACGATGGCATGGGATTGCGCTATGAGTTCCCTCAACAAAAGAACCTCAACTATCTTGTTCTAAAAGAGGAGAAAACTCAATTTGCCATGACTGGCAACCACTACGCTTATTGGATTCCTGGCGACTATGACACCCAAGAGTATGACTACGAAAAGTGCCGTTTAACTGAAATTCGTGGCAAAATGGAGGGATCAATGCGCGACAACGCATCTACTACCACTTTCTCGCCAACAGGTGTGCAAACATCACTCCTCATCAAAACCGACAACAACATTTGGCTAAATATTCACGAGGCAGCATGCGTTGACTACGCTACAATGCACCTCAACCTCGACGACAAAAACCTCGTGTTTGAATCATGGCTCACTCCCGATAATCAAGGTAAAAAAGGTTATCTCCAAACTCCTTGCACTTCGCCATGGCGTACAATCCAAATCACCGACGATGCTCGCAACATTCTTGCATCACGACTCATTCTCAACCTCAACGAGCCTTGTAAAATTGAGGACACTTCATGGATTAAACCAGTAAAATATATAGGTGTGTGGTGGGAAATGATTACCGGTAAAGGTTCATGGAACTACACCGACGATGTGTATTCAGTGCAACTCGGCAAAACCGATTACACCAAAACAACTCCTAACGGTAAGCACTCGGCTAACAACGAAAAAGTGCGTCGTTATATCGACTTTGCTGCCGAGCATGGCTTTGACCAAGTTCTCGTTGAAGGTTGGAACGAAGGTTGGGAAGACTGGTTTGGTCAATCAAAAGACTATGTGTTTGACTTCGTAACCCCCTACCCCGACTTTGACCTCAAAGCGCTTAATGCCTATGCAAAAGAAAAAGGCGTGAAACTCATGATGCACCACGAAACATCATCATCGGTGCGCAACTACGAGCGTCACCTCGACAAAGCTTATCAATTTATGGTTGATAACGGCTATAACTCGGTAAAAAGTGGATATGTGGGCAACATCATTCCTCGTGGCGAATACCACTACAGCCAATGGCTCAATAACCACTATCTCTACTGCGTAACCAAAGCTGCCGAATATAAAATTATGGTAAACGCTCACGAAGCAACTCGCCCAACTGGTCTTTGTCGCACTTACCCCAACTTGCTCGCCAACGAGTCGGCTCGCGGTACTGAATATCAAGCAATGGGTGGCAGCCGCATGAGTCACACTTCTATTCTACCTTTCACTCGCTTGCAAGGTGGTCCAATGGACTATACTCCTGGCATATTCGAAATGGATATCACAAAACTTAACCCCAACAACAAGTCAAACATCAAATCAACCATCTGCGGGCAGTTGGCTCTATATGTAACAATGTATAGCCCATTGCAAATGGCATGCGACCTTCCCGAAAACTATGAACGCTTCATGGACGCATTCCAATTTATCAAAGATGTGCCTGTTGAATGGGAAAAATCGCTCTACCTCGAAGCCGAGCCAATGGAATATGTAACCATTGCTCGCAAAGACAAAAACTCCGACGATTGGTATGTAGGAGGCACAGCCGGTGAAGCCGATCACAACTCGGTAATCAAACTCGATTTCCTCGAAAAAGGCGCAAAATATGAGGCAACAATCTATGCCGATGCCAAAGATGCCAACAGCACCAATAACCAACAAGCCTACGCCATCACCAAGAAAAAAGTTGATGCAAAATCAACCCTCAAACTCCGTTCAGTAGCTGGCGGTGGCTTCGCAATCTCAATCAAGAAACTATAAACAACAATACACATACTCAAATCGCAAGAGGACACGGCGTGCCGTGTCCTTTCTGCTTTTTTATAGATACCCTCTATAGCACAATAGATTTTATGAGTTGGTGGGGAATGGGAGGCTTTATATCTTTGCATCAGAAATGATAAACGATAATAATAAAACTGACATAGATATGAAAGCAAGACATCTCAATTTTAACGAATTTGCAACTCGTGTGGCCAATCCCCACAACCTTAACGATTGGCAATTTCTTGGTGACCGACCTGCTATTGTTGACTTTTACGCTTCGTGGTGTGGCCCTTGCAAAATGCTTGCCCCGGTGCTCGACGATGTGGCGCGCGACTACGACGGCAAGGTTGATGTGTATAAAATCGATGTTGACAAAGAACCAGCATTGGCCAATGCGTTCAAAGTGCGTAGCATACCCACTCTGCTCTTTATACCTCGCGAGAAACTTCCGGTAATATCGCGTGGAGCCATGAGCAAAAGCGAACTTGTTGAAGCCATAAACTCTCACCTATTGTAATATTTAAACCAACTAATTTTTCCATACAACTAAACTTTCGAGAGCTGATGCCGAGTGGCATTGGCTCTCGTTTTATATCTGCATCACTCAATAATGGACATGCTCGCCATAAATTTCGGACAAAATGTCATGAAAATAGGGCAAATTTAAGACAAAAAATATATTAATGTGTATTTTTCACACATATTCTTGGATATTTAAAAAAAATTGGCATTATCTTTGCAGTGTCATAATTACACAAAGCCACTAAAGAGGTTATCACATTCTCTTTTTGAATAGGCTTTATTTAATTCGTTTATCAACTCTTAAAATCTAAAAAGTCATGTATTTTAGCAAATTATTTGGATCCAAAAAGAAAGAAAACTCACAACCCACACTCGAACAAAATCTTCAAAAAGAATCACAACAAGAATCAGAAGAAAACTCACAACCCGAACAAACCACACAAAAAATGAACAAAGCACAAATTTACAACCTCATCATCGTTGATGAAAGTGGTTCGATGTCGCATTTAAGCCAAGCCACCCTCTCAGGCATCAACGAAACAATCGACACTATCAAAAATGCGCAAAAGGAGTTTGCCGACACTCAATCGCATTTCATCACACTTGTAACATTTGACAAAGGTGTCAATACAAACATTCGATATCATTACAATAATGAGCCTATCGACAATGTGCCAACCTTTACAAACTACCAACCTCGTGGTTGCACCCCCTTATATGACACAATGGGGCAAACACTAACATCGTTATACAATAAAATCAACAGCGATGAAAACGCTACTGCCGTGGTTACCGTGTTGACCGATGGGTTGGAAAATGCTTCATGCAAGTGGAATGCCACATCGTTGCGCAACCTCATTAATCAATTAAAAGAGCAAGGTTGGTCATTCTCTTATATGGGTTCGGCTCACAATGTAAAAGATGTTGCCGACTTGTTATCTATTGACAATGTAATGGAATTTAGCCACGACAATCTTGGCGCAGGAAACACATGGGAATATGAACGCTCATCACGCATCGCCTATTTCAAAAAAATGGATGCAATGTACGATAAAGGCTTTTCGTCAAAAGAAGAACGAATCATGCATTTGAAACAATATGCCAAGGAATATCATGGCAACAGAGTAACTCCAGAGTACATTGACCATCTTGCCCCCAATGAAGTATTTGTATTTGGCAGCAATGCCAACGGCAATCACAATGGAGGCGCCGCTTTACACGCACTACATCTCTTCGGTGCTATCATGGGACAAGGTGAAGGAATTCAAGGGAACAGTTATGCAATCCCCACCACCGGCATCTCGTATGATGAACTCTGTGAGGCAATCTATCGATTTATTGAATTTGCCGCGCAACACCCCGAAACACATTTCTATGTGACTCGCATAGGCTGTGGCAATGCGGGATATTCAGTAAAAGAAGTTGCACCTCACTTCAAGCGTTGCATCAAACTTGAGAATGTCTCTCTACCTCGTGAGTTTTGGGAAATTTTGGGCTTGAAGATGTAAAAACATAACACACTTAATCGAAAAACACACATTTTTTCACACACTAAAGCGACGGCACTCCGTCGCTTTTTCTTTTGCATCCTTTCATAATCGCTCAATTCATATTACTTTTGCATTATGAAATTATGTGCATTGGTTAACGATTCAATTATCCCACTCCACTCTAAAAAAATAACACCATTAATCCATTCCCCTCATCAAAACAACAATCGCTCCCCCAGCCTATCTGGGAAAGCGATTATAAAATTCATAGTATCAAATTCTATTTAAAATCTGTAGAGATGTTTATCGTATCGGGAGAGAATGATATATGCTGTTTTAAATATTATCATTTTGCATTTCTCAATTTACTTTGAGCATCATTAAGGCGGTCTACAGCTGTATTATAACGCGATTTAGCCTCATTCAAACGACTTAATGCATTTGCATAATCTCCATTTTCACGATGTTCTTTTGTGTTATTTAAGCTAACCTTAGTCTCCCAATTTGACACATCAGCGCGTCGCGCATTTACTTCTGATTGAGCCATATTCACATCGCTCTCCATCTTATCTATTTCAGCATCGGTATATTTAACACCAACAAATGTCGTGTCACCTAATTTTTGTCGAATCTTTTCCTCTAAACTTGTCGTAATTTCATCTTTTTGCTCAGCCTCTTCAGAGTAGCCGACTTCATTCACATCTTCAGAAGAACTTTCTTCCATTGATTCGTCGATATCTTCAAATTCGTAATCCATAATTATATAAAAGCTAAATCGTTATATTTAAAATATGCTCTTCGAGCGATTTCTCTTATTTGTTCGTTTGACGAGTTATTGCTTAATGAATACCAATAATTCATTTTTTCATTGTCAAATTCTAATTTTTGATTGCTAAACAATATCTTTAATTCCTCATACTCCTCCTTTGAAAACAATTGATTATTTTCTGCCACGACTGTAAAACACTGAAAATCGGCATTTGCACTTTCTACCTGCGACAACAAATCCTCAAAACCTCGTTGAATTTCTGTCAACGACACTGCAACAGAATTTAATTCATCTTTTTGAAACTGTCGTTGCATTCTTCCACAATTTAAAATCTCCCAAATTATCAATAATGCTTGGCGTATTGCTATTTCACATTTAATTTGATGACTTCTTTTAAAGAAATATGCATCGAGTAAATCTCTCAGAACATCGATTCCTGAAATATCGTTTAACAATCGTATTGCATCTTCCAATTCATTTTCATACAAAACTTTTGCAATTACCGCAAAACACCGAAATGGAATGACACCTTGTTGATATATCATTTTTCTTTTCTCTAATGATATATCAATTCCTGGGATTGAAGACATTAGGTACATTTTCTCACTCCTTAACAAAACTCCACTTAAGAGTTCTTTATTAGGAACTGATGATAAAACTTCTTTTATCTGTTTACCTTGTTCGATATCCGGCAAAAATCTTTTTATTCCTGCAGACACAGGCAATACACAACTTACATACTCCGACAACGAATCATATCGTGCTTGAGCATTAGCCTTTCGATTTTCAACTCGTTCATCTGTTAAATCTATTTGCGATAGTATACCGATTGTATTTAAGCAACTTGAATGACCTCTATTCCTTAAAAAGGAGTCGATAAAATCCTTATCACTCTCATGGATTACATCTCCTAACAACAAAATAACTGCGTCAGCATTATTTGACAGTTCGATTGTTTCATTCTCATGTTGCTTTCTTAGGCCTAAAAACAATTCTGTTTGTTCTTGATGAGCATCTCCGTCCTCTCCAACAACGGCATCAATCCCTGGAGTATCAATGAGAATTGTATTTTCCAAGCATTTATTCTTAACAAAATATGTCAAGTTTTTCACTTTAGATATTTGCTCAACAATTTCCTTAGAATTTCCTTGAAGATTATCCAAATGATTTTTTGACACCCATTCTTTCTGACCATCTAAATATTCACACAAAACAGGTTTTTCTAAATTCTTAGGCTCTCCATATTTAAATATATTAATGGTTGCTGTTGTTTCTGTTATTCCAACTTTTGCCAAATCAGCCCCAAGCAGAACATTTATTAACGAGCTTTTACCAGCCTTAACTCTACCCGTCACAGCTAATCTGCATGGTTGCCCCAATGTTTTAATATGCTCACTTATAATATTAGCATATTGATCTTTCCATGGGGACGCATTTACCAATATATTCAAACGCTCATATAGTTTTTTAGTCTGCTCTACTATCATATAATTTATTCATTTTTCTTATTTGCTGAGATTTCACAAAACGGGCATTTCACAAAATCTCCTCAACTTCACCACCAAATTCCGTATTATTCGATTGTTCTTCATCATTATCTTGTACAATCTCCATAATCACATCTAACGATGGCTCGGATGATTGGTTTTTACATTTATTTTTCCTTTGTTGATACTCTTTTCGAATTTCTTCGATAGTTTTACGCCTTTCTTCTTTTTTTTCAACTATATTCAAATCGCTGTTTTTCTTTGATTGTGAATATTCAGAATTTTGTAATGACCGATAATTCTCAACACCATTTTGATCTTCATTTTGCGATGAGATATTATCATCTTCTGTTTTTTTAATTAGAGCATAACCCAATATATCTGCAAGGTAAATCAAAAAATCATTTATCGAAACTCTTAATAACTTTAACATCTTCATGAGCCCTATAATGGCTTTTTTCAATATATCTTCACCCTCTTCAAGGTTATTTAATACACCTTCATCTGCATTATGATTCCTAATATTTATTTTTTCTCCCTCAATATTTTGTTCATGAGATTCGACTTCTTGCACCTTAAACGGATGTAATTCTACGTTATTATTCCCTATTATTGTAACATTATGAAAATGATATAAATCAGCCGATGTGATATGCTGTAAATTATTTAAATTAAAAACAACATCAACAGAATCTTGTCTGAAGGCGTAATATAATACATCTTTAAACTCTGTATTTTGAGGGAATATTTTAAATTTTGAATTATCAATATTAATATCTACTCTACTAAAATCATTAATAACTGTTTCTTCTATATCAACCTCTTGATATATGCTATTTCCTTTACTTTGATCCGTAATGCTCCATAATGGTGAAATAAATAATTCATATAAATTTCGATAAAATTCCACATCGCATAGCGTATTTATAACACAATCATTAGAAGTATTTATAACAACACCAAAAAAACCTCGGACCTCTCGACCCGCATAATCTACACTTTGCGCACCCAACTGTCGATTATGGCAACCTATACCAACCAAAACAACATTCTCTCTTTTTATTAAAGACCACCTTAATGTCTCTATCTGCCCATTTAACACGTTATCTACATTAATAACTTCTCTAGCAAAATCTATAAAATCATCTCTAAATGGGCTTGGCAACATGCTTTTTGGAGGAGCGTAGATTAACCTATAATCATATTTTTCCAATCGAGAATAAAAAAATAACGAACCTTTCATAATTAAAACTCTGCTTTCTTTCCATTAATAAAATACTGACAATCTTCTGTAAATAAATTTTTCACTTTTTCAATATTAGCTTCAATACCATTAATTTCAGCAAGTTTGCGTTTTCGTTCATCCTCTCTATCTTTTACTTTTCTCTCAAGTTCTGAGATATTATCCCCATACCACCATCGTTGAAGACCGTTTCGCCGCTCGGCTTCACGCAAACATCTTAATCGTGAGTCAATTTCTTTACCTATTACTCCCAGATTAGATTTTTCTACAGCCAAACAATCCTTTAGAAAATGATACAAATTATACACAATAGGGATATGAATATTTCCTTTTTTTGGATCAGCATAAACTACACCTTTTACAAACCCACCTTGAATCCCTCTACCAAGACCTTCACCTATACTAACTGGCACCATTAACACCTTCATATTATTCCCTATTGTAAACAACGGAGATAGTAAATCTTTTATGAAATCAAAAACATATTCTTTCGAATTGTCATCAAGCAAATCCGCTTTTGTAATAACTATAGTTATTGGTATTTTCGAAAGATGTTCGCTATTAGAAACAAACAATGTATTCAAGATTTCTAAATCTTCATATAAATCGTCTCCAGATTCAGTCTCTTCAATAATATCTAAATATACATCAGCTGGAACAAATAGAATTAATCCATCAGATTTTTTTAAATACGAATTAAACTCTATACGAAATTTCTCAGCCACTTCATTCATACTAGTAAGTTCCCCTCCCTTAAAATCATCCCAACAAAAATCCATTATAGATTTTAGGTTTAATTGACAATTAAATTCTCTTCTCAATGTCTTGTCATTACCATCAGGCCATTTCATTTCTTTGCGGATCATTCTCCAACCAACATTTAATTGTTCTCTCACACTATCATCTATCGCAATAGCATTAATCCCATTATAACCTTTAATCATTGTCTTTGCCATAGCATACGTATAGCATGTTTTCCCTGAGCCTGATAGCCCAATAATACTTAATTGTTTCATAATTATTAAAATCTTATTATTAAATTATCATCAACATGGTACGCCAACATTTTCCCCATAACATCCGAAAGAGCGTCAAGTGTTTCAAGGCGATTTTTCTCCTCTTTAATTTTCTCAATACTTTTTTCCGCTTTTTGACTATCTGATTCGCCACCGAATAGTAAAGAACCTAGGTCATCCCAAAAACCAGGATCAAGACTATTATAATACTTAATTTCTGCATTTAGGGAGGATATTCTATCTTCAATATAATGATGCATTCCATAATATAAAGAGAAGATTAGTGGCGCAAAAACATTAGAAATTCCTTCTTTTGACACCTCTACTATCCCAACCATTCCTGCCGCTACTTCACTTTGAGAAATATTTTTCATTATTGGCATAAAATATTCAAAACCAGGAGAATTATATAACGGTTCATATGATTGGTACAAATCTCCTTTTGTTATAATAAATGAAATTGGAAAATAATGTCCATTTGACGATCTCTGAGAGATTGATTTTTGTATTGCCCAAAATAGCACATCATATTCTTCCTCCAAATCATCATCCGTCATATTGACTATTTTTTTTCCATCTAAAAATACAATCAAAGCATCTGCTTGATTGATTTGTGATAATAGCATCTTAGCATCACGTGAATTTTTTGAATTCTCAGAAAGAGCGCCACCTCTATAATCATACCAATTAAAAGGAATAAGCAATTTGTTATCATATTGCAACCAAAACTCATATTGAAGTGCAATATCTGTTCCTGCAGGATACTGTCCACGTGAAATATTTGTCGCTAATTTTTCTAATCTTTGGCGTTTATACGTATCTGACATCCATAATCCAAAACCCTCCTTCTTATCACCATATTGTTTATACAATCCAGCCATATAACTTGTTTTACCAGATTGGCTATGCCCTATCATTAAAATATTCATATATTATTTTTTTTTAATTCTAAATATTGTCTTCTCTGTTCTTTTAATTTTTTTAATATTGGACTATCTTCACGTTTAACTTTTTCTTGAATTACATTTTGATCATTCGTACCGATTTGCCCAGAATCAAATAAATTGCGTTTTAAATATATTAATGCGCCGAGTGACACAGCTAAGTCATCTCCACCATAATCCAATACATCAACATTCTTTAACAATCCACTTATCCTATCACGAACTGAAGACAACTTTGAACTTCCGCCATTCATAAATACATAATTTATAGGGAGTTCTTTTATTTTACAAGTTTCTACTACGCCATTAAGACATTTTATTGCGCAATTAACCTTTTCTTCTATAATGGAATTAAATGTATTTTTTGAAAAAGTGAGTGCCTTATTCCCAAATCCGATACATTGTTCCTTATCATAAACTGAAAAATTTAATTTCATTTGACAACAATTATCTAACAAAACCGGAGAAACAGAATTTCGGTTTTGACATCCCACTTTTGACGACACATAATTATGCAGCAATAAATCAATATATTCCCCACCACAACCACTCATACCTTTAGGTGGAAATTTAAATTTGATTCCATTTTGTTCAAGTTGAAGATATGCAACATCAATTGTACCTCCTCCATAATCAAATACTATCCCTCCTGAATCAATAGGGAGTTTATGTTTTTCAACAAATGCATACGCAGCGGCTACTGGTTCTTCGATAAATTGAATTTCTTTAAATCCACATAAATATGCCGCTTCTCTTAGAATATCCAATTTTGTTGACTCATATTGAGCCGGGTGGGTTATTATAACCGCATCAAAAGTGCTACCGACGACTCCCTCTGAAATTTGTTTTATATATTCAAATATATCACGAACTATCTCAACTGATTTTTTGGGTTTGCCATTTATCACATATCCATTTCGTTCCCTTAACTCAGTTTTTATCTTAGATACAATTGAAGAATCAGTTTTATTTGATTGCATTAAATTTTTCCATGCCATTTCTCCAACAATTTTTGTTTCAGTGCCATCCTCTTTTATGGCATATTGTATTACTGTTGGTGTTTTATAGCACGGCGAACTATATTGGTTCATCCCAAACGGAACAGACTTTGGCACACCTTCTTCAGAAAGATATGCTGCCGAACAATATGATGTACCAAAGTCTATACTTAAATATCTCATGATTAGTCTTTAATAGTGTGAGAAATCTCAACCATTTCTGATTTTAATTTTTTCAAAGACAATGCATACGTATTCCACAATGTCTGTTGGTTAACTACTTTTGTTCTCTCAGTCGGATTAGCAGCTTCCAACAACCCCTTTCTTGAGATTTCTAACTCTTTCTTAGCATTGGCATATATCGTTGTAATTGTTTCTTCCGAATTATTTCTAACCACAGCGCCCATCATTTCCATCCACGACTCATATTTTCCGTCTTCCAAAGATGTTTTTGTCATGTTTTTATAGATATTCGATAGAATCTCAGATAAACTATCCTTAATTTGTCCCTTTGCTTTTTTTACAGCTTTCTCTTTTGCCTTTCTATTTCCATAAAACAATCCATATGCAAGAGCAAAACCTCCACCTACTAACCACCCTGCAGGACCTGAAAGCGCTGCAATACCAGCGAGTGCTGATGCGGCCGCGGATACTCCAGCTGACGCTAATCCGTTGAGTACTAACTGCGAGCCAAAAACAATAAATCCCCCATTAAAAAACTCACTTCTCATTGATTGGATACGGTCTTTTAAGGTCAAATCCATATCTACATCTACATTAATATCCATTGTATTTGATGGGAATTCTAAATCAACTTGCATTTCGCATTTGTCACTATATTTTCGCAATTCAGCATCAATCCTTCCAATAGCCAATCCTATTATTTTCTCCCATTCTTCAACGGCTTCTTCACATATTTGTTCCGACAATTCTTGCGCAATCTCATTTAGTTCTTCTTCTGAAGCCCTAGGTGCAATTCTTTCCACTTTTTCATTATACTTTTTCAACAATGGGGAGCCACTTGAAGCAAACATATCTTTTAACGATTCTCGCATTGTAGATAATATATTATTTATCGTCTCAAGAATCTTACGTTGGGCTTTTAATCCATATTCAGACTCAAACTCCTCTATACGTTTCGTCACATCTTCAAGTTTTGCTTTTCTTTCTACCTCATTTAAATTATAATCAGATATTTGTTTTTCCAAAAAAGCATTAACTTTTTTATAATATTGAGCAGCACAATTATAAGCAGAAAGTAGCCAAACAAACTTTTGCTTATCCATAAGTGTATTTATTGCCCTATTTACTTCTTCATAATTAGAAGCAAGACGTAATACCTCTTTTACATCTCTTTCAGTCTCGTTATTTGAATCCCTTAATGATATGCTATCAATAGGAATAATCTCTTTCCCTATGGTTTTATTTTCCGCAAAATTTTCTTGCAATTGCATCTTTGCGCGTGAAATCAAATTTGTCAAAGCATCTTCATTGTCTGCTTGATCTGCCTTTGACATAACAAACATAACACTCGGATTAGTTTTTATTGGAAGAATTACATTTTTAATAAAATCGATATCAACTTTCACAATTGGATGCTTAGCCGAACACAAATAAATGATAGCATCGGCTTGTTGCATAAACATTTTTGCAATTTCAGTATGCTGTTTGAATGTAGAGCCTATCCCTGGAGTATCGACAATTGTAACACCTTCAGGCAAATTCTCTATCGGCACACAAGCCTCTATATAACTAATTCGTTTAGTGTCTGTATTCAATTCATATTTATCAACCTGTGTGCCATATTCAATTAATTCACTTTGATTAATCGTCTTCACATCACCATTCTCATATACCACTCTAAAAGATTCGTTTTCTGAATTCTTTATTTTGAAAACTTGAGATGTTGTTTCCTTATCAAATGTTGGCAAAATTTCACGTCCAATTATTGCATTTATTAACGTACTTTTCCCTCTATTAACCTCCCCCGAAACAACTATTGTAAATCCAGGCTTCTTCAAATTTTCAAATAACAATGGCAATTCTACAGGCAATTGAGGCAAATTTCCACCAACCTTTTGCGAATTTGTCATTTTTTGCAAAACATCTATAAGTTTACAGCTTGTTTGCATTAACTCCTCATTTCTATTCATCGTATTTCTATTTTATAAGTTTATAATAAATATTCTTAATATTCATCCTCCGTGTCTAGAGAATCCTCTTCTTCTATTTCCAAATCTTCGTCATAAGTCTCATTATTGCCAATTTCATCATTCATTGATTTTAATTTTTCCGCATTTTGGTGGGCGATATTTTCTTGATGAATTACCTTCTCATATGAATTATCGTCAAAACCATTAGAGATCATATTTTCGACAGAATCAATGTATTCATCAAGAGAATTTATATATGAGTCAGCTTCAGACATTATATTTTCATGAAAATGGTCAAAAGGAATCTTTCCAATATTTGAGACACAACCTTTCTCATAATCAAAATTCATCATTGTATCAATGTTATATTCTAATGGAGCAGGATTATTTGTTGCGACCATAAAACACTTAGAATCATCCCATGCCGATAAAAACTTATTATATGGGCATTCAAATAATGTTTTTCCTGTTCCCGGATCTGTAAGTATAACTGTTGGATTATTTGGGTCAGCAGTATTTATTCCAGAAACAAGCATTGCATGATTTGGAGTTTGCCCTATTGTAAATTCCTTAATTGATTGCCAAAATGAATTTCCATATAATTCATTTACGTCTACCGCAACAATTACTTTATGTCCATGGCCCAATTCATCTACAAGATTAAAAATGTTTGCATCTGCAATGCGATGATTCGGTACACCATGCAAATCCAATAAATTTCCTACATTTTCTATTGAAGTTCCAAATCCTTTTGAGTACCACCCATTATTTTCAGCTTGCGTTATTAATTCTTCTTGAGAAACAAATTTCCCAAAAGATCTTAATACAATCTCTTGCGAACGAATTGCACATGTATCTGCTTCCCATTGATATGTATTGGGGTCAAATTCCACATTAATCGGTTCTAAACCAAATTGTTTTTGAGCTTCATATAAACAACCACCTACGTTTTCGTTTAAATTAATATCTCCTATTTCTTCTATTTCAAACATAATATCATTTATTTGTTCTGTTACATTTTCAATCTCCTCATTGTGTAAAAAATCTATATCCATTGGCGCTATGCTTATTAACTCCGATAAGAAATCACAATCATCATATTCTGACATCGCTATCTCCACACATCTTGAATCATTCTCTGAGAGATTCCCCTCAATATAGGCTCCAATCATTTCTTCTGAGACTGGGAGGTCTTGGATTGAGGCGAAGCGTGCTTTAAGTTCTTCTAATGTTTTCATATCAATCCCTCCTTTCGTAGTTCAGTTTTAAATTGTTCTTTTGCTCTGAGATGCATATTGTAATAATTTGCCATTGTCACACCCAATAAATCGGCTGTTTTTTTATTGTCTAATCCGTCTAAATAATGAAGTTTTATAAGAGAAACATAATCTTCATTATTCATTCTAGCAAATAATTTATTTAAATCAGCCATATTCAATGAATGTAGATCTATTCCTAAAGACTCATCTCCCACTACTTTTCTATCAAATGGGACATGATTATTTTTATTCAATGGTGAAGATTTACGTTGTTTAAACAATTGTTTGCAATAATTTTCGGCGATAGTTTTTAGCCAACAAGTGAATGTGCACTTATATTTGAATGTAGAAATTTTACTTCTTCCTGTTTTTGAAGAAGGTAACATGATGTATAAATAAATTTCATTAATAAGTTCGATGCAGTTTTCACAATCGGTGTAATAGCGATTGAAGCACGACTCGAAGAGGGGGCGGCATTTGCGGTAGAGATACTCTTTGGTCACAGCGGTATCCCTCCGCATTATGGCGGCTACGATTTCACGGTCGGAGTATAGGGTTAGGTCCATAGTGTGCTAAATGTGTTTAATGATTAGTAGGTCGGATGACCGGTTTATTAGATTGCAAAGTTAGGTTTCTGAGAATAGCAAGGTCTATTAATCTGTATCGCATATGGAAACAGTGCCATATTGGAGACACTTCTAAATACTATTCTTTATTGTTTTCATCAGTATTAAATATTGTGTCGGTTTTTAATTCTTTGGATAGGTCGGCGAAAAAATCGTGTTTAAGCACTTGCGATATGTGCCATAGTAGTTCGATGTCGATAGTTTTCTTGGCAAAGATTTTATACACATTGGGGCGTGTGCAATGTAGCTCTTCGGCAAATTTTGTTACCGTCATGTTGCTATTGCGAAGTGTATTATATATGTGTTGACCAATGTGTATCATCGGTTTGGCATGATGCTTCGCACGATTCCCTAAACATTTGGCACGAAGACTTGTTTTTAAGATAGAACAAACAGAAAAGTGTGGGAATCACTCCGATACTTGCTCTCATCTCAGGCCTTCGCATGCCCACTACAGAAAACAAGCAACGTCGAAAGCCCACACTAACCGATATATACAACCAATCACCACAACTAAATCATCAATTGCGGCAATGAGATGGATACACCCCAAGTGGACGTTTTCTCGTTGCGGTAGTGTTTCTGTAGTTCAAAAGTTGCGAAGTTTTGAGATGAAACAACTAACGTTGTCAAAAACGCCTTTTCTTTATTTTATTTGCCGAAACTCTATCACCCTCCGGCGACACATTCGACTGCACAAATTTACGAATAATTTAATTATCCAACTCTACAAATGGAAGCTTTTTAGAAAAAAACGCAATTTGAATATGTTGCTTTATAGTTGTTTTATGAGTTAAAAGTTGAATTCCACAGCCTTTTATATTATTTTTGCATCATGAAATTATGTGTATTGGTTGATAATGCGCCAGGGAGGCAAGATGGATTAATTGCCGAGCATGGTCTATCGATATGGATGGAAGTCGAAGGACAACAGTGGCTCATCGACACTGGTGAGAGTGATGCGTTTGTTCAAAATGCCGCTCAACTTGGAATTGATATTGCCGATATCGATTACCTTATTCTCTCCCATGGACATCGCGATCATTGTGGTGGATTAGAGACATTTCTTTCGCTCAATTCCAAAGCAAAAATCTACCTATCGGCCAACGCTGAGTGTAATTATTACTATTCAACTCGTCGAGGCGTGAAACGCGACATTTCACTCAACCATTCTTTGATTAAAAGCAATGCCGAGCGTTTTGTTTTTGTCAAACATAATATTTCGTTGAGCCACAATGTGAATATCATTACCACTATTACTCACAATTACCCTCAACCACAAGCAAATGCGACTTTACTAAAGAATGACTCGCTCGATGACTTCAAACACGAAATAGTTATTGCCGTCAACACTCCCTGTGGAGTTGTTATCATCTCTCCTTGCTCGCACAATGGAGTGCTAAACACGCTTGAGGCATGTTCGCATTTAGGCAACATTTCTCATTACATTGGTGGAACTCACCTTGTTGATGATTTTGAGAATGAAAATGAATTATTTGCATTAGCAACAACTATAAAACAACAATATCCCACCCTCGCTTTAATATCGGGACACTGCACTGGCGAGGGGGCTAAAAAGGTATTTAATGAGGTATTTGATCAAAATTACATCAATTTTCACACCGGTTTTTGGTTGATTTTTAAATAAAATCACTAACTTTGCCCAAATGTTATCCCTTACAAAGGGATATGCCCTCATAACAATTTGATTATATTAACCTTAAATACAAATTATGAATTCGAAAATTACTCGACTCCTCGCTACGGTGTTGTTAGCAACAGTAATCGTAGGTAATGCATTTGCAGCCAACCCTAAACGCGAAATGCGCTCAACATGGCTCACATTAGTTTCTAACA
Organism: Muribaculaceae bacterium; assembly: GCA_045646905.1. Classification (GTDB taxonomy): domain Bacteria; phylum Bacteroidota; class Bacteroidia; order Bacteroidales; family Muribaculaceae; genus RGIG4079. The sequence goes on from JAZRLP010000018.1 coordinate 21,800, forward strand.
TTGACTGGCCTTCAACCAAAGGCACAAGTGCATCAGCACAAGAAAAGCAAAAACAAGAATTAATCGCCTATCTCGACAATCTTGAAGACCTCAACATGACTTCAACCTGTCTGCACATCCGCACAATGGGTGATGCTGCATATCCATCGGAATATGCACCTTGGTCAAGCTATATTTCTGGTACTCGTGGTGTAAGTCCTGGCTGGGACCCCTTGGCGTTTTTCGTAGAAGAATGTCACAAGCGTGGTATCGAAGCATATGTGTGGTTGAACCCTTATCGCTGGAGTAGCAGCGGTTTGAATTCTTGGTCAACCGAAATGGACTTGGAATGGAAAAACAAAGATATGCTTATCGTGGGTGACAATGGTACTTATGTTACATTCAATCCTGCGCTCAAAGAAACTCGCGAGCTTATCGTTAATGTGATTAAAGAAATCGTCAGCAATTATGCTATTGATGGTATGTTGTTTGACGACTATTTCTACCCAAGTGGTGGTACTACCGAAGGTACAAGTGCACCCGACTATGACGATTATATTGCAAGTGGCACAACAATGTCAATAGGCGATTGGCGTCGTCGCAATGTTAACGACATGGTTGCCGACTGTTACAATACAATTAAAGGACTTCGTCCTGATGTAAGATTTGGTATCGGTCCTGCCGGTGTTTCAAGCAAATCAGCAAGTTTATATGGTCTTCCTTCACTTTCTTCATATGGCTCAAGTGCCAGCGACTGGCAATATGCTCAAATATATTGTGACCCATTGACATGGATGAAAGAAGGAACAGTTGATTTTATTTCTCCTCAACTTTATTGGGAAACAACTCACTCAACCAATGGATATGAAGAATTGACTCATTGGTGGAGCGATGCAGCCGACAAGTTAAACTGTCACTACTATGCAAGTCAAGCCTCTTATAAGATTACTAATTCGGGATGGGGTATCAATGAAATGATTAAACAAGTAGAGCACAACCGTACTCATATGAACAACAACAATTGTGGTAGCATTTATTACAATGCAAGTTCATTCAAGAGTCAGATGAGTTCACTTAAAAATAATGTGTATTCAACTCCTGCTCTAACCCCCGAAATCACTTGGAAAAAAGGCGACAATTATAGCGCTGTATCTAATTTGAAATACAACAACGGCACATTGACATGGGACGCAACAAAGAATGGCAATGCAATCATTCGTTACACTGTTTATGCAATGCCTATGTCGGTAACTATCGACCAAGCAAAAGCAGCCGATGGCGACGGATTTGATGTGCAATATCTTCAAAAGGTTGTTTATGGAACATCTTACACACTCGATAGCAGCAAGCAATCAAACTACTGGTATGTAGTTAATGTATTTGACGGCTATGGCCATGAACATGAATCGGCTATCGTCAACTACCCCGAAGGTGATTCAGAAGTTGCTACACTCATTTCTCCAGTCAAAGGTGCAACAACCTCTTGGACCCAAGAATTTAAATGGAGTGCAGTGTCAGATGCAACTTTCACTCTTGAAATTTCAGACAATGCGACATTCTCAACTATTGTATTGCAAGAAAAAGGTATCACTACCAATTCGGCAACTATCGACTTGGGTGATCTTGAATCAACCAAAACTTATTATTGGAGAATTCGCACATCTCAAACCAACAAACTTGAATCAGTAAGTAAAGTAGAATCATTCGTAACAGCTACTCGCCCATCTGCCCCCAAAACAGCACTCATTTCACCAAATGACGAAGCTGAATTTGAAGAAGATTTCACTTTCTCTTGGAGCGAAGTAGAATGCGACGAATATACTATCCAAATTTCAGGGCAACAAGATTTCGCCAACATTCTTTACAAGAAAACAACTGCCGACACTTCTCTCCCATTCGCCATCTCTACATTGGGCAAAGGCACATTCTATTGGAGAGTTATCACTTCGGGCAAAGCTATGACCGACACTTATTCAGATGTACGCTCATTCACTATCACAAAGATTTCTGTTGGAAACTTCGAGCCTGGATACTCAATCAAGATTGACAAAGACAATGATTCATATGAAAAAGTGGGCAACCTCTCTATCAATAGCGTATGGTTCCGCTCTATTCACAATGATTACAAAAACATCACATTTGGCGAAAACGGCTCACTCAACCGTTCGTTCTGCGTAGTGGGCAACACTGTTTATATGGTAGGTCGCTCTGAAAACTCAACTGGAGCAAATATCTATCTTCGTAAATTTGACGGCACCACTGGTGAAATCATAGGAGACATCACTCTTGGCAACGAAGGCAAGGTTGCATACTACCCTGCCAATAGCGTTGTAAAAGACTCTAAAGGTAATATCTGCATCGCTAACCTCTCACTCAATATCAAATCTACCCCTATCAAGTTACACCAAGTTGATCTTGAAACAGGAGAATTGACCGAGGTGGCATCATTGACTTATAGCAATTCGACCTCTCGTTGCGACCACATCACATTAACAGGCGATGTCTCTACAGGAAACTTCACTGTATATGCAGGTTTTTCAAAAGCAAAAGTTGTAGTTCGTTGGAATTACGAAAATGGAGCTCAAAAATCACAAGAGGTTTGCTCACTCACTCTCAATCCTTCGAGCGTGTCTGCTCTTGGCATTGCTCCTCGCATTATCTTGATTGACGACAATTCATTCCTCATTCGTGGTGGTGATACCGAATGGGCTCGCTACAATTTCTCATCGGGCAAAGTTGTTGACTCATTCAACAATAACACCCCTCTCAAGCCTATCGCTGGAGAAGCTAATGGTGGCACATGGTTTACTCTCAATGGTGCAAACTACTTTGTTTATCCATATGCCGACTGGACCGACCCTGTAGGTCACCAATTTAACATTGTAAAAACCGACGATGACTTCTCATTCAAATCAATGGAATTGATGTGGACATTCCCACAAGATGGAATGGGTAACATTGAAAGTACCACATTCCAAGCCGATGCCGACTATGTACAATTAGATGCTGCTCGCGTGATGTTGTATGTATTCGTTCCTGGCAACGGATTATGCGCATATGAAATCGTTGACAATGCAGCAAGTGGTGTTGAAGGCATTGCAATCGATAGCAAAGCTGTTGAAGTAGCACGCTATGACATTCATGGTCGCCGACTCACTCAACCCACAAGTGGCATCAACATCGTTAAATATAGCGACGGAAGTGCACGAAAAGTTATCGTAAAATAACGCAACATTTAATCATTAAATAAACAAAGGCTACCGATATCGGTGGCCTTTGTTTGTTTTAGACCATTAGAGTTTCTAATGTTACTAACGACCTTAACGACTCTAATGCCCTTAATGTCTCAAATGAATTACTCGCCTTAGATGGGCTACATCAAGGCAATAGAAGAATAAAAAGCAAAATAATTCTCAACTCTACATTCTCAATTCTCAATTATTTTGTATCTTTGTAGTTGATGAAAAATCATCATACATAGACCAATAAATACACCTCTCTTAAACATGAGCGACGAAATAACCCTAATTGATTCAAACGAAGAATTACCCGTAGAAGAAACTCAAGGCGAAGAAACTAGCAAAAATGATGCTAAGCCCACTACTGGAAAGGAAAATGATGTAGTGAAGCATCAATTGCGTGGTATGTATCGCTGTTGGTTCTTGGATTATGCTTCATATGTAATCCTTGAGCGCGCTGTGCCTCATATCGACGACGGATTGAAGCCTGTGCAACGACGCATTCTTCATTCAATGAAAACTCTTGATGATGGCCGTTTCATAAAAGTGGCCAACATTGTTGGTAACACTATGCAATATCACCCTCATGGTGATGCTTCAATCAACGATGCTCTCGTAACGCTCGGTCAAAAAGATTTATTGGTTGAAACTCAAGGTAACTGGGGTAACATTCTCACAGGTGCTTCGGCAGCGGCTGGTCGTTACATCGAAGCTCGCCTTTCATCGTTTGCGCTCGACACCCTCTATAACCCCAAAGTTACAGAGTGGACACTTTCATACGATGGTCGCAAGAAAGAGCCTGTCACACTCCCTGCCAAGTTCCCTTTACTATTGGCTCAAGGGGTTGAAGGTATTGCTGTAGGTCTTTCATCAAAAATACTTCCTCACAACTTTAACGAAATTCTTGATGCTGCTGTGTCATATCTTCGTGGTGAAGATTTTGTGCTTTACCCCGACTTTATGACTGGTGGTTTCATCGATGTGTCGCGCTACAACGATGGTGAGCGTGGTGGTGTGGTAAAAGTGCGTGCCAAGATTGAGAAAATCGACAACAAAACGCTCGCCATTACCGAGATTCCTTATGGCAAGACTACTGGCACTCTCATCGATTCGATTTTGAAAGCCTTTGAAAAAGGTAAAATCAAGATACGCAAAGTTGATGACAACACCGCCGAAACAGCATTGATTCTCGTGCATTTGTTGCCTGGCACATCGAGCGACAAGGCTATTGATGCTCTTTATGCATTTACCGATTGCGAGGTAAACATATCGCCCAACTGTTGTGTGATTAAAGACAAAAAACCTCACTTCTTGGGCGTGAGCGATGTGTTGCGCCATAGCGTTGACACTACCAAAGAGATTCTACGCAAAGAACTTGAAATACAACTTAGCGAAGTGCGTGAACTGCTTCACTTTGCTTCGCTCGAACGCATCTTCATCGAAGAACGCATATATAAAGACAAAGAATTTGAAGAAAGCCGCAACATGGAAGAAGCAATCGCACATATCGACAAGCGATTGACCCCATGGAAGCCTAAATTCATTCGCCCCATCACCGATGACGATATCCTTCGATTGATGGAAATCAAGATGGGACGCATTCTCAAATTCAACTCTAAAAAAGCCGAAGACCTCATTGCATCATACAACGACAAAATCAAGGCCCTACTCAACGACCTCAACCACATCGTTGATTACACTATTAAGTGGTATGAAGACTTGAAAGCAAAATATGGCGAAGCCTATCCACGCCACACTGTGATTCGTGGCTTTGACAACATTGAGGCTGCTACTGTGGCCGAGGCCAACGAAAAACTCTATATAAACCGCGAAGAGGGCTTTATAGGTACCGGCTTGAAGAAAGATGAATATGTGTGCAACTGTTCAAGCATTGACGACATCATCATCTTCTATAAAGATGGCAAATACAAGATTGTGAAAGTGCAAGAAAAGATGTTTGTGGGTAAAAACATTCTTTACCTCAATGTGTTTAAGCGCAACGATGCACGCACAATCTACAATGTGATATATCAAGATGGTCGTGGTGGCATCTTCTTCATGAAACGATTTGCCGTTACAGGTGTGACTCGCGACAAAGAGTATGACCTCACCAAGGGCACTCCTGGGTCAAAGATACATTGGTTCACTGCCAACCCCAATGGCGAGGCCGAAGTGGTGAAAGTCACTCTCAAGCCCAAACCTCGCTTGAAGACATTGCAATTTGATGTTGATTTCAGTGAACTCGCCATCAAAGGAAAGCAATCGCAAGGTAATATCGTGACCAAAAACGAGGTACACCGATTCTCTCTCAAGGAAAAAGGAACATCTACGCTTGGTGGTCGCGAAGTGTGGTTTGACCCCGATGTGCTTCGTCTCAACTATGATGGTCGAGGCAACTATCTTGGTGAATTTAATGGCAACGACTTGGTGCTTGTCATTCTCAAGAGTGGCGAATACTATATGTCAACCTTCGATGCAGCCAATCACTACGAAGACAACATCTTGCGCATTGAGAAATTCCGTCAAGGTCATGTGTGGACTGCCGTTCTCAACGATGCCGACCAAGGATTCCCCTATATCAAACGATTCACATTTGAGCCTACCAATAAGAAATTCCGTTTCATCGGCGAAAACGAAAAATCAACGCTCATTGCTCTCACCGATGAGCTTGGGGCACGATTTGAAGTGAAATTTGGTGGTGGCGATGAGTTCCGTGGCTCAATCGTCATCGATGCAATAGAATTCATAGGCGTGAAGTCGTTTAAAGCCAAAGGAAAACGCGTTTCAAACTACAACATCGAGTCAATCACTGAAATTGAACCTCGCGAAATTGAGGCAGAAGAACCTCAAGAGGCTCAAATAGCCGAAGGTGATGCTCCCGTTGAAGGCGAAGAATTGGAGCCCGATCGCTCCGACGATGAAGTGCGTGATGAAATAAATGGTCAACAACGCATCTTTTAATCTCTTATGAACCTATTAGAACTACTCATCATTGCCATTGGGTTATCAATGGATGCTTTTGCCGTGTCGATAGGGAAAGGACTATCGGTCACAAAAATCAAGTTAAGCCATGCACTTAAAGTTGGATTATGGTTTGGGGGATTTCAAGCCCTAATGCCATTGATAGGATATCTGCTCGGCAGCACATTTGCCGATATAGTATCAGTCTATGACCATTGGGTAGCGTTTGTTTTGCTCGCGTTGATAGGTGGAAATATGATTAAAGAGGCATTTGAGAAAGACGATGAATGCGACTGTAATAAAAAAGAGAAAAATTGCTTTGGATTTGTCACAATGCTCACCCTCGCTGTGGCTACAAGCATCGATGCCCTCGCAATAGGCGTGACATTTGCATTCTTCAAGGTTGCAATCATACCGGCAATTATAACCATAGGCATCACCACATTCCTATTCTCGGTAGCTGGGCTAAAAATAGGTCATATCTTCGGGTGCAAATATAAATCACATGCCGAACTATTTGGAGGTGTAATCCTCATCCTCATAGGCCTCAAAATCCTCCTCGAGCACACTGTTTTCAATTGAGGATGGAGATTTAATTTAGCAAGGATATTTATCTGAGTTAATTGAGAATAGAGAATTAGTTTGACAACAACTGTCAAGATTTAATACAATATTGAAATAACTTTCAATTCTAAACTCTCAATTCTCAATTCCATTAGAATCCTACTTTAAACATTGCCGTGATGCGGTTATTGTGAAGTGATTCACCTGCAAAATTTTTCTTGACTCCAAAGTTATATTCAACACCTACATCAAAGAATGAAGAGGCTCTCCAAATGAAGTTGACAGCCGCATAATGTTCATATTTCATGTGTTGAAAAAAGTCGGTTGTGCCATTTTCATACCTGTCAATATCATTTCGCATATAGCCATACATGGCCGTTGAGAACATTTTAGGCGTATAGTAATATTGCAATGCACACAATCCGCCCCACGACGCGGTGCGTTTAAGTTGCCCTAAATTTTCGGCATCGGGCACCAAATCAAGATTAAAGCCATCATTATCCTTAAAGTAATTAGCAACGCCCATACCACCTTGAGTCATAAAATATCCTACGGCATTGCCCAATTTATAATTTGCAGTAAGTTTTAATCCATATCCCAATGTAGAGCGATTGCGATTGGCTACATAGTCGCGATAGGTCAATGTGCGTAACATTGACGACAATCTCACATGGCCTATATCACCCCATTCATATTGCACATATAATGGAATTGAAGGTACTCGTTGGTTTATTTCATCGTCGCCATATCCATCCCATTGTGTATAGCTTGCTTTGGGCAACTCGATACCAGCCCCTACCCTTATCTTGTTTGTCAAGTTGCGTTGCCAATTAAATGTCATATTAGAGTGACCTCCCGAAGCCCCTGGTCCATTGCCATCAATAAGATATGCATCGGTACTTCTATCATCATACACACTTGAAGTGTAACCCATGGTCAATCCCATTACACGAATATAAGCATGATCGCACTTCACATAATAATCATTGCCAGCACCGCCATTAAACATCAACATCGCAAACAAACCCACGCGATATTTATTCTTGGGCATGCCCACAATGTTAAACATCAACGAACTTGACTTAATCGACATTTGCAAGGCCTCATTATTGCCAGGACTTGCTGGTGTGAAATCAGATGGTTTGAAATCGGAAGGGTTATTATAGGGGTTTCCCCAATCATATAGTGCCACAGCCTTTACCGATGCGCCCAATGACATATAGAATCGTTGTTCTTTATCGATAATAGCAAAGTGAGGTGTGGCAAAGTCGGGATCACCGGGTCGGTTATCGATCAACACATCATAGGGATTTGCAATGGTATCGTATAAAGCGCTATCGTTTCCTACCACAAAATCAATCTTCTTATTTTGCTTCACGATAACGGGATGGCGTTGAGCAACTACATTTGCACTCATTAGCATTGATAATAGAATGGCGACAATCGTTCTTTTCATGATTATTCAAGGTTGTTGATTTATTTTTCACAAAGATAACAAAACTATAGTAGAACACGAAATAAACCCGTTTTTTTGAGAATCATCACAAAATATTTCAAGCAAGGGCTTATCGACACATCTAAATTTTCATTTATTCCATAAAATACACCCAAAAACAATCAATAAATCGACCTTTTATCGCTAACTTTGTATATTATAATATAAAACTACAATAACCACTATATAAATGAGATTTTTAATCACTCTTCTTTCAATAGTTTATTCTATGCTAATATGCTCATATGGAGCAATGTTGCATAAACCCATCATTGGAATTTCATGTTCTAATAGCGAATCAAGCTCATCGGTATCAAAAAGTTATAGTAATGCCGTAACACGCTCGGGAGGTGTGGCAGTTATGATTCCGGTGACTACCGACAGCACTACCCTACGCGATGTATTGAGTTGCCTTGATGGCATTATCATGACTGGCGGTGGCGACATTCACCCCTCATATTTTGGCGAACAAATGGTTGCCGAATGTGGCACCCCCGATGCTACTCGCGATAAATACGACATACATCTCATCAAAATGGCAGCCCAACAGTGCATACCCATGCTCGGCATTTGCCGTGGCGAGCAACTCATAAATGTAGCGTTTGGTGGCACACTATACCAAGATCTCCCCTCGCAATTTCCCAGCGATACGCTACTACAACATCGCAATGTGAACCACCGCGTCATCACCGACCCTACTTCATGGATTGCCAATATAACTGGCGCCGACAGTTTTGAATCAAACACCTATCATCACCAAGCAGTCAAAGATATTGCACCAGGATTTAAAGTGACTGGATGGAGCGAGGACCGAGTGATTGAAGTGATTGAAAATATTGATGGATATCCTATTTGGGGGTTGCAGTTCCACCCCGAGAAAATGTTTGGACTCAACCCACAAGTGGCACAAGCAATATTTGATTTTTTCATCAAAAAGGCATCAACCTACCGACATGCCAAGGAGTTGCATCGCAAAATAATTTCAATCGACACTCACACCGACTCCCCACTCGATTTCAATGGGTCTTACACAATAGGACTTCGTGGCAAATACCAAGTTGACATTCCCAAGATGCAAGAGGGGTACCTCGACGCTCAATACCTTGCGTGTTGGGTGCGACAAGGCGAACTCACCTCGGCAGGTCGTCAAAATGCCAAGAACCGTGTTGACGATCTTATCGATCGCATTTATAAACAGGTTGAGCGCAACAATGATGAGTGTGGAGTGGCCCGCAATGCCAATGAGATTCTCAACTTAAAAGCAGAAGGCAAAAAAGCATTTCTCATAGGCATTGAAAATGGCTATGCCATAGGAAAAAACATCAAACTCATTGAAGAGTATCACAACAAAGGCGTTACCTACATTACCCTTTGCCACTCGCTAAATAATGACATCTGCGACAGTTCGTCCGACAAAGCCGGACCACGATGGAATGGATTAAGTCCATTTGGCAAAGAGGTTGTTGCCGAGATGAATCGTTTAGGCATTCTCATCGACCTCTCACACGCATCCGATGCTACATTCTGGGATGTAATGAACCTTTCGGAAGTGCCTGTATTTGCCTCTCACTCATCATCAAGAGCCATATATAACTGTGACCGCAACCTATCGGACGAGCAACTGCGTGCCATTGCCGAAACTGGTGGTGTGGCACAAGCATGTCTTGTTGATGAATTTCTCACTGCCACTCCCTCTTTGAGTAACATCGAAGATTTTATGACTCATCTATGTCATATGATTGATGTTGCCGGCATTGACCATGTGGGCATAGGGAGTGACTTTGATGGTGGAGCAGGCGTGAAAGGATGCAATGGCGATAACGATATGATACAAATCACTATGCGACTCATCGAACGAGGTTATAGCGATGAAGATATTGCAAAAATATGGGGTGGCAACTTCTTGCGTGTACTCACTCAAGCGCAACAATATGCCGAGAGCAATCAACAATAGCCCCACACGCAACCCATTGTGTTATGTACAATCAATTGTCCATCATCTCAATTACGCAAATTTCTCCTCCACTCTCAAAAAATCTCTTCAAAGTGATTTGTGGATTGTAAATTTAATATTAACTTTGAAAAATAAAAATTATTAAATATGCGATTAAATAGCAAAAATCTTTGGTTATCGTCGAAGGATTACATCATGATAATCCTTGGTATTGCAATATATTCATTTGGATTCACAGCATTCATCCTCCCCGAAAAAGTGGTTATGGGTGGTGTATCAGGTATCGGTTCATTGGTATTTTTCGCATCGCAAGAATATCTTCCTTTTGAAATCCCCGTAGCCCTAACTCAATATAGCATCAACTTGCTATTGCTTGCGTTTGCCTATCGCATAGTGGGGAAACAGTTTGTGTTACGCACCATCTTTGGCGCTACCGTAATCTCTGTGATGATAGGTATAATGCAACCGTTCTTCCTTGAAATGCTCGACGGTAAACCATTGGTACAAGGCGAAACATTCATGAATGTAATCATTGGTGGCATATGTTGTGGCATAGGGATTGGGATGGCATTCACTCACAATGGTAGCACCGGCGGCACCGATATTGTGGCTGCAATGGTAGCCAAGAAAAGCAATGTGAGTATAGGCCGCACTATGTTATATACCGATTTCTTCATCATTTCATCATCATATTTCCTATTCCACTCGTTTGATAAAATCGTTTATGGTTTTGTTGTGTTGTTTATCGCATCAATCGTGGCCGATATGATGATTAACACCAACCGTCAAGCCGTACAATTCACCATATTCTCACCCAAATGGAAAGAGATTGCCACTGCCATTAACAACGAAGCCAATCGTGGTTGTACTGTATTGAATGGCATTGGATGGTATAGCAAACAAGAGGTAAAAGTGTTGTTAGTGATGTGTCGCAAAATTGAATCAGTAACAATCTTCCGCATCATTAAATCAATCGACCATGATGCTTTTATCACCCAAGCTAATGTAAATGGCGTTTACGGACAAGGATTTGATGAAGTAAAACTCAAAATGAAACCTACCGACAATCGTCCTACAACACCGTCAAAATCAACCGACGATGTAGCCCTACCAGGTGGACATCCCGAATCATTAGCATAGTAACGCTTCACAATCCTCTACATAAATATAACCTCAACTACATCATATGTGGTTGAGGTTTTTTGTGTGAAACATTAATATTTGTTCATCGGTATCAAATGTCATCATCAAAATCCACCATCGAATTTCCTGTTTTATCATGAATTTTGAGCCACAGAAAAAGCATATTTTCACTCGCACACCCTCAAACATCTAAAGCCAATCAGTATCAACAACTTATAAAGGTTTCACCAACTAAAATGACCATTAGGCCAAAATGACCATTTGCCCCATTAGTTAATCATCTTTGACTGCTCGCCTATGCCGACTGCAAAAAATAAAGCCGACTGCCCTAATGGACAATCGGCTTTAAAATATATAGAGTATTATTTAATCTCTATTTGGAGTGATGATATTAACCTACAAATATGCTATCGATATCATCTTTACCTGTTACTACCAAGCGCTCGTATTCACGAAGACCAGTACCTGCAGGAATCAAGTGACCACAAATTACATTTTCCTTCATACCAACGAGTAAGTCGGTCTTACCATTGATTGCTGCTTCGTTAAGCACTTTTGTAGTTTCTTGGAACGATGCAGCCGACATGAAGCTTGAAGTTTGCAATGCGGCGCGTGTGATACCTTGAAGAATTTGTTCTGATGTAGCAGGAACAGCATCACGCACAACGATAGTTTTGAGGTCACGGCGTTTGAGAGCCGAGTTTTCATCGCGAAGTTTGCGAGCTGTGATGATTTGACCTGGTTGTACATTTTCAGAGTCACCTGCATCAACAACAACTTTCTTACCCCAAATGCGGTCGTTTTCTTCCATGAAGTCGCGCTTGTCAACAACTTGTTGTTCAAGGAATCCTGTATCACCTGGATCAAGGATATTTACCTTACGCATCATTTGACGCACGATAACTTCAAAGTGTTTATCGTTAATCTTCACACCTTGCATGCGGTAAACATCTTGAACTTCGTTCACGATATAATCTTGAACTGCTGTTGGACCCATGATGTTAAGAATATCGGCTGGAGTGATGGCACCATCTGAAAGTGGTGTACCAGCACGCACATAGTCGTTTTCTTGAACAAGGATTTGTTTTGACAATGGAACGAGGTATTTCTTAACTTCGCCAAGTTTAGATGTAACAGAGATTTCACGGTTACCTCGTTTAACCTTACCGAAGTTCACTTCACCATCGATTTCAGAAACGATAGCAGGGTTAGATGGGTTACGAGCTTCAAACAACTCGGTCACACGAGGAAGACCACCGGTGATGTCACCAGCGCTACCTGCTGCACGAGGTATCTTAACGAAGATTTCACCCACTTTCAATTCGGCACCTTCATCAACCATCAAGTGAGCACCTACAGGAAGTGCATATGTCTTGAGGATTTGACCGTTGGCGTCGATAATGTTGGCTTCAGGAGCTTTTGTGCGGTCTTTTGATTCGATAATAATCTTTTCGCGAAGACCAGTTTGCTCGTCAGAGTCAACTCGATATGTTACATTTTCGATTACATTGTTAAATTCTACCTTACCAGCAACTTCACTCACAATAACAGCGTTAAATGGATCCCATTCACAAATCACATCGCCTTTCTTCAATGTGTCGCCATTTTTGAAGTAGAGTTTAGAACCATAAGGAATGTTGGCATTGGTCAACATCATATTAGTTTTAGGCTCGATGATGCGCATTTCGGCAAGACGACCAATAACAACTTCTACTGGTTTCCCGTTAGGACCTACTTCATCGGTTACTACAGTGCGAAGTTCATCAATTTCGAGCACACCGTCATAACGAGAAGTTACCGATGATACTGCAGCGATGTTTGACGCAACCCCACCGACGTGGAATGTACGGAGTGTCAACTGAGTACCTGGCTCACCAATTGATTGTGCAGCAATCACACCCACAGCCTCACCTTTTTGTACAAGGCGGTTAGTAGCAAGGTTGCGACCATAACATTTAGCACAAACACCATGTTTAGCTTCACAAGTCAATACCGAGCGTATTTCAACCGATTCGATTGGTGATGCGTTGATGCGATCGGCAGCAGCGTCGTTGATTTCTTCACCTGCAGCGACGATGAGTTCGCCAGTCATTGGGTCAACGATATCATGAACCGATACACGACCAAGGATACGCTCGCCAAGAGAAGCAACAACTTCATCGTTGTTTTTAATTTCAGTGCAGATGAGGCCACGCAATGTTCCACAGTCTTCTTCGTGGATAATCACATCATGAGCCACGTCAACAAGACGACGAGTCAAGTAACCAGCGTCGGCAGTTTTCAACGCGGTATCGGCAAGACCCTTACGCGCACCGTGAGTAGAGATAAAGTACTCAAGTACCGAAAGACCTTCCTTAAAGTTTGCAAGAATTGGGTTTTCGATAATTTGACCACCTTCAGCACCGGCCTTTTGAGGTTTAGCCATAAGACCACGCATACCTGAGAGCTGACGGATTTGGTCTTTAGAACCACGAGCACCCGAGTCGAGCATCATATATACTGGGTTGAACCCTTGTTGGTCGGCCGAAATTTGTTTCATCAAAGTATCTGACAAACGAGAGTTGACATGTGTCCAAATGTCGATGATTTGGTTGTAACGCTCGTTATTGGTGATGAAACCCATTGAGTAGTTGGCCATAACTTCTTGTACTTGTTCGTTACCTTCCTTAACGAGTTGTTCTTTTTCGGCAGGGATGATAACGTCGCCAAGGTTGAACGAAAGACCGCCCTTGAATGCCATCTTGTAACCAAGGTTTTTGATGTCATCGAGGAATTGAGCCGAGCGAGGAATACCACAATTCTTGATAACCTTGCTGATGATGCCACGCAATGATTTCTTTGAAAGGATTTCATTGACATAACCAATTTCTTTAGGCACATATTGGTTAACAAGCACACGACCCACCGAAGTATTTTCGATAAGACGAGTCACAGGGTTTCCGTTTTCGTCAATATCTTCAACAACTACCGATACAGGAGCATGAAGAGTTACGCGGCCTTCGTTATAAGCGATTTCGGCTTCTTCAGGACCATAGAATTTAGTACCTTCACCCTTATCGCCTTTGCGAAGTTTAGTGATATAATAGAGACCGAGCACCATGTCTTGAGAAGGCACAGTGATAGGTGCACCATTAGCAGGGTTGAGAATGTTGTGAGCACCAAGCATAAGCATTTGCGCTTCGAGGATAGCTTCGTTACCAAGAGGCAAGTGAACCGCCATTTGGTCACCGTCGAAGTCGGCGTTGAACGCTGTACATGCAAGTGGGTGCAATTGAATAGCTTTACCTTCAATCATCTTGGGTTGGAATGCTTGAATACCAAGACGGTGAAGAGTTGGGGCACGGTTAAGCAACACTGGATGACCCTTCATAACGTATTCGAGGATATCCCACACAACTGGCTCTTTGCGGTCAACGATTTTTTTCGCTGATTTCACTGTCTTAACAATACCACGCTCGATGAGTTTGCGAATAACGAATGGCTTGTAAAGTTCAGCAGCCATGTTTTTAGGAAGACCACACTCATGCATTTTCAATTCGGGGCCAACGACAATTACCGAACGAGCCGAGTAGTCAACACGTTTACCAAGGAGGTTTTGACGGAAACGACCTTGTTTACCCTTAAGGCTGTCAGAGAGTGATTTAAGAGGACGGTTAGCGTCGGTCTTAACAGCCGATGATTTGCGTGAGTTGTCGAGCAATGAGTCGACTGCTTCTTGAAGCATACGCTTCTCGTTGCGGAGAATTACTTCAGGAGCTTTTATCTCGATGAGACGTTTGAGACGATTGTTGCGGATGATAACACGACGATAAAGGTCGTTCAAGTCACTTGTAGCAAAGCGACCACCATCAAGTGGCACCAAAGGACGCAATTCGGGTGGAATTACAGGCACCGCTTGGAGAATCATCCATTCAGGACGGTTGATGTTGCGTGAAGCACGGAATGATTCAACAACTTGAAGACGCTTGAGAGCTTCGGTTTTACGTTGTTGAGAACCATCTGAATCGGCTTGGTGACGCAAGCTATATGACAAGTCATCGAGATTGATGCGTTGAAGCAAGTCATAGATTGCTTCAGCACCCATCTTAGCGATAAACTTATTGGGATCGCTATCCTCGAGAAGTTGATTTTCTTTTGGCAACTTATCGATGATATCGAAATATTCTTCTTCTGACAAGAGGTCATTTTGTTGCACTCCCTCTACTGTACCTGGCTGAATAACTACATAACGTTCGTAGTAAATCACAGCATCGAGTTTCTTTGAAGGAAGACCCAATAGATAACCAATCTTGTTGGGCAAAGAACGGAAATACCAAATGTGAGCTACTGGCACAACAAGTTTGATATGTCCCATGCGTTCACGACGCACTTTCTTTTCGGTAACTTCTACACCACAACGGTCACACACGATACCTTTATAACGAATGCGTTTGTATTTACCGCAGTGACATTCATAGTCTTTACAAGGACCGAAAATGCGCTCGCAGAACAAACCATCACGCTCGGGTTTATATGTACGATAGTTGATGGTTTCGGGTTTCAGCACCTCACCGCTCGATTTTTCCAAAATCTCTTCGGGCGAAGCAAGCCCGATAGTGATTTTAGAGAATCCGGTCTTTGTCTTATTTTCTTTTCTAAAAGCCATATATCAATTGATTATAAAAGCGATTATTATTGTTGTAAGTTGATACTCAAGCCTAAGCCACGGAGCTCGTGTAGAAGCACGTTAAGTGATTCGGGGATACCTGCCGATGGCATTGGTTCGCCCTTAACAATTGCCTCATAGGCTTTGCTTCGACCAGTAACGTCGTCACTCTTAACGGTGAGAATTTCTTGGAGGATGTGTGCTGCGCCGAATGCTTCAAGCGCCCAAACTTCCATTTCCCCGAAACGTTGACCCCCGAATTGTGCTTTACCGCCGAGAGGTTGCTGAGTAATAAGTGAATATGGACCAATGCTACGAGCGTGCATTTTGTCTTCAACCATGTGACCAAGTTTCAACATGTAGATAACACCCACTGTTGCTGGTTGGTCAAAGCGTTCACCTGTGCCACCATCATAGAGATATGTGCGGCCATAGCGTGGAAGACCAGCCTTATCGGTCCATTCATTGAGGTCGTCGAGACTTGCACCGTCAAAGATAGGAGTAGCAAATTTTTCGCCCAATTCGCGACCTGCCCAACCGAGTACAGTTTCGAAAATCTGTCCAAGGTTCATACGAGAAGGCACACCAAGTGGGTTCAACACGATGTCCACTGTAGTACCATCGGCAAGGAATGGCATATCTTCTTGGCGAACGATACGCGACACAATACCTTTGTTACCGTGGCGACCTGCCATCTTATCCCCTACGCTGATTTTACGTTTCTTAGCAACATAAACTTTTGCCATTTGCATGATACCTGTAGGAAGTTCGTCACCAATTGATTGGTCAAATTTCTTACGGCGCAATTCAGCATCAATCTCTTTTGATTTGCGTAGATAGTTGACGATAGTAGCACGAATCATATCATTCTTGTGAGCATCACTTGTCCACTTGCTGAGGTTGATTGTATCATAATCGATTTCTTTCAACACTGCAGCCGAGAATTTAGAGCCCTTAGCAATGATTTCTGATCCAATAAAGTCTTTAACTCCTTGAGATGTCTTGCCCGATGTCAATACGAGAAGTTTTTCTACAAGCACATCTTTAAGTGCATTGAGTTTTGCTTCGTATTCTTCATCAAGTTTAGGCAACTGTGAGTTAGCAGCTTTAGTTTTCTTCTTTTTCGCAGCGCGAGAGAAGAGATTTGTTCCGATAATAACACCCTTAAGTGAAGGATTAGCTTTGAGCGAAGCATCTTTCACATCGC
Source organism: Muribaculaceae bacterium (assembly GCA_045646905.1). GTDB lineage: Bacteria > Bacteroidota > Bacteroidia > Bacteroidales > Muribaculaceae > RGIG4079. The sequence goes on from JAZRLP010000018.1 coordinate 38,987, forward strand.
CTGCTTTATCACCAAAGATTGCACGAAGAAGTTTTTCTTCGGGAGTTGGGTCAGATTCACCTTTAGGAGTAATCTTACCGATGAGGATGTCGCCAGGACCTACATGAGCACCTACGCGAATGATACCTCGTTCATCGAGGTCTTTTGTTGCATCTTCACTCACATTAGGAATGTCAGAAGTCAATTCTTCCATACCTCGTTTAGTTTCACGCACTTCGAGTGAATACTCATCAACATGAACCGAAGTAAGGATATCTTCACGAACAACTCGTTCGTTCAACACGATAGCGTCCTCATAGTTGTAACCCTTCCATGGCATGAACGCCACTTTGAGGTTGCGACCAAGAGCCAACTCACCTTTTTCGGTTGAATAACCTTCAGTAAGGATTTCACCAGTGTCAACACGTTGACCTTTTTCGCAAATAGGACGAAGGTCGATAGTAGTGCTTTGGTTAGTCTTACGGAATTTAGGAATACTATATTCTTTAACAGCACTTTCAAATGAAACAAATTCTTCATCTTCGGTGCGGTCATAACGAATGCGAATAACGCGAGAGTCAACATATTCGATAACACCAGGACCTTCGGCAGTGATTTGAGTGCGAGAATCGCGAATCAACTGACCTTCAAGACCGGTACCAACGATAGGAGCCTCTGAAATCAACACAGGAACTGCTTGACGCATCATGTTAGAACCCATCAACGCACGGTTAGCGTCATCGTGTTCAAGGAATGGGATAAGTGATGCAGCGATTGAAGCAATTTGTGTTGGAGAAACGTCCATAAGTTCCACTTCGCCAGGAGCTACGATTGGGAAATCGGCGTCAAGACGAGCCTTAACACGATCACGCACAAATGTACCATCTTCGTTCAATGGAGCATTACCTTGAGCGATAACCTTACCTTCTTCAATTTCAGCAGCAAGGTAAACAATCTCATCATTATTGAGGTTAACCTTAGCATTTTCTACTTGACGATAAGGAGTAACGATAAAGCCAAGCTCATTAATCTTTGCATATACACAAAGAGATGAGATAAGACCGATGTTAGGACCTTCAGGAGTTTCAATCGGACAAAGACGTCCGTAGTGAGTATAGTGAACGTCACGAACCTCGAAACCTGCACGCTCGCGAGAGAGACCGCCAGGACCGAGAGCCGACATACGGCGTTTATGGGTCATTTCAGCCAATGGGTTGGTTTGATCCATAAATTGTGACAAAGCATTAGTTCCAAAGTAAGAATTGATAACCGAAGAAATAGTCTTCGCATTAATCAAATCGATAGGTGTAAACACTTCATTATCGCGCACATTCATGCGTTCACGAATAGTGCGTGACATACGAGCCAACCCTACACCAAATTGGTTGTAAAGTTGTTCACCTACAGTGCGTACACGACGGTTGCTCAAGTGGTCAATATCGTCAACATCAGTTTTTGAGTTAATGAGTTCGATTAGATACTTAATGATGGCGATAATATCCTCTTTAGTGAGCACCTTAACTTCCATGGGGATACCGAGATCCAATTTCTTGTTGATACGGTAACGACCCACTTCGCCGAGGTCATAACGCTTTTCAGAGAAGAAAAGATTAGTGATGACTTCGCGCGCACTAGCATCATCGGGTGGCTCCGCGTTGCGGAGTTGGCGATAGATGTATTGAATAGCCTCTTTTTCAGAGTTACTTGTATCTTTTTGAAGAGTGTTAAAGATAATTGAGTAATCGCTTGAATTAACATCTTCTTTGTGAAGAAGGATGTGGCTCACGCCCGATTCAAGAATTTCTTCAATGTGTTCTTCTTCAAGAACAATTTCGCGGTCGAGAATAACATCGTTGCGTTCGATAGATACAACTTCACCGGTATCTTCATCAACGAAGTCTTCCACCCATGTTTTAAGCACACGAGCGGCAAGTTTACGACCAACAGCTTTTTTAAGATTTGATTTATTTACTTTGAGCTCCTCAGCAAGACCGAATATTTCAATGATGTCTTTATCACTTTCGAGGCCAATAGCACGTAAGAGAGTAGTAACAGGTAATTTTTTCTTACGGTCGATGTAGGCATACATTACATTATTGATGTCGGTAGCAAATTCAATCCATGAACCACGGAAAGGAATAATACGAGCCGAATACAATTTTGTACCATTGGCATGAGTACTTTGACCAAAGAATACACCAGGAGAACGGTGCAACTGCGACACTACAACACGCTCAGCGCCATTAATAACAAATGTACCTTTCTCAGTCATATATGGGATAGGGCCAAGATATACATCCTGAATCACAGTGTCAAAATCTTCGTGATCAGGGTCGGTACAATAAAGCTTAAGTTTTGCTTTTAAGGGCACACTATATGTTAATCCACGCTCAAGACATTCGTCGATAGTATAGCGAGGAGGATCGATATAATAATCGAGGAACTCAAGAACGAAATTGTTACGAGTGTCGGCAATAGGGAAATTCTCTGCAAACACTTTGTAAAGCCCCTCGTTGTTTCTTTTCTCGGGAGGAGTGTCTAATTGTAAAAAGTCATGAAACGACTTTAACTGTACCTCTAAGAAATCGGGATAAGGAAGTGGATTCTTAACCGAGGCAAAGTTAATTCTTTTTTTTGTAGTTGAAACTGACATCTAAAATAACGTTAAAGGGAACTCAAATTAAAAAATAACACAAAAAGGTTAAGAATCATCCGTCGAGAGGACTCTTAACCTATTTACCTGAAAATCAGGCAATATTATTTAAGTTCAACTTCAGCGCCAGCTTCTTCGAGTTGTTTTTTAAGACCTTCTGCTTCTGATTTAGCAAGACCTTCTTTAACTACTGAAGGAGTACCATCTACCATTTCTTTAGCTTCTTTCAAGCCAAGACCAGTAAGTTCTTTTACAAGTTTAACAACTGCAAGTTTGCTTGCACCAGCGTTTTTAAGAACTACATCGAAAGAATCTTTTTCTTCAGCTGCAGCTGCACCAGCAGCAGCAGGACCAGCAGCAACTGCAACAGCTGCAGCAGCAGGTTCGATACCATATTCTTCTTTAAGGATTTGAGCAAGTTCGTTTACTTCTTTTACTGAGAGGTTAACTAATTGTTCTGCAAAAGCTTTTAAATCTGCCATTTTAGTATTTATTTAATTGATTATTTTTTTTCGGTTAATTATTTATTTGATAATGTTTCAAGGATGCCGTGAAGTTTAGTTCCACCTGAAGTAAGAGCTGAAACAACATTCTTCGCTGGAGATTGAAGAAGAGCGATAACATCGGCAATAAGTTCGTTTTTGCTCTTGATGTTAGCAAGAGTTTCGAGTTGATCAGCACCAACATATACAGTTTCTTCAACATAAGCAGCCTTCAAACGAGGAAGAGTATCATCCTTCTTTACAATGCTCTTGATGAGTTTAGCAGGAGCGTTACCTACATTAGAACACATCAATGAAGAAGAGCCTTTCAAAGTAGGATAGAGTTCGCTGAAATCGCCGTCAAGAGATTCTAACGCTTTTTTAAGCATAGTATTCTTAACAACCATCAACTTAACGTCAGCTTTGAAACAAGCTTTGCGCAAAGCAGCAGTTTTTTCAGCGTCCAAACCGGCAGTTTCGGTCACATAAAAGCAGCTATACTCTTTAAGAGTTGCTACGATTTTTTCTATAACGAGTGATTTATCTTCTTTTTTCATTTTCTACTTAACTTTTAAAGATTAATCGTCGATAGACTTAGAGTCAACCTTAACACCGGGACTCATAGTACTTGAGAGATAAATACTCTTAATATAGGTACCCTTAGCAGTAGCAGGTTTAAGCTTGATGAGAGTGTTAACAAACTCACGAGCGTTTTCCTTCATTTGTTCGGGTGTAAACGATACTTTACCGATTGATGAGTGAACGATACCATTCTTATCGACCTTGAAGTCAATCTTACCTTTTTTCACTTCTTCGACAGCTTTAGCAACGTCCATAGTCACTGTACCACTTTTGGGGTTAGGCATCAAGCCACGAGGACCAAGAACACGACCGAGAGCACCAATCTTACCCATGATAGCAGGTTGAGTGATGATTACATCGATATCAGTCCATCCACCTTTGATCTTTTCAATATATTCGTCAAGACCAACATAGTCGGCACCAGCAGCTTTAGCAGCAGCTTCAGCGTCGGGATTGCAGAGAACAAGCACTTTAACTTGCTTGCCAGTACCATGGGGCAATGTAACAACACCGCGCACCATTTGATTAGCCTTACGTGGATCTACGCCAAGACGCACATCAATATCAAGCGATGCATCAAATTTAGTGAAAGTGATTTCTTTCACTTTTTCAACCGCTTCCGCAAGAGTGTAAGTCTTCCCAGCTTCAATCTTCTCTAAAGCCAACTTTTGATTTTTTGTAAGTTTACTCATTTCAATTGAAGTTTATTAGTTATTTCCAGGGAATTCCCCTTTTACGGTGATACCCATACTTCTGGCTGTACCTGCAACCATTTTCATTGCAGATTCCACAGTAAAACAGTTCAAATCGGGCATTTTGTCTTCAGCAATTGTTTTCACTTGTTCCCAAGTGATTTCCGCAATCTTAGAACGGTTGGGTTGTGCCGAACCACTCTTCTTTTTGCTCACTTCGAGAAGTTGAACAGCAACAGGAGGAGTCTTTACAACGAAGTCAAAGCTCTTATCGGTATAGTAAGTGATTACTACAGGAAGAACTTTACCTGCTTTGTCTTGAGTGCGGGCATTAAATTGCTTGCAAAACTCCATGATGTTAATACCCTTAGAACCCAAAGCGGGACCTACGGGAGGAGATGGATTTGCTGCGCCACCTTTAATCTGCAATTTGATCTGTCCAGCAATTTCTTTAGCCATTTTGTAAAACTTAATTTAATTTGTTAAATTTGAAAATGCAAATAACCGATATTCGTAACCACACCAATTATTCACGCTCTACTTGTGAATTTTCCAATTCCAATGGAGTTCTTCTTCCGAAGATCTTAACCATAACCTTGAGTTTCTTCTTCTCGGCATTCACCTCTTCAATTACACCAGAGAATCCACTGAAAGGGCCATAATTTACTTTCACTGTTTCACCAACGATATAATCGCTTTCCTCGGTAATTTGATGCATTTCATCGGCCAAACCGAGCATGCGTTTAACTTCGCTCTCGCGCAAAGGTTCTGGAGCTGAGCCTTTACCTTTACCCCCGAGGAAGTCAATCACATTGGTAGTGTTACGCAATTCGTGCAACACTTCGCCTTGAAGATCAGCTTCAACAAAAACATAACCCGAATAAAGGTTCTTTTCTTTAACAACCTTTTTCCCGTTACGCACTGTTAAAACTTTCTCAGTGGGAATCAATACTTGAAAAACATATTTGCCAAGGTCAGTGTTACGGATTGATGCATCCAAAACCTCTTTAACCTTAGCTTCTTTACCTGAAATGGCACGCAAAACATACCATGCTCTTTTTCCTTCAGCCATTGACTTCTCCACTTTAAAAATTAAGCACCAAAGCTATAGATTAATTTCATCAAGTGTTCAACCACATAGTCCATGAAAAATATTATCAAAGCGATAATGACGGAAGCAATCATGACTATGATAGCGCTCTTGATTAACTGCTTTTTGGTAGGCCAAGAAGTCTTATAACGAAGTTCTTCGTAAGACTCTTGTATATTCGTAAGTAGTTTCATTTCTATTAATATTCTTTTTTAGCACAGGTTGAGAGGCTCGAACTCCCGACACCTGGTTTTGGAGACCAGTGCTCTACCAACTGAGCTAAACCTGTATGTTAAAAACCGGTCCTTCGTTGGAGTCCTCAAAAGGACCGGTTAATTTATTATAAGTTAAAACTTATTAGTCGAGGATTTCAGTGATTTGACCTGAACCTACTGTACGACCACCTTCGCGGATAGCGAAACGAAGACCTGGGTCACAAGCTACAGGGTTGATCAATTTAACTGTGATTTCCACATTATCACCAGGCATAACCATTTCTACACCTTCTGGAAGAGAGATTTCACCAGTTACATCGAGAGTACGGATGTAGAATTGAGGACGATAGTGGTTGTGGAATGGAGTGTGACGACCACCTTCTTCTTTTTTCAAGATATAAACAGCAGCTTTGAATTCGCTGTGTGGTTTCACAACACCTGGGTGGCAAATTACCATACCGCGTTTGATTTCGTTCTTGTCGATACCACGGAGAAGGAGACCTACGTTGTCACCAGCTTCACCTTGATCGAGAAGTTTACGGAACATTTCAACACCAGTTACAGTAGATTTGAGTGATGCACCAAGACCCATGATTTGAACTTCGTCACCAACTTTAACGATACCAGTTTCGATACGACCAGTAGCAACAGTACCACGACCAGTGATTGAGAATACGTCTTCAACAGGCATCAAGAATGGTTTTTCGATGTCACGTGGAGGAAGTGGAATCCATTCGTCACATGCAGCCATAAGTTCCATTACTTTTTCTTCCCATTGTGGTTCACCGTTGAGAGCACCAAGAGCAGAACCGCGGATGATAGGAGTATTGTCACCATCATATTCGTAAGAAGAAAGAAGGTCACGCATTTCCATTTCAACGAGTTCAAACATTTCTTCGTCATCAACCATATCACACTTGTTCAAGTATACAACGATACGAGGAACGTTTACCTGACGAGCGAGAAGGATGTGTTCACGAGTTTGAGGCATAGGACCGTCTGTAGCAGCACAAACGATGATAGCACCGTCCATTTGAGCAGCACCAGTAACCATGTTCTTAACATAGTCAGCGTGACCTGGACAGTCAACGTGAGCGTAGTGACGGTTAGCAGTTTCATACTCTACGTGAGAAGTATTGATAGTAATACCACGTTCCTTTTCCTCTGGAGCGTTGTCGATTTGGTCAAATGACTTCAATTCAGAAAGACCTGCTTTAGCGAGCACTGTAGTGATAGCAGCAGTCAAAGTAGTCTTACCGTGGTCAACGTGACCGATTGTACCGATGTTAACATGCGGTTTGGTTCTTTCGAATTTCTCTTTAGCCATAACTTTGCTTTTTAATATTTTTATTGATTAAATGTTTAACTTTCTAACACAATATCACGACAGCACAAGGCACTATCGCGATGTCAGTTTAAAAAATCTCGAGCCGATGACGGGATTTGAACCCGTGACCTCTTCCTTACCAAGGAAGTGCTCTACCCCTGAGCTACATTGGCAATAGAGCGGAAGACGAGGCTCAAACTCGCGACCCTCAGCTTGGAAGGCTGATGCTCTATCAACTGAGCTACTTCCGCAAAGAGTTGTGGGCGAAGATGGATTCGAACCACCGAAGGTATAAACCAGCAGATTTACAGTCTGCCCCATTTGGCCACTCTGGTATTCGCCCTTTGACCAAAATCGAGACCGAAGTCTCGATTTTATTTTTCGTCATTTTTGAGCCTCTTGTCGGATTCGAACCAACGACCCCGAGATTACAAATCACGTGCTCTGGCCAACTGAGCTAAAGAGGCATTGTCTATTTGTTTTGCCGTTGAGTTGAGCTCCAACCCTCAAGCGAGTGCAAAGGTACAACGAGTTTTTGTATCCACCAAATTTTTTTGATATTTTTTTCAAGAAAATTTCATCTTTATTTAAAACCAACTCATTTTCTTGATTTTATATTTTTCAAAAATTTCAATGTGCTCAACCTTTCGTTGTTTTGCGATGCAAAGATATATAGTTTACTCTAAATACACAACATTTTTAGCACTTTTATTTTCCACAAACATCAAAAAACGCACATTTCAATGTTTTTTCCAGTCATAACCACATCCACGACCCTCTACCCAACTAAATAGGGAGTTAAAAATAGTATTAATTGAGCTTTTATCCATTTTTTTTATTAAGTTTGCATTTTAACTCACATATATAATATATAAAGAAAATGAAAACTCAACAGATTGAACGCATCTCTACCCTTCGCAACGAGATGGCTGCACAAAATATCAATGTAGCGATAATTCCTCAATCAGATCCTCACCAAAGCGAATACATTGCCAGCCATTGGCAAGTGCGTCGTTGGCTAAGTGGATTCACTGGATCGGCAGGCACGCTTGTGGTAACCGAAAACGAGGCTCTTCTTTGGACCGACTCTCGCTACTTCCTTCAAGCCACCGAGCAACTCGATGGCACTGGCATTAAATTAATGAAAGATGGGCTTATCGAAACACCCTCTATTGCTCAATATATAATAGAGAACTCTCCTGCTGGTGCTACTGTAGGCATTGACGGAATGGTGTATTCGGCTAACGAGGCCGAAAAAATGAAGGTAGAATTTGCTTCACACGGCATCAATCTCAACGAGTCGTTCAACCCCATCCCTGCTATGTGGACCAATCGCCCATCGCTACCCGAATGCAAAATCATCATTCACGAAGAGAAATATGCAGGCGAATCGGCAAATAGTAAAATTGAAAAGGTTTTAGCAAAAGTTGCCGACCAAGGGGCTGAAAGCATTTTTGTTTCTGCTCTTGACGAAATTGCGTGGGTACTCAACATTCGCTCTCGCGATGTTAACTGCAATCCTGTTGCCACCTCATTCCTATATCTTTCGCCCAAGGGCTCTACCCTTTTCATCAATGAGGCAAAACTCACCGACGAAACCAAGCAATATCTTGCCGATAGCAATGTCGCAACTGCTCCATACGAGTCAATCAACGATTTTCTATCAAATCTACCCGATGCCGAAAAGGTATTAATCGATGTCCCTCACACAGCCTTTGCCATTTTACCAATGGTGGGCAATCGCATCGTCAAGGGACAATCTCCCATCATCCTACTCAAGTCAATCAAAAACGACACACAAATCGAAGGCACTCGCTATGCTATGATTCGCGATGGCGTTGCACTCGTGAAGTTGTTTATGGACATCGAGTCACGATTGGCCAATGGCGAAAAGCTGTCGGAGGTAGAAGTGGGCAATCTTGCTGCCAAATATCGCAGTGAAGGCGAGTTATATTTCGACGAAAGTTTCGACCCTATTGCCGGATTTGGCGCTCATGGTGCAATTGTTCACTATTCGGCCACAGCCGATAGCGATGCTACACTCACAGCCGACAACATGTTCCTTCTCGACTCGGGTGGACAATATTTCGACGGCACTACCGACATCACTCGCACAGTGTCGCTCGGCAATGCCACTGCGCAACAGAAACGCGACTTCACCCTTGTGATGAAAGGTCATATCGCACTTGGCACAATGATATTCCCTAACGACACCCGTGGCGCACAACTCGACGCCCTCGCTCGCCAATTCCTTTGGAAAGAAGGATTGAGCTATCTCCATGGCACAGGGCATGGCGTGGGCTACTTCCTCAATGTTCATGAAGGGCCTCAAAGCATTCGCCTCAATGAAAATCCGGCATTGCTCATGCCCGGCATGATTACCTCTAACGAACCCGGCGTGTATCGCGAAGGCGAATATGGCATTCGTTGCGAAAACTTGGTATTGACCGTTCCAGCTTTCGCTAACGAGTTTGGCGAGTTCCTCAAATTTGAGACATTGACACTCTTTCCATTCGACCTCAACCTTTTCGACACCACAATCATGAGCGACGAGGAGATAGCATGGGTCAACGACTACCACACAATGGTGCGCACTCGTCTCACTCCTCACCTCAATGCCGAACAAGCAGCATGGCTCGAAGCAAAAACTGCTGAATTAACTCGATAATTACACATTATTATATATAGAAACGATTTATGGCACTCATAAAACCACTTTTGGGCATAACCCCAACGATAGGCAAGGATTGTTTTCTTGCCGACAATGCCACCATCATTGGCGATGTAGTGATGGGCGATGAATGTAGCATATGGTTCAACACTGTGTTGCGTGGCGATGTAAACTCTATACGCATAGGCAATCGTGTGAATATTCAAGATGGCTCGGTGCTTCACACGCTATATCAAAAATCAACCATTGAGATTGGCGATGATGTGTCGATAGGCCACAATGTAACTATCCATGGAGCAAAAATCCACAACCTCGCACTCATAGGCATGGGCGCAGTAGTGATGGACGATGCCGAAGTGGGCGAAGGCGCATTGGTTGCTGCTGGTAGCGTGGTGCTATCAAAAACAAAGATTGGCCCCAACGAACTATGGGGAGGTGCTCCTGCCAAATTCATTAAGATGGTTGACCCAGCACAAAGTCGCGAAATCAACCAAAAAATCGCTCGCAACTACTTGATGTACTCTAAATGGTATGACGAAGATTATAAACCCGAATAAATTCTTTTTTTTTAGTTAATACATTTTCAGGGAAGAGCTTCTCAAGGGGCTCTTCTCTATTATTTGGTGCGCATAGTTAGTACATCTTTCGTTGGCAAAATTCCGTCATTTTAGTGATTTTTGTAATAAATATCACCACATTTTCCATATTTCCATATTTGAGTGATAATTTGTAGGTAGATTATGGAATTTTTAATAACTTTGCCAATTAATAAGAAAAATAATACAATCAATCATATTTCACGATGAACAAAATAGTTGAAAAGGAGTATTTCTCTGAAAAAGTTGCAAAACTTGTGGTAGAGGCTCCACTTATCGCTCGTTCTCGTCGTCCAGGGCACTTCGTTATCGTGCGTACTGGCGAACATGGAGAACGCATCCCTTTGACAATCGCTGATGCTGATATCGAAAAAGGTACAATCACCCTCGTAGTTCAAGCCGTAGGCGATTCATCATCAAAAATTTGTGCATTAAATGCCGGAGAATACCTCACCGATGTAGTGGGTCCTCTTGGCCAAGCTACACATATTGCCAATGTGGGCACGGTGGTGTGCTGTGGTGGTGGTGTGGGTGTTGCTCCCCTACTTCCTATCATCAAAGCGATGAAACAAGCTGGCAACCGTGTGATTTCGGTGCTTGCTGCTCGCACCAAAGACCTCATCATCCTTGAGGATCAAGTGCGCGAATATTCCGACGAGGTTATCATCATGACCGATGATGGCTCATACGGAACAAAAGGATTGGTTACTAATGGTATCGAAAGTGTTATCCAACGCGAAACTGTGGACCAAGTAGTAACAATCGGTCCTGCTATCATGATGAAATTTGTGGCATTGCTCACTAAAAAATATGAAGTACCCACAATATGTTCGCTCAACACCATCATGGTCGATGGCACTGGCATGTGTGGCGCTTGTCGCATCACTGTTGATGGCAAAACCAAGTTTGTGTGCATCGACGGGCCCGAGTTTGATGCCCACAAAGTAAATTTCGACGAAATGCTCATGCGTCTTCGTTCTTATAACTAATCATCAAAGACTAAATCACTATGAGTGAAATCATAACATCAGCTCCTCGTGATGCCCAATGGCGTGAAGAGCTTCGCAAAAAATACACTGCAAAAGAACGCACTGCTATTGCTCGTGTGAAAATGCCCGAGCTCGACCCAGCCTATCGCGTTACTTGCAACGAAGAGGTAAACCAAGGTCTCAACGCCGAGCAAGCCGTTATTGAGGCTTCTCGTTGCATGGACTGCCCCGATCCTCAATGTATGAAAGGTTGCCCTGTGAGCATCAACATTCCAGGCTTTATCAAGAACATCGAGCGTGGCGATTTCCATGCTGCCGCTGTGGTGTTGAAAGAGACAAGTGCATTGCCAGCAGTGTGTGGCCGTGTGTGTCCACAAGAAAAGCAATGTGAATCAAAGTGCCTCTACCACAAGATGAAGAAAGAGCCTGTGGCTATCGGCTACCTCGAACGCTTTGCTGCCGACACCGAGCGCCTCAGTGGCAACATCGCTGTGCCTGCAATGGAAGAAAAGAAGAATGTGAAAGTGGCTGTTGTGGGTTCAGGCCCTGCCGGACTTTCATTTGCTGGCGACATGGCTAAACGCGGCTATGATGTGACAGTATTTGAAGCGCTCCATGAGATAGGTGGCGTATTGAAATATGGTATCCCCGAATTCCGTCTTCCCAATGCGGTTGTAGAGGTCGAAATCGATGGCCTTCGCAACATGGGTGTTACCTTTGAAAAAGACTGCATCGTGGGCAAGACAATCAGTTACGACAATCTCCACGAAATGGGATTCAAAGGTGTGTTTGTGGCATCGGGAGCCGGTCTTCCTCGCTTCATGAATATCCCTGGCGAAAACCTCAATGGTGTGATGTCGAGCAACGAATATCTCACTCGCGTAAACCTCATGGGTGCAGGACGCCCCGACTGGGACACCCCCGTGTTGCGTGGCAAACGCGTGGCTGTGATAGGTGGTGGTAACACTGCAATGGACTCGGTGCGCACAGCTCGTCGCATGGGTGCCGAAGTGGCAATGATTGTTTATCGTCGTAGCGAAGATGAAATGCCTGCTCGTGTCGAAGAGGTGAAGCATGCCAAGGAAGAGGGTGTTGAGTTTATGACTCTCCACAACCCCATCGAATATCGTGGCGATGAAAATGGCCGTGTAAATATGATGGTGGTGCAACAAATGGAACTTGGCGAACCCGATGAATCGGGCCGTCGTTCACCTGTTGCCATCGAGGGTGCTATCAAAGAAATTCCTGTTGACTTGGTTATCGTGAGCGTTGGTGTATCGCCCAATCCACTTATTCCTAACGCTATCCCCGAACTCGAAATATCACGCCGTGGCACAATCGTAGTTGACGAAAACACAATGCAATCATCACTTGGTGACCTCTATGCTGGTGGCGACATTGTGCGTGGTGGCGCGACCGTAATCCTCGCTATGGGCGACGGACGCCGTGCGGCTGCTGCTATGGCCGAAGCTCTCGAAAAATAAGAATAACAAAAGAATATCACATAGGAGTCTCAATCGCACAATGCATGCGATTGAGATTTCTTTTTTTGAGGAAACTATAACTTTGGGGGCACAAGAAGTATTTTTTTAGGTTTAACCACCTCCCCCCTTTGGGGTAGTTACGGTGAGGCTCGCAATCGTGTACCGGCAGGCCGAGTTTACCCCTCCGTCACTTCGTGACACCTCCCCTAAAATTTCCTCCGTAAATTTCAAGGCAGGAGTTTTGGTCCTTACGAGCTCTGCGAGGTACTCCTATCCACTTCGTGGCAGGGAGAGAACTATGCTTCTATTTTCCACTATGGTGAGATGATAGAGTAATCCGTAGGATGTTATCGGTGTTATCCATGTTATCGTGTTATCGCGTTATCATGTTATCGTGTTATTGTGTTATTATGCGATAACACAATGGAGTTACTCTCCTACATTCGCGTCAATCGATAGCAGTTCACGGTGGCGTTTTGCATGGCCCAATATATTGATGTTGTGGCAATAGAGCGTATCGCCCAGTTCGGTCACAGCCGTCCAATAGGGAGTGGGAACCATACCTTTGTCAACATCCTCGGTTGTGAGGTTACTTATAATCCTATCTAAAGGAGTGGCAGCCGACTGATGACGGCCAAATGTCAATAGCAAACGCCCGTCGGTAGGCTCGGTTGTAACGAAATATGGAAACTGCCCCATGGCACCCATATCGCCAGGCATCACATCCCATTGCTCCACAGGTTTGCCTTTATATCGTGATGGCAAAATGAGTATATATTTATTCTCCACAAGTCCAAAGTGCCTGCAGTATGCGTTATTTCCACCATTAGATGTCATCGATTGAGCCACATTAAATGTCCACCATGGCGCATTGCCTGGGTCGGCAAGGTCAACATAAGCAATCGGGCGTCCCGATGCTTCTATCTGACTACACACCTCGCGCACCTCTTTAGAGAAGATTGACTGCCACACGGCAACACCACTTATCGACACGACTGTAAACAGCCCTGCCACAGCACCCATTATCACATTGGGTCGTCGCCACCATTCAAATGTTTCAAACAGCAATTTCAGCATCAAAATCACGCTTGCGAGTTCCACAAACCACAATCCGCGTCTAATCGACACCGTCACTATTGCTAATGCATATCCCGCAACCATGATGACCACATACATCACATTTTTGCGATAAAAACCCTTCACATATTGCAAGCCTCGCTTCCACAACACTATTGCAGTAGCCAACAGCAATAAATACACCGACATTAATTGCAACACGCTCACAGCCATCGCTCCTATGAAGTGGCCTAATGTTTGAGGTGCTACTTGACCTTCCAAACGGCTAAACATACCAGGGGTGAAAAACAATGCAAGAGCGCCCACAGCAAGCACCAATGTGAGCAATCCACGGCGACGGCGATCGTGTTTATCAATCATCATCACCAATATTGCGCCAGCCATGATGGGGAATGTAAAACCTTCGTGCATCAGTCCGGCAAGTGCTGCCACTACCCATTGCAATGGTTTCCATCGTTGTGGCAAGAAGTCGTCCGACTCAAACACTTTGATAAACGATAGGCACGCTACCGTCACCCACACATAGTTTAACTGGCACACACTGGGCAACATGTGGTCATACCATGGCAACAACACCCACACAGCCAATGCAGTCACTCCCACATGCCCTACCGAGCGCAATGCCTTGGGACCACTGGTAACGACTACCACCACATACATCATGAGGGCCATCATCAACCCATGCATCACATCAACGAGCACAGGTGGCACGAGATTAAAGAACACCTGCACGATATTGGGCAAACGAGTGGATCCTACGGTGAAATGATATGGCACAGCCTCGCACGCTTGAGCGAATGTGGTGATAAATGGGCCTTCGCTTAACCAGAAGTCAATCCCCTCGCCTGGCATGCGTTTATATTGCAAGTCGTCAAACCAATCTACCCCACAGCACATCCACGCAATCGATGCAGCTGCAATCAACATGAGCAGCACAACCGATGAGATATATCCTTTTTGAGCCAGTATTTTGCTTTTCATCTTTGGGTATAACCTATTTTTCTACAAAATTAGTAAAAAATAGAGAACTATAAAAAAACGACAAGCGAGCGAGTGTTTTTTACGACACTTGCTCGCCTATCATATCAAGTCATTCTTTTTCAGCGTTTATTTATCTTCTACCTTGTCGCCAGCTTTTTCGAGCACGGCTGCATCGAGCACAGCGATTGTGGTGAGGTTGATGATGTCGCGCACTTCAGAGTCAACGGCGATGAAGTGAATAGGCTTGTTCAATCCCATTTGAATAGGACCAATAGCCTCGGCCACTCCAAGTTCGAGCATCATGCGGTAGGCTGTGTTGGCAGCACTCAAGTTGGGGAATATGAGAGTGTTCACATCTTTGCCTTTCAAGCGCGAGAATGGGAAGTTTTCATCACGCAATTTTTTATTGAGAGCATAATGCACTTGCATTTCACCATCGATAGGCAATTCGGGATAGCGTTGTTGCATCTTTTCAACAACCGAGTGCACTGTGCGACATTCGCAGTCGCAGTTTGACCCGAAGTTGCTATACGACACCATTGCCATCACCGGTTCGTGAGCAAAATACTCTACCGAGTGACGAGCCAATCGTGCAATGTCAAACAATGTATCTTCATCGTTATCTTGATTAATCATTGTGTCGGCAAGGAAGTATGTACCGCGCTTGGTGTTCATGATGTGCATTGTAGCGAAGTGGTTATAACTTGGGCGAATACCCACCACTTCTTTTGCAATCTCACCTGTTTGGTGGCTACCCGAGTAGGTTCCAGCGATAAAGGCATCGGCCTCGCCTGTTTCAACCATCATCATACCGAAGTAGTTGCGGTCAAACATTTTTTCGAGTGCTTCGAGATAGGTCAACCCTGCGCGTTGGCGTTTTTGTGCAAGGATAGTAGCAAAACGATGACGGCGGTCGGCCTCACGGTCGTGGCGAAGGTTGACGATTTCAATACCTTCGATATTCACGCCCAATCGAGCAGCACGCTTTTCAATCATCTCTTCGTTACCCAACAATATAGGAGTACATATACCTTGACGAGCAGTTGATGCAGCAGCACGAAGCATGTTGTCGGTATTGGCTTCGGCAAACACCACACGCTTTGGATTGCGTTTAGCCTCTTCGGTAAATCGACGCATCAACTTGTTGTCGTAGCCCATCAACTGACGGAGTTTAGCGCAATAAGCATCCCAGTCGGCAATAGGACGACGAGCCACACCCGACTCCATAGCAGCTTTAGCCACAGCAGGAGCTACAGTGGTCAACAATCGTGGGTCGAGTGGCTTGGGAAGGATATAGTCGGCACCAAATTTGAGTGCAGTCATGTTGTAAGCGGCATTCACCACCGATGGCACAGGTTGTTTGGCCAATTTAGCGATAGCACGCACAGCGGCGAGTTTCATCTCCTCGTTGATTGCAGTTGCACCCGAGTCGAGCGCACCGCGGAAGATGTAAGGGAACCCAAGCACATTGTTGATTTGGTTGGGATAATCCGAGCGTCCTGTTGCAAAAATCAAGTCGGGACGCGATGCTATTGCAGTGTCATAAGCGATTTCGGGGTCGGGATTAGCGAGGGCAAACACGATAGGATTTTTAGCCATCGATTGCACCATCTCGGCTGTAACCACATCTTTCACCGAAAGGCCGAGGAACACATCGGCGCCCTTCATAGCCTCTTCGAGTGTGTCGATATCGCGGTCGGTGGCAAACTCAAGTTTTTGCGCATTGAGGTTTTTGCGTTTTTTGTTCAACACACCTTTACTGTCGCACATCACCACATTTTCGGGCTTGATACCGAGGGCAATGTAAAGGCGAGTACACGACACAGCAGCCGCACCGGCACCATTCACCACCAATTTAGCCTCCTCGATTTTCTTGCCTTGAAGTTCGAGTGCGTTGAGCAATCCGGCAGCCGAAATGATAGCAGTGCCATGTTGGTCGTCGTGCATCACTGGGATGTTACACTCCTCTTTCAATCGGCGTTCGATTTCAAAACATTCGGGAGCCTTTATATCTTCGAGGTTGATACCACCAAATGTAGGCGATATACCTTTCACTATTTCGATAAACTTATCGGGATCTTTTTCATCTACTTCAATGTCGAAGCAGTCAATGCCAGCAAATATCTTAAACAACAAAGCCTTACCTTCCATTACAGGCTTGCCTGCAAGCGCACCTATATCACCAAGACCAAGCACCGCAGTGCCGTTAGATATCACAGCCACAAGGTTACCCTTGCTGGTGTATTCATAAGCATCCTCGGGACGCTCTTCTATTTCAAGACATGGATATGCAACCCCCGGAGAATAAGCGAGAGCCAAATCACTTTGCGACGAATAGGGTTTTGTGGGAACCACTTCGATTTTTCCGCATTTACCTTCGCGGTGGTAATCGAGAGCCATTTCTTTTGTTACCTTTGGCATAATTCTAATATTTTAAGACTATGTTGTAAGTGTTATAAACTCTATGAATTGTGCGATTTTTCAACCGTTTTTCTTCTAATCGACCACAAAGATACAAAAAAGAATTTAATATGCGATATATTTTTACGAAAAAATAATTACATTTTGCAAGCAAAAACTCAATTTTCTTTAATTTTATCAATAAAACATCTTATTTTACTTTCATTTTGATTTAATATTTGGGAACTATAACTTTGTTGGCACAAAGTTTATCTTACCCCCTCCCGGCTACGCCGTACTCCCCCTAAATTTTACTACTCAAATTTCAGAGGGAGAGCTACTTATGCTTTTGGCAATATAGTTATCCCCTTGTTTTTCGCAGAAAAAGAGGTGTGCCCAATAACAATCTACTAATTACACAATAAATTGTGCCAACATGTATATTATTACCATTTTTTACACCCCACCTCGCCCAGGTGTTATCGTGTTATCGTGTTATTTTATGATAACATGGATAACGCTAACTAAATTTAGCAATTTTAAGACAAGCAGTGCCAAAATCTCGCCCCAAACAAATATTATCTTTGCATCGCAAAAATGGCGATAATTTTATTTTTTTTGATTAACTTTGCGATTCAAGGATAAATGCTCACATTATTCCTCTTAAAGATATAAAGTTCTTGAAAAAACTATATAATGAGGATATGTATTAAACAATGTAGCATCCTCACCCAAATATGTTTAGGATTCATGGTACACAAATTTTCTTTATTTGATTTTTGTCGTAAAAACTCCAAAATACAAGTTTTTGGAGAAGAAACATTGGATAACGATGGAAATATAATTCCATTCATAGACCAAGCTGCATTGGTTACGCATTATTTAAAATTAAAGGATTCAAATATTGAATTGCCATACATTGATAAAGCAAGAAGGATATTAGACTTATGGATTGAATTTATTGGGAAGAAGCACTTTGAAGAGGACATATTAAACAATGTTGCATCGGAGCCATTAGTAGCATATCAACAATGTTTGTTCCCTATGATTGATAATGCTCCATTCCCAACTCCACAAAATCCAAGATTCACTTTTATAGACCTTTTTGCGGGTATTGGTGGATTTAGAATGGCTCTGCAAAATTTGGGTGGAGAATGTGTGTTTTCATCTGAATGGGATGAGCAAGCAAAAAAGACATACTATGCTAATTATGGCGAAGTCCCTTTTGGAGATATAACCAAAGAAGAAACAAAATCATACATTCCTGACAATTTTGATATTCTATGTGCGGGATTCCCTTGTCAAGCATTTTCATTGGCTGGTAAAAGATTAGGATTTGAAGAAACTCGTGGAACATTATTTTTTGATGTTGCCGAAATTATTCGCAGAAAGCGACCAAGGGCTTTTTTCTTGGAAAATGTAAAAGGTCTGCTTATTCACGATAAAGGAAAAACCATTCAAACAATTTTGAAAGTTTTGAGAGAGGATTTAGACTATTATGTTCCAGATCCCGAAATTGTTAATGCAATGAATTTTGGAGTCCCCCAACATCGTGAACGAGTTTATATTGTCGGTTTTAGAAGGGACCAAAATGTAGAAAATTTCACATATCCCCAACCAACAGATAAAACTAAAACATTTGCAGACATCAAGGAAAAAGAAGTCGTTTCTGCTAAATACTATTTATCAACGCAATATGTTAAAACTCTTGTTGCTCATAAGGAAAGACACGCTGCAAAAGGTAATGGTTTTGGCTATGCTATAATTCCCGATGATGGTGTCGCAAATGCCATTGTAGTGGGAGGTATGGGGCGTGAACGCAATCTTGTTATTGACCATCGTTTAGAAGACTTCACTCCTGTAACAAATATAAAGGGCGAGGTTAATCGTGACGGTATTCGAAAAATGACGCCAAGAGAATGGGCAAGACTACAAGGTTTTCCCGACAAATTCTTGATAAGCGTTGCTGATGCTTCTGCTTATAAACAATTTGGTAATTCAGTAGCAGTTCCTGCTATTCAAGCTACTGCAGAAGAAATCATTAAAAGAATTGGTATATTCTAAACATATTATGGCACTACGAGGTAATAAAGGAGAATGGAGCGAAATCTATGTATTTCTCTATCTATTAGGCAAAGGAACTTTGGATGTTGCTGATGAAAATTTGAACGCAGTTCCTGGCGAATTTTACAAGATTCTTGAAATTATACGCAAGGAAATCAATTCAACTAACAACTATGTTCGAGCTGATGATCAAGTTTGCATCTTCATTAAGAATAATAAAACAGGTGAAGAAGAATCATTTTCATTTCCAATTATTACATTTGCAGAAAAAGCACAAGCACTACTCCAAAGGCTAAAGACAACAAGGGAAACACAACATCAAGAAATAGAAGATTTCCTTTCTCAAATCCGCGTTTTCTCAATTAAAGATGTAGGCCATAAAAGAGACATCACAATTAAAATAGAAGATTTTCATTGCGCAATGACTCAAACTTTGGGTTTTAGCATTAAATCTTTTTTAGGCTCAAATTCTACTCTATTCAATGCTGGTGCTGGGACAAACTTTATATACGAGATTCAGTTGCCCGATGGATGTGCGATTGATGTTGATGCGTTTAATCGTGAAACTTATGAAATGTCTCCTCGCATACCATCGCGTTTGCTGAAGTTGTTGCAAGATTATAACGCAAAAATTGTATTCAATACAATTCAATCTCGTTGCTTTATGCAAAATTTAAGAACAATTGATGGCGATTTGCCATCGTTGTTAGCGCATTTATTATTGATTAGATATCTAAACAATGAAACAACAATTAAGCGATGTACCGAAATTCTAACGGCTGAAAACCCATTAGATTTTGATATTGAACAACATGGCGCTGTTTATGAGTATAAAGTAAAACGATTCTTGCACGATTGTGCATTGGGAATGGTTCCCGAAAGTCCTTGGCAGGGTATATATGATGCTACTGGCGGACAAATTATTGTAAAGGACAATGGCCAAGTGGTTTGCTACCACATATATGAACAAAATCGATTCCTTAATTATTTATTTAATTCTACTAAATTTGAGGGTGCATCTACAAGTGAAGATGCTTCTAACCCTGGTCATGCACGCACTAAAGAGAATGGCAGAACACTCAAACCATTCTTTTATGGGTGGTTATATGAGGAAAATAACGCACTCTATTTCAAGTTAAATTTGCAAGTAAGGTTTAGATAATCTGCACCAAGCGTTTTTCTTCAATGGCGATGAAAAACATCAAAAAAAGCCAAAAGAAAAAAGTCGTTTCCTCTATTCTTAAGTTAAAACGATTTAGGACATAAAAAGCAATTCCCCATATTTGGGGAGTTGCTTTTTTTTGCCCCGTGAATATGCTTCAACATCACACTCCCCACCTCGCCCGGGTGTTATCGTGTTATCGTGTTATTTTACGATAACACACGATAACGGTCTATAGTGCCGTAATCCACAATCTATCACAACTATCTATTATTGTGGCAATTACACCCTACCCCACAGTCACCACTATGCTATGCAAATGTTATTATAGTGTTATCCTTTGTTATCAATGTTATTCATCAATAACACGATAACACGATAACGCTAACAAAAAAAGGGGGACTATAACTTTGTTGGCACAAAGTTTATTTTACCCCCTCCCGGCTACGCCGTACTCCCCCTAAATTTTACTACGCAAAATTCAGAGGGAGAGCTACTTATGCTTTTGCTAATGTAACTGTCCCCTTGTTTTTCACAGAAAAAGAGGGGGACGAGAATTGCAAATGCAATTCGGAGGGGGTTAGATTATGATAATCAAGTGGTTACACAGAGAATTGTGCCAACATATATATAATTACCCAAAAAAAATCAATATTTTTTTTCGCTCTTGTACATTATCGCACTTTTTCGCTTTTTTGAGGTTGTAACTTTGTCGCATCAAAGCGGTTTTAACGGCCGTTGAGCTCAACACTTTCTAAACACTCTTTGACAGTACTACTATAGGTATAGTGGTATAGGTAACCTATATATTTAATTTATAAATCAATCAAATATCTTTTATTATGAATCAACAAGGATTAAACAGTTTTGAATTGGTGGCACAAATGTACCACCAACCATGTAACTCTATCAAAATCGAAGACAATTCACTAATCACAGTGAGCACAGCACAGGAACTACAGCAAGAGGCTAAGTGTATCGAGGATTTAAATCCTCTCTATGAGCCTTACTTCTACGAGGGTGAGTGTAGTATATTATTTGCCGATACCAACTCGGGCAAATCGATTCTATCGGTACAAATAGCCGATGAGATATCGCGTAAAGGCTACAAGGTGTTGTATCTCGACTTTGAGATGTCGCTACGCCAATTTGCTTCGCGATGTCGCGATGATAATGGCGAAGTGTATAAGTTTCACGACAATTTTATGCGTGGAAGCATCAACGCCAACGCTATATGCGCTCATAGTGGTAATGACTACGAAAACACTCTCATCTCTACTATCGAAAATCGCATAGAGGTGTTTAAACCACAGGTGGTCATAATCGACAATCTCACTTATCTATGCATACAAAGTGAGTCGGGAGCCGAGGCTGGGACTCTTATGCGACGACTAATCGAGATTAAAAATCGTTATGGCATATCAATGCTTGTAGTGTCGCACACTCCTAAACGCAACCTCAGTGAGCCCCTAACCGAAAATTCGCTCGCAAGGAGCAAACGCATAGGCAACTTTGCCGATTCAATGTTTGCCATAGGCAAGAGCGCAATGGACGACAATATGCGCTACATTAAGCAGATAAAGAGCCGTAGCGGTGAGATAGTGTATGGAGCAGCAAATGTACAGGCTTGCTATATCGACCGACAAAATGGGTTGTTGCGATTTATACCCATTGGCGAGAGCCACGAGATGGATCACCTCAAAAGCCGGTCGGCTGCATCGGCTTCTCGCGAAAAAGATATTATGCAACTACTTGGCGAGGGGAAATCGGTGCGTGAGATATGTCGCACACTGGGCGTGAGCCCCAACACGGTGAGCCGACTAAAACGCAAACACTCCACTACCAATCCCTAAATTATCGTGTTATCGTGTTATCGTGTTATCGTGTTATTGCATGATAACACGGATAACGCGAGAACAATTCATAATGCATAATGCATAATTCATAATTCACTAACTCAATATCAATTACTATGACCACCAACACTGCCTACTTTAGCAACGATACTATGCACCAATATATGCACAACCACCTATGGTATTATGCCAATTCTCTATTTAACCACATGTGTGGGCTGTATAGTTCGACCGATATTTTCAACTATCTCTTAACGCTATTTCGCCGATACCAAATAGGCATCACACTCGATGATGAAGTGGTGTATTGGCAACACGACATCAACAATCGATGCAACACCGCCAAAATAGTGAAATATGACACCAACGGACTGCCCATCGACAATAGCACACGCACACTTCAAGCCTCGCCAGGTAGTAGCCCTGAATATTATCCATTTGGGCTACACCTACTCCCCACACACCCCGAAGATATGTCGGTAGCAGTAGTGAGTAGCGAAAAATCGGCCCTGATGGGTGCCACCTATAATGACCTATACCTGCGCAACGACACACGATTGCCATTGTTTATAGCCTGTGGCAGCACAAGCCTCGTTGACACGCTTCACCACCTCACCGGACGCAATGTGACACTATTTCCCGACGATGCCCACACCCAAGAGTGGACTCGCATAGCACAACAACATAGTTATCTGCTACGCTCCATCGAGGTCAACGACATGGTGCATCGATTTGTCAATGCCAACCTCATACCCCAAGGGAGCGACTATAGCACGCTAATGGTTAATATGCGAATGGGAGTATTGCGCAATCGCCCCACACAACAAAAACTCATATACACCCCCGAGGATCTATACTTTCCCTAACACCACCAGTCCCCTCCAGTGTTATCCACATGTTATCGATGTTATCCACAAATAACACGATAACACGATAACGGTGGGCGAAATGAGGGAGTGCTATGGGTGTTTTCATCGACACGGCATCATTCATTTTCTTTTTTTTCGTGCTTTTGTGTTGCAATATTCAAAATTCTTGTAAATTTGCATTACATAAAAAAACTGTTTATTATGGCCAAATTAGAAATTAACGAGATTTTTAATGCTCAAAAGGTGCTTGGGAAAGTTTTGCGCAAGACACCTCTCATATGGTCGCGTCGCCTTAACCCTGATGCCAATATTTATATCAAACCCGAGAATATGCAATATACCGGTTCGTTCAAACTGCGTGGCGCATATTACAAGATATCACAACTCACCGAGGAGGAGAAATCGCGTGGCGTAATAGCCTGTTCGGCAGGCAATCACGCCCAAGGTGTGGCTTTTGGTGCATCACACAATGGCATCAAGGCATTGATATGTCTGCCTGCCGGTGCTCCTATATCAAAGGTTGAAGCCACCAAGGGATATGGTGCCGATGTGTGTTTGGTGCCTGGCGTTTATGACGATGCCTATGCCAAGGCTATCCAACTTCGCGATGAAATGGGGTACACTTTTGTACACCCATTTGACGATCCCAAGGTGATTGCCGGACAAGGTACTATAGGCCTTGAAATACTCGAAGAATTGCCCGATGTGGAGG
This sequence comes from Muribaculaceae bacterium, assembly GCA_045646905.1. Taxonomy (GTDB): domain Bacteria; phylum Bacteroidota; class Bacteroidia; order Bacteroidales; family Muribaculaceae; genus RGIG4079. The sequence goes on from JAZRLP010000018.1 coordinate 62,868, forward strand.
CTGTGATAGTGCCCATAGGTGGTGGTGGATTGATATCGGGTGTGGCTTTTGCACTCAAAACCCTTCGCCCCGACATTAAAATCTATGGTGTGCAATCGTCGGGAGCACCCAGTATGGCCACCTCGCTCCAAGAGGGCAAGATACAACACCTATCGGCCGTGTCAACGATTGCCGATGGTATTGCGGTGAAAGAGCCGGGCATCAACACATTTGAGATGTGTAACAAGTATGTCGATGAGGTGGTGACGGTGAGCGACGATGAGATTGCCGCTGCTATACTGGCCCTACTTGAGCAACACAAACTCGTGGCCGAGGGTGCAGGTGCTGTGGCTGTGGCTGCTGCTATGTTTAACAAACTACCCATCAAGGGGAAAAAGGTGGTGTGCCTGGTGTCGGGGGGTAACATCGATGTTACCACATTGAGCCGTGTCATCACTCGTGGGTTGTCAAAAAGTGGTCGCAACTATACATTCAAAATCGACCTATACGACAAGCCCGGGCAACTATCGGGTGTGTGCAACATCATCGCCGACTTGGGTGGTAACATTCTATCGGTGTCGCACGAACGCATCAATGCAAGTACCGAAATCAATGGTTGCATACTTCGCATCGAACTCGAAACACTCAACCACAACCACATCGAAACAATTCGCAAGGGCTTAACCGATGCCGGATATTGTATTTTAAATTAAAAAAAAACAACATATTAACCATAAAATGTGCCAAAAGTTCAGTAACATTGGAACTTTTGGCATTTTTTAATTGTTATATCTTTATTATACGGGGAAATTGTGGTAATTTTGCACGAATTTTAAAGATACACATAAATATAATATGAAATTTTCAATAAAATCACTTATTGCATCATTATGCATAGGGGTTACTCTCCCCTCTTTTGCTCAAGGCGATACACTCATGCTTTCGCTTGACCAATGTATCACTATCGCGCTCAGCGAAAACCCTTCGATAAAGGTTGCCGACATGGAAATAGAGCGCATGGACTATTCTAAAAAAGAAACCTTGGGCCAACTACTTCCAAGCATCAGTTTTGCAGGTCAATATAGCCGCACTCTTGCCAAGCAAGTGATGTATCTCAATATGGGTGCCCTCGGTGGAGGTGGTAGCACTCCCACTCCAGGCGAAGGCGAAACCGACATCCCTGCCGAAGCAGCCGAGGCAAGCAAATCGGCTTCAAACGGCATCAAAATGGGTCTCGACAACTCATGGTCATTGGGCTTCTCGGCACAAATGCCTCTCATCGCACCCCAACTATGGAAGTCGCTAAAATTGAGCGATAGCCAAATTCTTCAATCGGTTGAAACTGCACGCAAATCGCGCCTCGACCTCATCAACCAAGTAAAATCGGCCTATTATGCACTTCTTCTTGCCAAAGACTCTTACAAGGTGATTCTTGACAACTACGAAATGGCAAAAGAAACTCACGATATCTACACCAAGCAACACGAACTCGGCGCTGCATCGGAATATGATGTTCTTCGCACCTCGGTGGCTGTAAAAAATGTTGAGCCCGAACTCCTTCAAGCCGAAATCGCTATCAAACAAGTGAAATTGCAAATGTCGATATTGATGGGTATGGATGTGGCAATCCCATTTGAACCCACTACTTCATTGGTTGACTATGAAAAGACAATGTATGAAGATGTGCTTTCAATCAATCGCTCTATCGACCAAAACACCGACTTGAAAATGCTTGATATCCAAACTCGCATGCTCAACGAAACTCTCGATGTGCACAAGATGGCTTGGTATCCTACCGTTGCACTCACAGCCAACTATAACTGGACTTCAATGTCGGACGGCAATCCATTTACCAACTTCCGTTGGAGCCCATATTCAACAATAGGGCTTTCACTCTCATTGCCCATCTTCCAAGGTGGTCAACGATACACCAAAATCAAACAAGCCGAAATTCAGGTGAGCGAAATGAAATACCAACGCGAAAATCTTGAACGCGCCATAAACATGCAAGTGGAAATGGCTATTGACAATATCAACAAAAATGTGAAACAAATTGCTTCGAGCGCCGAAAGCGTGAAACAAGCCGATAAGGCTCACGAAATAATGGAAGAAAGTTTCAAAATAGGGGCTGCTTCTTACCTCAACCTTCGTGACTCGGAAGTAGCGCTCACTCGTTCACGATTGGCTTACTATCAATCAATTTACAACTATCTCATTTCTAACAGCGAGCTCGAACTTCTTTTGGGCAACGCCGACATAAACAAATACACCTCGGAAGACTAATAAACAACATACTTTCAAGCTGAAAAAAAACATTTAATATGAAAATATATCACAAATTACCCGTTTACATTGCTATCGCAGCGTCAATGATAGCATGTTCTTCAAAAGAAGAAGAAACAGCACAAGTTCAACAACCTGTAGAGGAAGAAATTCCTATGGTTGATGTGAAAAAAGTATCGATGCAAGAAGTTCCATTAATCAAGGAATACACTGCTACTATCGAGGTGGACAATCTCAACAACATTTCTCCCTCAACCCCCAACCGCATCAAACAAATTCTCGTTGATGTGGGTTCACAAGTGAAACGAGGTCAAACTCTCGTAATCCTCGACAAAGCCAATACCGACCAATTGAAAGTGCGCCTCGACCTTGCTCAAATAGAATATGATCGTGCGATGAATCTTCTCAACATCGGTTCGGGCACTCAACAAATGGTTGACCAACGCAAAACCGAACTCGAAGCGCTCAAAAGCCAATATAAAAACATGATGGAAAACACTGTGCTCACCTCGCCCATTAGCGGTGTTGTGACTGCTCGCAACTTCGACCCAGGCGACATGTGTGGTGGCACTCCCATCTTGACTGTAGGCCAAATCAGCCCATCGGTGATTGCTAAAATCAATGTTACCGAAAACGACTATTCTAAAATCAAAAACGGAATGCATGTTGATGTAAAATTTGACGCCTTCGAAAACGAATCGTTCACTGGTCGCATACGCCGCATTCACCCCACTATCGACACCAACACTCGCACATTTGCAGTAGAAGTGGGCATCACAAACAAAAACCAACGCATCAAGCCAGGTATGTTTGCTCGCGTTGAAATCAACTATGGCTCACAAATGCATGTTGTGGTTCCCGATCGTGCCGTGGTGAAACAACCTGGTTCGGGCAACAAATATGTATATGTTTACAGCGATGGCAAAGTATCATACAACAAAGTGGAACTCGGTCAACGCATCGACGATGCTTATGAAATCATCTCGGGCGTAAACGATGGCGACCTCGTGGTTATCGCTGGTCAAAATCAACTTGCCAACGGCGTGAAGGTTGAACTCATCAAACGCGATGCCAACAACGCTGCCGCTACTAACAACGCCGACACTACTAAGGTAGAAGCAAAAAAATAACATTAACTACTCATTAATCTCTTCATAATATAACACTACTATGAGTTTATATGCAGGTGCGGTAAAACGACCTATTATGACAACGCTATGTTTCATAGCTATCACAATTTTAGGTCTGTTCTCGCTTTCGACACTCCCCATCGACCTCTACCCCGATATTGAGACAAATACCATCATGGTAATGACCACATATCAAGGGGCAAGTGCTCAAGATATCGAACAAAATGTGACCCGTCCACTCGAGAATACTCTCAACTCGGTGGAACACTTGAAACATATCTCATCAAAATCACGCGAAAACATCTCAATCATCACACTCGAATTTGAGTTTGGTTACGATATTGATGTATTGACCAACGATGTGCGCGACAAACTGGATATGGTGGAAAGTGCATTGCCCGACGATGCCGAAAACCCCATCATCTTCAAGTTTAGCGCCGATATGGTCCCCATCATGATGCTCTCGGTGCAAGCCGAAGAAAGTATGGCTGGGCTATACAAAATTCTTGATGATGCTGTAGTAAACCCATTGGCACGCGTCGATGGTGTGGGTTCGGTATCAATTTCGGGTGCTCCCAAGCGCGAAATATATGTATATGTTGACCCTGTGCGCCTCGAAGCCTACAACCTCTCTATCGAGACTATTTCATCGCTCATCGCTGCCGAAAACCGCAACATACCAGGTGGTTCGTTCGACATCGGGTCCGACACATACTCATTGCGTGTGCAAGGTGAATTTATCTCGCCCGAGGAAATGAGCAACATCATCGTGGGCTCATATGGTGGCAAAAACATCTTCCTCAAAGATGTGGCTCGCATCGACGACACTCTCGAAGAACGCGCTCAACAAGCCTACACCGATGGCAAAAAAGGTGCAATGATTGTGATTCAAAAACAATCGGGTGCTAACTCGGTTGAAATCTCTAACAAAGTGGTAGAGATGTTGCCTTCATTGCAAAAACGCCTCCCAACCGATGTGAAACTCGAAATGATTGTTGACACATCCGACAACATTCGCAACACTATCAACTCATTGGTTGAAACCGTGCTATATGCACTCCTATTTGTGGTTATCGTGGTGTTTGGATTCCTCGGTCGCTGGCGTGCAACATTGATTATCTGTATCACCATTCCTATCTCGTTGATTGCATCGTTTATCTACCTTGCAATTACAGGCACAAGTCTTAACATCATCTCATTGTCATCACTCTCTATCTCTATCGGTATGGTGGTGGACGACGCGATTGTGGTACTCGAAAATGTAACAACCCACATAGAGCGTGGTAGTGATCCTAAACAAGCCGCTATCCATGGTACCAACGAGGTGGGTATATCGGTTATCGCCTCTACCCTCACCTTGATTGCCGTGTTCTTCCCATTGACATTGGTAACCGGTATGACTGGTGTGATGTTTAAGCAACTCGGTTGGATGGTGACAATCATGATGATTATCTCAACCACTTGCGCATTGTCGCTCACTCCTATGCTTTGCTCACAACTCCTTCGCAAAGGCGTAAAACATGGTAAAATCTATAACTTATTCTTTGCCCCCATCAACAAAGGTCTTGATGCAATCGACCGTGCTTATGGTCGTGGACTTGGATTTGTGGTTCGTCACAAAACATCGTCGGTAATCGTATGTACTGTAATCTTCATCGCATCAATCTTCCTTTTGAAATTTGTGGGTACAGAGTTCTTCCCAACAGGCGACAACGGACGCCTTGGCGTTTCGCTTGAATTACCCATCGGTACTCGTGTAGAAATAGCCGACGAAGTAGCAGCACGCCTTGCTAAAGAATGGAGAGAAAAATATCCTGAAATAAAGGTGCTTAACTACACCACCGGTCAAGCTTCGAGCGACAACACTTTTGCTTCATTGCAAAACAATGGTTCACACATCATTTCAATGAACATTAAGTTATATAGCGTCGAAGAGCGTGAACGAGGCATCGTTGAGATTGCCGACCTCATGCGTCAAGACCTCAAAAACTACCCCGAGTTTAAGAAGAAACAAGTAAATGTCGGCGGTGGCGGCGGTGGCATGGGTGGCCAATCAACCATCGACTACGAAATCTATGGTTATGACTTCGCTCAAACCGACACCGTGGCTCAACAACTCAAACATATCCTTGAAGGCATAAAAGGTACGGCCGACATCATAATCTCGCGCTCCGACTATCAACCCGAATATCAAGTTGACTTTGACCGCGAAAAATTGGCAATATATGGTCTTAACCTTCAAACTGCAGCGATGTATCTACGCAACCGCATCAATGGTAGCATTGCTTCACTCTTCCGCGAAGATGGTGAAGAATACTACATCAAAGTGATGTATGCTCCCGAGCATCGCACATCAATCGAAGACATCGAAAACATTCTCATCTATAGCCCCACCGGCAATGCAGTGAGAATTAAAGATGTGGGTACTGTAGTGGAACGCTTCACTCCTCCTACGATTGAGCGTAAAGACCGTGAACGCATCATCACCGTTAAAACAACTGTGTCGGGTGTGCCTATGAGTGAAGTTGTTGCTGCTTCACAAGCCCAACTCGACAAATTGGATATGCCTCCAGGCATTGCTATCGAACTATCGGGTAGTTACGAAGACCAACAAGAATCATTCTCCGACTTGTTGATGCTCGGATTGCTCATCATCATATTGGTATATATCGTGATGGCTGCCCAATTTGAATCATATGTTTATCCAGGTATCATCATGACCTCAATACCATTTGCATTCACAGGTATCTTCGGGCTATTGTTCCTCACCGGACAAAACCTCAATGTGATGTCGATGATTGGTAGTATCATGTTGATAGGTATCGTAGTGAAAAACGGTATCGTGTTGATTGACTACATCTCACTCAACCGTGAACGCGGCATGTCAATACGCCATGCTGTAATCGATGGTGGTGAATCGCGTCTTCGTCCTATCGTGATGACTGCATTGACCACAATCCTCGGTATGGTGCCTATGGCTATGGGTACAGGCGAAGGATCTGAAATGTGGCGTCCAATGGGTGTAGCCGTTATCGGTGGTTTGACATTCTCTACATTGTTGACCCTATTCTTTGTGCCTGCAATGTACTGTATCTTTGCATCAGTGGGCGTGAATCGTCAACGCCGCAAACTTCGCAAAGCCAAAGCTAAAGCCGAAAAAGAAAACAAAATTTAATTCCTCGCAACATCATGAAATCGATATTAATAACATTTGACCAAGCATACTACGAGCGTATCGTTGACATGCTCGAACGCAATAACTGCCGTGGATTTACTGCATGGCAAGAAGTACAAGGTCGAGGAAGCAAAAGCGGAGAGCCTCACTATGGCTCTCACGCTTGGCCCTCACTTGCATCGGCTATCATCACTGTGGTTGAAGATCACCGTGTAGATAATGTGCTCAAGACTCTCCATGAAATGGATGTTGAAACTCCCAAATTAGGACTTCGTGCATTCGTTTGGAACATTGAGCAATCAATTTGATTAATTTAATGCAAAAATATTTGCACGGTTACGGAAAAGTTTCTATCTTTGCACCCGTAATCATTGCGCACGTGGCGTAATTGGTAGCCGCGCTAGACTTAGGATCTAGTGTCGTGAGACGTGGGGGTTCGAGTCCCTTCGTGCGCACAGAAAGAGAACTAATCACAATGTGGTTAGTTCTTTTTTTATATTAATACCAGTAAAACTTATGTATGTTATCCATGTTATCATATGTTATCCTCAAATAACACGATAACAGATAACATCCTCAATTGGAAGCAAGGCCAACAAAACATCTTCAGCCGCAAATATTCAGCGAGATAATTTTAAGAAAACGCGTTAGATAGTTATATCTTTCATTTCACATTTTTCCTTTTCACTATCGCCGAGTCAATGGCATTTCCATCACGATTATAGAGCGTAATAGAGAGTTCATTGTCAGTAGCATTAAGGATGAGAGCACCCACAGTGTTAGGGCCCTCGTTCCATAGATATTTAATCAGTGGATGATTGCCATTCCATTCTTGCAACGCCTGTCCACGCTCATTGTCGGCCGAAGGAGTTTGAACATACACCGTACCCCTACTGCCATCGGTTTCCACACCTTGATATAGCGCGTTAGTGCGTGCATAAATGTGGTTATTGGCCGCTATAGCAAGATCCACGCCACATTCGTCAAAGAGTTGTCGCCAGCGTTCATATTGCGATGACTCGCCAGTGTTGCCATAAAACCACTGATAATGCTCCATCACCACCACAAAACGATGGGGATTCGCGGCAATAACTTGTCGCACCCATTGTTGCGCCTTGCAAAGCCCCTCTTCACTCTTCATCGACTCATTGTTGAGCATCACAAAAAGCGTGTTGCCATAAGTAAAATGGTAGCACACACCCATTTCGCCCTCATAGCCATTAAGTGGATTGTTGTTGGTGTGACGGAAAAACTCGTTTGACTGATGCGCATAGCCACGACTCATATTATCGTGATTGCCATTCACACCAGCCCACACATATTTTTCAAAAGGCTTATTGGCATACAACTCACGCCAAAACGAATAACTACCACCCCACGCAATGATATCACCCACATGCAACACCATGTCAAACTCGCCATTGCATCGTTCAAGTGTTGCAAGCATATCCATCGCAGCACGAGTGCGAGCCGGTAGTGGCGCATAGGCATGGAAGTCAGAAATCACAGCCGCCGTCCAATTATTATCCCGTGGAGCCGTCTTAAAATAGCGAATAGTATTATCGCCCTCTATATAATATTTATATTGAGTATCAGGGACGAGTGAATCCAATTCAAGAGTATTGCGTATGAAACGAGCCGACTCATAAAAGTCCTTACCATCGGCCGTTTTAGAATAAATGCTATCAAAAACAGTGCACAACTCCCGTTGAGCCGTCATAGACCGTGCCTCCGACCAGTCCCAATCATCGGCAAAAGTATAACGACACACACCCTCTCGACAATCCACATCGGTGTGCCAATTTAGGCGCATCATCGTTGACGCATCCTCACCCACATTAGCAATCACCGTAAAAGGACTTGCAGCCATCACCTCAACACAACAAGCAACAGCCCAAATCGCAAATATTGACATAACACGACAAAACTTCATAACACAAAATATTAGTCCCTCACAAATTTACGCATTTTTATAAATTTGCATATACTCATCACTTTTTATTTGTTTGTATTTTTTCTAACTTTGCATAAAATTTATTGAAACATCTTTACTATGGCAAAAGAAAACAAGTACAAAACCGAATTTATTGAGATTCTTAAGGCGACTGAGCGTGAAAACATTGATTATGTGATTGAAGATCTTGAAGATCTTGGATTTTTTGAGGCTCCGGCGTCGTGCAAAAATCATTACAATTTTGAAGGTGGATTGGTGGAACATTCACTCAATGTATATAAAATTGCGGTTATGCTCAAGGAACAAATGTCAAAGTTGCGTCCCGATGTTGTGAGTCGCATTCCCGATGATAGCATCGCTATCGCTGCCCTACTCCACGATGTGTGCAAGGCCGACATCTACAAAAAAGTAACGAAGAAGGTGCGCAACGAAATAGGTATGTGGGAAGCACAAGAGGCCTATAACATTGATTACTCTGATTTCCCTCTTGGACATGGCGAAAAATCGGTGATTATGCTCCTACGCAGTGGTCTCGACCTCAACGATGATGAAATTATGGCAATACGCTGGCACATGGGCAGTTGGGATATCGCTTTTCAAAGTAGCGAAATGGTGGCAAGCAATCGCAAAGCCAAAGAAATATGCCCACTTCTCTCTCTCATTCACACAGCCGATACTCTCGCTGCCGGCATCCTCGAAGGGAAAGGATAAGTTTTAATGCATAATCCGTAGCGCTTAATGCATAATTAATCTTGAATAAATCGCGTTGAGTCATTCGAGTTTCATTATGCTGATGTGATATTAAATTGTTACATACACTCATCTATATCTGTTAAAAAGTTGTGCAATCGTGCATAACTTTTTATTTTTTATTCACTACTATCGCATATTTACTCAACATACTGCATATCAACGCTAAATCATCTACAAAATAATCACATTTATCTCATTTTTGAGGATTTTTAGCCAATAAATTCCTATCTTTGTAGGATTTTTAGATTAATTCAAGTATTAATCAATTATCTATAATCGCAAAATTTATAAAACAATAATATTTTATTAATTTAATTTCCTGTTTATGCAAAAAATCTTTTCACGCTTAGTGATGTTACTCATCATTGCAATGAGTAGCGTAGTTTTTGCACAAGCTCAAAGCCAATCGCCTCGCAAAGGCGTTGTGCGTGTGAAATTGCAAACCGAGATTGCTAAATCGGTAGGCAATAAAAAAATCACCGCCACCAATGGAGTTTTAAGCACCGGTGTACAGACACTTGATGCTTCGGCTCGCAAAGTGAAGGCTATGAGTTTCAAAAGGGTATTCCCTTATAGTGCAAAGTATGAAGATCAAATGGCACAATATGGTCTCGACCGTTGGTATGAAGTGACATTTGACGAGTCAATCAACCCTAAAGAAGCACAACGCATCTTCAGCCAAACTGCAGGTGTGCAAGTAGCAACTTGCAAAGTGCCTATGGTATTGAAGGAAAACGGCACATTCAAAACTGCTGCTCCTCTCTCTACCGAAGTGCGCCCTTCAACAATGCCATTCAACGACCCTCGTTTAGGTAGCCAATGGCATTACAACAACACTGGAGCATTGGGCACAAGTGTAGCAGGCGCCGATATTAATCTTTTTAAAGCATGGGAAACTACCACTGGTCGCAACGATGTTATTGTTGCAATCATTGACGGTGGTATCGACTACACCCACGAAGACCTTTCGGCAAATGTTCTCCTCAACCAAGCTGAGTTGAATGGTGTTGCTGGTCAAGACGACGATGGCAACGGCTATATCGACGATGTTTATGGATGGAACTTCTGTACAAACTCTAAAGATATTTATCCTCATGCCCATGGTACCCATGTCGCTGGTACTGTTGCAGCCGTTAACAACAACGGCATAGGTGTGTGTGGTATTGCTGGTGGTAATGGCTCATATGGCTCGGGCGTGAAAATGCTCTCTTGCCAAGTATTTGACTCTCGTTCAGGCTCGGGCGAAGGCGACTTTGCTGCTGCTATCGTATATGCTGCCAACAATGGCGCATCAATCGCCAACTGTTCATGGGGTTGGGCTTCAAACGACTACTACGAACAAGATGTACTCGATGCCATTGACTACTTCATCGCGATGAATCGTGGTAAAAATGTGAGCGGTGGTGTGATGTTCTTCGCTACTGGTAACGATGGCGCATTGGGCAACTTCTACCCAGCATGCTACGACAAAGTAGTTGCAGTAGGTTCAATGACATCTGACTTCACTATTGCGGCTTACTCTAACCATGGTGATTGGGTTGACATCGTTGCTCCTGGTGGTCTTCTCGACTATGGCGAAGCACATGGTGTGTTGAGTACACTCCCTGGCAACCAATATGGTTTTAACGAAGGCACTTCAATGGCAACTCCTCATGTTACCGGTATTGCTGCCCTTGTTGTTTCTCAACATGGTAGTTCTACAATCCCAGCCGAAACCATTCGCCAACAAATCATCACTTCGGTAAACGATGTTTATAAATACAACGAAGGTAAAGAAGGCCTACATGGTGCAGGTTACATCGATGCTGTTAAAGCACTCAACATGAGTGGTAGTGGTGTTGCTCCCGAAGCTGTGAGCACTTTCACTGCACTTCCTGCACAAGACAACATCACTCTCGAATGGGTAATTCCTTCTTCAAGCGACAACATCGTGAGCTATCACGCTCTTTATTACAGCACCGAAGCGTTTGATGCTAACACCGACTTGAGCACTCTCAACAAGGTAGTCATCGACACTAAATTCCTCTCTTCGGGTGAAACTACAACATATGTATTGGAAGGCCTACAACCATTGACAACCTACTATCTTGCAATGACTGCAGTAAACCGTTGGGGTGATGCTTCGGCACTATCTCCAATCGTTGTAGCAACAACCAATGCTGGGCCTAAAATGACTATCGACAAATCAACATTGTCATTTACCGTAAAACCAGGTGCGCAAGGAAATGCATCATTCAACATTGGCAACGATGATGAAGGTCTTTTGAAATGGAATGCATCTGTTGCAACCACTCAATATACAGTTGCTACTCGCTCGGTAGCAAAAGCCAATCCAGGTGTAATCGCAAAATATAACAGCAAATTGGGTATCACTCCTTATGCTGCTAATGCCGTATTTAAAACAAGCGACTACATCGCAGGCGAATATCCAAAAGATTTCAAATACTACGACAACATTTATGCCTACATTGGCGATGAAGACAACTCATTGCCCAACTCTATGGCTCAATGGTTCTATGTTGACAAAGATACATACCCCGAAGGGTTTAACCTCACCGCTATAAAAGTCAACAGCGTATATGGAGCGAACCCTATCTTCCAAATTTATAAAGGCAACAACATCTCATCGGCTACTCTTCTTCAAGAGTTTACACCTGCATTCTACTCTGAAGGCATGATGAAACTCAACGAGCAAATCTTCTTTGCTCCAGGCGAATCATTCTGGGCAGTGATACACTTCCCTGCTGGCCAACAAGGTTACCCTCTTGGTCTTGCAACTGTAACCGATGAAGTTTACTCTACCTACTCTTATATGAGTAACGACATGGGTAAAACATGGCACTCTGTTGCTGAAGCCCTCACTGGCTCATCTTACCAATCTATCAGCAACAAAGCCGGATGGGCAATCACTGCAGTGAGCCAAAACCCTGCTTGGGACAAACTAATCACACTCACTCCTGCCGAAGGCCAAGTGAAATATGGCGAAACACAAAATGTAGTTGTAACCAACGATGGACAACCTCTTGTGAATGGTACTTACAAATTCAACCTTCGTTTCAACACCAACGAAAGCGAAGCAAATACAACCATTATCCCTGTTACTATGACCGTTAGTGGCAATGCTCCTGCAATGTCACCAGCCAAGGTTGTAAACTTTGGTAACCTCCTCGTGGGTGAAAGCAAAACACTTTCGGTTGAAGTATTCAACGAAGGTTATGGCCCATTTGGATACTATGGTTCATTGAGTGGCAACCGCATCGTTTCTACTTCGGAACACTTTGAAGGTCCTTCTTACATCAGCGGTGGATTCCCTGCTCGTGCTTACACAAAATTTGATGTAACATTCACTCCTAAAGCAGCAGGTAGCCATACTGGCAATATTGTATTCAAACACTCTGACAACTCTGAATTCAAAATCACATTGACAGGTGTTGCAACCGACCCCGCTAAAATCACAATTGAGCCAAGCACTATCGAAGTGGGCGAACTTGGCGTTGACTCGGCTGCTGTTACAAAAGAGTTTGCAATCAAAAACGATGGTAACTATCCATTGGAATATGTATTCCCTAAATTCTCTGACCGCACTCTTGAAACTCAAGGCAAATCGGCTCATCGCTTTGGTTATGTAGCTGCTACTAACCTCAACGGAGCAACCGACTTTGCTTATGATGGAAATGCGTCACTTATTGGAGGCACCAACATCGCATCAACATTCGACGACAATACATATTTGTCAAAACAAATTGCTCTTGGCTTTGCATTCCCATTCTATGGCAAAAGCTACGATTATGCATATATCACAAGCTATGGTGGTATAGCATTTGGCACTGGCGAATATGCTTATCGTTCACCATTGAGCGAAAGTGCTTATGGTCTTGAGGGCGTACCCTACATTTCGGCTTACGGATATCAATTGGCGATGAGTCCTCAATCAAAGATTGAGTATGCTAAACAAGATGGTAAATTCGTAGTTAAATACACCGAGGTGTTAGCATTGGTTTATGACCAAGAATACACCCCTATTTCATTCCGCATCGCACTCTCTTCTAATGGCGACATTGAAATATTCTACGACAGTTACGAAGCTGCCACTCTATTCCAAGAAGGTTCTACACTTTATTGCGGTATCCTCAACGGAGAAGGTAATGACCCATTAACTTTAACTTCGGCCGATGTTGCCGACTATTGGGAAACCAACGATGACCCTGCTGGAGATGTATACCGTCAATTCACTTCGCAATCATCTATTAAATTCATTGCACCTAAACCCAACTTTGTAACAGCCCTATCTCCTGCTTATGGCATTGTTAATCCAGGCGAAAGCATCAACATCGCAGCCATCCTTAAAGCCGATGCTGAAATGTATGCAGGCGCTACATTCAACAACCTTGTCATCATGAGCAACGACCCTGTTACTCCTACCTCATTTGTTCGTTTCAATGCCAACATCACAGGCTCGCAATTAACAGCCGATGTTGCACTCGAATCAAATGAAATAAACTTTGGCAAAGTGTTCCGCACATCAACTGCAAAACTTCCTTTGACAATTAAAAACACTGGTAAAGACACATTGAATGTCACCTCTATTTCAACAGCCAACAATCGTGTTGCAATTGAAGCAATGGGCGAATTCAAAATCGCAGCCGGCATGTCAAAAGATGTTATCGTAACACTTCCTACCGAAAACGAAGGAACTATTACCGATGAAATTTCAGTTGCAACAAGCGCTGGCTCACTCACCGCAACCGTTAATGGCGAAGTAATTGGCTGTCCTTCTATCGACTTGAGCTATACCGCTATTGACACTACTATCCTCAGCGGAAATTATTTGGGCAAACCTCTTTATATTAACAACCAAGGTAATGAAGCATTGAAATATTCAATCACTCCTAATCCCGAATATTTCTCATTCAGCGACATTAATGTTGGTGCTAATGTAGCCTACTCTTATAGCGCTTCTATTGATGATAAAAATGTTGTTTTTGACTGGTTTGACATTGAAACAACCGGACTTGGAAAACAAAACAACTTCACTTACTACAACTCACACGACTATGTAGAAGTGAAATTGCCATTCAACTTCCCATATTATGGAAAAGTGTACGACACAATGTACATCTATAACACCGGTTTCATTTCATTTACAAAACGCAACGACGACAAGATTTGGCCCGAGCCTCCAGGTGAATTCCCTGCAGGAACAATTTACACCAACATCATCGCGCCTTATTGGGGCTTGCACACTTGCGATCAAAGCAAGACTGCAGGTACATACCATTATATGACCGAAAATGAAGTAGTAGTTTCATGGATGGAATATGGCAACTCTATGAATATAGGTGTTTGCTATCAAATCATTATGAAAAAAGATGGCTCATTCAAGTTCCAATATAAAGGATTTGGCGACTATGCTGTTATCTATGGCATCTTTGGTCTTGCAGGTCTTTCAAACGAAGATGGCACAGTAGGCATTCGCATTCCCGAACGCTATGTAGCATTCAACAATGCAGTGCAATTCTACCCTGTTGTTGAAAACACCATTAAGCCTAATGATGGACGCTTGATTGACTTCAACATCCTCACCGACAAAATGGCTGGAACATACAACAGCGCTATTGACATCAACTCAAATGTGCCTGGTAAAGAAAAAATCCAAATCCCCATCAACCTCACTATCACAGGTGAATCCAAACCAGTCTTCCCTACCGATTCTATCATTGTTGAACGCGTAGTAGGTCACTTTGATGATCCATCGGCTGGTCCTATCACCGCAATGGGTGCCAACTATGAAGCTTGCTTCTATATTAGAAATGAAGGTTCGGCTACATTCACTATCTCTCATATTAAGAATGGCGGTCCTCAATTATATGATGAATGGTTTGACATGTATACTCCTATGTTCTCAACTTTCTATGAAGCAGAAGAGATTGACTGGATTACGGGCGAACCTACAGGCAACCGTATGTGGACTCAGTACAACGACTACACTCCAGTTACTATTGGTTCTACGCCACAAGGCATCTCAATTCCTATGATGTATGACATGGCAATGCAACCAGGCATCTATGATGTACCTTTGACATTCTACTACAACGAAAACGATTCAGCCAATGTAAATGTGCGTTTCATCGTTACTCCAGCGCCTCAAATCGCGCTCGATAAAGAAGAAATACGCGTTTCAAATGTATCGGACGACTATGTAGGCAATGACTCTGTAATGATTAGCAACAACGGACAATATCGCCTCACATATGAGCTACGCTTAGACCCAACAGGCAAAGGCGAAGTTCAAGAAGACCTCGGTGGCGGTGGTATCGCTCCAACATCAGTTGCTCGTTCATTGAGCGCCGAAGATGCTGCTAAATTGCGCCAAAACATCTCTACGCCTATCACTGCATTTGAAGACAACGAAGCATCAGTTCTTGATGTTCCTGCCGACTTCACCTACAACCGTGCTCTTTATCACTCAACTCTTACAGGCAACAACACTACCTATCAATATGGTACGGGCAATACATTTGGTGAATACAAAGCCGCAACTTACTATGTTGCTCCACAAGAAGGCTTCAACATTTCACACATCTATACTGCCACATACCTACCAGGTCTCAAAGATGTTGACATCAAAGTAGAAATCATCAATGGCAATGATGTAGAAGGCACTACTGTATTGGGCAAGGGCACATTCCACATTGATGAAATGGAAAATGCAAGCTTCTTGGTAATTCCTCTTGATCGTGCTGTTTACATGGCTCCAGGCCAAGACTTCTATGTTGTAATCACATACCCAGTGGGAGTAGAATTCCCAGCATATCTTTCTGTTAAAGAAGAAGGTGTAGAATCTAACCGCTACATGGGATATGTTGAAGGCTATGGATGGTTTGACATCGCAACTATGTTTGAAGAGCAATATGGTTCACTTGGTTACATCATGACTTGTCTTGAAACACGCGAAGGTGATGCATGGGTTAAAATGCTTAACCCCGAAAGCGACAAAACTGGCACAATAGCCCCAGGCGAATCACTCAATGTGAAATTCCGCTTAAGCGCAATCGATGCTCCTATGGACAAAGACAACAAAGCAGTCCTCGTCATCAAGAGCAACGACCCAGTTCAACCAGTCGTAAACTTCCCAATCGTTCTCGACAAAAATGCTGCTCCTTCAATCACTGCTCCTTCTAACATCACTTATGCTAAAGAAGGCGCGTTGACTAAAGTAGAATTTAATGTTGTTGACATTGAAAACGATGACTTCTCATTGCGACTTGATGACAATGGTAACATGGCTAAACTTGAAGTTACTGCTATTGATGAAACTGCAATTATCAAAGTAACTGAAAACGCGGCCACTGTTAGAAATGCTCCTAATGGCGTTAAAGTTATTGCCAATATCACTCCCGAGTTTGGAACACAAGGTAACTATGCATTGACCCTCACCGCAACCGATGCTTATAGCAACGAATCATATGAATCAGCTCGTTATCTTGTTGAACATGTCAATCGTGCTCCTCGCGTAGTAGCAACTTCCGACTACATGACGATGATGGCAACAACTACATCCGACATCATCTCATTTGCCGACATGTTTGAAGATCCCGATGGCGATGAATTGACCTACGAAATGACCATCTCGCCCGATGATATCGTTACAGCATTCAAAGCTGATGCAAGCGCTATCTTCGTTGCCAACGAGGTGGGAGTAGTTATCGTTCGCATCACAGCAACCGACCCCGCTGGTGCTCAAGCCGTTCATGCATTTGAACTTGAAGTTACCGAATTTGATGGTGTCGAAAACATCTCAATCAACTCACAAGTGAATGTATTCCCCAACCCTGTGGTTACTGCGCTCAATGTGATTTGCGACTTCAACTGCGACAATGCAAAATACTGCATCTATGGTGCTAATGGTGCCGAAGTTTACAATGAAACAACTTCATGCATCAGTGGTCAAGCCAAGGTAATCAATGTAGAAAAACTCCCTGCTGGTCTTTACCTCCTCAAGGTGACAACCGACAATGGTGTTGCAACCTACCCTGTGATCAAAAAATAATCATTATAGATTATCTCTAATAGCAAACGATGGCAACCTTTTATGGTTGTCATCGTTTTTTATGCCTATATCGTCGCAATATCGTAAATTTAGAAGGACTCTAATCTTTGATTTTAAGCAAATAATAACTACTTTTGCAGAGTTTTGTGTAATTTTAGCCAAAACACTTTGAGACGAAATAAAAACTAACAAACAAATAAACCATGCTAAAAACTAAAAAGTGGCTACTTTTAGCCTTGCTCTCTCTATTTATCTCAACCAATTTATGGGCTCAAATAGCCCCAAAACGCGAATTCCGCTCGGTGTGGATTGCAACAGTAGCAAATATTGACTGGCCTAAACAAAAAGGCAATTCGGCATCAGTTATAGCTCAACAAAAAGCCGATCTCGTAGCATATATTGAACGCATGCAAGAGATGAACTTAACTACCATCTGTTTCCAAGTGCGAAGCATGTGCGACGCGATGTATCAATCAAGCTATGAACCTTGGTCAAGCTACCTCACTGGCACTCGTGGCAAAGATCCAGGCTGGGACCCATTACAATTTTGTGTTGACGAATGCCACAAGCGTGGTATTGAAGTATATGCTTGGGTTAACCCTTATCGTTGGTCAAGCACAGGTACAACCTCTACTTGGAACACAACTTTCGACACTCAAGTAAAAAATAATGGCTGGCTCATCACTAATGGCACCTTCACTGTGCTTAACCCTGGGCTTGATGCCACTCGCGAACACATTGTGAAGGTGTGTAAAGAGATTATCGAGAAATATCCTGTTGAGGGTATGATTTTCGATGACTATTTCTACCCAACAGGTGGTACATCTGAAGGCTCTGATGCTCCCGACTACCAATTATGGAAAAATAGTGGCACATCACTCTCTATTGGTGATTGGCGTCGTGAGAATGTCGACAAAATGATTACCGATGTGTATAACATGGTGCAAGAAACTCGTCCCGAAGTGCGTTTTGGACTTGCACCTCCTGGAACTGCTGGTGCATCGGCAAGCAAATATGGTTTGTCAATTTGGCCTGGTGGTTACGACACTCAATACACTTCGCTTTATTCCGACCCTCTTTCATGGATGAACAAAGGCATCGTTGACTACATGTCGCCACAAATCTACTGGCACAACGACCACTCAATGGCATCGTTTGGCAAAATCTCTAACTGGTGGTATGGCCTTGCTAAACACTTCAAAAATGTGCATTGCAGCATCAGCGTCAACATCTACGACCTTGCACAAGCAATGGGCTACCAAGAAGACCTCAAAAACACTCAAGCACACTGGGAAGAACATGTCTATAATGTGAAACAATCACGCCAATTTGCTGCCGACAATGGAGTAAAAGCATTTGGTTCAAACTTCTATAGCATTCAATACTTCTGTGGCGAATATAAAGAGCATGGCGACTTTGTGGCTAAAGAATGTTTCCCAACAAAAGCTCTTGTTCCCGAAATCGATTGGAAAACAGTGACCAACTATGGTGCTGTTAAAAACCTCAACTGCACTAATGGCTCTCTCTCATGGGACGCCGTAACAGGCCCTCACAAAAACACTATCATTCGCTACTCGGTTTACGCAGTACCTATGAGTGTAACTCACGAAGCAGCAATGACCGAAGATGGCATTGATGGCCAATACCTTTTAGATGTTACATATTCTCCTTCATTTGCACTTCCCACCAACAAACAATCGGGATATTGGTATGCAGTGTGCGTTTATGACGGATTTGGTAAAGAGCACGCCGTTGCTTATGCCAACTACCCCGATGGCGAAGCCGAAAAAGTGACGCTCATATCTCCTATCAATGGCGCAGCAACTTCATGGGACCAAACATTCTCTTGGAGTGCAATTGAAAATGGGACATACAACCTTTACATCTGCGACGACGCAGCTTGCACATCAGTTAAATATAGTCAAACAGACATCAAAACCAATTCATATTCATTTGATTTGAGTGATATCGCCGATTTCAAAGACAACACCACTTATTATTGGAAAGTGATATCGTTGCAACCTGGTAAAATCGCAGCATCAAGCGAAATAGCATCTTTCAAGAGTCCTGCACGCACGCAAGGGCCAAAACCTCCTCTCATAGCTCCCGAAGACGGTGCAAGCCTTGAATCTGAAGTAACATTCATCTGGTTAGAGTCAGATAATGGTATGACTAACTATCGAGTAGAAGTATCGGCTGATGCATCATTCCCTGCTTCTTCAACAAAAACATTTGCAGGCAATGGTGGCATGGCAAAGGTGCCCGCCTCTTCAATCGGGTTAGGCACATACTTCTGGCGAGTTATCGGTAGTGGTGGAAAATTCCTCGACACTCCATCTGATGTGCGTTCATTTACCATTACATCTATCGGTGTAGGCGAATACGAAAACGGTTATTCTATCAAAGTTGACCCCTCAACCTATAGCGAAAATGGTGGCATCAACATCGAAAGCGTGTGGATGCGCTCGGTTAAAAATGGGTTTAACAATATGTCATTTGCAAGTAGCGGTTCGCTCAATCGCACAATGGTTGCAGTAGGCGACTATGTTTACATCTCGGGGCGCATGGAAAACTCTTCATCGGCAACAGCATTCCTCGAAAAATATAGTGCAGCTACAGGTGAACACATTGGTCGCATCACCCTCGGAAGCGAAGCATCGGTAGGATATTTCCCATGCAACAATGTGATGAAAGACTCTAATGGCAATGTGTGTATATCAAACCTCACAATGATGAGTTCATATCCATTAATCGTGCATCAAGTTAACCTTGAAACTGGTGCTGTAACCGAAATTGCACGCATTAAATCATCCGACTCTAAAATATCAAAAGGACGCTTTGACCGAGTTGCAATTATTGGCGATGTAACAACAGGCAACTTCACTATTTTAGGTGTACCAGCCAACAATAAATACATCGTACGATGGACATATGCTAATGGTTCTTACACCGAAGAAATCAAAACCGTAAATGCATTTTATCCAACATCGGCAACCGACTTCAGCACTGCTCCTTTTGTATTACCTGTTACTGCCGACGACATGTTTATCGACGGAGCTTCTACCTCACTCACTCGTTACAAATTCTCAACTGCATCGCGCGAAGGCTCTTTCCTTGCTAATCCATCGGTTGCGCCTAATAGTGATTTAACCAATGGTGGCACATTCTTTACCATTGGCAGCAACGGATATGTAGCGTATGCCTACGATGATGCGTTCAATTCTGATAGCCACAAATTCAATCTTGTGCAAACTACGACTGACCTTACATTCGGTGGTATGAAACAATTATGGACACTTCCTGAAGGGGGAATTGGAAATGTGTGGAGTGAAACATATGCTTGTTCGGCCGACTACATAAAGATGGCAAACAATAGCGTTCGTCTATTCCTATATGTTCCAGGTTGTGGATTATGTGCCTACGATGTTACCGACACAAATGTTACAAGTGTTGAAGATATTCAATTAGGAATTGCTACCCCAATGGTACCTATCGAATACTATAACCTCCATGGCGTAAAAGTCGATGCCAACAACCTCACCCCCGGCCTCTACATCACCCGTCAAGGCTCAAAAATATCAAAAGTTTTGATTAAGTAAATATAACTCATATATAATTCTCATAAAAAAGTTTCTAATCATTATAATTACTATACTATTCTCCAATTCAAACAAAATAAAATATAGCTACAGTAAAACCAAAATTTAAGCCAATTAGGATATTTTCAATCCATAATAGTCCCCGTTACATATTTAAGCAACGGGGACTATTTCTTTTTGGAATTGCAAAAAATTTATTGACTCAAAATAAAACAACTTTTCAAGTATTATGACCTCCACCACCGAGACACAATATTATAATTCTCGCAACCACAACGTGACTCGTTGTGATGAACGATGTTTATCTTGACCATTAGGCCAAATTTTTCAATTTTAGCACAAAATCTACCTATTTCACCCTCAAACAGTTAATTATTGTTAAAAAATTGGGGGGGGTAGTTTATTACCTATATTTGCAAAACTATTCAATTATTAACATATCAACAAAACATTTACTATATTTCAAAATTGTCTGTATAGGAGCAGACGTAAATTTACGTTTATGAGAAATTTTTATTTATTTTGCTTTATTATGTGTCTATTTGCAGGTAGTTTGAACTTACATGCACAAAAAGAAGACAACCCATTAAACTACCCATATTACATCATGGGGGACCAATTAGTTACCGGCAAAAGTTCTTCAACACTTAGCAATATTCAGTATAAAGGATTTTCAAGTAATATTTCTTCAGGTGGCATCACTTCTGGGAGAAGGAATGAAAACGAAAAACTCGTATATATTTTTAATGACATTACAACAAATCCCAAACTAAGTCTTGACAATAAAGTGCTTTTATATTGGCGTTATGAAGATGGTGTTTGGATGCCAGATAGTGAATCAGGTAATGCTATAGCAAACAAACGAATGGACAAAGATGCCTGTTTTTTGTTAGTTCTTGACTGCAGCGGCAGTTTGGGTACAGACTTTGAACAAGTTAAAATTTCAGCTAAAAGTTTTATTGATGAAATGTACAATTCATCAAATCAAGGAAATATTCGAATTGGGATTATAAGTTTCTCAACTATGGAAAACACAAAGGTATTTGATATTACTCCACTTACTGCCACCAATAAAATAGAAATGCATAAGTTTATAAATGGTAGAACTAATAGACAACCAGCTACATCTATGTATTATGCATTAAATAAAGGTCTTGATGAATTAGTTAAATATACCAACACAAATAAGTTTAAGGATTTTGAAGGCGTTCATATTATTACGTTTACCGATGGACTTGACAATACTTCACAAATTGAAGATGAAAAATTATACACAGCAAATGAGATCCACAACTTCGTTGAAAATAAAATACATAATTTAAAAATCAACAACACATTATTTGACAGTTGGATGATCGGAGTACAAGGAAACGATGTCCCTACACAGCAATTGAACAGAATGAAAACAAAGCTCCAATCATTAGCGAGTACACCATCGCAATTTTTATGGGCCAATAACATTTCCGAATTAACTCAAATATTCTCTCAAATAGCAAATACGCTGACCAATAAATGGACTAACTTGTATTGTACTTCAGCGTTGAATCATAATGGCCCTGTTTGTTGGACATATGGCACACCTAGATATGAAGCGCCAAAACCAGTAGTTACAAAAAACAAACATATGCTATTAGGTCTAAATGCTGGATTGGGTTATGGTGTCGCTGATGGTGATGATGATTTTAAAATTACATTTGGATTAGATATCGCTTATCCGCTAACAAATAAATTTGGATTAGGAGGTTACTGCTCTATCGGCTACTTATATGACGCAGACTTTGCAGTTGGAGCATTAGCAACCATTGGAGACCACAATGAAAGAAAGATTAAATTCTTGTGTGGTTTAGGAACCAACATTAACTATTGGGGAGGCCTTAGTGCTGACTTCCGTTTTGGATTAATGTTTAGAAATGGGCTATATTTAATGACTGATGTTTCAGCAGGAGGTTCAAATGCTGCAACCATCAACATTGGATACAATTTCGGAAAACTATTTAAGGTTAAATAATTATTATATAAAAAAATACAGGTTTCATTCTATATTGGCTTACATAAACCAAGGCTGTCCTCGCGGGCAGCCTTGGTTGCTTTTAGTAATATTCTATGATTAATTAGTTATTGCTTTATACTCCGAATGAGAGGGTTGTGAAGTAGCGAAGTTGTCCGTTATTGGTGTAGATAGGACGATATTCAAGTGATATATATTGTCCGTCATACCCCCACCATGTGGCGATTATTCCGTTTGCAGTGTTTTGAACACTTATTGGCGATCCATATTGACCATATAATGTATTATAAACGCTATCATAACGGTTGCGATTGTTATAGTTGGTAGAGTACATAAATTGCGAACCAGTCAATCCATTTACGCTATAATAGAGTGTTGCATCGGGCCACATATATCCATATTGATTAACATTGCGTAGATAAATTACATCATTGTCATATCCATATACAGTGTAACTATTGCGATAGAGATAATCGAGAGAGAGATTTATCGTTGTTCCAAATGTTATACCAAATACTCCTCTAAATACAGGGCATCCGTGATAGGGACGGAATGATGGTGGAGGTGTTGGGCGATAGTATGGACGAGGAGGTGGGCAATGTGGGCGCACTGCATGATTATGGTGTGGAGCATTGTGATGTGCATGTCCATAATCGGGGCGTGGCGCTGGTCGGTGATTATTTCCATGGTTTCCACCGGGGCGATACCCATTATTACCTGGTTTTGGTGCATTGTTATTACTGCCATGATTTCCTCCAGGGCGTGAGCTGTTATTACCAGGTTTTGATGCATTGCTATTGCTACCATGATTTCCTCCAGGGCGTGAACTATTATTACCTGGTTTTGGTGCACTGCTATTGCTACCATGGTTGCCACCTGGGCGTGAATTATTATTACCGGGCTTTGGCGCGTTGCTATTGCTACCATGGTTGCCACCTGGGCGTGAACTATTGTTACCTGGGCGTGAACTATTGCTTGAACTTGGGCGTGATGCATTTCCACGAGTAGATGAACTGCTTACGCTGCGATTACCACTATTATTATTTCTTCCTCGAGCATCTAATTGTGGAGAAGCTAATGCTCCACATATTAATGCAATTGATACTATTCTCCAAATCCTTTTCATGATCGTAAAGTTTTAATGATTCGTTTTTAACATAGAGCAAAATAAATACAAATGGTTTAATTACACCTCCAAAATTTCCCTTTTTCACCAATCAAATGCCTTTTTTTATAAATATCGGCTCTTTTTTCATGTATTTGCTAAAAAATCGCCAATCATTATTTGCAATTACACATTGCATACATTAATTTTGTACTTTAAATCAATTAATACCTATATTGAATATGGAAAAAATGGAACAACTTTTAGCTGAAAAGCTATTAAAAATTAGTGCTATCAAATTACAACCCGATAATCCTTTCACTTGGGCTTCGGGATGGAATTCACCTATATACACCGACAATCGCAAAACTCTTTCATACCCCGACATTCGCAGCTTTATTAAAGTTGAGCTTTGTCGTTTGATTATGGAAGAATTTGGCGAAGCCGATGCTATCGCAGGTGTTGCTACCGGCGCTATCGCACAAGGTGCTCTTGTAGCCGACACTTTGGGTCTCCCTTATGTATATGTTCGTGCAACTCCTAAAAACCATGGTCTTGAGAACCTCATTGAAGGCAACCTCAAACCTGGTCAAAAAGTAGTAGTTATTGAAGACCTCATCTCAACAGGTGGTAGCAGTCTTAAAGCCGTAGAAGCTATTCGCGCTGCAGGTTGCGAAGTTATCGGTATGGCAGCAATCTTCACCTATGAATTCCCTGTTGCAGTAGAAAACTTCCGTAAAGCAGGTGTTACACTCCGCACATTAAGCAACTACAATTCAATGCTCGATGCTGCTTTGGCTACTAACTACATCAAAGCCGAAGATATCGAAACTCTTAAAGAATGGCGCAAAGACCCAGCTAATTGGGTACCAGCAAACCCTAACGCCGAATAACATTAGAAGCTATTTGATTTATGGCAAAATATGAAAGCAAACCTGTAGCGGTCAATCAACCTGTTGAAGCATTGTTTGACCGCTTCAGTGATATATCACTATTCCAAAAACGCATCGACGAAGTTCCTGCCGAAGAACGCGCAAAACTCGGCGATGTTACTTTTGAAGCCGACGCAATATGTCTTAACACTCCCCAAGTAGGTCAATTAAAATTTAAGGTAACCGAACGAACTGCCCCAGGACATATCGTATTTTCTACAATAGGCTCGCCAATACCCTTATCAATGGTTATTGACATCACAGCAATTGATGAAACATCTTCAAATGTTGTTACCTCTATCGACATTGATATCCCTCCTATGTTGCGCCCCTTAATTGGCGGTAAAATGCAAGAGGCAGCCGACCGTTTTGGCGAAATGATAGGCAAACTCAACGGCAATCAATAAACTCTTAAATTATGGCATCTAAACTTTGGGAGAAAAATGTTAAAGTCGATCACGATGTAGAAGCCTACACCGTAGGTCGCGACCAAGAAATGGACCTCTATTTAGCTCCTTATGATGTTCTTGGTTCAATGGCACACATCACTATGTTGCAATCTATCGGACTCCTTGAGGCCGATGAACTTGATGTGCTATTAGCCGAACTTCGCAACATCTATAGCGTCATTACCGATGGCGATTTTGTAATCGAAGAAGGCATTGAAGATGTTCACTCTCAAGTGGAATTGATGCTCACGCGCAAACTTGGCGATGTAGGCAAGAAAATTCATTCGGGTCGCTCTCGCAACGACCAAGTTCTTGTTGACCTAAAATTGTTTACTCGCTCACGCATCGAAGATGTCGCAATCGCAGTGAAACGATTGTTCAACACCCTCATCAGTCAAAGCAATCGTTACAAAGATGTCATAATCCCCGGATATACACACCTTCAAGTTGCCATGCCATCATCATTTGGATTATGGTTTGGCGCATATGCCGAGTCACTTGCCGATGACCTCACCGTACTTCGCGCTGCTTATGAAGTAGCCAATCGCAACCCACTTGGGTCGGCCGCTGGATATGGCTCATCGTTCCCCCTCAATCGCGAAATGACAACACGCCTTTTAGGGTTTGACTCAATGGCATACAATGTAGTATATGCGCAAATGGGGCGTGGCAAAACCGAACGCATTGTAGCACAAGCAATTGCCGGGATAGCTGCAACACTTTCAAAACTCGCATTTGATGCTTGTATGTTCAACTCTCAAAACTTTGGGTTCATAAAACTCCCCGACGAGTTTACAACAGGCTCATCAATAATGCCTCATAAGAAGAACCCCGATGTATTTGAATTGACTCGCGCCAAATGCAACAAATTGCAAGCTCTCCCAATGGAAATCACATTGATTACCAACAACCTCCCATCGGGATATTTCCGCGACTTGCAATTAATCAAAGAAAATTTCTTGCCAGCATTTGATTCAATCATCGACATTATTAATATGGTTGACACAATGCTCTCACAAGTAAAAGTCAACACCGAAGTAGCCACCGACCCTCGCTACAAATTAATGTATTCGGTAGAAGAAGTTAATCAACGAGTTCTTGACGGAGTTCCATTCCGCGACTCATACAAGCAAGTTGGGATTGAAATCGAAGCAGGCAACTTTGAGCCACGCTACGACATTAATCACACCCACGAGGGTTCAATAGGCAATCTTTGCAACGACCAAATCACAAAGTTATTCAACAGCACCTTTGCTCAATTTGACTTTGACACATACCACAACGCGTTTGACAAACTATTAAACGCTTAACTCGCTTATGAAAAAACTACTTCTTATAGTTTTTTTAGCCACATCACTACTTGCCACCACCTCGTGCGACACCATCAACGACGACCGCATACCACCGGTTGCTGTAAATATTGAATTTTCCAACATTGGAATGTGGAACACTTATGGCGTTGCGGCAGCCCCCGACTATCGCTATTTCATCAAATCAGAACTTCGTCCGGCAGGATTCCCCTACACCGGATTGACCTATACAGGATTTGGTGGAGTATTGCTCGTCTGCAACATCATGAACATCCCATTGGCCTATGATTTAGCATGCCCAGTTGAAGCTAATTACAACATACGCCTATATATCGACAAAGAAAAACTTCAAGCCGTGTGCCCACAATGTGGCAGCCGATATGATGTTTACGACACCCCAGGCTACCCCATTTCAGGTCCCGCAGCCGAGAAAAAATATGGACTTCAGCAATACCATGTATTCGGCCCTAACGAATTTGGCGGCTATACCATCAGACGATAGATTTTAGATGGTGTGCGAATTCCTCTCCCCATAAACATTTTGACCATTTTTATTTCAAAATCCACATCACGCAAAAAATATTTTGCAGATTCAGAAAAAAGTTGTATCTTCGTGCGCTAATTTTCCGCAATGGGCTCAGATTAAGTAGTGTGCAATCGTTTTAGCGCCTCGCCCAACGGATGTAACTGTAATAATTTATTTAACAGATGTACGTTATCGTAGAAATTCAAGGACAACAATTCAAAGCTGAAGCTGGAAAGTTCTTGTATGTTCACTATCTCGGCGAGCAAGTTAAAGAAGGTGACACAGTAGAATTTGACCGTGTACTCCTCGCTGATGCCGACGGTGCAATCAAAGTTGGTGCTCCCACCGTAGAAGGAGCAAAAGTAGTTTGCGAGGTAGCATGTCCCCTCGTAAAAGGTGAAAAAGTTATCGTCTTCAAGAAAAAAAGACGCAAAGGCTATCGCCGCAAAAACGGTCATCGCCAATATTTCACCAAAGTAGTGATTAAAGACATAGTTGCATAACCCTCTAAAATCTTAAGAAAATGGCACATAAGAAAGGTGTAGGTAGTTCTAAGAACGGACGCGAATCGGAAAGCAAACGACTCGGCGTTAAGATTTTCGGTGGTCAATATGCTAAAGCCGGCAACATCATCAAGCGTCAACGTGGTACAGTTCACCACCCAGGTTTGAATGTTGGTATGGGCAAAGATCACACTCTTTATGCTCTTGTTGACGGAACTGTACTCTTTACCGAAGGTAAAAACGGTCGTCGTTTCATCAACATCACTCCTGCTGAAGCATAAGCGACTCGCTTAATTTCAGACAAAAAATCACAAAAGGCGACTTCATAAACCTTGAAGTTGCCTTTTTGATTTTAACAACTTCAACTATTTAATAATCATTAAAACACTCAATACCATCTCATGAAAACAAAACACATTAGATGTATCACAATGGCTTTCGCTTCATCGCTCTTCATCATAGCGCAAGCAGCTACTCCTAGCCTAAAAATAACTCAAGGCAAAAAAGAGTCAACAACAAATGCTCAACACACCATTGTAGCCACCACCGAACCCGGCAACAAAGCATTTATAAATGGCAAAGAAGTGCACGTTTATAAAACAGGCACATTCGGTGAAGTCGTAACGCTCAATGAGGGAGATAACACCATCACAATCTCTACAAAAAATAATTCAAACGAAACAAACACCCAAGAGATAAAAATTAATTATAAAAACATAAGCAACTCTTCGTTAGCATCTAAAGACCCTGCGGCTCAACCTAAAACCACCCCTATCAGTCCTGCCCTCAATATCAAAACTCGCCCCGATGCATACTTGCAGTTTGGCGATGGCAGTGACCGACTCGGAGGAACTAAAATGAGCTACCTTGATGCCGGAATTCCTCTAAAAGCGATTGGCCAAACAAGCAATCTCTACCTCGTGCAACTTTCCAGAAATCGCGTGGCATACATCCCTAAGGAATATGTAGCCGAAACTCTCGAACGCGCCGAAACCGACAACTCGGGCAGTTGGGCCATCAACAACATTGGAAAAACCGACCGCATCACAATTTCACTCCCCTCTCGCCATGCCTATCAATCATGGACACAACTCGACCCCACCACCATATGCGTTGACCTTTTTGGCGTAACCAACAATAGCAACTGGATTACCCAGCGTAGCGAATTAGGCATGATTGAATATGTCGATTGGCGTCAAGTTGATTGCGATGTGCTTCGCGTCATAATCAAACTTAAAGAAAAATATTCGTGGGGATATTCTATTGGATACGAAGGTAACAGCCTTGTTATAAATGTAAAACATTGTCCGTCTCTCAACCTCAAAAACCTCACCATAGGTCTTGATGCTGGACATGGTGGCAAGTATCCCGGCGCGATAGGCCACACCGGGCTAAAGGAAAGCTTCGTAAACCTCGACATAGTGCAACGCATCAAAAATATCCTTGAGAAAAAAGGAGCTAAAGTTATCCTATCACGCGATAGCGATGTTGACATATCAATGAGCGACCGCAAAAAGATATTCCGCGAGGCAAACGTTGACCTCATGATATCGGTTCACAACAATGCCGGAGGGTCACCCCTCAAAGAAATGGGCACAAGCACCTACTTCAAACACATCTCTAACCGCGACCTTGCTCAATGCGTACTCAATCGCATGCTCGACCTAGGGCTACGCAACTTCGGCCTCACAGGCAATTTCAACTTCTCGCTCAATGCCCCCACCGAGTACCCCAACCTACTCCTCGAAGCATTATTCATGAGTAGCCTCCCTGAAGAAGAGCTCCTTGCCGACCCCGACTATCGCCAACGCATAGCCGAGCAAGCCGTAAAAGGAATTGAGGACTACCTCAAACTCGTAAAACAATCAAAGAAATAATAGCCAACAAAACAATACCCCTTTATAGTGCCGACTTGATTTTTCAAATCGGCACTATTTTTATCCCCTCTCACAAGCGCCTATCTGTTAAATATATGTTAAAAATCATTCCGCATTTGTTTTATTAAAAACTCAATCACTAACTTTGCAGTGTACTATTACACTAATACACTCACACATTATGATTGAAGCAAAAAATTTAACCTTTAGCTACAGCCGCAAAAAAGCGCCTGTACTTAATGATTTTTCCATCACAATTGATCGTGGGAAAATAAGCGGGCTGCTTGGCAAAAACGGAGCAGGCAAATCAACACTACTTTATCTCATCTCTGGACTACTAACGCCTCAAGATGGAGAAGTACTATTTGACGGCATCAACACACGCCGCCGATTACCTCAAACACTTCAAGAGATTTTCATCGTCCCCGAAGAGTTTGATTTACCAGCTATCACGCTACTGGAATTCGTAGAGACCAATGCGCCACTCTACCCAAAATTCAGCATCGATGATATGACACGCTATCTACACCTATTTGACATGACATTAGAACTAAACCTCGGGGCATTATCAATGGGGGAAAAGAAAAAAGTGTATATGGCATTTGCTCTTGCCACCAACACCTCACTTCTACTCATGGACGAACCCACCAATGGGCTTGATATCCCTGGCAAAAGTCAATTTCGCAAATTCATTGCTGCCGGAATGAACGACGACCGCAATATCATCATTTCAACACACCAAGTGCGCGACATTGACCAGCTCCTTGACCACATCATTATTATCAACAACAATGAAGTATTGCTTAATCACAACATCAATGAGATTACCGAAAAACTCATCTTTCGAAATACCGACACCCAACAAGTAAGCCCTGATGTATTACATATCCAGGCATCGGTATATGGTAATTCGGTAATACTTCCCAACTGCGACAACACCGAAAGTGATTTAAATCTCGAGAGTCTTTTCAATTTCGCAATCGAAAAGCCTCATATTATCAAAGAATATTTTAACCCCACAACTACACAATCATGAAATCTTTATCTAACAACATATCATTCATCCGACTCGGGTTTCTCATCAAAAAAGAACTAAAAGAATACCGCAAAACATTCATGTTGCGATCATTCATTTTAGTTGCAGCGTTAATTCTTTTGAGCATTTTCGTCGGCACCGCACACTCCGACGATTATGCCAGAACGCTTCAAAACATTAGGAGCAGCCACTCTCACAAATACGAAGCCGAAAACTACGAATATTACGGCGACGCACATCTTCAAGCGTTCGGTGTCCCTAATGACGATGCAAAAAAAGTGCTATTACTCACCTTTACATTTGCCTTCCCCATTGCCATAGCATTAAGCTGTTCATTTGCATTCGAGCGAATGAACTCCAAACAAAAACGCATCTCATTTCTTATGACACCAGCCACTGTCCTTGAAAAATATTTGGCTCGACTATTAATTGTTATTCCAGGAACTTTAATCATATTCTTCCTCGGATGTTTTATAAGCGACTTTGTTAGAGTCTTACTATTTTCTATACCCTACCCATATGGAATAGTACAATTTATTGATGCCTCAGCCTTTCGTGAAATTTTCTTTGATTCAAAATCATTCTGGATAGGACCATTTCCCATCATCGCAACCCTTTCACTATTCATCTCGTCGGTGTTCACACTTGGCAGTAGCATTTGGCCCAAAGCATCATTTCTTAAAACAGCTGGTGCTTGTGCAGCATTATTCTTCTTCTATCTAATCATATTTTTAATGGTATTCCCTCGACATGGCCAACCTCTAATCGGTGTTATCCTTGACGACCCCAATAGTGCTGCAACTTTTGTAAACACATTATTTATTCTTGCATCCATATTCAATTTCACATTGAGTTATTTTCGACTTAAAGAGTCAGAAATAATCCAACGAATGTAAAATTTACGCCTATGAATTTCCAAGAAAATAAACCCATATTTCAGCAACTCGCCGACCGCATTTGCGACGATATCCTACTGGGAAAATATTGCGACCACGATCGCATACCCTCGGTAAGAGAATACGCTGCGACCGTTGAAGTCAACGCCAACACCGTAATGCGCACCTACGATTTGCTCCAAAATCTTGACATCATATATAATCGTCGAGGCATTGGTTACTTCATTAGCCCCGATGCAAAAAAGAAAATCTATAAAATGAAACAAGAATCATTTCTCAACGACGAAATAGAATATTTCTTTCGCCAACTCCTCACACTTGGAATTGACAGCGACAAATTAGCAAACCTTTACAAAGAATATTGCAACAACCACAAAAATTAAAAAAATGAAAACTACCAGCAAAATACTACTAATAGGACTAATTGGGGCATTCATATGCATCATCGCTGTCCTCCGCCCATATAACGCTCCATCGATTGAACTACACAACAACGATGAATTATTAGTCATTGATAGTGATTCCACAACAACTCCCATCTCTATTAATGTCAACAATATTGCCATATATGGCAACACCGACTATCAATATATGGGGTGTAAAGCTCGAATCATATGTTCCGACACAACTACCCCTAAAATCACTATTCCTAATGCGATTAAACAATACATAGAAATAAAAGAGACCTCCGACTCGCTCATTATAACATCTAACTTTCCTATGTCAGACGACAAACCTATGATGAGAAGCATCTTTGAGGAATCTTGCATCTACATCTTCACCAAAAAACCTAGTTACATATTCAATAAATCAAAAATCAACACCACTATATGCGATCTTCAAACCGACACATTTGCTATTTCGGGCGAGGATATCGATTTCAATAATTGCAAAATAAACCACTTAAATTGCACATACGGCAGCAATCCTTCTTTCTACAAAACAGATATTGGCTCAATATCCGCTCTTGAGACACCCGAGCTATGGAGCATTTATTGGGCAAATTATTAAATACTACTAATACTCTTATATCAAATAGGTGTATCCAATGATTGATACACCTATTTTTATTTATTTTCCCCACTAAATTATCGCAAACACACATTATAATTCCCACCCAACTAAATTTAATCGGCACACAAATCTTATAAATTGCCTCTATCCTCACTCCTCGCACACCATCATTGCTTTACATTAAAACTTTTTTCTTAAATTCTTTGATTATAAGCAAATAAATTCGTACCTTTGCAGTCCGATTATGTCCAATTAATAACCCCGACATGTCAATATGACGATACTTCTGGCCGAGTATCGGCATTTTTGCGGTCATTTTATTTAACTATTAATCAAACATTTAAACGTGGATACTTTAAGTTACAAAACCGTATCTCCTAACGCTCAAAGCGTAAATCGCGAATGGGTCGTTATCGATGCAACTGACCAAGTTCTTGGTCGTCTTTGCGCTAAAGTTGCGAAAATTCTTCGTGGCAAGCACAAACCATCATATTCTCCAAACGTAGAATGTGGTGACAATGTAATCATCATCAATGCCGAAAAAGTAGTTCTTACTGGCAAAAAGATGACTGACAAAACTTACCTCCGTTACACTGGCTATCCAGGTGGTCAACGCGAAGCTACTCCTGAAATTCTTATCAAAAAGTCTTTCAACAAACACATCAAACCAGGATACCACCCATTGTATCTTCAAGTGATGAAAGGTATGCTTCCTAAAAATCGTCTTGGTCGTCGCATTATTGGCAACCTTCATGTATATAACGGACCAGAGCATCCTCATGCAGCTCAAAACCCAAAAGTAATTGACCTCAACACAATTAAATAATTGAAGTATGGAAACAGTTAACGCAGTAGGCCGTCGTAAGGCCGCCATCGCACGAGTAATCGTTAAAGAAGGCAATGGTACAATCACCATTAACAAGCGACCAATCGAAGTATATTTCCCTTCTTCTATACTTCAATATATCGTAAAACAACCACTTTTGACTCTTGATGTAGTTGAAAAATATGACATCAATGTAAATCTTGATGGTGGTGGTTACAAAGGACAAGCTGAAGCACTTCGTCTTGCTATCGCTCGTGCTCTTGTAAAAATCAATCCCGAAGACAAACCAGCTTTACGCGCTGAAGGTTTCATGACCCGCGACCCTCGTTCAGTAGAACGCAAAAAACCTGGTCAACCAAAAGCTCGCAAACGCTTCCAATTCTCAAAACGTGAATATTTTTGGTGCGTTATTCACACCAATATATTATAGAGTGTTTAGTATCTAAATCTTTGAGATGGACACGTTCCCTACTCACTGATTGTAATTATTAAGAACGTAAACAACATTATTAAAAAAAATGTCAACACCTACATTTGAACAACTTCTCGAAGCAGGTTGCCATTTCGGTCACCTTAAAAGAAAATGGAATCCTGCTATGGCTCCTTACATCTTCATGGAGCGCAATGGTATCCACATTATCGACCTCTACAAGACTGTAGCTAAAGTTGAAGAAGCTGCTGCAGCTCTTAAGAGCATAGCTAAATCAGGCAAAAAAGTGCTTTTCGTTGCTACTAAAAAGCAAGCTAAACAAGTTATTGCCGACAAAGCAAACTCAGTTGGTATGCCTTACGTTATTGAACGTTGGCCAGGCGGTATGCTTACCAACTTTACAACTATCCGCAAGGCTGTTAAGAAAATGACTGCTATCGACAAAATGATTAAAGATGGCACTTTTGACAACCTTTCAAAACGCGAAAAACTTCAAGTAACTCGTCAACGCGCTAAACTTGAAAAGACTCTTGGTTCAATCGCTGACCTCAACCGTCTTCCATCAGCTCTTTTCGTTGTTGACGTAATGAAAGAACACATCGCTGTTGCTGAAGCTAATCGTCTTGGTATCCCCGTATTTGCTATGGTAGATACTAACTCTGATCCTTCAAACATTGATTTCGTTATCCCTGCTAACGATGATGCTTCAAAATCAATTGAAATCATCCTCGACACTGTATGTTCAGCTATGGCAGAAGGTATCGAAGAACGCAAAGCTGAAAAAGTTGACACTGTAGCTGCTGGTGAAGGCGAAGTTGCACCTGCTCCTAAAAAAGGTCGTTCTCGCATCAACAGAACTAAAGAAGCTACAACTGAAGAAGCTTAATTAAAAACATTTATTAATCGACATTAAAACTATCACAGATATGGCAGTTACAATGGCAGAAATCAGCAAACTTCGTCAAATGACAGGTGCTGGTATGATGGATTGCAAAAAAGCTTTGACCGAAGCCGAAAACGACATGGACAAAGCGATTGAAATCCTCCGCAAAAAAGGTCAAGCTGTTGCCGCTAAACGTGAAGACCGCAATGCAGCTGAAGGTTGCGTTCTTGGTCAATCTACCGGCGAATATGCAGCAGTAGTTGCTCTTAATTGCGAAACTGACTTCGTTGCTAAAAACGCAGGTTTCGTTAGCCTCACTAAATCAATCCTTGCTGCAGCTGTTGAAGCTAAAGCTAAAAGCCTTGATGAAGTTAAAGCTCTTGAAATCAACGGTCAAAAAATCGCTGACCTCATCGTTGATGAATCAGGTAAGACTGGCGAAAAAATGGAACTTGGTGCATTTGAATATGTAGAAGCTCCTGCAACAGTTGCTTACAACCACTTCGGCAACAAACTTGCTACTCTCGTTGCTTTCAACAAAGCTGGCATCGCTGAGCAAGTTTACAAAAATGTAGCTATGCAAGTTGCAGCGATGAATCCTATCGCTGTTGACGAATGCGATGTTGCTGAAGAAGTAAAAGAAAAAGAAATTGCTGTAGCTATCGAAAAAACTAAAGCTGAACAAGTACAAAAAGCAGTTGACGCAGCATTGAAAAAAGCTGGTATCAACCCTGCTCATGTTGACTCAGAAGACCACATGGAAAGCAACAAAGCTAAAGGTTGGATTACTGAAGAAGATGTTGTTAAAGCTAAAGAAATCATCGCTACCGTTTCAGCTGAAAAAGCAGCTAACCTTCCTGAAGCTATGATTCAAAACATCGCTAAAGGTCGCCTTGGCAAATTCTTGAAAGAAGTTTGCTTGTTGAACCAAGACGATGTAACAAGCGAAGACAAAAAGACTGTACGCGAATCATTGAAAGCAGTTGACGCTGAATTAAGCGTTGTTTCTTTCAAACGCGTTAATCTTAATGTAGACTAATCTTGTAGTCATAACATCTCAACATAGAAAGAGCCGACAACCATGTGTTGCCGGCTTTTTCGTTTTCATGCCCTACCATAAAAGACAATTTACATTAGAGATTACATTTGTGTGCAATAGCCCCAGCGCAAAGGCAATTACATTAGCATCAATAAATCACATACATATCTATCATAGCCAATGAAAATAAAAAAAAGCGGAAAGCCTTGTAGCAATCCGCTTATTCTTTTAAGTAATTAAGAAATATCTTATTTTACTTTTGCGTTAAGTTCAGCACCAGCTTTGAATTTCACAGCTTTGCGAGCAGGAATTTCAATTTTTTCTTTTGTGCGTGGGTTGATACCAGTGCGAGCACCTTTTTCAGATACAGAGAAAGTACCGAAACCAAGAAGAGCAACTTTGTCGTTAGCTGCGAGTGCACCACCGATAGCTTCGATAGCAGCATCTAATGCGTTTTTAGCATCTACTTTAGTAATGTTTGCTTTTTCAGCAATAGCATTGATAAGTTCTGTTTTGTTCATAATAAATTATTGTTAATTAGATTTGTATGGTATATCTATTGCAAAAGTAATGTAAAATTCTGAAAAACAAAAAAAAAATGCAAAAAAAAGACACATAACTACTCCATTCGCCCCATTCTGCAACAAAAACCAACTTTTTTCGTTAATTTTGTAGAGATTATAACGATTTAAAGTTCAATTTCAGAAAAAAAATAATGTTTAATAATTCAATAATCAGCAACATGCCCCCTGTCACAAAAAATCTTATTATTGTGAACTTTATCATATGGGCAGCAATGGAACTATTTCCTCAAGAGATAGGAGTGATGATGGATCGCCATTGTGGTTTGCACTATTTTCTATCCGACAATTTCATTGCCTCACAATTTATCACATACCAATTTGTCCACGCCGATTTCACCCATCTATTTTTCAACATGTTTGCACTATTCATGTTTGGCATCGCTATTGAACAAATAATGGGGTCTAAACGCTTTCTCTCCTACTATTTAATATGTGGCATAGGTGCTGGATTGATTCAAATGGGCGTAAACGCAATAGAACTGCATCAACTAACTCAAAGCGCCCTCGAAGCAGATTTGCCATTTAAAATCCAAAATGGTCATGTATGGGTTAGCCAAACCATTGATTACTCCAGTATCCAAAGCATTTTTAATAGCATTGAAATTCTTATCAACATGCCCACTGTAGGAGCTTCGGGTGCTATATATGGCATATTATTGGCATTTGGTGTATTTTTCCCCAACAATCCTATTTATATAATGTTTATCCCCTATCCTATCAAAGCAAAATGGGTAATCGTGGGATATGCAGCAATCGAGTTAATGCTCGGCATGGGTCATGCCAACACTGGCATCGCACACTTTGCACACCTTGGTGGTATGATTTTTGGATTCTTAATGATTCTTTATTGGAAAAAGACAGGAACTATTCGCAAAAATGACAACTACTATTAACAAAATATCATTTCACTGGAAAACCGCCTCATGGTTACTTAAGATAGTATATATCAACATTGCTATCTTCTTAGTGCTACGCATATTGGCAGTAGTGGGCTTTTTCCTAAATATAAATGTCACCGAATGGATAAAATGGATTGAGTGCCCATCGTCTATTGCCAACTTCATTCAACAGCCATGGGCGATTATCACATATATGTTTGCACAATTTGATGTGCTACACATATTATTCAATATGCTATGGTTATATGGGTTTGGGAAATTATTCCTCGAGTTCAATTCACAAAAACAATTACTTGCACTATACATTTATGGTGGCATATTAGGTGCATTGGTATTTATGGCCGGTTACAACCTACTACCAGTGTTTGAAGGGCACACAGGTTGGCTCATCGGCTCATCGGCATCGGCCATTGCAATAGTTATAGCCACAGCAATTCTCAACCCCGAATACAAAGTTGGGCTACTTTTCATTGGGCAAATTTCATTAAAATGGATTGCAATTATCACTCTTGCCATCTTCTTCCTCGGGCTATCGGGAGAGAATTCTGGCGGACATATGGCGCACTTTGGTGGAGCATTAGCAGGAGCATTATATGGTATAATGATGCGTAAAGGAACCGACATCACACGGCCGTTCAACAAGTTCCTCGATAGCATTGCCAACACTTTTTACTCTATCAAAGATTTTAAATTCACTCGGTCTAAAGCAAAAAGCCCCAAAGCCAAGAAATGGGATAGCAACAGCAGCAATTCGCAATCGCAAAAAGATTCAAAGGGAGCACCCTCGGGCAAGGCATCGGCATCTCCCGAAGACCAAGCCGAACTTGATAAGATTCTCGACAAGATAAAAAAATCGGGCTACACTGCCCTATCGGCCGAAGAGAAGAAACGATTATTTGATGTAAGCAAACGCATAAAATGAGAACGACTAAGAAATCTAAAATGCGCAAAATAGCATCTTTTTTCACCCTAATGATAGCACTTTTCATTGGGGCGATGACCATTTTTGCCGCATACTCGGGACACATAGATCCACGAAAGATGACAATAGCCCCTCTCATGTGCATGACATTACCCTATTGGGTTATTGCTACCTTGATTATGCTTCCCATTTGTTTCATCGCCAACAAATGGCAATCGCTCGTTCCTCTTTCTACTCTCGTTATATGCCTTGGACCTATTCTTAATTACTGCCCATTAAACATCACAGCAAATAGCAATCGCAACACGCCCAATTCGTTTACACTCTTAAGTTATAATGCTTATAATTTCATTGCATTTGATGACAACTACCCCGACGATGAGTCTAATTCTACGCTCAACTATATAGCCAAAACCGACGCCGATATCGTGTGCCTACAAGAATGTGAATATCTATCACCTATTCCTCGCTGGCATGTGTATCGCAAGCAAGTAAATGCAATAAAAGAGCAATACCCCTATCGCATCATAGGCGCCAATAACGGACAATCAATCTTTTCTAAATTTCCGGTGACGCTCATCTCTTCAGCAGGATATTACTCACACTTCAAAGTAGAGATGCCCACGCGCACTATCGACATCATTGATGTGCATTTGAGATCAATACGCCTATCAAAACAAGACAAAGAGCAATACAACGAAGCTCTCACCGATTTAATTACCGAAAACAATAACAGCAAACTCTCATCGTGGAAAAATATCGCATCTAAAGTTGCAAACGCAGCCAAACTGCGTTCACGCCAAGCATTAGCGCTCAAAGATTATATTAGAGAACTCGACAGCGAAAACATCATTGTGTGTGGCGACTTCAACGATGTGCCAGGCTGCTTTGCCATCAATGCCATTGCCGACGACTTTGACGATGTATATGCCCAATGTGGTTTTGGCCCTATGATTACATATCATGGCAATAACCTCAAATTTCGCATCGACCACATTCTCTATGATGGCGATTTCGATGCAACTTATTTTGAGCGTGGCGACCTCAAAAGTAGCGACCACTACCCCCTATTTGCCACATTTAAGTGGGACAATGACTAATTCAAGACAATTATAAATCAATTAAATATATACTAATTATGAAGAAACAATTATTAACCCTCGCAGCATGCGCATGTATGACAGCTGCATTAACACAGTCGTGCTCTATGCAAGAAACAGGCGACAATCCATTCTTGAAGGAATACACTACCGAGTTTGAGATTCCTCCATTTGATTCAATCAAAAACGAACACTATCTTCCTGCACTAAAAGCCGGAATTGAAGAACAAAACAAAGAGATTGAAGCTATCATCAACAATTCTGAAGCTCCAACCTTTGAAAACACTATCCTTGCCCTCGACAACTCGGGTCAAACAATCAACAAAGTTGCTTATGTATTCTTTGCATTTACCGAGTCAATGTCATCGCCCGAATTGCAAAAAGTTGATGAAGAGTTCACTCCTTTATTAACTAAACACAGTGATGAAATTTCGATGAACGACAAACTCTTTGAACGCATCAAAGCTGTTTATGACGATCGTGCTAACCACCAATACACTACTGCACAACTTCGCCTCATTGAAGACAACTACAAATCATTCACTCGCAATGGTGCGCTTCTCGATGCTGAAAAGAAAGAACAACTCAAAGCAATCAATGCCGAGCTTGCTAACCTCTATCTCGAATTCAACAAACGCCTCCTCAATGCTACCAACGCATTTGAACTCGTAGTTGAAGATTCTATCAAACTTGGTGGTCTTCCTGCATCAAGCATCGCTGTTGCAGCCGAAGAAGCTAAAAAACGCGGTAAAGATGGCAAATGGGTGTTCACACTCCACGCTCCTTCACGCTTGCCATTGTTGCAATATGCTCAAAACCGCGAATTGCGTCAAAAAATGTATGAAGGTTACATCAACCTCGCTACTGAAGGCGAAAACGACAACCGACCCATCATCAACAAAATCATGCAAGCGCGCACCAAAAAAGCTGCTCTCCTTGGCTTTGACAACTTTGCTGCTTATATGACCGACAATGTTATGGCTAAAACTCCTCAAGCAGCCAAAGACCTCTTGATGAAGATTTGGGAACCTGCTATCAACAAAGTTAAAGAAGAGGTTGCCGAAATGCAAGATGTAGTAAAAGAAGAAGGTTTTGATTTTGAAATCGCTCCTTGGGACTACTACTATTATGCCGAAAAAGTGCGTCAAAGAAAATATGCTCTCGATGAAGACGAAGTGCGTCAATACTTTGCTGTTGACAATGTTGTAAAAGGTATCTTCACTATGGCAGAGCGTCTTTATGGTGTTACATTCCGCGAACTCCCCAACGCTCCTAAATATCACCCCGAAGTGAAAGTTTATGAAGTGCTTGACACTGCTGGCAACCATGTATCGGTATTCATGACCGACTACTTCCCACGCGAATCAAAACGCCAAGGTGCTTGGATGAGCGAGTTTAAAGGCTCTTATATCGATGAAAACGGCAAATCAATTCGCCCAATCATCTATAATGTAGGTAACTTCACTAAACCTACTGCCGACACCCCTTCACTTCTCACTCTCGACGAAGTAGAAACCACATTCCACGAATTTGGTCACGGCCTTCACGGCATGCTCACTCGCGCTCAATACCGTTCACAAGCTGGAACAAATGTTGACCGCGACTTCGTAGAACTTCCTTCACAAATCCACGAACACTGGGCTCTCGAACCCGAATTGCTCAAATCATATGCATTCCACTACAAAACTGGTGAAGTGATGCCAGCCGAACTCATCAAGAAACTTCAAGATGCATCAACTCACAACCAAGGTTTTGCTACAACCGAACTTGCAGGTGCTGCTCTTCTCGACCTCTACTGGAACTCTGCTAACTTTGACAAAGATGTTGATGTAGCCGCTTTTGAAGCTAATGTGGCTAAAGAACTCAACATGCCTAAAGAAGTACAATTCCGTTATCGCAGTACTTACTTCAAACACATCTTCGGTAGCGACGGTTATGCTGCTGGTTACTACACTTACCTTTGGGCTGAAGTGCTCGATGCCGATGGCTTTGAATTATTCAAAGAAAAAGGTGTATTTGACAAAGCAACTGCCGATGCATTCCGCATCAATGTTCTTGAAGCAGGTGGTAGCGAAGACCCAATGAAACTTTATGTCAAGTTCCGTGGTCAAGAACCTAACCCCGATGCACTCCTCCGCAACCGCGGCCTCTTGAAATAAGATATTTCAACACCCTATAACGCAACAGCCACTGAGTCCCCACTCAGTGGCTGTTTTTTTTGACAAAATGAACTGTGACCAAAAATCCCCATGCGTCAGCCAAGCTCTCCTCTTGAAAATTACTTATAATTTTTTATTGCTGTCCGTTAAAAATCGATAAAGTATATAAAAAGAATCTCAATCGCTGAATTTAAGCAGTTGAAATTCCTTTTTTTCAATTTACAAGCCCACATAATATTGAAGGACAATGGCATTGCCGAAGGTAATGCTTTTTGCGTAGCCGGGTATTGGCTCGTGGAGGCAATGCCCGGGCGGGAGAAATGTTGAAATTGTATCTGAAAGATACATTATTTGCACTGATTAAAGATTCTTACAGAATCTATCTCTATTTAATACATTACCGGGCTTATCCACTGCGTAGCTAAACCCGGCTACGACTAAACAATCCCCTTGGGATTAAAAAATTTTATCTGACACCAATAAAATAGAATAAATGTAGAAAATATGGTTTATCTCAATATTTTTACTAATTTTGCACAAACAATAAAAAGGTGGTAACTTACCACCATAAAAGGTGGTATATAACAATCGTTCATATGAAAGATCTTGAAGTCATATATAACAAGTGGTTATCTTTGCTTCCACTTAGCGACAAGAAACAGGCTCAACTCGGGCGAAAATTCACTGTTGAATACAACTATAATTCTAACCACATAGAGGGTAATACTCTGACATATGGTCAAACCGAATTGTTACTTTTGTTTGGCAAAGTGAGTGGCGAAGCTGAGATGAAGGACTTTGAGGAAATGAAAGCGAGTAATGTCGGACTGCAGATGATGACAGAAGTCGCAAAGGAGAAAACACCTTTAACCGAAACATTCATCAGACAGTTACATCAAACTCTTTTACGCGAGGATTATACTGTTTATACAACTCTACCTGGAGGAGTTCAGTCAAGCTATGTAGTGCATGCAGGCACATATAAAACACGGCCCAACAGCGTAATTACCCGATACGGCGATCGATTTGAATATGCATCGCCCGAAGAAACGCCAGCATTGATGAATGATTTGGTCGTATGGTATAATGAAGCAGAGCAAAGTGGCAATTACTCGCCGATTGAGTTGGCTGCTATGTTCCATTATAGATATATTCGCATTCACCCCTTTGAGGATGGGAATGGTCGTATTGCTCGACTAATGGTAAATTATATTCTTTCTCGTCATAATTGGCCAATGATTGTGGTGCGCAATCGTGACAAGCAGGCATATTTGGAGGCATTGCACCAATCTGACCTCATCGTGGGACCAGCCCCTTCTGATGGAGCACATGCTACATTAAGAGACATCAGAGATTTTTTGAACTATTTTAAAAATCTTGTCAAAACAGAAATTCAAGCAGACATCGACTTTGTAACTAAATCTGCAGAAAATGTTTGGTGGTATGACGGACAAATTGTTACTTTCAGAAGTATCAATACAACAAGAATTCTATTGGCATTACAAGAGAACCCAGCTATCACCTACAATGAGTTGACCAAATTGATAGGTATAAACACTTCTGCAATACAGAAGCAAATCAACAATCTAATCAAGAAAGGATATATCCAGCGTAGAGATTCAGATCGACATTGGCATGTACTAATCACATCTACCATTTAATACTAAAGGGTTTGATATTAATAATTCAATAAAATAAAGGGGACTATAACTTTGTTGACACAAAGTTTATCTTACCCCCTCCCGGCTACGCCGTACTCCCACTAAATTTTACTACGCAAAATTCAGAGGGAGAGCTACTTATGCTTTTGCTAATGTAACTGTCCCATTGTTTTTCACAGAAAAAGAGGGGGAACCTCGCAGAGCTCACGAGTGAGCGAGCAGTGTATGTCGGCTTGCCGGTACACGATTGCGAGACTTACCGTACCAGAATTGCAAATGCAATT
This sequence comes from Muribaculaceae bacterium, assembly GCA_045646905.1. GTDB lineage: Bacteria > Bacteroidota > Bacteroidia > Bacteroidales > Muribaculaceae > RGIG4079. The sequence goes on from JAZRLP010000018.1 coordinate 106,234, forward strand.
CGGAGGGGGTTAGATTGTGATAATCAGGTGGTTACATAGAGAATTGTGCCAACATGTATATAATTACCAAAATAAATTTGTACCATTCTGAAAATTCATGTCATTTTGTTTATGGTTTTCCCAAGCAATAGTTGTTTTTCAGACAGAATGCCAGAATGAAACATAAATGGCTGACGCATGGGTAATTTTTTGGGACAGAATGCCAGAAAAACATAAAGCTAACGCGTGGCAATATAGACAAAAGAAAAAATCTGTACTTATGTGCTTTTGTCAAAAATAAAGACACAAGAACAGAAGAACATAAAGCTAACACAATGAAAAACAATCAAATAAACATCTGTCATTCTGCACATTCTGTCCTTCTGTCTAAAAAAAACTCTGCGTATTTCGGTGCTTTCAGCGTGAGGAGTCTGTCTAAATCCCCATATGTGTGGTGTGTTTTTAGACAAAATGAGCATAAATACAAATCTTTTATATTATTTCTCCCTTTGTAGCCTCACATATAATATTTTTCGTTATATTTGCAGTGGTTTCGACATTTAGTTGTAGCGACAACGATCTGAGACCGTTACATATTTAACGAAAGGTGTTATTGAAATTTTATCTTCTGTTACCAAACTTGGCGGTTTGTATTTCTCGTGAAGATGAGATTGGCAATGGCATCTGCATTGGTGGCTTATACTTTGCCGTGATTGGCAAAATATATAGCAAATCGGTGTGGGGCTATTGTTTTATCTACGAGAAAGGTACGCCAAGACCTGGTAGCAAGATAAAACAAAATGCATTCTCCACACCTTTTTTATGTCCAAACTTTAACTGTTTCAATGGGAGATGAGAAACTGAAAAATAACGATGATACATAACTCAAATCCTAAAAATATGAAACAGAAAATTAAACAAACGCTGATGGCAATAGTGGGACTATTCCTCAGCACAACCGCCCTCGCTTACGACTTTAAAGTCAATGGCGTTTATTACAATTTTCTTGACCAGTCAGCCAAAACTGTCGAAGTTACTTATAAGGGAAGTTCTGACAATTATTATTATACCGAATACACTGGTTCTGTTATCATCCCCTCATCGGTAACATATAACGGCACCACATATTCCGTAACCTCTATTGGCTCCTATGCGTTCAATGGTTGCACAGGCTTGACTTCGATTACTATCCCCAATTCCGTAACATCGATTGGCTACTCTGCGTTCCGTGATTGCACAGGCTTGACCTCGATAACTATCCCCAATTCCGTAACCGAGATTGGCTCCTATGCGTTCTCTGGTTGCTCAGGCTTGACCTCTATTGTTGTTGAAGATGGCAATACAATATATGATTCGCGAAATAATTGTAATGCAATAATAGAGACTGCAATAAATACACTCAGATTGGGCTGTAAAAACAGTATTATCCCCAATTCCGTAACATCGATTGGCTACTCTGCGTTCGATGGTTGCACAGGCTTGACTGAGGTGACAATCCCCAATTCCGTAACCGAGATTGGCTACTCTGCGTTCAATGGTTGCGACGGCTTGACCTCTATTGTTGTTGAAGATGGCAATACAATATATGATTCGCGAAATAATTGTAATGCAATAATAGAAACTGCAACAAATACACTCATATTTGGCTGTAAAAACAGTATTATCCCCAATTCCGTAACCTCGATTGGCTACTCTGCGTTCTATGGTTGCTCTGGCTTGACAGAGGTAACTATCCCCAATTCAGTAACCAAGATTGGCGACAGGGCGTTCCAGGATTGCACTGGCTTGACTGAGGTAACTATCCCAAATTCCGTAACATCGATTGGTTCAATTGCGTTCTCTGGTTGCAGTGGCTTGACCTCGGTAACAATTCCCAATTCTGTAACCTCGATTGGCTACATGGCGTTCTATAATTGCTCTGGCTTAACTGAGGTAAATATCCCCAATTCAGTAACAGAGATTGACATAGACGCGTTCTATGGTACCGCTTGGTATAATAATCAAGCTGATGGAGTTATATATATTAATAATGTTTTGTATAAATATAAAGGGACTATGCCTGGGGGAACATCAATATCAATAAAGGATGGCACAGTATCAATTTCCCATTCTGCGTTCTTGGATTGCACAGGCTTGACCAAAATAACTATCCCCAATTCCGTAACCTCGATTGGCGACAGGGCGTTCGATGGTTGCTCTGGCTTGAAATCGGCAACTATCCCCAATTCCGTAACCAAGATTGGCTACGATGCGTTCTATGGTTGCACTGGCTTGACTGAGGTAACTATCCCAAATTCCGTAACATCGATTGGCGAATCTGCGTTCCATGGTTGCACTGGCTTGACTGAGGTAACTATCCCCAATTCCGTAACCGAGATTAGCAAAAATGCGTTCGATGGTTGCACAGGCTTGACCTCGGTAACAATCCCCAATTCCGTAACCAAGATTGGCAACAGGGCGTTCAATCGTTGCTCAGGCTTGACCTCGGTAACTATCCCAAATTCCGTTACCTCAATTGGCAGCTATGCGTTCTGTGATTGCACCCGCTTGACCTCGGTAACTATCCCCAATTCCGTAACCTCGATTGGCGAGGGTGCATTTGAAGATTGCGACGTCTTGACTGAGGTAACAATCCCCAATTCTGTAACCGAGATTGGCGACAGGGCGTTCCGTAATTGCTCTGGCTTGACAGAGGTAACTATCCCCAATTCAGTAACATCGATTGGCAACTATGCGTTCGATTATTGCTACAATTTGAAAACTATTGTATCCTTAAATCCCACTCCTCCTACTTGCGCAAGTAGCAATTCGTTTTATTCTTATAATTATTCAAATGCAACCTTATATGTTCCCAAAGATAGTTATGCAAAATATTTTATAGATGAAGTGTGGGGGAAGTTCTCAAATATCACGAAGATTGAAACCACTGCGACATCAATCTCTTTAAACAAATCATCATTAACATTAGATAAAGGTGCGACTGAAACTATTAAGGCTACAATCACTCCAAACAACACAACATTATCATTTTTGTATTGGACAAGCGATAACCCTATAGTTGCGACAGTTGATCAATCTGGCAAAATCACTACCATAAACGCAGGGACGGCAACTATAACAGCCATGTCTATTGATGGGTCGAATGTTTCTGCGTCTTGCAAGGTCATTGTTAATGGAACGCGAATCGTTCTTTCTCAAACAGAGGCTACTCTTCCGGTAAATGATATTATGACATTAACTTACACTGTTGCCAATTCTACTAATAAAACTGCGACATGGTCAACAAGTAACGCCAATGTTGCGCCTATAAAAGTAAATAGCGATGGTTCTGTTACTGTTGTCGGTCTGTCTGATGGCGTTGCAACCATTACTGCTACTGCAAATGACGGCTCGGGAGCATCGGCATCGTGTGTGGTAACAGTGGGAGTTGGTGGTATTGAAGGTGTCGAAGTCGATGATGATGCCGTTGAAGTATCTCGTTATGATATCCATGGTCGTCTATTAAGCGAACCTGCTCGTGGCATTAATATCGTGAAAATGAGTGACGGCTCAACAAGAAAAGAAATCGTGAAAGAGTAAAAAGGAGTGATGAAAGAGGAAAGATTTAAATCTTCTACATTCTCTAAAAATCTCCATTAAACATAAACCCCACAAAGTCAATTTGTGGGGCTTATTATTGCATAGAGTGAAAACATGGTTTTATGTCATTATGAAAATTTATGTCTTTCTGTTCTTTTTTGGACACAAGAACATAAGAACAAAATAGGCTGACGCAGTAAAATTGTGCAACAAAAGAAACCTGTTCTTATGTGCTTTTGTCTCTTAAAATTAGATACAGCGTGCCGTGTTCCTACTTTTTTAATTATGCATCAATAACTCCGACAAATAACAAAGCGCCGTGACAAGAGGTTGTCACGGCGCTTGCAATATATTGAATTATGTTTTATTATTTGCCTAATTTTAATTTACAGCGGCACAAAGATCTTACATTATTACAATTGGCTGACTTTTAGCCTATTTCATCACAACGCTTTCTACTCAGAAAAAGCAATTAACATTTATTAATTTCTGATTATAGCAAATTTTAGCTCATAAATTACATAATCCACAAAAAAAATATAACTTTGCACTTCGTAAAAGTGTTACATGTAACATAATTTAGAACTACCATGCAAATACAACGACCCATTTACTTGAACAAACTTATTGAATCTCGCCACAATCACATGATTAAAATTGTAACGGGAGTTCGTCGATGTGGAAAGTCTTATTTGTTGTTTATGCTATACACCGAATGGCTTAAACAACAAGGTGTAGAATCGTCTCACATCATACATATAGACCTGGAAGATAGACGCAATAAGGAATTGCGAGACCCCGACAACTTGATGAATTACATTGACTGCAAAATGAAAGATGATGAGATGTATTATATCATGGTCGATGAAATTCAGCATGTTGCCGAATTTGAAGATGTACTAAACAGCTATCTAAAAATCTTGAATGCCGATATCTATGTTACAGGCAGTAATGCTCGGTTCTTGTCAAAAGATGTCATAACAACATTTCGTGGTCGTGGTGATGAAATCAGAGTATTTCCACTATGTTTCAGTGAGTTTATGAGCATTTATCAAGGAAGCGTAGAAAGAGGTTTAGATGAATATATGACCTATGGTGGCATGCCTCAAATTCTTGAACACTCATCAGAAAGTAAAAAATCAGAATACCTGAAAAGTTTATTTGAGAACACCTACATTCGAGACATAAAAGAACGATACCACATTAAGAATGATGAAGTAATGGACAATCTGCTTGATGTTGTATCATCTTCAATAGGCAGTTTAACCAATCCTACCAAACTTGCGAATACCTTAACAAGCATACGCCGTGAGAATATCAACAACAAAACCACAAATAATTATCTCGAATATATTTGTGATTCATTCTTAATGGAGCGAGTTGAACGATATGATGTAAAAGGCAAGCGATATTTTGAAAGCCCTTATAAGTATTACTTTGTTGACCTTGGATTACGCAATGCGAGATTGAATTTTCGCCAATTGGAAAAAACTCATATAATGGAAAATGTAATATATAATGAATTGCGTGTAAGAGGATTCAATATTGATGTTGGGGTTGTTCCAATCCTAAAAAGAGATAATGAAGGCAAAATGATTCGCAACCAATTTGAAATAGATTTTGTATGCAATCAAGGCAGCAAGCGTTATTATATCCAATCGGCATATCGAATGCCAACAGTAGAAAAGGTAGAACAAGAAGAAGCTTCGTTGAGAAATGTGAATGATTCATTCAAAAAAATCGTAATAGTAGGAGACGATATATTAGTAAAACGAAATGAAGCTGGTATCACAACCATGAGTATATATGACTTTTTATTAAACCCTAACTCATTAGAATTATAGTAAAAAGCACATCCCACTTCGCAAAGATGTGGAATGCTACATAATTTGGATGCAATGTTTAAAATACAACACAGCCTCAACTGCAAGATGTGCGATTGAGGCTGTGTTTATATAATAGAGTTGTTTTATTATTTGCCTAATTTGTAGTTTACTGCGAGGCGAATGTTGTTAAAAATTTCATCTACGCTACCGCTACCTTTTATTGAAAGGTATTTGTCTTCGTCGATGTAGTAGTCGCGAAGTGGAGATGTTTGTGAGTGATATACATTCAAGCGTTGCTTGATTGTTTCGAGGTTATCATCGGCACGACCCGAATCTTTGCCACGCTTAATGAGGCGATCAATCAACTCTTCATCTTCTACTTCAAGCCCAACCACTGCATGCACTTTTGAATCGCGAGCAGCAAGCATTTTTTTCAATTCTTTGGCTTGGTTGATGGTGCGAGGGAAACCGTCAAATATCACACCCTTCTTGGTTTCGGGATTTGAGTCGAGCAAATCGGCAAGAATCGAAACCATCAAATCATCAGGAATCAAATGTCCCTTTGAAATAAAACTATCGGCAATTATGCCCAATTCGGTGCCACGAGCAATATGGTCACGCAACACTTCCCCTGTAGAGATGTGGTATAATCCGTATTCTTCAATAAGTCGCTCACTTTGTGTACCTTTTCCACTCCCTGGAGCTCCAAAAATCACTAAATTAACCATTATTCTTTCAAAATATGTTATACTATGTGTCTAAATTTTACTAATTATCTCAACACCCCCACTCATCTCAGCCGTTATTCCTCTTTCAAAACATATATATCGGGTAGGTTTCGAGCTTGCTCATCAAGATCAAGGCCGTAGCCAATAATAAATTTTGAGGGGATTGTGAATCCCACATAATCGACTTTGACTTCACATTGAAGTGAATCGGGTTTATGCAATAAAGACGCTACTTTTACCTGTGCCGGATTTTTTGCTTCCAAGTCGGCCACCAATTTTTTCATAGTGAAACCAGTGTCAACAATATCCTCAACCACAATCACTATGCGACCAGTAATATCCTCATTCAACCCGTGAATTTCTTTTACTGTGCCAGTGGTACTTGTGCCGTCATAGCTTTTCAAACGAACGAATGCGATTTCGGCATCGGCTTCAAAGGCGCGGAACAAGTCACTTGCAAACGCAAATGCACCATTAAGTACACATATAAACAACGGCCTTGCGTCGCCACAATCTCTCATTATTTCTTGAGCCATTGCTTGCACTCGCGATGCAATTTGTTCTCTATCGATATAGGGTACAAAATTCAACCCGTTATATGCAACTTGTTTCATCAACTTTTGCGTCTAAATTAGTGCAAATTTATAAAAATATTAACATTCTTCCAAAATAAATGAAAATTTATATCACTTTTTAATGAATTAACCCACTTTTTGAGCAATAAAGCCGAATATAATTTGTATTTTTGTAGGCTAAAGCATATTCAAAAAGCCGACAAACAAAACAATATTTATCCCAAATAATGAAAATATTTGACAACACAACAATAAAGGCCATTGACCGCGCCACAATTGAAATTGATGGAGTTACATCGTTGGAATTGGTTGAGCGTGCAGCCGAAGCCATTGCTTGTGAAATTATATCGCGATGGAGAGCCAACAAAAAGGTATCGATATTTGCCGGTTCGGGCAATAACGGTGCCGATGCATTGGCCGTTGCTCGCCTACTAATCGAACAAGGCTACAATCCCGAGATATACCTCTTCAACATAGGCGGCGATAGTTTAAGCCCCGAGTGTAAAGTTTGTCGCGACCGATTGATTGAAATGGGCAATGCCAATCTTTTTGAAATCACCACCAACTTCACTTTGCCCGCCATATCACCTTCCTACTTGGTTATCGACGGCTTGTTTGGCACTGGACTCAACAAACCCATCTCGGGAGGATTCACCTCTCTTGTGCGATACATCAACGAATCGGGCGCAACCGTCCTATCTATTGATGTGCCTTCGGGGCTCATGGGCGACTGGAACAGCAACCCCATTAATCGCAACATTATCCATGCCGACCTCACTCTTGCCATTCAATTTCCTCGATTGGCATTCTTGCTACGCGACAATGCCGAGTTGGTAGGCGAATGGAAAGTGCTCGACATCGAATTAAATGCCGATGCGATACGCAAAAGCCCCTCAAACTATTTCTTGGTCGAAAAGTCAGAGATAAGACAAGCCATCAAGAAACGAGATATGTTTGCCAGCAAAGCCGATTGTGGTTCGGCACTACTCATTGCTGGAAGTTATGGCATGATGGGGGCAGCCGTGTTGAGTGCCAATGCAGCTTGCCGCTCTGGTGCCGGAAAAGTGTCGGTCTATTCACCTCGTTGTGGATACAACATCATTCAATCATCGGTTCCCGAAGCAATGTTTGTTGCCGACAAGCACGACATCATTCCCACCGACATCAACTTTGCGCACAACTATAACGCTATAGCAATAGGTCCTGGCATAGGAACTCATGAACTAACAATACAAGCTCTTGAAAAATTCCTCAAGAACACCACCCAACCAGTGATTCTTGATGCCGATGCGCTCAATTGTATTGCATTGCGTCCATCACTATTGAACTATATCCCTGCCAATTCAATCATCACTCCACATGCTGGAGAGTTTGACCGATTGTTTGGCAACCACAAAAGCGATGAAGAACGACTCAAAAAAGCCATTGACCGCGCTAAACGCTACAACATCCTCATCGTGCTCAAAGGTCGATACACAGCCGTAATTCGCCACGATGGGCACATCTATTTCAATACCTCGGGCAATGCCTCATTGGCTACTGCAGGGAGTGGCGACACTCTCACTGGGCTTATGGCTGGTTTCATGGCTCAAGGCTATGCCCCCGAGATAGCATCACTTATTGCTATATATATCCATGGAGTGGCTGGAGAATTAGCAAGCGAAGAGCATGGAATATTTGGAGTAAAGGCAGGCGATATTGCCAACAATATAGGTCGCGCTATCAAACAAATAATGACTACTTAACAACTAAACAATATCATAACAATGAAAAAATCATGGTTAATAGGCGCCATAGCATTGTGTATGAGCATTAACATTACCGCTCAAACCACGCAAAAACTCACTGCAACCAAAGCAAGTGAATATGGCATCATATACTCATTACCCACCACAGTTGTCGATATTACTATCGAGACCGAGACCACAACAAAAAAGCCCGGTGAATTTTATCGTTATGCAAAGAAATTCCTCAACACCGATGATGCTATTGCCAACGAGAGCCATTCAACCGTTCTCAAATCAATAACAATCACTCCTCGTGGTGTTGCCAACAAAGATCAACAATATCTTATGCAATTCAAGGCTGGCACTACTCCTTTTTTGGTTATCAACGAAGAGAATATGCCGTTGGCCATTAATACCGACAAATTGCCCGAAATAAAAGAGGTCACACTCCCCAAAGCAGTTGCTGCTGCTCCCACTCCTCTTGAAACCGATGCTGCGCAACAAGTTATAAGCGGTGAAATTGCACAAAGTCAGTCATCGGCCAAACGCGCCGAATTGGCTGCTGCACAATTATATGCAATACGCCAAACTCGCACCGACATCCTCAATGGCGATGCCGATCAAATGCCTCCCGACGGAAAAGCATGGGAATTAGTGCTCAACAACCTCCAAGCACAAGAATCGGCGCTCATAGCAATGTTTATGGGCACAACACAAGTTTCAACATCGGTTGAAACTATCACCTACACTCCCACCGATGCTGTTGAGAATGCCATTCTCGCTCGCATATCAGCTACCGAAGGGGTTATTGATGCAACCAACTTGGCTGGCGAGCCCATCTACATATCGGTTGAAGTGGTTGAAAAAGGCGAATTACCCGTCACCGATAAAGGCGAGCCAAAATCGTTCCCCAAAGGGGGTGTAGCATATAACATCCCAGGGAAAATTGCCATCAAAATAGATTATCGTGGCAAAACATATGGCGAAGATGTATTCGCATCGGCTCAACATGGTGTTGTATTTGGTCTTGACCCCAAAATGTTTAGCGACAAGAAAGCCCCTTCTTACCTATTGTTTGACTCCATCACTGGCGCTATTAAAGAACTTGGCGCCATAAGCAACCTATCGGAATGAGTCGCAAAGAAGAATACAAGCAAATAAACCTTGAGTATATTGCTCAAGAAGCTACCAAAGAGGGCACACTATCGCTCCCTGGTGGATTATTATATCGAGTTATTAAGGCTGGTAATGGAGCTACACCCACCTCTACAAGTGTGGTTTCGGTATATTACAAAGGTCGATTGGTGAATGGTCGCACATTTGACGACAACACCGCCCAACCTTGCCCCGAGCCCTTCCGCTTAAACGAGGTAATAAAAGGGTGGCAAATCGCACTGACTCACATGAAAGTGGGCGACAAATGGGAAGTAATCATTCCTGCCTCACAAGGTTATGGCTCAAAAACAGTCGATGACATTCCTCGCAACTCAACTCTAATATTTGAGATTGAGCTTGTGAGCATTTTCTAAAATTTCACAACATAAACGAAAGATAATGATTGACAACACGACATTTGGCACTCGCACAGCAAAGTTTCACACGCTTGGTTGCAAACTCAATTTTGCCGAGACTTCAACCATTGCGCAAATGTTTGCCGACAAAGGAATTCGACGAGCCCAAACCGGCGAAGCTCCCGATGTGGTAGTGGTAAACACTTGTAGCGTTACCGAACTTGCCGACAAAAAATGCCGTCAAGCCATTCGTTCATATATAAAGAAATATCCCCAAGCGACAGTTATTGTAACCGGTTGTTATGCTCAACTCAAAAGCGAAGAGATTGCAGCAATACCAGGTGTGAAAATCGTTGCTGGGAGTGATCAAAAACTCCTCCTCACACAATTTCTTGAGGAGTTCACAACAACACACGAACCTCGCACAGTAGTCACCCCTATTCGCGAAATGCGAAACTTCTGCCCATCATGCTCTCGAGGCGACCGCACTCGCTATTTCCTCAAGGTGCAAGATGGTTGCGACTACTATTGCACATATTGCACCATCCCTATGGCTCGAGGTCGTAGCCGCTCGGGCACTATCGAAGAACTGGTGGCTCAAGCCCGACAAGTGGCTGCCGAAGGTGGAAAAGAAATTGTTATTACTGGGGTAAATATCGGCGATTTCGGCAAAGGACGCGACGACACATTCTTTGATCTCATCAAGGCTCTTGACGAGGTTGATGGCATTGAACGCTATCGCATCTCATCTATTGAGCCCAATCTTCTCTCCGACGAAATAATCGAATGGGTAGCACAATCCAAACGCTTCATGCCTCACTTCCACATTCCATTACAAAGCGGAAGCGATGAGGTGTTGAAATTGATGCATCGACACTACGACACAGCCCTATTTCGCTCTAAAATCGAGAAGATTCGCGCTATTATCCCCGACGCATTTATAGGCGTTGACCTCATCGTGGGCGCGCGTGGCGAAACTCCCGAATTGTTTGAAGAATCACGACAATTCATCGAATCGCTCGACATATCACGACTACATGTTTTCACCTATTCAGAACGCCCTGGCACTCGTGCGCTAAAGATTGAATATGCTGTTGACCCTCGCGAAAAGCATCGTCGCACTCGCATCATGCTTGAACTATCGGAGCGAAAACTCAATGATTTCTCTCAACGCTTCATTGGTACTACTCGCCCTGTATTGCTTGAGCATTCTAAACCGGGCAAGCCTATGAGTGGGTTTACCGACAACTATATCAAAGTGGAGGTCGCTGCCAACAATGCTCTCGACAATACAGTTGTAAATATCAAACTCAACGAAATAATCAATAACGGAGAAGAAGTGAAAGGAGAATTAACCAATGAATAAAGTTGCCGTCATCATTCTCAACTGGAACGGAGAAAAGTTGTTACGCGAATTTCTCCCAAGCGTTATTGCTACAACCAACTCTGCAATAGCCGATGTCATTGTTGTTGACAATGGCAGTACCGACTCATCGGTTGCACTCCTTCGTGACGAGTTCCCTCAAGTCAAACTCATTGAATTTAGCGAAAACTATGGTTTTGCCGAAGGTTATAATCGCGCTATAAAAGAAACTAACTACCCCTACACAATCTTGCTCAACAGTGATGTTGCAACCACTCCTGGGTGGGTTGAGCCTCTCCTTGAATATATGGAAGCCAACAGCAATGTAGGCGCATGCCAACCAAAGATTAGAGCCTATGCCAACAAAACTCACTTTGAGTATGCTGGCGCAGTGGGTGGTTTTATCGACCGTAATGGCTACCCCTATTGCCGTGGTCGCATCTTTGACTCGGTAGAGGAAGACAAAGGCCAATATGATAGTGTAATGCCCATCTTTTGGGCTACTGGAGCAGCACTCATGGTACGCTCTCAACTTTACACCAAGGTAGGCGGTCTCGACAAAGACTTCTTTGCCCACATGGAAGAAATCGACCTTTGCTGGCGCATACTACTTGAAGGTTATGACATCGTTGCCGTGCCTCAATCAATGGTATATCATCTCGGAGGAGGTAGTTTGCCCGCTTCAAATCCTCGCAAAACATATCTCAATTTCCGCAACAACTTGTTGATGCTACATAAAAACCTCCCCGACTCTACCCGAGGTAAGAAACTCTTTGTGCGCCGATTGCTCGACACTATCGCTTGGGCTAAATTCATGGCAACATTTGATTTCAAAAATGCCAATGCCATACTAAAAGCTCATCGCGACTTCAAAAAAATGCGCAAGGCCTACAACACTCACCCCGATATTGACCTACTGCGCACACGCAAAGACTGCCAACGCAACATTCTCATCGACTACTACATCCGTGGAAAAAAAACATGGAGCAAACTTTCAACTTAAAAACAAAAACACATTAATTATATAAACTTTTATTTGAGAACGATATGAAAACACTTATTTTTGGAGACATCCATGGACGCGATTGCTGGATTGATATTATTCGAAATGAATCGCCCGACAAAGTTATATTCTTAGGTGATTATGTTTCAACCCATGATAACATTGATGAGCATACTCAAATCACCAATTTAGAACATATATTGAGCTACAAAGAACTCAATATGGACTCAACGATTTTGCTCCGTGGCAACCACGACATGCAACATTTAGGTTATAGTTGGGCTCATTGCAGTGGACTTTTCCCAAAGGTAATGGAGCACATGATTCTATTACGCGACCGCTTTTTATCATTAACGCAATGGATATATATCGATGGCGACCTACTATTCTCGCATGCCGGAGTATCGGAAGAATGGATGGATATAGCCAATGTTGAGTCAGTTGAGGAGATCAATAACATAGAACCTTGCGAGCATTTTGGTTTTTTGCCGAGCTACCCTGGAGATTACAATGGTTCATCGCCTACACAACCTCCCACTTGGATACGCCCTGCTATATTGGCCGAGTGTGCTATTCCCCAATACACCCAAATCGTTGGACACACTCCCACCCACCCCATTTCAACCGCCGAGGTTAAATATCAAGATTATGATTTAGAGCACCGATGCACCATTTGGCTATGCGATAATCTCCCTAATCAATACCTCACCATCACCGATGGCAAGTTTGCAGTAAAAAACATCAACTAAATTCCATCATGAAACAATTCTTCATTTCAATATTGTTTATTTTAGGACTTTGCACAACAGCGTCAGCCGAAAGTTCTAAAGAATACTACGAGCAAGCATCTCAATATCTCGAACTTGCAAAGCAATGTGACGATGAAATCAAATATTACGAAGCAGAGATTGCACAGCTGCAATGCATGATGAATAATGACCATATTACCCAATCTTCCATTAAACAAAAAGAACGACACATTAAAAATTGCCTACAAAAAGCTAAAGACTATCGCACAAAGGCAAATCTCCTAAAAGCAAAAGCGATTCAACTCGCAGAGCAAGGGAAATAAAAACTATTTCAATCTTATTAGGTAGAAAGCATGTCACCTATCGTAGGCTATTAGAGTTCAATAAAAGTTTTAAATAACATATCATTCTTTGTGTAGCAGCAGCATTTACAAACAAGGATTATCAAAAATACGATAAATTTGATCCCATCCTTGTAGCAAACGATTATGTAACAAAAGGTGTATCTAAAAAAGGCTATAAATGCCCAATTTCAATGACCGGAGGATTTGCCTACATCAATGGCAGCAAGCACTATTTCTTCAAGGGGAAAAACAACATTCATTTTATAGATGCTCAACGCACCAATGGATATTATTTCCAACAAAACCTTGCGATTTTTAATGGTGTAATTCAACCAAAAGCAGCTTATTCAGAAGGCAAAGGTGGCATACAACCTTATCGATTCTTATGCGAACTCACTTCAGGTGATTTAGCAATTGTTGAAGTGCGCAATTTGCGATATCACGATGCGATGAAAATGGCATTAAATAATCCTGTCCGTGGATTGGATAAATCAATTAAAATAAAACATGCTCTATATTTAGACATGGGAGGATGGAGCGATGGTTGGTATCGCGATTCACATTACACCTACGACATCAATACCGACCATAAGATTGATACAATTCGTCAAAACAATCACCAAACAAACTGGATTGCTGTAAGAAAAAATAGATAACAGGGATTAGCCCAAACACTTCTCAATAAAAACAAACGAGGCTGTGCCAATGAATAAAATCATTTCGGCACAGCCTCTGCTGTTATTTGGCTATACTTGTTACCAAGTTTGATAATACAACGGCACGCAGTTGCTTAAGTATTGACGAGCTTTTTCCCATGGCACATATATTTCGGTGCTGTTAGGGATAAATGCGATAGGCTCTTCGTTGCGGTCGATGCGTAGATAGAAGTTGCCACCTTTTGTTTTAAACAATATGAATTGAATATTGGCCGACATAGGCACAACATTAAAGTCTTGCCAATTCTTGGCTACTGTGTCGAAGTAGTTGGTTTTATAATAGCAACCTTTCAATCGCAACAAAGAAAGAAGAGGCATAAGAGTTTCGGCATGGCCAAAGCGTAATTTTGCGCCCATAATGGAATTCCCTTTGCGAGCAACAATTGAGTCGGTCGATTCTATTATATCACAAAGCAATGGAGATGCTATATCGGCAGGAACCGACGACAATGTAGAAGATGTGCGTTGCAAATATTGACGCAAGTTGAAGCACGACCACAATGCATTATACTCCTCATTTGTAAAATAACGCGAAGCATCACACTCCATCTCCATAGCACTCATACCAGCTATAACATAATATTCCACAATTGCCAAGTCCTTGGGATTGGTTTCGCCATAGTTATAATCTTTACCAAGCACACGCTCAAGTGCCGATGTGGGCACTACACGGTCCACATGTTGTTGATATGGCTCTTTCCATGTACCCAATTCAATGAAATCTTTATATGACATCTCCACATCAAATGGACGCATCAATAATGACTTACCACGACCCGATGCAGTTGACAATTCAATAGTGTTGTTCATGCGAGTGAGTTGGTGTGTAAACGAGAACATACTCATCACGCAGCGTGGAGAGTATGAAGAAATTGCCTCTACTCGTTTTTCTTTAAATAGAGAGGAATAACGGCTATACATGCGTGCCGCAATGCCTCGTTGCTCGGACACTCCAAGGTCATCAAGCGCGCCCCATTGACCATTGACCACCTCCATAACCGATTGAACCAACGCCAACAATTCTTTGCCTCGAGCAGTTATTGTTCCTTGTGTTTTGGCCGACTCCAATGCCTCAAGCAATTGCTTGCAATGGGTTGCCGATGCTGGGAAACGGCTTCCATGTCGCCCTACATGGTTGATAAACACAGGCGCAAGCGTATCGGGATAGGCATATTCCTTTGTAGGTGCTGTATATGGTTTTAAACTTCCTTGACAATCGGCAGCCGAAAATTTGGTCGCTGTGGGATCGGCAGCAAATGATGTTATTGCAATTAATAACGATAAAGAAATACTAAAAAGTCGTCGCATATCAACTATTTGTTTTATATTTGAAGTCAAAAGTACTAAAATATGAGCGTTTTTCAAAAAATTGAAGAGTTAATTAACGAAAATAGGCTTGAAGAGGCCATAATATCACTTAATATTGCAATTGAAGCAGATGCCTACAACGACCTATTATATTTTCAACGAGGCAAACTTCATTGGCGCCTTGGCAACCGTTCGCAAGCCATTACCGACTATGAGCATGCCGTGGCCATTAATCCTCAAAGCCCCGCGCGCATTGCCCTCGATAATGCTCAAGATGTAATTTCGTTTTTCAATCCCGACATCTTCAACCCATAACATACTAATTACCACCACTTTGTCCCGAATATCGCATTCTATTTACATCACTCTCATTTTTTCAACTCGCACAAAAAAATCATCTTTTTGTGCTTTTTTTGCTGAAAAATTTGGAAGTAATTAAAATTTCATGCTACCTTTGCAGTGTTGTAGATGACTACAACACCAAAACAAGATAAAGAAATTGCTCTTTACAATTTATAATTTACATATTAATATTTTTAAATTTAACCAACAATGAAAAAATTTATTTTATCAATCGCAGTGTTTTTTGTCGCAATTAGCAGCAATGCACAAATTCTTTACAAAGTGAGTGGCAACGGTGCCAAAGGTGATTCATATGTAATGGGAACTCACCACCTCGCTCCTATCTCAATTCTTGACTCACTTGAAAGTTTCAATTCGGCAATAAATAGCGTTGACGCTGTTTATGGCGAGATTGATCAAAGCGAGATGAACTCTCCTCAAACACAACAAAAGATGATGATGGCTGCAATGGCTCCCACCGACAGCACTCTTTCAAAAGTGTTCACCAAAGAGCAATTTGATTCTATCGACAATGTCTTGAAAAAATATTCAGGTGGTCAAGCAGCATTAAACATGCTCGAACCTATGATTCCTACATTGGTGAGCCAACAACTTGCAATTTTGATAAACATGCAAGTGATTCCCAATTTCAATCCGATGCAACAACTCGACACGCATGTGAAAGCGATAGGCGCTCAAGCAGGCAAAGAGGTGAACGGATTTGAAACTGTAGAATTCCAAATAAATGTCCTTTTTGGTGATCCTATCTCAAAGCAAGCCGAAGATTTACTTGAATCCATTCGCAAAGAAGACATGATGAAAAGTTTCAGCTTCGACCTCTATAATGCATATATAACACAAGACATTGAGAAACTTCGCCAATTAATGATTGACCCCGATTTAGGTTTAGAGCCCGAAGATGAAGCCAAAATGCTCACTAATCGCAATATTAACTGGGTGAACCAACTCAAAACCATCCTCCCTCAAAAATCAGTATTTGTGTGCGTTGGTGCAGGACACCTTCCTGGCGAAAATGGAGTGCTTAACCTCCTCCGTCAAGCAGGTTACACCATTACTCCCGTAAAATAGCCAATTAATCATAACTCATTAACCAACTAAACTTTATTTTATTATGATTAATATCAACAATCTCTCTTATAGTTATAAAAAGGGATACAATGCCCTCAATAATATCAACGCCCAAATAGGGCCGGGCATTCACCTATTGCTTGGCGAAAACGGAGCAGGAAAAACCACCCTGCTTCATGTCGTTGCAGGACTTTTATTTGCCAAAGAGGGTGTGTGTAATCTCGACGGCAACGACATTTCTCTTCGCCAACCAAGCGACTTGAGCAAAGTATTCTTTATGCCCGAAGATATTACCTTCCCAGCAAAAAGCATCAACGATTTTGCTAAAATCCATTCACCTTTCTACCCCACTTTTAGCGAAGAATTATTCCGCCAAAATCTCGAGACATTCCACCTCACAGGCGACGAAGAACTCTCTTCTCTTTCATTGGGAATTCGCAAGAAAGCCAATCTCGCTTATGTAATGGCTCTTGGCACCGACATCATTCTACTTGATGAGCCAACTAATGGTCTTGACATAAATGCGAAGAAAGAGCTTCTCAAAATAATGGTAAGTAGCATTCGCGACGATCAAACTGTCATCATTTCAACTCACACCGTGTGGGATTTAAAAAATTTATTTGAGAGTGTAATGATGCTTAATCGAGGTGAACTTTTATTGTCAATGAGTAATGAAGAGATTATCTCTAAAATTTTATTTATGGTAGGCAATGCCCCCAGCCCCGATGCTCTTTATACTGAACGCGACATTAACGGATATCACTGGATTGAAAAGAATGTTGATGGAATTGAAACCGAAACAAACTTCGCACTCCTTTATAGTGCATTAATGAGCGATACTGCTCAAAACATAATTGATGCTTTAAAATAATCAACGGATCTATTTGACTTATGACAAACGCGATTAATACAACTAAAGCTAATACCATCAATAGTTTTTCATGGAAACGAGTAAAGATGCTTGCTGATTTTTATTCCCCAATTACGAAATATCAAATTTTAGCATATTCAATTATTTCGTTTTTATGCCCAATAGTAACCATTATTTATGCTTTGATCACAACAAACCTTTCATATAATTTATGGTTTGCAGCATTTTATGGAATGATTATCGGAGCGCCTTTTATATTCAGTTATCACAACTACCACAAAATAGGAACCACATTACCCGTTTCGGGAAATGAAAAGATTACATTCTATTTCATTTACACCTTTTTTATCCTACAAGCAACTCTTGTAACCTCTATTGCATTAGGCATTGCCGTGATGTATATGTTTCCCGGCACTCGTAATCTTGCCATTCAAGTTGCAAACATCAATTACGCACCTATTACTTTAGAAACTATATGTGGCCATTTGTTTTTATTTCTTATCCTTGCAACCTCTCTTTTGGCTACATTCAAATTCCAAAAGCACAAAATTGCGAAAACTCTTGCATTAGATATGGTTCTTATTATCACAATATTTTCTTTGTGTTATTTCTTTGGGATTTTTATTGGAGGCTTTAAATTTGACCCATCAATGCACATTCCATCATATTGCATTTTGATAACAACAACCATTATTGCATGCTCTATTGTTGTATATTTAGTTATTGATTCCATAAAGCATCGTCAATTTTAAAAACCTCATCGTTTATGGATAATTAAAACCAACTAACCTATTTGACTCATGACAAATGCTATTAATACAACCGAAGCTAATGCAATCAATCGTTTTTCATGGAAACGAGTAAAGATGCTATTTGATTTTTACTTACCTATTACAAAGTATCAAATGATAGCCTATGCAAGCATTTCATTTTTGTATCCAATCATCTATGTCATTCAACAATTAGTCGTTCCAAATGTTGACCTCTCAAGCTTTTGGCGTTACATTATCTTATCAATGATATTGTGGGCACCTTCAATTTTCAACATTCGTAATTTTCGCAAAATTGCAACAACATTGCCAGTTTCGAATAATGAAAAATTTTTATTCTATTTCATATATATATATTTAATCATCCCTGCAACAATTTTAATCCCCTCCATATTAGGAATTGTATCAACGGATATTTTTACTGATGCAAGTAATATTTTCATTCAAATTTATTATAATAATTCGTCATATGATACACCTGTAAATTTTGTTCAATATATTCATATTTTCACAGTTATCCTTTTGTTTATATCAATACCCTTTATGCTTGAATTCCGAACAAAGAGATTTAAAACTTTGAAATATATTGCAATATTTGTTTGCTATATAAGTGTATTTGTACCAATTTCATTCTTTCTAAATCTCATTTATAATGGCTTAGATTTATACTTCTTAATATCAGTTAACCTCTTCCTATTTTCAATAAATACATATCTAACTATTGATTCCATAAAGCATCATCAATTTTAAAACTTCATCGTTTATGGATTTCAAAAATAACAAGCCCATATATCAGCAGATTATCGACTATTGTTTCAACAAGATTCTCGCCAAGGAATGGATTGAAGAGACAAAAGTCCCTTCGGTGCGTGAACTCGCCTTGGAACTATCGGTCAACACTCACACCGTACTCAAAGCATATGAATATCTCCAAGCCGAGGAAATCATCTATGCCAAGCGTGGACTGGGATTCTTCTTGGCTTCAGATGCGCTATCGCATGTCAACTCGGCTCGACGAAAAGAGTTTTATGATACTACACTCAATGAATTATTTAACGAAATGGAACGATTGCAAATATCAATCGACGACATAATTAACCATTATAATAATAGAAAATAGAAACAGCCAACTATTCCTTAATAGTCATTAACCACATTGGAGGTTAATGACTATTTTTTTGCCCTATATGGAAAGTTTGCTCAACTAAAAGGACAAAAAGTTGCATTTATTGGTTTATTTTCTTTCCTTTGCATTTACATACTTTGAATTCTAATGTAAAACATCATGATACCTGAAAAATTACTTGAGATTTATGCTCAAAGTTTTAAAGATAATTGGGAACTCCCCGCTCTTTCCAACTATATCACAAAAAAAAGTATTTCGTATGGCGAATTTGCCAAAGCTATAGCTCGATACCATCTTTTATTTAAAGAGTGTGGCATTAAACAAGGCGACAAAATCGCTCTTTTAGGGAAAAACACACCCGAGTGGATTCAGATATTTTTTGCAACAATCACATATGGAGCTGTTATAGTCCCTGTGTTGAACGAATTCAACCACCAAGATGCTCAACACATTGTTAACCATTCCGACTCGGTATTGCTATTTACCGACAACGGCATATGGGAATCAATCGACTACGATAATCTTCCAAAAGTAAAAGCCGTCTTTTCGCTCGCAAATGGTGAGTTGCTTGCCGAGAGTGAAGAGAGCGAAGGACAAGTTCTGAATGCTATGCGCAATCTTTCAAGCATCTTCAACGCAACCTATCCCAATGGATTCCGCCGCGAAGATATCAAATACCCCAATGTGGACTCAAACGCACTTGCTGTTATCAACTACACATCGGGCACAACAGGATTCTCTAAAGGCGTAATGCTCTCTTACAACAATCTATGCGGCAATGTCACCTATGGAATCAATGCTAACCTACATTTTAGAGGTTCGCGATGCGTATCATTTCTCCCATTGGCTCACGCCTATGGTTGCGCTTTTGATATGCTTGTGCCATTGGCTGTGGGAACTCACATCACTTTATTAGGGAAACTCCCTTCTCCTAAAATCCTACTAAAAGCGATGAGCGAAATTCGCCCCAACCTCGTTATTTGTGTGCCACTTATCTTAGAAAAGATTTATCGCAAGCAAATAGTCCCAATGATTACCAAAAAGAACATTCGTTGGGCTCTTGCCATTCCATTTATCGACACCGCTATTTATACCCAAATACGCAAAAAACTCATTGAAGCGTTTGGTGGTGAGTTTGAAGAGGTAATCGTGGGAGGTGCACCTCTCAACAAAGAGGTTGAAGACTTCCTTCACAAAATCAAATTCCCATTTACAGTGGGATATGGCATGACCGAATGTGGTCCACTCATCAGTCACACCCCTTGGCGCGAATTTATCCCTACATCTTCGGGACGCACACTTCCTG
This sequence comes from Muribaculaceae bacterium, assembly GCA_045646905.1. Classification (GTDB taxonomy): domain Bacteria; phylum Bacteroidota; class Bacteroidia; order Bacteroidales; family Muribaculaceae; genus RGIG4079. The sequence continues at coordinate 127,146 of JAZRLP010000018.1, forward strand.
GCATTATGGAGTCAAAAATTTTAAGTTCCGACCCCGAAAAAATTCCTGGCGAAATATGTGTAAGAGGTGAGAATCGCATGCAAGGATATTACAAAAATCAAGAAGCTACCGACTTGGTTCTTGACAAAGATGGCTGGCTTCATACAGGGGATATGGGCACTCGTTCGGCCGATGGCACTATCTTCATCAAAGGTCGTTCAAAGACTATGATTCTATCTTCTAACGGACAAAACATTTACCCCGAAGAAATAGAGTCGAAACTCAATAATATGCCCTATGTAGCCGAAAGCCTCGTGGTAGAGCGCAACAACCGCTTAGTTGCTCTAGTCTATCCCGATTATGAAGCAATGGACGCAAACGGCATAGGCGCATATCAACTACGAGAGGTGATGGAACAAGTGCGCATCGACCTCAACAAACTCGTAGCCCCATATGAGAAAATCGAAAAAATTCAACTCATTGCCAACGAGTTTGAAAAAACGCCCAAACGATCTATTAAACGCTACCTCTACAACGCTTAATTTGTTCTAATCAATTATAACAGCCGAAGTTGATATCTATGTATCAATTTCGGCTATTTTTTCGTTATTATTATAGCCAATAACGCGGAGCATAGTTGGCTATCTCAAGAAAATATCGTAAATTGCAACAAATTTAAGACTATATAATAAAATGAAGAAATATCTTGTTACAGGTGCTGCCGGATTTATAGGTGCAAACTTCGTAAAATACATTCTAAAAAAATGGAATAACGAGGTGGAAATCATTATCCTCGACGACTTGACTTATGCTGGCAATCTAATGACTATTAAAGATGAGATTGAACAAGACAATGTAACATTTATCAAAGGCGATATAGGCAATCGAGAACTGGTGACCGATATTATAGCCTCTCACAATCCGCATTATATCGTAAACTTTGCCGCAGAGTCACATGTGGATCGAAGCATTACAAACCCTCGACTTTTCCTTGAAACAAACATTCTCGGCACTCAAAATCTACTCGATTGCGCACGAAACGCATGGTTTGAAGGCAAAGATGCCAATGGAAAAAACATTTACAAAGAGGGTCATAAATTTCTTCAAATAAGCACCGATGAGGTATATGGATCGCTTACCAAGGATTTTGACACAGCGCAACCCCTATTGGTTACTGATGATGTGAAACAAGTCATTGAAGGTCGCGATAACCTAAAGACTTTTGGAGCTCAATTCTTCACCGAAAACACCCCATTAGCTCCTCGCTCGCCATATTCGGCAGCAAAAACTGGAGCCGACCTCATCACTCTTGCTTATCACGAAACCTATGGAATGCCTATCAACATAACTCGTTGTAGCAACAACTATGGGCCGTATCATTTCCCCGAAAAACTGATACCACTAATCATCAAAAACATTCTTGAGGGGAAAAATTTACCTGTATATGGCAAAGGTGAGAATGTGCGCGACTGGCTATATGTCGAAGACCATGCCAAAGCGATTGACATGGTATTGCACAATGGCAAAGTGGGAGAAGTGTACAACATTGGAGGCTTTAATGAGGAACAAAATATTGATATCGTGAAGACCGTGATATCTATTATTGCTCGCATCATGAAAGAAGAGCCTCAATACCAAGCATTATTAACCTGCAAAGTTGAAGATATAAACGACGACTTAATCACATTTGTCACCGACCGTCCAGGTCACGATATGCGTTACGCTATTGACCCTACAAAAATTGCCGTAGAACTTGGTTGGTATCCCGAAACCCCATTCTCTATCGGCATCGAAAAAACTATTCGCTGGTATCTCGACAATCAAGAATGGGTTAAAAGTGTAACATCGGGCGACTATCAAAAATATTACGAACAAATGTATCACAATCGTCAATAATCACTCTAAAACGATATCACGATGAAAGGAATTGTACTTGCTGGAGGCTCTGGCACTCGTCTATACCCTATCACCAAAGGTATTTCTAAACAATTAATACCGGTATATGATAAACCTATGGTTTATTATCCCATTTCGGTTTTAATGCTTGCTGGCATCAAAGAGATTCTTATCATCTCCACACCTACCGACTTGCCTATGTTCAAGCGACTACTTGGCGATGGCAATGAATTAGGGGTGAAATTTGAATATGCCGAGCAACCTCGTCCCGAAGGGCTTGCTCAAGCGTTTATCATAGGGAAAGATTTCATTGGCGATGATGACGCATGCCTTGTGCTTGGCGACAACATTTTCTATGGTCAAGGATTTACTGCGATGCTCATCGATGCGTTAAACATTGCCAAAAACAATGAAGCAACAGTATTTGCTTATCCCGTTTTAGACCCACAACGATATGGAGTGGTTACACTCGATGAGAATGGCAAGGCGATTGAGATTGAAGAAAAACCAGCCAAACCCAAATCAAACAAGGCCGTTGTAGGGCTATATTTCTACCCCAACGATGTCACAAAAATTGCTGCCGAAGTGAAGCCATCGGCTCGTGGCGAACTCGAAATCACCAGCGTCAACGAAGCCTATATGAAACAAGGCCGACTAAATGTAAAATGTTTTGGCCGTGGATTTGCCTGGCTCGATACTGGCACTATCGACTCACTAATGGAAGCTTCAAGCTTTATTGAAGCAATCGAGAAACGCCAAGGACTAAAAGTTGCCGCTCTCGAAGAAATTGCATTTCGACGCGGTTTCATTGATGCTGAGCAGTTGCGAAAACTTGCCGAGCCAATGAAAAACAACGAATATGGACAATATTTATTAAGATTAGCTGACAGTGGCATTTAATAACGCTCATAAAATAGACCTGCCCAAGGTGGCCGACCCTCGAGGTAATTTATCGTTTATTCAGAACAACGATCAAATCCCTTTTGATATCAAACGCACATATTGGATTTATGATGTACCAGGAGGCATGTATCGCGATGGTCATGCTTTTCGCACTCAACACGAATTTATCGTAGCTCTATCGGGAAGTTTTGATGTCGTTTTACACGATGGTGTTAAGGAAAAAAGAATACACCTTTCGCGCTCATATTATGGCATCTATGTGCCACCAATGACATGGCGCTCTATCGATAATTTTTCAACCAACTCTGTTGCTCTCGTTCTCTCTTCTACGCTTTATGACGCGAATGATTATATTCGAGACTTTGAAGAGTTTAAAGCAATCGTAAACAATGGATAAGCACGAGATATTCAAAAATTCTACGGTTGAGGATTGCCACATTATCGAACTCATTCGCAATACTCATAGAAATGGTTCGCTATCGGTCATCGAGAACAACGAAAGCATTCCATTTGAGACCAAGCGAGTATATTACCTCTACGACATACCTGGTGATGCCGAGCGAGGTGGTCATGCTCATTGCGAAAACCAATCGCTTATAATTGCTGTGAGTGGATGCTTCACCGTTACACTCAACGATGGCAAGAATAAAAAATCATTCGTCCTAAACCGCCCCTACAAAGCATTGTATGTGCCTTGTGGACTTTGGCGCGAAATAAACGAATTCTCATCGGGGTCGGTGTGTTTAGTCCTCACATCTGAACTATACTCCGAAGATGACTATGTAAGAGACTTTGACGAATTTCTCAATCTCACTGCATCCAAACGCAACCTCTAACCATTATGAAGCATTATCCATTTCTAAATCTCGCAACAATCAACCAACGATATAACGACGCTATAAAAGAGGCCGTGAACCGTGTCGTTGATAGTGGGATATACATTGGAGGTCCCGAAGTTGAGACTTTTGAGAAAAATATGTGCAACATTTGCAACACTCCCCATTGCGTTGGAGTGAGCACTGGGCTTGATGCTTTGAGACTGATATTGCGTGGTTATATGGAGTTAGGTGCGCTAAAACCAAATGATGAAATAATTGTCCCTGCCAACACTTTCATTGCTTCGGTTCTTGCTATAACCGACAATAACCTCAAACCTATATTTGTTGACCCCAATCAATTTTCTCACAACATCGATAGCCGCACATTAGAATCATATATCACCCCCAACACAAAAGCCATCGTGCCAGTACATCTATATGGCCGAGTTGCTTGGGCCGAAGACCTTGCTTCTTTCGCAAAGAAGTATGGTCTAAAAGTAATTGAAGACAATGCTCAAGCATTGGGCGCTACATCGCTTCATCCTGGACTATATGATTCTTATACGACTGGTTCTCTTGGAGATGCTGCGGCGATAAGTTTCTATCCTACAAAAAATGTGGGAGCGATGGGCGATGCTGGAGCAATAGTAACCAACGATAGTGATTTGGCTCAAGTGGTAGCATCATTGCGAAATTATGGTAGTGACAAGCAATATCACAATACTTATCGCGGACTAAATTGCCGACTCGACCCCATACAAGCGGCCATTATCAACACTAAACTACCATATCTAAAAGAAGAGAACGAATATCGTCAACAAATTGCCGATATATATGACCAACATATCGATAACGCCGAAATCGTTAAACCTATAAAACGCATAGAAAATGAGGTGGTGTGGCATCAATATGTAATACGCGTTTCTAATCGCACCCATTTCCGCGACTATATGTTAAGCAATGGTGTAGAAACTGGTATCCACTACCCCATTCCCCCACACAAGCAACCTTGTTATGAGCAATATAGCCACTTGAATCTTCCTATTGCCGAGCAATTAGCCAATGAGGTTGTGAGCCTTCCAATATCGCGTTGCACAACAAGCAACGATGCGTGCGAAATTGCTGCTATCATTAACAATTATCACCAATAACTCTGGGATAAGTATTCGCGAGTTTGACAATCTCATTGATTAGAATAGACTCAACTGAACAGCCTCTTGCCCCTGTGGTTGTCGAGGAGAAAGCATTATTGGGCAACTATGCAACCATCCTTGCGACGAGTTTCGCACATTTAGAGTCACAAGTCCCACGCATTTTGAGGCCAATTGTCGCAAACGATGCAAAATCATTGCGATCGAAGTAACTCCACTCAACTTCATTGTTGCAATAATTTTCCCTCGTTGGGTTAATGTTGCAAAAACTTCATCATGTAAATCTATTGTTGCCATATCTTATTTATTTATAGTGCAAATGTACCACCACGCTCGGGCAATATCATTGCACATATATACTAAAATAAGATAAATCACACATCAATACCCCATAAAAAAAAGAATAGCCTACTTTCGCAAGCAGTCTATCCAATCCTATGATTCACTTATTTAATTTTTACAAATTATGAAACACTTATACTTTATCTACTCACAAATCTACTAATAAAATCTCACTTTCATATAATCAAGAACCAAAATTAATATTTTATAACAATAAAATTCCCCAAAAAGTTGGCTATAAAATACATTTAATCAATATTATTGATTAATTATTACCTCTTTACATTATATTTTTGTAATTTTGCATAAAATTAAACACAAAACTATTTTATCAACTCATAAAACTTATAATCAATGAGACTAATTATTGAACCTAACTACGAAGAAGTATCTCGTTGGGCTGCAAATTATGTAGCTTCACGCATCAATGCTGCAAACCCAACAGCTGAAAAACCATTTGTACTCGGTTGCCCCACTGGTGGTTCGCCACTCGGCATGTACAAAAACCTCATCAAACTCAACAAAGAAGGTAAAGTTTCATTCAAAAATGTTGTAACTTTCAACATGGATGAATATTGTGGTATTCCTCAAGACCACGAACAAAGTTACCATACTTTCATGTGGACCAACTTTTTCAATCACATCGACATCCTCCCCGAAAATGTAAATATCCTTAACGGCAACGCTGAAGATCCTATCGCAGAATGCCAACGCTTTGAAGATAAAATCAAATCTTATGGTGGTATCGACCTTTTCATGGGTGGTGTAGGTCCTGATGGACACATCGCATTCAACGAGCCAGGTTCATCTTTGACTTCTAAAACTCGTATGAAAACCCTCACTCAAGACACTATCATCGCTAACTCTCGTTTCTTCAACAACGATGTAAACCAAGTTCCTAAAACTGCGTTGACAGTTGGTGTTGGTACAGTTATGGCAGCAAAAAGCGTTATGCTCATCGTTAACGGTTACAACAAAGCTCGCGCATTGCGTCATGGTGTAGAAGGTGGCATCAGCCAGATGTGGACTATCTCTGCTCTTCAAATGCACGAAAAAGCAATCATCATCGCCGATGAAGATGCTTGCGCTGAATTGAAAGTGGGCACATACAAATATTTCAAAGATATTGAAGGTGCTAACCTCAACCCTGACACTCTTCTCTAATAAAGAGAATAACTAATAAAAAAATATGGCGCAGTAGATAATTACTGCGCCATATTTTTTGTAAAGGCTCTATTTTAGGAAAAGCCTAAAAATATTTTAAGTTATCAAAACAAGGTGTGAGTTCTCCTCGCTCTATCTTGTGTATTATCTCCACTACCTGGTCGTTCATAGGTGTGGGACAACCTACTCGGCGTCCATATTCTGACACTGCACCATTAATAGCATCAACTTCAGTGAGTTTCCCTTTCTCAAGGTCTTGAAGCATACTCGCTTTAAGTTTAGCATGTTTGCGAATAGCAATAGGAATGATAAAGTATGAGAACGCTTTTTTTATAGGATTGGAGTAGTCCAATAATTTCACTATATCTTTCCCTTGAACTGGCTCAATGCGAATGTTCCCAGCTTTGCACACATCAATACATTCCTTGATTAAGGCTTGCACTATGCGACGCGATGCACGAGGTTGCGCAGCTTCGCCAAATGTACAGCCAAGCACAGCACTCATTCCCGAGAAAGCAGCATTGATGAGTAGTTTACTCCATCGAGTTCCTATAAAGTTTTCTTCTATGTCAATAGTGCCCATCTTCTCGAGCAACTCTTTTACTTTATCAAAGTGACGACTTCGTTGACTTGATATTGAGCCCAACGAAAACGACAACGCATCGGGCGCGCTTGTGAGTTCACACACTCCAGGCGATTGAAGTGTTGCGCCCCAAGCAACAGTACATCCAAGCACTCGTTCTTCGCCCAATATTGATGCGATTTGCATCTCGGGCAATCCATTTTGGAATGTCACCAACACCCCATCAGTAGCAATATAATCTTTGAGCATACTCACCACCTCTTGGTTATGTTGTTGCTTTGTCATTAGAAAAACAATATCATATTGCCCCTTCATTTCATTGGGTGCATAAGCAACAACTGGCTGACAAAACTGAACCGTTCCTACCACTTGCGCTCCATTGGCCTGCAACGCCTCAACATGGGCTTTATTGCGATTTATCAACTCAATATCAACACCGGCTTTTGCTATATATGCACCGAGAATAGTGCCTAATGAGCCAGCCCCATAAATTGCTATGCGCATATTATTATCCTTAATTATATTAATGTATATGTGCAAATATAGTAATTCCAACAATAAAAAACAACCCCGAGCCAATGACTCGGGGTTGTTCAATCTATATCTTTACTTATCTAATCTCAAGATTATTTTACAGTACAGATACTTACACGGTTCCAAGAAGTTTCTTTGAACATGTCAGTTTCACCTTGACCTGAAGCGCTGATGCGGTCAGCGTCAATTTTGTAAGTTTTAACGAGCATGTTTTTAACAGCTTCAGCACGAGCAGCAGCAAGTTTTTCGTTCAATGCTTGGCTACCATCTACAGAAGCATAACCTTTGATTTCAACTTTTGAACCAGGGTTGTTGTTAAGATAATCAGCAACCATAGATACTACAGCTTTTTGAGAAGCTTGGATTTTAGAAGAACCTTGGTTGAAGTATACGTGACGTTCGTAGTTGTCAACTTTGATTTCTTTTACTTCAGGTTTGCGATTTTTGCAAGCAGCGAGTTCAGCAGCAAGAGCAGCGTTTTCAGCAGCGAGAGCGCTTACTTTACCATTGCAAGCATCGTTTGCAGCGCGAAGGTCGTTGATTTGAGCGTTAAGAGCGTCAACTTCTGCTTGGTCGTAAGGTTTAACACATTTGAAACCTTTGTTACCGAGGTGGAAAGTTACACCAGCCATAAGGTTGAATTTAGCGTAGCTAGCGTCGTAAGATGCGCTTGCGCTTGAACCATTAAGATACATACCGTTTTCGCCTTGAACTGCATCACTCATATTCCAAGTTACAGATGGTTTCAAAGAAAGAGTAATGATTTTGCTAACGTTGAAGTTCAAGTTAAGACCAGCTTTAGTAGCGAAGAAGTTGTGGTCAGCAGCATAACCAGTTGCCCAGTTAGGTTGGCCACCTTCGTTCCACCAGTTAGCGTCATAGTAACGACCCCAACCTGCACCAGCAACAGCTTCAACTTCGAAAAGTTGAGATTTGCATTTGCAAGCACCGAAAAGTTTGTTTAGGTTGATTGCACCATAAACACCAGCGTATTGATCATCGAATACATTTACGCCTTCGCCATAAGAAGTATTGATACCCCAGTTACCTTCGATACCTACAGCAAGGATAGGAGACACTTGCTTTTCGATTTCGATACCAGCGATACCACGAACTTTACCAATTTCGTCAATTTGCAAAAGTGGAGTTGTACCACCACCTACCAATGAAATTGACCAGTTGTCAAAAAATTTAGGAGCTTCAACAGCTTGTTGAGCTTGAGCTGACATTGCACCAAGTGCTACAGCAGCCAAAAGAATAACTTTTTTCATTTTGTGTATAGTTTAAATAAAATTAGTTTAATTTCACTACAAAGATACACATAACTATATGTAATACCAAAATATTTTTATAAAAAAATTAATATTTTCGCTCAATTTCACAGCATAATTGCATTTTTATTGACATTTTTCACTAAAAATCGCTCATTAATATGTTATTATGCCACAAGCATGAGGTCTTCATTTCAACTTTTTCTATTTATTAAAGTTTTTCATTCAAGAATTTCTCAAACTCTTCTTCTGTCATATATCCTACGGTTGATTCCTTTTCGCCGTTTGGCTTAATTATCACCACCATAGGTATTGAGTTTGCTTCAAATTCCATTGCCAATTCTTTCCAGTTGTCAATATCTACCGAAATAAATGTAGCTTTGTCGCTCATTTTTGAAGCTACTGACTCAAAGTGTGGTGCAAATTCTTGGCATGGCATACACCATTTTGCATTAAAATCTACTACCACAGGTTTGTCGGTTGCTTTTAATTGCGATGCATCAGACAATTTCAACACCTTACTTTCCTTCACTTCAACCACTTCTGTTGCTACCGAATCGGTTGCCACTGCTTCTTTTTTTGTTTCACCACTGCCACAGCTTGTCATTAATACAGTAGCCACGATTGACAATAAAATAATCTTCTTCATAAAATTTTTATTTTGAGTTAATAATAATTTTCAATTATCGATATCACCTCATCAACACTATCTGTTATCGACAATAATAGATTTTTATAGCGTTGCGTTGATAATAATGATTCTAACAATGGATACACCGGCATTGTTCGCGTCCAATATTCTTTTCCATAGAACACCATTGGGCTTGCATAGCCACATGTGAGATAATGGTTCTGCGTGGCATCTTGGAAAATTTCTTGCATCGTGCCTGCACCTCCAGGCGCATAAACGATTCCACCTTTGGCAATAGTAAGCAATCCATCTTCGCGCAATGCATTTTCAAAAAGTTTTGCAATATGCGTTGCAAATGGTGTTGAAGGCTCATGACCATACAACCAAGTGGGAATTCCCAAACTTTTATATTTAGTCTGAGGATATTTCCTCATCACATCAAATGCACTCGACAACCATTCTTCATCTTTATATGATGGAGCGACCGACAATATTTTGAGCGCAGCATCCACGTCTTTTTCTTCACGCCCAGCCATCCAAGCGCCTAAATGCGTTGCCTCCATTGCCCCAGGACCGCCACCGCTCACTAGCAGTTTTCCCGACTCGGCCATTCCCTTGGCCATCAACACGATATCGCGAAAGTCTTCATCGGTTCGCAACATTGCGTGTCCGCCCATTATCCCCACAATATTTTTTTCATCATATTGCGACAAAAAATCGTGCAATGCGTCTATAATTGAGTGGTCGTGCAACGAGCGCGCCAATGTCTCACCTATATCCTCGGCTTGTTTGCCAGTATTGAGATAATGCGCATACACATTCCCATCAAAATGGGCATTCTCGGCAACAGTCGCATATAATTCGTGAGGAGAATAAAGTGTTGACCGAAACATATTATATGGCTTATCAAGCATGGGCAAACTCACACAATTGTCACTTATTGTCATTGACACTCCTCTCATATTACACCCCAAGAATAAGCAATCATCAAACTGCCACAATTTCAAAATACCCTTATCAACTTTAGCGAAATCAATATTTTGAAATGCGCAATGCACAAACGACCCTTTATTCGTTTTTGCATCATCAAGAAGCTGTGATAGCGTTTCTATTTCTTTATATGATTGCAACATTCTCACGGAATTTCACATTTTATTGCACAAATATAATGAATATTTATTTATCATACCCCACTCCCCATTTAATATTTCAATAGCATTATCACATTACTCTATCCATATATCATTCTATATTTGCAAAAGGAACGAAGATAGCGAAATTTCGCTATCTTCGTAAACCCAGAAGCAGTAAAGGTATAAGATTATTAAATGTCATTGGTTAAAAACCGTACAGAATGTAAATCCCCTTTACTTTCTTTGTTGATTTCGAACAGTTCATTAGGCATAGGAGCCTGTATTTAGAATCGATGGAACAAACAAAGAGTTCTTCTGAAAACTTTTTTAAATTTATTTGACATGACAAATGTAGCAAAAATTATTGGAATTGATATTTCCAAAGAAAAATTTGACGTGTGCTTTTCGTCTAAAAACGATAGTTGTACCTCTTGTAGTTATGTTTACAACAAAAATGGCATTAAATCATTTCTTAAAAACGTGCCCCACAATAGCATTTGTATAATGGAGGCTACAGGTATATATCACCTAAAATTAGCCTATGCCCTTTATGAACAAAATATATTTGTAGCCGTAGTGAATCCATTGTCTGCGAAAAACTTTTCACGAGCTGTGATGTGTAGGACTAAAACGGATAAATCAGATGCTAAGCAACTTGTGGAATATGCAAAAAAGATGGATCTTGTTAAATGGGAACCAACAGCAGATAATTATATTCGCATACAACAGATGTATCGTAGCATAGAGCTGCTTCAAATAAATATTACACAAGTAAATAACCAGATTGAATCCATTCTTAATTCTCCAGTTTACGACAAGACACTATTAGTGATGCTACAAAAACATGTTAAACATTTGCGTAAAAGTATTGAGCGATTGGAGAAACAAATAGAAAAGAGCATCTGCGAGGACGATGCATATGTAATTGAACGCATATGCTCAATTCCAGGCGTTGGAAAGAAAACAGCAATAGCTATTCTCACCTCTACAAAGGGGCTGCGCCACTTTTATAATTATCGACAAGTGAGTTCATATTTTGGTCTTTGTCCACGAATTTATGACTCGGGAAAATCGGTACATGGTAAAGCTCATATATGCAAAATGGGCATGGGTTGGATAAGGAAATTATTATATATGTGCTCTATTTCTGCCATTAGATATAATTCTACTTGCGTTGCATTATACGAGCGTTT
>JAZRLP010000019.1:0-118820 GCA_045646905.1 Muribaculaceae bacterium
GAGATTAAACCATTCTCGTCAATGTCTGTAATTCTAATATAACGTGTTTGCTCTTTATGTTCACGAACAAGTCCAGCCTCGTTTGCACCATATTGTGGTTTGCTTAAAAGTAGACTTTTAAGTTTCACGAGAGGATACAATGAATGCTGTACACTTTGATTATAAAGTGCCATTTTAGGATCTAATCTGCCGTTTATTTCAGATTTCTTGACAATGAAGATTTTGTCCTTATCTATATGTGGTGGTACTTGGTACATGGTTTATATCTCAGTTGCATAATCATTTATAACAATCTCTGCAATAACTTGTATTAATGCAATTTCTGACAATAATTCATTGTCATCTTTAATTGGGTGATATTTATTATTTTTCTTATCATCCGTAAAAGACTCTTTACTATGAACAATCGCATTTCTAGTTTTGTATATTCTGCCAGTTAAACTATTTATATACTGATTGGGTTCTGCATTCGAAAAGGTGATCTCATTGCCGTTTGAGAAATTAACTTTACGTTTTAACACCTCTAAAAAATCTAGTCCGTATCTTTCTATAAGTCGTTCTTTTAACTGAACTTGTGGTATATGTTTTTGTATTAATAGAGACAAAGCTACCTTCTCATTAATTGCAATATCATTATCGATCGCTTTTGATTGAATATTATTAATTAATTTTACAATATCTTTTTTTCTTTTGTGCGAGAATCCAACATCTGTTATAATTTTCCTTGCTATAGAAATCTGATCCTCCATAAATATATTTTCGTAGAAATACTCCAATATATGGTAGAACGATAAATATTTATGCGACAATGCCGTCGAAGATATAGCTTCATTATAATATGCTATTAATTCTTGATTGTATGTTTTCTTGGGATGGTCAAAATCTCCATTCCCTCGCAATATTCGTCTTTGTGGGAATAACGACTCTATATCAAAACAAGGATATATAGATGTTTGCCTGTTGAACATATATGTATAAACATATGCATACATATACGATTGTGCCTTATTGAGGCTCATCTTATTTCCTGACTCAATAACTAAACTATTATATCTACGTAATACACATTTAGAAATTAAATCAAGTAATAAATTATCCCCGTCTTGAAATATATCTCGTAATGATATATAAAAAGCAAGTCTAGCTCGTTTTATTAATGCTGTCAGGATTTCTATGTCGCCGCTATAAAGTAACCAAAATGCTAAATTCTCAGAAATGACACCATGAGTATATTTGACTTTATTTACATCATCACGATACTCTTTGCGTTCATTATCTATGCCATATCTAATAGAATCGGACTGTAATAAAACTTCATAATAACAATTATCTATGTGCAACTCTAGAGATTTGTCAGATGTGTTGACAATAGTTTTTGCATATAACCGATTAAACTGTTCTTCGCTCAACACAAATAATTTGTTTTCAGCTTCAGGTCGGCTTAACTTTAGCGTGTCGTCTACAACACTCATATCCCAATTTTGGAATATATTTCTAATCTTATTTGCAAATTCACCAAAAGTCATAGCTGTAAATTTTATAAGGTTTCAATAAACTTCTTCAATTCTTCACCAATTACATCCAATTCATTGATGGCGGTTTTCTTGCCAGTGGCATCATAGCCGATATTCTCAGCAATTGCCATAAATATCGGATAATCGGTCAGTTCTTTCTGCTTTGCTTGCTGATATGCATCTGTTAAGAGTGTTTTGAGCTCCTCAACCTTATCAGCATATTCTGCTAGCAACTCGGCATTCCAAGATTTATATGTTTCTGTCTTTTTGGCAGCAGTTGCCGAAATCTTTTGGCTAACCTTTATTTCATCTGCCTTCTCTTTTTGCTTCTGTTTAATCTCTTTATCCCAAGTTTGGCGTTGAATCAGATAGCTATTATCGGTAAGTAGTCTATGCTCGATACTCTTCTTGGTATTTACAAGTTGCTCAGACTCTTTCTTTGTCCATTTTTTCAAGAACAAAACAGAACTTTTTACACCTGCACCATTCGCCATAAATGCAGTTTGTGGCATACTGACAACAGCAACAATACGGAACCAATCTTCTATTTGTGTTCTAACATATTGCAGGCTGCTATTGGTCAAAATACCATCAGGGAGAACTATGGCGAGGTATCCACCTTCTCTTAAAAACTTATAGTCCTGTTCAATGAAAAGTACCTCGGTACTTTGGCTATCACGACTCCCTGCCGATGTGGATTTTACCGATAACCAATCCTCCTCTTTCTTGCCAAGTTGGTAGGTCTTTAAGTATGCCTGCTCGCTTTGACGAATCGTACTACCAAATGGCGGGTTAGTAATAATGAAATCAAATGTTCCATACTTAAAACCCTGATTCTTGGTTTTAGTAATTATCGTTTCGTCTGACACGAGACCATCCGAGGTAATAACATTTGTATGACCATCGTCATGGATAATCATATTCATTTTGGCAGCGCGAGATATTTGCTCGTTAATCTCGATACCATAGAGATTCTTTTCGGCGAAATCGTGCCAATACTTAAACCATCTGTCGTGCTGCCTTACGTCTTTCGCATAATTTGGATATAGTTCGGTTGCCTTATTTCGCACCTTATTCAGAGCATAAAGCAAGAAACCTCCACTACCACATGAGGTGTCAAGCACCTTTGAATCATGCTCAATAGGCAGTGCATCAACAATAAACTTCACAATCTCACGAGGTGTGAAATATTGACCGAAGTTTCCTCTGAAGAAAGAGCCCATAAATGTTTCAAACGCACGACCCTTGCTGTCAAGGTCTGTTTCTCCTAAATTGACACTTTCAAGGTATCCGACAACAGTGCGAATCTTTTCAGGAGTCAGGCGAATATTATCACGAAAAACCTCTTTATCCTTTTTACGACCTTCCTCGTACAGAGCCATTACTCGCTTGTATAGGTTATCGTTCTCCATTTGTCGTCTTTTAACTTCGCTTTTCTCGACTTCCTTGGATACAGTTATGATTTGGAAATCATATGGTTCACCCATTCTTCTTGGTTTTCGCTCATCCCAAATTTTACAGAATATAAGTTTATCCAACTCATCAAAAGCCTCTGATGGATTGAGTTGACCACCCGCCCAAAGCGCTTCATGAGCTTGTTTAAACCTTCTTGTAAGTTCCGATTGATCTATGACGGAAAGATCAAAGAAACGTTGCTTGCCTGCTTCTTTTGGCAAGTAATCTGCTTCATAAACATACTTATAGGAAGCTATACTAGAAACACCAAATTGTGGAATATCTGGCAATTGATTTCTTGTATTAGATGTTTGGTCTACTTCAAAGAAATCTGATTTTATACCAGACGTAACCCAAACATATTTCAATTCTCCCGCCATTGCAAAAGCGTAACTGTACGCCTGACCTATTGCTTGCTGAAATTCAGCTTCACTTACCTCTTGTTTCTTACATTCCACAAGAATATAGGGGACTAAACATATGTCATCTTTATAAACTACAATATCAGCTTCTTTAGTCTCACTTCCCATTGGAACAGGAACGAATTGCTTAATACGATTGACGGGATAATTATAGTCGAGTATTAGACGCAGGAAAGTCTCCGCTTGTACCTTTTCCTCAGGATTGTTATAATTACGTTCTTTCTTTTGATGTACGTATGTAATACGAGACATGTCGTCATTAAAAGAAATTAATCCCTTCTCTATTCCAATTTTTATATAGTCTTTCATACACCTATATCAGCATTAACTATTGTTTCGTAATAACAATTAATTCTCTGGTATCAACATCTAACACCTTTGCAATATTCACCAGCATCTCCAACGATGGCTGCATTTTGTTTGAGCACCATTTGGAAACTGTTGAGGGGTCTTTGCCAAGCTGCTCGGCAAGCCATTTGCCGGTTTTCTTTTGTTCAACCAATACTACTTTTAGTCTATTTAAATCTTTCATTATTTACACAATTTATTGGCGTAATACGCAAATTTAATGCAATGCAAAGGAAAAACAAAATAATTTGATAAATTTTTATTCCAAGCTACAGCCTAAATTGGGTCTAATGGTCAAATTTACAATTAAGACAGGAAAAATACATGGGGAGGTATAAAACCAAAAGAGAGCTACATTTCTGTAACTCTCTTTTGCTGTGGTGCCACCAGGAATCGAACCGGGGACACAAGGATTTTCAGTCCTTTGCTCTACCAACTGAGCTATGGCACCTTGATTTTTGCGTTGCAAAGGTAGTGACTTTATTTTATCTGTGCAAATATTTTGAGGTAAATTTTTATTTTTCTTCGTTTTTATCATCTGAAATGATAGAAACTTTGATTAATTCAAGGCGATTGGCCGATTTTTCCAAGATTTCAAATTCAATATTATTGAGTTTGATTTTTTCGCTTTCGGCGGGTATTGCACCTGTTTTTACGAGGATATATCCGGCAAGAGTTTGATATTCGTCATCTTCAGGAATGTCGAGATGGAATTTTTCGTTGAGGTATTCGATTTCGGCACGGCCCGAAAATTCCCACACTCCGGGAGCTATTTCTTTTTCAATGATTTTTGATTTGTCGTGTTCGTCTTGAATGTCGCCAAATATTTCTTCAACGAGGTCTTCGAGTGTAACAAGTCCCGATGTGCCACCAAATTCATCGATAACGATTGCCATTGAACGCTTTTCGGCAAGAAGGCGACGCATCATTTTGTTTGCAAGCAGGGTTTCGGGAGCAAACACTACGGGTTTGAGGTTTTCTTTCCAATCTTTGGAGGTGTCAAAGAGTTCGCTCACATGTATATATCCCAATACATTGTCGATATCTTCTTGATATACCACAATTTTGGAGCGTCCCGATGTGGTGAATAGTTCGCTCAACTCTTCGCGTGAAGTGTCGTCGATATCGATTGCAAAAATCTCATTGCGAGGTATCATACAGTCGCGTAGGTGAATGGTTGAGAAATCGAGTGCGTTGTGAAATATCTTTACCTCGTTTTCTACGGGTTTTTGTTCCTCTTCAATGTCGTCGATTGTAGTTTCGAGATATTGGTTGAGGTCGCCCACCGAGAGCATTCCTGTTTTAGAATCTTTAGTGGTGATACCGCATAATCGCATCAAGAATTTTGACAATCCCGATGTGAATTTTGAGATAGGGTATAGAAGAATATAGAAAAATGCAACGGGTATTGATAGGTATTTAAGTGAGGAGTTGGGATTGATGCGGAACATTGTTTTGGGTAAAAACTCGCCAGTGAGTAGGATTACTGCGGTGGAAATAATGGTTTGCAATATCAAAACCAGTGCATCATTGTCGGTAATATGTTCTTTAATCCATGGGTCGAGCAATGCAGCAGCCCCCATACCATATATAACGAGTACAATGTTGTTCCCTACCAAGATGGTTGAAATGAAAAACTCGGGGTCGGAATAAAAGCGATTAATGATTTTACTTCTTAATCCTCCTTTTTTTACATCGAGTTCGACCCTCACACGGTTGGATGTAACAAATGCGATTTCGCTACCCGAGAAAAGCCCCGAGAATATAAGGGATATTAATGCTATTATAAGCCATGTTATAGGTTCCATGTTATATATAAATAGTGTTAATCATAAATGGCTTCATCGACCGAAGTTGCCATTTTGAGATTATTGTTTTTTGTGTTGTTATTTGGAGTTTCTGTTTTAGATGTTGCGTTATTAGTGGGATTTTTTTCGATCGCCATGGGTTGAGCCTTTGTGCTATCAGAGCCTTGCATGCTTTTGCGCAGATTGCGAGCAGGGAAAATTGCGGTGGGCTTTTTGATAAGATAGTCGGTCATCTGCTCATTAGAAGAGAAGCCATATCCTTCTATAATGCGATCTTTATTAACAATGCGAATAAAAGCCTTGTCGGAGTAGATGCGTTTTTTGTTTTGATCCCAAAATAGTTGTTTGGTTAAGAACGAATCGCGAGCCACATTCACCATCACCACATTTCCATCTAATCGCCATAGGCGTTTCTTGCTAAAATAGGTTGCCGAGTCGCAATCCACCTTTGCGCTTTGACGGTAGAGGTTGTCAAATTGTTCAAGAAACAAGCCTTTGGGGAATGTCCAGCGGGGCACTTTGGCTTCGTCATACATATACCATATGGGGGCTGTGATGCGATAGCGTGTTACGCCCGAGTCGGAGATAAATGTTTCCACATCGCGAGTGAACATGGTTGGGGTTTCGCTTGCATTTTTATCGGGCTTGACGGTGCTATCTTTTTCGTTGCACGACGACACAATCATAATGGCAATGATTATTGCCATTATTGAAGGGAGTGATTGAAGGGAATTTATGTGCGACAGTTTTCGCATAGGTTAGCGAATCTTATTTTGCCAGAACCACATCTCGTTGAAGTTCACGCCGAGAGTGATACCGAGGTAATCTTCTTTGATAAGAGATTGTGGAGAGGCTTGACGGTGGCGATATTCCAAACCAATGTTGACAATAGTTTTGAAGCCATTCACAGGTAATCCCATACCGGCACTAACGCCATATTCCAAGATGTTGTTTTTAGTGAGATTGCTGTTGAGGTCTTTGGTATAAATCAACTGATAGTCGCGGTTATAGAATCCCCCCAATCGATATTGAACGCGTTGGAAATAATTACCACGAGGGCGGGGGGTGTATTGTGCGCCCACCGACACTTCCCAGCGATTGTCAAAACGATCTTGCTTAAGGATTTCAGAGTTTTCATCGTCAAAACCTTTGAGTGCCGAATATTTGGCTTTGCCCCATTCTTGGTAGGTGAAGTCGGCTTCAATCATCAATTGGTCTTTCCATTGGTAGTTGATACCACCACCCCAACAATTAGGGAGTGAATATCCGTCGTTAGTTTTGGTTTCGCCCAATGATACTGGTTCAGAGTCATTATCCACATCATAACTCATACCCCATGTTTTGCCAAGTAATTTTTTCTCGGGCGTAAACACGGTACCAAGAGTGAAACGGTTATGTTCACCGATATTAAAGTCATATTGGATACCAGCTTGAATGCGCCAATCGCGAATTTGCATTACGCGTTCAAAGAGGGTTGATCCTGTGCCAGTATTGGCATATATATCATTGATTGTTGTACCAAATAGGTAAGAGGCGTTCACACCGATGTTTAAATGATTGAAAAGACGGCCACTCAATCCGGCATATAGTTGGTTTAGGCCACCACGCCCTTCATAAGCATTAGAGCCATGAGTAATTTCATTGCCAAAAGAATAGCCTACCGAAGAGAATGGAAGCAAACCGATGCTTGCGCCCATGTATTTGCCGAGGGGGAATTGCATTGTGATGTAGTCGAGTCCGCCACCAAAATTCTTTCCGCTATTCTCGCCTTCTTTGCTCCAAAGGGCAGTTGCACTGATGCCCATGTCGAAGAGGAATGTGAGGGAGTCGATTGATGCATATGAAGCAGGGTTCATTACATTGATTTGGCGACCCGAGTTCATTGCATACCCCACACCACCCATAGCGCGTTGGGTTGAAGTAGTATTATCTTGAAGAATACCATATCCGTAACGAGAGTATGGAGTCATAGCGTTTTGAGCCACGATTCCCATTGACATGCTCAAGATGAGAGCCAATGCTAATAGATGTTTAGTTATTTTCATTGTATATCAATATACTGTTTAATCCTTTTAATACTAAATAATTGTCGATTTCAACATTAAAATCGAGCATTTTTTCAACAATCATTGCCGACCCACCAGTGAGCATCACCACATGGTCGCTCGATAATTGTTGTCGATAATAGCATATTTCTCCCACTACACCATTCAACACACCCGAGCGTATGGCCGTCGTGGTGTCATATCCCCACATAGGTGTTTCTCCTTGAGGGGCCACCAAGGGTAGTCGCTGTGTGTAGTTGTGTAGGGCTTCAAGGCGCATGCTCACTCCTGGAGCAATATTTCCACCCACATAACATCCACTGGCTGTTACCACATCGTAGGTTATGGCAGTTCCCATGTCAATGACAAGGATATCTTTGCCTTTGTGTTCACTCCAAGCACCCACTGCAGCTGCGATGCGATCGCGTCCTAATGTGTGAGGTGACAGGTAGTTGTTTGAAATGGGGAGCAAAGTGTTGTGGTCGAGAAATATTGTTTTAATATTTCGGCTGTTGAGAAATTCTATGATTTCGTTTCCGTCTTGGGCTACTGAACAATAAATAGCCTGGTTAATCGACGGGAAACGGTTGATTAAATCGCTCAACTCCTCGTTGTTAAATTGCTTAAAACTGGCATCAAAAATGATGTCGGTTCCATCCCAAACTGCCACTTTTGCGGCGCTGTTTCCTTGGTCTATTGTGAGATTATATCCCATTTTGAGAGCAAAGTTACGAAATACTCGTTAAATAGCCTATAAATTACTCTTTATTAACGCATATTACTTACTTTTGGCAATAGTGCGTGGTATCATTATTGAGGTGTAGATTTGTATTGCACCTCCAGCGAGAGTAAATGCCAACCAATCGCGCGCTCCCGCTCCTTCGTAGAACATAAAAAACACGGCTACACAAAAGAATATCGCACTCCATGTTTCAATGCGATATAGGCGTTTTAGGCGCACATTGTCACCTTTGTAGGATGTAAATAATCGCCCTATGATGAGCATTGCAGCACCTCCTCCATAAACATACTTAAACAAGTCGCTTGAGGCATCTTGCATTAATAAAGGCATTACTGTGCCGGCTGCAATAAGAAGCATACCTATTGTGATAAACCACAAAAAAACAGTGTTAGATGTTACTGTTATTTCGTGTTTCTTTGCGTTCGTGTTATTATCTTTTTTCATTGTGGCGAAAATTGATTATTCTTCAAAAATATACACATCCTCATTGGTGCGATTCATATGATATTTTTCACGCACCACTCGCTCCATAGCTTCAGGGTTGTTGCTAAGTTGCTCGTTGAGTTTGATATAATAGTTGGTTGTGTCTTTATAAAATTTAATTTCTTTCTTCATACTATCAATAACCTCATTGAGTTCAATGCTTCGTGCTATTGAATTCTCATTAAAGAATAGTACAAATAACAAATAAGCCACCACGCATATGAAGGGCAACTTTATATATCGTCTTATCCAACTAAATTTTTGTTTCTTTTTTTCCATAGGTACAAAGATAATGTAAATCAATTAAATTTAGAAAATAAACGAGGCTTATTTATAATCTTTTAAAAAATAACGGGTTGAACTGTTTGCAATTCTTTGTTTCTTGTGCTATATTTGTAAACTTTTTAAAATGGGGAAGTGTGAATTTATGTTTGTGGCAACAAAAATAAGCACCCTATGAGTAAGCAAAATTATTACATTTAATTAAATTTATGGAATCTACACGACAAGCAAAAATTGCAAGACTATTACAAAAAGAATTAAGCGAAATATTTCGCCGTCAAACGGCTAAAACTCATGGCGTTATTATCTCGGTGAGCACCGTAAGGGTTTCACCCGATTTGAGCATTGCTCGTGCCTATCTTTCAATATTCCCTTCAGATAAGGCACAAGAACTAATCGAAAGCATCAACAATAGTGCTCGCGAAATTCGTTATGAGTTGGCCAAAGTAGTGCGTTTTCAACTTCGCAAAACTCCCGAGTTGTCATTCTTTATTGATGACTCGCTCGATTATATCGAAAATATCGACAATCTACTCAAAGACAACGCATAGACACAATGTTTTCGCTGAGAGTAGCTCTACGATATCTCTTTTCAAAGAAAACCCACAGCGCGGTTAATGTTATTTCATTAATTTCGGTTGTGGGTGTTGCTATTGCTACAATGGCTATCGTGTGTGTGCTCTCGGTGTTTAATGGATTTGAAGATGTAGCGGCTCGTTCGCTATCGCGCATCGACCCCGAACTAAAAATCACTCCCACCTCGGGCAAAGTGATTGCTAATGCCGACTCATTGGCTTGTGTAGTGAATGATGTAGAGGGAGTGAGATGTGCAATTCCCACCATCGAAGAGCAGGCATTTGCTATTTTTAATAATCAACAAAAACCGGTTAACATCAAGGCTGTTGCCCCTCAATATGCGCAAGTATATGAGATTGACTCTACAATTATCGATGGCGAATTTTTGCTATGTGATAGCAACGCAAGTTATGTGACATTGAGTGTGGGGACGGCAATAGCTTTACAAGCTCGCCCCAGTAGTTATGGCTATGTGGGGATATATGTTCCCACTCGCACGGGAAACATTAATGTGGCCAATCCCATGGCGGCCTTTTGTGCCGATTCGCTTGCTATTGCTGCAGTATTTCAGGTAAACCAACCCGAATATGATGCCGACCGCGTTATTATGCCCCTTGAAAATGCTCGCGCTCTGCTCGAATATACTACCGAAGCATCGGCAATTGATTTATCAATAAATGATAATGCAAAAGTTGATGATGTTGAAGCTCGTGTGGCATCAATATTAGGCGATGGTTATGTGGTTAAAAACCGATATGCGCAACAAGAAGAATCATTTAAAATGATTTCGATTGAAAAGTGGATAACATTTCTCATGTTGGCATTTATACTTGTCATAGCATCGTTTAATATCATTTCTACGCTTTCAATGCTCATCATTGAGAAAGATGATAATATAGCAACCTTTAATGCGTTAGGAGCGAGTCGCAAAATGATTACTCGCATCTTTATGCTTGAGGGATGGCTCATATCGGTTGTTGGAGGTATTGTTGGCATTATTATTGGGGTAGGCTTGTGTTTGGCTCAGCAGTTTGGCAAGTTTATAAAACTCAATGGCGACCCATCACAGTTGGTGATAGATGCTTATCCGGTGAGAGTTGTGGCCACCGACCTATTGATAGTGTTGGGGTTGGTAATAATTGTGGGTTTGGTGACTTCGCAAGTTACATCATATTTCACCCGCCAACGACTTAAAAAATGATTTTTTGTTATGGAGAAGAAAACAATATGGGATCTTGACCGAGTGTCGGTTGATGAATATAAATCGCAAGTAGAAAAATTGCCTATAGTGGTGGTATTAGACAATATACGCAGCCTCAACAATGTAGGCTCGGTATTTCGCACTGCCGATGCGTTTCTTATATCCCAAATAATGCTTTGTGGCATCACGGCAACACCTCCAAGCAATGAAATACACAAAACGGCTCTTGGAGCCGAAGACTCGGTCGAATGGAAATACTATGAATCGACACTCGATTGTGTTGAGCAGTTAAAAGCCGAAGGTTACACAATATGCTGTCTTGAACAGGTGAAAGATAGTGTGGCTTTGCAAGACTTTGTGGTTGAAAAAGGGAAGAAATATGCCATCGTGTTTGGCAACGAGGTTAATGGCGTAGATCAAGCTGTAGTTGATGCCTGCAATGTGTGCATCGAAATACCACAATGTGGCACAAAACATTCTCTCAATGTATCGGTATCGGGTGGCATAGCCATGTGGCACTTCTTCGAAGCCATGCACAACTAAAAATTAGGTTATACATTCTAAAGAAGTTGCTGCCAAAAGGTGGCGCTAGCACATTTTTACACAAAAAAACGCAAGTTCGTTCATTTTTTGTGTGAGAAATGTGTAAAGTTCGTTCATTTTTTGTGTATATTTGCACGCAAGTTCGTTCATTTTTTGTGATTGACATGTATAGAGAAGCTATAAATGAGCTAATTAAGTGGACACTCTCCGTCCGCTTTTCTTGTTTATAAATAAGTAACCCACCTTTCTGTTAGAAAAGTGGGTCAACTGCTATATTATTGCATAATCTTATTTCTTTAAGATGAATTTCAATGGCTCGGCTACGCGGCTGGCCCATGCGCGTTCTTCGTGGGCATGGCCGGGGAAGAAGGGTGTCATTAATCGGTCGTTTTTATATCCAAGCGAGTCGGCAAGAGCGTTCATTGCATGGAAGTAGGGGATATATACCGAGTCGATTGTCTTATCGCCACAGTCCATATATAGTCGATGTTCACCAGTGCGTGGCAATGATTCTATCAAATATTGACGCATTGCTCCAGGGAAATCTTCGTTACGATTTATCGCGCCACTCCAATGTGTAGAAAGGCAACCTGCCGAGCCAAAAACTTGTGGATATTCACACAATCCATAAATCGAGATCAATCCACCCATACTTGAGCCCATTATCGCTGTGGCTTGCATTGTGGTATCGGTAGAGTAATTCTCATTGATTACTGGGCGCAAAGTATTGACAATAAATGCAAGGTATTCGTCGGCACGATATAGCCCTTTGCACATATATGAGTCAATGAAAGTTTTAATGCTGTCGGTAGTGAGATATTTGAGAGGTTTTTCGGGCATAAGGTCGCTCAAACGAGTTGTGTCAACGCTATATACGCCCACAATGATTGCGGGGCGAATGCTATCGGTGTCAATCAATTTGCCCATCACCGAGTCAATCTCCCATGCTTGATGATTCCATGTGGAATTGGCATCAAAAAGATTTTGTCCATCGTGCATATATATGACAGGATATTTCACATCTTTGCTATATCCATTTGGAGTCCACACATCAACCTTGATTGTTTCGTTCATTTCTGGAGAATAAAGGTCAAGATGTTTTAGTTCTCCACTTGTGACAACCAATGGTGAATTTTCGATAACTAAATTCTGTATATCGTTGTTTTTGCGTAAATTCACTATAAGAATAGGAATTAGCATTAATGCCAATGTTGTGATTATCCACTTTTTCATATTGCAAAATGAGGCTTTTTATCGTTTTGATACATCAACTTTCACCGTAGGAGGTAGGTCGTTATTGCGGGTGTTGATTGCGTCGATAGTTTCGTGGGCAAGGTGCATAAATGCTTGTCCGGCAATGCTATCTTCAAGTGCGATAGGAGTGCCATTGTCGCCACCTTCGCATATAGTTCCTACTACTGGTATTTGAGCAAGGAGTTTCACGCCAAGTTCTTTAGCGAGTTCCACGCCACCTTCGCGACCGAAGATATAATAACGCTCTTCGGGGTGAGGGGCAGGGGTGAACCACGCCATATTTTCAACCAATCCCAAGATGGGGACATTCACTTTGTCGCCCATAAACATAGCAATACCTTTGCGAGCGTCGGCAAGAGCCACTTGTTGAGGAGTGCTCACGATAACCACACCGGTGATGCCGAGGGTTTGCACAAGAGTGAGGTGGATATCGCTTGTGCCAGGAGGCATATCGATGAGGAAATAGTCGAGTTCGCCCCAGTCGGCATCGGTGATGAGTTGTTTGAGTGCGTTTGATGCCATACCACCACGCCACAACACTGGTGCGTTCTTGTCAACAACGAATCCTATTGAGAGCAACTTGATTCCATATCGTTCGATGGGGATAATGAGGTCGCGACCATCAACATTGTGCATGAATAGATGTTCATCTTCCACGCCAAACATTTTAGGCACCGATGGGCCAAAGATGTCGGCATCGAGCAATCCCACTTTGTAACCTTCGCGAGCGAGAGCCACGGCAAGGTTACTTGCTACAGTTGATTTGCCCACACCACCTTTACCCGACGAAATGCCGATGATGTTTTTCACTCCGGGGAGTGGATTGGCTGGTTTTTCAGGCAATGGTTTGCGAGTTTTTACTGCGATATTACCTTTGATATCCACTTCGGGAGAGATATATGTGAGAATGGCTGTTTCGGCAGCCTTTACGAGCGATTTGATGAATGGGTCGGTAGGTTTTTCGAAGATGAGCGAAAATGATACCTTGTTACCATCGATGCGAATATCGTCCTCAATCATATCGAGTTCTACGATATTCTTCCCATTGCCAGGATAACGCACATTTTTAAGTGCATCAATAATCAATGCTGGATATAAGCGTTCCATTATATATGTTTTTAAGATTATTCTTTAGGTGTTACTTTGGGGTTGCAGAGTTCGGGGCATTGGAGTTCGCCACGCGAGAAACTGCGATATGTGTCAAACTCAATTTCCACCTCGGGTTCTTGCAACTGAGTAGTGTGGTCGAGAGGGAAACTGATGTATTTGATAGTCAATCCACGGTCGAGCCATTGTTGTTCATAGAATGTCTTTATTTCAAGAATATCGCTCACATAGTCGGAGTGATATAGGTCGTTGGTGTCAACAATAGCAGGCAACTGATTGAGTTCAACGAGCAGATGGGTGTATGTGTAAAGGAATGGGCTATCGGTTTTGAGATGCACAATGCCTTCGGGTTTCAACACCTCACGATAAAGTTCGAGGAAACGAGTTGAAGTGAGGCGTTTACGCACTTTTTTCATTTGAGGGTCGGGGAATGTAATCCATATTTCGGCTACCTCTCCAGCCTCAAAGAAGTGTGGCAACAATTCAATATTGGTGCGAAGGAAAGCCACATTTTTAAGCCCCTCGTTGCGTGCTTGGCAAGCCCCAGTCCACATGCGAGCACCTTTGATGTCGATGCCTATAAAGTTTTTGTCGGGGAATTTGCGAGCAAGCCCCACGGCATATTCACCTTTGCCACAACCGAGTTCGAGAACGATGGGGTTGTCGTTGTTAAAAAACTCTTTGTGCCAATTTCCTTTCAAAGGAAATCCTTGTTCTTTTAATACAGCGAAGGGATATTGAAACACGAAGTCGATGGTTTCCATATCCCTAAACTTTTTTAGTTTATTTTTTCCCATAAATGGTCGAAAAATTCAGAATCTATTTTATAATGCTTGATTGTTTATAATTAATTACCACGCGCCACCTTTAATGTTGCCATTGAGCCATCGGCAAGAATTACCTTTACGATATAGAAAGGACAATCCCAGTTAGATGTGTTGATAACAACTTCGTTGCTGTGGGCTGTCTCAATTGCAAATTGGCGAGCCGATGAGTCATAAATGCTCACTTCTTTAATTTCGCTATCGGCTTTTACGATGAGGTTGTATCCTTCAAAGGTTGCAAATACACGATTAGTGAGTTTGTCGGCAACTATACCTTCAACCGATGATGCTTCATTGATGTTGAATTCTTTCCATTGATCTGCCGCAAGGAAAGCATCGGTCATATCTTTTTCAACGGTGAGGTAGGCTTGTGATTGGTCAACACCTTCCCACACATTATTGCCAAGGGCAGGCACTTCGGTGATGCCTTCGGCATTGAGTTGGTTCAAAGATGTCCATCCTTCAAAAGCGTTGTCGCCAATGTATTGGAGAGAATTGGGCAAAGTGAACGATGTTACATGATGCAAATCGATTAATGCATAATTACCTATTGAGGTGACATTGTGATTTAGCATATAGGTTGTGTCGATGCTTATATTACCCTTGAAAATATAGTCGGGAAGAACGGTGCATGATGTGGGTAGGTTGAACGCTACAAGTGATGCGTTGTCGAAGAATGCCCCTTCACCTATTTTTGAGGTGTTATTGTTCATCACAGCAGTAGTCAAAGCGCCACATTGAGCAAAGGCCCATGCTCCTATCGAATCGAGCGACTCGGTTGCTGAGAAGTTGATTGACTCTAAACCGGTTGCTTGAAATGCGCTGGGGCCAATAATTTTAAGAGTGGGAGCAAAACTGAAATCTTTGAGGGAGATACATCCAGTAAAAGCGTTTTCACCAATTTCGTTGAGAGAAGTTGCTGTTACATTGTTGAGTGATTTGCAACGAGCAAAAGTTGAAGCGTTAACTTTTGTGACACCAAGATTTATAGTTGCCAATTTGTCGCAATCAACAAAGGCATGAGAGCCAAGATTTTCAACTGAAGCAGGGATTGCCACCTCGGTCAATTCATCACAATTAGCAAAAGCACCAAGGCCTATCACTTTAACCGTTGCGGGGATTGATATGGTAGCAAGTTTAGATGAAGAGAAAGCTCCTTCGCCTATGGTTTGTAGGTCTTTAGGGAAAGAGATTGCTTGAATTTGAGTACCAGCAAGAGCATATGCTGGGATGGTATTGGCTGGATAGTCGGTGCGACCGAGCAAAATAGGGTTGCCCGAATATGCCACAATCGTAGCGTCAGACAAATCAAGCGTAGTCAACGACTTCATTTTTTCGGCAACAAATTCAAAGTCGGCAGCATTCATCTCGCCCGAAACTACGAGCGATGTTTCGTTGATGTTTTCACCCACTGCTTCACTCAATGTTCCAGGAGTAGAAGTTACGGTTATAGCCGAGGCACAAAGTCCTATTAAAGACATTAGTGAGATAAATAAAAATCGCATATTCATATGGTGGAATATTAACTTTTTAATACAAAAAATCTAATTTACAATGATTATAAATCATTATAATCTGCAAAGTTAATAATTTTCTTGAATAAACAAGCATTCTAAACCCACAAGCACAATTATTTATGCTATCTTTGCAATGAATTATTCTTGACATGAGCAACGACAAGCGTTTTCATAGTTTTTCTTCAGAAGAATTGGAAGGGATAACTCTACCCGAGTTATTCACATTCCCTTTTTGTTATGAGCCTCATCCACTATGTGTATTGGCAGCCAATCGGTTGCGCGCTTATCTTGCAACTCGGCACGACTGGGATGATGAGTTGTCGCAAGGGAAAATGATGGGAGTGCTTGTGGTGAAGAGAGGTAAAGAGGTGGGCTTTCTTGCTGCTTTTTCGGGAAATCTTGCTCATGGAAATAATCATGAATATTTTGTGCCGGCCGTTTATGACTTGCTCTCTCTTGATGGATTTTTTCCACCCGAAGAGGCTGAAATTTCGGAGATTAATCACAAAATTAAGGATGAAGAAAAAAGCCCAGCCCGTCAATCTCTTATCGCTCAATTATTAGAAGCAAATACTCAATCAAAGATTGAAATTGACGCCTATCGTGAGTTGATGCAACAGTCTAAAATCAATCGTGATACCCTTCGCCGAGAGGGTGTCGATGAAACTTTGCTCATTGCCGAAAGTCAATTTCAAAAGGCCGAACTAAAACGCATTCGCAGTCGTTGGCAACAGGACATTGAAAACCTCAAATCACAACTTGCCGATAGTGACCTAAAAATTGCTCAATGGAAAGCCTCGCGCAAGCAACGCAGTCAGGCTCTCCAATTGCGTATTTTTCGAAATTTTGTGATGCTCAATGCTCGAGGTGAGAGTCGCGACCTTTGTGATATTTTTGAATCTACTCCACAAGGGCTACCCCCAGCAGGTGCGGGCGAATGTGCTGCTCCTAAATTGTTGCAGTATGCCTATTCTCAAGGATATACGCCCATCGCTATGGCCGAATTTTGGGTGGGCCGTTCGCCAAAGGAGGAGATACGCCACGATGGTCATTTCTACCCTTCGTGCAAGGCCAAGTGTGAACCCATTTTGGGCTGGATGTTGCAAGGACTTGATGTAGAGCCCAACCCTCTTGAGCAATCATTGCAACAACAAGAAATTGAGGTGCTTTATGATGATGCGTGGATAGTTGCAGTAAATAAGCCCGAGGGAATGCTCTCTGTGCCTGGTAAGATATCGGCAATCTCTCTGCAAGAACGAGTGCAACAACTTTATCCACAGTGTGATATGCAAGTAGTGCATCGCCTTGATATGGCTACATCGGGGGTGTTGCTTTTTGCCAAAAATCAAGATGTTCACAAGGCATTGCAAGCAATGTTTGAATCGCGCCAGGTAAAAAAGCAATATGTGGCGATACTCGACGGTATTGTGGAGCACGATTGTGGTATGATAGACCTTCCATTGATACTCAATCCCGATGACCGTCCTCGCCAAATTGTGAGTCGCACACATGGCAAACAGGCGATAACTCGATATGAGGTGATTGGTCGTAGCGAGGGTAAAACTCGCATACATTTTTATCCCATAACGGGGCGTACACACCAGTTGCGTGTCCATGCCTCACACCCCGACGGACTAAATGCGCCCATAGTAGGTGACACTCTCTATGGTACTCATGCATCACGGCTATATCTCCATGCCCAAAGAGTAGAATTTATCCACCCAATGACGCAACAAGAGATTAAAATCACAACAACATGCCCATTCTAAAGATAAAATGTGGCAAAAAATAGGTTATATATCACAATTTTACTACTTTTGTATTATGGATTAATATCATAAAAATAACACTCTGCAATTATGAATAAATTCACATTATCTGTTTTATTAGTTGCATTAATAAGCATTTTTACAACACAAAATTTGTTGGCGCAAGATGATAATGCTCAAATAGGAGAAAAGATTATCGTAGAAGAAATATCGAACAAACCAATAAAAGGAGGTGATGATATTTATTTCTCGGCAGAACAAGTAGCATATTACCCAGGTGGCGAAGTTGCTTTGATGCAATATATAGCGTCGGCGATTCAATATCCAGTGGAAGCGCAAGAAGAAGGAGTTCAAGGTCGTGTAATTATTCAATTTGTGGTGGAAAAAGATGGTAGTATTGGCGAGGTAAAAGTGGCTCGTGGTCGACACCCAGCACTTGATGCAGAGGCTGTGCGTGTTGTTAAAAATATCCCTGAAAAGTTCATTCCTGGCAAGGTTAATGGTAAAGTAGTGCGTTGTTGGTTTGCACTGCCCATTAGTTTCAAACTGCCTCCTGCTGAAATAGAAAACAAAGAATAATTGTTTTGTTATGATAAAAAACCTATTGTTTGACCTTGGTGGTGTGATAATGGATATACGCCGATTGAATTGCGTAGCGTCGTTTGAGCGCCTTGGCATGAAAGATGCCGATAGTTTTCTCGGCGAGTATAGCCAAAAAGGGCCTTTTCTTCAACTTGAAGAGGGGGCTATTAGCGAGGCCGAATTTCGCACGGCTGTGCGACAATTTATCGACGGCGAGGTGAGTGATGAGCAGATTGATAGCGCATTTTGTGACTTTTTAGTAGGTATCCCCAAGTATCGCCTTGAACAGTTGCGCGAGTTGAAAAAGCAATATGGCATATATATGTTGTCAAACACCAACTCAATCATGTGGCATTCGCGTATTGCCGAAGATTTCCGTCAAGAGGGGTTGGAACGAGAGGATTATTTTGACGGCATTGTAACATCGTTTGAGGCACGAAGCATCAAGCCCGATGCTAAAATTTTCCACACTGTTGTGGAAAAATTGGGAATTAAGCCCGAAGAAACACTCTTCCTCGACGATTCACAAAAAAATCTTGATGCAGCGGCCGTGTTAGGTTTTCAAACTCTATTAGTAACTCCCGGCAGTGAATTCTTTGAACTACTTAATGCACGATAAATGAAATTGTTGCACAAAGGAAATATCGACACCGAAACCTCTCGCATAGCTGTGGTGGGGACATTTGATGGTGTGCATCGCGGACATCGATTTTTGATTGATTTCATGTTGTCGCAAGCCTCTAATCGTGGGCTTGAACCGTCGGTGATAACCTTTGCGCAACATCCGTTGTCGATTATTCGTCCTCAAGATGTTCCTCAGCAACTTGCCTCGGTTGATGAACGCATTGAAATGCTTCAAAAATGTGGAACACAGACTTGTATAATGCTCGATTTTGACCACCAATTGCGTCAACTCACGGCGCGCCAATTTCTTGAAATGATAGGTCGTGATTATGGTGTGACAGTGTTGATGATAGGGTTTAACACTCGTTTTGGGTGTGATTGTGTCGATAGTTTTGAGGAGTATCAAAGACTTGGTAAAGAGGTGGGCGTTGAGGTTATTCAAGCCCCTGAATATGGTAGTGGAATATGTTCGTCGGCTATTCGTCGAATGATAAAAGAGGGTGCAGTTGCTGGTGCAAATGAGGCGTTGGGCTATCGCTATGCAATTACTGGGAAGGTAGTAGAGGGCAAGCAACTTGGGCGCACAATAGGTTTTCCTACTGCCAATGTTGAGGTTTATGATGAGAAGAAACTCATACCAGCCACAGGGGTATATGTAGTTGATGCTCATATGCCACACCTCGACAAAACATATCGTGCGATGTTAAATATAGGTCGTAGGCCAACGGTAGATGTTGCCGATGCCCCTATTTCAATAGAAGCGCATGTAATTGACTTTGACGGAGACCTTTATGGCAAAGAATTGAGAATAGAATTTCTCAAATTCATCCGTCCCGAACAGGCTTTTGACTCTCTCGAAGCCCTCATAGCACAACTCCACCACGACCGCAAAGAGGCAATGGAATAAATATTCTACTTTTAAAGTACATATTTTATTTGTAGAGATTAAATTAATAAAACTATTGTGAACAATCCTTTTTTGTGCTAACTTTGTAAAAATCAAATGTTAGCTATGGCAAAGAAGAAAGGTAATTTTTCATATATAGAAACACAGGAGGCCCTTGAAGCAATAAGTGCTACTGCAACAAAAGAATCTATACCATACGATTTACTCCGTATCTTTTGTGGATATGGCGATGCAAGCCTTGCCCGTGTTGCCGATGGACGTGGGAATGACGCAAAAGATGGAAAAACTATTCTTATAAAGAAACTCTTAGCATATCGTTATCCTGAAACAAATGTTTTTGGTGATGAAGATTTGTACGCAATTCTTGATGATATGCGTGCTACGCCTTCTATCTTAAGAAAAGAGCCTCGATTATATATTGCATCTGACGGAACTCGCATTGTTGCTTATGACCCCAAGGAAAATGATATATATGACAATGATATAAATCTACTTTGGAAAGATTTTGAGTTTTTCAAACCTCTTGCTGGTATTGAGAAATTCAAAAACACCGAGGAATCTGAAGCTGATGTGAGATCGGCTGAAATGATGGCAAAGATATACGATGACATACGTCGCTATAACAACGTAACCGATAAAGAGCAAGTGCATAACATCAATGTGTTTATGACTCGACTGCTGTTCTGTTTCTTTGCCGAAGACACCGATTTGTTCCCAGTTCCTAATATGTTCTCTCACGCCATTGAGCAGAATACAAAGGCTGATGGTAGTGACATTGCCGAGTTTATTGAAGGAATATTTGATGTAATGGCAATTAATGATAGCAATGTGCGAGCATCATTGCCACATGTTATATCTCAATTTCCATACGTTAATGGTGGACTGTTTCAAAAGCATGTTCCTGTGCCCATATTGAGTCGTCGCACACGAATGTTGCTATTGCGATGTGGCGAATATAATTGGGCAGAGATTAATCCTGATATATTTGGCTCGATGATACAAGCAGTTGTAAATCCTGACGACCGTGCAGGATTGGGAATGCACTATACATCTGTTCCAAATATTATGAAGGTTATAAAACCTTTATTCCTTGATGAACTAACTGAAGAATTTATCAAGTCAAAAGAAGATGAACGTAAGTTAAGATTATTACTTGTTCGATTATCGAGGATTAAGTTCTTTGACCCTGCTTGTGGTTCAGGTAATTTCTTGATTATTGCCTATAAAGTAATTCGTGAGTTGGAAATACAGATTTGGAAGCAACTGCAATCAATCAGTGGAGGTCAAGCAATAATACCATTTTCAGAAATTACACTGCAACAGTTTTATGGTATAGAAATAGATGAATATGCGTGCGATACGGCAACGTTATCATTATGGCTTGCCGAACACCAAATGAATAATATTTTCTATCGTGATTTAGGAACACGCCCCGATGCTCTACCATTGCGTCCAAGTGGAAATATCGTGTGTGGGAATGCCTGCCGACTTGATTGGAACACTGTTTGTCCTCATACTATTGACGAAGAAGTGTATATAATGGGTAATCCTCCGTATTTGGGAAGTAGTATGCAAGATACTGAGCAGAAATTAGACTTAACATTAGTATGTGGAGGCTTTGATAGTTATAAAAATTTGGATTATATCGCTTGTTGGTTTATTTTAGGCACTAAATATCTTAAAGAAACTAATGCAAAACTTTCGTTTGTTAGCACAAATTCAATATGTCAAGGAGAGCAAGTTGCTATGTTATGGAAACCCATCTTTAAAATGGGAATTAATATAGAATTTGCATATAAATCATTTAAATGGAGTAATAGTGCCAAAAACAACGCTGGAGTCAGTGTTATTATTGTTGGTTTAAGTTCTAAAAAAATACGACAAAAAACTCTATACTTCAATGAAAGTAAATTTTTTGTGGAGAATATAAATGCTTATTTACTAAATGCCCCCAATATTATAATTGATCGGTTAAACAAACCAATATCTCAATTACCAAATATGGTATTCGGGAATAAACCTACTGATGGGGGATTCTTAATTTTAGATGAAACTGAATACAGTAACATAATACAGCAATATCCAAATGCAAAATCGTTGATTCGATATTATCATGGTGCAGATAGTTTTATTAATGGAACCATCCGATATTGTTTGTGGATAAATGACGAAGACGTGTCACTTGCAAATAGTATTCCTTTAATAAAAAAACGATTAGAAAAAGTATCCGAATTTAGAAATAAGAGTAAGGCAGAGAGTACAGTTATATATGCAAATAAACCTCATTTATTTAAACAAAGAGCACATCAAGAAAGCCTATCTTTGATTATTCCTCGTGTTTCGTCAGAAAGAAGAACATATATACCAATAGGATTCTTAAATTCAAATACAATTATTTCAGACTCGGCACAAGCGGTTTATAATGCTGATGTTTTCATATTTGGAATAATAACATCTTATATTCACATGCTATGGGCTAAAACAATCGGAGGTAAATTAGAAACCCGATATCGTTATACAAATCTTTGTTATAATTCATTCCCATTTCCTAAAATCAGTACTGAGCAGAAAGAACGTTTGACTACTCTTGCTGAAAACATATTGTTCGTGAGGGAAAATCATACCGAAATGACTTTGGGCGAAATGTATAATCCTGAATCAATGCCGATGGACTTAAAAGTAGCACATCAAGCATTGGATATCGCAGTAGAACAATGCTATCGTCCTGAACCATTCTCTTCCGACGAAGAACGCCTGGAATACCTTTTTAAACTCTATGAAAAAATGACAAAAAAGAAATAAGGAATATGGTACTATTTTCAGAACGATATGGTTATATAAAGCCAAATGAAATTATAATTCGAGAACAAATAACAGAGCCAATAAAAAATAGCATATTTAATTGGATATACTCAAACTTTTATGGTCGTCATCAGTGGAACGAAGTTGAAAATAATGTGTGGGTATATTTTTTTAATAATAAAAAAAATGAGTACATTAGTTTTCTATATCATAATGAATTAGGAGTGATATTAGACTATATTGATGATGACGATATAGAATGGTATAAGAAATTAGATTTAATAGAATATATCCTCCCACTTCTAAAAGAGATAAGAAGTCCTTTTGATGAAAAAATTATTAGGAAATTAAATTCAGAATTTGAGCGACATAATTTTGCATATCGAATTATAAATGGACGATTTGAGGAAATAACATCTAAAAAAGAAATAGAATCAATAGAAGAAGCTCTGACAAATACAGTAGATGGAGTGAGAGCACATCTGCAAACTGCATTAGAAAAACTATCAGTATCACGAAAAGAACCTGATTATAGAAATTCGATTAAAGAATCTATTTCAGCAGTAGAATGTTTGTGTAGAACCATAACGGGAGAAAATACATTAGGAAAAGCCTTAAATGAATTAGAGCGAAGAGGAATATTTTTTAATGGAGTTTTCAAAAGTGGTTTAGAAAAATTATATGCCTATACTTGCAATCCTGATAGTGGTATAAGGCATGCTCTATTAGAAGATACTAATGCTCCAACTGGGGACGAGGCTATTTTTATGCTTGTTTCTTGCAGTGCATTTATAAATTATATAACTAAAAAGACATCTTAAAATATGGAAAAGAAATCATATATAACATCAATAGTAGCATTAGTAGTGTCAATTATAACCCTGATTTTGTTCTTTTTTAGGGTTTCTCCAAATAGTGTTGTGGATTCTAATACATTTATATCTGTTTTAGTTGCTATTGTCGCAATTAGTGTAACAATACTTGTTGGATATCAGATTTATAATGTAATGGAGTTAAAGCAGTCTATCTCAGAATATGACAAACTAAAAGAGGATATAAAAGAAACGAAATCTAAAATAGAATACATCTGTATTGAACAAAATGAGGGTTTTCATATAATACAATCTCGATTATATTCAAATAGCTTAAATAAAATAGACTCATTATTACATTGTATATATGCAATTAAATATTCATTATCAGTTAATCATAAAGAGAATGGATATAAATGGCTATTAGAACAATTGGAAGAATGTATGTTAAATATAACATTAGCATCTTTTGGAAGTGGAATTAAAAAAGATTATGAAGAAAAAACAAACGAGCTAAAAAAGATTTTAAGCACAGAGGATATTTTGATTAAATCTCATAAAAATTATTTATATATAAAAGATAAATATGAAGAATTAATGTCTAAATTCGAAATTCGATTAACCTTTATTTCAAATCAAAAAAATGTTTCATTGATAGAAATAGATAAACCATCATAAATTAATTAAATAAAATAAATACCCTAATTCAAAAGAGAATCAAATATGAATCAAAATATAATATTATATGAATCGGGTGATGGCAAGATAAGAGTGTCATTGTTTGAACGTGATGGGTCGGTGTGGTTGAACCAAGTTCAACTTGCAGAACTTTTTGCCACCTCTAAGCAAAATATTAGTCTCCATATAAATAACATCATCAAAGACAATGAGTTAGATATAAATTCAGTTGTCAAGGAATACTTGACAACTGCCTCTGACGGCAAAACATATAAAGTACTATTCTATTCATTGGAGATGATAATGGCCATTGGTTTTAGAGTGCGTTCGGTGAGAGGAGTGCAATTTAGGCAATGGGCAAATCGAAACTTGAGAGAGTTTTTGCAAAAAGGATTTATGATTGATGATGAACGATTGAAAAATCCCGATGGTCGCCCCGACTACTTTGATGAGTTACTTGCACGAATCAGAGATATTAGGGCTTCGGAAAAACGATTCTATCAAAAGGTTAGAGATTTATTTGCATTAAGTATCGATTACGATAAGACCGATAAAGCAACTCAAATGTTTTATGCTGCAACACAAAACAAACTCTTATATGCAATTACAGGACGAACAGCTGCTGAAATTATAATAGATAGAGCAAATGCAGATATTGAAAACATGGGGTTGACTTCGTGGAAAGGTAATATAGTAAGAAAACAAGATATAATAATTGCAAAGAATTATTTGACTAATGATGAATTGGATTCATTAAATAGATTAGTTGTAATCTTCCTTGAAACTGCTGAATTTAGAGCAAAAAATCGCCAAAACCTCACTATGGATTTTTGGCGCGAAAATGTAGACCGAATCTTGGTGTCTAATGACCAACAATTACTCATTGGCGCTGGAAGTGTAAGTAATTTGCATATGGAATCATATGTTCGTCAAGTTTATGAAGAATATGATGTGCGTCGCAAGAAATTTGAAGCAGAAGAAGCAGATAGAGAAGATTTACAAGATCTATTGGATTTGGAAAACGACTTAAAAAAACGTTAATATGGAAAATTTAGTAAATATAACATACGGCCAAACGGGCGCTTCATCAAATGTAGATGAGATGGGTATGCGTGAAATGCAACGAATGGTTTATGAACAACGCCATCGTAAATACCTTCTCGTTAAATCACCCCCTGCTTCAGGTAAAAGTCGTGCTATGATGTTTGTGGCTCTTGATAAACTTGCAAATCAAGGCATCAAAAAAGTAATTGTTGCTGTGCCACAAAAGAATATTGGTAGGTCGTTTAATGATACTAATTTGTCACAATTTGGTTTTTTCGCCGATTGGAATGTTGCAAGATATTACAATCTCTGCGATTCAGAAAATGAAAACGAAAAGCGTCAACGATTTGTAGAGTTTATAGATAAATCTAATCCCAATAAGGTGCTAATTTGTACCCATGCTACGCTCTGCAATGCAATGAAACACCTCAATGATGAACAATTAAATGAATGTTTCTTTGGCATAGATGAATATCATCATAGTTCGGCTGATGCTAATAATGAATTGGGCGAGGTGGTGAGACGATTGATACATTCGACTAATGCTCACATATTAGCAATGACAGGATCATACTTTAGAGGTGATGCAGTTCCTGTAATGCGACCAGAAGACGAAGCATTATTTTTGCCAACAATCAATTATAACTATTACCAACAGTTGAGTGGCTATAAATATTTGAAAAGTCTTGGAATAGGGTATCATTTTTTTCAAGGGAAGTATGTTTCAGCTATTCCTGAAGTTTTAGATACAACAAAGAAAACACTTATTCATATTCCATCGGTGCAAGGGCGCGATGCTTATGCTACAAAGTATGACCAAGTGGCAGATATTATTGACACAATTGGCGAAGTTGTAGGAGAGGATCCTGAACACTTTATAAAGATTGTAAAAACATCAGATGGCAGATTGTTAAAGGTTGGCGACCTCGTTGAAGATGATATGGGACGTCGTAGAGCATTACAAGCCTATCTGCAACGGATGAATAAGCCAGAAGCTCTTGATATCTTAATTGCATTAGGGACTGCAAAAGAAGGGTTTGATTGGCAATGGTGTGAAGAGTGTTTGACTGTTGGTATAAGGGCGTCATTAACTGAGGTAGTACAAATTATAGGACGTTGTACTCGTGATTGTGAAGGTAAAACTCATGCCCAGTTTACTAATCTAATACCTTGTCCTGATGCAAGTCAAGAAAAGGTAAATATTGCGGTAAATAATATGCTCAAGGCTATTACGGTATCATTGCTCATGGAACAAGTAATGGCCCCTAAATGGGATTTCAAGACTAAACGAGATGATGAAGATGATGCAGATAATGGCAAAAATAGGACATTAAAAGTAAAAGGATTAACAAATGCGTCTCCCAAGGCTCAAGATATAATTGAGAATGATATGACCGAGTTAAAAGCCGAGATATTGGCAAGCGATGTTATAAAACAAGCAATGTCGAGCAATATCATTGGAGAAGAAATAACTCAAATATTAATTCCTAAAATCATTCAACGCAGATATCCCTCATTGTCAGAGGAGGAGGTAGAACAAGTGCGTCAACGAGTAGTGTTATCAACTGCAATTCAAGGAGAAGAAGTACAAGAAGGTTCTAATGGGCAAAAGTTTATCAAAGTTGCGGGTAAGTTTGTTGAGGTTAATAAATTATCAATAAATCTTATAGATAGTATAAATCCGTTCCAACGTGCTTATGAAATATTGTCAAAATCAATTACTCCAGAAGTTCTTCATACCATTGAATCTGTGATAGAGGAGCAACGAAATGATATGACTAAAGAGGAAGCAATATTGCTTTGTAGCAAATATTTACCCAAGTATCGAGAAGAACATGACGGTAAAGTTCCTCAACTAAATGACCCAGACCCATTGAATAAGCGAATAGCCCAAGCAATAGCATATATTCAAAACCTAATACGCAAAGGTGAAATCAAAAAAGCATAAAGACTATGGATAAGTGGGATTCAATGCTATTAGAGGTTATAAAAGACCCTATATTTGCCAATATTAAGCCTACTCAACCTCGGCCAACATCAAATGATAGGTTGATAAAATCGTTTAATGAAATCACTGATTTTGTTGAGCAAAATGGTCGG
This sequence comes from Muribaculaceae bacterium, assembly GCA_045646905.1. GTDB lineage: Bacteria > Bacteroidota > Bacteroidia > Bacteroidales > Muribaculaceae > RGIG4079. The sequence continues at coordinate 27,440 of JAZRLP010000019.1, forward strand.
ATGCCTGATAAAAATGGTTCTTTTGCTGAAAAGTCGTTATTAAAACGACTTGAAGGTATTATTGAAAATGATGCAAAACGAGAAAAATGCTTACCATACGATTCTCTCAACTTGCTTGATACTATAATAGAGAAAACTACCGATGAGCAACTTGCTGAACTATTAAATGATCCAATATTTAATGTATCGTCAGAAGCAGCTTCATTATTTGATATTCCTGCGTATATGAAAGAAACGGAGGACCGAGCAAAAGCGGAGTATGTGGCAAAACGTAAGAAATGTGAGAATTTTGATGAATATGAACCAATGTTTCTTGAAGTACATAAAAAATTAAAAGAGGGTACTTGCAAATTGGTAAAGTTCAAAGAAACTCACATGACCGAAGGAACATTTTTTGTGGTAAGTGGGATTTTGACATATTTAGATAAAGTGCATACTTTAAAAAAAGATAGCAATCACAAAATAGATGGTCGTACTCGTTGTATATATGAGAATGGAACGGAATCCGACATCCTTATCCGAACATTAGGCAAATCAATATATATAGATGGTTATACTGTGCAATTTCTTGATGAAGATATAAATGAGTATGTTCAAAAGAAATTTTCAATAGGAGATATGGATATTTGTAGCGGTAGCATATATGTATTGCGTTCAAAATCAGATGACGAACAAATAAAAACAATTAAAAATCTGCATAAGATAGGTTTTACTCGCAAAAGCCTCGAAGAACGCATTGTTAATGCAAAAAATGAAGCTACATATTTATATGCCGATGTTGAGGTTGTTGCTGAATGGCAGGTATATAATATTAAGGCAGTTGAGCTTGAAAATGCTTTACATAAGTTATTTGGGAATGTTCAATTAGGATTATCGGCTGGTAATTATGTGCCAAAAGAATGGTATGTAGTACCTTATCATATCATTGAGGAAGGCATAACTCGACTAATTAATGGTGAAAGAGTTAAGTATGATGCTCAATTGCAAGCTATAATAACAGAATAACACAAAGAAAAACTCAATTTTCAATTCTTTTCGTTATCTTTGTTGATTATAAATTACCGAAAATGGCAACAAATGATAGAATAAATAATCGTCGTGGTCTGAAAAATGTGCTTGTGGTGCGCTTTTCGGCTATAACCGATGTGGTGCTTACTATTCCGGTCGTGTATAGTGTGTGTCGATATTATAGCGAGGTGAATTTTTATCTTGTCACTCGCCCTTCGATGACTTCTATCTTTGTTAACGCTCCTAAAAACCTTAAAGTCATAGGTGTTGATGTGAAAAATCAGTATAAGGGTTTTGGAGGAATGCGTGCGTTGCTCAACGAGATGCGACGCGATTACAATATTGATGCATTTGTTGATTTACAAGATGATAAACGCTCACGCATGATGCGTTTGTTGTGTCATCTTCATCGCATACCCACTTCGTGCATAAATGAAGGGCAAGGTAACAGCCGAGCCTTGATACGCCCCAATAATAAAGTGATGTTGCCTCTTACATCTATGATTTCGCGCTATCGTGAAACATTCTTCAGAATGGGACTCCCTATGCAAGAGCAATTTGAGGGGCTATATGGAAAAGGCAAAGCCGACTCAAAGGTGTTTGCCGATATAACTGCACCAAAAGGTGAGGATGAAATATGGATAGGCATTGCACCATTTGCCAAGCATAAAGGGAAAGTTTATCCCCTTGAACTGATGCAAAAAGTGATTGCCGACCTTTCGCAAATAACTCATGCAAAGATATTTTTGTTTGGTAGCGAGGCCGAGCAAGCCCAACTTGGAGAAATAGTTCAGAAATATGAACGAGTGGTGTCGGTTGCCGAAAGACATTATGGATTTGCCATAGAAATGGCATTGATGAGTCACCTTGATGTGATGTTGTCGATGGATTCGGCCAATATGCATTTGGCATCACTTGTGGGAACTACTGTGGTGAGTATTTGGGGAGCAACCCATCCTTATTGTGGGTTTAAGGGGTGGCATCAGTTGGAATCAAATACCATTCAATTGCCCATGACATGCCGTCCATGTTCAATGTTTGGCGACAAACCATGTAGCAAAGGCGATTACCATTGCCTTGCAGGTATCCCTTCGCAAGTTGTAATTGAAAAAATAAGAACACTTATCATTAAAGATTAAAACTTCACGAAGCAAAACAACAGAAAAATAATTTTTCATTTTTAATTATAAATTTTTAAATGTCAGATTTTGATATAAGAGCAAAAGAGGGTGACCGCGATTTTGAGAAAGCCTTGCGTCCATCGGAGTTTGACTCATTTAGTGGGCAGGATAAAATCGTTGAAAACCTAAAAATATTCGTTACGGCAGCTCGTATGCGTGGCGAATCGCTCGATCATATACTATTTCATGGACCTCCGGGGCTTGGAAAAACAACACTCTCGGGCATTATTGCCAATGAGCTTGGGGTGGGCATGAAGATAACATCGGGACCAGTGCTTGACAAGCCAGGCGACTTGGCTGGCATATTGACTTCGCTCGAAGAAAACGATGTGTTGTTTATTGATGAAATTCATCGTTTGAGTCCTGTAGTTGAGGAGTATCTCTACTCGGCAATGGAGGACTATCGCATTGATATAATGATTGACAAAGGGCCAGGGGCAAGAAGTGTGCAACTCACTTTATCGCCATTTACGCTCATTGGCGCAACAACTCGTAGCGGTTTGTTGACTGCGCCATTGCGTGCGCGTTTTGGTATAAATTGTCACTTGGAATATTATGACCATGAGGTGCTTGAACGCATTATATTGCGTTCGGCAGCATTGCTTAAGGTTAAATGCACTGGCGAGGCTGCACATGAGATTGCAATGCGTTCGCGTGGCACACCTCGTATAGCCAATGCTTTATTGCGTCGTGTGCGCGACTTTGCTCAAGTGAAAGGTAACGGCACTATCGACCCCGAGATTGCTCGTTATGCGCTTGAAGCATTAAATATTGACCGATATGGTCTTGATGAGATTGATAATAAGATTCTTACCACTATAATAACAAAATTCAAGGGTGGACCTGTGGGATTATCAACCATTGCAACTGCGCTTGGTGAAGATCCTGGTACTATCGAAGAGGTTTATGAACCATTCTTGATAAAAGAAGGGTTTATTAAACGCACTCCTCGTGGGCGTGAGGTGACCGACTTGGCTTATACGCATTTAGGCCATTCACGCATCGACTCGGGTTCGTTGTTTTAAAAAACTATGGCAGGAATAAAAAGTTTAGTAAAAGATACTGCAATTTATGGTGTGAGTAGCATCATTGGGCGCTTTCTAAATTGGTGCCTTGTGCCTCTCTACACTGCAGTGTTTGTGCCCGAAGAATATGGAGTAGTTACCAATATTTATGCCTATGTGGCATTTGTGTTGGTCTTTCTTACATATGGCATGGAAACGGGTTTCTTCCGTTTTGCTCGCCGCAATGAGCATGATTTGGCATCGATTTACACAACCACATTGACATCAATAGGATTTTCTTCAATATTGTTTGTTGCATTGTTGTGGATGTTTATTGAGCCTGTGAGTGCTGCAATGAAATATTCATCGACTCCATCGTATGTGTTGATGATGGGTGTTACCGTTGCTATTGATGCGTTCACGGCAATTCCTTTTGCTTATCTGCGCTTTAAGCAACGCCCTATACGATTTGCATTTTTGAAGTTGGTAAACATAGGTCTTAACATAGGTCTAAATCTATTCTTCATTTTGCTTTGTCCATGGTTATGGAAGGTGGCTCCCGATGCAATCTCGTGGTTCTATGACCCAACCTATGGAGTGGGGTATATATTTGTTGCTAACATCATGAGTTCGGCAATAATAATGCTATTATTGTTACCCGAAATTGTAGCCGAGCGATTTGCTTTTGATGGCAAATTGTTGCGCACGATGCTCACATTTTCGTTTCCGTTGCTTATAGCTGGTCTTGCAGGGATTATGAACCAAAACATAGATAAGATTATTTATCCCTATCTATTTGAGGACCAAACTATCGCTAATTATCAACTTGGTATCTATGGAGCAAACTATAAGATAGCAATGGTGATGATAATGTTCATCCAAGCCTTCCGTTTTGCCTACGAACCATTGATGTTCTCAAAAAAGAATGAGGATAAGGCAAAGAAAAATAAAGAGTATGCCGATGCGATGAAATACTTTGTCATATTTGGCTTATTGATATTCCTCGGAGTGATGTTCTACCTCGATGTGTTCAAGTATATAATATCACCCAAATATTATGAGGGGCTTGTAGTAGTACCCATTTTATTGGCAGCCGAGTTGTGTTATGGCATAGTGTTTAACCTCTCGTTGTGGTATAAAAATATTGACAAAACCTATTGGGCCGTTGTGTTCACTATGATAGGATTTGTTGTGATGATATCAATAATTATCACATGTGTGCCAGTGTATGGTTATATTGCTTGTGCATGGGCGGCGTTGGCTTGTAATGCAGTGATGATGGTGTGCTCATATTTTATAGGGAATAAGGTAAATCCAATCAAATATGAGGTGCGACGCATATTTTCATATGTAGTCGTTGCCGCAGTGCTCTTTGCGATATCACACTTTGCCACTACTCAATACTTTTGGTTAAATATTGCAATCAATACCATCCTTATAGCATTATATATTGTTATAGTGGTTAAACGCGAAAAGATAAAAGTGAGACTTAAACGATGAAAGTTACGCTCATAAATCATAGTGACACGCTTGGAGGAGCTTCGGTAGTAACCTATCGATTGATGCAAGCATTGCAACAAGAGGGTGTTGATGCTCGTTTGCTTGTGTTGATGAAGTCGAGCGATGATGACAAGGTGGAGCAAGTGTGCTCGCGTCGTCGTCGCAATGTGGCTTTCTTTACCGAGCGCATCAATATATTTTTGCGTAATGGGTTCTCAAAGCCCAATCTGTTTAAGATTTCAACAGCCTCGCATGGTGTGTCGGTTGCCTCGCATCCGTTGGTGAAAAATGCCGATGTGATTGTGATAAACTGGATTAACCAAGGCATGATGTCGCTTGATGAAATAGAAGCGGTGACTCAAATGGGCAAGCCTGTGGTGTGGATAATGCACGACATGTGGTGTCTCACTGGAGCGTGTCATCATGCTCTTGAATGTGACCGATATAAGCAACAATGTGGCAATTGTCAGTTTATATGTGGAGGAAGAGTGAAAAACGATTTGTCGCATGCTACATGGTTACGCAAGCGCAACCTTTATGAAAAATCAAATGTTCACTTTGTGGCCGTGAGTCAGTGGTTGGCCGATAAAGCGCGTGAGAGCCAGCTTTTGCAAGATGCCAATATATCGGTTATTCACCATGCTTTCCCAGTAGAATTTTATAAGACACAACCCTCATTGCAAGTGCCCGATCAATTATTAAGTTTGCCTCAAAATCGCAAACTCATAGTGATGGGTGCAGCTCGTTTAGATGACCCCATTAAGGGCTTTGATTATGCTATTGAAGCCGTCAACACATTTGTTGAACGATATCCTGCGAAGGCACAAGAGTGTCAATTGGTGTTATTTGGTGATATACGCGATGCATCTTTGTTGGAAAAGATAAAAATAAAATATAGCCACATAGGACGAGTAAACGACCATAAAACTCTTCGACACCTTTATGCAATGGCAAGTGTGGTGTTATCAACATCGCATTATGAAACTCTTGGCGCAACACTTATAGAGGGGCAAGCTGCTGGCTGTGTTCCTGTTGCCTTTGCTCACGATGGGCGCAAAGATATTATTGATCACAAAATAAATGGCTATATAGCTTCATATAAATCGCCACAAAGCATTGCCGACGGCATTGCTTGGGCTATTGAAACATCACCCGACCGAGAAATGCTACATCGTTCGGTACACGATCGTTTCGCATCACAAGTTATCGCTCAAAAATACATTAAATTATTCCAATCTCTAATTTCATGAAAATAAAATTGTTACTATTGTGGATTGCAATATTTGCTATTAGTGCATCGGCTGCAAATCCTAATGCTACTATTGAACAAGTAAAAATTTACATCAACCCTGGACACGGAACATATACCGGCAATGACCGTCCTATGGCAACTATGGGACATGGTGCTGCTGGTGCTGATACAGCAGGATTCTATGAGTCAAATACCAATATGCAAAAAGCATATGGATTGCTCGATAAGTTAAAAGAATATGGAGTTCCTTACGATCCGTCAAAACCCATTACGGGCAAAAATCAGGTTAATATAAGGATGAGCCATGCCACAACGGGAACATCTCCAGCGTTGTCAACCGTTGCACAAGAGGCAAAGACAATGAATGCTGATATTTTTATCTCTATTCACTCAAATGCAAATACTGGAACAGGCGATGATGTAACAGGGCATACCAATTTTAATCAACTGCTATTCCTTCATCGTGGTTGGGATGGAATTCCTTATGTAGATGGAAGCGATGAGATGGCAATGGCATGTTGGAATCATGCGATAAAGAACAAGCATATGCATTTCAACTGGCTAAATAATCCTACAGTAGTATATAACGATGGGAAGGTTTATTCAGGTCGCAAGTATTATCCATCGGGCAAAGACGCCGACGGCAATCCTTATTGGATTAAGGGTGATGTAACTTTCCAATATGGATATACCGATCCTAATAATTCGGGTGGTTATACACGATATTACGGTGTGTTAAATCATGAAATTCCAGGGTTCTTGGTCGAAGGCTATGACCACACTTATCGTCCTGCTATGCACCGCGCTATGAACGATGATGTGTGCCGCCACGAGGGTGAGTTATATGCTCGAGGTATTAATGATTATTTTGGATGGGGCAAGAAAGATAGTTATGGTAAAATTTATGGTGTCGTGCGCGACCAATCGGTTACGATGAATCATAAATATTTTTCAATCATACAGAATCCCACGCTCGATGCCAATAAATATATCGACCCTATCGACAATAAGCAACCTCTTAATAATGTGAGAGTAACACTATATGACTCTGACGGAAAAGAAATAGACACTTATACAACCGATAACGAGTGGAATGGGGTGTATATGTTTAAAAAAGTTGCCCCCGGCACTTATACAATTAAACACTCGCTCGATGGGTATAAAGATGTAACCAAGACTGTTACTGTTGTTGCCAATGAAACCAACTATATTGACATCGATATGCGCTCTATTACATCGGCCGATGCTGTGCAAGGACACTTTGCCTACGACCTCAAATTGTCAAAAATCGATGATTTGACCTATTCAGCATCTTTCCGTTCGACTGGCGATATGGAGAACGCAAAAGTGATTTTGACCGATAAAGCAACAAACGACCAAGTTGTAATTGAAACTGGAGAGGTAAAACAAGGTGATAATACAGTAACGATAAATGCCTCTAAATTAAGAGCAAATGCCGATTACTCATGGGCTGTGGCATTTGACAATCCCACATCATTGGGCTACCGATTGCTTTATAGTGATAACTCGGTTACCTACACCTCGGGGTCAACATTAGCACGAGTTGGCGTTGCTATCGATAAAGACCAATCGAGTCCTAACTTTGGAACAATCTATGCTTCAACAGGATATGCGCAAGGTATTCAACGATATAACCCCGATTTTACAAAAAACGGAGGCAAAATATTGGGCAGCAGTTTCTCATCTTACTATGCTTCTCCTCTTGGCTTGACTGCTAATGGAGGCAAATTATATATTGGTGATTTGAAAGATGCCCATGCAGGAGTGTGGATGTATAATCCATCGGTGGGTACATCGGTAAGCAATGTCTTTGCTGGAACAATTTCATCTGGAGGTCAAGTGAAAAATGGCTCAACTGTAACAGGGGGTAATGTATATGCCTTATCAATGGCAGGTGAGGGTGCCGATAGAAAATTGTATGTTGTGAGTGAAGATATTCCAACGGCAAACAAATCACAAACCGTGTTGCGCTATGATTTAGGCACATCTGATACATGGACTAAAGCTCCTACACAATTAAGTACAAAATCAGTGGTGCTTAATACTAACTGCTCTATGTATGCCACCACAAAAGGATGTTTTATTTCTCAAACACGATATTCGGGCAACAACACTTCGGGAGCACCTGCATTTGTGTTTATTGATGAAAATGGCACTGAATTATTCAATTCAAGTGTGCTATCATCAACTTTAAATGGTACACAAGGCGGAGGCGTGGCAATATCGTCCGATTTAAAGACTTTTGCTATCGTAAATGGTAAAGCCGAAAGCGCTAACACTAATTTAAGTGCTATAATCTATTCGGTTTCATGGAATGGAAATACTCTTTCATTTACATATCAATATTCAATTCCATTGGTAGGAACAACCGAAGTGGGGCAAATGGACTTTGACCATGCCGACAACCTTTATATCGCATCACGACAACAAGGCTTATTGGTATATGCAATCAAAAATCCGGCGCGTCAAACCGTTACAAATGCCACAACAACTATCTCGACCGATTATCCCGAGGTTATTTATGCAATAGGCGATGTTAATGGATTGGAATGGTCAACAAGCGAAGGTGTGCCATTTACTCAAAAAGAAAGTGGAGTATATGAAGGCTCTATCAATGTTGATAATGCACAAGATGGTTATGGATACTTCCAATTTGCTACTACACTTGGGGCTGATTGGACTGCTGTGAATGCTGGACCTCGCTATGGGGCAACAGTTGAAAATGAAGAAATCGAAGCAGGCATGACCTATAACATGACTTACAACAAGACTGCCGAAACTCAATCGTGGAAATGCATGAAAGGTGATTGCACAATAGAGGTAAATCTTGCCGACAACACGATGAAGATATTAAATCTCACTGGAGTAGAAATGATAGGTGTTGACGATTTGGAAGTTGAATATTACAACCTCCAAGGAGTGAAAGTTGACAAGCCTACAAACGGCATTTACATCAAAGTTCAAGGGTCAAAAGCCTCAAAAGTTTTTATAAAATAGCCGAAAATTAAAAATGCAAAATACATAATAAGCGAGCAGCCCTTGTGACTGCTCGCTTATTTGTTTAATCAGGGCAAATTGTTGCTACCCGAAATAGTTTTCAATATCAAATGTAGCCCTAATTAGGACTGTTAGTAACGGAATAAAAAGTTACAATTTGTGTATGAGGGTGAGGCCGTCGCGGAGTGGTAGTATAACTTTTTCTACGCGTGGGTCGCGAGCTACCATGTCATTAAATTCGAGGATGCCGAGTGTTTGAGGGTCGCGAGGGTTTTCTTCAATAACTTTTCCGTCCCAAAGGGTGTTGTCGGCAAGGATAAAGCCACCTTTACGCACTCGTGGCAATATCATATTGTAATATTCAACATAGTTGCGCTTGTTGGCGTCGATAAACACGAGGTCAAATTCGCCTTCAATCGTGGGCACAATTTCCATAGCGTCGCCAATGTGTAGGTGCATGCGACCGGCATAGGGTGATGCATTGAAGCGCTCGAGGATGAAGTCTTCAATTTCATCATCGATTTCAACTGTATGCAATTCGGCATCACAAGGCATTCCTTCGGCAAAGCATAGGGCTGAATATCCAGTAAAAGCACCAAGTTCGAGAATGCGTTGAGGACGAATCATGCGAGTAAACATTTTGAGCATGCGCCCTTGTAGGTGTCCCGAGCACATTCGAGAATAGAGATGATATATGTGAGTGTCGCGATTGAGCTGACGCATCATCTCGGGCTCAGCATCGATATGATTGAGAATATATTCTTCTAATTTTTCTTGCATAAGTGATATTATAAAAGAGCTTCAATGGCAAGTCGATAGCTATTCATGCCAAAACCGGCAATAACACCACGACACACTCCCGAAATCATTGAATGATGACGCACCTCTTCACGAGCATGAACATTTGAAATGTGAACTTCTACAACAGGTACTTTAATTGCGGCAATTGCATCGGCAATAGCGAGTGAGGTGTGTGTATAGGCACCAGCATTAAGCACAATGCCTTTCAAGTCGGTATCAAATCCCACTTCATGCAATTTGTCAATGATTGCACCCTCGTGATTGCTTTGGAAATATTCAATGCTATAATTGAGATATCTTGAACGAAGGGTTTCAAGATATGTTTCCATTGAACTATTACCATAAATTCCCGGCTCTCTCACCCCAAGGAGGTTGAGGTTAGGTCCATTGATAATTAAAACACGATCCATGTTTACTCAATTTTAATATTATTGTGGTGCAAAGATACAAGATAATTGATAATTAATAATTAAAAAAAGCGTAATTAATCGAGTAATTCTTGAGGAGGTAATAAAATAATAACTGCAAAGGTTGTGTAATATATGTTTTAAATGGCTATATTTGTGACATATTAATAAAAAAGCAGAAGATATGATAAATCAACAAATAAAGCATATATTGCTAATGGTGTTGGGAGTATTTATGTTTGTAGGAATTTGTGGGTGCAATGGAGGTAACAATGCGGCAGATTCGGCAAATGTGAAATTGGCGTATGGCGAACATACCAAAGACATTGTTATAGGAGATAATGCTCCTGTAGATGGAGAATTGGGCGAGTGTGTCGCGGTTGTTCCTGGAACATATAAACTCATTTATATAAGTAAAGAAAGCGATAGTAAATATGGCCATCAAGAATTTATTATTAAGGTGAAATTAAAACTTAATAAGATTTATGATGGAGAAGTGGGATGGGGTGCAAAACTGAAATTCACAAAAAAATATGAGGTAAATTCCCGGTTGGAAATCGATATGGGAAGAGGCTCATTAGACAACTCAGAGGATGACAATTTTGAGAAATTTGTTCTATCGGGGACTGTTGGCCAAGAGAAAGAGTTTATGTTCTATAAGTCAATGGGAAATCGTGAATATGCCGATGGATTATATGGAGAGGTGGAAGGATTTAGATTGTGGACAAGTGGATATGAAAAAACATCATCATCTAATACTTCATCGGTAATTGAAACACCAGCATCAAGCGATAAAGACGATGGTAGTTCAGTGGAATCAAAGTCTCAAAATTCGGCTCAAGAAGAACCCACACACGAAGATGTAGAAGATGCTTCATCAGCTGAAGATGAATATGATTTTGAGAAAGCCGAAGCTGCGGCCGAAGAGGCTGAAAAAATAGATTTAGACCTTGATGAGTTTGAATCATATGTTGAACAGTATCTTGAATATGATGACCGACGCTCGGTAAACGCAATAAAAGCACTGGGAAGTGCAAAGGTTTATTCAGCCAAACTAAAACTCAAAAAGAAAAAGATGAGTTCAGCGCAATTGAGCCGATATGAGTCAATAAAATCACGATATTAGATGATATAGTGGACTCACATAAATATGTAGAATAGGAGATGCACTTTGTAGGGTGCATCTCTTTTTATGTCGGTAGATGTGTGGCTTTAAAATAAAGTTAATTGAGGGTCGAGGAGACGGAATGATTGACGGTGTAGAGGTGAGGGGCCGTGGGTGGCTATTGCTGCTCGGTGGGCTTTAGTGGGATAGCCTTTATTGATGTTCCAGCCATATTGTGGGAACTCTTCATGAAGTTTACACATACATTCATCGCGATGTGTCTTGGCAAGTATTGATGCTGCGGCGATGTTGCCATATCGGCCATCGCCTTTCACAAATGTCTGCCAAGGAATATCGCCATATGGTTTGAATCGGTTGCCGTCAACAATAATAGCACCTGGCACGATGCTTAATCCGTCGAGAGCGCGATGCATGGCGAGTATTGATGCGTTGAGGATGTTGATTTTGTCGATTTCTTGGGCCGTAACGATGCCTACTGCCCATGCTACTGCCTCGGCCTCGATGATAGGACGAAGTTTCTCACGACGAGCTTCGGTGAGTTGCTTTGAATCGTTGAGAAGTGGGTGATGGAAGTCGTCGGGGAGAATAACAGCCGCGGCATATACTGGACCGGCAAGGCAACCTCGTCCGGCTTCATCGCATCCAGCTTCATATCGTCCTGAAATATAACAATTGGGTAGCATCAATAGGTGATTTTTTGTTATTATGGGGCAAAGATACGAGATAATTAAAAATTGACAAAAAAGAAACTGTGTCAAAACATTGACACAGTCCCAATTTATAATCCTTAAAATCTTATTTTTTGCGATTATTTGTCTTTGTTTTTACGGAACCACTCTTTTACGGTATCAATAACGTTTATGATATAGTCGCCAGTGCGTTCAAGGTCGCCAATGAGGTCCATGTAGTAAATACCGGCTTGATATTCGTAGTGTTGGTTGTTGATATTTTCAATGTTTGCAACGCGAAGATTGTTGCGCATGTTGTTGATTTCTCGTTCGTTGTTATAAGAAACGATAATGTCTTCTTCGCGCACATCTTCAAGGTCGGCTATGACAACGAGCATGTTTTTCATTGCTTTCTTCACATAGGCAAACATGCGGTCGATGTTTTCATAAATTTCATTGTTGAATGAAGCATGGCCTTCTTGTTTGCGAGCAAGAATTTTAGCCACACCGAAACAACTATCGGCAATACTTTCAATTTCTGAAATGATGGTGAGCATAGCGGCGATGCGTTGTTTACCTTGGCTTGAAAGACGACCTTCGGCACAACGATTAAGGTAGTTGGCAATCTCAATTTCCATGCGGTCAGAGATTTCTTCATATTTCTCAAGTCGAGAATAGAGTTTGTTAAACTCTTCGCTTGCTTCTTTGGCATGAACGAGGTCTTGTGCCATATCAAGCATGCGGTTAACGCGTTTAGCATATACGGCAATTTCTTTTTCGGCTTGAGCAATGTTCAATTCCGATGCTCCAACACGACCACTTGAGATGTAAGTGAGTTGGAATTCATCGTCGCCTTTATGTTTGCTTGGCATGATTTTTTCCACCACCTTTACATAAAGGTCGGTCATCCATATCATAATTGAAAGGTTGATGAGGTTGAAAATTGTGTGGAAAATTGAAAGACCAAATGAAGCCCAACCTGCCATCATAGCAATTTGAGCAGGATCGTTACCCTTGTAGTTGTATAAGGCTGTTGGGTCGCCTTGTCCAAGACATTCGGTAACCCATACAGTCAAGTCGGTGAAAGGAATGAATAGAGCCAATGCCCACACCGTACCTAAAACATTAAACATTAAGTGGCATAGAGCTGCGCGTTTTGCCGCAAGATTTGCTCCAAGTGATGCAATAATAGGGGTGATTGTAGTACCGATATTACTACCAAGAATCAACGAACATGCGAGGTCAAATGTAATCCATCCTTTTGTACACATAATGAGCACAATAGCAATGGCTGCCGACGATGATTGTATAATCATGGTGATGACGATACCTATCAATACAAATAGGAGTACTGAAACATAGCCCATATCGGCATATTGAGTCAAGAAACCAAATATTTCGGGACTTGATTTGAGGTCGGGAACATTTGCTTCAATCCAGTCGAGCCCAATAAACAATAGGGCAAACCCAAGGATAATTTCGCCGATTGATTTGCGACGGCTACGGCTGGAGAATAATAATGGAATACAGAATGCAATTAATGGGATTGCATAGGCCCCTATATCAACCTTGAAACCGAATAGGGTAATAATCCAGGCTGTTGCTGTAGTACCCACATTGGCCCCCATAATTACGGCTACCGATTGAGCAAGAGTCATAAGCCCAGCGCTTACGAAACTCACTACCATTACGGTTGAGGCCGAAGAACTTTGAATTAACGCTGTGATTGAAAAACCGGTGAGAGCCCCGGTGAAACGATTGCGAGTCATGGCGCCAAGGATGTTGCGAAGCCCATTGCCTGCAGCTTTTTGAAGGCCGTCACTCATAAGAGTCATACCATATAGGAAGATGCCTACGGCTCCAAGTAGCGTGAGAAAGTCTAATAAACTATAGTCCATTGTCTTATTTAAAAAGTGATAATAATCTTTTTTATTGTGACAAAAATTTTGCCCACACAAAGATATGATATTTATTGAAAAAACACAATATGGTGGAATGTTTTTTTTGAATAGTAGAAATTTTATTCAATAGGATGTGTAGATTGCGCGACTATTCAAAAAAAGTTTGCACATGATTGTTTAAGAATGTAAAAATAATAATGTTGCGTTGCGTAAGTGGTTGTGTTGTATTATATTTGCAAAAAATACAAATAATATTTATTAACTAAAAAAATCATTTTATGAAATTACGTAAATTATTCGTTGCGTCAATGGCATTAATGGCATTGGGGGCTTCGGCTCAAACGGCCGTTACTCCTGCATCGGGTACTGCCAACCCATTTGCCTATGCATTGACAAGTACGGCTGAGAATGGTGTTATCAACATCAGTTATTCTCTTAATGCCGACGCTCAAGCAGTGGCTGTAATTGTGAAAAACAAAGCCGGAAATGAAGTAATCAATCAGGCTCTCACAGGCAAAACAAAAGGAACTCACACTGCAACTGTTAACCTTGAAGGTCAAGCTACCGACACCTACACTTGGGAAATTAAAGTTACAGGTGCTGCGAAAAGCAAAATGGAAACATTTACCGACATACGTTTCTACCATCCTCGTGGAGTAGATATTGATAACAATATGGAATCTCCTGCGTTTGGTAACATTTATGTTACTGAAGGAATGCTTTCAACATCTGCAACTTATTGGAGTGGTACTCGAGGAGGAAATGGTCTATACATTTTTAAGCCAGATATGACTGGAGTAAAAAATGAAGTTACTGGAAATTATGCATTTATGGGCGGATATACAGCATCGGTTCCCTCATATGGTTCTGACTTATGTCGCGTGCGTGTAGCTGAAGATGGACGCATCTTTGTTACTCGTTGTAACCAAGCAGGTAATTATATCTCTTATGTAAAAGATGCTGAAACACTTATCAAAACCAACAAGTTTAACTCATTGTTAAGTGGTGGTTCTATTGATGCTACAACATATGAATATAAGTTGTCAAATGGAACATTCCTTGCTGGTGGTAATCTTGGATTTGATATAAAAGGTTCAGGTGAAAATTTGAAACTTCTAGCTCTTTCAATAAATAATAAACAATGGGCTTTTACTTCATGTAGTGGTTCTGTTGTAAATGAATATAATTTAGGAACAGCAACAAAACTTCCCACACCAACAACAATTACAGGTGTTTCAAACTATACAATTTCACCACAAGCAACAAACGTGACTTATGATAATCGTGGAGGTGTTTGGTATTGCCAATATCGTACAACACCTAGTGCTACTCAACCATGTTTGATTTATGTAGATGCTACTGGCACTCAAAAAATCTTTGAAGGTGCAGGTGGTGCTGTTCGCGGTGGTGGCGGTATTCGTTTTAATCCTGATTTTTCACAAATCGCTATCGCGACATCAAAAACAACATTTGACATTTATAACATTACTTATGCCGAAGATAATACACCAAAGTTAGAAGGTGTATATAAAGTTACTCATGGTATTGGTACAAATGTTTATGACCTTGCATGGGACCTTGCAAACAATATTTATATTTGTGGTAACTCGGGTGAACACTTAAAAGGTTTCTCTATCCCTCGTGCAAATAATGACTTTACAACAAAGGCTGCTTCAAAATATGCTGTAAACTATGAAGCAACTCCAACTATTACTCCTGTGGCAGGTAATGCTAACCCATATGCTTATGCATTGACAAGCACAGTTGAAAATGGTGTTATTTCTATCAACTACTCACTCAATGCCGATGCTACTGCAGCCGAAGTTATTGTTAAAAATAGCCAAGGTGAGGCTGTAATTACTCAAGCTCTCGAAGGTGTTACAAAAGGTGCTCACACTGCAACTGTTGACCTTGCAGGTCAAGAAACCGACACTTATACTTGGGAAATCAAAGTAACAGGTGCTGCTCAAGATGGTATTAAAGAATTTGCTGCTTATCGCTTCTATCATCCACGAGGCGTAGATGTTGATAACAACATGGAAAGTGCTGCATTTGGTAATATTTATGTTACTGAAGGTATTCGCACAATAAGTGCCACTTATTGGAGTGGTAATGGAGGTGGTAATGGTCTTTACATCTTCACCCCCGACATGCAACCAGTGAGAAACCCACAAACAGGCTTATATGCATTTATGGGTGGCTTTATCGCTGACGAACGAGTAGCTTCAGGTTCTATAACAGAAGGTGCCGACTTGGCTCGCGTGCGTGTTGCTGAAGATGGTCGCATCTTTGTGACTCGTTGCAACGACGCTGGTTCATATATCGCATATGCTCAAGATGCTGCAACTCTTATTGCTGAAGATAAATTCACTTCATTGCTTGGTGCTGGCTCACTTGATGCAGCAACTTATGCATATAACGATGCTGCTGGTAATTTCGTAGCAGGTCCTAACTTGGGCTTCGACATCAAAGGTTCGGGCGAAAACCTCAAAATGATGGCTCTTTCGGCTCAACAAGGTCTTTGGGTTTATAGCTGGAAAGGTTCAAGAATTGATGAATATACATTAGGCAATGGAACAACTCTTCCTGCTCCTGTTCAACATGCTGCTATTCCTCAAGCAACTACTGCTCCTCAAACTACCAATGTAGAATATGACAACCGTGGTGGTTTCTGGTATTGTCAAATGCGCCAAACTCCTAACGATGCTAACCCTGCATTGGTATATGTTGATGCTAATGGTGATGTGAAATACTTTGAAGGTGATGGTGGTAAATATCGTGGTGGCGCTGGTATCCGTTTGAACCCTGATAACACTCAAATTGCTATCTCTTCTTCAACTTCTACATTTACTATTTATGACATTACATATGCTGCCGATAATACTCCAACCTTGACCGAAAAATATGTTATCGCTCATGGTATTGGTCGCAACCTTTATGACATTGCATGGGACCTCGCTGGCAACATCTACATTTGTGGTAACTCTGGCGAATATTTGAAAGGATTCTCTCTCCCACGCGAAAACAACGAGTTCACAACTACTGCAGCCTCTAAATATGCTGTAAGTTATGAAGCTGTTGCTCCTCTTTATATTACTGGTGCTAATGTTGGTGGTAACTGGGATCCAGCAAATGCTGCTGAATTTACTTTTGATGGCGAGAACTACACATTCACTCTCACTGAAGCTACTACTGAATTCAAGATTTCTACAAGTAAAGGTTCTTGGGATGAATTTAATGCGGGCAACCTCGCTGCTGATGCTGCAATCACAAATGGTGGTACAGTTAACCTCTCTGTTAACAAAGATGGTCAAAACATCGTTCTTCCATGGGCTGGTGTATGGACTATCACCGTTGCAGGCGACTTCTCTAAATTGACAGCTAAAACAGAAACTCCTCGTCCCGATAATTTCCCAGCTACAATCTACATGGTAGGTCATGACGGCGCATGGGATCCAGCAAATCCTCTTGAAATTAAAGGTCAATATGGCGTTTACACAATGGAAGGCGTAGAATTTACAAATGCTGAATTCAAAATCTCTACAAGCAAAGGTTCTTGGGACAATTTTAATGCTAATTCTTACGATGCTACATCTACTGTAGCTATAGGTGAACCTGCTACTTTGAAGAAAGGTAACCAAAATATTAAGATTGCTGCTACTGGCACTTACGATGTAACTATCGACCTCGAAAATATGACAATCACATTGACTGGTAAGGTTGAGTATCCCGAAGTTATCTATGCTATAGGTAATGTAAATGGTTACAGCTGGTCAACAAGCGAAGGTGTTGTGCTCACTCACACCGAAGATGGGGTGTATGAAGGTGAGTTTGAAATAGATAATGCCGATAATGGATTCGGTTACTTCCAATTCGCTACTACTCTTGGAGATAGTTGGGATGCTGTAAACGCTGGTACTCGCTATGGTGCACTCGAACCAGATCAATTGGTTGAAGCTAACACTACTTATTCTATGACTAATAACTGGGGTGGTGGCTCACAATCATGGAAATGTGTAGCAGGTACTTGTAAAGTTCAAGTTGACATTGTGAACTGTACTATGCAAATCCTTGAATTCACTGGCGTTAACGCTGTTGAATTTGATGAAAACGCTCCTGTTGAATACTACAACCTCCAAGGTGTGAAAGTTGAAAACCCATCAAATGGTACATTCATCAAGGTTCAAGGCAAGAAAACAACAAAAGTTTACATCAAGTAAGATCCTAATTGAAAGTTGAGAGTTGAGAATTTTCTAACTCTTTAATCTCTACTAATATTGAGCGAGCAATCCTATGTGGGTTGCTCGCTTGTTTATTGAGTATTTTTTTACTACTTTTGATGTTGAATTTTTTTTAAATAGAAATATCAAAAAAAACTAACTCATATGAAACAGTTTATATTATCTTTTGCCATGATGATTATCGTGGGAATGAGTGTAATGGCGCAACCTCGTGCTACAAAAGTGCAGGTGAATATAGTGCCTAATCATAGCAATGCTCTTTATCAAGTAGGAGAGCAAGCCAAGGTGAAAGTGATGGTTACCGACTGCGGCATGGCGCTTAATGATGCGGTGGTAAATTATGAGGTGAGTGAAGATTTGATGACGCCTCACATCACAAAGTCAATCACACTTAAAGGTAATGAGGGCGAAATCAACTTAGGCTCAATGAAAAAGCCTGGATATTTGCGAGTAAAAGCTGTGGTAGAGAAAGATGGTAAGAAATATTCGTCAATAGCAACTGTTGGTTATGATACCGATAAATTGCAACCTACGGTTACTCAACCCGATGACTTTAAGAAATTTTGGGATGCGCAGTTGGCTGCCGTTCGCAAAGTGGATTTAAAACCTACTATGACCCTTCTTCCCGAGCGTTGTACCGATAAAGTGAATGTTTATCATATCTCTTATCGCAATATCAACAACACCCGCATGTATGGCATTTTGACGATGCCTAAAGCCGAGGGGAAATATCCTGCAGTTCTTCGCTTTCCAGGAGCTGGAGTAGGGGAGAAATCGGGCGATATAGGCCATGCCGCACAAGGCGCTATTGTTCTCGAATTTGGCATTCATGGCATTCCGGTAAATATAACTGGCACTACAATATATAGCGACCTTGGAAGTGGAGTGCTTGCTTCATATCCTACTTATAACCTTGATAATCGCTATTCATACTATTATAAACGAGTGTATTTGGGCTGTGTGCGTGGCATTGACTTTATTGAAACATTGCCTCAATTTAATGGCAAGATAGGCACCTTTGGAGGTAGTCAAGGAGGAGCATTGTCGATTGTGACATCGGCTCTCGACAATCGCATCAATGCTACTGTGGCATATTTCCCTGCGCTATGTGACCTTGAGGGTTATACTCATGGACGCGCTGGTGGATGGCCTCATGTGTTTAAGAATAAAGATAATTGCACGCCCGAAAAACTTAAAACAGCTCGTTACTACGATGTAACCAATTTTGCGCGAAATCTCACCGCTCCTGTGAAATATTTCTTGGGATATAACGACTTGACTTGCGCTCCCACAACAACTCAATCAACCTATAACATCATCACAGCGCCCAAGTCACTTATCATAGGCGAAAATAACGGTCACTGGCTATATGCCGAGCAAACCAGCGCATTGTGGGATTGGATGTTTGAACAATTAAAATAGGATGATAGAAGCATATCCTATGGTTGTGTTGCAACAATGGAATTTTAAGATTTTCGGAATGAAATCCCTAAATATTATAAGATTTTCGGATTTTAGGTGTTTATTAAAAAAAAGATAAACCATAATAATGGTAACGATATTATTTCATTCAACGATATTTGGACCTATTCGCAGCCGTCGATTGGGGGTGTCATTGGGTGTGAATCTTTCGCCCAATGATGGCAAAATATGCTCATTTGACTGCGTATATTGCGAAGCAGGATATAATTCGCAAGGTGCAGGGGCTACCGGTTTACCCAAACGAGAAAAGGTGAGTCAAGAACTTGAAGAAAAACTCAAGGAGATGAAAGAAGCCGATGAGCAACTCGATGTTATCACCTTCTCGGGAAATGGGGAGCCTACATTGCACCCTCAATTTGCTGAAATCATTGACGACACTATCGCTTTGCGTGAGAAATATTTCCCACAAGTGAAAATAAGTGTATTGTGCAACTCTACCCGATTGGACGATGAAAAGGTAGTAGAGGCTTTGCGCAAGGTGGATAATAATATACTCAAACTCGACTCGGCGATAACCCCAACAATGCGCCTCATTGACCAACCGGCATCTCCTTCATTTACAAGCGAGGGAGTGATAGAGCAAATCGCTCAATTTGGCAGTCAATGCGTGGTGCAAACGATGTTTTTGCGAGGCACGCACGAAGGTCAGTTGATTGACAACACTACCCCCGTCGAGATTGAGGCGCTAATAAAGGCCTATAAGCGCATTGCGCCTCGCCAAGTGATGATATACTCAATTGATCGCAAAACACCCGAGCATAGCCTCGAAAAAGTGTCGCGCGAGGAACTAGAAGCGATTGCTTCGCTGATGAGAAAAGAGGGAATAGAAGTGATAGTGAGTTAGAAATCAAAAAACAAAGGAATAAATAAAATATAACTATGAGTCAAAATATAGTTTTTCCAGCGCCATTAAAAGAGGGTGATACCATTGCGATATTATCACCAGCGGGAATCATCAAGCCCGAACATGTGCGCAATTCGATCCCCGTGCTTGAGGGACAAGGTTGGAAAGTAAAAGTGATGCCTCACACGCTTGGGCGATGGGGAAATTATAGCGGAACACCATCGGAACGACTTGCCGACTTGGAAGATGCTTTTCTCGACCCCGAAGTGAGGGCTATACTTTGCTCGCGAGGAGGGTATGGCGTAGTTCATCTGATGGACGCCCTCAACCGCTTGCCTATCGAAAACGACCCTAAATGGGTGATAGGTTATAGCGATATCTCGGCTCTTCATGCCTTGATGTCAACCAAGGGGATTGCCAGCATTCATGCATCAATGACCAGTCACATAAGCAAAGGGGCTGATGATGTTGACAACAAAGTGCTATTTGATATATTGCGAGGAGAAGCTCCAGCATTTACATTTGAAGGTCATAAATATGACCGCTTGGGTCAATGTTCGGGCAAAATCGTAGGTGGAAATGTAGCAGTAATCGCCGAGTTGATAAATACTCCTTATGATATCATTGAAGATGACACCATATTGTTTATCGAGGATGTGTCAGAGCCTATCTATAAGATTGAGCGCATAATGTACCAATTGCGATTGAGTGGAGTGTTGCCACGCCTACGAGGGTTGGTAGTAGGGCAGTTTACCGAGTATAGAGGTGATAGCAATTATCGTGACATGGAAACGATGATTTACGACATGGTGAAACCCTATGACTATCCTGTGGCATTTAATGTGCCTATAGGCCACGTGAGCCACAACATCCCAGTGATTGAGAGCGCGCAAGCCACTCTCAAAGTCACCGATGCAGGGAAAACACATCTCATCTTTTGGCCTATGGGAAACAATGCATAGTTGATAATAGGACATTTATAGTCAGATGAAAATTAAAAAGTCAATAAAAAGGGACCTCAATCACATAAATTCAGTGATTGAGGTCCTTTTTTTCGATTTATAATCCATTATATGAGACGAAATCATTAACGTAGTACTTTCACAATATAAATCTTGAGACCTATTATTCTTTATCTATTAATAATCCACGTTGTTGAGTTTGATGATTATCAATAAATAAATAAGTAATAACACAACGTGACAAATAATGAATACTGGAATGCTAAATGCAAATGGAGCAAAAGACAAACAACTGATTAAAAAAACGATAAACATCACTATTGACGTAGTCCTTACTAAGGCTGCTTGTCTGCCATTTTCAAATTTAGTAGCAACTGATAGAATTCCTGTTATTGATAATAACAAAAAAGATGTTATTGTTACAACAAAATACTGGGGGTCATTTTCTTTACTTATTTCATAACAACCCCATGTTACCATTGCAACAAGAATTAATATTATTATTGTCTTAATCCAATCAACTTTCATTTTAATGGAATATTATTGAGTAAAAACAACTTACATATTTCACTCACTTTGCGTGCAAAAGTCCATCCACTCATACCCCTACGCCACACAAGTGTGTCGGGTGTGAGTTTCCCATTTTTCACAAGAGAATCCAACTCTTGCTCACTTAATGGCCCTGCTTGTTCGCCATCAATAGCGGCATAAAACCCTTGTTGTTGGAGTGTAATAGATGAAGTTGTACCTACACCAGGTACATTCATGCCACTCATGGCATAATTCATTGTATTGACCATTTGTTGAGCAACAGCTATGCCCATTCCAAACTCCACAAGACGATCTATTGAATTAAAATTATTTTCCATAATCATCATTTTTTAATATTATTGAGTTGGGGGCATTGGGGGCATTCCTGTAGGAGGAGGGGGAGGAGTATTTGTCATAAATAATGATGCCAACTCTGCTACATTTCCAGCCAAATCCCAATTAGGCATACCTTGTTTCCACACGTATGTTTGTTGTGTCATTTGTCCTTGTTGTACTAATTGCTGCATTTGTTGCATATTAAATGGACCAGCTTGTTGACCATTTACCGACAACATGTATTGAACATTTGGCATAGGAGGAGGGGTATTCATTTGATTGGCAAATTGACCATTCATTGCATTACCCATAGTATTCATCATTCCGGCCATTTGGCTACCCATGGCACCTCCCATCATCATTCCAGTCATCATTCCGGCGGGATTCATACCTCCACCGCCATCTCCCATAGAACTCATTGAGCCAAGATTTTGTGCAGCAGTTTGGAGCACGGCTGTTTGTTGGTCAAGAGCATGTGCACCAATATATGTAGATTCTGTTTGTAAGCGTTGTGCTCGTTGAGACTCTTCGCGTTGAATACGCAATGTTTCTTGCATATTTTCGGCATTGATAGCCTGCATATCTTGCATGTTCTTGATATTCACTTGACTTTGTGCCAAAATTGTATCACTCTGAACACCGGCTGTAATCTTTCTCAATTCTTGCCATCCTTGACTTTCTTTATCAGCCTCCATTCTTGACAAATCAAAACGTTTAAGATTTACAGCAAAATCTTCAAAATCGACTTTGAGCTTATCTTGAATTCGATCACTAATTTCATCTATTTTACGTTCTATTTGCACCACAGGGAAGCCATAATCACTTGGGGCATTACTTATCACACCCTTTACTCTGCGTTTTACAGCATCGGCTATTTGATTTTTGAATGTATCTAAATCAAATTCAATTAGCCTATGAGCCTTGATAAATGCCTTATAATCCGATATGTTAAATGTGATAGAGCCAGCAGCTGAAACAGGTACTGTAAAATCTAAAAAACGAGGATCGGCAACATCAAAATATGGTATTCCAAATTTTACTTGTACTACTCCAGCCAAATTTATAAAGTAAATTTCGGCTTGGAATGGAGATTCCCCTCCAAATGCCAATCCTACAATGCTTGACAATACAGGAAAGTTTGCTGTCTTGATTGTGTCATCATATGGACCGACAATGAAATCTTGACAAGTGCCATCTTTTTGTTTGTAAACAAAAACTGCTACCTCTCCATCTTTTACACGCAAACTACTGCCATAACGAATAGAATTTTCACGAGTTGTAGAATTTAATTCTTGATCAAGAGGACGCCATTTCCACACCAAATAATCTTCTTGATCGCAGCGGATTACGTTCATCAATCCGCCACCTTTACCACGCCCAAAAAAGCCCATAATTATGTGTTGTTTAAATGGTTATTAATATATATTTATTTCAGCAGTTTCTGACTTATATTTTTTAACAAGCCGCACTATAAAAATAATACATCCAATAAATCCGAGGAATGCGACACCGCCGTCTACTGCTAAACCAATTAACATTACCAACAAACATACTCCTATTGCAATTCCTCTCCAACCTTTTATTAAGTTGATCAATACTTCTTTTTTATCTTCATTTGCGGCTTTCTTTGCGGCTTTCATGTCGTTTTTCAATTTAGATTGAACCTCTTTGGGTATTTGAGTGAAATTTTTGTATTTTTCTGGAATACGTTTCATTAACGAAACAATCATATTTGTTGCTTGGTCTAAAATTGTTTGATCTCCTGCAGCACATATAATTATCTTTTGATATATTTGGTCAGTTTTTTGAATCCAAACTTCCTCTTCAGGCCCAATACGTCCATCATTATCATAAGCACTACTTGTTGCCATTGCTAACATTTCCAACAAGTCTTCTTTTGAATTGGGGACTGGATATGTTTTTATAATCTGAGCTTTTTCAGCTATATATTTTTGCTCAATATCTCTCGCTTGTCGATTCAATTCTCTTATCAAGTCCTCTCTTTCTTCATCTTCTCGTTCTTTTCTACTTGAGCCAGAGAAAACTTTTGCAAATGTTGATTCTCCTTCTTTTTGTATTTTTGCCAATTGTTCCAAACGACGATTTTTTTCAACACCATGGGCTGCTAATTCTTGAGATTTACGCAACTCACATGCTTGTAACAAATCAAATAATTTATTTGCAGATTGAACAGAATCAACATTTGAAAATTCGTGACCGCAGTCAGTACACTTTGTTTGAAAAGATTTCATTATTGCGCCACAAGCAGGACATTTCCTTACATCACCAAACTTATCAGATTTTGGAGCAGAATGAGTAGTAGGTTGATTGTTCTTTTTGAGTTCAAATAATTTTGCATCTAATACCATTTCAAATTCATCAAGATCAATACCTTCTTCTTGTGCTTTTTTAAACAAAATTTGTTTTTCTTTTTCAGTTAGTTCTCCATCGGCTAACGCAACTTTTATTAAAGCCTCGATTTTTTCGTTATACATATATATTTAATTTAGGGTTAAATTTTATTAATTTCACAAAGATATATAAAAATGGTCTTTTGCAATTGGTCCATTTTGGTTCTTTTCGCAAATGACTTTTGTTGTATTCACGAATAATATGTAGGCTTAGTTAATACAAAGGTTTTATATCTCCAATATATGGGTTTTTATAAATTAGTTGTGTTAATTAGTGTAATTTACTCATGAATAATTAAGGTTTTTGAAAAATAATCATAATGAACTGTGTGACTAAGATAAATCAGAAATGTTCCTTAAAAACACCAAAGGATGCATCGCCGATGCATCCTTTGGTCGTATAATGATAATTTGAGGATTAGTCGATGATGTCAAATCCTGTGTAGCGGCGCAAGCACTCGGGCACTACGATGCCTTGAGGTGTTTGGTTGTTTTCGAGCAATGCCGCCATGATGCGAGGCAAAGCAAGAGCCGAACCGTTGAGAGTGTGGCAAAGACGTGTTTTCTTATCTTCGGCTCGATAACGACATTTCAAACGATTAGCTTGGTATGTCTCAAAGTTTGATACTGAAGAAACTTCGAGCCAACGTTTTTGAGCAGCTGAATATACTTCAAAGTCGAAAGTAATTGCCGATGTGAAACTCATGTCACCACCACAAAGACGAAGAATGTGCCAAGGCAAACCGAGTTTTTCGAGCAATCCTTGCACGTGGTCTTTCATCTCTTCAAGAGCAACATAAGAGTTTTCGGGTTTTTCGATGCGCACGATTTCCACTTTGTCAAATTGGTGTAGGCGGTTCAAGCCACGCACATCTTTACCATAACTACCTGCTTCGCGACGGAAACAAGCCGAGTAGGCACAATTCTTAACGGGCAACTTGTCGTCGGTAAGAATCACATCGCGATATATGTTTGTTACAGGAACTTCGGCTGTGGGGATGAGGTAAAGGTTATCGAGTTGACAGTGGTACATTTGACCTTCTTTGTCGGGCAATTGACCTGTGCCATAACCCGATGCTTCGTTTACTACATAGGGAGGTTGCACTTCAATGTAACCTGCTTCACCAGCTTGGTCAAGGAAGAATTGAATGAGGGCTCGTTGCAAGCGAGCACCTTTGCCAATATATACAGGGAAACCAGCACCAGTGATTTTTACACCCAAGTCAAAGTCGATGAGGTTGTATTTTTTAGCAAGATCCCAGTGGGGGAGAGCATCTTCGCCAAGGTTAGGCATTTCGCCACCTTCTTTTTCAACCACATTATCCTCGGCAGTGCGACCTTCGGGCACCATTTCGCAAGGGATATTGGGAATTGAGAGAAGAATATTTTTGATTTCTTCTTCAATAGCAGCAAGTTGTTCGGCAATACCTTTTTGCGACTCTTTAAGAGCAGCAACAGCATTTTTAGCTTCTTGGGCTTCATCTTTTTTGCCCTCTTTCATCAATTTGCCAATAGTGGCAGCATACTTATTGAGCTCGGCAGCTTGATTGTCGTTGTTGAGTTGAAGTTCGCGACGAGTGCCATCGAGTTCAAGTATTTTAGCAATATCTTCATTAGCGTCAAAACCTTTCACGGCAAGGCGGCTGATGATGTATTGAGGATTCTCTTTAATTTGAGCAATAGTAAGCATATCTAAAATGTTTTATTTGTCAATATTAATGTTGCTTAAGCGAGCAATTCTTTTACTTTAGCCGAAATCAATCGACCATCGGCACGACCAGCAAGCACCTTGCTTGCTACGCCCATCACTTTACCCATTTCTTTGGCCGATGTAGCACCCACTTGTTCGATAATTTTTTTCAATTCGGCAGTGAGTTCTTCTTCGCTTAATTGTTTAGGGAGATATTCTTCGATAACAGCAGCTTCGGCAAGTTCGCTTTCGGCAAGTTCGGGACGATTTTGCTCTTCGTAGATGCGAGCGCTTTCTTTGCGTTGTTTTACCATTTTCACAAGCACTTTCATAGCAGCATCATCGCTCAAAGTGCCGTCGCCACCTTTAGCAGTTTTAGCTTCAAGGAATTCTTTCTTGATGCCGCGAAGAGCTTCAAGACGCACTTTGTCGCGTGCCAACATGGCAGCCTTAATGTCGGCTCCAATTTTATCAAAAATATCCATAACAATAAGTTTTTATTTCTAATTTGCAAAGATAGTATAAAAAGAGGAAAGAGGAAAAAGGAAAGAGGAAAAATAATTACATAATGGTTTTAAAGTCCCTAACGACCTTAAGGTCTTTAGAATCATAGCCTCCTCAATAAAATAATATGGGCATTGCCGTCACGGCAACGCCCATACAATTAAAAACCAAAATATTTATGAAACAAATTATTTCTTAATCATGCGAGTTGTTGCTCCTGCTGCGTGAATGATGTAAACACCTGTTGGGAGGTCGCTAACATTAAATTTCACGCGAGTGTCATCAGCTTCAACCTCTTTTACTAACTGGCCATCAATAGTGAACACTTTCACATCGTCAAGCACAGTCCATGCTTCAAGCGTTACAACACTATTAGCAGGATTAGGATACAAGCGCAATGTGCCTCTTGCCACATTCACATCTTCTACACCAGTGGTAATCTCGTCTTTTACTTCAATAATACCATCCATTTCTAAATCTCTATAATTCTGGTTGGTTGTAGTGATGACATACATATCTTTTCCACTTACTGCATTGCGAGTGAGTGGTGCAGAAATGTCATGAACTCCTTCTTGATAAGTAGAACTTACTTTGATTATTGGCTCATCATAGATAACCACAGGATAGTTAGCGCTTAATTCCCATTGAATTTTGGCATTCGCTTTATTTGTTAATTTTTCATTTCCAGCCCACACGTAGTGTACCTTTATAGGGAAATGTCCTGCTTCAGTGGCTAATGCCGACCAATTTTCACTTCCGGTGTAACCAATACCTTTAAGTTCTGCTTTAGAATAATCTTTACCATTGTTGGTGATACGATTGTTGTAACGGCCTACTACTTCGTCGGTCAAAATTGATGCAGCTTGGTAAGGAGTCCAGATGTTTGATTCTACTGGGTGACCAACACAATCCCAATCTTTAGACTTTCCATAATATCCCATATAACGCACAAGATTATCATTAAAAAATTTCCATTTGATATCCATCGCAACGTCGTAGAAGTATTTGAAATAACCACCATATTCATCATCATCACCTTCAACATTTGCTTTTTCATCCCAGTGTGTCGATTCTTCTAAGAACACATATCCTGGACAATTTTCTGCATCTAATTCAGGATTTGGGAACGATGGATTAACTATGATAGGTGCTTCGCTTTCGTTAGTCTTTTCGACTAATTTACCATCGACAGTTTTGCGATAAGTAGTGCGAACTAACAATGTGTAGTTATCGTTCTTTCCAGCATTGTAGGTGTAGCGAGTACGTCCATCGGGCGATGTTGTTTCATCGCGACCTACGTTAAGACCAAGAATGTCAACGATACGTTTTTGAGTATTTGAATACAACTCTTTGTTAGTTGCATTGCTTTCTTGAACGGCTTCGCTAATCACTTTACCTTCTTTATCTTTAAGAATTAAAGTGTAAGTGATATCCCACTCATTTAAGATTTCATCTACTACAGGGAGCGGATCGATACAACCGGTAGCACCAATCACGTTAGCTTCGGTAATTGAAATTGGGTTTGTTGGTTTTTCAATATCGCCAATTTTTTGGAATGTACCCATTGGATAGTCTTCATTGCCTACAAGAGATTCAATGATATTACCAGTTACTGGAATTGCTTCAGCAACATTGCCCATTCCACTACCATCGTTGCTATTAGCATTCCATTGAGGAGATGGAAGGTTGATTTTGTAAGCAGCCGATTCAGAATCGTTCGCAACGAAATTGAATGTGCGCACTGCACTTGTATAAACTTGTGGTTTATAAGTGTGAGTGAGCTCTACATCTTTCCACACAAGTGCTTTAGTCGCTTTTGAGAGGTCGCCCGATGGGGTAACATCGTCAAAGTCAACTACCATATACCAGTCGTTTATCACATAGTGGTTACAGTTATTTGCAGTCATGGTTGCAGGTCCACGATAGAAGCGACCTACTTCTTTCACATTTGATGCAGCATTAAGCACATTTGCTGTTGCTTCATCAACCACAATCACATATTTTGTTGCTTTAACAGGCTCATCATTATCATCGCGAAGTGATGCATTGAACACTTCAGGGTTGAGCGAGATGTTGAGTTGTGGATCTAAGGTGTATTGAGTTACACCATCAACTTCTACCGAAGATTGAGTGAACGCAACATTTACAGGTACTTGAGATGGATATGATGTTACAGTTCTACCTTTACCAGAGATTGATTTTGATAAACCTTCGTGATTTGCTGATGAATAGTAATTAACAACCTTGTAGTTGTAAATGCGAGCATAGTCGCCACCATGAGCAAGGTTCTTATGAGTGTAACTACCTGTTGTGGCTCCACTTGCTATATTTGCTGTACCGGCAAGTTGCCATGTGCTGTTATCTTCCACACGGTTGCCCGATGCGTCACGACGCATTGTTTGGTAATAAATTCTATATTGACCGGCTTCACCTTTCCAAGTGATTTCAGCATCTACAGTGCCTGCTGTGTTGTTGCTACCTTCGCTATAGCATTTGCGAGTCGCAACCACATTAGTTGGTGCTGTATTAGCCAAACCGGTAATAGTATATTCAGAACGAGCATTTGTAGTTGTAACACGATCCGATGTCTTAACTGCATATTTCAAAAGACCTTTTTGCATAGATGCAATCCAAAGGTTGCCTGCGTGGTCAAATTCCATCTGGTCAATTTGTTGAGTTCCAGTCAATGCAATAGTGTAACTCTTTGTAAATGTTGGAGTGCTACCGTTCCATGACACACTATAAACTTGAACATTAATATCGGCTGGAGAACCATCGGTATAAGCGTCAGCTATTGCAAATGTTTTATAGTCGGGAGTAATAGCCATACCTCCAATTTGAGTGCCATTTAAACTTGAAATTGTGCTCGAATTAAATTTGAGATTCAAATTGTGGTCTAACACTATAAATGCAGGAACGTCAGCATTATTTAATCCTTTAAAGCGGTGTTGTGATACGATAACAGCGTTATTTGTAACAAGAATATCACCGTCACCATTAGAAAGAAGCCCTTTATAACCTTTAGCTGGGCTATTTGAAACCCAAGAATTGTTTGTTCCAATATCAAATCGTTGAACATGATATGTGGTATTATGGCTACCAAACGCTTTACGATTAGATCCTTCTCCATAAAATGCAATCGCACGTTCAAGAAGTGTATTTCCTGAAACTTTAGTAGTAGTTGCAGAACCAGTTGGATCATATACCCATACACCAGGGTTTTGATAAGCAAAGTTGGCAATATATACCTTTCCTTGATTTACTTCCAAACGGTTTGAGCGAACAAATCTATTTGCATTTGTAGAGCCTGATTCATCTTGACCAAATTGTCCGGTAAGAATTTTTGAACCATTTGTTGTTACATCTGGATTAAATTTTTGAAGACCTTGTCCTCTTGCAGTCATAGTATAGACAGTTCCGAAGTATTTACTTGTTTGGTCGTTATCGATAGCCACACCAATACGTGCATATCTTGTTCCATCGTTGTAAACAATTGAATTGTTGCTACCCACTTGTTTTACTTCGTTGTTTGCTTTGTTGTTGATTTTAACAGCCCAAGTGTAGTCACCTTTCAAGATGTCGTAGGCATTAATGGTTACGGTGTTATCACCTTTTATAATCTTAGTTCTAATTTCGGTTTTAACACCGGTCGATTTGTTTGTAAGCACGATGTAACCGTTATTTTTTGCACCGGTTGATTTGAACTTGAAGATATAATTGTTGCCACTCTTTGATGATTGCAAATCGTAAGCAAAATAACCCTCTGTTTGAGCTGCTTCAGGGTCTTCTCCTTCGGGAGTTTCGCCCGGCTCAGCATCAGGATTAGGAGCATTTTCTGGCTCAGGACCTATGCCAGGACCTACATTGGGGTCGGGAGTAGAAGTTGAAGCATGCAATGTAGAGAGGTCACCTGCTATAGTTACATTCCAAACACCCTCCCATGGAAGAGCGATGTTGCCACCATCTTTATCGGCGATAAGATTTAGGGTACCTCCATTTGTGATAGCTCCACCCGGAGTGAGGTTACCATTATTAAATGTAGTAGCATCACCTTTGTTTGTTGAGATTTTGAATGCTGTTACATTTTCATTGAGTGTAACGGTATATTTTGTGCCATCATTTGCAACTTCAACTGCGTTTTCAGTATTCCATGCGCCAAGTTCGGCAGTATTACCTACTATATAAAGAGGTGTAAGTGGTTTAGGTGTTGTAGTAGAAGCAGTCAATGTAGAGAGGTCACCTGATACAGTGATATTCCACACACCTGCCCATGGAAGAACGAAATTGCTATAAGAGTGTTGTGCTATCAAATTTATAGTACCACCATTTGTAATAGCATCATTGGTGGTGAGGTTACCAGCATCAAATGCAGTCCAATCACCTGAAACATTTCCTTTACCTGTAGAAATCTTGAACTCAGTTGTAGGAGCGTTAAGTGTAATAGTATAGTTTTTACCATTGTCGGTAAATTCAACAGCTTTTGCAGGATCCCAATTACCAATAGCAGCACTATTACCTACAATATAAAGAGGTACAGGAGGATTGACACCAGTGATTGTTCCTGAACCGTTCGTAACAGTTTGACGCGATGGATTTTTAATAGCATACACTAAAAGACCTTGTTGTTTTGAAGCAACATAAAGGTTATTGGCATGGTCAAACGCCATTTGGTCAACACGGTTTGTACCACTTAAAGGGAATGAGTATTGATGGCTAAATGATGGGGTGTTTCCACTCCAAGCTACCGAATAAACATGCACATTGATGCTTGCTCCGGTATCAGTATCACTTGCAATACCTGAAACAATTGCAAATGTATTTTTGTCTTTACTTAATGCCATACCACCTCGTTCTGTACCAAGTAAGGTGTTGTTCCCGCCATTAGCTGATTCTCCTAAAACATATGAATCGTAAATGATGGCATCGTTGAAACTGACGAGTCCAAAAGCTGGAGCGCCTTTATCATTGCCTCCTGTATATCGGCGTTGTGAAAATAATAGGCCTTTATCAGTGGCTAAAATATCACCATCATTCCATAAAACACCATTAAAATTGGTGAGGGTTTTTGAATATGTTGACTGAACAGCGTCATTTGCTCCAATGTTAAACTCATATGCCCAACGGCTACTAACGTTAGACGGATTAGTAGCATACATTTTACGATTAGTTCCTTCTCCATAGAATGTTACACCAGTAACTCGTGTTGAATATATATTTGTTGCAGACGCGGTAGAAGCCGATGGATTATATACCCAAATCCCCGGGTTAGTGGTTGAATAGTTTGCGATATAAACCTTCCCATTGTTAACGGTTATACGGTTGGCATATCCTCCAGTACCAAATTTTCCTGTTATAACTTTTTTGCCATCGGTAGTAAAGTCGGGATTGAATTTCTGGATACCTACTCCAAGACCTGTATTGGTGTAGATTGTACCGAAGTTGGCGCTTGTTTCACTATTATCAATAGCTAAACCTAAACAAGCACCTGATGATACAACTGAGTTGTCACTATGAATAAGGTCAACTCCTGTTGATTGAGGGTTATCAAGAGCAACAGCCCAAGAATAATTTGCACCATCTTCAAGTTCAGTTGCATCAATTGTTACATTGTTTGAGCCTTTTTTGATTGCCCCAGTTTGGATTACAGTTTGCGCTTTTGTTGATGTGTTGGTAAGGATAATTTTACCATTGCTCATTGCTCCTGTTGATTTGAACGATGCAGTATAAGTTTCATCATCAACCTTTGTCAATTTTAGACTATATGCATAATGACCTTGTATGGGATCTCCTGCACTAGCTTCGCGCATGTCAATATTGAGGTAATTAGTCTCGTTGGCTGTAACAGTTACAGTTTGAGTTACCTCTTTATATCCATTGAGTGAGTGCTTGATTGTATATGTGCCGGGGGCTACCTTTTTAAAGAAATAAGCCCCGTTCCATTCGTCATCGGTAGTATAAGTGTCAACAGCAACGCCATTTGAGTTATAAAGCGTAACTGTCACATTATTAAGAGGTTTTTTGTTGTCGATTTGGTTGATGGTTTGGTTGGCGTCACGAGTACTTCCTGCACCACCATCTTTTACATAGCTTGTTACTTGATAATAAGGGTGGTCCATCACTACTGAATGGTCACGAACGATACCATAAATTTTACCAAAACTATCCTTTTTGCCCCAACCGAAGTAATCGTTGATACCACGAGCATACATTTCTCCTTCATGGCGACACACATCCCAGTTCATTGCACGGTGAAGACCAGGTTGATATGTGTGGTCATATCCTTCAACCAAAAATCCAGGGACTGCATGACGAAGCACAGCATAGTATCCTTTATAAGTTACACCATTAATTGTGGTATAATCATAATGTTCGCTTCCATCATAATACATAAAATCTAAGTCTCCTTTTACATAATAAGGATTTCCTTCAGAGTCTTTTCCAGATGGATAATAATTTTGTTTAGGGAAATATCTTTTATAACTTGCGTTATCTGAATAGTTATTATCTCGAGGACGAGTTGGGTCATTAAGCCAGTTGAAGTTCATATGCTTATTTGACATAGCATGAGGCCAACAAGCCATTGCCATTTTATCACTCTCTTTTACAGATGGATTTCCATCATATCCACGATGTAAAAATAAGCAATGGTTGAGGTGCGTGGGGATATCATGGTCACCAGTAGTTGCATTAGAGTGAATTGAAATAAACATATCAGCATTCCATGTTTGGGCTTCTGTTGCAATAACTGATAAAGATGGAGAAACTCCACACTTCACATGACTCATGCGAAGATTGGTTTGACTTGCATTATTAGCTTGTATGGAAGAATTATACGGAACGCCATATTCTTTTAATTTTTCCAATAAGCCAAAGCCTTTTTGTAGGTTGGTGTTTGACTCATAAAAGTTTGCCGTATCAGCTCCAATAGGAATACGCGAACCATGTTTGATAGTTGATTGAGGACGGTCATCTCCTGTAAATGAGCCGTGCCCTGGGTTAATGTAGATGCGCACACTGCTTGTGGTTTCTGCAGCCGAAGCGCTCAACGAGAGTGTTGCCGTAATTGCGGCAAGAAGTAAATGTTTTAGTTTCATAAATAAGGTAATGTCTTGCTTTGCGATTTTTGCCAAAAACACAAAAAACAAAACCATAAAAAGAGAACTCTTTTCATGGTATAATGCTAAGGTTGACTATTAATTTATTTGTAGTTAATTATTTTTTGCAAATGTATAAATAATACTTTATACATTGTGTAAATGGCGTAAAATTTAACATGATTTAAACGTGGTGTGCGGCTGTTTCCTGATATTTTATAGACAAAATGATTTTAATAGAGATTTGTTTTTGTCTTATATAAGACAAAAGAACATAAGGACAGGTTTTTAATGGGGTTTCCATGCGTCAGCCTTATGTCCTTTTGTTCTTATGTCTAAAAAATAAGACTTTTCTTTTGTTTTTATGTGGGAGAATTAAAAAAGATGTATTAAGTTTGTATTTCAATCATCATAAAAACACCTCCATATGGACAGCAATGAGTTGATAAAGAAAATAATACAGTGTGCTTATAATGTGAGAATGCAATTGTCTGCAGGATATTTGGAATCAATATATAAAAAAGCGTTACTGATAGAACTTCGTGAAAATGGATTGTTGGCAGAAGAGGAGTGGCCTATAACTGTGTTTTATAATGATATTGTGGTAGGAGAATATCGCGCAGATATAATAGTGAATAGAGAGGTTATTATAGAATTGAAGGCGGTACAAAATTTACACCAACTACATGAAGCGCAACTCGTCAACTATTTAACTGCCACAAAGATAGAAAATGGTTTGTTGATTAATTTTGGTGGCGAAAAGCTAGAAATTAAGCGTAAATACCGCACTTATAAAAACACAAGTATATAAGGAAGATCTAAGACAAAAGAACAAGTTTATTGAGGTCATAAAAGACATAGGAACACAAGTATATGTTTTTTATGAGATATAAAAGACACAAGCACATAAGAACAGGTTTTTAATGGGGTTTCTATGCGTTAGCCTTATGATTTTTTGTTCTTATGTCTAAAATCTTGTTTTATATTGCGTCCATTGATTGGATGGTGGTGAGAATATCGACGGCGGCTTCGACGGTTGTAACCATTGCGATGGAGATGCTACGGCGATTGTTGTTTTCGCGTATGTTGCATCGGCGTGCATTTTGTTGCATGAAATTGATAATTTTGCCAAACATAGGCGACTGATAATAGGCCTTGTTGCTTTCGTCAACAAAATAAAGATACATACGTTCTTGCTTTAGCGATACTTTTTCGATGCCGAGTTGTCGGGCAAGACGGCGGAGGCGTGGCACGCGTAGCAGTTCGGCCGTTTCGGGTGGAATTTTGCCAAAACGGTCAACGAGTCGTTCTTTAAATGCTTGAAGGTCAATTTCTCGTTCGATGCTGTCGAGCTCTTTGTAAAGGATGATGCGCTCGCTCTCTTGAGGCACATATGAAGATGGAAGTAGTAGTTCCATGTCGCTTTCGATAACGCAATCGGCCACATATTCTTTTTCATCGTTGTCGTCGGCTGTGAGTACATCAGAGAACTCTTCGGTGCGAAGTTCGACAACGGCTTCTTTGAGGATTTTTTGATAGGTTTCGTATCCGAGGTCGGCAATAAATCCACTTTGTTCGGCACCGAGAAGGTTGCCAGCTCCACGAATGTCGAGGTCTTGCATGGCAATGTGTATGCCACTACCAAGGTCGGAGAAACTTTCGATGGCTTGCAATCGACGGCGCGACACGGGCGATAGAGGAATGTGTGGAGGCACAAGCAGGTAGCAGAATGCTTTGCGATTGCTACGGCCCACACGTCCACGGAGTTGGTGCAGTTCGCTCAAACCAAAGTTTTGAGCGTTGTTTATGATGATAGTGTTGACATTGGGCATGTCGATACCCGATTCAATGATTGTTGTAGCCAATAGTATGTCGTAGTCGTGGTTGGCGAAGTCGATAATCACTTTTTCGAGTTTATCGGGAGCCATTTGTCCATGTCCCACCACTGTGCGTGCATCGGGCACGAGTCGGCGCACCATTGCTTCGAGGTCATATAGCCCTTCAATGCGATGGTTGACAATGAAAACCTGTCCGTTGCGCGACATTTCAAAGTTTATGGCTTCGAGCAAGATGTCATCGTTTAGTGCGTTTACCGATGTGACAATGGGGTAGCGATTGGCAGGCGGAGTGGTGATTGCCGAGAGGTCGCGTGCTCCCATAAGTGAAAATTGCAGAGTGCGTGGAATGGGGGTGGCACTCATGGTCAATGTATCGACATTGACTTTCATTTGCTTGAGTTTCTCTTTTACAGCAACACCAAATTTTTGTTCTTCATCGACGACGAGCAATCCCAAGTCTTTGAATTTTACATCTTTGCCTATGAGTTTGTGGGTGCCTATGAGAATGTCGATTTTACCTTCGGCAAGGTCGGCGATGATTTGCTTCACTTGCTTGGGAGTGCGAGCGCGTGAAAGATAATCGACTCTCACGGGGAAGTCTTTCAAGCGGTCTTTAAATGTGTGGTAGTGTTGATAGGCAAGCACTGTTGTGGGAACGAGTACGGCAGTCTGTTTTCCATCGGTAGCTGCTTTGAATGCTGCACGAATGGCAATCTCGGTTTTACCAAATCCCACATCACCACAAATGAGGCGGTCCATGGGTCGCGAACTTTCCATATCGGCTTTGACGGCAGCCGTAGTGGTGAGTTGGTCGGGGGTGTCTTCGTAGATGAATGAAGCCTCGAGCTCTTGTTGCATATATCCGTCGGGGGAGAAACTATATCCGGTTTCGTTCTTGCGTGCGGCATATAGTTTTATGAGGTCGCGGGCAATATCTTTGAGTTTTGACTTTGTTTTCTCTTTGATGCGATTCCATGCGCCAGTGCCAAGCTTGTTGATTTTAGGAGGCACGCCCTCTTTGCCACGATATTTTGATAGTTTGTGTAGCGAGTGGATGGATACGAAGATAATATCGTCGTTTTGATAAGTGAGTTTTATCATCTCTTGTATGCGTCCGTTCACATTGGTGCGTAGTAGTCCGGCAAATCGTCCCACTCCATGGTCGATGTGCACTATAAAGTCGCCCACCTCAATCGATGATAGTTCTTTGAGCGATAGTGCCAGTTTGCCCGAGCGAGCGCGGTCGCTTTTGAGGGTGTATTTGTGAAAACGGTCAAATATCTGGTGGTCGGTGAAGAAGCAACTTTTAGTAGAGTGATCGACAAACCCTTCGTGTATTGTGGATAAAATGGGAGTGAATGAGATGTCGTCGCCACGGTCTTCAAAAATCACTTTCAATCGTTCTATTTGCTTTTCGCTGTCGCTTAATATATATAATGTATATCCCTCGGCGAGCATCTTTTTGAAGTCCTCGCTTATGAGGTCGAAGTTTTTGTGGTAAATGCCTTGGGGAGAGCAGCAGAGGTCGATAGAGGCTTTGGCATCGCTATCGGGCTGTGCTGCAGCCGAGAAACGGAGTTGGCGGAATTGTGAGAAACGAGCTGTAAACTCATCGGCATCAACTACTTGGTTCATAGCATTGCGGTCTCCCTCGTTGGCAATGAGCGAACTTTCGGAGAATGTTTCGCCGGCAATTTCGCGTATGCGACTCAATGTGTATTGAGCGTCGCGCACGGCGATGAGAGTGTCGTCGCCTATGAAATTGAGCAAGGAGTCGCCATGTGAGTGTTGAGCCACATTTGATGTTATGGAGATGTCGTCGAGGCGTTGTTGCGAGAGTTGTGTTTCTATATTGAATGTGCGCATTGAGTCGATTTCATCGCCAAAGAAGTCAATGCGATAGGGTAGCTCGTTGGAGTAGCCAAAAATGTCGAGGATAGAGCCACGAAGAGCAAAATGGCCAGGCTCATATACATAATCGACCTCGATGAACCCATTATCGCGCAGCCAGTTGATAGTATCGACGGGGTCAACCGTGTCGCCTTGCTTGAGGCGAAGAGTGTGACGGGCAATGGTCTCTTTTGATGCCACGCGTTCGGCTATCGCATCGGGGTAGGTGATAACATATCGCAAAAGAGGATTGGTGTGCCAATTGTTTAGCACTTCGGTGCGCAAGATTTGCGAGGGGGCATCAATCTGTCCATATTTTATGTCGCGTTTGTAGCCCGAGGGGAACATCAACACAGCTTCTTCACCTAAAATGCGCGAAAGGTCGTGATAAAGATATCCAGCATCATCAAGACTGTCGCCTATGATGAGCGTGGGCGATTGGCGAGGTGTCATGCCTGCAAAAAGCAACGCGGGCGCCGACCCTGCCAATGCGTAGGCCGATGTGCATAACGATTTGCCACCGAGAAGTTTGTCGATGGCTTTGCGCCGTTGAGGGGTGACGAATATTTCGCTAAGATTGCGCTGTGTTGACATATAATATTGTGACTACTTTTTAGTAGGCTTCAAGATTGATTGGTATTTCTTCTTGTCGTGGAGCACTGTTGCCGCCGAGTCAACAACAATGTCGGTGCGAAGTGCTTCGATGATTTGACCTTTTTGGAAATAATATCGTCCCACGATTTCCTCCGAAAGGTATTCGCTAATCTCTTTGCGATGGGTGTTGAGGTCTTTGTCGAGGTCGTGGCGAAGCATTTTTTCGAGAATCTCAAATTGTGCTTTAACGCTGTCGGTCATGTAACCTTCCACCTCGGCAACTTTCTTGAGGGTTGATAGCCCTGTTTCACACACTTTATCGTATTTGAATTTTTCGGGGTCGATAAACTTTTTGAAGTCGTCATAAATAGAGTCGGTGATGACAAATTCTTGAGGCGAGGGGATTGATGCAGTAGTGGTAGCAAAACGATTGGCGTAGTCAAAGGCCCAATGGTTCATAACAATATTATAAACCAAACGATTGCCTTCGGGGAAGGTGACTGTAACATCGGGTGTGATGCCACCGCCATCGCGCACTTCGCGTCCGTTGGCAGTTTTGAATACATTTGTGAGGCTGTCGGGGGTGCGAGCTACCGAGCCGTCTTCGTTGCGATGTGAATAGTCGATGGCTTGAATGAGGCGACCACTGGGAATGTAGTATTTAGCAGTTGTAACCTTTAAAAGTCCGTTGTAGGGGAGTGGGCGAGTAGATTGCACCAATCCTTTACCAAAAGAGCGAGTGCCTATGACTACGGCACGGTCGAGGTCTTGCAATGCACCCGACACGATTTCGGCACTTGATGCAGTGCCATTGTTGATGAGCACAGCAAGAGGAATTTCGGTGTCGATGGGCTTGGTAGTGGTTTTATATACCTTTTCGTTTAATAAGCCCTTGCCTCGAGTGCGTAAAACTTCGGTGTTTTTGGGCACAAAAAGTCCGACAATTTTAATAGAACTTTCGAGTAGTCCACCACCATTGTTGCGAAGGTCGAGAATGATTGACTTCACATTGGGGTTTTTCTTTAGTTCAATGAGGGCTTCTTTAACCTTGTTGGCCGAATGCTCGTTGAATGTTGTGAGAGCTATATATCCAATGTCGCCACGCACCACGCCATAGTAGGGGACGGGCTCAACTTGTATTTTGCCACGAGTAATCTCCATGGTGAGGATTGAATCGGTAACATAAGGGCGCTTAACGGTAACAGTAACTTTAGTGCCGGCTTGGCCTTTGAGGCGAGCGCTCACTTTGTCGCTTTTCCAACCGAGCACTGTGTCGCCGTCAATTACCATGATGAGGTCGCCAGGGCGAAGTCCCGCTTTTTGAGCAGGAGAGCCTTCTTGTGGTTCTGAAATATATACATTGCCATTGCGTTGAAGGATTACCGAACCTATCCCGGCATATTCGCCCGATGAAATGGTGCGAAATTCATCTTGATCTTCTTCAGAGATGTATTCGGTATAGGGGTCGATGTCCATCAACATAGCATCGATAGCATTGCGCATCGACTTGTCGGCATCGATGGTGTCAACATAGTGAGTTTGCAACTCTTTATATATAGAATTGAATATGTTGAGGTTGCGAGAAATCGCCGATTTGTCGCTACGAGTGGTGGCTGTAGAACCAAATATTGATAATGCGCACACCATAATAACTATGGTAGATATGAATTTTCTCATAATGCAAAGTTGAGATTTAATGATGAAAACATATAAATAGGCAACGAAGTTACGCAATATTATAACAATAATGGCACTATTTTCCACAAAAAAGACTTAAAATTGAAGATAAAAGTAAGATTTTTGCAAAAAATATTGCATAATTCAAAATTTGGGATTAATTTTGCAACGCAATTTTGAAAAGGGTTGCATTTTCTGCTTCAGTAGCTCAGTTGGTTAGAGCACCTGACTGTTAATCAGGGGGTCGTTGGTTCAAGCCCATCCTGAAGCGCGAAAAAAGTTTAGTTGGTTAATATTTGCTTCAGTAGCTCAGTTGGTTAGAGCACCTGACTGTTAATCAGGGGGTCGTTGGTTCAAGCCCATCCTGAAGCGCAAAAAGAGATTGCAGTGTTGCAGTCTCTTTTTGTATTTTATGCCCATAGGTTGCAAGTATAGTAGCAAAAGGTGTGGGAAATGTAAATGGTTATTCAAGCACAAAGGGGTGTTGCGATTGCAACACCCCTTTGTGATATATGCGATTGATTTTCTTAATCAAGAATGCGAGAAAGGTGGTTTACAAATTCGA
Organism: Muribaculaceae bacterium; assembly: GCA_045646905.1. Lineage (GTDB taxonomy): Bacteria > Bacteroidota > Bacteroidia > Bacteroidales > Muribaculaceae > RGIG4079. The sequence continues at coordinate 67,965 of JAZRLP010000019.1, forward strand.
TATACTCTTTGTACCCAGTTTCAACGTGGTGAATTTTGCCATTTTTGTAGAACACCAAAGTAGGGATTGAAGAAATACCGAGGTAGTTGGCCCATTCTTGGTTGTTTTTTACATTGAGGTCAACGCGATAGAAATCGATTTGTCCAGCATATTCTTTAGCAGCTTTACCCATCACAGCTTCCATAGCTTTGCAAGGGCCACACCATGTAGCGTAGAAGTCGAGAACAATGGGGCGTTCAGCCTTTGGAAGAATTTCTTTAGTAAATGTTGTGTAATCGATTTCTTTCACTTCTTGAGCTTCGCTATTGAATGCAAAAGCGAAAATCATGCTCATAATTAGGAGAATTTTTTTCATAAATTGCGAAATATTAGGTTGATAATTATCGCAAAGGTAGTATAAAGATTTGAAAATTGAAAGTTGATAGTTGAGAAATTTTTATTTTAGAGGTATTTTTCTTGTCAATTTAGTGTCAAAAGGCATTGCTCCAGCATCAATAATAACCACCAAATGTGACACTCCATAGCACCGATTTAAGTGAATTTCTCCCTCAATAATTGTAAAAACGGAATTTCTCTCGTTGAAAGGACGGAAATCGGAAGAAAATAAGAGGGTTTTGTTAAAAATGTGGTTGAAAAAATTTGGAGAATATTGACAAAATATTGTAATTTTCCCCTCGATAATCGCAAAAACGTGGGAAAATGGTGGTTTGATAATCGCAAAAACGTGGGAAAATAGAGGTTTGATAATCGCAAAAACGTGATTTTAAAAGATGAAGCGCAAGATTTACAGCAAGTTACCTGCAAGAGCCAACTGAGAGTAAAATCAGAACTTTTTTGAGCTAAAATAAATGTGTATTAACACTGATTTGATGAAAAATCATTGATTATTAATTTAGTGGAGATATTCGTTGCTCTATGTGGTTGAAAATCTGTTTATAGGCAGTGCATAAAAATGTTTTAGATTTAAAATCCCCATTTTTAAGGAAACCGTCATGAAGACAGCCACCATGACATAATTGAAAATATTTACACTTTGAACACGAACTTTCGTCAATGCATTTGTTGCGTGCATATATTTCGCTTTTTTGTATGTTTCGGAGAATTGTATCTACGCTTTCTGTTGAGATATTTCCATACGAATAACGTGTGTCGGTTTCACAAAATCTTCCACAAGGGAATACTTCACCGGTAGGAGATATTGCCATAAATGAATCTTGGCAATTTGGTGCAAAAATGCAACTTCGGCTCTTTTTTGTTTTGCTAACAAAATAACTTGCAATATCAATGAATGTTGTCTCTTTTAATGCATGACTTTTATCATCAAACCATAAATCAAACAGTTCGATTGCCATTTCAGCATATTCTTCAGGCAATATTGCAATGCTCGTCCCGGCATTGACAGCCTCGCCGGCACAAAATAAAGGATTGAATTTAAAGTTAAGATTATTTGCACAAAGGAAATCATAAACTTTGGGAATTTTACCCATGAAATTCCGGCTACCTACAAGAATACACCCGATATTAAGTCCGGCTAATCGACAGTCTTCTACCTTTTTCATAATGACATCGTATGTACCCTTGCCATTTATTAATTTGCGTTGAGTGTCGTTTATTGATTTTGGCCCATCTAACGAAAAACCGATTCTTACATTATATTCTTTAAACAATCTTATATATTCATCATCTATGAGAGATAAGTTTGTTTGAATACGCTGTTTTATTTTTAAACCATTGCAATGTTGATTTATGAAAAGAAAAATACGTTTAAAGTTATTCACTCCCCATAGCAATGGTTCACCGCCATGCCATATCAGTGTTAGATTTTTGTGTTTTTTCTTTTGGCATAGTTGAATGATTTGAGCTATAATCTTTTCGGCTAATTCATAACTCATCATCGAAGAATCAGCCTTTATTTCATTTGCCAAATAACAATATGAGCACCTAAAATTACAATTAAATGTAGGTTTGATTATTATTGTCATATCAACATTCGCATACACCCTCCTCAAATGTTTCGACAATCATACTCCCTTTTTTGAATTTTCCCAACTTTATTGACTTGAGAATATTTTCTGAGGTCAACGTTTTTATCATAATTTTTGTTGGAATTCCACTTGCGCTATCTGTTGCCATTAAAACAATCTCCAAGAGATTGTCTTTATGGTTAAAATCTTCAAACGATAAAGTCCCAGCTTTATGCTTTGCTGTTAATTGTTCATTTTGAAATCCGGAAATTTGGGTTTCTCTAATATATGAAAGTCTAAAAGGTAATTCTCTTTGATATTCATCATAATCTCGACCTGTTATTTTTCCATGCATAGCTGGAATATAGGGTGGCTCTAAAGTTAGATATTTGTTGCAATATCGTAATCGTAAGTATGTGCGAATATCAAAAGCATCTCTTTTAGATTCATTAGAAATCTTGATACGATAAGTCGGTTGCTTTATCCCATTTTTATCTATTTGATAACTCAGTGCAATATCATCACTTATGATAAATTTGGGGGTTAAACGACGAGTTAAGATGCTTTGATATATAAATGTCGCAAGCAACCCTGATAATATACTACCGATGAAACCTATTAACAATTGAAGCCAATTACTCAGCATCATAGTAATCACCGTGACAATCATTGTAGTCATCATAACTTTCGCAATATTCAGTCCAATTATCTTGAAATGTTGCTTCCCTCTCATCTTTTTGCATTGCCGCTTCTAATATTAGCAACTGTGCATTTGTTAATTTTTCTTCCATAGTTATATTCAATTGGGGTTACTCTGAAATGGGTGTTACGATATAATGAGAGTAGCCGGATCCTTCATTAGAGAATCTCGAATACGGGTCTTCTTTTATGTTTACATAAACTGCATGATAATTGGTGGAGCCTCGAATAATTGGAAATTTGTAGATGTAGCCACCGCTTGTAGATTCTGGATAATTCACAAGTCCCTTGTAGACCAAAGGGGAATTAATGTCGGTCAATCTATAATTGTATCCAAAGGCATTGGTACTTGAATCAATTAATTGGAGGTTACGTTCTATAAACATAGTCCAACCATAATCCGCAACGTAATCAGGGCAAGAAGCAGAGCTTAAGGTTCCAAAGGATAATCCTCTACCAGTCCCTTTAAATATTCCTTTTCTATTATCATTGATTAGACATATACCAATTTTCTGATATGATGATTTAGTAGCATCATCCATTTTTCCCCACTTCTCTTGTGTAATGTAAAATATTTTGCCTTCTTTTGAGGCGCACAAAGAAAGGTGTATTGGTTTGGCTGATACCGCAACAGCCGACCCAAGTAATAGTTTATTGGAGATTTGCGTTGATAGTTCTATTAATTGCGACATACTTTCAGCTACAGCACTTGCGTCGGCGGCTTTTTCAACGAGTCCTGTTTCCACGTTTATAAGACGAGCAGAAATAAATATTTCACCAAATAGTTCATTTACATCGGCTACAACTACATAAAGTACGCCAAATCGTTGACCGATGCTTGCAATTTGACTATCACGAACCTCACCCGATGTTTGGTAGTCTTGTTCACTTGCGAGGGCTGCAAGGAAGTCGGCAGTGCGTTCCACTGCGGCATATTCATCGGTAGCGGTGATTGCACTCACCAATTTTGCCCCGATAACTTTTTTATAGGAATCTTCAATTTCACCGGTCATATACACCGCCACTTTCTTTTTTGAGATTTGAGCATAAGTTGTGGGTGCAACAACTCCCAATAGTATTAAAGCGATAAATATTATACGTTTCATTATTATTTAGATTTTTTGTTCAATAATCGATATGCCACATTATTGGCAAGAGCTGTTAATACACTTGAGTTAGTGAATTTTCGATTGACATTAGTAGTCTTAATGATTTCTCCGGTTTCAAGATTGATGAGGCGAGCACTCATGTGGCACATATCATCATCACTAATAATTACATTAATTGCAATTACAAAATCTACTCCAAGACGTTCGCCTACTTTTCTAATTTCACTTTCGGGGACTTCGCCCGAGAGTTGGAGATCTTGCTCATTATTGAGAGCATTAATAAATGATTCATTGCGTTCAAATGGGGTGTATTCCTTGTTGCCCGACATGCGAGCAAGAACAGCCGAACTAACGATTGACTTATTGCTATTGTTGATTTCCCCTTCGACATATACAGCAACTTTTTTTGATGCTGATGCATTTTCGGCAAAACATACACATGATAAAAATAGTAAGAATAGAATTGTAATCTTTTTCATTGTTAATTAGTAGTTTATGTGATTGTAAAAATTAAAGCAAAGTTAAAGGTTCGCTATTGGATTGGTTGGGGGTTGTGCGTAAAGAAGTTTTACGGAAGTGTCAAAAGATTTTACGGTGTGTGGTCGCTATTGAGTGTGAGGGAGGTGGTGTAGTATTGGAAAAAGTCGTGGTTAAGGGCTTGTGATATGCGTAGGAGAAGCTCGGTGTTGATTGATGGTTGCGAGAAGATATAATACACATTAGGACGCTCGCAATTTATTTTGCGAGCAAGCCAAGTGGGGGTGCGTTCTTGGCGGTCGAGTTCTTGACGTATGAGTTGTCCTATATGTATCATAAAAAAGGCGAAATTATTTGTTGCCAATCTACACCTGAGGTACCGCCAAGCACCCGAAACCCAGAAAAGCACACAAATAATCACGCCCATAAGGCATGAACATTTGAGAGATGCTTATTCTCAGAGTTTCTTCAAATTGGCGGTTTTCAGATGTGAGAATAAGAGCCCAAAAGCTCACAATATTGTTATGTTGTTAAAATGTTAATGTCTGTTTTGTGAAAAACGTTTTTAAGTTAAATAATTTAGAACATATTTTGAAAATATCTTATTTGCAAAGGTAGTTATAATTCGTGACTTTAAAATAAATATATCTAAATCTTACTCCGTTTTTTTGAGGAAGAATATGCGATAAATGAAATTTTTATCGATGGTGAGGATGCATTGTTCTCCTTTTTGTTCAAAGGCTCGAGCAAGGGTGATGATATTGTCGTGGCCTGTGCCGTCAATGTCGGTGAGGTATAGTTTGTCGCCGCTGATGCGATATTTATAACGAAGGTCGCCCAAGTCGTTGCCTTGCCATGTGAGTGTGGTGTTTTGAGGATGGAACTCAAGTATCTCAATGTGAGTGGGTTCTTCTTGGGTTGCCATTTGCCCATCTTGCCACAGCCCATAAAGAATGAGTCGATAAGAAAAGCCTTCGTCGGCATCTTTGATACATGCGTTCCAATCTTGTGCAAAAGATATTAGTGTGACGAGTAAAAGCGAAAGAGTGATTATAGCCTTTTTCATTTTGAAATATTTAGTTTCTTGCAAAGATAATGAAAATAGAATTATATGGTATAAAAATTGTTAGTTTTAGGTGGGTGAAAGATTGATAATTTTGTTGTTAGCGGCTTTTTGATTAATTTTGTGGTGATAATTATCATTATATTTCATGAGTCAACAAGAAACACCTATAAAACGCACGGTTCTCGACTATAACGACATCTCGCAGATGGTGCCTTGGTTTAAGGGCAAGGAGAAGTTTGTGAATCGGTTGCTTAAATTTCTGTCGGTCGATAAAGTGAATTGGATTCACGACCATAATTGTGATGTTCAAGGAGCCGAATTTACCACAGGGTTGTTGCGCGATTTAGATATAAAATTGCGTATTGACAATGAGCAACGATTAGACAATCTGCCCGAGGGTGCGTTTATCACGGTGAGCAACCACCCCTTTGGTGCGTTGGATGGAATTACATTGATAAATCTCATAGGCACGCGTCGTCCGCAGTTTAAGGTGATGGTGAATATGATATTAAATTATATCAGTGCAATGCGCCCCAGTTTCATTGCCGTAGATGCGTTGGCGAGTGATGACCCCAAGAAAAAGGCGGTGTCGATGCAGGGTATCAAGAGCGCCATTATGCAAGTGCGTCGAGGCAATCCCATAGGTTTTTTCCCTGCAGGTGCAGTGTCGAAGGTGAATTTCAAGGGCCAGCTCAACGACCGCGAGTGGCAACCAACTATCATTCGCCTCATTCAGCAAATGAAAGTTCCGGTGATTCCTATCTATTTTCATGGTAGCAATAGTTGGTGGTTTAACTTCTTGGGAGTGGTGTGCTGGCAGTTGCGCACATTGCGATTGCCTGCCGAGGTGTTTCGCAAGAAAGGCGCTACGCTTCATGTGTCGATAGGTGAGCCTATCACGGTAGAGGAGCAAGAGCAACACTCGGGCTCATTAGAAGAATTAGGGAAGTATTTAAAAGATAAAACATACGAATTACGCAAATGCCGATAGAACTTGCTAACATATCACCCGAGGTGCATCAAGCTAAAACGCGATTTGGCATAGTGGGAAATGCGCCAGCATTAATAGCTGCAGTGTCGCGAGCTATTCAGGTTGCCCCTATCAACTTGTCGGTGCTTATTACTGGCGAGAGTGGTAGTGGTAAGGAGTTTTTTCCACAAATAGTGCATAGCTTCAGCCCACGCAAGCATAATAAATATATAGCCGTAAACTGTGGAGCAATACCCGAGGGTACTATTGACTCGGAACTCTTTGGCCACGAGAAGGGTGCATTTACTGGTGCTGTAGCATCGCGTAAAGGCTACTTTGAGGAAGCCGATGGAGGCACTATATTTCTCGATGAGGTTGCCGAGTTGCCAATGACTACGCAAGCACGCTTGTTGCGTGTGCTTGAGAGTGGCGAGTTTCTCAAGGTGGGTTCATCGACGGTGCAAAAAACCAATATACGCATCGTGGCAGCAACCAATGTTGACATGCAAAAGGCAGTAGAAGAGGGCCGTTTTCGTGAAGACCTTTATTATCGTCTTTCGACTGTACACATCTCTATCCCACCATTGCGCGACAGGGGTAAAGATATCGCCTTGTTGGCGCGAAAATTCGCATCGGATTTTGCCGAAAAATATCGCACACCGGCAGTTCAATTTGACGACACAGCTCGCCGCATGATAATGCAATATCGTTGGCCTGGCAATGTGCGTCAACTCAAAAATGTAATCGAACAAATAGCATTGTTTGAGGCTGGCAGTGAAGTTACTGCCAACGAGATAGAGCAATACATACCTCAAGATGCTACTATTTACACCCCTACTATATCAACACAAGGGCGTCAATCGATACATTCTTATGATGATGAGCGCGAAATGTTGTTTAATATGATATTCCGCTTACAACGCGAAATTGAGACGCTTAAAACAATAGTAACCGGAACACCTACAAGTGCACCGCAGTTGCTCGATGTTCATAGCGGTTCGTCGGCAATAATTAAACGCACATCATATGATGGTGATATATTGCGTGTTGATGATGAGCCACGCGAGGTGAGAGAGGTAGAAAGCCAAGAGGTGTCGTCGATGACATTAGAGGATACCGAGCGCGAAACTATTCGTCGTTCGCTTGAACGAAATGGTGGACGTCGCAAGGCTACAGCCCAAGAGCTGAATATCTCGGAGCGCACACTTTATCGCAAGATAAGAGAGTATGGTCTTGAATAAGTTGAGAGTGATGAAAACGACATTATTAAAAATATTATTGGTGGTTGTGATGGCTACAACATGGCAAGGGTGTCGCATTAGTTATAAGTTTAATGGGGCTGCTCTTGATTATAATGTGTACAAGACAATCAATGTGTCGGAGTTTCCTATTAGAGCAGCGTTGGTGTATCCACCATTGCAACAAACTTTTGAAAACGAGTTGCTCGATTATATAACTCGCAACACTCGGTTGCGCACAGTTGATGGTGCGTCCGACCTTGAACTGTCGGGCGAAATCACTGGTTATAACCTCACTCCACAGGCTGTTACCGAGGATGCTTATGCGTCAAAAACGCGCTTGACAATCACCGTCAGAATAAAATATACCGACAATAGAGTAGATGGCAAAAACATCGACCAATCATTCTCGGCCTATCGCGACTTTGATAGTTCGGAGATGTTGACCGATGTGCAAGATGAACTATGTCAACAAATCACTAAAGAGTTGGTTGACTTGATATTTAATGCTACCCTTGGTAATTGGTAGAAATAAAATGAAGAGAAAAAATGACATTGCAAGAAACCATATCATCGCTATTGGATAATGACTCAAAAACTCTTGACCCACAATGGGTAGAGGAGGTGCTTGAGCAGTATCCCTATTTCACTCTCCCTGCTTTGATGTTGTTGAGTCGCAACAAAGAGGTTGACGATGAGGTGAAAGCTCGATTGGTGCAACGATTGTCGTTAAACAGCCCCGATCGTGATTCGCTATCGATGGTGATAGGTGAAGATGCTAAATTGTGGGCTACATTCTATCCACAAGAGGAGCGTCATCCAGTGGTGTCAACCAACGAGGCTATCTCTACCTTCCTTGATAATTATGGAAACAGCGATGCCAAAGAAGAGGAATTGCTTGAGCGATTGATATTTAACCCTACTCCCGATTATGCCCAACTATTGGCCGAGGAAGAGGAGCGTAGCGTGCCACAAAATGTAGATTTATCAGCGCCCGACTCGCAAGATGCGTTAATCAACGCGTTTATCTTGAAGAGCCGAGAGCAACAAGGACATTTCCCTGCGATAAACGAAGATTTAGCAATTGAATCAAAGGCGGTAGAGGAAGAAGATGCCACACCAGTGTCGTCGCCCGAGGTTACCGAAGACGATTCGATGTTGAGCGAAAGTTTGGCGAAAATTTACATAAAACAGCGCAAATATTCAAAGGCTTATGAAATTATACGCAATTTAAGTTTGAATTTTCCAGAAAAAAGTATTTACTTTGCAGACCAATTGCGTTTTTTGCAAAAATTGATGATAAATCAGCGTTATATTGAGCGAAAAAAGACGCAAGAAAGATGAAATTGCTAAATATTGACAAAAAGAAACAATAAAAACAACAATTTATAATATGGAAATTTTAATTATTGTATTATCAGTTATTGTATCACTCCTTTTGATTGGGGTAGTGCTTATTCAAAAATCTAAAGGTGGAGGTCTTTCTTCATCATTTGCTGGCTCAAACCAAATTATGGGTGTTCGCCGCACAACCGATTTTATTGAAAAAGCAACTTGGACACTTGCATCAGTCATCGCTGTATTGGCTATTGCATCGGCTTTCTTCATGAAAGACATGAACCAAAGTAGCGAATCACTTCGCACACTCAACCAAGTAGCAACTCCAGCACCTGTTGAAGCAAAAGGTCAATATGAAACAGAAGCAGAAAAAGCACCTGCTGCACAACCTGCTGCTGAAACTCAAGCGCCTGCTGCTGAAGCACCTGCTGCACCTCAAAAGTAAAAAAACTCCCACGCATAGTGGGATGATACAATCTTTAGAGAATATACAGGGAGTGTCATATTGATGCTCCCTTGAGTTGTTAATAAGAATCATTGTGTTTACTCATATATAAGCAATATTATGAGAATAGCCGTATTTTGTTCATCGCGCGAGAATATCAAAGAGCAATATAAAGAGTCGGCACGCACCATAGGTCGTTGGATAGGAGAACACTCTTGCACATTGATATATGGTGGTGTAGATAAAGGACTCATGCACATAGTGGCTAGTGAGGTAAAAGCCTCGGGCGGTCGCACAGTGGGTATTGTGCCAGTGACGCGCCTTGGAGTGCGCAATGTGCGCGACGATGAAATGATAACATCAACCGACCTAAATGATCGCAAGGCTAAAATGTTGCGCTTGTGCGACTTGTTTATCGTGCTACCCGGAGGATATGGCACTCTTGATGAGTTTGTTTCGACATTTACTTCGTTGGCATTTGCAGGCAATAAAACCAAAGAGATAATCGTTTTTAATCAAAATAATATCTTCGACACCACATTGGCTCAATTTCAAGTGATGATTAATGAGGGAATGATGGAGAAAGAACTATTGCAAAGAGTGAAAGTTGCTACCACAGCACAAGAATGTTGCGCAATGATGAATCAATTTATACACCATAAAAAGCCATGAAAAAGAGTATAATATATACATGCACCGGCGATGCTGGCACAACATCGCTCGTTGGAGGTCAACGAGTGAAGAAAAACGACATACGCATTGAGGCCTATGGCACAGTTGACGAGTTGAGTGCTCACATAGGGTTGCTCACAGCCTATGAATATGAAAAGGAGCAAAACGAGGTGCTCACCTTTGTTCAAAACAAATTGTTTAACATAGGTGCATATCTTGCTACCGAAAGCCCTGAGGGGGAGAATGCTCCAGCATGGGGGCTTGGCGAAGCCGATATTAAGCGATTGGAAGATGCAATCGATGTGGTAGATAATGAATTGCCTCGCTTGAAAAACTTCGTGTTGCCTGGAGGCGCATTATCATCGTCGATGGCACATGTGGCACGCACAGTGTGTCGCCGTTGCGAACGACGCATCATTGACCTTGGTGAGACGGCTTATGTAGATGCCAATGTGTTGAAATTTATCAACCGATTGAGCGATTATTTGTTCGTTTTGGCACGATTTATCAATGTTTCGTCGGGAAAAGAAGAAAAATATTGGAATAAAGATTGTTAGTTATAATAAAATGACTAATTTTGCGGCTCTAAAACAAAACTTATATAAATTCTAATAATAACCAAAAATATAAATAGCTATGTATTGGACACTTGAATTAGCATCAAAACTCGAAGACGCTCCATGGCCAGCAACCAAAGAAGAACTCATTGACTATGCAATGCGTTCGGGAGCACCACTTGAAGTTATTGAAAACCTTCAAGAAATGGAAGATGAGGGCGAAACATATGAATGTATCGAAGACATTTGGCCCGACTATCCAAGCAAAGAAGACTTCTTCTTCAACGAAGATGAGTACTAATGAGTTGATAAAAGCTAGAAGATTAAATATCAACATTTTACAATAACCGATTGGGCAGTCAGTCGGTTATTTTTTTGTCTAAATACTACCCAAATACTGCCCAAAATTGAGCAAGACTGCCAAGTAGAACCCGACGAAGAGGAATAACCACCTTTCAATACAATAAATTATCTTCATATTGCAGCCGCTGAGATTTTCGGGGGCTGTTTTTTGCATACCGAAAAATATATTATTATTTTTGTGGGAATAATACCAAACTTACTATGGCAAAACTTATTTCTGCGGACTTGACTAATAACAACCTTTGCATCCTTGAATACTCCACTACTGATGGGATAATGTTATCAATTAACACACATTCGTTTGATGCGAATATTGAAGCACATACATACACCGACATAGGTAGAATTATTTTCGGAACGCCTGTTACTAAAATAGGCGATAAAGCATTCCGTGATTGCTCCAGCCTCACAAGAGTAACAATCCCTGATAGTGTGACAACGATTGGCAGATGGGCATTCTGGGATTGCTCCAGCCTCACAAGTGTAACAATCCCCGATGGTGTGACAACGATTGGAGAGGCTGCATTTGAGGGTTGCTCCAGCCTCACAAGTGTAATAATCCCCGATAGTGTAACAATGATTAGAACTAATGCATTTAGGGATTGCAAAAGCCTCACAAGTGTAACTATTCCCGATAGTGTGACAACGATTGATAAGGGTGCATTTAGGTATTGCTCCAACCTCACAAGTGTAACTATCCCCGATAGTGTGACAACGATTGAAGATAGTGCATTTACAGGTTGCAAAAGCCTCACAAGAGTAACAATCCCTAATAGCGTAACAACGATTGGTGGGGGTGCATTTATGGGTTGCTTCAGCCTCACAAGTGCAACAATCCCTGATAGTGTGACAACGATTGGTGCGTATGCATTCTGTTGTTGCTCCAGCCTCACAAGAGTAACAATCCCCGATGGTGTGACAACGATTAGAACTAATGCATTTAGGGATTGCAAAAGCCTCACAAGTGTAACTATTCCCGATAGTGTGACAACGATTGATAAGGGAGCATTTAGGGATTGCAAAAGCCTCACAAGTGTAACTATCCCCGATAGTGTGACAACGATTGAAGATAGTGCATTTAAAGGTTGCTTCAGCCTCACAAGAGTAACAATCCCTGATAGTGTGACCAAGATTGGAGCATCTGCATTCTCGGATTGCAACAATCTCAAAGAGGTTAAAGGTAAGTTTGCTTCTGAAGATGGTCGTTGTCTAATTATTGATGGAGTGCTAAACTCTTTCGCACCTACGGGACTTAATGAATATACAATTCCTAATAGTGTGACCAAGATTGGAGCATCTGCATTCTATGGTTGCAGCGGCTTGACGAGTGTGGTGATTCCGGATAGTGTGACCGAGATAGGTGAATTTGCATTCTGCGGTTGCAGTGGTTTGACGAGTGTGGTGATTCCCGATAATGTGACCAAGATAGGAGAGGGCGCATTCTGCGGTTGCAGTGGTTTGACGAGTATCAAAGTGGCAGACGGGAATAAAATATATGACTCACGCGACAATTGCAATGCTATTATAGAAACCGCGACAAACACATTGGTGTGTGGTTGTGAGGCAACTATAATACCCGATAGTGTGACCAAGATAGGAGATTTTGCATTCGAAGGTTACAGAGGTTTGACGAGTGTGGTGATACCCGAGGGTGTGACCGAGATTGGAGATTTTGCATTCTCGAATTGCAGAGGTTTGACGAGTGTATATTGCAAGCCAATAACTCCGCCGTTGGCGGCAGGATATTCTATGTTCTCCGACAACGCTTCGGGGCGTAAGATTTATGTGCTTGCTTCTTCGATAGAGGCGTATAAGGCTGCATCGTATTGGAGTTGGTACAAATCGGATATCGAAGGCTACGACTTTTAAGAGTGGCACAGACAAAAATGACTTGTCGTATTAACCTCTTCAAATAGACAAAAATGGTCACCTTTTGCATTGTGGCGACCAAATGTATTTCAGCATTGCCCAATGGGGCATATACTACCCTAAAACTGCCCAAACGAGATAGTCAGTTATATGTAGGTGGCTATCAAGTGACTAAAAAGGATCAAAGACTTTTTAACGAAGATGAATATTAATGGGAAATCATTAATTTGACAATATAGAAACGATTGGCTGCACTTTAGTTGTCAATCGTTTTTTTGTTTTGCGATATTATAAACGATGATATTAGTGTTGTGTTAAAAAAAAATGGTTAAATTTGTTGTTCAAAGAGAAAATGTAAATTTAAAAATAATATGAAAAAGTTTTTAGTAATTGCCATTATGGCGATGATGATGAGTTCGTGTATAGATATAGATGCTCTAAAAGGATTTTTTGGCGGTAATGCTGAAAAAGAGGAGAACGCTAAACTCGACTCTATCACAATGGCTCTAAAAAAGATGGAAGAAAAAATGGTTGCGCAAGAGGCTCAACATCAAGCCGAGTTGGCCAAAGCAAAGCAAAATGTTCCAGGACCAAGTCCAAATGCTTATCGTGATGATAATCCCTATGCATGGTTGTCGCAAAGAAAATATTCAGAGAGCGAATTTTGGAGTATGACATCAAGTCCAGCACAATACCGTATATGGCGCAATGCAATGTTTGCTCGTCATGGATATATTTTTAAAAGTGCCGATTTGCGTGAACATTTTAGCCAGTTTACATGGTATGTGCCTCGTTATAAAACTGTGACATTGACAGCTGTTGAGGTGCATAATGTAAATGTGCTTAAATCAATGGTTGATTAGTCTAATATAGTTTGATTAATAGGTTGTGAAGAGAAAAATTTACATAGCATTAGCATTGACGGCAATGTGTTCAACCACATTGGCTTGTGATAACACTCAAGCTTCGCAAGTGGTCACAAGTGACGATGAATCGGTTGCCGTTGTTGCCCCCAAAAACGATGTGTCGCAAGTGGATAGCGTGAAAGAGATCAATTCCGTTCCACAAGAGGCACAATGGCTCATTGAGGCATACCCCGAGCAGAAATTGCAATATAAAGATGGAAAAATAGTATTTCCCGATGGCTATGCTGTGGAGTGGGATGATGGCAAGAAAAAGTCGTTTGTAGAGCAACTTGATAACTCTGATATTGAGGACAGTTTTGCTATGCCCTACCAATTAGGGGGAGAGCCAACATTTCAAGCCGATGGTGGACGAAGCCGTAGTGATGCGTTCTTCAAGAAAATGTATGGGTCATCGTCGGCCGCTGTGCAAAAAAATCTCACTACGGTGAACTGGTTTGGCACAAACATAAAAGTCACTAAAGTTAATGGTGTGGATAAGAAGCTCAAAGCAGTGGCAGCCGAGTTGGCAAAACACCCCGAGTTGCGTAAATATATAGAGAAACCTCAATCGTTTTATTGGCGCAAGGTGCGAGGCTCAAATCGCCAAAGTGCCCATAGTTATGGCATTGCCGTGGATATGGGGATAAAATATTCTAATTACTGGTTGTGGACCTATCCTCGAGCAAATGAAAATACGCAGATAAAATATAAAAATCGTTTTCCCGAAAAGATAGCCAAGATATTTGAAAAATATGGCTTTATATGGGGCGGAAGATGGTATCATTTTGATACGATGCACTTTGAATATCGCCCCGAAATTTTAAAAGGGGCAAAGAGGTGATTTTTTTAGAAAAAATGTTGAAAAATAAATTCATTAAAGAGTTTGTTAATCTAAAAATATCATTAACTTTGCAATAGAATAATGTAATAATAGTTGTTTTATAGATAATTGTGTAAAAGTGATAGGACTGTCGAGATGACAGTCCTATTATTTTTGTGCCATATAAAGTTGACAATAAGTCGAAAATAGAGATGTAAATGCGAAAAGAATCGGGAATTTAATTAAATTTGCATTATAATAGCGTTTCTCTTTATGATTTAAGAGATGGCTGTATAACATTGTGAAAGAAAAGTATTATAAAAATGACATACCATTTATTATCGGTTTTAGTTAAGTTATTGTCGTATATGCCATTTTGGATGTTGTATATACTATCTGATATATTGTATTATATAGTGTATTACATAGTAAAATATCGTCGTCCACTGGTGCGAAAAAATTTGACCGAAAGTTTTCCTGAAAAAACAGAAAAAGAGATAATTAAGGTTGAGAGAGGTTTTTATCATTTCTTGGTCGATACGATAATGGAGAGCGTAAAGATGTTCTCAATCACTCCCAAGGAGATGAGCCGTCGCATGAAACTCTTGAATGTTGATGGGTTGAAAGAAGTAATGAAAAAAGGTAATTCGGCATCGGTATTCATGGGGCATTATGGCAACTGGGAATGGGTATCGTCGTTGCCGATACACCTCGATGAAGGGATGCTTGGTGTTCAAATCTATCATGAGTTGAGCAACAAGGTGATGAATAAGTTAGTGCTATATTCTCGTGGCAGGATGGGCGCAATAAGTGTAGAGATGCGCAAAACGGTGCGTGATATAAGCAAAATGAAGTCGGAAGGCAAGGTGGCAGCAATAGGATTTATTGCCGACCAATCGCCTCGAAAAAAAGATGCTCACTTCTATTTGCAATTCCTAAATCATGAAATACCTGCGTTGACCGGGACCGAAAAACTCACAAAGCATTTCGGGTTTGAAGCGTGGTTTCTTGATGTGAAGCGAGTGAAACGCGGATATTACGAGGCCGAGTTTGTGAGATTGCATGAGAATCCAAGCGAGTTGCCCGACTTTGAATTGACCGAGTTGTATTACCAACGATTGGAGCAGATGATAAAAGAGTGTCCCGAGATGTATCTATGGTCGCATAATCGTTTCCGTCTCGCACGAAAGAAATAATAGGAATGCGAATTACAGAATGTTGCCACGCTTGAGTAGGCACAACAGTTTCCAATGCTTGGTTACCATATGTTGGTAGATGCGATATTTGCGTTTGCGATAGGGGTAGTTGTGGGGTAATGTCATTGCAAAATCACGATACTCTATGCAGAGCGCTTTTTCTTCGTCGGTTTGTGCCATTTTTATCATCTTAAAAATCATTTTGAATAAGACGAGAGCAGAGGGCATGCCGAGGTGTAATATCTCATCATCGGAATAGTTTTGAGAGATATAAGTGAGTTTTGCACGGTCGGCTCTTGCATGATTTTCGGCTTTTTGGAAGTTCATTGTGTGCACAATACTACCAGGATGACGAAGGTATATATAAAAGGCTTTGTTGATGTGACCGCAACGGCGAGAAGCTTTTATTAGTCGCCATATTGTTGCCACATCTTCAAAGTATACTCCTTCGGGGAATTCAATATTTTCAAATAAAGACTTTCGGCAAAGAAGGGTACATACTGAATTGGGTATTTTGCTCTCAAAACAGAGTTTTAAGAAGTCGGCAGCGAGGAATACGGCCGATGTGCCGTCGGATTTATACACCAATCTATCGCTACGATATTCATAGCGTTTGAGTAGGTGGCATGTTACTAAGTCAAGGTCGTTGGCCTCGGCGTGGGCGAGCATTTCGTTATACATTTCGGGAGCAATGATGTCGTCGCCATCAACAAATGCGATATAAGGTGAGGAGGCGGCTTCAACACCTTTGTTTCGCACATAAGAGATTCCTCCACGGTCGAGTTTGATAACTTTAATGCGTTTGTCGTTATTGGCTAATTCTAAACATATTTCATAAGAAGAGTCGGTCGACATGTTCTCAACCAATATTATTTCAATATCGGTCAATGTTTGTTGAGCAATCGATTCTACGCATTTGCGCAGATATTTCGCCACATTGTGAACAGGAACTATTACACTAACTTTACTCATGAGAATTGATTCAATAGCCATTTGAGAAATTATTTGCAAAATAAGAGTATTTCTGTCGCTTCTGCAAGTGTTTTCCCAAAAACATATATTATCTTTGTGGCGCAATTGTAAAAAAAGGCTATGGATATAGTTATCACATATGTAGATGGTCTTGACCCTGTGTGGCAAAAAGATTATGAGAAGTTTTCTAATGTTCCCATTATGCAAAAACGATTTCGCAATTGGGGATTGTTGCCATATCTCATGCGAGGCATCGAGGTTAATATGCCATTTATTCGCAAGGTTCATCTCGTAGTGTCGCATCAATCGCAAGTGCCTGAGTGGGTTAATCGAGATGAGGTGAATGTGGTGCTACATAAGGATATAATTCCAGCCGAATATTTGCCCACATTTAATAGTAACACTATTGAGACACACCTTCATCGCATAGATGGTCTCGATGAGGAGTATCTCTATTTTAATGATGATATTTTCCCAGTGGCACAATGTAAAGAGGAGGATTTCTTCCGTCAAGGGAAAGGTGTTATAGGAATGAGCCGACATTTGTTAGCTACTGGAATGTTTAAGAAGATTTGTCGCAACTCCGATGCGTTGGCTCGTCGTGCTTTAGGCTTGAAAAAATCGTGCATATTCCTTCGCCCTCAACACATATGCGCTCCAATGTTGCGCAGTGAATGTGAACGATTATATGCAACGATACGCGAAGATATTCTTGCAACACTATCACGCACTCGCACCGAGAAAAATGTGACTCAATACATGTTTACCAACTACCTATATCTACAAGGTAAAATAATTAATGAGCGCATTCCTCGTCGACATTTTTCGGTGGCTATAGCTTCGCCCAAATCGATATGTCGTGCTATTGAGCAACCTTCACGCAAGTTGATTTGTATTAATGATGTGAAGATAAGCGAGGAACGATATGTAACAATGCATAGCATGTTGCACGAAACATTCCAAAAACGCTTCCCCAATAAATCAAAATATGAGATTTAGTTAAATTATAGAAGACGATGAATCCCAACGATAAAATAGATGCCGTAATCACATGGGTAGATGGTAATGACCCAGTGCATCAAGCCAAACGCGCTCAGTTTCTTACTCATAAGCGCGAGAACACTATGAAAGATGTGGCTGGCGAAACTCGTTTTAATCAAGT
The DNA here is from genome assembly GCA_045646905.1 of Muribaculaceae bacterium. Taxonomy (GTDB): domain Bacteria; phylum Bacteroidota; class Bacteroidia; order Bacteroidales; family Muribaculaceae; genus RGIG4079. The sequence continues at coordinate 85,787 of JAZRLP010000019.1, forward strand.
GGGTGAGATTTATTGCTGCATTGCATCTATTTTGCGTTTTGCTCCTTGGATTAATAAGATTTATATCGTTACCGATAACCAAGATCCGCATGTTGAGGACTATATCAATAAATATTTCCCCGAAAATAAAATACCAGTGGAGATTGTTGACCACAAGGTGGTATTTGAGGGGTATGAAAAATATTTGCCTACATTTAATTCACTGGCTATTACATCGGTGTTGTGGCGCATACCTGGTTTGAACGAGAGATTTATACTTTTCAATGATGATGTGATGCTCCAGCGTGCGGTGTGTCCCGAGGATTTCTATCTCAATGACAAAATAGTATTATATGGTCGTCGTTGGATTTCGGTGCATGAAACACGAATAACTCTTGTGTTGCAAACCCTTATGCGTCGCTTGGTAGGGAAGAAAGCATTACTCTCGTTTAAGAAATTTATGTATAATGCGGCAAGAGTGACTCAGAGTACTCGTTTTGTGCGACTTGACCACACTCCACATGCTTTTTTCAAAAGTGTATTTAGTGAATTTTATGCAGCAAATCCTCAATGTTTGGAGGATAATGTGCGCCATCGTTTCCGTAATAAAGAACAATATAGTGCAGCCGAATTACATCACTTGCTTGCCAATAAACAAGGTCGTGCAGTGACAGAGTTGTGTAGCAAGAGTGTAGTGACATTATCACCCTATATGTATGACATAGAGGGATTGAAGACCGAGTTGAAAAAGATAAAGGAAAATCCTCAAATACGATTTTTCTGCGTAAATTCACTCGATCAAGCCTCGCCCGAGCACATTGAAGTGGTAAATGCTTGGATGCACGATGTGATTTCGTTGAAGATGGATTAATAGCGATAAAATACAACAAAGAGAGGTGTGTCGATATCGACGCACCTCTCTTTGTTGTATATAAGGGAGTATGTGATTAATATTGTTCTTTTTCGTTGGGGAAGTCGCTTGTTTTTACATCGTCGATGTAGTGAGCAACAGCATCGTTGATGATTGTAGAAAGGTCGGCATAACGGCGAAGGAATCGTGGAGAGAATCCTTTGTTGATGCCCAACATGTCGTGCATCACAAGCACTTGGCCATCAACGCCACCACCTGCACCTATACCTATCACAGGGATATTTACCTCTTGAGCCACGCGGGTAGCCAATGTAGCAGGAATTTTTTCGAGCACGAGAGCGAAACAACCTATTTCTTCAAGCATTTTAGCATCTTCGATGAGTTTATTGGCTTCGGCTTCTTCTTTAGCACGCACGGCATATGTGCCAAATTTGTTGATTGATTGAGGAGTGAGGCCGAGGTGTCCCATCACGGGGATGCCTGCACAAAGTACACGCTCTATTGATTCACGAATTTCGCTACCACCTTCCATTTTTACCGCTTCGGCATGGCTCTCTTTCATGATGCGAACGGCTGATGCAAGTGCTTCTTTAGAGTTCCCTTGATAGCTACCAAAGGGTATGTCGCACACTACAAGAGCGCGTTTTACGGCTTTAACTACACTCTTGGCGTGATAAATCATTTGGTCGAGAGTGATGGGTAGAGTGGTCATATTACCTGCCATCACATTTGAAGCAGAGTCGCCTACGAGGATTACATCCATGCCTGCTTCATCGATGAGTTTTGCCATTGAATAGTCGTAGGCAGTGAGCATAGCAATTTTTTCGCCACGTTGTTTCATCTCAATGAGACGATGAGTGGTCACTTTGCGTTGGTCTTGTAAATAGTTAGCCATTAAAAAGTTTTTTTAATTCAACGATGCAAAATTACATAAAATATCGTGGATATTATATTTTTTATTTGCCTATTTTATAAATAAGGTATCCTATAGAGGGTGTGCGAGAGTTACGCAACGAGAGGGAGATGATGTAATGATGTGAAACAAAAATTGGCATTCACCCTGGGGTGTCTTGACAATAGCAATGTTGTCGTTGACATCGGAGGGGAGTATAATGTCGTCGGCAAGAGATATTCCAGGCGCTTGAGCCACTTTATAAAGTGATTCTTTTATGGTCCACGCTTTGAGCATGAGTTGAGGTGTTGCATATACCTCCATCTCCTTTTGAGAAAGGAAGCGACTTTTTACTTTTATGAGTTGGTCGCGCCAGTTTTCAATATCAATGCCTATGGGGCAATGTGGGTTGATAGCGATGGCTATCTCGGTGGCACTATGTGAAATTGAGACATATTCTTGTGCTCCCACTAATATAGGTGCGCCGTTTTGGTCGTGGGCTATAGAAACATTATCGCCCAATATCTCTTTTATTAAAATGTGTGACGCCACGATTTCGCGTTTGCGACGAGGCGAATTAGTTGCCTCAACTTTGTCTCTTATTGATTGAGAGCATAGTGGCATTAATGGCTCAATCTCGTTGGGCAATTCTTTAATATATATATATGTATTGTCCTTTATGATTGGAGTCATGGGTTATTAATGGTTTTGAGTGAGTGAATCAAGTCGCGTTTTAATGCGTTGATTATTGGACGGATAGAGTCGATATTAGTTGCTCTGGTACTATTGATGTATAACGCTCCCGATACTACCCACGATTGGTTGTTGGTTGAAATGAATTGCAATGGTGTGACATTGCTTTGCTCGGTCACGAGGATGTGAGAGCGAAAATCATTTGCGTTTGTTAACTCGATTAGTTCAGAGGTGAGGTTGCCAACATTTAGCGCCATTCTTTCTTCACGATTGCTGATTACTCTATTTATCGAAGAGGTGTCAACTGGTGTAAATGTGCAATGCAATGTGGAATTATATGGTTGGTAAAATATATTTATCCATCGAGCACCTTTCCCATCTTTATCGTTCTTGACAATAGAGTCGAGTGAAATTTGAGCCGCCGAGCTAATTTCAAAGTGAATGGGGCTGTTTTTTAAGGCAACAAAGGAGGAGTCGTGGGTATTTATGCGAGGGTAGGCCTTTTGTCGAGGAGTGCTGGGAGGAGTATTGGAGCAATCACACATCACTATTGAGCACAAAAATGCTAATAGCCAAATGGGTAGCATTGCTAAAAACGCAACGAGAGCGGGATGCTTGCGAGATGTTTTGTTCATGCGCAAAAGGAGTATTAAACTTGATTTTCGGGCATAACTTTCACTCTCACGCTTGTGATGCGATGGTGATTGATATCGAGAATCAAGAAACGACAGCGACCATAAACTAGCGGTTCTTTCTTTTTAGGGAAGTCGCCTTTGAGGGTTAATAACATGCCAGCGAGACTTTCAGAGTCTTCGGTAATTTCGGCATAATCATCCTCATTGAGATCGGTGATTTTAAAGAAGTCGGTGAGGAGGGTTTTTCCGTCAAAAATATATGTATCATCGGGAAGGCGTTGATAGTTTACCTCCTCCTCGTCGTATTCGTCATTAATGTCACCAACAATCTCTTCAAGAACATCTTCGAGTGTTACAATTCCCTGGGTACCACCAAATTCGTCGACAACGATAGCCAAGTGATTTTTGAGCTTTCTGAAGTCTTCAAGAAGGTCGTCAATCATGCGCGACTCGGGCACAAAATATGGCTCTCTAATGAGTGATTGCCAATTGAAATTCTCAATATTTTTGCCAATGTAGGGCAAAAGGTCGCGACTATATAGCACGCCTTTTATGTTGTCTTGAGTTTCTTCATATACAGGGAGTCGAGAATACCCACTTGAAATGACGATTTCCATCACCTCGTCGAAGGTTGAGTCGATGTCAATATCGGTGATGTCAACACGGGGAGTCATGATTTCCTCAACAGTTTTGTCGCCAAATTTTAAGATGCCTTCGAGCATTTCTTTTTCTTCTTCGGCAGCAACATCGGTGATTTCAAGGGCTTGACTCAATTCGTCGGCCGATATGTTTTGAGTTTTCTTGGTGACTATTTTGTTGACAATTATCGAACTGCACATCAATAGCGAAGATAGTGGCTTGAATAATTTTGTGAGGAATGAAATACCGTTTGTAGCAAATTTAGCCCACTTTAATTCATTACTATTGGCATATAGTTTGGGAAGTATTTCACCAAAAAGCAAGATGAGGAATGTGAGTATTACAGTTTGCAAAATGAAACTTAATACCTCGGGCATATTCTGAAATATAGGCCCCAAAGCAAAGTTACATAGTATAACGATGGTAACATTTACCGTGTTGTTTGCAATCAAAATGGTCGCGAGAAGGCGTTCGGGCACTGAAAGCAATTTCTTGAGAGCGTTGCCTTTAGGGGTGTCTTCAATTTCTTCGAGTTGGGCTGGCGTTAGCGAGAAGAAGGCAATTTCACTACCTGAAATAAAGCCTGAAATAAGAAGTGCTAAAGCAGCAATTGATAGGGCTATGATTTGAGATATCCCAAAATCAATAGTTGTAATTTGAGCCAACATATGCGTGGCTGGTAACGGGTCTATATCCAAAATAAATGATATTAGTTAAACAATATATGGCCTCAAAAGCCATTTGATAGTGCAAAATTAATCAAAGTTTCTGAATTGTGCGAATATTCTTGCTATTTAGTTGACATTGTTATAATTTTGTTATTCGAAATAGATTTTATTTCAGACATTTTAAGAATTCAAATCATGATATTATGAAAAAGAAGTTGGTTATTTCTACAGGGGCGGGAATTAGCGCCGAGAGTGGGCTCTCTACATTTAGAGATGCAAATGGTTTGTGGGAGCAATATCCTGTGATGGAAGTGGCAAGCGCCGATGGCTTTGCACGCAATCCTGCATTGGTGCATGAATTTTATAATGCACGTCGCAAGCAATTGCTTGAGGTTGAGCCCAATGATGCTCATCGAGGATTGGTTGACCTTGAAGAAGATTTTGATGTGAGAATTATTACGCAAAATGTCGATGACTTGCATGAGCGTGCAGGTAGCAAAAATGTGTTACATCTTCATGGCGAATTGATGAAAATAAGGTCAATGAAAGATGAATCGCGAGTGTATGAATTGACTGCCGACAATATTGAAACATCGATTGAAACGCGCGATAAATATGGCGATGCGGTGCGTCCTCATATTGTGTTTTTTCAAGAGGCTGTGCCTAATATTGAGCCAGCAATCGACTTGGTGCAAGAGGCTGATATATTTGTGGTTATAGGTACCTCTCTAAATGTATATCCAGCTGCCGGATTGTTGCAATATGTGCGTCGAGGAATACCAGTGTATTATATCGATTTGCATCCTGCTCCTGTGCCTGCCGGAATTGAGGTTTTGGCTATGACAGCAACTCAAGGAGTTGAAAAATTGAAGGAATTATTAAAGTCGAAATGTTAAATATATACAAATTTGCAAATGTAAACGTCGGGACTTGTCTCGGCGTTTATTTTTATTGTACTGATAATTAATGGTTTGTGTAAAATGTTGATAACTTTTTTGAAAATATTACAAATATAGTAAAATTTGAATATGTAAATTTTGAATAAAAATTTGTAACTTTACAACGAAAAAATGAAAAAGCTATAAAATAACAAATAACGGTTTAAAAGTTACTAACTCACAATGTCGCAAGAAGTTTATCACATCCCGGCACTTTTGCCCGAAACATTAGAGGCATTAGATATAAAATCTAATGGCACATATGTTGATGTAACCTTTGGTGGTGGAGGGCATTCACGAGCTATAGTAGAGCAACTCGATGAGGAGGGGCATCTATACTCGTTTGACCAAGATGAGGATGCTGTTAAAAGAGCGTTTGAGGACTCTCGATTTACGATTGTATATAGCAACTTCCGTTTTTTGTCAAATTTTTTGCGTTATCACAAAGTTGAAGGAGTAGATGGCATATTGGCCGACTTGGGAGTGTCGTTTCATCATTTTGACGACAAAGATCGTGGCTTTTCATTTAGATTTGAAGGGCAATTGGATATGCGCATGAACCAAAAAGCAAAGCGCACTGCTGCCTGGATTTTAAACAACTATAGCGAAGAGCAACTTGCCGATGTGTTTTATCTTTATGGCGAGTTGAAAAATGCACGCAAAATAGCGTCGGTGATATGTAAAGCTCGTAGCCAGTCATCAATTGACACGGTGGAACAATTGCTTGAAGTTACAAAACCACTTATCAACCCTCGTCAAGAGAAAAAAGAGTTGGCAATGTTGTTTCAAGCGTTGCGCATTGAGGTTAATGGCGAGATTGATGTGTTGAAGAAGTTCCTTCAACAAGCTTTGGACTCGCTCAACCCTGGTGGGCGATTGGTGATAATAACATATCATTCATTGGAAGATCGATTGGTGAAGAACTTTATGCGTTCGGGGAATTTGAAAGGCGAAACCGAGAAAGACTTCTTTGGTCGCAATTTATCACCATTTAAGTTGTTGACATCAAAACCTATTGTCCCATCGGCACAAGAGGTGGAGCGTAATCCTCGCTCTCGTAGTGCCAAATTGAGAGTTGCTCAAAAGTTGTAAATATTAAATGAAAACACATATGGCTGAAAAAAATACATCAACCCCCGAAAAGAAGAAAAATTGGTTTTGGCGCATGATTCATGGCCAATTGTTGACAATAGACTTTTTTACGCGTCACTGGCTCAAGATTCTTGTGTGTGTGATAATGATACTTGTGTATATTTCAAACAAATATCAATGTCAAACACGCATGCTTGAAATAGATAAATTGAAAAAAGAACTTGAAATAGTGAAGAATCAATGCATCTCGGAACGCAGTATCTATATGGGAAAAATACGCGAATCGGCAATGCAAGAGATGGTCGATTCACTTAATTTGCAATTGAAAAAACAAGAACAACCACCTTTTAAAATATCTTATTCAGAATGAAAACATTTAAAGCACAAATTATTGTTCGATATGCATTGGTAGCTGCATGTATATTGATTTTTTCAGGAGCCATTATTGGCGAAGTAGTTGACACAACTATCACCCACAAAGAAGAATGGGACAACAAGGCCGATTCGATTTTGAAGCAACGCAAAGTGTTGTATCCTAAACGCGGAGATATCCTTGCGTGCGACGGAAGCGTGTTGGCAACAAATGTTACAACATATACTGTGCGCATTGACTATCAAAGCGAGCAGTTTAAGGAAAAAGAGTATCGCGACTCAATGGATAAGTATGTCGATAGCCTTCTTGCTCATTTTGATCGTTTTAAAACTAAAGACGAGTGGAAAGAATATCTATCGGCTCCTTTGGATAAAGAAAAAAAGAAACGTCCAAGAAGTTATACGCTATTGAAAAATATTACTTACACCGAATATTTGAAATTGCGCACCTTCCCATTCTTTAACTTCCCCAACAAGAACAAGTGTGGTATAGTGCTTGAATCGCGTGAACGCCGCAAAAATCCTTATGGTGAAATGGCTTCACGAAGCATTGGTGTGGTAGGCGAAATAAAAGCCACCAAGGAGCGTCATGGAGTGTGGGGGCTTGAAAGCGACCTCGACTCGCTTCTTTATGGCAAAACTGGATTGGCAAAAGTAGTGCCTGTAAATATCAACACAATCAATTGGACCGAAGTGCCACCTGTTGATGGATATGATATCACAACCACAATCGACATCAATCTGCAAGACATCGTAGAGAATGAACTCAATGAAGAATTGGTGAAAACTCGTGCCGACTGGGGTGTGGCGATATTGATGGAGGTAGAAACTGGCGACATCAAGGCGATTGCCAACCTTGAAATGGATACAGCCGATCATCGTCGATATATTGAAGGAAGCAACCGCGCTGTAGTGGGTGTTGAGCCTGGTTCGGTAATGAAACCCATTTCGATGCTTGTGGCTCTTGAAAAAGGATGGGTTACTCCCAACACGGTAATCCAAACTGGCCAAAAATATAAATATGCAAGTGGTCCGGCTATATGCGACTGCTCTCCAGTGTCATCAATGCCAGTGTGGGAAGTGATAGAGCGTTCGTCAAACATTGGTATGACAAAAGTGGTTATGCCTCACCTTGAATATCCTCAACAATTTAAAGAGTGCTTGACCGAAATAGGGTTCTTTGAACCAATGAACTTGCACATCGCAGGTGAACGCGTGCCACGCATTCGCAATTTGGGTAATTCCAACTGGGATTATATCGATGCATCGCGCATGACCTATGGCTATGCAACAGAGATACCACCTATATACACATTGTCGATTTACAATGCAATTGCAAATGGTGGTAAGTATGTTCGTCCACGATTTGTGACAAAAATATCGGGCGCTGGAGTTGACTCGGTGATACCTGTGTCATATATTCGCGACCGCATTTGTAGCGAAGAAAACGCCGAAATCTTAACCAAGATGTTGAAACGAGTTGTGTGGGGCGACCATGGCACAGCGCGCTTGGTATTGAAAGATAAACGAGTGGAAATAGCTGGTAAAACAGGTACATGTTATGCCGTATTTGAAAAGCCACGAGTGAACAAAAAGACTGGAAAGGTGATAACAAAAGATATGTATGGTCGCGATATCCCCAACGGCACACCAGGTACTTATGATGAAAATCGTAAACGCTTGTCGTTTTGTGGATTTTTCCCTGCCGAAAATCCTAAATATTCATGTTTTGTGATGATGTTCCATCCTAAAAATGGAGTAGGAGCAGCAGCGTCGAGTGGCGTAGTGTTGAAGGATATAGCATTGAAGATGTATTCAAGAGGCTTGCTCGGTAATGAGAGTGATTTCAAAGCGCAAAGAGGTAAATCATCTCGTCCCACTATGTATGCTGCTAATGCTGCAAAATATGAAAGAGTAAAAGATGGATTAAATTTAAAATCAATAAATCACTATACATTAAAAACTCAATCATCGGGCGTGCCTTCGGTGGTGGGCATGGGGCTTAGAGATGCTATCTCAACCCTTGAAAATGCTGGTTATAATGTTGATTTTGATGGAGTGGGGTGTGTGGTGTCGCAACTACCCGCTGCTGGAACAATGGCAACAAAAGGAGATAAAATTAAATTAAGATTATCATATATTTAAAATCTATAATATTTTAGTAATGAAAGAATTATCACAATTACTACAATCGATAGATGTTATTGAGGTCATAGGTGATACTCACCGTGAAATCAGTGGCATTGTGAGCGATTCGCGTTGTGCTGCAAAAGATATGATGTTTGTGGCCGTGAGAGGTGTAAATGTAGATGGTCATCAATATATCCCACAATTAAACGGCAAGGGATTGGGTGCTATCATATGTGAACAATTGCCTCAATCGATTGATGGTGATGTGACCTATGTGCGTGTAGAAAATTCGGCTATTGCCTTGGGTAAACTCGCATCTCAATGGTGGAACAACCCCTCACAAAAATTGAAACTTGTGGGTGTGACAGGGACTAATGGCAAAACTACTACAGCCACTCTCATATATGAGATGGCTCGATATATGGGCTACAAGACAGGATTGTTGTCAACAGTGTGTAACTACATTGATAGTGAAGCCGTGCCTGCAACTCACACCACGCCCGACCCCTTGAGCCTTAATGCGCTACTTGCGCGCATGGTTGAGGCTGGTTGTGAATATGCAGTGATGGAGGTGAGCTCACATGCTGCTCATCAACATCGCATTGCTGGGTTGAAATTTGTGGGAGGCATTTTCTCTAATCTCACTCGCGACCACCTCGATTATCACAAGACGGTTGATGCATATCTCGATGCAAAGAAGATGTTCTTTGATGGTCTTGAAAAAGATGCATTTGCGTTGACTAATATCGACGACAAGGTGGGAGAGGTGATGTTGCAAAATACAAAGGCTGCTAAAAAAAGATATTCACTTCGTTCGCAAGCCGACTTTATGGGACGCATCATTGAAAGCCGTCTTGATGGTACATTGATGACCTTTAACTCTAAAGAGGTTGAGGTGTTGTTTACCGGTAAGTTTAATGCTTATAACTTGACTGCGGTGTATGCTACTTCAATACTATTGGGCTGGGATCCCGAAAAAGTATTGGTGGGAATGAGTCGTCTTGTGCCTGTAGCCGGACGCTTTCAAGCATTCCATTCTCCCAAGGGTTATACTGCAATCGTTGACTATGCTCACACCCCCGATGCCGTGGTGAATGTGCTCAATGCTATTCGCGATGTGATAGGCAATAACGGAAATATCATCACAGTGGTGGGCGCTGGTGGAAATCGCGACAAGGGCAAGCGTCCTATTATGGCTAAAGAAGCTGCTGCTCGTAGCGAACGAGTAATTCTCACTTCTGACAATCCTCGTGATGAGGAGCCTGCCGATATATTGCGTGATATGGAAGCTGGGCTTGATGACGAAGGTCGTGCCAAAACATTGAGTATCTCTGACCGTCGTGAAGCAATTCGCACTGCGACTATGCTTGCAACACAAGGTGATGTTATTCTCATCGCAGGTAAAGGACATGAGGACTACCAAGAAATTAAGGGTGTGAAATATCACTTTGACGATAGAGAGGTAATATCTGAAATTATTAAAACTGAACAATAATAAACTATAGGCATATGTTGAACTATTTATTTGATTATCTACTTGAGATTGATGTCCCTGGAGCTCGATTAATGAGTTATTACACATTCCGTTCGGGTGTGGCATTTTTGTTGTCGCTTCTTGTTACAATCTTTATAGGTCGTCGCATTATTGAGCGATTGCAAAAAATGCAGATTGGTGAAATTATTCGCGACCTCGGGTTGGAGGGGCAAATGAAGAAAACAGGTACTCCAACAATGGGTGGGATTATTATAATTATAGCCACATTGGTTCCATGTTTGTTGGTGGGAGATTTGACAAATATCTATATGCTGTTGATGATAGGTTCAACAATATGGCTTGGCGTGTTGGGATTTCTTGACGACTATATCAAGGTGGCACGCAAAGATAAAGATGGCTTGAAAGGTAAATTTAAAATTGCTGGTCAAGTGGGTCTTGGTCTTATCGTAGGGCTTACAATGTATTTCAGCCCCGATATGACTATGCGCCTTAATCATGAGGTTAAAGATGTCAATAGCCAAGATGTGGTTGAGGTAGTGTATGAAAACCAAGAGGTGAAAGACTTGCAGACAACAATGCCTTTCTTTAAAAACAACAACCTCGACTATGACTGGTTCACCCAATGGATGGGCGACTGGGCAACTCCTGCTGCATGGGTGTTGTTTATTCTTGTTACAATCTTTATGGTAACAGCAACTTCCAACGGGGCCAATCTCACCGATGGACTTGATGGGCTTGCAACGGGAACATCGGCTATTGCCGCAATAGCATTGGCGATAATAGCCTATCTGGGAGGTAATGTGATTTATTCATCTTATCTCAATATTATGTATTTGCCTGGTAGTGGCGAGGTAGTGGTGTTTATGGCGGCATTTATTGGAGCGCTCATTGGTTTCTTGTGGTATAATGCATATCCAGCACAAGTATTTATGGGTGATACAGGTAGTCTCACCATAGGTGGTATCATTGCTGTGAGTGCAATTATCATACACAAAGAGTTGTTGTTGCCTATCCTTTGTGCATTGTTCTACTTTGAAGACCTCTCGGTTGTTATCCAAACAGGTTATTTCAAACTATCGCGCAAATTAACAGGTGAGGGTAAACGCGTGTTTAAGATGACCCCTATTCATCACCATTTCCAAAAACCTGGTAATAGTGGAATAAAAGCGTTGATACAACGACCATATAATGCAGTTCCCGAATCAAAAATCGTGATACGATTCTGGATTATTGCAATACTTCTTGCTGTAATAACATTTGTGACATTGAAGATACGATAATGAAAACAAAGAAATTAGTAGTGCTCGGTGGTGGCGAAAGTGGCGTAGGTGCTGCTATTCTCGCTAAAAAGAAAGGGATGGAAGTATTCCTCTCTGACATGGGTAAAATTGCCCCAAAATACAAACAAGCACTTGATGAGGCTAATATTCCTTGGGAAGAGGGCACTCACACCGAGTCGATGATTCTTGATGCCGATGAGGTGGTAAAAAGTCCGGGAATACCTCCTACAACACCTTTGATGCAAAAGATTGCATCAAAAAATATTCCTGTGATATCAGAAATAGAATTGGCTGGGCGATATACCGATGCCAAGATGGTGTGTATTACAGGTAGTAATGGTAAAACCACTACTACAATGCTCACATATCACATATTGAAAAATGCAGGAGTGAATGTGGGGCTCGCAGGAAATGTGGGTCATAGTTTAGCATTACAAGTTGCTCACGAAAAACATGATGTGTATGTGGTGGAATTAAGTAGTTTCCAACTTGAAAACATGTATGATTTCAAGGCAAATGTGGCTGTGATAATGAATATCACCCCCGACCACCTCGACCGCTATGACTATGAAATGCAGAATTATGTAAATGCCAAATTCCGCATACTTCAAAATCTCACATCGCAAGATGCATTTATCTTCTGGAAAAACGACCCCATTATCGAGGCCCAATTAAAAAATATTGAGACTCAAGCACAATTGTTTCCATTCTCTGAAGTGCAAGAGGAAACATCAAAGGCCTATGTCGATTCAGAAAACAACTTGATTATCAATGCGCCCAATGCATCGTTGTCAATGCCTCGTGCCGACTTGGCTTTGAGTGGGTTGCACAATCTTTATAATTCAATGGCGGCAGGGTTGTCGGCATGTATCCTTGATATAAAGAAAGAAGATGTGCGCCGTGCATTGTCCAATTTTGAGGGTGTTGAGCATCGCCTTGAATATGTCGATACTATTGATGGCGTGAGATATATCAACGACTCTAAAGCAACAAATGTCAACTCATGCTGGTATGCACTTGAGAGTGTACCCAAAAATACAATCCTCATTCTCGGTGGAAAGGACAAGGGTAATGATTACACCGAAATTGAGCCATTGGTTAAGGAAAAAGTAAAAGCAATAGTGTGTATGGGTAAGGACAATAGCAAATTGCTTGAATTCTTTGCCGGCAAAGTAGACACTATTAGCGACACACACTCAATCGAAGACGCAATCAATGAGTGTGCTCGCATAGCACAAAGTGGCGACACTGTGTTGTTGTCACCATGTTGTGCAAGCTTTGACCTCTTTAAAAGTTATGAAGATAGAGGCGAGCAATTTAAGGCTATCGTAAAATCAATGAAAAAGTAAATTAATATTTTAATCGATTAACTATGAAATCAGAAGAACCAATCAAAACAACCAAGCCGAAGGAAAAAGCGGCTCCAACTCCTCCCGGAGATAAGTATATATGGGCAATATACATTACCCTATGCCTAATCTCGGTAGTAGAGCAATATAGTGCATCGTCAACAATGGTTACTACCAACGACATTATAGGACCATTGACCGACCATCTTATGCATCTATTCTTGGGCTTTTTGGTTATTTATTTTGTGCAACGCATTCATTATAGTAAATTTATATTACTTGTGCCCATTTTGGCCGTAGTGAGTGTAGGTTGTGCTATATATGTTATGATTGGTGGTGATGTAATCAATGGTGCAAAGCGCAGTTTCCGTCTATTTGGGATGCTGCCAGTGCAACCTGCCGAGTTAATAAAATTCACATCGGCAGCATTGATAGCATTAATAATGTCAAAATCGCAACTCCAAGATGGCAAGGGAATATCGCGTAAAGGATTGATAACAACTCTTGTTGCGATAGCCATATTTGGTGGGGTGTTGATACGTCAAGGAACAACCAACACAATTATATTATTGGCAATATCATTCTCAATGATGATTGTGGGTGGAGTTCAGTTGAAAAAGATTTTTGCCATAATAGGTATAGGCATATTGCTGGCAGGAAGTGCTGTAGGCGTAAAACTATTAATGGAAAAGGCCGAAGAGAAAGATGCTACCGAGCTTGTGGCTCAAAACTCCGATTCGCAAATTGAAAAAGGCGAAACGGTCGATCGTTTTTCTGAAGTGCTCATTCCTCGTCTTAAGCGTTGGTGGTATGGTGATACAATACCCAAATGGCAACAAAAAATCACACGAACTAATTATCAAGAGCAGTTCTCATATATAGCGCAAGCTCATGGTGGTGTAGTGAGGTTTATGCCTGGGAATTCGCGCGAAACATCGCGATTGCCGTTGGCGTTCTCCGACTATATCTTTGCCATTGTCATTGAAGACTTGGGGCTTGTGGGTGGAGTATTTGTATTGATACTTTATATATTCCTCCTCTTCCGTGCCGGAGGGATTGCTTCGCAGTGCACGCGTGCATTCCCGGCAATGCTGGTGATAGGGATGGCATTGTATATAACATTCCAAGCATTGTTCCATATGGGTATTGTTTCGGGGTTATTACCTGTTTCGGGGCAACCATTGCCATTGATATCGGCCGGTGGTACATCAATATTGATAACCTCATTGGCAATAGGGGTGATGTTGAGTGTGAGTCGATTTGCAACTCGCAAAGGAACAGCTCAAAAACGCGATATTAATCAAGAAATAAGTGCGCTTCCCGAAAATGTGCGCGCCGAAAATCCAAGTCAATTATAATTGTTTTAGTAAGAACGATTTATGGAAGATAAAAAAACATATAAAGTTTTAGTGAGTGGTGGTGGCACCGGTGGACATATTTTCCCCGCGTTGTCAATCGCTAATGCATTAAAAAAACGTAACCCCAACACTCAAATCCTTTTTGTAGGGGCCGAGGGACGCATGGAAATGGAGCGCGTGCCTGCTGCTGGATATGAAATCGAGGGATTGCCCGTGTGTGGTTTTGACCGCAAGCGTTTGTGGCGCAATGTGAAAGTGCTATATAAGTTGTGGAAAAGCATGCGCATTGCTCGCAAGGTGTTGCGCGATTTCCAACCCGATTTGGCTGTGGGTGTAGGTGGATATGCAAGCGGACCAATGCTCAAAGAGGTTCAGAAAAAAGGAATTCCTACTTTATTGCAAGAGCAAAATTCATATGCTGGGGTTACTAATAAACTATTGGCCAAAAATGCTGGTGCTATATGCGTGGCTTATGAGGGTATGGAACGATTTTTCCCTGCCGATAAAATTGTTCTTACAGGAAATCCAGTTCGTGCCAATATCTTGAATTGTGACTTGACTCGTGAACAAGCCAAAGAGCAATTAGGCTTTGATGCATCGCGCAAGTTGGTGCTTGTTGTGGGCGGAAGCCTTGGTGCTCGCACTATAAACGATAGTGTAGCCTTGGCGCTTGATGATGTGTTGTCGACAGGTGCTCAAGTGATGTGGCAAACAGGTAAAATATATGCACAAGAATGTGCCGAAAAGGCCCAAGGAAAAGATGGTGTAGTAGCTACAGCATTTATATCTGACATGAATGTGGCATATCGTGCTGCCGACTTGGTTGTGTCGCGTGCCGGAGCCGGAACGATATCGGAACTTCAGCTGTTGGGATTGCCGGTAATTCTTGTTCCATCGCCCAATGTGGCCGAAGATCATCAACGCAAAAATGCACAAGCTCTTGTCGATAAAGATGCTGCTGTGATGATACTCGATGCCGATTGTCGTGCTAATCTTGCTGCTGAGGTAAAAGCATTACTCGCCGATGACAAGAAACGCGATATTTTGGCTCAAAATATAAAGAAAATGGCACTCGTTGATGCCGATGAAAAAATTGTGGACAAAATTTATGAATTATTGAATAAATAATAAGCAAGAATGGATACAAAAAAGACTAACATATACTTTGTTGGAGCAGGAGGTATAGGTATGGCTGCTCTCGAACGATATTTCCTTTCACAAGGATGTAAAGTTGCTGGATATGACCGCACACCAACGGCTCTCACTAAAGCACTCGAAGAAGAGGGTGTGGCTATTGTGTATGACGATGAAGTGAGCCTTATACCCGAGGAATTTAAGAATCCCGAAACAACATTGGTCGTTTATACTCCTGCCATTCCTGCCGACCACAAAGGGTTGAACTTCTTTAAAGATGGAGGTTTTGAAATCCTCAAGCGTGCAGCTGTGTTGGGCATGATTACCCGTGGTTCAAAGGGATTGTGCTTTGCCGGTACACATGGCAAAACTACTACCTCATCGATGGCAGCTCACATTCTCAACACTTGTGAAGTGGGTTGTAATGCATTCTTGGGTGGTATATTGCGCAATTATAACAGCAACTTGTTGTTGAGCGAAACATCTCCCTATTCGGTCATTGAGGCCGATGAGTATGACCGTTCATTCCATCAGTTGACTCCCTACATCGCAGTCATAACCTCGTCCGACCCCGACCACCTCGACATCTATGGCACTGAAGAGTCCTATCTCGAAAGTTTTGCGCACTTCACCGAGTTGATACGCCCCGATGGTGCATTGGTGATGCACGAAGGATTGAAAGTGAAGCCTCGTGTAGCTCCAGGTGTAAAAGTATATACCTATTCGCGCGACCATGGCGATTTCCATGCCCAAAACATTCGTTATGGAAATGGTACAATAACATTTGACTTTGTAGCATGCGACGGTTCGGTTATCAAAGATATCGAATTGGGTGTGCCTGTTGAAATAAATATTGAAAATGCGATAGCATCGTTGGCCGGTTGTTTCCTCACAGGCGACATGCAAGCCCACAAGGCAGCCGAAGCAATGGCTTCATTTATGGGTCCAAAGCGTCGATTTGAGTTTTGGCTCAAGGAAGCAGGTGAGAATGGAAAAGCTATTATTGACGACTATGCACATCACCCCGATGAGTTGAAGGCTTCAATAAGTTCGGTGAAATCGCTCTATCCTAATCGAAAGATTACCGTAGCGTTCCAACCACACCTCTATTCACGCACTCGCGATTTTGCCCCCGAATTTGCTCAAGCATTATCGCTTGCCGATGATGTGATATTGCTCAATATCTATCCTGCACGCGAATTGCCTATTGAGGGGGTTACTTCTCAAATAGTATTTGATGATATCACTACTCAATCAAAGGTGCTTATTGAGAAAGAAGAACTTGTTGAAACGATTAAAAATCGCGACTTTGAAGTGTTATTAACCGTGGGCGCAGGCGATATTTGTAACTATTTGCCCCAAATATGTGAAAATGTGACTAAATAATGAATAAAAAGAACCTTTTAAATATAATATTGTCAATATTGTTGGTGATATATATGGTGGTGGCTTTTAGTTTCACTGCCTATATTTACCAAAATGATTATTGTAAAGGTGTTGATATTGAAATCAACGACCCTACAAATATGAAATTTATCACTGTTGACGATATTTTGCGTGAGATAGGAAACGAAGATGGAGTGTTTCTATCAATGCGTCTTAATGAAATAAACACACACACAATTGAGACATCATTAAATGCAATAGACAAGATTGAAGAAGCCAATTGCTTTATCTCAAAAGAGGGATATCTTAAGATTGACATCACGCCATTAATCCCTGTTGCACGCATTTTTGACCCTAATGGGACTTACTATATTAATAGAGATGGGAAGAAGATGACTGCAAGTGCGCGTTATCATGTGGATGTGCCTGTTGTTGTGGGACAATTTAACTCTAAACTCAATTCAACGGCAATATTGCCATTGTTGAAATATATAAAGAGCGATTCGACTTGGAATTCGCTTGTATCGGGAATTAAGATTGACGCTAATAATGATATTATCATCGCTCCTATGATTAAAGGGCATGTGTTGAACTTGGGCGACACTTCCGATATTGAAAACAAGTTTGCTCGCATAAATACTATTTATAAAAAAGTTTTGCCCATAAAAGGGTGGACATTTTACGATACAATATCGGTGAAATGGCAAGGACAAGTGGTGGCCACTCGCAAAGATAAACACAAGGTGGTGAACACTGCAACTTTTGCCGATTCAATCGATGAGGAAGCTCCATCGTTGTCGTCGATGAATGTATCGTATGAGCGTAATAAACCGGTTGCTCCCAAAACTACTGTAGAAGAGGAGAAAAACGAGACCGATTCATTAACAACAAAATCGCCTAAAGCCAAAAAGAAAACAAAAAAGTCAAAGGGCGTAAAAAGTAAAAAAGAAACAAAAAAAGAAAATAATAAAAAACCTAACTAATTATGGCAGCCAAGTATATTGTAGCGATTGAGATAGGTAGCTCAAAGATTAAGGGAGCTATAGGTGTGGTCGATATTGATTCATCACTCAAGGTTATCGCCGTTGAAGAGTGTGAATTTATCGATGGTGTGCGTTATGGATGCATTCAAAATGTTGAAGATGTAAAGACTTGTGTGTCGAAGATAATCTCGGCATTAGAGTCTAATTCTCAAGTGGTTCCACAAAATATTAAAGGGGTATATGTTTCAATAGGAGGACGCTCAACAAAATCTCACAAAAATGAGATTGAGCGCATCTTTGATGAGGAAACCGAAATAACTCGCGAGATTATTGATGAACTCATTAATCAAGCATATGAAGAGTTTCCAAAAGACAAGCATATCCTCGATATTATGTCGTTGGGTTATACTATTGATAACACAATGCCACAAAATCCTATTGGCACATTTGGCCATTCGCTTAAAACAACATTAAACTATATTACTTGTCGTCCACAAATAATTAAAAACATAAATCGTGTGATTGAAGAGCGATTGTCGCTCGATATTAATGGATTTATTGTGCGTCAATCGGCTTTGGCCGACTTGGTTTTGAGCGTCGATGAGAAAAAACTCGGTTGTATGCTCGTTGACTTTGGTGCTGAAATAACTACAGTATCAATTCACAAAGGGGGTTCTATGCAATATATGGCAACAATTCCATTAGGTTCACGAAATATTACTCGCGACCTCACTACATTGAGCATTACCGAGGAGGTTGCCGAGAGAGTGAAACGCACCGCCAATGCTAATCCTCAAGAAACGGTTGGCGCTGCTGGAAAATCAAGCATGATTGAAGGTGTTGACGATGCCGAAGTAAATAATTATGTTCAATATCGTTCTCGCGAAATTATTGCAAATATTATTAATCAAACCACATTAGGCGGATATAAAACAACCGACCTACCCAACGGAATTGTAATCGTGGGTGGTGGTGCAAAACTTAAAGGTTTCAACTCATATCTTGAGGCTCAAAGCGGGCTCAAAGTGAGAGCGGGAATGATTAACGGCAAAGTGAGAGTGTTGGACAATAGCATAAGTCAAAATGATGCTCTTGATGTCATTGCAGTGTTGTTTACAGCATCACAAATGAAGGGATTGGAAGAATGTTTAGAAGGTCCCAAGCAAGTTGTAATTGAACCTCAAGAAGAGATAGTGATAGGAGGTAGTGATTCTAATAAAGAACCCCAAGAGGTTGTAGAAAGTAAGGATAAGGAACCTGACGGGAATAATGGCACAAAGACTGGTACGCGCAATAGCGCAAAGAGCCTTTTGGCGAAAATACAAAGCAAGTTGACAAGAATACTTGAAGAGGAGGAGTAGGCTATGGATAATAATAAAGCAAAAAATATAACCGGCATGAGTATAGAGGAAATTTCAGAACAGGGTAACTTTATGATAGGTAACGACCGCACCCCCGACATTATGGTAGTGGGTGTAGGTGGTGGTGGAAATAACGCCATCAATAACATGTATAAGCAAGATGTCAAAGATGTGGCATTTGTTGTGTGCAACACCGATAATCAAGCACTTGAAAACTCGCCTGTCTCAAAAAAGTTGTTGTTGGGACCCACAATTACCCGTGGTAAAGGTGCTGGAAATGACCCTAAAAAAGCTCAAAAGGCAGCCGAAGAGAGTGAAGATGATATACGCGAAATGTTGAGCAACGGCACAAAGATGGTGTTTATCACTGCCGGAATGGGTGGTGGCACTGGAACTGGTGCTGCTCCAGTTGTAGCTCGTGTAGCTCGCGAATTGGGTCTGCTCACAATTGGTATTGTGACAATCCCATTCTTGTTTGAAGGTCAAACAAAGATTGAAAAAGCACTCGATGGTGCCGATGAAATGAGCAAGTATGTCGATGCCTTGTTGGTAATCAACAACGAGCGCTTGTCGGAGATATATAGCGATTTGACTTTCCTAAACGCGTTTGGTAAGGCCGACGATACATTGACTATCGCGGCACGAAGCATCTCTGAACTCATCACTGGCGAAGGGTATATCAACCTCGACTTTAACGATGTTGACACAACATTGCGCAATGGTGGTGCTGCAATTATTTCAAGCGGTTATGGCGAAGGTGAAAATCGTGTATCAAAAGCATTTGATGAAGCATTGAAATCACCATTGCTCAAGAATCGCGACATCATGAAATCAAAGAAATTGTTGTTTAATATCTACTTCTCTGATGAGGCCGAACAACCATTTGCAATGAGCGAAACAAAAGAAATTACAGCCTTTGTTTCGGGCATTAATGAAGGTGTTGACATCATTTGGGGTGCCACTATCGACAAGTCGCTTGGCAATAAAGTGAAAATTACAATCTTGGCTGCCGGCTTTGATATGGAACTCCGCGACTCTCGCGAAATAGAAACAAAAGAGGGTGGTGTCATTAAATTCCCTCAGGGTGGGGTTCAACCTCTCGAGAAACAAGAGGGTTCAAAGGGTAAACGCATTGAAGATGTATATGGCCAAGACAAGGTGAATAAGATGACAACAACTAAAGACAATCTACGCACAATCGTGTTGAGTCTTGAGGCAATGGACGATGATGCAATAGTTGAAGCATTGGAAAAATCACCTACATATACTCGCGACAAAGTGGAGATTGAAAATCTTCGCACTCTTGTTAAGTCGGTATCAGAAGGTAAACCTGCCGAATTAAATTCGAAAGAGGAATCACACAGCAGTGAGGGGCAAACAATCAGTTTCGCATAACCTTTATCGACAAATATAAATGAAAAAAAGATGTACCAAATCAGTTTGGTACATCTTTTTTGCTTTATGGGAAATGTTGTATTCCGTTGGAGGAGTCTCTTATTAGAGCGATTTCTTGAATGCGTAGCGGCGGCGGTGTTGACGATAGTCAAAGTATTGCCATTGCAATTGTACGCTTGAGTTTTCTTCAAGTTCGGGATTACTTTCGGCCCATTTATATCCGTTCTTGATATATCCAGGAATGAGGTCGGCAAAAAGTAGTGCGTTAACCCCTTTGTTGAGGTATTCTTTTGCAACAGCGATGAGCATGAGATCGACGGTGTCGGTTTTGCCTCGCATCGCTTTCAATATGTGCCACCAACCGAATGGGAATAATTTGCCTCCACTCTTTTGAAGTGCACGAGAGAATGATGGCATTGTAATGCCCAATCCCACCAATTTTTCGTTCTCATCAACGATTACACTCACATCCTCTAAACGAAGGAAACTGAGGTACATGCCTATATAATAATCGATTTGTCGTTGAGTCAAAGGTGAGAAGCCATAGAGTTTATCATAAGCCTCATTGATGAGGTCAAAGAGTGCTTGTCCGTATTGTTCTTTAAGTTTTTTGCGTGAAGTAAACTTAACGGTGTGAAGGTTGAATTTCTTGCGCACAATATCGGCAATGCGTTGATATTTGTCGGGAACCGATTCGGGTATTGATATGCGAAATTCTACCCAACCGGCTTCTTTTGCATAACCCATGCGTTCCATATGGGTAGGATAGTAAGCATGGTTGTAGATGGTTGCCATGGTCCCCATTTCGTCAAATCCCTCAACGAGCATTCCTTCGTGGTCCATGTCGGTGAATCCCAATGGGCCCACAATAGTGGTCATACCTTGATTGCGACCCCACTCTTCGGCAGCCTTAAAGAGTGCATCAACCACTTCATTGTCGTCGATGAAGTCAACCCACCCAAATCGCATAGCCTTTTCGCCTGTGCGTTGATTTACTACATCGTTGATAATTGCAGTGATGCGTCCCACAGGTTTGCCGTCGCGATAGGCCATAAACGACTGCGCACAACAAAAATCAAATGCAGGGTTCTTCTCGGGGAGAAGAGTATCGATTTCATCAAAGACGATAGGTGGCACATAGCAATCGTTCCCTTTATATAGGTCGATGCCAAATTGTACATATTTCTTTATTTCGCTTTTAGTAGCTTTAATGGGTTTTACTACGACAGACATAATGTGATGTATTTATTGAAGTGGTTTATGATAGGGTAAATAGCCGATTGATGATTGATTTTTTGAGGCTCAATTATTATAATTGCAGCCAAAAACAATATCATCAATGCTAAAAATATAATTATCATTAAGTAGAGATGGTTGCCAGTGCGTCGTTCAAGAGCCAAGTGTAGGTCTTGCACATCGTGGTAACGGCGAGAGGGATTGGGGTCGGTGCATCGTTCGGCTATTTTGCGCAGATTGGGGTATTCTTCATCTACGCTGTCGAGTACCTCTTTCAACACCAATCCATAGTTGTATATATCTTCGGCAGCATCGGTAGGTTCGAGATGTTCCTTTTGGTCAAAGCCCACATCTATCAACTTGAGGTTGCCTATGTTTTCGGTAAAAATGATGCGCTCGGGGCGAATAGGGTGATGCACAATGTGATTGGACTGTATGTAGTCCATTGCGCTCACGAGTTGGTGTCGCAATTGCTCAATATGTTTTGGCGTTATGCGTTTTTCGTTAATGAGCTTGCGCAAAGAGTCGCCATAAACATCGTCGGTGATAATGCAACGGCCTATGCCGGGCACCTCTTCAAAGTCGTTTATCATCACAATGTGAGCATGAGCAAGGTTGTATCGCACATCAAACTCTTTTTCAATCATCGTTTCATATTTTTCAATGCCACGATATTGAGGTTTGAGAGTTTTGAGCATCAACCATTTGCCAAACTTCTTGGCCGTATAGACATCATAAAATTCTTCGTCCCACTCGGGCAGAAGTTCTATCTCGGTCCATTTGTTGTCAACAGTGTTTTCGGTGATGTTCATAATGCGGAAATTAATATATTGGTCGATAGACTAAATAATTATTTTTATTCCAATAGTCATAGAGATATAAATATCCACGGTAGATTTCCCAATAATAGGTCCAATAGGTGCCGTCATTAAATCTTATTTCAACCGTGTTATCATATTTGCCATAATAGTCCCATCTAAAATTCCAGTTGCTCCAATATCCATAATTGTCGTAGGCTTCATAAACGCCATAGCCATCGGAGTAAAAGTGCAAGCGGTCAACATATGCTTGAGGGACGGGGCCATATTGATCTTCGAGCATTTCCCAACTTCCTACTAATGGCGAATGGTATAAATCATCGTCGTCAACAATTACGCACGATGTAAATGATGTTACCACCATCAGCAACATTATCAATGGGAACAATAGCTTTTTGGTCTTCATTATGATAGAAGTTTTAGGGTTTTAATTTACAAAGATAATAATTTGAATTGAAAATAAGTTGAATAAGTGTTTTTATTTTGTCGTGAGTTATTTAATGCGTTTATAAAATGAGGCTTTATCGGGTATAAGGTTTTCTCTCCATAGTGCATAAAGGATTATGTGTGTCATTTCTTATTTCCCAACTATTAGAGTGTGAATAAACCTCATAATAGAGGTGAGTGTAATTGATATGCTTTCTTTCCAATTAAAAGGTGTTGGAGCGCTCCAAGTGTTAAGGTAGGCATTATAGGTTATATTATAGCCTGTGCCGTTGGGATTTGTCAAACTTAATGTACGAAATAAACAAGGATGTATAAAAACAAATAAATCTAAGTATGAATAGAAATCAATTAAAGATTTCTATTCATATAAAAGAAATATATAAATACTTTAGTTGGATATGAAATTACCAAGCTGAAAAAGTATATGTTGCACCAAGCGATATAACGGCTTGATTAATGCCAAACAATTGGTATTTAGCTTCAAAATCCAACGCTATTGCATTTGTTAGATTATATTTGGCTCCAACGCCAAGATTTATTCCTAATTTTTCGTCCCAGTCAGATATGCGATCGCCAAAAACATCAACTTCGGTAGTAATATGAGTGAAATATATGCCAGCCAATGGGTATATATTGAATTTATTTGAGAGTTTAAAGAGGTAATGTGCATTTAGATTTAAGTCTAACATTGATGTATAATCTTTTTTGAAAAAATAATTGCAAGCAAACTCTGCACGTATAGCATCAGTGAAACAATATTGAACTTTTGGACCTATGTTGAAATTGCTAATGTCTGTACCGAAACCAAAATTTAACCCAATTGAGAAGTCATCTTCGTTAGCATGTGCCCCAATTCCGATTAATGAAATAAATAATAATAAAAAGAATCTTTTCATGATAATAGTGTTTTAGGGTGTCGTTGGGATTTTCGACAATTATTATTTGTTACAGCAACGAGTCCCAATGTGCGATTGCACCGAAACTGTAGAATGGTTATTAATATTTTGGTGTAGCACCATAAAACATTTGATATTTACTCACGCCTGATGGCCGATATATAAACCCAGCAGAGAGAAATGTTGAATACCAACCGCCTTCAATAAAAAATCCAAATTTTGGAGAGAACATTTTATTTAAGCCAAGACAAATACCATAATCAAAGTCAGTGATTTTTTCATCAGTAGGGGGTTGAAATACTCTAGCAAAGTCAAAACCTATGCGACCTGTAAGATATATGTCGGTGTCATTAAATATGTTTTTGTGTATAGATATTATGCTCCCAAAAATTGTTTGGTGATAGTATTTGTGGTTAGATTCCAATTGTCCATACTTTAAATATCCACCTGCACCAAAAGAGCAAAATGCATTTTCTTCAAAACAAATATCATATTCCAATGAGATAGGAGGTATCTTTATTTTAGCATCGGTATATGTGATTGATTTATTGTTGAAATAAGATGCCGAGAGTTTAAAAATTGATTCACCTCGAGGAAAAACAATTTTTGTGGAATCTTGAGCATGGATGTTATTTACGATTCCACACAATAAGAATAAAAATAGAATTATACTATTTATGTTCATATTGGATGTTTTTAGAAATTATTGCATCAAGGTATAAAAAACCAATTGAGGGGTTTTCTATAAATTCTTGTTTTTTGATGGTTTTATCTTTAAATAGTTGAACCATTTTGGGGTATTGCTTAAAGCTTTTTTTAATCCATGCTTTAAATGTTAAAGAAATCCCTTTGATAGATTTCCAGTAGCAATAGGCATAATCAAGGTTAGGTTCTGTGATGTAATATGAATTTACTAACCAATAAGTCTGTGTACTATAGCCATTGCCTGTTACATCTGTTGTTGGTAATGTATATCCAATTATATTTTTGCCGACAAAAACTCTTTTGAGAAAAATAGGTTCTTTATGAAAAGGTTCTCGAGAAAAGAGTGACTTCATGCCACCAGGAGCTTTATGTGCTTTTAAGGGTATCCAAACAATTCTTGATGAATCGCTTTTTGTTGGAGGAAATACAATGGAATCAATAAGTTCACTTTTGTATTTTTGTGTTTTGCCATTGAAAACGGTGCTAATTTCAAGTTCGTCAGTTCCATCTACAAAATTAGTGCGATTATAGCCATTGATTGTTGTTCCATCTTTTAAGTATACTTCGATAATAAATGATTCTTCCTCAGGATTATCTTTTGAAAAAGATTTTGAAGGAAAAGCAAAGACAAATAGAATAAAAAATAGAATGCTTTGTCTTAATAACGGAAATGTAGATTTAGATGATAAATGACTCATATTATGATAAATTAAGATTTTTTGCAAATATAATAAATTAGATAATATTTACAATTGGGGGGTGTTTTTATGTATTTTTAACAATAGGGTTGTGCTGGTTTCGTGGAGAAGGAATTTGGGATAAATGTCGGTGTGGCATAATTCCCTTATTTGAATATTCTCATTTGGTGTGAAGATGTGTTTTTATATACATTTGCATATTTTTAGAAATAAAGATTAGTTTTGAGGCTAATTATTTTAGCAAATATACAAAAGAAATTATTAATTTTGTAACTTAAACACATTTGCAAATTTCAATGATAAATCTCACACCATTAGCACGACCCCTATTTGCTCGTCGAGTGAAAGAATCACTGCGATGGGTGGATAATTGTGAGCAAGAGCAACGCGATTTACTTGCGTGGCTACTAAAGAGCGCTCGTGGCACTCAATGGGGGGAGAAATATCAATATGGAGCAATTTTATCCTACGAAGAATTTGCACAAAGGGTGCCGGTAAATACCTATGAAGACCTTTCGTCGTGGATAATGCGTCAACTCGAAGGTGAGCGTGATGTGTTGTGGCGTGGTCGAGTTAACCGATTTGCGCAATCGAGTGGCACATCCAACGGCAAAAGCAAATATATCCCCATAACACAAGATGGCTTAAATATGTGTCACTATAGAGGAGCAAGTCATGCTGTGGCTCAATATTTGGCTCAATACCCCGAGAGTAGAATGTTTTCGGGGAAGGCATTTGTGCTTGGAGGCAGTTTTGCCAATGAGATACCCAATCTGCGTAGTGATGCACGAGTGGGCGACCTTTCGGCTCATCTCATAAGCCTCATTCCATCGGCGGCAAATTTCTTCAGAGTGCCATCAAAAACTATTGCATTGATGGAGGATTGGGAAAAGAAACTCCCGACACTTGTAGAGGCTTCAATGGGTGAAAATATAACAAACCTATCGGGGGTGCCATCGTGGTTTCTCGCTGTAATTAAAGCAGTAATAGAGAAAGCCGGTGCGACAACGATACATGATGTGTGGCCCAATCTTGAGGTGTTTTTTCATGGGGGCATCGCGTTTGCGCCCTATCGCGAGCAATACAAAGCGATTACCGATTGCTCAAAGATGCATTATATCGAAACATATAATGCATCGGAGGGATTTTTTGCTGTACAAAATGCGATAAACGACCCAGCGATGTTGTTGTTGCTCGATGTGGGTGTGTTTTATGAGTTTATGCCACTTGACCAATTTGACAATCCTAATCCGCAGTTGTTGCCAATATGGGAAGTGGAGCCGGGTAAGATTTATGGTCTTGTGATATCCTCATGCAACGGATTGTGGCGTTATGTGATAGGCGACACGGTGAAGATTGAGAGTGTGAATCCGGTGAAAATCTCAATCGCTGGTCGCATAAAGCATTTTATCAACGCCTTTGGCGAAGAATTGATGGTGCACAATGCCGAGGCTGCAATAGCTAAAGTGTGTGCCGAGATGGGTTGTGCCATTCGCAATTACACTGCAGCGCCGGTGTATGTTGCCGATAATTCAAAGGGACGCCATGAGTGGCTGATTGAATTTTCAACACCGCCAGCCGATGTTGACTTGTTTGCAACGCGCCTTGATGAGTTATTGCAACAAGAGAATTCTGATTATCAAGCAAAAAGATATAAAAGCATATTTTTGGAAAAATTGACAGTCGTTGTGGCTCGTGAACGATTATTTGAAGACTGGCTCGCTTCGACAGGAAAACTTGGAGGGCAACGCAAAGTGCCTCGTCTTGCTAATGATAGACAATTTATTGACCCTATGTTAAAAATGAACTAATTATGAATCGTCAACCACTAATATCAGTAATAGTCCCAGTGTATAATGTAGAAAAATATGTTGGGGCATGTGTTGACTCTATACTTAATCAATCATATAAGAACCTCGAAATAATTTTGGTTGATGATGGCTCTACCGACCGTGGTGGAGAAATATGCGACGGTTATTCACAACGATATGGAAATATACAAGTGGTGCATCAAGCCAATGGAGGATTGAGTGCAGCGCGCAACACCGGTCTTGACATGATGACGGGTGAATATGTGACATTTGTCGACTCCGACGACTTGATACATCGTGAATATATTTCAACGCTATATAAAAATATAGAATCGGAACGAGCCGAGATTACTACGGTGTCGATGCTTGTGATAAGAGAAGGAGATATTATACCCACAACAGCTCCACGAGGTGAACTAAAAGTGTTCTATTCGGGCGATGACGCTGTTGAATCAATGTTGTTTCAACAACGATTTATCGATAATTCGGCTTGTGGAAAATTATATAAGGCAACACTATTTGACTCGCATCGTTTCCCCGAGGGAGTGTTGTATGAAGACCTTGCGACTGTTCCATATGTGTGTTTAGAAGCTAAATGTGTTGCAACATCGGCAACTCCTATGTACTTCTATCGTTCGCGCGAAGATAGCATATTGGGCGAATTTACTTTGCGTCGTGCCGATGTGCTTGATGTAGTAGATGGATTGGTGCAATATATGGAGAAAAACAAGAAATCATTGGTTGCAGCAGCTCGATCACGAAAGTTTAGTGCCAATATGAACATCTTGTGGCTTATGATGGCTTCGGGCATTAAAGACGATGCCATTGTGATGCGTTGTTGGGAAAACATCAGGTCGTTGAGAAACCAAGTAATTCTTACTCCTCGAGTGAGAATGAAAAATAAAATAGGGGCATTAACATCTCTATTTGGAATAGAATTCCTTAAAAACATATTAAGTAAATTCAAAAAATAGATCAGGAAATTTGTGAAAAAAATAATAATTGAGATGAAAAAAGGTAGATTGTTTTTATCGACATTGATGATGATGTTGGCGGCATGTGTGATGAATGCCGCTGCGCCAAAGTATGTATTCTATTTCATTGGAGATGGAATGGGTATGGGACATGTGATGGCCACTCAAAATTATAATCGTGAGGTGCTTAAAAATAGCGAGCCAATACTCATGATGCAGTTTCCTGTAGCGTCGATGGTTACAACCTATTCGGCTTCAGGCCGTGTTACAGATTCAGCAGCGGCTGGTACAGCTCTTTCTACTGGCTATAAAACAAACAACGGAATGCTTGGTGTTACCCCCGACTCAGTGCCTGTTACCTCGGTGGCTCGTTATTTCAAAGATGCAGGTTGGGGTATAGGTGTTATTACTACTGTAGCTCCCGATGATGCAACTCCTGGTGCTTTTTATGCACATCAACCTAGCCGTTCGATGGCATACGAAATAGATAAAGAGATGGCTCAATCGGGATACGAGTTTGTGGCTGGTTCAAAACTTAAAGGCACTAAAGATAAAGCCGGAAATCCCACTGATATCTATGCCCACTTTGCTCGTCACAATGTGGCAATAGCTCGTGGTTTTGACGAATTGAAAAGCATAGACTCAAAGAGAGTGTTGTTGCTCAACGTCGATTCTCTCGATAGTAACTGCGGTTACACTATCGACTCAATAAAGGGCGCACTTAATCTTCCTGGTATGACACAAGCTTGTGTCGAACATTTGCAAAAACATACACCCGAGCGATTCTTTATGATGGTTGAAGGTGGCAATATTGACTATGCCGGACACTCTAACGATGGTGGTGCTGCCGTAAAAGAAATATTAAATTTCAATCAAGCGATAAAAGTTGCATATGATTTCTATCTTGCTCACCCCGATGAGACTCTTATCGTTGTTACAGCCGACCACAACACCGGTGGCATGGCGGTGCGATTTGGCGACTTGTCGATTATCGACTATCAACGCATGTCGAAAGACCAATTTGGTTATTACACCAAGTCGATTCTTAACTCTCGCCGCATCTTTACTTGGGAAGATATGAAAGCCGAACTTAAAAATCTATTTGGATTTTGGGGAAAGGTTTCAATTTCTGAAAAACAAGAAAAAGTATTGGCCGAAAAATTTGAAAACACATTTAATTTGCGCAATTCGGCCAATCAAGAAACACTTTATAATTCATTCAATGAATTTTCGGTTGAGGTGTTTAAAATCTTAAACGATAAAGCTGGATTTGGATGGGTAGCTACAGGTCACACTGGCGACCCCGTGCCTTTGTTTGCTATAGGTCGTGGAGCATATCAATTTATGGGTGTGCATGATAATACCGAAATACCTAAAATAATTAAAAGCATTACATTAGGAGAATAAAAATAAAAAAACAAAACTTATTAAATTAATCTAATTATGAAATTATCACTTTTTAAAAACAAATGGTTTAAGCGAATTTTTATGGCACTTTTAATAGGCTTAGGGTTGCTAATCGCGGTTGTGGCTGCATGTAATATTTGGGTATTAAGCTCATGCAGTGGCCGGTTGTATGATAATGCAGAAACTGTGCCACACAAGCGTGTGGCTGTGATGTTAGGTACTAATCCCAAGACAAAAACCGGGAAAATGAACTACTTTTACAAGCATCGCATAGACGCGGCAGTGAAATTATACCAAAATGGCAAAATTGATCGCATACTCATCAGTGGCGACAACTCAAGCAAAACTTATAGCGAGCCCGATGCAATGAAGGCCGACTTGATGGCAGCAGGAATTCCCGATAGTGCAATATATCTCGATTTTGCTGGGTTCTCGACCTATGACTCTATGGTAAGAGCCAAAAAGGTGTTTGGGTTATCGGAATTTATGGTTGTTTCGCAAGATTTCCACAATAAACGAGCAGTGTACATTGCACGACAAAACGGCATTGACGCAATTGGCTTTAATGTGCAAAATACTCTATTTAGAAAATGGCGCATCAAAATGGAGCTTCGTGAAATATTGGCTCGAGTGAAAGCAGTGGGCGAGGTTGTTATGAACAAAAAACCTCATTTCCTTGGTGAACCAATTGAGATTAAGTAAATCAAGAGTGTGATTCTCTCCTTTTGAGAGAGGTGATTTAAGGGTCAAAGCAATGAAACGACAATATATATTGTGGATATTATTAGTAGTAATGACAATGTTTGTAGCTAAAGATGTTTGTGCGCAGTCAAAAGATTGTGTTGAGGTTGAAACAACAGCCCAATTAAAAATTATTAAACCTCAATTTTCAGCAGTTGATTTAGTGTTTGGGGATGATTCGCCTAAGGACGACAAATCGGTGATTGCATGTTTTGGTGCTGCATTTACGGGAGAAAGATTGCTAAAATTTTCGCATAACAATATCGCTGGACCTCACGCTGGTGGAGGTAAAAAATATAAGGGATACTCATGTCCTCGTAACACTGGCGCATTTGTGTATAGTAATGGCAGTTGGGAGTTTTTATATGGGGGTTATAAAAACAAAAATTATGACTTGGAACTCTCAAAGGCAGCAAAGAATGGAGGCTGTGGTTTTGAACAAGAGATGGTTGTTTTTAAAAATCAACGAGTTGAAACCACTCGTCACCTTGATAATGAAAATATATTCAGAGTTTTATGCGATAAAGATGGAGAGTTGTTGATTGTTGAATCGACAGCATCGGTGGCGTTTGGTGATTTTATTGACTCTTTAATGAATTACGGAGTTGATAATGCACTATATCTCGATATGGGCACCTGGCGTTACGGATGGTATCGTCCCACAAACGATACAATCGAAGAACTACAACCACGAATACACAACTTTCACACAAATTGGTTAATATTTAAGAAATAATGAATCAAGAGCCACAACTCAACGCTCACAACAAGGCTGAGCATCCACCTACGCAGGTCAATGGGTTTGACACATCCTCAATTATGATATATGTAACCGAGGATAATCAAATCTCGCTTGATGTGAAGATGGATGGTGAAACAGTGTGGCTTTCTCAATGCCAAATGGCATTGTTGTTTGATACTGATAGGACATCAATATTGCGTCATATAAAAAATATTTATAAGATAGGCGAATTGGAAGAAAATTCAACCTGTGCAAAAATTGCACAAGCCTAGAAGTATGGGCGAAGAGGTGGCTTTATGCAAATTGTTTCAACTGAATATTATTATAACTTGGGAATGATTGCATCTAAAACGGAAGATTAATTGTTGCCTTCTGGCCTAAAATGTGATGAATGAAAATGAATTGTGACGAATAGAATAAATTATGTTTATGAAAAAAGAGTTTAAAGGGAATGGAGTGAGAGGAATTGTTAGTGAAAAATGTAAAATTAAAGCTCATAAATTGCATCTTCCAACCTCTTTTGAGTATTATCATATTTGTAGAAATGAAATAATTACATTGTATGAGAATAGAGAAATGTTGAATGTTATAGATCTTGATATTCCTCGTAATCTTCATCAGTGTGATATTGAAATTGCAGGTCGTTATCGGTTTAAAAAATGGAATATAGAAATGTATGTTTCGTCTCGCAATAAATGTATTGAAAATTCTGGATACGAAAGGCTTCGTCAATATGTATATTTCCCTGAAACTGATAATATTCGACTTTGTGATGATGTTTATACAGGTTTGAAGCAGGTGTTAAAACCAGTTCTTAAAAAGAAGGGCTATCAAGTTTTTGACGAAGACTTTTATGAAGAAAATAAGCCAAAGCATTGAATATATGAATCAAGAAATACAACTCAACTCTCATAACAAGCAAGAGCATCCACCCATGCATACTGCCGAACATCTATTGAACGGCACTATGGTGAAAATGATTGGTTGCAAGCGTTCGCGTAATGCTCACATCGAACGCAAAAAGTCAAAATGTGATTATCCGCTTGAGCAACCACTCACTCCTGAACAGTTGCAAGAGATAGAAAATGTAATTAATAATGTAATTGCGCAAGATCTTCCGGTGACATATGAATTTCTTCCCGCAAGTGAGGCAGCAAAGGCATATGACCTTGAGCGATTGCCCGAAGATGCGTCCGAAATGTTGCGTATAGTGCACATTGGCGATTATGATGCGTGCCCTTGTGTGGGAGCGCATGTTGAACGAACATCTCAAATAGGCCATTTTCGCATTTCGAGTTCGCGTTATCAAGATGGTGTGCAACGCATCGTTTTTCGACTTGATCAATAACCTCCTGTCGAGTCAAAAATACTATAAACACAATGTGTCAACGATGCATTGTGTTTTTTGTTGTTGAAAATCACCGAGTAATTTATTGCTTTGCTATATATAATAATGTGTAACCAAGAAAAACCATAAGAAAACTACCGCACACGGGAGAGCCATGATTTTACATTGATGGGTTGTTATGAGGCTACAGATGTTAAACAAATCTTAAAAACATGTTTTACAACATAAAAATTTTCATTAGTTAAAATGGTGATTTATAGGCGAAAGAGGGTGGAATGGCGATAAAGTGGCAAAAAATAGTACAAAAAATATTTGGTAGATTGGTTAAAAGTGTCTACCTTTGCACTCGCTTTTGAGAACGAACCACAGCGGTGGTAAAGCGAAGATGCGGCAGGTTAAAACCTGTTAATTTTTTGACAAAATTTTGTCGGTTCAAAAATTTGTAGTACCTTTGCAAAGTTTTCGGCTCGCGAAAAATCGGGCACAAAAAGAAAGCAATCGAACATTGAAAAAAATACAATAAGACGAAGTAGTACAAGAGAAAGGGTATCTACAAAATAG
>JAZRLP010000020.1:0-15613 GCA_045646905.1 Muribaculaceae bacterium
TAACTTTGCATCATCAAACATTTAAAACAATCTTACTATGAAACCAGAAAATATCAAAAAAGTGTGGGAACATTATCGCGGATTTCAAATTCGCTATCGTATTGGTCGTTCACAATACATCATCGACGCCTTTAATAAAAACATGAATGGTGACTTCTCCCCATCGCTATTCACCAACCCCATTGAGTCAAAAGTACACCTCATTGTGAAAGAATACATCAAATGCCTCCTTGAGCAAGAGGCCCTCGAACAAGCACAACAAGAGCAAACCACTATTGACACCCAACAAAAATCCCCAACTGAAACTGAACCCCAAGAACATTCAACCCCAACCATTGAAAAAGCCCACAACTCTCCCTCTTCTCAAGGGGGAGTACGGCATCGCCGGGAGGTGGTAAAAGAAAACCATCGCAAACAAGCCTCCAAAGCCCACAAGGGCTAATAACTCTCCTCCTGCCATGAAGTGGATAGGAGGAGTCCCACGAAGTGGGGAGGTGGTTAAAAATTTATTTCTGTCTAACATCAACCTCACTGCGTCAGCCCCATTGTGAATTATGCATTATGAACTATGCATTAATTTCGCCTTTCCGCGTGAGAACAACCTGTATTTCTGTTCTTATGTCCCCCAAAAAATTGCGCTTTCCGCGAGAGAAGTCAAAAGAAAAATTAAAAAACAACGATAGGGTAGTGCAAAAAACTGCACATATCTGCGTGATTTTCGCTTGAGATTTATTAACTTTGCAAGAAATTTTGCAAAAATATGATCGACGGAATTAAAAAAGTATTACTACTCGGCTCAGGCGCATTGAAAATTGGCCAAGCCGGCGAATTCGACTACTCTGGTTCTCAAGCATTAAAAGCTCTTCGTGAAGAAGGCATCGCTACCGTTCTCATCAACCCCAACATTGCTACGATTCAAACATCGGAAGGTGTGGCCGATCAAGTTTATTTCCTCCCAATTACCCCTTACTTCGTTGAAGAGGTGATTAAAAAGGAAAAACCCGACGGTATTCTCTTAGCATTTGGTGGTCAAACAGCGTTGAACTGCGGTACCGAACTTTATCTCAATGGCACACTCGAACGCCACGGAGTGAAAGTGCTCGGCACATCGGTTGAGGCTATCATGATTACTGAAGACCGCGACCTCTTCGTGAAGAAACTCGACGAAATCGAAGCTAAAACTCCTGTTTCGCAAGCAGTAGAATCAATGGAAGATGCTGTTGAGGTAGCTCACCGCATCGGATTCCCAGTGATGGTGCGCTCGGCTTACGCTCTCGGTGGCCTCGGTTCAGGTATCTGTACCAACGATGAAGAGTTCCACACCCTTTGCGAAAGCGCCCTCGCACACTCTAAGCAAATTCTTGTTGAAGAGTCGTTGAAAGGCTGGAAAGAAATCGAGTTTGAAGTAATTCGCGATAAAAACGACCACTGCTTCACTGTAGTGCCTATGGAAAACTTCGACCCACTTGGCATTCACACAGGCGAATCAATCGTAGTGGCACCTATCGTGTCGTTGACACAAGAGCAAATCAACATGTTGCAAGAAATCGCCATCAAAGTGGTGCGCCACATTGGTATCGTGGGCGAATGTAACATCCAATATGCTTTCAACGCCGAAACAAACGACTATCGTATCATCGAAATCAACGCTCGTTTGAGCCGTAGTTCGGCATTGGCATCAAAAGCATCGGGTTATCCATTGGCATTCGTTGCTGCTAAACTCGCTCTTGGTTATACACTCGACCAAATCGGCGAAATGGGTACTCCCAACTCGGCTTATGTAGCTCCGTCGGTTGATTATATGATTGTGAAAATCCCTCGTTGGGACTTGACCAAATTTGCAAATGTTGACCGCGAAATCGGCTCATCAATGAAGTCGGTAGGCGAAATCATGTCAATCGGTAAATCATTTGAAGAAATCATTCAAAAAGGTCTTCGCATGATAGGCCAAGGCATGCATGGTTTTGTTGGTAACCGCGATGTGAAATTTGACGACCTCGATCACGCACTTTCTCACCCCACCGACCTTCGCGTGTTTGCAATCGCTCAAGCTCTCGAACAAGGCTACACAGTAGAACGCATCGAAGAGTTGACAAAAATCGACCCATGGTTCTTGTCACGCCTCAAAAATATCGTTGATTACACTAAAGTACTTGGTGAATACAACAAAATCGAAGATCTTCCTGCCGAAGTGCTTGCCGAAGCAAAACGCCTCGGATTTAGCGACTTCCAAATCGCTCGTTATGTAGAAAACCCAACTTCTACCTACGAAGCCGATATGTTGCGTGTGCGCGAACATCGTAAAGCTAACAATGTGACACCTAAAGTGTGCCGCATCAACACCGTCGCTTCGGAATATCCCGAATTGACCAATTACTTATATGTAACATATGGTGCCGATGCTCACCAAATTCCTTACGATTACAACTCAGGCAAAAATATCGTAGTGCTCGGCTCGGGTGCTTATCGCATCGGTAGCTCGGTAGAGTTTGACTGGTGTTCGGTTAACGCTGTAAACACCTGCCGCAAACTCGGTTATAAATCAATCATGATTAACTATAACCCCGAAACCGTATCGACCGACTACGACATGTGTGACCGTCTCTACTTCGACGAATTGAGCTTCGAACGAGTGCTCGATGTTATCGATCTCGAAACACCACGCGGCGTTATCGTATCGGTAGGTGGTCAAATTCCTAACAACCTTGCGATGAAACTCTATCGTCGCCATGTGCCAGTGCTCGGTACTTCACCAATCTGCATCGACCGTGCCGAAAACCGTCACAAATTCTCGGCTATGCTCGACAGCCTCGGCATTGACCAACCACGATGGAAAGAGTTGACAAGCTTTGACGACATCGACAAATTCGTAGCCGAAGT
Source organism: Muribaculaceae bacterium (assembly GCA_045646905.1). Lineage (GTDB taxonomy): Bacteria > Bacteroidota > Bacteroidia > Bacteroidales > Muribaculaceae > RGIG4079. The sequence goes on from JAZRLP010000020.1 coordinate 2,881, forward strand.
AGGCTTCCCAGTATTGATTCGTCCAAGTTATGTGCTTTCGGGTGCTGCAATGAATGTGTGCTACGACCACGAATCAATGTATGAATTCCTCGGCGCAGCTGCAAAGGTGTCAAAAGAATTCCCTGTAGTGGTTTCAGAGTTCTTGCAAAACGCTAAAGAAATCGAATTTGACGCTGTGGCACGCAATGGCGAAGTCATCGAATATGCTATCTCTGAGCATGTTGAGTTTGCGGGTGTTCACTCAGGTGACGCTACACTCGTGTTCCCTGCTCAAAAGATATATATGGAAACTGCTCGTCGCATCAAACGCATCAGTAAGACTATTGCGAAAGAACTCAACATCTCGGGTCCTTTCAACATCCAATATCTTGCTAAAAACAATGATGTGAAAGTAATCGAATGTAACTTGCGTGCATCTCGTAGTTTCCCATTCGTTTCAAAAATCCTCAAACGCAACTTCATCGACACAGCTACTCGCATCATGCTCAATGAGCCTGTAGAAAAAGCCGATACATCAACATTCGACATCGACTACATCGGTATCAAAGCATCGCAATTCTCATTTGCGCGTCTCCACAAGGCCGACCCAGTGCTTGGTGTAGATATGGCTTCAACTGGTGAGGTAGGTTGCTTGGGTGCTGACTTTGACGAAGCGTTGTTGAACGCAATGATCTCGGTAGGTCACCATGTGCCCGATAAGAGCAAAGGCGTACTCGTTTCTTCGGGTGATGTGCGTGGTAAAGTTGATATGCTCGACTGCTGTCAAATGCTCGACGAAGCTGGTTACAAACTTTATGCAACCGAAGGTACTGCTAAGTTCCTCGAATCAAATGGAGTGAAAGCAGTCACAGTAGGTTGGCCCGACGAAGAGGGTGAAAACATCCTCGACCTCATCGCTAACCACGGCATCGACTTGGTAATCAACATACCAAAGAACCACAGCAAGCGTGAGTTGACCAACGGTTATCGCATTCGTCGCTCAGCAATCGACCACAACATTCCATTGTTGACCAACGCACGCCTCGCAGCAGCATATATCAGCGCGTTTATCAACAAACCAGTTGACGACATCAACATCGCCGCCTGGAGCGAATATTAATTGAATAATACATAACATCATAAACACCCCCATCCTTGCCACAAGGGTGGGGGTGTTGTTTTGTCGATATGCCACCTCTATATTATTAATTATGTTTAACAACACTTCATTATCATTTTGTCGTTTAATTTATTAACTTTGTGGTTGCATATCGCTTGCAGAAGCCCGATATGGGTTATGTGGGTGGGTGCAGACATATTATAGAAAGCGTTTACTTACGCTCTTTCTTGACGGTTCGGAACTTCGCAACTTCTATTACCAATGTCAAGAATGAAGCAACGGTAGATGCCTTGTGGATATGTATATCTTTCACTTTGTGACACAATGAGTGTCGCCAAGTGTTATATATTCATATTTATGCGTGAGGCTTCTGCGTTGCTCGTTCTACATTGGTGGGCAATGCGAAGGCCTCGAACCGTGGGACGAGTAACAAGCACGGCTCTCACGCTTTTTTTGTTTAACTCCACATCAAGGGAGCCAATGTGGGATATGCATGCTCGCCGCTGAGAATATGGAGTTAATCGATAATCTGAATAAAACGCTGAAAGATGACCTTATTGCCGAGATTAAATCAGGCAGTAAAATATCTATTGCTGCTTCGTGTTTTTCAATTTATGCTTTTCAAGAATTGAAAGAGCAACTGAAAGACATCGAAGAGTTGCGTTTTATTTTCACTTCTCCTACATTCGTTACCGAAAAAGCGAGCAAACAAAAGCGTGAGTTTTACATTCCTCGCCTCAATCGTGAACGAAATCTTTACGGTTCGGAATTTGAAGTAAAACTCCGTAACGAACTCTCGCAAAGGGCTATTGCTAAAGAGTGTGCCGAATGGATTAAACAAAAGGTTTGTTTCAAATCCAACTGTACCAACGAAAATATGATGGGCTTCATCAATGTTGATGACACCAACTATATGCCTATTAACGGCTTTACTACCGTTGATTTAGGTTGTGAACGTGGCAATAATGCTTATAGCATTGTGCAAAAGACCGAAGCCCCACTATCACAACATTTTCTCAATCTCTTTGAACAATTATGGAACGACAACGCACGAATGCAAGTCGTTACCGAAGAAGTGCTTGACAATATCACTAACGCATACAAGGAAAACGCTCCCGATTTCCTTTATTTCGTTACGCTATACAACATCTTCAACGAGTTTCTTGAAGATATTTCGGAAGATGTTCTCCCTAATGAGGCAACAGGCTTCAAGAATAGCATCATTTGGAACAAACTATACAATTTCCAAAAGGACGCTTGCCTTGCTATCATCAACAAGTTGGAAAAATACCACGGCTGTATTCTTGCCGATAGTGTTGGTCTTGGTAAAACTTTCACCGCTCTTTCAGTTATCAAGTATTACGAAAATCGTAATAAAACGGTTCTTGTGCTTTGCCCCAAAAAACTTAATGATAACTGGATTACATACAAGAGCAATTATCTGAACAATCCTATCGCCGGCGACCGCTTGCGTTATGATGTGTTCTTCCATACCGACCTTTCACGAACCAGTGGTTTCTCAAATGGGCTTGACCTTTCGCACATAAATTGGAGCAATTACGACCTTGTGGTTATTGATGAAAGCCACAACTTCCGTAATGGTGGTAAGGTCAGCACCGATGAAAACGATGAAAATCCTCGTGAAAATCGTTACTTGCAGTTGATGAATAAGGTCATTCGCAAAGGAGTAAAAACCAAAGTGCTTATGCTCTCAGCCACTCCTGTAAACAACCGTTTCAATGACCTTAAAAATCAAATTGCTCTTGCTTATGAGGGCGAAAGCAATAAGATTGACGAACTGCTTAATACAAAAAGCAGTATCGATGATATATTCCGTAATGCTCAAAAGGAATATAACATTTGGTCAAAACTGCCACCCGAAGAACGCTCTACTAAACGATTGCTCGAACGATTGAGCTTCGATTTCTTCGAGGTGCTTGATAGTGTTACCATTGCTCGTAGCCGTAAGCATATCGAGCAATACTATGACACTACCGATATCGGCAAATTCCCGACTCGTTTGACTCCTCTTTCGCGTCGCCCACATTTGACCGACCTTAATACGACTATCAACTACAACGATATTTATACTCAGCTGATAGGGTTGAACCTTGCGATATACACTCCGTCAGATTTCATTCTTCCAAGTCGTCTTGAAAAGTATGTAAACATCACAAGCGAGGAAGATTACTCTAACCTTACTATGAAAGGTCGTGAGCGTGGTATTCGCAAACTTATGAGTATAAATCTGCTCAAACGACTTGAAAGTTCGGTAAACTCTTTCCGTCTTTCGCTTAATCGTATTCTCAATTTTATCACTACTACCGTTGATAAAATCAATACTATGAGCGACGGTTATGGTGGTACATTTGTTGATGACCACGATTTTTCAGGGCTTGACCTTGACGAACAAGAAGACATCTTCATCGGTGGCAAGAAAACTCAAATTGCCCTCGAAGATATGGATTATATCGCTTGGAAGTCATATCTTGATAAGGACATCGAAACACTCAAATTGTTACTCCTTATGCTCGAAGATATTACTCCCGAACACGATAGTAAACTTCAGCAACTTATCGAAGACTTGCGTCATAAGTTTGCTAACCCGATAAATGGCAACAACAAAAAGGTTATCATTTTTACGGCGTTCTCCGATACTGCCGAATATCTTTATGAAAACCTCGCAGAACGCATTAAGGATAATTGTGGTCTGCACACAGCACTGATTACAGGTAGTGCCGACGCGAAAAGCACTGTGCGTCTATCAAGTCGCCAACGAGTGAAACTTGATTTCAATACTCTGCTCACACTTTTCTCTCCAATATCGAAAGAGAAAGAGGCTCTGTTGCCAAATATAAGCGAAGAGATTGATGTGCTTATCGCTACCGACTGTATCAGTGAGGGACAAAACTTGCAAGACTGCGACTATCTTATCAATTACGATATTCACTGGAACCCTGTTCGCATTATCCAACGCTTCGGGCGTATCGACCGTATTGGCTCTCGCAATGAAGTTATCCAGCTCGTAAACTATTGGCCGGATATGGATCTCGACGAATACATCGACCTCAAAGGGCGTGTTGAAGCTCGTATGAAAGTATCGGTTATGACATCGACAGGCGATGACAACCCTATATCTCCCGAAGAGAAAGGCGACCTCGAATATCGCCGTGAACAGCTAAAACGCTTGCAAAGCGAAGTCGTCGATATTGAGGAAATGAGTACTGGTATTTCGATTATGGACTTAGGTCTTAACGAGTTCCGTCTCGACTTGCTTGCTTATATGCAGGACAACCCCGACATCGAGCATACTCCTTTCGGCTTGCATGCTGTTGTTCCAAGTTCTGACGATTGCCCACCTGGAGTGGTCTATGTGTTGAAGAACCGAAACAATGGCGTGAATATCGACCGCAAAAATCGTCTGCACCCATTCTATTTGGTATATATCTCTGAAGAGAGTGAAGTTGTGGTAAACCACCTTCAACCAAAAGAATTGCTTGACTCTATGCGATACCTTTGCAAAGGTAAATCCACACCAGATAAAGATCTCTGCAAGGAGTTCAATCGCCTTACTCGCGACGGCAAGAAGATGAACCTTTATTCCGACTTGCTCGGCGAAGCCATTTCTTCCATTATCAATGTAAAGGAAGAAAGTGATATTGATTCTTTCCTTAGTGGTATGCAAGGCTCTCTCTTCACTGAAGAGATTAAAGGCCTTGACGATTTTGAACTGATTTGTTTCTTGGTAATTAAGTAAGGAGTATGAGAGAACTATCTACTATCGACAAACAAATTATTAACAGAATTATTCAGGCTTCTGAAGAACACGACTTACAAAATCTGCATGTCGCACGATTGCTTCGCAATGAACTAAGTGTATTTGCTGTTGAGTGGAGTGTTCAGCCTTCTAAAATTTCTGTATATGCACCACGGCATAATAACAAGCCTGATTTTAATCGTATTCAAAAGAACTATATCGATATTTCATATTTTCTTTATTTAATTGATGAATTGGAAAAATGTGGATATATAAAACTTCAATCGGTAATTTCCTCAAATAACTCAAACATTAGAGAACTTTATGATAGAGAGCGATATAAAAAGGAAGGAGATACATACATAGAAAAGATTGGGGAAAATATATTAGCATTCATTAGCGTCGATTATAGCTTTTTCAATTTAGATGTTGTGGATTTACTCGAAAAGTATGCTTTCAAAATTATTTTTCCTTTACCTTGCCTAAAGGAATTTAAGGATAGAGGTTACTTAACAGAAGAGCAAAAATTTAGAAGAGAAGAAATTGAATTATCCAGAAAATCTGTAAGCTCAGCAAAATGGGCAACATGGGCAGCTGCAATCGGAACTCTACTTACTGCTATTTCTACTATAAAATCTTGTTCTGATAGTAACGAACTAAATATCAATGAAGCAGACTTGAATAAAATTGAAGAGATTGTGAACAAACCAACTCATGTTATAATTGACGACGCTCAGTTTGAAATTACAGATACTATTAAGATAAGAAGTGTCGATAAAAAAAATCCATTACCTATAAACTTAAATGTTAAGGTAAACCCAACAACACAGCAATAATATGTACGGACTACCACAATCAACTGAGATAAAGAAACAACTTCCAAAGAAAGCAATATTTGCGAAGTTTGAGTTGAAGCCCTCACAGCGTGAGAGTTTCGACGCTGATGTCGCTCGTATTGATATTGTGGCTGTTGTTTCACCCACTACCGTGCCGGCTGTTGCCGAGGGTGAAAACATCAAGGAATTTTATGTGCTTGCAGTGCAATTGAAACATAAAGACTACGACAGCAAAAACATCGCTATGCTTTCGCGTCTTATACCTCAAAAAATGGTTATAGCACTACACTTTGAGGAACAAGTGCAGTTCGCAATATCGCACACCAAACTTATTACTTCCGATTGGAAATCTCTATCTCCCGAATTGTCATTCCTCTCTCTACATGGGCTTACCCTTGACTCTATATGGGATAACATTGTAATCTCTATCGGAGATATACATATCGAGGGCGAAAACACCCTTTCGGAGCAAATCAAAATAGAAGATGTAAGAGTCAAATTAAAGGCTCAAATCGCTACTTTGACACAGAAACTCAACAAGGAAAAACAATTTAATCGGCAGATTGAAATAAATGCTGAAATTAAAGCACTAAGAAAACAACTTCTCAACCTGAAATAAAATAACTCAAGATATGGAACTCAAGAAAATGGAACTTACTTCGGCTTCAGGACACGATATAAATCTTGAAGTATTATATCAAATCATGCCCTCGGCTTTTACCGAAGTGCGTGACGAAAAGACCGGTGAAATTTCTCACAAGATAAATTTCGATACTCTGCGTGAACTTCTTGGCGATAACGCCTACGAGGGAGCAGATGAAGAATATGGCTTTAAGTGGGTAGGTAAAAACGCTGCTCGTCGTGAAGCTGCCCGACCTATCAATAAAACTCTTCGCCCTTGTCCCGAAGAAAGTGTTGATTGGGAGAGTACCCAAAACCTCTATATTGAGGGGGATAATCTCGAAGTATTGAAACTACTTCAAAAATCATATCTTGGTAATATCAAAATGATTTATATCGACCCACCTTATAATACAGGTAATGACTTTGTCTATCGGGATGATTTTGCAATGGATAAAGACGGCTATGACCGTACAGCTGGTGATGTAGATGAACTTGGTAACCGTTTCCGTAAAAATGCTGACGGAAATGCCCGTTTCCACTCTGATTGGTGTTCTATGATTTATGAACGCTTACTCGTTTCTCGTTCTCTACTTTCAGATGACGGAGTAATCTTTATTTCTATTGGAGTTGAAGAGTTGCAAAATCTTAAGGCTATATGCAATGAAGTATTTGGCGAAAATAACTTTGTAGAAATTTTTTCTTGGGTAAAAACTTCCACACCTCCTTCTTTAGCGACTAAATCAAGAAAAACGAATGAATATATTATTTGTTACGAAAAAAATAAGTCTGGCATTCAATATAATGGGGAACCTTTAGATGGTGGAGACCAGCCGTTATTGAATTCAGGAAATCCAAAAAGCATTCTTCTTTTCCCTAAGGATAAAGTATATTTCAAAGAAAGTAAGTTCCCTAATGGCATATATGAACCTCATTGTACTGACAAAGTCGAATTACTTGATAGGATTGAAATTGTAAATGGATATTCAACTACTGATTTTCGTTTACGAGGAGAATTTAAGTGGTCACAAGACTTCTTTAATCAAGAAGTTTTAGATGGCACCACTTTCATTATCAAATCCGAACTACTTTCAGTCAGATTTATAAGAACTGGAGAGGGATATAAACGACCTACTAATTTCATTAAGGAACAGTATACATCTCCAACTATTGATAAGCCTCAAAACAATGTTGGGACAAATGAAACAGCAAGTTCACATCTTAATTCTTTAATGGACGGATTAGATGTATTTTCATACCCTAAACCAGTAAGTTTAATTCAATATCTCACTAATTTTATCTGTAAAGATTCTGATATAGTGTTAGATTTCTTCTCTGGTTCAGGAACTACTGCTGAAGCTGTATTTTCTCATAATCTTTACTTTAATAAAAATCTAAATTGGATTTTAATTCAGCTGCCAGAAAACTTAGATGAAAATCTGAATAATGCTGACGCTAACACGAAATTAGTTATTCAAAATGGAATTAAATTTTTAGATACTTATAATAAGCCGCACTTACTGACTGAATTAGCAAAAGAGCGTATTCGTCGTTCTGGAAAAATTATAAAGGATAACGCTCTTTCACAAGATAAGAGTCTTGATACAGGCTTCCGTGTATTCAAGTGTGATGATAGTAATATGCAAGATGTATATTTTACACCGTCAGATTATTCACAAGATTTGCTTTCAGGTCTTATCGACAATGTAAAAGATGAACGAAATGACCTTGATTTGCTTTTCGGCTGTATGCTCGATTGGGGTGTGCAACTTTCACTTCCGTTAAGCAATATCGAAGTGAACGGAAAGAAAATCCATATCGTGAATGACGGCGACCTTGTGGCATGCTTTGAGAAAGACATCGACGAAGAAATTATATCAGCTATTGCTGAGCAATTACCGCTCCGTGTTGTATTCCGTGATAGTTGCTTTAGCGACGCTCCATTGAAGATGAATTTGTTTGAAATCTTCAAACAAAAATGTGGCTGGAGCGAAGAAATTGTTAAAAATAGAGTTCATGTAATTTAATTCGTGTTGTTATGAAACTCAAATTTAAGCACCAAACTTTTCAGCGTGACGCAGCTCGTGCAGTTACCGACATATTCGTCGGACAACGCAAAAGCGACGGCTTTGCATATCGCTTTGACGAGGGGCGTACAAATTCACAACAAACCCGAATTAACGCCGAACTCACAGCATTTCGCAACGAGCCTATTATGCTCGATCGCGACTCGCTCGTTCAGAATATTCGTGAAATTCAAATGAGCCAAGACCTCGAACCTATTACCGGTATCGTGGGAGAGGGTTTGAATTTTACTATTGAAATGGAAACAGGTACAGGTAAGACCTATACCTACATTAAAACGATGTATGAACTCAACAAAATTTATGGTTGGTCTAAGTTTATCATCGTTGTGCCAAGTATTGCTATTCGTGAGGGTGTTGTGAAGAGTCTTGAAATTATGCAAGACCACTTCGCCGAAGAATATGGTAAACGAATGGAGTATTTTGTTTACAATAGCGATAACCTAACTAAAATTGACTCTTTTGCTCTTGATCCAAGTCTTCATGTTATGGTCATCAACACCCAAGCTTTTAATGCTCGTGGTGAAAATGCTCGTCGTTTTACTTCTCGCTCCGATAAAGGTTTCGGCTTTCGTATTCCTCGTGATGTGATAGCAGCCACAAATCCGATTTTGATTATTGACGAACCTCAAAGCGTTCTCGGTGCTGACCGCAATAATGCTACTCGCCAAAAATTAAAAGAGTTTAATCCTCTTTTCTCGCTATTATATAGTGCTACACACCGTAAAGATGATATTTACAATCAAGTGTATCGTCTTGACGCTATTGACGCTCTTAACAAGAAACTTGTTAAGAAAATTGAAGTTCTCGGTGTGAAACAACAAGGCTCGACTGCGACAAATGGCTTTCTTTACCTTGATAAAATTGTTCCCGGCAAGAATGGTGCAGCTCCACAAGCAAGAATTAGTTTTGATGTAAAAACTTCATCAAGTACAAAACAAATCACCAAACTTGTTGGAGAGGGTTTTAATTTGTTTGAAAATAGTGGCGAACTTGAAGAATATCGCCATGGATATATTATTGACCGCATTGACGGAGTAAACGGATTTATACATTTGCTCAATGATACAACTCTTACTGAGGGCGAAATGGTTGGGGCTGTCAATGAGGAACTTATTCGCAGGATACAAATTCGTGAGACTATTCGTGCTCACATTGAGCGTGAACGCTCACTTTATCCAAAAGGGATAAAGGTGCTTTCTCTTTTCTTCATTGACCATGTAGAAAACTATCGCATCTATGAAGCCGGTGGTACAAAACTTGGACGATTTGCCGAAATCTTTGAAGAAGAATATATACGAGTTATGCAAGAAATGCAGCCTACATTTGCTGATGAACAATACTTACGTTATGTTTCAAGCATTGATGTAGGCAAAACACATCAAGGATATTTCTCGCGAGACAAAAAAGGTAATTTCGTCAACTCAAAAGTTGAACGAGGTACAACAGATAGTGCCGATGTGGACGCATACACGCTTATTATGAAAGATAAGGAAGCATTGCTATCTCTTGACCCTCGTGTTAAAGGCTCTCAAGTTCGCTTTCTATTCTCTCACTCGGCATTGAAAGAGGGTTGGGATAATCCGAATGTGTTCCAAATATGTACGCTCAAAAACTCCGATAACGAAAATAAAAAGCGTCAGGAAGTTGGTCGTGGTATGCGTCTTTGTGTAAATCAACAAGGCGAACGACAAGATGAAGATTTGCTCGGTTCGGCAGTATTTGACACAAATATCCTCACTATTATCGCAAGTGAAAGTTATGAGGATTTTTCAAAAGGATTGCAAGACGAAATTGCACAAGCAATTTCTACTCGACCAATCATTGTTACGGCAAACCTTTTCGACGGAAAGACTATCGTCTTTGCTTCGGGAGAAAAGAAAACTCTTTCAACTTCACAAGCCGTTGAAGTTCATGAAGAACTTATATCTAACGGCTATGTAAAGAAAGGAAAACTTACTCAAAAATACTTTGAAGATAAGAAACAAGGAACACTTGACTTTGGCGACTATAATGACGCAAAAGAGAGTATTGTTTCTGTGCTTGACAAAGTATTTAATCCTGATGCAATTAAGGTTGATAATGCTCGTAAACATCGTGAAGCGAAGTTTGACGAAAACAAATTCAAAAAGAAAGAGTTCCAAGAACTATGGAAACGTATTAACACTCGCACCTTCTACACTGTTGATTTTGAAACAGACGAGCTTATTAAAAATTCTATCAAGGCTATCGATGATAATTTAAGTGTTACAGAAATTCGTATTGTCGTTGGCTCAGGAACTCTTGAATCTATCCGAGACAAAGAATCATTGCTAGCAGGTACAGCAATGACAGCAGGAAAGGTTCGTACTATCCATGTAAATGAAGCAGTAGGCGACAATGTGAAATATGACCTTGTGGGGCGTCTTGTAGAAAGTTCAGGCCTTACTCGTAAAGCTATTGTAGAAATCCTTACTGGAATAAAACCAGGAACTTTCCACCAATTTAAGCTCAACCCTGAAGAATTTATCATCAAGGTGGGCAAAATTATTGAGGAAGTTAAGGCTATTGCCGTTATCAAGCATATTGAATACCACAAATTAGATGATACTTTCGATGAATCGATATTCACTGAAAGCACTATTCGTGGTAAACTTGGCGAAAATGCTATTGAATCCGTTAAATCATTATATGATTTAGTTGTGGTTGATAGCGTTGGTACAGAAAAACCATTTGCCGAACAACTCGAACGACAAGAAGATGTAGAAGTTTACACCAAACTGCCACGAGGATTTTATATCAATACACCAATGGGACACTATAATCCCGACTGGGCTATTGTTTTCCGTGAGGGAAGTGTAAAACACATCTATTTCGTTGCTGAAACTAAGGGTAAAACCGATTTAGAGGTTAAGTCGGCTAATTTGCGTGGCGTTGAAGATTCTAAAATTGAATGTGCGAGAAGACACTTTGCTTCATTTTCAGGAGAAAATATCAAATTTGGTGTCGTTTCATCGTATGGAGAACTTAGCCAACTTATCACAAAGTAATATGGATAACGAAGATTTAAACGAATACTTGGAATGTACTTGTGGGCGTTGCGATGACGAACGCTCACAAGTTGCTATATATGCGAGTTGAAGCGTTTAGGTTGTTGAGGGGAGAGTTTAGAAGTCGATTGAACGGAAGTGGGTGCGCATGTATCGTTTTGAGTAGTGTTGGAAGTGCCACCATTCGCAGCGGTAGGTGTGGAAGCCGGCTTTGCGCATTACTTTGCGTAGGAGTTGGCGGTTATCGTAGGCTTCTTGGCTTAGTTTCCCATTTTTGAGATTGTATTTCTCGTTGTCGATGTGCGACATTTCTGAAAATTCGTCAAATCCTGCTCCCATGTCGAGTGGTGTGCCGTTGTGGAGTATGGTGACATCGACGGCGCATCCGTAGTTGTGATAGCCTCCACCATTAACAGGTTTTGCAACATATTTGCTGAATTTTGTGCCTTGCACCTTTTCATACATCATGCGTTGGGCGCTCAATGGGCGTGCTGCATCGTAGATGACGAGGGTGTATTGGGGGTTAATCTCTTTGAGGTATTTTTGTGCGTTAATGACCATCTTGGCAATCTCGGGGCGAAGGTAGGCTTTGTATAGGTCGCCATACATGTTTTTGCCCATAAAGTTGTCGGTTGATGAGTATTTGAGGTCGACTTGTATGGTGGAGTCGAGTGTCTGCACATCGACAAATCCCATTTTGGCAAATTCTTTGTCGTAGTCAACTGCCCTCATGGTGGCGATGCTACATATGATGAGGAGTATGGTGAAAAGTCGTTTCATGATATGAGTTTTGTGCAAAGGTAGGTTTAAAAACTGAATATGCAAAAAATAGCTGTGCCAAAATTGTGAATGGAAAGTTGTTCTCACGCTGTAAGGCGCAGAAACTCGCAGAGGGTTTTGGACAGAATGACAGAAGGGACATGTTTTTTCTTTATCCCTGTGTGTATTAATCCCCTCAGTCGCTGAGCGACAGCCCCCCTTGGAAAGGTGGGCAGCTGTGGCCCTTGTGGGATTTTTTGGACAGAATGAACTGTGTTCAAAAACAAATATTTTTAGAGAAATTTTCATCATAAAAGCAATTATTTTTTACAATAGCGAAAATTTGTTTTAGAAGTTTATTTACTACTGCAATCATCGCAACTTTAACAGGTTTTCCTTTTTCTCTTAAACGCTCGTATAATGCAACGCAAGTAGAATTATATCTAATGGCAGAAATAGAGCACATATATAATAATTTCCTTATCCAACCCATGCCCATTTTGCATATATGAGCTTTACCATGTACCGATTTTCCCGAGTCATAAATT
>JAZRLP010000021.1:0-91805 GCA_045646905.1 Muribaculaceae bacterium
AGCCCCGATGGTTCATTTGTTGTGTTTTCTCAAAACACAAAAGGTGGTCTCCACAAAATGGACCTTGCCTCTAAAGAAATCAACATGATTTCGGCTAACGGTAACAGTTTTGACCTCAAAATTGCTGCCGATGGTACTGTAGTGTTCCGCGAAAGCCGCACTGCTGAAAACAAACTCCGTTACACTTCGCTTAAAGCTGTTAATGCTCGTGGTGTAGAATCTACTCTCGTAGCACCTACTCGCGACCTAAACGGTTTTGCTGTGAATGGTACTAATGTGATGACTGTTGACAACAACAAGGTTGAAGCTAAAAGCCTAAACGGTGGTGTTGCTGTGCAAATGCCGGTGGCTTCTATTCGCCATGGTCAACTTTGCATCGATGGTAAAGTGATTTCGCCTAACGGACAAGATGGCGCAAGCTACCTTTGGGCTTCTATCTCGCCTAATGGTACTAAAGTGTGCTACTACTTCGTTTCGGGTGGTTGCTATGTTGCCGACATCGACGGTTCTAACCCTGTTTTCGTAGGTAACATTCGTGCTGCGCAATGGTTGAACGACCTCACTGTTGTGGGTATGCACGACATCGACGATGGTCAAGTAGTAACTTCTTCTAAACTTGTTGCTGCTTCTATCGACGGTAAAACTCACCAAGAACTCACTGCCGACGAGTCAATGGCTATGTTCCCATCAACTAATGGTGGTCGCATCGCTTACTCTACTCCTGCTGGTGAGTTGTTTATTATTAACCTCAAATAAGAAGCGACATGAAAAAGATATTACTAACAGCTGTGACTGCGATGCTCGCTTTAGGTGCATCGGCAGCTAATCCCGAAGATGTGCGCATATATATCAACCCAGGGCACGGTTCATGGACTTCTAACGACCGTCCTTGTGGCACAGTTAAGCATGGAGCAAACAATCCGTCGGCTACTAAATCGGACACCGCCGGATTCTTTGAAACTAACACAAACCTTCTCAAAGGGTTTGCAATGCTCGACAAGCTCGTAGAATATGGTGTGCCTTTTGACCGCTCTAAAAACCAAAACAACTCAAATCCGGCTCGCATGGGTGCAGCTCTCGATTTGAGTCAAAATATTGTGATGAGTCATGTTAAGGGAGGTCCTTACCCTACAGTTCTCATGGGTGGTGATGCTAATTTAGCTAATGCTTATAATCGTAACCTCTCGGAAATTGCAGCCGAAGTGGAGTTTAACAACTTTGATATCTTCGTATCAATCCACTCTAATGCAAATAATGATGGCGATATTATCAATTATCCATTGATAATTTATCGTGGAACAGATGCAGAAGAAGGAAACTCGGGAAGTAAAGCTTTAGGACAAGCAGTGTGGCCACATCTTTATGGCGCAGGTATGCCTCACCAACAATGGACTGCTACCGGCACATATTCAATGACAAAGATGAATATCCGTGGCGACATGAGTTTCTATGGCAAACAATCATCAGCATCATATGATGTTACTAATCCTGACTATGATTTTGATTCTACCGACAAATTTGCGGAATATGATGAAGATGCCGGAAAGGTAACATATACTGGACACCTCGGAGCTATTAAGCATGGTGTTCCTGGATTCTTGGCCGAAGGTTATTTCCATACTTATCAACCTGCTCGTCATCGTTACATGAACGACGATGTGTGTGCATTAGAGGGTGAAGCATACGCAAAAGGTATAAATGACTATTTTAAATGGGGCAAAACCGAATCAACTGGTACTATTTACGGTATTGTCCGTGACAAAAACAATAAATTTACTCACACTTATTACACTCCCGGTGGAGGTACTGCTGATGTTTACAAACCTCTTAATAATGTAGAAGTTAAGCTTAAAGATGGAAATGGAAGTGTGGTTGCTACATATAAAACCGACGATGAGTATAATGGTGTGTTCATGTTTAAGAAAGTTCAACCAGGTAACTATTCATTAGAGTTCTCTCACCCCGAATATTTGTCTGATTCAACATTTGTCAACTTTAAAGACAATACTCCATCAAAAATCAATGTAACTGTAACAGCTGACGCCTTGTCGTGTCCTACAGTTTTCATGCAAGATGTAGCATATGTTCCAACCGAACAATTTGACAACTATCCCGATCCTGTAGGCGAAGGTAGTTCATTTGGTCCTGCTGCAAGTTATACTCTTGAGAGCAAAACATCTAATCTTCTTGCTTCACAATTGAGTGGCAAAACCGTGCGTCGCCAAATCGTGCGCAATGACAAACTTTATGTTCTCGCTCTTGATAATGCCAACGAGCCTTACATCTACCTTGCTGATATCAATGCAGGAACAGTCAAAACACTCGATATGTCGGCAGTGAAACTTTCGGCTAACGGTCGTCTTAAAATTTCAGACATTGCACTTACTGCCGACCATGCTTTGATTGCAAGTGGTATGACAGTAACTTATTCTGATAAGGGACAAATTCAAGGCTCTGATGTTTATAATGGTGTGCTCAATTTCTATAAATGGACTCAAAATAGCTCTACAAAGCTTCCCGAAACTTGCCAACTATGGTTTAGTACTTCTTACTATTGTAACTGGTATCGTTGCTTAATTGGTAAGACTCTAACCTATTCAGGAACACTCGAAGATGGTAATATTATCACTACCGGCCAAACTAATACCGGTCAAATATTCCGTATAGCTAAATTTGGTGTCTCTGATAGCAAAAAGGTAAGTGAAATGCGATTCAATGGTAATGCCGATGATACATCAAAAGCTATTTTTGCTGCCGACAAAATGAGTAATAGTGGAGATTTCGAATTAAATGTATCTCCTCTCAATCCTAATAACTATGTATTTGATGGTAACGCCTGTGCAGCATTTGAATGGACTGGAACTACCGACAATTCTACTCCTCAAAAACTTGGAGAAAACACCATTCCTAATGTAAAATCTAATGGTGCTAACTACTTCAAGTTTGCAGGCAAGTCGCTTATGGTAACTCCTAAAGTAGGCTCTGACGGCAAGGTTAGTGGAGTTCAACTATTTGATATAACTAATGGTTTCGGTTCGGCAAAAGAAATTACCCTTACAGGTGCTTCAATCACAGCAGCTAACTACACCTATGCTTCGGCTCATGGTAGAGTGGTAACAACTACTAATAACGGTTCGATCTCTGCTGCAAATATAGAATTATACCTCGTGGTTGATGGTACAGTATATAAATTTACCGAACCTATAACTGAACCTGAACCCGAGCCCGAACCTGAAGAATTTATTACTGTAACTCCTGCTGCAGGTACTGCCAACCCATTTGCTTATGCTCTTAAGAGTGAAGTAGATGAAACAACATTGAAAATCAATTATTCATTGAACGCCAATGCCGAAAGCGTAAATATCGTGATTAAAGATGAAAACGGTGTTGAGTATGATGTAATTGAACAAGGTGCTAAATCAAAAGGCGCTCAAACTGCCGAAATTTCAATTAATGACTATGACGCAGGTAAATATGATTGGGAAATCGTTGTTGACGGCAAAGAAAAAACTACTGTTGAAGAATTTAAAGCTTACCGTTTCTATCACCCACGCGGTGTTGATGTTGACAACAACATGGAAAGTGCTTCATTTGGTAATGTTTATGTTACCGAAGGCATATCTACAACATCGGCTACTTACTGGAGTGGAACAGGTGGTGGTATAGGCCTTTACGCATTCTCGGCAGATATGGAGCCAATTAAAAATCCTACTACAAATAATTATGTGTTTACTGGTGGTTGGACTCTTAACCAAAAAATTGGTACAACTAATGGTGCTGACCTTGCTCGCGTGCGCGTAGCTGATGATGGTCGCTTGTTTGTAACTCGTATGAGCAACGCAGGTAACTACATCATGTATGCTCCTACATTTGAAGACCTTGTTGCCAACAACAAGTTCACATCATTGTTTGGTGGTCTCACTCTTGATGCTACTACCTACAAATATACCAACGCAAGTGGCACATTTATGGCAGCATCTAACCTTGGTTTTGATGTAAAAGGCAGTGGTAAAGACCTCAAGATGGTAGCACTTTCTTGCAACAATAATCAATGGAGTTATCTTTATTCAGGTAGTAGCACCGACGAATATGCTCTTGGCACAGCCACAAATCTTCCTATCCCAACAAATATTCCTGCTTTGACTGGCAAATACACTATTGCAGCTCAAACAACCAATGTGGATTATGATGATCGTGGTGGTATATGGTATTGTCAATATCGCACTACTCCTACCGATGTTCAACCTGGTCTCGTTTACATTGATGCCAAAGGAACTGAAAAATACAAAGACCTTGTGAGCCGTGGTGGTGGTGGTGTTCGCGTTTCTCCCGATGGAACAAAAATTGCCATTGCTTCATCAAGTGCCGACCCAAAACAATTCACTATTTATGGTTTGACTTGGAGTGATGCAGGTGTTCCAACACTTAGTCGCGAGATTGTAATTACTCATGGCATAGGCACTTATGTCTATGACATCGCTTGGGACCTCGCTGGCAATATCTACATTTGTGGTAACTCAGGTGAATACTTGAAGGGATTCTCACTCCCACGCAACGAAGCGTTTACAACTAAAGCGCCTTCACAATATTCATTTAGCGTGATTGCCAATTCAATCGATGCTATCAGCGTTGATAATGACGAAAACGCTCCTATTGAATACTACAACCTCCAAGGTGTGAAAGTTGAAAACCCATCTAATGGTATCTTCATCAAGGTTCAAGGCAAGAAATCAGAAAAAGTTTACATCAAGTAAATTGAAAGTTGAAAACCATTTTAAGAGGAAAAAGGAAAGAGGAAAAAGGAGAGAGTTTTACTCTTGTTTGAGTTTTTCCAATTCAATTAAGATTTTCCTCTTTTAATCCCAATACCAAGCGAGCAAACCACATGGTTTGCTCGCTTTTTTAATTTTCAATATTCAATTCTTTATGTTATTTTTGCAGATAATAAATTGAATTAATATGAGACTTGTAATACAACGCGTGAGCCGTGCTTCGGTAACAGTAGATGGCGAGATGAAATCGTCGATAGGTCACGGGCTTATGGTGCTCGTGGGGGTGGAGCATGGCGACACTCTCGACGATGTGAAATGGCTCGTGGGGAAAACTGTGGCTCTGCGCATCTTTGATGATGAAAATGGGGTGATGAATCGTTCGGTCGTTGATGCTGGCGGAGAAGTGTTGGCAGTGAGCCAATTTACCCTCACAGCCTCAACTCGCAAAGGAAATCGCCCTTCATACATTCGCGCAGCCGGCCATGATGTGGCTGTGCCACTATATGAGGCTTATTGCGACCAAGTGAGCGATGCGATAGGAAAACCCACTGGGAAAGGGGTGTTTGGTGCCGACATGAAGGTGGAACTTGTGAACGATGGTCCTGTAACTATCATTATTGACTCAAAACTAAAAGAATGAACAACGATATCACTATTCGCGAGGCTCAAGATATGGTCGATAACTGGATAAAGACCATAGGTGTGAGATATTTCTCTCCACTCACCAATATGGCTATCCTTGCCGAGGAAACTGGCGAAGTGGCTCGCATTATGGCTCGGTTGCATGGCGATCAATCGTTTAAAGAAGGTGAAACGCCCAATCTTGCCGACGAACTTGCCGACCTATTGTGGGTTACAATAGCTATTGCTAATCAAGAGGGAATTGATCTCACCGAGGCACTGCAACGAAATCTTGAAAAGAAGACCTCACGCGATAAAAATCGACATATAAATAACCCTAAATTAAAATAATAATTAATACCTTTGTAGTTTAGGAAAGTAATTAAAACATAAAGAATATTATGAGCGATAAATATAGAGACACGATTGCAGCAAGCAATGTAAGTGCCGATGAAGCAAAAATAAAGGCGGCTGTGACTAAAATCATTGCCGACCACTTGGAAGAAAACAAGAATCAAGATGTGTATAAATTCTTGTTTAACTCAATCGATTTGACCACCCTCAACTCGACCGATTCTTCTCAATCGGTTGCAAAATTGGTGGAGCGCGTCAATGCATTTGATGAGGAATATGGCGAATTGAAAAATGTAGCTGCTATATGTGTATATCCTTGTTTTGCTCAAGTGGTGCGCTCGGTGCTTGATGTGAGCGATGTGGATATTGCGTGCGTGTCGGGTGGTTTCCCCTCTTCACAATCTTTTATTGAAGTGAAAGTAGCCGAAACTGCTCTCGCTATCGATGGTGGTGCCGATGAAATTGATATCGTGTTTAACCTTGGCAACTACTTTGACGGTGACTACGAAAGTGTTTGCGATGAAATAGCCGAATTAAAAGCTGTGTGCCGAGATGCTCGCTTAAAAGTGATTCTCGAAACAGGTGCTCTACCCACCGCTGCCGACATCAAAGCAGCATCAATACTTTCACTCTACTCGGGTGCCGACTTCCTCAAAACTTCAACAGGCAAAGGCTATCCTGGGGCTTCGCTCGAAGCGGCCTATGTGATGGCTAAATGTATCAAAGAATATCACGACAAGACTGGCAATATGGTAGGAATAAAAGTATCGGGTGGCGTTGCTACAACCGACGATGCAGTAGCTTACTATACTATTGTCAAAGAGGTGCTTGGCGAAAAATGGCTCACAAACGAATATTTCCGCATTGGAGCAAGTCGTCTTGCCAACAATCTATTGAGTGACATTGTAGGCAAAGAAGTTAAGTTCTTCTAATTTAGAGATATGGAATATTGGATATACTTAAATAACGAAAAAAAGGGTCCTTACTCTTTTGAAGAAATAGAGCAAATGGCTTTTCCTCCCACTACTCTTGTGTGGAGAGAAGGATTGAGCCAATGGCTTGAGGCTAAAGATGTAGAGGAATTGTCCCATCGTTTTGCTCAACCCATGCAACCACCCACTTATGAGGAAGAGAACCCTATCGCAGAGGTTGAAGAAAAAGAGGCAGAGGAGTCACAACCCGAAGAAGCTCAAATCGATGAAGAGGCATCACCTATTGCAGAGCCTCCTACCTACTCTGCTCCTCAAGAACCTATAACAACTCCTCAACTCAAAACCTCGGTTGAACCTCCTATCGAGTGCCCTCCAACATATCTCGTGTGGGCCATATTGTCAACTTTGTGTTGTTGCCAATTATTTGGTATTATAGCCATCATATATGCTGCAAATGTAAAATCTAAATACAATCGTGGCGACTATGAAGGCGCTGTAAAAACATCTGAAAAAGCAGCCCTTTGGGTTATTTTAAGTTTCGTTATAGGGTTAGCAACAATTCCGTTGCAAATGGTGTCGGGAATGCTATGAGTCCATCAATAAAACGCTATATAGTGCCGGCAATAATAGGTGTCGGCGCTTTTATTGCGATATATTATTTTTTCAATCCCGAAGAACACATATTTCCACAATGTCTCTTTTATCGACTCACAGGGTGGCAATGTGCAGGCTGTGGTAGCCAACGCATGATACATGCTTTGCTTCATGGCGATATAGTAGCTGCTTGGCACTATAATGCTATGATATTATTAGCCTCTCCCATTCTCATTTCGATGTTGGTTGCCAACATTTTCAAACACAAACTTCCTCGTTTTCATAAATTTATCTACTCCCCCTGGGTAGTGTGGACATTGGTAGGTAGCATAATGGCCTGGTGGATATTGCGTAATATATTTTAGCAAACTTTTTAACTGCCCTAAACCCCTACACATATTAACGACTCGTTGCTATGTGTTGTTTTAATAAACTGGTTGTGTGTGGCTGTTTCTTCATTTTTAGGCCTACCTTTTGCTGAATAACATTTTATGCTTACCTTTGTGATATAAACATTCTTTATTGTGAAAAAGCTTACATTTATATTTTCATTGGCATTGATGTTGTTGCTATCATCGTGTGGAAATTCTTCGTCGTTCAATGTCGAAGGCGAGATTGATGGTGGTGGCAATCAAAATATGCGCGTGGTTTATATCGACAATGGTGCAACTAACCTATTAAGCATAAAAGTGGTAGATGGTAAATTTGAGTTTAAGGCAGAGGCCAATGCTCCCACTATGCTCGAATTCTATACTGCCAATAAAACCCTCTTGGGCAGGGCATATGTAGAGCCTGGCGATAACTTGGAGTGTGTGTTATATAAAAATTCGCCATATAAAGCCAAGATAAAAGGCAATGAGGTATCGGAGCGTTGGTCAACATTTCTCAACAACAATATCCAAACCATTGCCGGCGGAAATATCGAAAAGATAAATGCTTTAGTGTCGAAATATATCAATGAGAACAAGACCGATATAGTATCGACCCTACTACTTCTCACCGAATATATTAATCCCGAAAACGAAAGCAAAAGCACATTGCTACTGTCATCAATTGCCCCCGAGGCTCGCCCTACTTCACTCATTGAGAGTTTTGAAGCAATGCTCGATCGTGTGAATAACATTAAGGCCAATGAGCGCATTTCGATGACTTCATATTATAGTAGCAAAGACTCATTGAGCACATTTGTGCCTCACAACTCTTCATATGCTGTCATAACTTTCAGCAACAAAGACACTCGCAATGATGGTGAAATAGCCGATAGTATGCGTGTGTTACGCAAAAAATATCACAAAAAACGCCTACAATTAATTGATATTTCATTTGATACCGATACCACTGCATGGAAAAAGTCAATTGAAAACGATAGTGCCACATGGCAACAAGGATGGGTTGTAGGTGCCGCTTCGGCCAATTCAATCGAACGCCTTGGCATCTCACGCTTGCCATTCTATATTGTGGCCGATTCGACTGGAAAACAAATATATCGAGGCAACTCTATTATTGACGCTTCAAATGAGGTGAACAAGGTGCTAAAGAATAAATCAATTAAGAAATAATCAACCAGAATAAATCACACTACTATGCTTGTCAAAACCTATGGTGCTGCCGTAAATGGCATTGATGCAATATTGATTACAATCGAAGTGTCGGTTGAGCAAGGTATTTTGTACTGCATAGTAGGGCTTCCCGACACTGCTGTTAAAGAGAGTTACCAACGCATCTTGTCGGCAGTGAAACATTCAAATCAAGACTTCCCTCGCCGCAAAGTGGTGGTGAATATGTCGCCTGCCGATGTGAAGAAAGAGGGCGCAGCCTACGACCTACCTATAGCTATAGGTATTCTTGCTGCCGATGAAAAACTCGAGGCAAGCCACTTGAATGAATATCTCATTATGGGCGAATTATCGCTCGATGGCTCGGTTTTACCCATTCGTGGCGTGTTGCCAATGGCAATAAAAGCACGCGAATTGGGATTTAAAGGTATGATTGTACCCCAAGCCAATGCTACCGAAGCTGCTGTGGTAAATAACCTTGAAGTGTATGGCGTAGACAACCTCTCGCAAGTGATAGGCTTCCTCAACGGCACATATTTCATTGAACCCACAATAGTAAACACTCGCGAGGAATTTAGCAGCGCAAGTAATGTGTTTGACTACGACTTTGACGAGGTGAAAGGACAAGAAAATGTGAAGCGTGCATTTGAAGTAGCCTCGGCCGGTGGGCACAACATTCTGCTCGTGGGCCCTCCAGGATCGGGCAAATCAATGATGGCCAAACGCTTGCCCTCAATCCTACCACCACTTTCTCTCCAAGAAGCACTCGAAACGACCAAAATACACTCCGTAGCTGGCAAACTCAAAGGTGGCTCAAAATTGATGACTCAACGCCCCTTCCGTTCTCCTCACCACACCATCTCGCCGGTGGCCCTTGTGGGTGGTGGAACAAATCCTATGCCGGGCGAAATATCACTTGCTCATAACGGAATTTTGTTTCTTGACGAGTTTCCCGAATTTTCACGCACAGTGCTTGAAGTGATGCGTCAACCTCTTGAAGACCGGCACATCACCGTGGCTCGTGCCAAATATACCATTGATTATCCGGCGGGCTTTATGCTTGTGGCATCAATGAATCCATGCCCATGTGGATACTACAATCATCCCACCAAGGAATGCACTTGTATGCCAGGACAAGTGACAAAATACCTCGGCCGCATTTCGGGTCCACTTCTCGATAGAATTGACCTCCAAGTGGAGATTTTGCCTGTGCCATTTGAAAAACTCTCATCGCTACAAAAAGGGGAAAGCAGCGCAAGTATTCGTGAACGAGTGATTGCTGCTCGCGCCATACAGACTCTTCGTTTCAAAGATGAAAAAGAAATTCATTGCAACGCACAAATGAACTCGCGCTTGCTCGAAAAGTGGTGTGTACTCGATGACGACACTAAAAAGATACTCCACGATGCCATGACACGATTTGACATGTCGGCACGCGCCTACGACCGCATCCTCAAAGTGGCACGCACCATTGCCGACCTCGATGCATCGCCCAACATCACCCCCATCCACATGCGCGAAGCAATCTCCTACCGCAACCTCGACCGTTCATCGTGGGGCAACACATTTGTGGTGAAAAAGTAGTATAACACACTATACTCCAACGAGTTCCCACTTTGGCAACGTTGCTAAAATGGGCTGACCGACTCATCTCTTACTAATTTCGTGGCATAAACAACTTTATTTATTAATTTTTTAAATCAAATTTTTATGTCACGAAAAATTTACAATCTCATCATTCTCGACCGTAGCGGTTCGATGTCTTCAATGCGTAATGAAGCCGTAGCAAGTGTAAACGAAACAATCGGGACAATCAAATCGTTTATCAACGAAAATCCCGACTCGCAACAAACAGTCTCTCTTGTTACTTTTTGTAGTTGTTCACGCAACTATATCTACGACATGAACGACGCACGAATCGCCGACCATATCAAAGCCGAAGACTACCAACCTTGTTGCGGCACACCTCTTTACGACGCCATAGGTGAAGCTTGCAGCCGTCTTCACAAAACAATCGAAAACGAAAAAGATGCAGCAGTATCGGTTACGATAATCACCGATGGCTATGAAAATGCATCTCAAGAGTGGAATCATGAAGCAATAAAATCACTCATTGAGCAATACAAAAAAGAAGGGTGGTTATTTGCCTACATAGGTGCCGACCATGATGTGGAAAGCGTAGCTTTCTCATTGTCAATCGACAACCACATGAAATTTGACAAAAGTTCTGATGGCTTTTGCGAAATGTCAAGAGTAGAGTCAAAGGCTCGCAAGAACTGGATGGATAAAGTATGCTTTGACCTAGACTCTCCCATTGGGGGATTTTGCACGAACTATTTTAGCTGTCCCGATAAGGATTAATTTTTTATTGTGAAATAAAAAATTGTTATCTTCGCAGAGTAATCATTTCCCATTTAGATTTTTATAAAACTTAAATCAATGGAACTTTTATCTAAAATATATACAAAATTCCCTGTTGGATACATTACCATATATTGCGATACCGATAGCGAAGATGTGAACCAAATATTGGATGCATTGGGCCGTGTAGGACTTGGTCGCTTTAAAACTGAAGTGATTAACGATCCTGAATTAAATGGTTCAATCATCGCTCAACGGTTTAACATCGGAAATTTTGGAAAATATTCGGTTGTAATTTTAAAGGAGGTTTATCCCTCTCAATATGGGATTGATTACTCTGCATTTCATCAATTTGCCTCAACGCTATTTGACATAACAAGCTTTGACTCCTCGCCCGAGGTGGTTATTTCGTGCTATAACAATAATGACTTTATATCCCACAGTTTTTCCGCTCCATGTTGTAGCACACAAGATTCAGTTGACGAATCATATGACATAATTTGCAAAGAAAAAGAGAAAAAACCTTCTTTCTTCAAGGAATTTAGAGCAACGATTAATCATTGGAAGGCTCCTTCAAGCTTTGGAGCCCCATGCCCAACAGAATCAACCTCAATCACCAATGAAGAGGAAGAACTTGCAGTTAAAGCTGCCGAGATTGATAAAAAAGAATATCTCGACCGCATATCGGCCATTGTGCTCGACTATGTGACTCGATTTAATGAGATGCCTCCCATGGAGCAAATTGAGGAAATATTGCGAGGAAAACTCTCTATCGCAACAAACACACTTTCTCCAATCGTTGTTAATCGCGATTTTAAAATATTTTTGCCAGCCTACAACGAACTTGAATTGAGATTTCCTCCATTGCTACGCACACTCTATATACTATTCCTCAACCACCCCGAGGGGATTGTATTGAAGCATATATCGGACTATCGCAATGAGATTGAAGATATATATATCCTCATTAAGCCCGGAGGTAGCGATGACCTCATGACCTCATCAATCAATGAACTTTGCGACCCTTTGAGCGACTCACTACGACAAAAACTGTCAAAAGTAAATCGCATTGTAAGGAGCTCAATACTCAACCCCGAATTGGCCGAAAATTACACCATCGACGGAGAACGAGGACAAGCCTATCGCATCAAATTAGACCATTCACAAGTCACCCTACCCACCTGCCTGCGTTAAAACCGCATTAAAATGCGCTATAATCGACGCAAACAATGGCGATAAGTATTTTATGCTTTAACGGCAAAAAGCGTAGTAGCGACGATAAAAACAGCAAAAATCAGCATCAAACAACGGCGATAATACCTAATAAAGATAGCCACTCTCAATGAGAGTGGCTATCTTTATTTTAACCCCTATAAAAGGGAATAGCAAACTTATCTTATACTTTATTTCAAGCCATTCCAAGTGCCCACTATCTCTTTACATTGAACATAAGTAGAAGGACAACTAAATACTTTATATTTGCTTGAGCCGTTAGGCTTTAATATTTCAACCTGGCGTTGAGAATATTTATAACCGCCTGTGTCCCATCCTTTGCAAAGGATATATACAAAATTGTCAACTCCTGCCGATATTGTTTGTGATTTATTTACCGATGGACACATTTCGACTGTATATGGTTCAGATGGGCGATAAGCATTATTGGGAGTAGCATTTTTTAGCAATGCTGCTGGAATATATCGTTGTACATATAAATCATTTTCGCCACCATATTCATTTGTTTTGAATCGCTCTTTAAGCACCGACAATATCTCTTTTACTGTTGACTCATCGTGACACAACAATTTAAGACAACGCTCACCAGTGTAAGAATTGCGCGCATATATTTCAATCGCCATAGGAATCATTGCAGCTGTCCCCTGAATTGAATTACCCAACAGACCATTATAAACAGCCTTAAATTCATTATACCCCGATGGTATATTGGTAAAAGATACGCTTGCTGTGGGAGTATCATATCGCCCAGTCATACCTGTTGCATCCAAATCACCTTCAACCGAATAGGAATGAGAGCCATAAGTGAGCGTATTTCCTTCAATTATTGTTTCATGTTCTTTCTCATTCACGAGGTCGGCCCACTTGTCAATTCTAATTTCTAATATTTGTTCCAAAACCTCTTCGCAGCCTACCAACGCAAAAGAAGCCATTACCAATGTAATAAGCCCAAAGCTTTTAAAAATATTCCTTTTCATAATTATTTAAATTTAAAGGGTTAGCATATTCTTTCGTAAAGGTATATATTCTACCCATAAAATCAAAAAAGATGGCATAAAATTCTTATTTTTCTCACATTAAGGCCCGTTTTTGCAATATTTTAGGACTCATTCAATCCCCCTAACATATACTAATACAACCTCACGATTATAACATTGCATTCATTAATGCCAATATGAAAACACCAAAAAAATTTGAAAAGTGTAAAAAATGAGGGCGATTTTATATTGAAAAGTGTAATTTTTACTTGCATTTTTATATTGAAAAGTGTAAATGCCCTCATATAGACTCTTAACGCTCAATTAGTTTGCATTTTTAATCCTAAAGGAAGTAAATCGGCAAAATTTAAGATAAAAATTGATTTAGTCCTCGACCGCAAAAACCAAATTATAAATTTGTGCGAAATGAAATTTGCCACCAATGAATATGAAATAACAAAAAACTACGACAACCAACTAAGGCAAAAAAAGTCGGTATTCGCAGCAAAAACTAAAACTCGCAAAGCAATCCACATAACAATGGTGACAACCTACTGATTAAAACAAAATATGTATAGCAACTCCATTCAAAGCGAAGTGGTGTTAGAGGATCTGTTTAGATAGGAAATCTTATCACCAATATCCACTTATACTTAATATTTTATTATTTTAAAGGATTTTTTTAATAACAAAACCCACTCATAGAATAATCTTGAGTGGGTTTATTATATATTTCTTTTTAATTAGAAATCAATAGTATATACCAATGTTAAATCTTCCTGTCCCTCATCTTCAGCTTTTATAACAAAAGGTTCCTTATCTCGACTTACATAAATGCGAGCATGATTATATGATTGAACATAATCATATTCATTTGGGCTATTACTTTTTATAGTTAGATAAACTTTATCTCCTTTTTTTAGGGGACCATATGTTCCCTCCCAAGCTTTTTCTGTTGTATTAACTATTTGCTTTCCCTTCTCCGTAGCAAAAGTAATAGTTTTTATTGTATTAGTCCATTTTGATGGCATTTGAGCCTCATATTTAACATAATACCTGGGATCTTCTTTTTGAACAGGAGTTTCGGGTTGATTTGGGATTTCAGGTTCATCTTCCTTGCTGTCACCACAAGCAACAAAGCATACACATGCTAAACTTGCAATAAGCATTAACATTAACAATTTAATCTTTCTCATAATATCATTTTTTAATTTTTTCGTAACTAACACAAAATTAAAACATTTTCATAAAATCAAAAACAAAATGTGATTTTTTTCAAATTTATTAGGCTTTCTCCACCTTCTCTACAGTTGTGTGTAGTGCGTCGTATATGATTTGGGCTTTGGAGGGGCCTATGACGGCTGTGATGTCGGCGAGGGAGGCTTCGCGTATGCGTTTGAGACTTTTGAAATGTTGAAGGAGTGTGGTGCGTGTTTTCTCCCCTACTCCTTTTATCGAGTCGAGGGCCGATGCTACTTGTGATTTGCTGCGGCGATTGCGATGGTGCGTGATGCCAAATCGGTGTGCCTCGTCGCGCAAGTGTTGTATCACTTTGAGTGATTCGGAGTTTTTGTCGATATACAATGGCACACTATCACCTGGGAAGAATATCTCTTCTAATCGTTCGGCAATGCCTATAATTGCAATCTTACCACGCAGACCCAATTCATCTAAAACCTCTACAGCGGCACTTAATTGCCCTTTACCGCCGTCAACGACTATGAGTTGAGGCAATCCCTGTTCTTCTTGCAAAAGTCGCGTATAACGACGCGTGAGCACCTCTTTCATCGATGCGAAGTCATTAGGTCCTTCCACCGTCTTAATCAAGAAGTGGCGATAGTCGCGTTTAGAAGGCTTGGCATTGCGAAAAACCACGCATGCCGACACTGGGTTTGTGCCTTGAATGTTGGAGTTGTCGAAACACTCAATATGGCGAGGTAATTCGGTGAGACGGAAATCGGTTTTCATGCGTTCGAGCGTGCGCTCCAATCGTTGCTCGGGATTTTTTTTCTCCATCTGCTTGAGAGTATCGATTTTGCGTTGGCGGGCATTGCGAGTTGACACATCGAGCAATTTCATCTTATCGCCACGCTGGGGAACAATGAAATTCACACCCTCAAGCTCCACCTCGGGCACTAATGGCACGATAACATCTTTATAATCAACCGAAAAGCGTTTTGCAATCTCACTCATAGCATATGCCAACAATTGCGCCTGCGACTCATCGAGGCGACGCTTATATTGTAGTGTCACGCTACTCACTACTACCCCACGGCGCACATGCATGTAGTTGATATACACATCTTTATCATCATCTTCAAGACCAAAAACATCAATATCTTGCACCGTTTGACTCACAATTACACTCTTGGCGTTATATCGCTCAATGAGTTGGTATTTTTCTTTCAATGCCTGAGCCTCTTCAAATCGCAAATCCATAGCTAATCGAGCCATCTCGTCGCGAAGATACGACATCAATTCTTGAGTTTCGCCACGCAAAATTTGTCTTATGCGAGCAATATATGATGCATATTCATCAATAGAGATTAGTCCGGTGCAACACCCTTTACAGCGTTTCATATGATATTCAAGACACAACCGTCCTTTCCCCTTCTCGACATATTCGGGGGTAATCATATGGCGGCAAGTGCGAATGGGATAAAGGTCATCAATCAATCGAAGCACCGCACGAGCCACCGACTGATTGGTGTATGGGCCATAATATTTCGACCTATCTTTTTTGTAGTTATAAGTGAGAAAAACTCGCGGATAATGTTCGCCAGTGACACATATCCAGGGATAAGATTTGTCATCTTTGAGCAAAACATTATAGCGAGGCTGGTGCTCTTTTATGAGCGAATTTTCAAGATTTAGAGCATCTTGCTCAGTAGGCACCACGATGTAATTCATATCGTGAATAGCACGCACAAGCAATCGTGTGCGCACAACCTCATGTTCACGATTGAAATATGACGACACCCTACGCTTCAAATTCTTTGCTTTACCCACATAAATCACCTCCCCCTCGGCATTGTAATAGATATATACACCAGGGGTGTCGGGAAGAATTGAAATCTTCTCTTGCAGTTGGAGAGACTTTAATCTTAGCATAGGGAGATAAGCCCTACTTGAGGTACTTTTAGTATGTAATCAACGATGTCACCTCCACATCATCGGGGAGTGCTGCACGACCATTGAGAGCGCTAATTTCGATGATAAAGTTGACATAAATCTTTTTAGGATTCATGCTTTTTATCAACTCAACAGCAGCCGCCATTGTTCCACCAGTAGCAAGCACATCATCGTGAATAACTACAATATCATCTTCGCTAATGGCATCGCGGTGAATCTCAATTGTGTCGGTTCCATACTCTTTTTCATAAGAGGCCGAGATTGTGTCGGCAGGTAATTTCCCTGGTTTGCGCACAGGCACAAAACCAGCGTCGAGTTTGAACGCAAGAATTGAACCTGCAACAAATCCACGCGATTCAATACCCACCACTTTAGTCACACCTTTCTCCTTGTAAAGCTTCGCGAGATCCCAACTTATGAGGTGCAAAGCTCTTGGATCTTTAAACACAGTAGTTAAATCTTTAAACACTATACCCTTTTGAGGAAAGTCAATAATGTCACGCACTTTTGATTTAACATATTCCATCGTATTTCGTTTTAAGTTATTGATTTTATATTACTTACAAATGTTCCACGTGAAACAATTTACACAATTACCTACCCAATAGGAGTAACAAGATATTTATATCGCTGGGCGAAATTCCAGGTATGCGTGAAGCTTGAGCCACCGTCTCGGGATTAATTCTTTCAAGCTTTTGGCGAGCCTCGGTAGATAGCGATTTAATGTCGGCATAATTAATTTTGCCTGCAAGTTTAACTCCTTCAAGACGGCGAATCTTATCGGCAATCAACTGCTCACGGTCAATATATCCTTGATATTTTATCAATATTTCGGCTGCCTCAATTATCTCTTCTCGGCGAGATACTTCTATCGCATTGAGGTGTTCTTGCAATGCCTTAATGTGTGGGGCAAGCATCAAAATCGACAGTTGCGGACGCAATATCAAGTCATACAATTTCACTCCTTGCTTTAATGGAGTTGTTCCCAACTTTTCTAATGCAGGATTAATCAATGCGGGCTTAATTGAAAAATCACGCGCAAAGTTTATCAAAGCATCGCGTTGTGTTTTTTTTGACTGCATAAGATCATAACGTTCTTGTGTTACCAACCCTATTTCATAGCCTCGTGGAGTGAGACGCATATCGGCATCATCTTGACGAAGGAGAATACGATATTCGGCACGCGAGGTAAACATGCGATATGGTTCATCAACGCCCTTTGTAACGAGGTCATCAATCAACACCCCGATGTAGGCTTCATCGCGAGCCAATACAAATGATGATTTTCCATGCGCCGAGGCATCGGCATTAATACCAGCAACCAACCCTTGCCCTGCTGCCTCTTCATAGCCAGTTGTACCATTTACCTGTCCAGCAAAATACAACCCTTTCACAAGTTTTGTCTCAAGAGTGTGATGCAACTGAGTAGGATCAAAGAAGTCATACTCTATAGCGTAACCAGGACGGTATATCTGCACATCGGCAAGCGCAGGAACTGTGCGCAAAGCATCAATCTGTATATTCAATGGCAATGATGATGAAAAACCATTGAGATAAAACTCTTGCGTATCCTCTCCTTCGGGCTCAAGGAACAATTGATGCTCTTGCTTATCGGCAAAAGTAACAATTTTCGTTTCGATACTGGGACAATATCGAGGGCCTATACTTTGTATTTGTCCATTATAAAGAGGCGAATCGGGCAAACCATTACGCAATATTTCGTGCGTAGTGGGATTGGTGAAAACAGTATAACAACTACGCTGTTTTAATTCGCGCTTAACATCGGGAAGATATGAAAAACTATGAAAATCATCTTCTCCCTCTTGTGGAGTGGTCAATTCCCATTTCACACTACGCCCATCAATACGAACAGGTGTACCTGTTTTCATACGCTCAACAACGAAGCCCATTTCACGCAATTGCTCGGTAATTCCATGCGACGCAGGTTCCGAAACACGACCACCTTGAAGTTGAACACGACCTATATGCATCAATCCATTGAGGAATGTTCCTGCAGTGAGAACAACCGATTTTGCTTTAAAATCGACACCCAATGCAGTGTGAACTCCCTTAATTTGGCCATCTTCGATAAGCAAACCAGTTACCGAATCTTGCCACATTGATAGATTGGGGGTATTTTCTAGAATGCGACGCCACTCGGCACTAAATTTCATGCGGTCACTTTGCGCACGCGGGCTCCACATAGCCGGCCCTTTAGAGCGGTTGAGCATACGGAATTGTATGGCCGTACGGTCGGTTACAATACCCATTTGACCACCCAAAGCATCAATTTCACGCACAATTTGCCCTTTAGCAATGCCACCAACTGCTGGATTACAACTCATTTGAGCAATCTTGTTCATATCCATTGTTATGAGAAGGGTTGATGACCCCAATCGAGCCGAAGCCGAAGCTGCTTCACAGCCGGCATGGCCAGCACCCACAACAATTACATCATATTCAAACTTCATATTGAGATATTAATTAATTTCAATTCATTGCCCTATACATCTCAAGAGCCTCATTTTCAAAACCTTCCATTATTTCTCGTTCACCCTCGCCCTTGTCATCTATACCACAAAGGTGCAACACTCCGTGAATTATAACTCTATGTAATTCAGCTTCATAAGTAGCACCAACCAACTCAGAGTTGCTTGCTACCGTATCGAGAGAGATAAACATATCGCCACTTATGAGCTTGCCACGAGAGTAGTCAAATGTGATGATATCGGTATAATAATCATGTTGAAGGAACTGACGGTTTACTTCTATAATCTTCTCATCATCGCAAAAGATATAGGTCAGAGGTCCCACAATTTTACCGTGCGACTTTGCCACCTCTACAATCCATTTGCAAATTTTTTCAAAATCGATAGCAGGCTGTTCTACCCTTTCGCAAATAATTTGAATTTTATCGGTCGTCATTTTCAAAAAGTTTTTAACCTACAAATGTAACGATTTTTATTTTTTGTTACAATAGCAATTTTCATGTCAATTTTCAAAAAAAACTACACTTCACCACCTCACAGCCTCCCAAATGGTAAAAATGGAGCAAAAAGGGGGAAATGAGCGATTTTTCTGATCTTATGAACAAAACACCAAAAACACATACTAAACCCCTCTTTTTACGCAAGATACACCTCATTTTAACGCCACGAGAATCGAAAATTTAAATCGCACTTGATACTCGGGTCGCAATTTCAGCCTCTCACGCAACAAAAAATCACTATCTTTGACAAAAAAATTGAGATGATAGAAATTTGGCAAGAAGAACTTCGCAAAGCATCTAATCCCAAAAAAATAAAAATTTTCATGTCGTTTTTCAAAACCGGGAAAGGCGAGTATGGCGAAGGTGATAAATTTATAGGATTGTCGGTTCCCGAAAATCGTCGCATCGCACGAAAATATCTCGATGCCGATTTCAATACCATCGACAAGATGATTCAACATGAAATTCATGAATTTCGTCTTTCGGGTTTTATATGCTTGGTCGAAAAATATAAAAGGAGCAAAAATCAAGATGAACAAAACGGCATAGTTGAATTCTATGTTACACGTGGAACATTTGCTAATAATTGGGATCTGGTTGACCTATCGGCACCCTATATATTAGGTGCAAATATGCTCAAATCCCCCAACCCATCATTGCTCGACCAATTAAGCCACAGCGACAACCTATGGCTTCAGCGCATTGCCATTGTATCAACCCTTACACTGGTGCGTAAAAAACGATTTGACGATGCTCTACGCCTCTCACAACGCTACTTATCGCACTCCCACCCCTTAATTCACAAAGCCACAGGGTGGATACTACGCGAAATAGGGAAAAAAGATGAGGCTATTTTGCTTAATTTTCTCGAAAATTATGCTCCTACTATGCCTCGCACAGCCCTTCGCTATGCCATCGAACGACTCTCGCCCGAACAGCGACAACACTTTATGCTTAAAAAGTAAAGATTTTTACGAAAAACTAATTAAATTTGCACCCAAATAACAATCATATAATAACATGTCACAAAAATTCAAACCCGAAACCCTCTGCGTTCAAGCTGGGTGGACTCCTAAAAAAGGAGAGCCTCGTGTGCTCCCTATCTACCAAAGCACTACATTTAAATATGACACAAGCGAGCAAATGGCACGCCTATTTGACCTCGAAGATAGTGGCTATTTCTATACACGACTCCAAAACCCCACTAACGATGCTGTAGCTGCTAAAATTGCTGCTCTCGAAGGTGGTGTTGCTGCTATGCTCACATCGAGCGGACAAGCAGCCAATTTCTATGCTATTTTCAACATTTGCGAAGCCGGCGACCACTTCATCAGTTCTTCGGCAATATATGGTGGCACATTCAACCTATTTAGTGTTACACTCAAGAAATTAGGCATCGAAGTTACATTCATCAACCCCGATGCTACTGAAGAAGAAATCGAAGCTGCAATTCGCCCAAATACCAAAGCGTTATTTGGCGAAACAGTATCAAATCCATCGCTTGATGTGCTTGATATTGAGAAATTTGCACGCGTAGCACATCGCAATGGCATGCCTCTCATTATTGATAACACATTCCCCACTCCTATCAACTGCCGACCATTTGAATGGGGTGCCGACATCGTTATCCACTCTACAACTAAATACATGGACGGACACGCTACCAGTGTGGGTGGTGTAATAGTTGATAGTGGTAATTTTGACTGGGACGCACATGCCGAAAAATACCCTGGACTTTGCACTCCCGATGAGTCATATCACGGCCTCACCTACACCAAAGCATTTGGCAAAATGGCTTTCATCACCAAAGCTACAGCACAATTGATGCGCGACCTTGGTAGCATTCAATCGCCACAAAATGCGTTCTTGCTCAACCTTGGACTCGAAACACTTCACTTGCGTATGCCACGCCACTGCGAAAACGCGCTTAAAGTGGCTCAATTCCTTGAAAGCGATCCTCGCGTAGCATGGGTAAATTATTGCGACCTTCCTGGTAACAAATACTACGATTTGGCTAAAAAATATATGCCAAATGGCTCTTGTGGTGTGATTTCATTTGGTCTTAAAGGTGGCCGCGAAGAGTCAATTAAATTTATGGATTCGCTCAAGTTTGTGGCAATCGTGACACATGTTGCCGATGCTCGCACTTGCGTGCTTCACCCAGCAAGCCACACACACCGTCAGTTGAGCGACCAACAACTCATTGAAGCTGGCGTGCGCCCCGACTTGATTCGCCTATCGGTGGGCATTGAGAATGTCGATGACATTATCGACGACATCAAGCAAGCACTTGACGCACAATAATATAGCACTACCCTACCGGTACAAATAATTTATTGAGCATTGACTTGATTAACCCAAGTTGATGCTCTTTTTTTGTCCCTTTCTTTATAACACGCCCCCTACTCCAATCAACTTTTAGAGTCGCGATTTGTTTTTTATACTAAAATTTTTTGTACCTTTAAAGTGCAAAATTTTGTCTTAACTATATAATCATACGACCATGAATATTTTCTGCAAAAACATCAATTGCTATGTTTCGTTTAAAGGTGGAGAAACTCTCGCAACTATTTTCGATCGATTAAAAGAACAAATCAACATAACTCCCATTTGCGCTCGCGTAAATAACAAAACCGAAGACCTCAACTACCCAGTTTTTGGGCCCAAACAAGTAGAATTCCTCTCTAAAGAGAGTGGTTCGGGTCAACGAGTATATATCCGCTCCCTTTGCATGATTCTATATAAAGCCGTTTGCGACATTTTGCCGGGAGTTCGTTTGCGCATTGAGCATTCGATAGCCCGAGGATATTATTGTCGATTAGAGGGCAAAAAAACGATGTCAGACGATGTTGTGGCACAAATACGCAGCCGCATGCAAGAGATTGTTGCCGAAAACATTCCATTTGTTCGCAAAGAGCAACTCACCAGCGATGTAATAACCATTTTTGAGCGACAAGGGTTACACGACAAAGTGCAACTACTCAAAACTACTCACGACCTTTACACCGTGTATTATGAACTCGGCAATATATGCGACAGTTACTACGGAAATCTTGCCACCTCAACAGGCCAAATTGATGTGTTTGACCTTATTCCATATAAAGATGGAATGTTGCTACTGGGCTTTGACAAACAAAATCCTTCTCAACCAGCAACTCCATCGGTGCAAGAAAAAATGTTTAACGCATTTACCGAATACACAAGTTTTAATCGCATCATAGGTATAAAAAATGTGGGAGAGCTCAATAGTGCCACCTTGCGAGGAAAGACATCCGACCTCATCAATGTAGCCGAGGCTCTCCACGAAAAGAAAATAGGGCGCATATCGGACGACATAACAAGTCGATACAAAGAGGGTGGGGCACGCATCGTTCTCATTGCTGGTCCATCATCATCGGGCAAAACAACAACCACCAAGCGATTGGCCATTCAATTGATGACTAATCTTCTTGTGCCTAAACTCATTTCACTCGACGACTATTTTGTTGACCGCGTCAATACTCCTCTCGACGAAGATGGCGAATATGACTACGAGTCGCTCTACGCGCTTGATTTAGAGCAATTCAACCACGATCTCAACGCACTTCTCAATGGGGAAGAGGTAGCATTGCCCACCTACAACTTTGAGCGTGGTTGTCGCGAATACAAAGGCAACACATTGAAACTTGAGGAAAATTCAATCCTTCTTATCGAAGGGATACATGGCCTTAACCCCGATCTCACCTCGCACATTGACGAGAAAATGAAATACAAACTCTATGTGTCGGCATTGA
The DNA here is from genome assembly GCA_045646905.1 of Muribaculaceae bacterium. Lineage (GTDB taxonomy): Bacteria > Bacteroidota > Bacteroidia > Bacteroidales > Muribaculaceae > RGIG4079. Next base: position 23,295 of record JAZRLP010000021.1, read on the forward strand.
CCACACTTTCCATCGACGACCACAACTGGGTGCCAACAACCGACAACCGCTTGTTGCGTCGCATCATTCGCGATGCCAAATATCGTGGAGTGTCGGCCGAATCAACCATTAAACGCTGGCCTAGTGTGCGTCGTGGCGAAGAGAAATGGATTTTCCCATACCAAGAAAATGCCGATGCCATGTTTAACTCATCACTACTATTTGAACTTGGCGTAATAAAAGAATATGGCGAAGAGGTGTTGAAACATGTGCCACGCGACATTCCCGAATATGGCGAAGCCATTCGTTTGCGTCGATTCTTGAATTATTTCACACCCATCAGCGACCAAGTGATACCTCATACCAGCCTTCTACGCGAATTCCTCGGTGGCAGTTCGTTCCATTATTAAGAAAAACTAAAGCATCATAAAACATAACAGGGTAGGGGAGTCTCACTATGAGATTCCCCTCGCTACTTAATTATTCAACTATATACTTGCCCATATCAACTATTTTTGTGAATTTTGCACCACGAATTCATAAAAATTAAGAAGATTATGTCATCTAATCAACCAATTAACAAGAAACGAATAGGCTATATCGATGCTCTTCGTGGTTTTACTATGATACTTGTAGTATGCATCCATGTTGCCACCTTTTCTCATGTTAATGTAAACCCTTATTCCGATTTTTTCTCTCTTTTTAGAATGCCACTATTTTTCTTCATAAGTGGATTTATTTTATATAAAAAAGAGCAAATTTGGAATTTTACCAACTCTATTAAATTCCTCTCTAAGAAACTTTTAGTACAAATCATACCCACTGCTATTTTTCTATCTCTTTTTCTGTTTATTCTATCAGCCGAATTCAAACAAAGAGGGCTAAATGGATATTGGTTTACTGTTGCATTATTTGAATACTTTGTTGTTTACACATTGTTCAACTTCATATGCCGAAAACAAATCATCACCAACATTATTTTGGCCGTCATAGGAGTTGTTTTCTACTATTTAGCCTACGACCCCATGCGTTTTAGCGACACACCCATTTTCAATGACTTTATAGTGCACCCCTTTGGGTACTTTATATTCTTTCTTTTTGGCACAATAGTCAAGAAATATTTCGATAAAATCATTCGTTACATATTTGGCAACAACACCATCATGTTGATTATCATATCGTTAATGTTGGTTGGCGCTATATTTTTCATTAAAGACTATTGCGCTATATTTGCAACAAAATTAGCACTGTCTATTCTTGGCATTCTATCCTTCTTCTATTTCTTTATGAAGAATGGCGACTATATGGATAACTCACGCATAGGTAAATCCCTTCAATTTATAGGCCGTCGAACTCTCGACATCTATCTGCTTCACTATTTCTTTGTAAACGGCTCTTTATCTTGGATTAAAAATTTCAGCATTAATTCTCCATCAATTAGATTTATCGCTTCAATACTCACAAGTTTCGTCATAATTGGCATTTGCCTTCTAATTAGCAAATTCCTACGAACAAACCCACTATTAGGAAAAATCCTTTTCGGCGCAAAAATGCCCGAAAAAACCTTAAAATAGTATTTTTTTGAACAGATAATTGACTTTTACTCCATTATCTATTCAAATTTTTACTATATTTGCATCGAAATTATTGTTTAGAATATGATGCAAGCTTCACAAATAGGAAACATTCCTTTTGATATAACCGCTATAAGTTCGTTATATCCTCACATCAAGTCGGTGGCCAACAAAGCAACCGAATTGGAAAAGAATAATGTCATCATAAGAATAAAAAAAGGATTGTATGTATTTTCTCCACAAGCGAGCGGCGCATTACTCTGCACCGAATTAATTGCAAACCATCTATATGGACCGTCCTACCTCTCAATGCACACCGCATTGCGCTATTACGGCCTCATCCCCGAGAGTGTTGCCTCCACAATATCAATGACCACAAAGCACTCTAAACAATATGACACCCCTATAGGTTATTTTCAATACATTTATTGCCCAACAAATTATTTTTCGATAGGAGTAAAAAGCATACAACACAAAAATATCGCCTATCTAATGGCTTCTCCCGAGAAAGCCTTGTGTGATTTGCTGATATACACCCCCAATCTCAATCTGCGATTTAAACATGAAGTTTTAACTTATCTAAAAGAAAACTTAAGACTTGATATGGAACAATTCTACAAAATGGATGTTTCTATTTTTAACGAATGTGCCAAAATTTGCAAGAAAAAATCTCTAATTAACAACATCATAAAAATATTATCTCGATAATGGGGCTTTTCAATCAAATGCTATCGCAATACAACATTGTAACCGAAAATGATCGTCGCAATGCTATATATGAAGTGATGCAACAAATCACTTTAGCTGGTTTATATCGTGGTGGATTCTTTGACAAGGCAGCTTTTTATGGGGGTACTTGCTTAAGGATTTTTCATAATCTAAATCGATTTTCTGAAGACATGGACTTCTCCCTATTAGATAAAGACTCAACCTTCAATATTGAAGATTATTTCCCTTCAATTATCAAAGAATTTGAGTTATTGGGAAGAGAAGTTGTTATTACGAAGAAAGAAAAGAAAAATTTTGGTAAAGTAGAATCGGCATTCTTAAAAGATGATACTGAAGTTTACGATGTTGCCTTTCAAACCGAAAAAAGTATGAAAATAAAAATTGAGGTTGACACTCAACCTCCTCTAAATTTTGCTACCGAACAAAAACTTCTTATTCAACCATTCTCATTTTTTACAAGATGTTTCACATTACCCAATTTATATGCTGGTAAAATGCACGCTCTTGTTTTTAGGACTTGGAAAAATCGCGTAAAAGGCCGTGATTGGTATGACTTTGAATGGTATATCAAAAATGGCATATCCCTTGATTTCCAACACCTTCAAGAACGCATCAAAGAATTTAACGAAGTAGAGATGAGTAAAGATGTGTTTTTGATAAAACTAAAGGAACACATAGCCTCTACCGATATAAATTTAGTCAAAGCCGATGTAATGCCATTTATCAAGAACCCAAAAGAACTGGAAATTTGGTCAACCGACTATTTCCTCCAACTTGCCGATATGATAAAATTATAGATAAAATAGGGGAGTCTCGTGTGTGAGACTCCCCTTATCGTTTTATGCTATTTGTCGGCCTATTAGAATGGTATATTAACTCCTAAATTCACACTGCCATTAGATGAAAGTGGAAGACCTTCTTTAGTGAGTTTGCCCAATGTGCGGTCCATTCCGAGGAATAGATTGAATCCTGTTACATTCACATTTGCCATCCATCCAAATCCCCATCCATAGGTGCCAACTGCTACATTTGCGCCCAATGAGAGAGGTTTTACCGGATTAATATTAGCGCCTAATCTAAACTCGGTCCATGTGTAATCACCTTGGAAGCGTGTCGAGTTAAGAAGACCAAATTTTAATTTGTCATATACTGGGAGAGCAAATTCGGCTCCAATATTGAGTGTTGCAGCAAGTGCAGTGGTGCGAGGTCCCATATCCCCCTTGTCTTCAAGTTCATAAATAGCCGAGAGATCGTCAACCATCTTCTCCAATTCATCGCCAATAAAGTTGGGCGCATCTGCATCAACGCTAAACGAATATGCGTCGGTAGTGAACGACTTGTCACCACCTGTCGATGCCACCATATTATTATTCCACTTGATATAACCGAGGTCGAGCAATGCAACACTTATTGACCAATATTTATTAGGCTTAAACTCTGCCCCAAGGTCAACTGCCATACCAAATCCATTTAATCCCGATTCGTCGGCCTCCATACCACTCACATATTCATGATTGGTGGCTTCATTTATCTCTGTTTCGTATTTCAATCCATTCACACTTGCTTGAATTTCGGCATTAGTCACAGCACTCCAAGCATCTTCACCAAGGGTCAATTGTGCTTTATTAAAACGAGCATCAACATTTGCTCCACCAAGGATAAATTTCACTGCACCACCTATGCGCCATTTATCACCAAGTTGATGAGAGTGACCAAGAGCAATCTCGCCATACACATCGGTGTGGATATCAAAGTTTGAGATATCATATGTTTTATTTTCAAGACCCTCTTTCATAAAAGAGAAAAGAGTTTTGGGAATAAGCGAATTAATATTCCCCTTCACATTGATGCTCACCGTGTTATAGCCATTAAACGCCTTAAATCCAGCGCTCATCAAACTGAAATTCATATCGCCACCCAATCGACTCAAGTCGTTTATGTCATTAAGGAATGATACATCTACTGCTGGATTAAGGAATGTTGTAGTTTGCCCATCAACATTATAAAAAATATTCTCCAATCCTATCGTACCACGCATTGCAGCATTAATATTTCCCACAGCAGGGATTGAGATGTAATTTTTCTCATTTCCAAATGCTGGATTGAGTTCATGGCGATGGGTATAGCCTTCGATAAAATAGGCCGAGTTAGTATTTTGAGCCACTGCACCAAATGACAAAACCGCAGTAGCCGAAAGTATCGCTGTTTTAATATATTTATTCATGATTTGTGACAATTTTTACGGTTTAAAATTCAGTTAAATAGCTTCCCGACACTTTCACCTTGAGGTTTTTAAGAATAATATGTTCGTCAGGACGAAGAGCTTGACCTGTAGCCTTAGCTTTTGCCACAAATACCACTCCATCAAGATGCTCTATTTTACCAGCCATTTTAATGTGTAATGGAGAGTCCTCCACACCAGTTTCTAAATGGAAACCTTCAATTACCACATCCTCTATTTGATTTCCATCGCGGTCGATGGGGTAACCTGTGATTTCTACATCTACAGGAAGGTCGTTGGTCACCAAAGCTTCAATTTGGAGAGATTTGATTGAGAACTTGTCCATATCCTCGTTCCACCAACCTTTTTCGGTGCTTGAATACACGATTTGAGAACCTTCCTTGAGTTGAAGAGGAGCAAAGATTGTGTAACAGCCACTCATTTTGCCAAGATTTGTTCCAATAGGGAAATGAGGAATTTTTTGTTTAGGAATACATGGATTATCGAGTGAAATACCTATTGAGCGAGGCAATCCTTTGCCCGAAAGTATATTTGCGAAAGATGAGAACGGAATATGTTGAGCATTCACAAATTTACCCCAATAATTGCCTTGTCCTGGATCAACGGGCGACAAGCAGAATTGGCATCCTTGACATCCATTGCAAGCCAATTCAAAGTAAGGATTATCAAGCGAATACTTTTGATCGGGTTGACCAGGGCGTTTTGCTGTTAAGGTCAATCCTGTTTGCGCATGAAGACCATAGTTTGTACCCAATGGGTTGCTGAAGCACACATACACTTGTGGATTTACAAGCACAATATTGGTCTCTTCTTGGCTCAAAATTGTGGGGATACCGGTAATAGGGATATCGGCAATTTCAATACCTTCCAAGTTATATTGAATTGTTCCGCCAAACATTTCAACATTAATATTGCCCATCGAGAACAAGATTTTCAAGTCGGCAGTTGATGGAAGCCCTTCTAATGTTTTTATATCGCTCATTCCCACCACTACATGACCGGTGTGAATGCCTATTTCATCTTTGAATGATATTGAGTGAGTATCGTAGTTAAACACCACGCCTGCTTTCTTCACATCAACTTCGGTAATCGACATTTTAAATGTGGCTTTCGTGCCCTCTACAACCAAGCCACCAATCTCCACAATACCTGTTTCGGGGTCATAGATACCTATATTTGTTTCGCCAGTCAAGCCCTTTGGCAATCGCATTGTGAAATCTTCCAATGTCCATGACTTGATGTTTTTTTCCAAGCCCTCGGCAACAAGGTCGATTGTTATATCAAAGTTTGCACCTATCAAGTCGATATCCACGATATAGTCCGAGATATTCGATGCTTTGTATTCAAACTCACTCACCTGACGACCTATATCAAATACCAATGGGAAAGTTGGTAGGGTAGGGAGCGCCTTTGTTGATGAAGGCGTGTTGCCATTTCCCAATAGTTTAATTGTTGTTATTATTGGAGCCACCGATGGCGCAGGAATATTTATAGCAGGAACAATAATATCATCGGTCGTATATGTACCCGAGTCAATCAACACATACTCGCCATTAATCACTTGAATGTGCCCAGTATCTTCAATGCTTATAAACTCCTTCATTGCTATCTCATCAATGTCGAGAGGTAGCACAAGGTCTTTTACTTGAAGCTCAGCGGTTGTATCAACATTCGACAGGTCGTAATTCTCATCAATACAACCAGTCGCGACAAACGCACTTGCCAACACCACGATGGCAGAACGCAATAATGATTTGGTTTTCATCTAAATTATTGGGGTTAATATTGGTATTAGTTTTTTTGCAAATATAGTAAACTTTTGCAAAAAAATCATTCAAAATCTATCAAAGACATGTTTTTCTATATATAAATCACCTCTATTCATATCAATTTAACCCCTAAATTCAGATGTTTTTTCTATCATTTTTCGCACCCCTCTCCCATCAATGAGCCGTAAGGGTAATAATGATTAATCTGTTGAACAACTCCGTTTTGATTCAATACTACACTATTATTGCCCTGATAATTCTTCAGATAAGAATATCTAACTTGCATATCCAATCAACACACAGTTAACAACTACAACTCTTATTGATTTTTAAGTCCATATAACAATTTATTCCCTTGTCGTATAATAAAATCATTATCAGTTATAATATCAATGACTACTTCTTCTGTATAGATTACATAATGCAATGGCTCTGGCTCTCCTCTTCTTATAGTTTGAATACCCTTATTCATATACCATTCAACATATTTTGACTTCTCCACCTTATAGAAAACGCCTATTCCCACTTCTACATTATCTAATCCTGTCATATAGAATTGTTCATCTGTTACTCTATAAGCTATTATATCAAAAAAATCCAATGTTATTATTTCATCTTCATCTGTAAATAATGGTTGAATTTTCACAGTCAAGTCTCTTGCATCAAAAATGATATTAAATATCGAAAAACTGCCATCAATAAAATTTAAGTTTTTCCATGTTTCAATTAAATTATTCTCCATATCTTATTTTTATTTTATTTTTACCTCTTTGTAACTCCAATGTTGGTCTTCCACCTGAACTTCCTGGTCTAAATCAATTTTATAAGGGGACTATAACCTTGTTGGCACAAAGTTTATCTTACCCCCTCCCGGCAACGAAGGAGAGCCACTTATACTTTTGTCATTATCATATAAATCTTTTGCATAACACCCATTTACATAATTCCATGGTGAATATTTTACAATTTCACTTCTATTTTTCATCCTATAGCAATTATCACTTCAAAAAATTCCTCTCCTGATTTTAATTTATACCTTTATTGTGCCATTAGGTTTTCGGGGTATCATCTTTTGTCTGTTTTTATTAATCCCCATTTACTACCTTTAAGCTCTGTTGCAATCCAATAATACTTTTTATAATCAAAAGTAGCTCCCGTCTTACAACATTTTTGTGGCCAACCCTTGTATCTCCATTTTGCAAGAGTTTCAAATGGGACTCCTTGCAAAAATGCAGTATATTCATACTTATCAAGTGCTATTATCGCTGCAATATCATATTTCCCATTATCAAGATAATATTTTTCATAATATCCTTTTTTTATATCTTCAAATAGTTTATTATACAAAGTTTTCGCCTCATCATTTTTTATTCTATGATGATATAACAAATTTAATATATCAAAAGGTTGTTTTGAATAATCTTTGATCTTTGGCTCTCCTGATTTATTATATCTAACCATTAATTTCACCAACCCCCATTTATTGGGTTCATATTCTGTTGCCATCCAAAAATAATCCTTATAATTGAATTTTTCGCCAGTTTTACAACACTCTTGAGGCCATCCATCATAACGCCACTGTACTAAAACCGTAAGTGGTACACCAAAACAATACGCATTATATTCAAATTTATCCATGCATATTGCAGTTGCCAAATCATATTCTTGCCCATCTTCTTGATTATCCATTATTATATCGATATAATCAATGGCTTGAGATTCCGAAATTTCATTATAATATAACGCTTTTAATATATCCATATCGTTTATTATTAAATTTATTTTCGGACAAATATTACCATATCCTCAATGTGTTTATATGGTAACTGTTTTGATTTGATATATACCTTTATTGTGTCATTAGGTTTTCGGGGTATTGATGCTGAATAAAAATTGTCATATAAATCTTTTGCAATTCTACCAAAATCATCGGCATGAAGTTCCCATTTGTCGTAATCAAAATATGATAAATTCAAAATTATATTAAACCGATTTTGATTAATCTCAATAGAGTCATTATCCTTTTTAATATACTCATTTTCAACAAAACAATAATTAAAAAACGGGGCAATCATATTATTATCATTTGATAATATCTCATATTCCCACAAGAAGGAATTATTTTGTTTTGATTGTGCCATGGTATAACTACCTAAATATTGAGAATAACTAGACCTAAATGGCAACAATCCACAAGCAATATAGCATATACAACTCGACAAAATATTTATTGCCAACAAAACGCCTAATCGCACATATTGCTTATGTTTTATCAAAATACATGAAATCAATACACACACTACATAACAACAAACGATTAGAAATTTCAGCAATAATGGGCTCTGCATTTCTATTGAATCATAATACAGATATATACCCAATAATAGTATTACTATCAAACATTGCCATTTCCAGAAACGCATATATCGAATCTTACTCATAATTACTTTTATAGAAAAGATTGTTTTATCTTTAATTACAAATTTCCCTAAATTAGATGAATTTTCCTATCAATTTTGGTTGCTTTTTATTCTTTTTAACAATAAATCTTGCAATTTATGCAATATCAAAATATTAAAAGCAATAGATGTGATAATATTCTATCATTTTTCGTAACTTTGTAGCATTAATAACTAAATTAGGAAAATTATGTCGATCGATAACATTATATCGCAAGCCGTTGCTAAAGCCGTTAAAGAGCTTTACGATGTTGATGTAGAGGCAGCATCAATCGTGCCTCAAACAACTAAAAAAGAGTTTGAAGGCAATCTCACTATCGTAGTATTCCCTTGGGTAAAAGCTGCTCGCAAAGCACCCGAAGCCGTTGGTACTGAAATAGGGGAGTGGTTGGTGAAAAACGAGCCTGCCGTGAATCGCTTCAATGTGATTAAAGGGTTCCTCAACATCGTTATCGAGCCTACTTTCTGGAACTCGGTTATCGCTGGCATCGTGGCTACCGAAAACTATGGTATCACTCCTGTAACCGACGAGAGCCAATTGGTGATGGTGGAATATTCTTCGCCCAACACCAACAAGCCTCTTCACCTCGGGCATGTGCGCAACAACCTTCTCGGTTTCAGTCTCTCTGAAATCCTCAAGGCTTGTGGTAACAAAGTTGTGAAAACAAATATCGTGGACGACCGCGGTATCCACATTTGCAAATCAATGCTCGCTTGGCAAAAGTGGGGCGAAGGTCTCACTCCCGAAAAAGCTGGCAAGAAAGGCGACCACCTCATCGGTGATTTCTATGTATTGTTTGACAAGCACTATAAAGCCGAAGTGAAAGAGTTGATGGAATCTCAAAACCTTTCACAAGAAGATGCCGAAAAAGCATCGCCTTTGATGCAAGAAGCACGCGAAATGCTCCGTCGCTGGGAACAAAAAGACCCCGAAATTCGTTCTCTTTGGGAAATGATGAACTCATGGGTATATGCCGGATTTGACGAAACCTACAAGCGCATGGGTGTTGACTTCGACAAGATTTATTACGAAAGCGACACTTACCTCGAAGGCAAAGACAAAGTGCTCGAAGGTCTTGAAAAAGGCATCATGTATCGCAAAGAAGACAACTCGGTGTGGGCCGACTTGACCAACGATGGTCTCGACCACAAACTCCTCCTCCGTAGCGATGGCACCTCGGTATATATGACTCAAGATATAGGTACTGCCAAACTCCGTTACCAAGACTATCCTATCGACAAGATGATTTATGTGGTTGGTAATGAACAAAACTACCACTTCCAAGTACTCTCATTGCTCCTTGACAAACTCGGATTTAAATGGGGTAAAGACCTCGTTCACTTCTCTTATGGTATGGTCGAACTTCCCGAAGGCAAGATGAAGAGTCGCGAAGGTACAGTTGTTGATGCCGACGACCTTATGGACGAAATGGTAAACACAGCTCGCGAAGTATCACGCGAACTTGGTAAACTCGACGACTGCACAGCCGAAGAAGCCGATGCTATCACCGAAATGGTGGGTCTTGGCGCATTGAAATACTTCCTCTTGAAGGTTGACCCTCGCAAGAACATGACATTCAACCCAAAAGAATCAATCGACTTCAATGGTAACACAGGTCCGTTTATTCAATACACTCACGCTCGCATTCGTTCAGTGATGCGTAAGGCGGCCGATGCTGGTTTTGCTATTGGCGACTACTCGGCTGTTGAGCCTAACGAAAAGGAAATCGCGCTTATCCAACGCCTTGCCGACTTCCCAACTGTAGTAAACGAAGCTGGTCGCAACTACAGCCCTGCTGTTATTGCCAACTATGTGTATGATCTCGTGAAAGAATATAACCAATTCTACCACGACTACTCAATACTTCGCGAAGAAAACGAGGCTGTGCGCTCATTGCGTCTCACTCTCTCTGACTGCACTTCGCAAGTAATCAAAACTGGCATGAGCCTCCTTGGCATCAATGTGCCTGAACGCATGTAATCCTTTAATATTTATCTAATTATAATTCTAAAATTATGGAACAAAACTTTTTTCAAGCTGGTCATCAGGCCTATCGTTCAGAACAATCAATCGCTCAAACAGTGAGCGCTGTAATGAAACAGGTATATTTCAAAATGTTCCTTGCATTGCTCGTTACTGGATTCGTGTCAATGTGGGCAGCAGGTAGCGAAATGTTCTTGACAACCCTTTTCAATAACTCATGGGGCATCTGGGTATTGATGGGCGTTGAAGTGTTGCTCGTGATTGCAATTTCAGGTGCTATTCACAAAATGAGTTCGGCATTGGCTACAGCTCTTTTCTTCATCTTTGCAGTAGTTAATGGCTTGAGCCTAACACCAATATTCTTGGTTTACACCTTTGAATCATTAGCAAGCACATTCTTCATCACAGCAGCCACATTTGGAGCCATGAGCATCTATGGCTATTTCACCTCTAACGATCTATCTAAATTTGGTTCGATATTAGTGATGGCTCTCATTGGCCTCATCATTTGCTCCGTGGTGAATATCTTTATGAAAAGTACCACTATGCACTGGATTATTTCGGGCGTTGGTGTATTGATTTTCATTGGTCTCACAGCTTGGGACACTCAAAAAATCAAACAAATGGCTTATGAAATGCCCAATGCTACCGATGGACGCCTTGCCACTATTGGTGCTTTGAGTCTATATCTCGACTTCATCAACTTGTTCCTTTACTTGTTGAGATTTCTTGGCGACCGCCGATAAAAACTAAACTCTAAAAATACATATAACCCGGCTTGATTTTCTTGCCGGGTTTTTATTGAAAACTACCATATAACTATTGTTGACAATGAGCCTCTCGTGGTATAAATATAAAGAAAACTACTCGGCAATAATACGCTTGGGCATACCCATTTTGATAGGACAATTGGGCACTATCATCGTGGGCTTTGCCGACACCATTATGGTGGGGCAATATTCCACCGAGGCTCTCGCATCGGCTTCATTTGTCAACAACCTATTTTACACGGCAAATTTCGCGTGTATGGGCTTCACCTACGGATTGACTCCCTTGATAGGTGCAATGTTCTCACAAGGGCGCAAAAACGCCATAGGAGAGATTCTGCGCAATGGGGTAGTGCTCAACATCATCTTCTCGTTGCTCATAACAGGCATAATGTTTCTTTTCTATGTCAATATTGACAATATGGGACAACCCGAAGAACTACTCCCTCTCATTCGCCCATACTTCCTTTTGTTTCTTGCCGGATTAATCCCCACATCACTATTCAATGCTTTTGCCCAGTGGTCCTATGCCATAGGCAATTCACGAATGCCCATGTGGATTATTCTCATTTCAAATATTGCGAATATCATAGGCAACTGGTTGCTTATTTATGGCAACCTCGGATTACCCGAAATGGGGCTAAATGGAGCTGGATTAAGCACTCTCTTTGCGCGATTGATATGTCCCATTGCCATTATTGCAATATTCTTGGGACTCAAGAAATATCGCGAATATAGCCAAGGATTCTTCAATAGCAGCATAAGTTACCGACAACTAAAACACATCACCCTCACCTCGCTCCCCATAGCGCTACAATTATCGCTTGAGTCGGGGTCATTTACCTTCGCAGCCGTAGTAGCTGGTTGGCTCGGCGCTATCGAATTGGCCTCATATCAAATCATTGTAATTGTGGGCACACTCGGCTTTTGCATCTATTATAGCATGGGGTCGAGCGTATCGGTTTTGGTTGCCAATGCAGCCGGCCGCAACGACCGAAAGGGTATGCGACAAGTTGCCTTTGCTGGCTATCACATAATGCTTACACTCGCCACTATATCATCACTCATCTTCATATTCTTTGGTCGTGACCTCATGACGATATTCACCGACGACACCGTGGTGATTGCTACTGCCTCAACATTGATTTTTCCCCTTGTGCTATATCAATTGGGCGACGCCACACAAATCAACTTCTCAAACGCACTACGCGGCACCTCTAATGTGATGCCTATGTTGTGGATAGCCCTTGTGTGCTATGTAATCGTAGGCGTTCCGGCCACATATCTTCTTGCCATCACAGCCTCATTGGGCATCTTTGGTATTATATTGAGTTTCTCAATCCCCCTATTCCTCGCTGGTGTACTGTTCCTCTATTTCTTCATGAGAACAACCTCTCAAAATAAAGAGCAAAATTAGGGCATCTAATTGCGCCCCATAACAACTCCCCAAGTCGATAATTATCAACCACTCACAAGAATTTCACCAACTATTTTGACCATTTGACATCTTGCGCCTTGGTTATTAAATTAAAAGTATTTACTGTTGTAATGATAAATACATTTATAAATACACACTAACCAATTTTTATCAAATATTATGAAGAAAATTTCAACAAAAAAACTAATCATCATTATCACAGGATTGGCTCTATTGGCTGCTGGTTCATTATTTATCTACAAGAAATTTGCCAACCGTAACGACTATAGCGAAGATAGTGATGGAGCATTTGACTATGTTGCTACAAAAACCTACAAAATGGGGCACCTCGATATTCCCACCCCTTGGGAATTCCGCCACTCCGACAAAAAAATATACAAAGGCATTGACATATCGCACCACAACAAAGTAGTAGATTTTGACGCCCTAAAAAATCTTGATTTCATATATCATAAAGCCACCGAAGGCGGCTCTTTTAACGATCATCTATTTAAAACTCGCATGGAGAAATTTATAGAGAGACGCATTTATTGTGGTGCATATCACTTCTTTTCAACTACCTCGCCTGCCGAAAAACAATTTGAAAACTTCGCAAAAGTAGTTCCCAAAGACCTTCCTCTCATACCTATGCTTGATATAGAGATTAACAAAGGAAAATGGTCAAAGCGAAAACTCAACATAGAGCTCGATAAATGGATTAAACTCTGCCAAAAGCACTATGGTGTAAAACCTATCATTTATAGCAGCTCAGACTTTTATATCAATTACAACTTAAAGCAACATGGCTGTAAATTTTGGTCGGGCGATGTCAACTATAAGCCAAAAGTAGAATGCATAATCCACCAAAAGAAAATCATACCCGTTAAAGGAATGGCTGGCAAAGTTGACTACAACGAAGCCTCTCAATTACCCCTCAACCCCAAAGCAAAATTTAAAAAAACCTCTTACTAATAAAAAAGAACTCCACACTTGTGGAGTTCTTTCTATATATAATCAAATAATTCAGTCTTTTAAGCAATTAAAAATGTGGTAGAATTTCACTAAAAATTAAGGCAAAAAAAAAATTGATTGTCATCGCGACAACCAATCTTCTTAACCTTAAATCTAATACCATGAAAAACACGATGCAAAGGTATAACTTTTTATGTTATAAAACATAGTTTTGCACCACAAAATGCAGCATATTAACATTTTTTATACACCAACCACTCGCCGTGTTAATTATTTTAACCAAAACCGATTATTTTTAGTATCTTTCATGCGTTTATAAAATAAAAGCACTACCTTTGTGTAGGTTTAACAAATATTAGATACACTTTTATATATCTCATATAATTAATTTTATTATGGCTAACGAAACAAAACAATACTGTTATGAATATTGGCGCCCATCGGTTGCTACCGATTGCGTGATTTTTGGTTTTGATGGCAAAAAATTAAAAGTACTATTAATTGAACGGAATTTAGAGCCCTTCAAGGGCTGTTGGGCTCTTCCTGGTGGATTCCTTCGTGAAAACGACAAAACTGCCGAAGATTGCGCCCTACGCGAGCTAAAAGAGGAAACTAACTTAGATGTGTCGCCCGATCGTTTGTGGCAATTGGGAGTATTCTCTGAAATGAATCGCGACCCTCGCAATCGTGTCATTTCACTCGCCTACTATGCTCTCGTTACACCAAGCGATGTAGTAGGGGGCGACGATGCAGCAAAAGCTCAATGGTTTGATATCGATAACATTCCTCCATTGGCCTTTGACCACGCACAAATTATTGAAAATGCTCGCAATGCCATCAAGCAACAAATACATTTTGAACCCATCGGATATGACCTCCTTGGCGAAGAGTTTACCATTACACAAGTGCAAACTCTCTACGAAACAATCCAAGGCGCTACATACGACCGTCGCAACTTTGCTCGAAAAATTCAATCAAGCGGGTTCCTCATCCCTCTTGGCAAAAAAGTTGTAGGCACAGCCCACAAAGCACCACAACTATTCACTTGCGACAAAACAATTTTCAAAGAAAAAGCTCGACAACTAAAATTTGAGACAAAAAAATAAAACATACCCATGAATTCTATAAACGACGAAATAAAGACTATGCTCAATGAGGGTAGGAGCGAAGGCGAGATTATAGGCTATCTTATGACTGTCCATGGCATAAGCACCACTCTCGCCCTAACGATGGTGAAACGCGCCAAGACAGCCATCGCCAACGAAAACGCGCCCCAAACCCCCTCTAAAGCCAAAGATTTCTCGTTAACTATATTCACAATATTGATTATTGCAGCAATCATCGTGGGAATAGGATATTTCATGTGGGAACGCATCGCAATGATAATAGAGGCCTTGACACTATAAGTCGGCCTTGGGTGCTAAATACAAAAATGGTGTGTCATTGATTGTGACACACCATTTTTTCATATCTTTAAATTTCAATTACACAGCTCCGGGGAGCATCCACATAGCCACATGCGTGAGCAACATCAACGCTATCAATATGGCAGTCATTTCGGGTCGCTGACGATAACATATCCACGCCAAGATAGCCGATGCAACAACATATAGGGGATACATGAGAATAAATATCTTTATTTCATCATATCGCATCACACTACATTTACCTATAATCACAGGCAACAACAACACAGGCATAGCTGAAATCACTATAAGCAATTTCACCCACCATGGAAATTTTCTTTTAACTATATCTTCGCTCATCTCTTTTTCTTCCCCTCTTTAGCACGCTCTTTGTCGGCAAGATAAGCCTCCACGGTAACTTTTATTCCTTTTTCAAGCGAAAATTGAGGATTAAAATTAAAATCTCGTTTGGCATCGCTCACATCGCACGACCAATTGCGTTGCTTCATAATCTTAAACTTGTCGCGATTGAGCGTACTTGCTTTCATTTGCACTGCAGCCCATTTCTCGGCAACATACGAAGCGATATACACCATCCACATAGGCAACTTCATAGGAATAACCCATTTGCCACCCAACTCACGAGCCACGATGTCGCGAAACTCCTTTTGAGTATAACTTCTATCTTCCGAAATGATATATTTCTTTTTCACCACACCGGCCTCATAGGCGTCAAACATGGCATTTACCAAGTCCTCAACATATATAAATGTGAGCAATTGCTTGCGATAACCCACGCCAAAGTCCCAATGCGAATCAATGCTCTTTATCATCATCAAATAATCCTTTTCATGTGGGCCATACACACCAGTAGGGCGGAAGATGATATAAGGGAAATCGGGAATCATCTCAAGATATGTTTCAGCCTTAATCTTCGACAATCCATATCGAGTGTTGGGATTAGGAATAGTCGATGAGGTTATAGGTGTATAGGTCTTCTCATCACCCATCCCCAACGCGCTGAGGCTACTCATAAACAAGAATCGTTGCGGAATCTTGTCGAGATCTTGCAACACCTCTACAAACGAACGAAGGTAATTATAATTTATGCGATTAAAGTCTAAATAATTGGCACATTTGGTAGCGCCGAGGTTATAGATAATAAAATCCCACTTTTCACCCTCGGGCAAAGCCTCTTTAAGCGATTGCGCCATAGCCTCCTCATTGTCATAATCAAGCACCACAAAATGAAGACGCTCATCGGTGAGATAACGACGAGAGGTCGATTCACGCACAGCCACATAAGTGTCAAAACCACGACGCAAACCTTCATCGGCAATAAAACCACCGATAAACCCACCGGCCCCCACAACCAAAAGTTTCTTGTTCATACCTATATATATTCAAATTTATTTGAATGAAATATCTCTCGTATGCTCGTAGATAACAACATTCTATCTTATTCAATGCAAATTTAATAATTTGTAATTTAGAATTCACTATATTTACATAAATTTACACTCTGCTCCATGCCATATCAATTTCATCTTTAAATAAAACTATATTCACCTTAGAAAAAACATATTTTTTCATAAAAATACACATAACTAATCTTGTCGATTACTTTTTCTCCCAATTTTCCACTAAAAAGATTGAGAAGTAATCTTTAATTATATACTTTATTAAATCTATTCAGTGAAATTCTGTAATTTCTTCGTGAAGTACTCCTTATTCCTAAAAAATTGCAAAATGGGGTGGTTTTCAATCGTTTTGTGTGGGATATTCGTTTTGTTGTTGTAAATTTGTGGAATATTTAAGATTTTCCCTAATTATGACCTTTTTTTGAGGTTGATTTTTTTGATATAAACGATGAAAATAGCTCTCATAGGATATGGAAAGATGGGTAAGACGATTGAACGAATTGCCCTTGGTCGTGGACACGAAATAGTGTGCACTATCGATATAGATAACCCTCAAGATTTTGATAGCGATGCTTTTCGCAGTGCCGATGTGGCTATCGAATTCACTACTCCCGCTACGGCTGTGGATAACTACTACAAGGCGTTTGCCCAAGGTGTGCCTGTGGTGAGTGGTAGCACCGGATGGACTGCTCGTATGCCCGAAATAAAGGCATTATGCGATGAAGGTAAGGCGACTTTCTTCTGGACTTCAAATTATAGTCTGGGCGTGAATCTATTCTTTGCGCTCAACAAATATCTCGGTCAGTTGATGGATAATTTCAACAACTACTCTCCTTCAATGAAGGAAATTCACCACATTCATAAACTCGACCACCCAAGCGGCACTGCTATCACTCTTGCCGAGGGGTTGATTGAGAAGGTGGCGCGCATCGATGCTTGGACCGAGGATGAAAATGCTCCCGCCTCATCGCTCCCCATCTATCACGAGCGTGAAGGGGAGGTGCCTGGCACTCACATTATCGCATGGGATTCTGAGGTGGATACTATCACTATCGAACACAAGGCTAAAAGCCGTGAAGGATTTGCCCTTGGTGCTGTAGTGGCTGCCGAATGGGTGTGTGGTCGCAAAGGTTTCCTCACTATGAATCAACTCATGCACGGATTAATAAAAAACTCACATCTACTTGATATTAAATAAGTAAAACATGGACAGCAAAGCTATTATTGAAAAAATAAAATCGCAAGTAAAAGCTACTAAAACAACTCGTTGGATAAGATTTGGCCTCGTTGCTCTTCTATTCTTTGCTTGGGTTGCTTGGATGGGCAATTGGTGGTTGTCAATCTTCATCCTTTTGCTATTTGATATCTACATCACTGGTTTCATTCCTTTCGATTGGTGGAAAGAGAGCAAAAACAAAGTGGTAAGAACGGTGATGAGCTGGGTTGATGCCATAGTGTATGCATTGATATTGGTTTACTTCGTTTTTGCCTTTGTGGGACAAAACTACCAAATCCCCTCATCTTCTCTTGAAAAAACTTTGTTGACTGGCGACTATTTGTGGGTTAACAAGATGGTTTATGGCCCTCGTGTGCCTATGACTCCTGTGCATTTCCCATTGGTACACAACACTTTGCCTATTATAAACACAAAGAGTTATCTCGACAAACCATCGATTGAATATCGCCGATTGAAAGGATTGCGCAATGTGGAACTTGGCGACATCGTAGTATTTAACTTCCCCGCTGGTGACACCGTGCCAGTAAAAGTTGGCAACCCCGACTATTACACTCTGGTGAAAATGGTGGGACGCGACTTTATCAATTACAACAAAGACCAATTTGGCGAAATCATATATCGTCCTGTTGACCGTCGCGAAAACTATGTGAAACGATGCGTAGGATTGCCCGGTCAAAAATTTCAAATCAAAAACGGAGTTATCTACACCGATGGCGTGGCTCAAAAACAACCCGAAAATGTGCAATTTAACTATATCGTTCAAACCAAAACGCCTATCACCGATGCCGAATGGGAAGAACTCGGCATTGCTATTGAAGACCGCAGAGTGGCCGATTTGAGCAATCCCGATGAACGAATGGGATTGATTGCCTCGGGGTTTGACCTCAAATCACCCATATACATACCACCTCTAACCAATGAAATGCTCACCAAACTCAATGCAAACAGCAATGTGGTGAAAATTACCAAATTGGGCGAATCGGCATTTATACGCCCCGAATATCTCTATCCCGATATTGTTTCGGACAAATGGACAAGCTATAACTATGGTGGCGAAGAGGGGTTGATTATCCCAAAGAAAGGTATGACCATCGACCTCACCGAAGATAATTGGCATCGCTACAACCGCTGTATTCGCAACTACGAACACAATTATGATGCATATCTAAAAGATGGCAAAGTGTATATCGGTGGCAAACCTACCGACAAATATACATTCAAGATGGACTACTATTTTATGATGGGCGACAATCGCGACAATTCGCTCGACTCGCGTTTCTGGGGTTTTGTTCCCGAAGACCACATCATAGGAACTCCAATGATTATACTCATTTCATTTGATAAAGATAAAAACTTGTTTAATGGAGGTATCCGTTGGAACCGCATATTTAAAAGCGCCAACCCCGACAAAAA
The DNA here is from genome assembly GCA_045646905.1 of Muribaculaceae bacterium. Classification (GTDB taxonomy): domain Bacteria; phylum Bacteroidota; class Bacteroidia; order Bacteroidales; family Muribaculaceae; genus RGIG4079. Next base: position 42,664 of record JAZRLP010000021.1, read on the forward strand.
TTAATGTCATCACCCCTCATAAAATATAACGATACAACCCTTGTGCTGCCACCTGCCTTGTGTGGCAGCATTGGTTATTATTCACTAATGGCAAGCCACAAAAATGTGGTGATTGATCGTTATTGCCGCTACGACAAACGTCGCAAACTCATACATCGCTATGACATTGCCGATGTAAACGGCCGTCTAACTCTCACAGTTCCCATTACAAAACCTCGCATAGGTGCCACTTGGAACGATGCCGGAGTGTCGGCACATGGTGGGTGGTGGAATATCCACAAAGTGGCATTGTGGTCGGCCTATGGTCGCACACCATTCTTTGAATACTATATCGACGAATTGATGCCCTATCTGCAACCACGCGACGGCGTTCAGCCCGAATCGTTGATGGACCTCAACACAGGCATCGATGCAATAATTCGTCGCATTGCCGGCATCGAGAGCAATGTGCGATATGAACTCACAGCCGAAGAAAAAGAATTGATAACTAATGGCGATAAATCAATTATTGACCACCGAAATAGTAATTTTGAACTTGAACAACCTTTAGAATACTATCAAGTGAGAGCCACACAACAAGGTTTTATTCCCAACCTCACAATGCTCGACCTCATTTTCAACATGGGACCCGAAACACCCCTCGTGTTGAAAAAGATTATCGAACAATAACTTATAAAAGCACCATTTTGGGCATCATTAACATAAATATTCATTCTTTTCGCTTTCTTTAAACAATTTAGAAGAACGACAAGTATCTAAAATAACTTTCTAATAAACAGTTAATGCTATTTTGCATAATATAACAAACATAATGTCATAACAAAATTTGATTTTCTTTTTAACACAAGATAAATATTTTGTATTATATTTGCAAATGCGTTGGATAAAACCAACGCAAAACAGATTAAAATATATTGCTCAACGCTGTCTGAATCACCACCTCGGAACAAAAACGAGCAAAATAACATTCCTATTGAGAGTGTGCACTATAGTGCAGGCTTTCTCGTATAGGATTGTGGCTTGTGGTGAGCCTAGACAGCGTATGACGAAAGTCTGCGCTTTTCTTTTTTATGATTGGAATCAGTGCAGATAAAAAAGGCAATATTGCACAAAACTATAAAAATACAATTATGAAAAAGTACTTTTTAATTTCATTAATTTTGATGTTTTACACAAATATTAATGCTCATGACCTACCAAGATTTGGAGAGTTCGTAAAATCTTATGAGAATTTAGTAGGTTATTGTAAATTTTCTAAATACACTATGGATTCTTTTATATCTACAAATAACTTAGGTAGTTATTGTAAAAAAGATATCGAGAATAGTAATTCAAGTTATTTAACTGATAATCAAAAAACAAGTCTTATCGATTATTATAATAATATTGGATATATCGAAGGTGTTTATTTATCAAAATTATCATTTGGCATTAATTTCGCCAAAGATTCAAATGGCGCAATTTGCATATACGCAGGTTCTTATTTTTATAGTGTAACCTATAATACAAACAGAACTACTGAATTAGATAGAGCTAAGGACGCAATAAATAGTGCAATAATTCCTATATTGCAAAAAGGAGGGAAATCACTTACTGATATAGGATATGATTATGTTATGATTGGAATGGGATATTTAAAAAAACATCCGCAACAAACATCTGAAGAAGGTGCAGCTGTGTATTGTATTATTCCAACCAAATATATTGAAAGTTTTATATCTTTAGAAATAACATCAGATGAATTAATTAAAAATAGTAAAGTATATTTAAAAGATGTAGGCGATATAAAATTAATAAATCTTTAATTTATACCAATAGCCAATTTTACAATATACCCAAAAATTGGACTGATAAAAAATAAATTTATTGGTATTGAGTTCGGTGTAATACCGGACTCTTTCTTTTTCCCAATTTTTTCTGTCATTATTACAGTAATGAACATTCTTTATTCGTTCTTTCAGTTATTAAACATTAGTAATAAGGTGTTCTCTTTTTTATTCTTTGTAATATATATAAAGAATTTCCAGGATAACAATTCTTCGTAAATATATGTCTTAAACATTTTATGAAGTTTTTCACCTCTAATTACAACCCTCTACCTCGTATTGAAGAATATTATTGAACAAAAAAATTAGGTCCTTAAAGCCACTAATGACCTTAAAGACCTAATAATACTTTTTAAAACAATTCTTATCTATTCGTGAGTAGCAGCCAAACCACCTTGGGCTGTTTCTTTGTATAGGCTTGGGAGGTCGTGACCGGTTTGTTTCATCACCTCTACGATGCGATCAAATGTAACGGTGTGTTTACCGTCGGAAATCTGCGAATAAAGGTTGGCATCGAGGGCACGAGCTGCCGCCATGGCATTACGCTCAATACACGGAATTTGTACCAATCCACACACCGGGTCACAAGTCAACCCAAGATGATGCTCAAGCCCCATTTCAGCACTATATTCGATTTGCGCGGGAGTACCTCCAAAAAGTTGGCACGATGCAGCAGCAGCCATAGCACATGCCACCCCTACTTCGCCCTGACACCCCACCTCAGCACCCGATACCGATGCATTGGTTTTCACCACATTGCCAAAAATTCCGGCGGTGGCAAGTGAACGTAAAATACGTTCTTCCGAGAACCCTTTTGAAGTGTGAAGATGATACAACACAGCAGGAACAATGCCACACGATCCACAAGTAGGAGCTGTAACAATTTTACCCCCAGCGGCATTCTCTTCGCTCACGGCAAGAGCATAAGCATAAGTCAATCCACGACTTTTAAGGCTACCTGTATATCCTTGTGCATGCACATAGTATGACACAGCTTTACGGCGCACACCAAGACCTCCAGGCAAAGCCCCCTCTGCCTCCAAGCCTCGTTCAACGGCGTCTTTCATCACTTGCCACACTTCACGAAGATATTCCCACACTTCAGGACCTTCGCATTGATCGACATATTCCCAATAATTATGACCAGTCTTTTCGCACCAAGCTTGAATGTCGGCAATGTGAGTCATTTCATACACATGATTGTGCACTCGCGACTCACCCTCTTCCACAATATCACCTCCTCCTACTGAATACACAACCCAATCGTCGATGGTTTTACCTTCTGCATCAAGTGATTCAAACTTCATTGCGTTGGGGTGAAATGGTAGGAAAACATCGGGTTGCCACACAATCTCGGTCGCAGCCACTGGTTCAAGCACATCAAGCACAGCCTTATCGGTCAAGTGCCCCTTGCCTGTAGCAGCAAGCGCACCATAAAGCGTTACACGATAACTCATTGCACTACTTGTGCGAGCCAAAAATCGTTCGGCCGCACGCTTGGGACCCATAGTGTGACTACTCGACGGTCCAACACCTATTTTATATATCTCTTTTATCGATTCCATATATTGTCAGTTTTATTTTCTTCAAAATTACAATACTTTTCACTTAAATACAATATCAAATAAATCTCTTTTAGGAATATTATATAAAATTCTCTATTCCCATATTGTTTTATAACAAAAATATAACTAACTTTGTTACCGCCGTAAATTTTACCGCCGTAACAAAACAAAAAAGCTATGAAGTTTTATAACAGAGAATTAGAACTTGAGAAATTGCGCAATATGCGAGAATTGTCCTACTCCGACCATTCTCGTCTAACAGTTGTAACTGGACGTCGCAGAATTGGAAAAACATCACTTATTATAAATTCCATGGGCGATGAACCTTTTGTTTATCTATTTGTTGGTCGAAAAAATGAAGCATCATTATGCTCAGGTTTTTGCAAAGAGATATCTTCCAATCTAAATGTTTTTGTTCCATCGATAACCTCTTTCCAAGAGTTATTTTTGTTCCTCCTACAACAGGGAGAAACAAAAAAATTCACCTTAGTAATTGATGAGTTTCAAGAATTTTTCAACATCAACCCATCAATTTATAGTGATATTCAAAACTATTGGGATCAATATAGGAAAAAAACTAACATTAATTTTATCGTAAGTGGTTCGATATATTCGTTAATGGTAAAAATATTCCAAAATTACCATGAGCCATTATTTGGTAGAGCTGATATGCTTTTGAAATTAAATCCATTTTCCATTTCAGTTCTAAAACAAATTATGTGCGATTATCACCCAAAGTACACCAACGACGATTTATTGGCCTTATATACCTTTACTGGGGGGATTCCTAAATATATTGAATTACTCGTTGATGCAAAGGCACTAACAGTAAAGAAAATTATTCACACTATATGTGAATCTGATTCCCCTTTCAAAGATGAAGGAAAGCACCTATTAATCGACGAATTTGGCAAGCACTACGGCACATATTTTTCTATTTTGGATGCAATCTCTAATGGACGCAACACACAACCTGAAATTGCAGCTTCTTTAGGTGATAAAAGCATTGGAGGACAACTCAACAAATTAGTTGACACATACGATATTATAAAAAAAATGCGTCCAATTTTCTCAAAAAAAGGATCTCAAACAGTGAGATATGAAATCTCCGACATATTTTTATGTTTTTGGTTCAAATATTTTGAAGGGAATCGCACCCTAATTGAGATGAACCAATTTGAATTGGTTGAGAAAATTATTTTAGAAGATTACACTACCTATTCAGGCAAAATCCTTGAAACATTTTTCAAACAACAACTCATAGAAAGTAAACAATTTATAAACCTCGGTTCATACTGGGAAGCTAAAAAAGGTTCGGAACAAAATGAAATTGATATTGTTGCGTTAAAAATTGAAAAGAACAAAGCAGTTGCAATTGAGGTGAAACGACAACGCAAAGAATTCAAACCCGAATTATTTGACAAGAAGGTGCAACATCTTAAAAACAAAGTGTTGCCTAAATATGATATCGAACAAATTTGTTTGTGTTTAGATGACATGTAAATATATTAATTAATACTCAAATTTTTATGCGTAGAAACATTTTTAAATCAATCGTTGCCGGTGTTGCAGCCCTTGTGGGGTTGACCGGTAGTGTAGATGCTATGGCTCAAGCGCCTGCTCGCACATCAGTGACTCACCCCGAATGGAGTCGTAATGCTGTGATTTATGAGGTAAACCTCCGTCAATTCACCCCCGAAGGTACTATCAATGCTTTTGTTAAAGAACTCCCTCGACTCAAAGAACTTGGCGTGGACATTCTTTGGTTTATGCCCATTCACCCCATCTCTGAAAAAAATCGCAAAGGCGAACTCGGTAGCTACTATGCAGTAAAAGATTACAAGGCTGTAAACCCCGAATTTGGTACACTCGACGATTTCAAACATGCCGTAGCCGAGGCTCACAAATTGGGTATAAAAGTAGTTATCGACTGGGTACCCAACCACACTGGTTGCGACAATGCTTGGGTAACACAACATCCCGAATGGTATTCACTCAACATGGAAGGAAATATGTATGGACCATTTGATTGGACCGATGTATATGAACTCAACTACGACAACTATTATATGCGCAAAGCAATGGTTGACGCTATGAAATTTTGGCTCACCGAAGTGGGTATTGATGGCTATCGTTGCGATGTGGCAATGGAAGTGCCCACCGACTTTTGGGACGATACTCGCCCTCAACTCCAAGCTGTGAAACCCGACCTCTTTATGCTTGCCGAAGCAAGTGTGCCCGAATTGCAACTCCACGGCTTTGACATGGGTTATAACTGGCCAATGAAAGACCTTTTCAGCGAAATCGCAGCAACAGCAGATCAATATACTTTCCAAAAAGAGGGTGAACCAATGAAGACTTTCGCTACCAAAACTGCCGTTGCTATCGATTCACTCCTTGCCGACCAAGCTGCCGCATATCCTCAAGACTCTTACTTGATGAATATGATTACCAACCATGACCTCAACTCGTGGGAAGGTACCGAATTTGACCGTCTTGGCAACCTCAACAAAGCGTTTGCAGTGCTTTCTTACACCCTCCCCGGCATGCCATTGATTTACACCGGTCAAGAAACAGGCATGAACCGTGCATTTGAATTCTTCAAGAAAGACAATGCACCCCAATGGGAACCTCGCAACGAATATTTCACTTTCTATCAAACGCTCAATAATCTCAAACACGAAAACCGTGCACTCCTTGCTGGCGAACAAGGTGGCAAAATGGTGCGTTACCCAACCACCTCGCCCGACCTTTATGTGTTCTCACGCACAGTAGGCGATGATGCAGTGTTTGTAATGGTTAATCTCGGTGCAAAAGCACAAAAAGTGAAATTTACAGGCGAAGCTCCATCAATCGAAAGCATGACCAACATCTTCGATGCTAAAGCAAAGAAACTCCCTTCAAAACTTAAACCCGGCGAATACCAAGTGTGGGCTAAGTAAAAGAGAAAAAAGGAAACTTAAAAGTCAATATAACAGAGTCTCAATCACTTATTTTATGTGGTTGAGATTCTTTTTTCAAAATACAAGCCTGTATCGTCCTGAAAAAGGTTTACTGTTTTATTCATAATCCTAAATTTTGTTTAATTTCCAGTAAACCTATATTAGGACTAGACACAAGCCCTGCAAATCATAAACTAAAGGGGAAGGTGGCACGAAGTGACGGAGGGGGTAATTACAAAAACTTCTGGCTCTCCACTCCATTCTGTCACTCTGACTAAAAACACACACGCCAGTCAAACTCTCCTCTTATTTTTCGCAGAAAAAAAGGAGGAGTACGGCGAAGCCGGGAGGTGGTTAAACTCCAAAATATCTCCTATTTCTTCCTAAAGAAATGCCACCCCATTCGACACATTTTGAAAAAACATAACATAATATATAGGAATATATGTTATGCCCTTTTGGATATAAACTTCATGCTCATTCGACAATACGAAAGCTTGCCGTATATTATATTCTTCTATTGACAAAAATTTATTCAAGGCACTATGTGTTGTATAGTCTTTACCCGATTTCACCTCTATTGGAATATTTGATAAATTATCCACATCATCAATCAAGAAATCAACTTCTCCATTTTTTTTATTGTCATAATAATACAAATCATATCCATGAGCACGCAGCTCTTGAGCCACTACCGTTTCATATACCGACCCAAGGTTTATGCTTTTTACATCACACATCACTGCATTGATGTTATTTTTATAAAAAATATTTGTCAAAATACCAACGTCATTAAGATATAGTTTCAACAAATTTTTTCCACTATTTTCCACCAATGGATATGATGGTTTGCTAATAGCTTTCACCTCAAGTGCCACTCCCGATGATATTAGAAAATCAAATTCATCTAAATAATCATCTGCTCTTTTCCATTTTTTATCTTCTATATTTTTTATGACCACTCTTTTCTTCTTGTTTTCAAGATTCGAAGGAATCATATCAAAGATGCGTCGTATCTTTAATTTTTTATTATTTTCCTCTTCATATTTTGACGCATCAACACCATACAACATGTGAACCTCCTGTTGTATTGCTCTAAATTCCACAACATTTCGAGTTTCTACAAATTTTTCCACTGCTTGTGGCAATCCTCCAACCAGTGTATATTTCTTGAAGAAATCTAACATCTTTTCATGCAACGACTGTGACAATGGTTCTCTCTTTTCAAAACTATTTTTCATTGACTCTATTACACCATTTCCCACACCATTGGCATATAAAAATTCCTCAAAATCCATTGGATACATTTGTTCTATTTTTAGGCTACCAATGGGTAATGATTGTGTATTTTTCAATGTTACACCTAATTGCGAACCACTCGCAATATATGTAAATCTACCTTCTTGCATAAGAAACTTCACAAGCGTAAGCAAATGATCATATGCTTGTATTTCATCAATAAAAACTAAAGTATTTGTTTTTTCCTTCATCTTTTCTCCGGCAAATACCCCAAGTGCCATATAAAAATCTTTTGTGGTTTTTGCATTGGCAAAAATGCGGTCGCCAAGTTTGTCTTCCTCCATATTTATTTCAATATAATTAGAAAACATTCGTTGACCCACCCATCTCACTATATATGACTTCCCTATTTGTCTCGCCCCATCAATGAGCAACATTTTGTTTGAATTTGACGACAAATGTTCTTCTATTCGCTTTGCAATCTTTCTATATAACATAACAAACAATGTTTTTTATGATGCAAATATAACACTTATTTTCGAAAAAGGTGCATTTTCCTATAAATTTCACCCAAAAAAAGGTGCGTTTTCCTATTTTTAGAATTTTCGCATAATAAAATGTATTCCAACTATTTACAAAAACAATCCAATAAATATTCGCAAAAAAAGGTGCATTTTCCTATAAATTTCACCACCAAAAAGGTGCGTTTTCCGATTTTATTTATAATCTCATTTCATCCCTCTAAATTCACCCAATAAATTCTCAATCAAACACTGCTTAACACACTATTTGATGCTATACAATATTACATTTAACAATATTTAACTAAATGGGGGGGCAAAACGACACATTTTCACTACTTTTGTAGCCGTATTTTCATCTATATTAACATAATTTTTTTATTTATGAAACAAACCTACACAAAAGTACTCACATTTATTGCATGCCTGCTATGTGGCATGAGTGCAACCGCCGCCGATTTTGTTGTTGACGGCATCTCGTATCTCAAAAAGACTGATTCAACAGTATGGGTAAACAAAACTGATGGCAGCTATACCTATTCAGGAGATATTGTCATTCCATCAACGATTACTGTTAATGGCTCTACGTTTAGTGTAGTAGCAATTGCTTCTTATGCATTTCAAAATTGTACAGAAGTAACATCTTTATCTATTGAAGAAGGTATTCAGTCTATATATGATTTTTCATTCAGTGGTTGCACGGCTTTAGCATCTGTAAAACTTCCTGAATCTCTAACTCTTCTTGGTAATTGGTGTTTTACCGGTTGCTCTTCTTTGACTGAAATAACTATTCCTGAAAATTGCCTTAAACTATATAAATACACGTTTCAAAACTGTACAAACTTAAAGAAGTGTAAACTTCCATCAAAAATTACAACAATTCCAACTTATTTTTTCCAAAATTGCACATCACTTGAAAGCATTGAGCTTCCCGATGGTATAACAGTTATTTCTAATGGATGCTTCGATGGTTGCTCATCTCTTGCGAGCTTTGATTTAACCGGCATAACATCAATTGGGTACGATGCATTTCGTGGAACCGGATTTACTGAAATTACCATACCCGAAAACATCACTTCAATCGGAAGTGATGCTTTTTATAATTGCACAAACCTCACTACCGTAAATATTTTAGGCAAAGCAAATATTGGCGAAGACGCTTTCAGCTTTAGTTCTTCAATCACCCCATCGTATATAACAACTCTTAATGCACCAAACGGACTTGGGACAATAGGCGACTATGCTTTCTATGGACAAAAACTAATGGTTGCCGACTTGACTTTATCGGGAGAAAGTGTAGGGAAATCATCATTCAATAGTTGCGCCGAGTTATCATCAGTAAAAATCAATGTAACAGGAAATGTTGCAAGCAACGCTTTCTACAACTGCACAAAACTAGACACTATAGATGTAAAATGTGCACAAATTGAGGGTAATGCTTTCCAAAATTGTAGCGCAATTACATCTGCCACAATTGATTGTGACTCAATCCTCAATGTAAATGCATTTAACAAGCTTTCAAGCAAATGTGCTTATCTTAACATCAACTGCCCCACTATTCCGGGAGGATTGTTTGTTACATCATCAACCTCGTATAATTACACTTTGAGTGAATTAATTCTTGGTGAAAAAGTGACAAATATTAACAACAACTTTTCTACTTGCAACAATTTATATGATATCAAGATTGCTTCCCCCACACCTCCTGCCAATGCTTCGTTTACTGCAAAACAGAGTCTCACTACTACACGCATAATCCTAAACGGTGAATGGGTTGAAGCCTACAAACAAGCCGATGGCTGGAAAGATTTCTATTATATTGTGGCCGAATGGGACACTACAAAAGCCACTCTTATCGATGGCATCTACTATAACTTCACATCAGAAAACACTGCCGAAGTTGTAGCCGGTGAAAACGCTTATACCGGTGCAATCACAATCCCTGCCACCGTTGAATATGAGGGTAACACTTATAATGTTACATCCATTCGCAGCGAGGCATTCCGTAAATCAAAAATCACTTCGATTTCTCTCCCCGAAGGTATTGAAAAAATTGGAGTAGGAGCATTCTATGCCTGTAATTCATTAAAAAGCATTGCCTTCCCAAACTCACTTACCACTCTTGATGCTTGTGCATTTGGCACATCTGCCATCGAAAAAATCACTTGGGGGACAGGCCTCACCGCTCTTAATGGTATGACATTCTGGAAAACCCGGATCCCAATGACCACTCTTGAGTTAACAATCCCCGCATCAATCACTTCATTGGGTTATGGTGACTTCGGATATTGGTTTGGCTACAACGGTGGCTCACTCACAATGGAAAGTGCGACACCTCCCACTGTCGATGCCGGAGTCTTTGACTCACCATTATCATTTTTTGATGGCGAATATGCCGTTCTTAATGTTCCTGCCGGTTCTCTTGAAGCATATAAAAGCACTGAACCTTGGAAATATTTTGGCACAATCAATGAAATGAAAGTAGCATCTGAAAACCTTTTTGAATACAAAGGCTTATGGTATGAAGTAATTGAAGGAGCTGATAATGAAGTGCAACTTGTTGCCGATGCTTATAGCGGATACAGCGTTGTCGTTCCTGCCACAGCAAAAAATGGCGACAAAATCTACACTGTTACACGCATTGCCGAAAATGCTTTCGCCGGCACAAATGCTAATAACATAACAATACCTTCTACAATCAAAACAATTGGTGAAAACGCATTTAATGTCACCAACAGTACTATGTTCTATTTATATTGCAATGCGACTGTTCCTCCCACATTGGAATCAACATCAACATTTGCATTTGATACTTGGTGGTATAAATATCTATTTGTACCGGCCGGAAGTGAAGAAGCCTATACCGCCGCTGACCAATGGAAAGAGTTTACTGTTAAAACCGACAATACAGGTGTTGAGTCGATTGAAGCTAACGGAAACAACATTGTGGTTAACGGCAACGAAATAAACGTAGAGGGCGATGCCGATATTGCCGTTTACAGCATCAATGGTCAATTGATTTACGCCGGTGAAAACATCACCGTTGCAGTTCCTGCCGGTGTGTATATCGTCAAGGTCAACAACACCATCCACAAAGTAATCATTAAATGACGATAAGGAAATTTATTTCATAATTAGTCATAGCCTGTTCCCTCATTAATCTGGGGTGAATAGGCTATGTTTTTTCAATCTAAAATATTTGATAATATGAATAAAATTTATTCTTACTTAATCACTCTATTAATATGCATAGCAGGCAACACACAAGCCAACGCTATCGCATACTTGGTTGATGGCATAGTGTATTCAACCACAGGCACAACCGGAGAAAATGAATTGGTGGTGTGGCCCGGAGGTGATAATGCCACCTATACAGGAGCCATAACAATTCCAGCCGGCATGAATCTCGGCGGAGTGGATTATCGTGTTGTGGGAATCTCCAATTATGCGTTTCGCAACACCACAATCACCTCGATTGATATGCCCGAAGGGTTATTGACTATTGGTGACCAGGCATTTGCCAACTGCACATCGCTCACTTCAGTAAAGATACCTTCCACCGTAACCACTATTGGCACATACGGTTTCCTTAACTGTGGATTTACCACAATCACACTCCCGGCATCACTAACCACTATTGGCAATGAAGCTTTCTTAAAAAACTTAAAACTAACCAATATCGTAATTCCCGACAATGTCACTACAATGGGTGAGCGCACTTTTGAGGGTTGTACAGCATTGAAATCAATCACTGTGGGTAAAGGGGTTACGGCGTTGCCGAAAAAATTCGCATTTCAATGCACGGCATTGTCGCAAGTAACATTTAATGGAACTATTACCAATATTGGAGAATGGGCATTTTCGGAGTGTGAAGCATTAACATCAATTTCTCTTCCCGAAGGGTTAACTTCGATAAGCAATTGTGCATTCTCTTTATCGGGAATCACATCAATCACCCTCCCGGCATCATTGGAATTATTGGATCGTCAAGCGTTTTCCGGGTCCAAACTATCAACAGCCAAATTTTTAGGCTCAGATACAGAAATAGAATATGGAGCATTTCAACAGACACCTATTGAGAGCGTAACACTACCACAAAATTTGCGTTCTCTACCCAATTTAGTTTTCTATAAATGCCCCTCGCTTGAAAGAATTACATTACCCTCAAGCATTGTATCGATAGGCGAAAGTGCATTTTCTTTCACTCCTCTTGAAAGCATCACATTGCCTCAAAATCTCACAACAATTAGTGATGCTGCATTTAACTCATGTGACAGCCTCACTACTGTGACCAACGCAAGCACACGACTACGCAGTGTAGGGGAACATGCTTTTTATGGTTGCCGCAAACTCACAAGCATTGAATTACCCAATGCCATTACCATTGGCAACTCGGCATTTAATGCTTGTAGCAGTCTCACATCGATTAATCTACCGGCTGTGGAATCATTGGGAGCATCGGCTTTTGCCGGTTGCAAGCATCTCCGTCAAGCATCATTGTCAGAATCCCTTACTCGCATCAATAATTCAACATTTTATGGATGTGATAGTTTAAGAACCATTACCGATTGTGAAAATATTGACACTATTGACGCAAGTGCATTCGATATGTGCTATTATTTGGAGGCTGTCACGGCAATGAAAAAAGTAAAATTTGTAGGGAAAAGGGCATTTTGGTATTGCACCCACCTCAATTGGCAGTTACCCGAAGGGCTTACCACCATTGACAATTACGCATTTGATGGGTGTAAAGAGCTGGAAACAACATTACCTTCAACAATTGAATATATTGGCGATTATGCATTTAGAGGTTCCAAAATGCCATCATATCTTGTAATTCCTAATGCTACTACACATTTAGGAAGTAATGCCTTTGATGGTTGTGGTGAGATTGATTCAATCAGTTTTGGCACAGGGTTGAAAGTTATTCCACCCTATGCATTCCAAAGCCTAACCGACTGTGTAGGTAAAATTCATCCAACCGGTGAGTGGTACGAATTTTCAGGAGCATTAAGAAAGGTAGAAATACCCGACAATATTGAGGAAATAGGAGAGGGTGCTTTTTTTCATTGTTGGGACGTGGACACAATTATCATAGGCGATGGGGTAACAACAATCGGAAAGAAAGCGTTTTATAACTGCTATGCCAAATATCTTTCGATTGGCAAATCAGTAACTACTATTGAGGAATTGTCATTTAGTAGAAGTGCGGGTAATGACCGATATAGCAAAATTATTTGCAAGGCTGCTAATCCTCCTGTATTTATTGGGGACAACTTCCACACCTTGGACATTAACGCCGAACTGATTGTTCCTATAGGCAGTAAAGAAGCATACCTAAATGCACCTATATGGAAAGTGTTCACCAACATTACCGAGCAAAACTTCAGTGCCGGAGATATTGATGATATAGAAAATGAGACAATTAATATAAAAATCAATGGCAACAATGTAAAATTTACTCATCTAACACAAAACGACACGGTAACTATTTACAACCTTGCCGGCCAATTGATCTCTCAATCTACCTCCACATCAATCCATCTTCCCACCGGTGTATATATAGTAAAAATCAATGACAAAGTGAGCAAGATCAATATTAAATAAGTTTATCGATGAAAACATATAGATTTTTAACCCCATTGCTTATTGTAATCGCCGCATTTGCCACAGCATGTGGTGGTGACGACGGAGGAAAAGATGAACCAGAGCCTCCGGGTCCTCAAATAATTGAAGTGACAAGTATCACTCTATCGCACACTTCATTAAACCTTGTTCCAGGGGCAACCCAACAATTATCGGCGACTATTGCCCCTGCAAATGCCACCAACAAAACCGTAAAATGGGAATCAACCGATAAGTCGGTAGCAACCATAAGCTCATCGGGATTGGTAAAGGCTATTGCCGACGGCACGACTACAATCATAGCCACTGCCGGCAACAAATCGGCGACTTGCGAAGTTAAAGTGGAATCGGTTCCGGTAGTTACAGTAACCGGAGAGACAGCCACCGTTGACCTTTCATTAGGTGCTTCAGTCGCTCAGTTGCAAGATGAAATAAACGAAGCCGACGAGCAAGGTGTAACCGAATATAAACTTGTGGGTGAAGCAAAGAATCTCGGTATCACATCGGCTAAAGGTGCAAAAAACGTGTTTGCCAACACCAATGCCAAAGTCATCGACATGAGCCAAGTAACAGGATGGCCCACTATCACAAAATCGGCACTTTACAACTCAAATCATAGTGCTGATGCCGCATATATGACCGAGGAACTACCAGGAATCCCTGCCGAATATTTCTACAAAAAGAACTCAACTATCAAAGAATTTATTCTGCCTACCGAAGTGCAAGCAATCGGAGAAAAAGCCTTTTGTGAAGTTTCTTCGCTTGAAAAACTTGATGCTCCGGGATTAAAGATTGTTGGTTCTCAAGGCTTACAAGCTACCGGATTAAAAGAGATTAATCTCCCAAATGCCACAACTTTCGGGCGTGCATGGGCTTCTTATTGTCGCAATCTCACTAAAGTAACACTTTCAAGTGCATCTTATGTAGGAGTTAATGGATTGGCTGTGTGCCCTCAATTAAAATCGGTGAGCATACCAAATCTTAAAACTCTTGAAGGTTTTACATTTACAAATTGCTCAGCGTTGACCGATGTTAATCTCCCCAATGTGAAAACACTTAAAGAGGGTGAATTTAATGAATGTACGAGTTTAACAGCAATCAACCTACCATTGGCAGAAACAATAGGTATCACATCGGGCAATTATGTAGGACCATTTTATAAATGCACAGCATTGACTAATGTGTCTCTACCCAAGGCTGTCACAATCGGACTTTTGGCATTTGAAGGTTGTTCGGCATTGAAACAAATCTCTTTACCCAGTGCAACTACTATTCACAACAAAGCCTTTTACAATTGTACGGCTCTCACAAGCGTTTCTCTCCCCGAAGCTACAAACATAAAAGAAAGTGTCTTTGAGAAATGTAAAGCATTGAAAACTCTTTCACTTCCCAAGGCTATCGAAATAGGGGCAAACGCATTGAGCAATACCTCTCGATTACAGTCGTTGATACTAACAGCTTCGGGCAATATCGAATTTGCCGACCAAGGTTATACATTTGATAGTTCAATGATTGACCTCACTCTCAACTCCAATAAACAGAGTGAAGTTAAATATGGCTACCAATGGAACGACTTGGATTGGTTGAGTATAAGCTTCCAATAAACATAATTAAGACAACATAAAATAGATGCGTTAATATACTTGACGCATCTATTTTTATTAACTTTTTCATTGCACCAAATTAAAATTGTAACTTTGCTCCTAATTACAATTTTTCACTTTCAACAAATGGAAAAAAGAAACAATGCCATAGATATAGCTCGAGGGTTTGCCATTATATTGATGGTAATAGGTCACTCCGAAATGCCGGGATTATTGAATAGGTCAATTTACCTTTTTCATATGCCATTATTTTTTATATCGGCAGGGTATTTCTTTAAATTGTCGGCTCTCGACAATCCTTGCGATTTTATAAAAAAGCGTTTCAAAAGTCTGTATATACCCTTTGTGAAATATAGTCTTTTCTTCTTGCTTATACATAACTTGATGTTTAAGTGGGGAATAATGAATGAGGTGTATGGAAACTGGGAAAATGGCGTAACTCACCCCTATTCATGGCACCAATTTTGGCAACGCATGATTTATATCATAACCACAATGGAAGGTTATGATGAATTTCTTGCTGGAGCATTCTGGTTTTTTAGGGCTCTATTGGTTGCAAGTATAATGTTCTTGGTATTATATAAACTTCTCAATAAAGTAAAATTCCTACATAATCGCACCACCGCTATTCCTATAATAATATGCTTAATGGCAATAGGGTTGGGCCTCGGACTGTCGTGTGAAAGACTTAAAATATCAATGCCTCAAGGTGGTTTTCGCGACACAATGGGAGTATTTTTCTTTGGATTAGGTGTATTGTATCGCAAATATGAATCAAAGATAGGTCACAACCTCGTGTGGGCATTAGTGGGTGCTGGTGTAGTTATAGGAGCATCGGCGTTAAAATGGTGTGGAATGAATGTGCGTCCCACCACATTTGACCCTCTCACACTCCCCATTACCGGATTTGCCGGATGGATAATGACCTATAATATTTCGTATCATATCGCACGACTCAAAGCATCAAAATTCTCTCGATTCATAGCTTATTGTGGTAATAATAGTCTATACATATTGGTGTGGCATATATGTGCCTATAAGATTGTTAGCCTCATAAAGATATTTTATTATGGGCTTGATATACGACAAATAGGCTGTCACATGGTGATACATCATAATTCGGCCAACGACCTATTCTGGATATTATATTCAATAGTAGGAGTAGTGGTGCCCATAGGTGGTTATTACCTTTATTCTAAATATTTAGCACCACGAGTGCCAAAAATAAATTGGCTTGTCAAATAAAATGTAGTAACTTTGCAGTCATGAAACAAGGTGAAGCCATATGCGTATATTGTGCCTCAAGCGCACTTATTGACCAATCATATATCGATGCAGCCTATGAAATGGGAGCATTGATAGCCGATTCGGGCAACGCAATGGTGTGTGGTGCTGGTCGCACTGGTCTCATGGGTGCAGTGATTGATGGCACATTGAGCCGTGGAGGTAAAGCAATAGGTGTAATTCCACAATTTATGGTCGATAACGGATGGCATCATTCGCAATTGACACATATGGAGATTACCCCCGATATGCACACTCGCAAAGAAACTATGGCTCAACTGTCTCATGCTGTGATAGCCATGCCCGGCGGATGTGGCACTCTTGAAGAATTGCTCGAGATAATCACTTGGCGTCAACTTGGGCTATATGATGGCAAAATAATTATACTCAACACAAATAATTATTTCGACCCCTTATTGGCAATGCTCAATAAAGCCATTAATGATGGTTTTATGAAAAAAGACCATAGCGAAATATGGCAAGTAGCCAACACGCCATCGCAAGCTATTGAAATGGCTACCCAAGAAAATGTAACACTTTCTCTTTCTTCTAAATACTAATGACTCAACTCAACGAAAATAACATAAATACCTCACAATCGACTGGCGAATCTTCTTCGGTAGCCGCTCCTCGTAGGTCGGATCCTAAAAAACGAGATCGCAAAAAAACTAACACCGAAAAATCGGTGCAACCAGCCGAAAAAAAAGAAGTTGAGCTACAACCTCAAGTTGAAAGCAAAAAAGCTGAAACTAAACAAAGCGACTCTTCTAAATCTAACAACAAAAAGAAAGAAGAAAAAACTAAAAAAGAAGAGAAAAAGAAAGAGGAAAAGAAAAAGGACGATAAAAAATCAAAAGAAGACAAAAAAGATAAAAAGAAGGAAGATAAAAAAGAGTCTTCTAAAGAAAAATCAAATAAAAAAGAGGAAAAGTCTAAATCGGACAAAAAAGAAAAAGAAAAAAAGGAAAAAACCGAGAAACAAGAATCGAAGGTAGAAAAAGAAACTACCGAAGAATCTTATGCTGTTGACACATTACAACCAGCCAACGATTCTACTACAGTTATCGATTCATCTTCAATAGATAGCATCATAACCGTTGCCGATTCTTCTTCAATAAAAACTAAAACCGATACCATCACTATTGCTCCATACCTATCGGGCAATGAACCTATGGCGCGCACCAATCACCCCGGACACGACTCGGGTATAATGATGTTGCTTGCCTTTACATTTATTTTAGTATCATTTAGTTTCAAATATTATCGTCGCATGCTCTCAACCTATGGTCAAGACCTATGGAATGTGCGCAATCGTGCAAATGCATTTGACGAACATACATCTAATGAACATAGCGTAATAGGAATACTAATATTCCAACTATGTGTGTATGCTGGACTCCTTATAAGTGCTAAAATAAATAGCATTATACCCATTAATCCCGACAAAATCATGCTTACCACATGTTGTATGATGGGTACATATGGACTATATTATCTCTTCCAATTAGCAATATATTCAATGGTGGGGTATGTATTTGCCGACAAAAATGGTGCAACACAATGGATAAAAGGATTTAATGCCTCACAAATATTTTTGGGCTTTACACTCATTCTCCCATCGGTGATTTCAATCTTTTATCCTACCACCTCGGGGACAATGTTGACCATAGCCTCGATACTCTATGTTGTTGCTAGATTGACATTTATTTTCAAAGGTTTTAGAATTTTTTACAAAAATCTTTACTCTTTATTCTATTTTATTTTGTACCTTTGCACCCTTGAAATTATACCCATAATTTTTGTGTACAAAATTGCACAAATATTTTTTGGAAATCTACAGTAAACCAAATAGTTACAAGAGTGAAAGTAAAAAAAGTATTAGTTTCTCAACCAAAACCAACATCAGAGAAATCACCTTATTTTGAAATTGCGGAAAAATACGGAGTTGAAATTGAATTCCGTCCATTTATTAAAGTTGAAGGTCTAACAGCTAAAGAATTTCGTCAATCTAAAATATCTATTTCAGATTACACTGCCGTTATTTTTACAGCTCGCACAGCAATCGACCATTTCTTCCGTCTTTGCGAAGAGATGCGCATTTCTATCCCCGACACAATGAAATATTTCTGCACTACCGAGTCTATCGCTCTTTACTTGCAAAAATATATCATCTATCGCAAGCGTAAAATTTTCCATGGCAAAACAGGTAAACTTGACGAATTGTTGCCATTCCTCATGAAGCATAACAAGGAAAAATTCCTTTATGCTATTTCTTCGGTACACAAAGAAGAAGATATCAACATTCTTGACAAGAATAATATCAACTACACCAAGGCTGTTATGTATCGCACAGTGAGCAACGACTTTGGTCCTGAAGAAAAATTTGACTACGATATGTTGTTATTCTTCAGCCCATCGGGTATTGATTCATTGTTGAAAAACTTCCCTGATTTTAAACAAGAAGATGTGAAGATAGGTTGTTTTGGTGCAACCACAGCCAAAGCTGTTCGCGATGCTGGTTTCCGTCTTGATATTGAAGCACCTTCGGTAAAAGCACCTTCAATGACAGCAGCATTGGATATGTATCTCAAAAACGAAATGGCCGAAGCATAAGATTTTTCAATCATAAAATATATAAGGTCTTGCAAGTGTCGCGATATTTTGTTAAACTTGCAAGACTTTTTTTTTTCACTCATTTTATAAATTGTGACAACATCGTTGAGATTATATAAAAAAGAAAAACTATGTAGCAACACAGCTATTGGTATGTTATTCCAACCTGGCGGTTCATCACAAGCCATGTTGGCCTATCCGTTGCGTGCTGTGTGGCGTCAAAATGATGGACGATATTGCGATGCTAAAATGCAATTTCTTATTTCGGTGCCTAAAAAACGCCTTCATCACGCTGTAGATCGTGTTACGATGCGACGACGCATTCGCGAAGCATATCGCTTAAATCACAAAAATTATTCTCTCACCGACAATGCTCGCATTGATGTAGCTTTTATCTATATCGCCAATTCATTGCTTCCATATAAAACTATTGAAAAAGCAATGAAAAAGATACTTAAAAACATATCAGAAAATACCCTCACTGTTGAAAACAACAATGAAAAAAATATTTAGTTTTATACTCATTCTACCCATACGCTTTTATCAACGATGCATCTCACCTATGTTTCCACCTGCATGTCGTTACACACCCACATGTAGCCACTATGCCGTAGAAGCTATACAAAAACATGGACCTATAAAAGGACTTTGGCTCGCTATTAAAAGAATATGCCGTTGTCACCCATGGGGAGGATGCGGACATGACCCAGTGCCATAATGTTTCCTTGTAGCGACATACACACCCACGATAAATCGCGCACCGACGCTATTATTAACATTTACCCCAATGAAGAAATCATCGAGGGAGCATATCACTCTGTGGGTATTCACCCATGGCACACTATAGAGTTGGATTCTACTACGATAGAAAAACTCAATATTCTTGCTACACATCCACAAGTTATAGCAATAGGGGAGGCTGGTCTTGATGCTCTCAAAGGTGCTCCAATAGATAAACAAATAGAAATCTTTCGCCACCATGTAACATTAAGCGAGAAATACCAAAAGCCACTTATAATACATTGCGTGAAAGCTTTCAATGAAATTATATCATTGAAAAAGCAACTACGCCCCACAATGCCTTGGATTATCCACGGCTTCCGTGGTAAACCACAACTCGCTCAACAATTACTTGATAATGGATTTTATATCTCACTTGGCAAACATTTTAACCCTGCTTCAGCTGCTATCATTCCCCCCGACCGTCTCTTCTACGAAAGCGATGAGGAATGATTGATAATTAAAAATTCACAATGAAATATTAAAAATTAGATTTTAGCAATTTATAATACTCTATGAAAAATGAAAAAAATTTCTATTAAACCTATAAATCCCAATAATATAGGTAACATACAACATGAAAAAGAGGTGCATGCCCTCGTAAATTCTTTAATGGAGAAACTTGGTATTTCTTGTTCTATAGAGGATCTTGTAAAAATATATGAAATTGAGGATTTGGATAGTTTTTTAAAGTCAAATAATGATTTAGTAGTAAATACAAAGACACACTCACATATAATTCATAAAATTTACCCTTGGAGTGATGTTGTGGCAAGCATATATACCATGCCCGAATGTGTAACAATAACCGAAACTATATGTCCCGATTGTGGTGAGAAACTTGTAGAACTCTATTTCTCTTCGCCAAAGAGGACTTGGGCTTCATTATGCGGACGGGCTGGACTTATGACTATTTGTCCTAATTGCCCACAACAAGTGGACTTTAAATGTAGAATAATGAACTAAAAATACTACTAAATTACTTTATTGTGGGAATTTTTAGAATGAAGGAGTTCTTCCCTAAATGACATCAAGGAGAAAATTATTCTCTCACTTATTATACCTGCATCAACCTATTTTTATACAACATCTTTTCTTTATCAACACTATGTTAATAACCAAATTAATCAACTAAATATCAATATCTTAATATGTAGATAAACTATTAATAAGTGTGTTAATAGCCTATTTTAATACTAATAACTCATTTTTACTCAAAAACCTTAAAATGCTCATAATCTATATGATATAAATTCATCCACTCTTTATTGATAGTTATCAACATTTACTATTAACAAAGAGTGTTGATAACCTGTAAATAGTATAAAACAACTTTAAATGAAAAATCAATAACTAAATTTGCAATTAACAGTCAATAGATTGTATAATCACTCCGCTTTATGTAGCAAATAAGTTAGCATTTACATATTATGCTGTTTTATACACTATTTTTGACAGTTATTAGTGTGTAAAGAGAAGAAAAGTTATTAACTTTGCAATTTATAAACATAGTGTTGATAACTATGCTAATTCATTAAAAATCACTATTTATTGATGTTGATGAATTACATATAACTAAAAATGATATATTGATAAGTTAAAAAGCAAATATTTCATCAAAAAGTTATCGCAGCTATCAACATGCATTATTCTTATTCTTATAAATAGATTTTTTTAAAAAACTTATATAAAAATAAAAAAGATGAATGTCGATAAAGGTTATGTAGATGCTCCCATTGATAACAACATAAATCTCAAAGAGGAAATACTTCGCCTCAAAAAAGAGAAGAATGCTGTTATATTGGCTCACTATTATCAAAAAGGAGAGATTCAAGATTTGGCCGATTACATAGGCGACAGTTTGGCGTTGGCTCAAATAGCAGCACGCATCGAAGCTCCAATAATAGTGCTTTGCGGTGTTCATTTTATGGGTGAAACAGCAAAGATTTTGTGCCCCGATAAAAAAGTATTAGTACCCGACACAAAAGCCGGCTGTTCACTTGCCGATAGTTGTCCTGCTAATGAATTTGAAAAATTCATTATAGAGCACCCTGTACACACGGTGATAAGTTATGTAAACACATCGGCAGGAGTTAAAGCATTAACCGATGTGCTTGTGACTTCATCAAATGCTCGTCAAATAGTGGAATCATTCCCCGAAGATGAAAAGATAATATTTGGACCAGATCGTAATCTTGGTAACTATATCAATAGTATAACTGGTCGCAATATGACATTGTGGAATGGTGCTTGCCATGTGCATGAACAATTCTCGGTTGAAAAAATCATAGAATTAAAAAAGCAATATCCCAATGCAAAATTATTGGTACACCCCGAATGTAAAAATTCAATAGTGATTCTTGCCGATAAAGTGGGATCTACAGCAGCTCTTTTGAGTTATGCTATCAACAGCGATGCAAAGGAATTTATTGTTGCAACCGAGAGTGGTATTCTTCATGAAATGAAGAAGAAATGTAGCGACAAAACATTCATTCCAGCACCTCCCGAAGATAGTACTTGCGCTTGTAATGATTGTAACTTTATGAAACTCAATACGCTTGAAAAACTTTATAACTGTCTTAAATATGAACAACCAGTTATAGAGGTAGATAGTGAAATAGCTGAAAAAGCTCGCATACCTATTCAACGAATGCTTGATATTTCAGAAAAATTGGGGTTATAAACATTTTTATCATCATTATTGATAAATAAAGAGTAGATAAAAGAATTTTATTAAAAGAAGCAATATTACTAAATTTGCAAAGAGATAAATAAGTAAATAAAAATAAATCAATATAATACATAACTTCATTATGGAATATAATCACAAAGATATTGAGAGCCGTTGGCAACAATATTGGAAAGATAACAACACTTATAAAACAGAGATAGATAGCAATCGTCCTAAATTTTATGTTCTCGACATGTTTCCTTATCCATCGGGAGCAGGATTGCATGTAGGACACCCACTTGGATATATTGCATCGGATATTTATTCACGATTCAAACGCCTTCAAGGTTTTAATGTGTTGCATCCAATGGGTTATGATGCTTATGGATTGCCAGCCGAACAGTATGCTATCCAAACAGGTCAACACCCCGAGGTGACTACTCGTCAAAATATTGCTCGTTATCGCAGTCAGCTTGATAAAATAGGTTTCTGTTATGACTGGAATCGTGAAATTAAAACATGCGATCCTGAATACTACAAATGGACTCAATGGGCATTTATCAAGATGTTTAATAGTTACTATGATAATGATGCTCAAAAAGCTTGTGAAATTTCAAAATTGATAGCTAATTTTGAAAAACAAGGTACTGAAGGCATTAATGCTGCTTGTAGTAAAGAACTTGAATTTACTGCTCAAGAATGGGCTAATTATAGCGAAAAAGAAAAAAGCGATGTATTGATGAACTATCGCATTGCTTATCTTGGTAACACTATGGTAAACTGGTGTCCTAAATTGGGTACTGTGCTTGCTAATGATGAGGTGAGCGAAGGTGTATCAATTCGTGGTGGTTATCCAGTAGAGCAAAAATTGATGTATCAATGGTGTCTTCGTGTATCGGCCTATTCTCAACGACTTCTTGATGGTCTTGAAACAATAGATTGGACCGATTCGTTGAAAGAAACTCAACGCAACTGGATTGGTCGCTCGGAAGGTGCCGAAATGAAGTTTAATATTGCCGACAGCGATGTTGTACTTGAAATCTTCACTACTCGTGCCGACACTATCTTTGGTGTTACATTCATGGTGCTTGCTCCCGAAAGTGCTTATGTGGATATGGTAACTACCGAAGATAAAAAAGCCGAAGTAAAAGAATATATAGATAGCATCAAACATAAAACCGAACGTGAACGCATGATTGAAAAGAAAGTAACAGGTGTGTTTACTGGTTCTTATGCTATCAACCCATTGACAGGTGAAAAAATTCCTGTGTGGGTGAGCGATTATGTATTGGCAGGTTATGGTACAGGTGCAATCATGGCTGTGCCTGCTCACGATAGTCGTGACTATGCTTTTGCTCGTCATTTTAATCTTCCTATCATTCCATTGATTGAAGGATGTGATGTGAGCGAAGAAAGTTTTGATGCCAAAGCAGGTAAAATGATAAATTCAAAAGGTGCAGAGCTTGATCTTAATGGTCTTGAAGTGAAAGATGCTATTGCGGCTACAAAGAAATTTATCAGTGAAAAAGGTCTTGGTAAAATTAAAGTAAATTATCGCCTTCGCGATGCTATCTTCAGCCGTCAACGCTATTGGGGTGAGCCATTCCCTGTGTATTATAAAGATGGTGTGCCACAAATGTTGGATGAGTCAAAACTTCCATTATTGCTTCCCGAGGTAGATAAATATCTTCCTACCGAAACAGGTGAGCCTCCATTGGGTCGTGCTAAAAATTGGACTACCGAAGAGGGTTATCCTTTAGAACTTTGTACAATGCCAGGTTTTGCAGGTTCAAGTGCTTATTACTTGCGTTATATGGATCCACGCAATAATGATGCGTTGGTATCAAAAGAAGCTAACGAATATTGGCGTAATGTTGACCTTTATATAGGTGGTACAGAACACGCTACAGGTCACTTGATTTATAGCCGTTTCTGGAATAAATTCCTCTATGATATGGGTGAAGTGTGCGAACAAGAACCATTCAAAAAACTCATAAATCAAGGTATGATTCAAGGTCGTAGTAACTTTGTGTATCGCATAAAAGATACTAATACTTTTGTATCATATAACTTGAAAAAAGATTATGATGTTACACCTATTCATGTAGATGTAAACATTGTGAGCAATGATATTCTTGATTTGGAACAATTCCGCAACTGGCGTCCTGAATTTAATGATGCAGAGTTTGTGCTCGAAGATGGTAAATATGTGTGTGGTTATGCTGTAGAGAAAATGTCAAAATCAATGTTTAATGTGGTAAATCCCGATGACATTGTAGAACGCTATGGCGCCGACACTTTGCGTCTTTATGAAATGTTCCTCGGTCCATTGGAACAAAGTAAACCATGGGATACAAATGGTATTGATGGCGTAAACCGTTTCTTGAAAAAACTTTGGGGATTGTTCTATAAAGGTGACAACCTTGTGGTAACCGAAGGTGAACCTTCACGCGACGAATTGAAATCGCTTCACAAACTCATCAAGAAAGTTTCATTTGATATAGAACACTTCTCGTTCAATACTTCAATCAGTGCGTTTATGATATGTGTAAACGAACTCAATTCATTTAAATCAACCAATAAAGAAGTATTGAGTCAATTACTTATCGTATTGGCACCATTTGCACCTCACATTACCGAAGAGTTGTGGCACGAAATAGGTAATGCAACAACTATTTGTGATGCTCAATGGCCTACATATAACGAAGAATATCTTAAAGAAGATAAAGTTACATATGCAGTGTCATTTAATGGTAAAGCACGCTTCAATATTGAAGTAGCAGCCGATACTGCTCGTGAAGAGGTTGAAAAGATTGCATTGGCTCACGAAGGTGCTGCTAAATGGATCGATGGTAAAACAATACGCAAGATTATCGTAGTGCCTGGTAAAATTGTCAATATCGTTGTAGGATAATAAATTAAGGGTATTCTTCGTTATAAAATTACTTTTAGAGTAATTATATGAATAGTAAAAAAGAAATAGTATTTGCTACAAATAATCTTCATAAATTAGAGGAGATTAGGCAAATTATAGGCAACAAATTCAATATATTGAGTTTGAAAGATATTGATTGTAACGAAGATTTACCCGAAACTGCAACTACTCTTGAGGGTAATGCCGAGATAAAAGCACGATATATTAAAGAGCATTATGGTTATGACTGTTTTGCCGATGATACAGGTCTTGAAGTAGAGGCACTTGGAGGTGCGCCTGGAGTATTATCGGCTCGTTATGCAGGAGAAAACCATGATTCTCAAGCTAATATGGAATTGCTGTTAAAAAATTTGAGTGGTAAAGAAAATCGTGCTGCTCGATTTAGAACAGTAATAGCGCTATTGATAGGAGATGAATTGACACTTATGGATGGTATTGTTGAAGGTGTGATAACACATGAGCGTGCTGGAGATAGTGGATTTGGTTATGATCCTATTTTTAAGCCCAATGAGAGTGATGTTACATTTGCTCAAATGAGTAGTGATGACAAAAATAAAATTAGTCATCGCGGGCGTGCAACAATTAAATTGATTGATAAACTGGATAATATAAAGTAAATGACTATGATTAAAAAAATATTAATAGCATTAATTGCTTTACTTCCGTTTATTTCAAAAGCACAAATGTCGGTAGGTGAATGGAATGTATATTCTATGTTTTCCGATATAGAAAAAATGGTGCAATCGCCCGATAAGGTATATTTCGTATCGGGAAACTATCTTTTTTCATTTGATAAAAATACCGAAGAATTATATAACTATACCTCGCGCAATAAACTTAACGACAATGTAGTAGATAATATATACTACAATAGAGATAAAGATTATCTTGTGATAACATATGTTACAGGTAATATTGATATCTTATATGATAATGGTGAAGTAGTTAATTTACCCGATATAAAAAATGCAACATTAAATTATTCACTAAAGATAAATGATGTGGATTTTTTAGATGATTGTATATATGTAGCTACAAAATTTGGACTAATCGTATTTGATGAACCACGACAAGAGGTAAAATACTCGGGAGTATATGATAAAGAAATATCATTGGTTACAACAGTTGGTGATTATGTTGTAATTGACCAAAATCATGCTTTATATTATTTACATAAAAATGGTCGTTTTGAAAGTTTTGATAGTTATACAAATATTGCCCGAGGTAATTATATAAAAGATTTACAAGGTATAGGCCCCAATAAAATGCTTGTACAATTAACATCTAAAAATGTAAATCTATATACAATTAACTTTGAAACTATTAGAATTAATTCAACTTCAATAGATGCTACACAATCGGTAGTAGATATAATAAATGGCAAAGAAGATTACTATTTTGTATCGTCTAATAATATTGTCTATTCGGTAGATAAAGAAGGTATAAAAAATGCTCATTCATCAATTCCAACAACTTTAAAATCACAAATATTATCAATATGGGATAATCCAAACAAAATATGGGCAGGTGATGTCAAAGGTATAGCAAATTATGATATTTCGGGCGAATCTATAACGGTGTTATATGATAAATTTAAGCCTCAAGCTATAAGTGTAGATATTCCTTGTTTCATCACAAGCGATAAAAATGGCAAAGTATATGTATCTAATAAAAGTGAATCGGTATATC
This sequence comes from Muribaculaceae bacterium, assembly GCA_045646905.1. GTDB lineage: Bacteria > Bacteroidota > Bacteroidia > Bacteroidales > Muribaculaceae > RGIG4079. Next base: position 69,958 of record JAZRLP010000021.1, read on the forward strand.
TACATTTAACTTATAAAAGGAAAGCATATATAAGTACTATTGATAATACTACACTAGAAGATGTGACACCTACTGAAATAACTGCATCGCATAGGTCTAATCCTAGTAAAGAAGTGTTATATGATATATACCAATTGGCAGTTGACCCCGAAGATACCGAAATTTTTTATGTAGGAAGTTATTGGGAAGGATTATATAAAGTAAAAGATGGTAAAACAATATCACAATATAATCCCGAAAATAGTACATTAAATGAGTCGTGGGGATGTCGTGTGAATGCTGTAGCTTTTGATAAGGAAAATAATTTGTGGTGTACAAATGAAATTATTAGCGAAGACCAGGCAAGCCTACATATTTTGCCAGCCGAAGCACGCAAAAAAGAAACTACTACAATAAAAGATTGGATTCCTATAAAACTTGGAGGATTTAAAGCTCAAAAAGATGTCCAACTTCTAATATGTAAAAAATCAAATATGATATTTTTATGTGATGGTAAGTGGTGTGGATATTTGGTAGCTTATGATACTAAAGGCACATATACCGATACGAGCGACGATGAGTATATGTTGTGGAATAGTTTTATAGACCAAGATGGAAAAACATTTACTCCTATTTATACAAGTGCATTGGTTGAAGACGAAAAAGGGCGTGTGTGGGTAGGTTCAACCGAAGGTATTATAGAAATATCTAATCCACGAAATGCTATTAATAAAAATATGACCATCAATCGTTTAAAAGTACCCCGTAATGATGGAACTAACTATGCTGATTATCTACTTGATGCTATACATGTAACAAGTATTTCGGTTGATAATTCTAATCGCAAATGGGTAGGAACAATGGATGATGGGGTATATCTTGTAAATGAAACAGGCTCTCAAATACTTGAGCATTTCACTTCTGAAAATAGTTATTTCCCTGGTGGAAATACTTATAAAGTATATGCACATCCTTTAAATAATAAGGTGTATATAGGCACTCAATATGGATTGGCCGAGTATAGTAGTTATTCTTCTCCAGCTAAAGAAGATTATTCTGAAATATATGCTTACCCCAATCCTGTTAAGCCCGATTATACAGGGTTGATAACAATTACTGGATTAATGGATAATTCGCTTGTTAAAATAGCCGATTCGGCAGGAAATGTATTCCACACAACACGCTCTGAAGGAGGTATGGCTACATGGGATGGTTGTAATTCAGCAGGTGAGCGAGTTAAATCGGGTGTTTACTTTGTTTTTGTTTCTCAAAGCGAAAATGACCAAGCATCGGGTGCTGTAACCAAAATTATGATTATTAATTGATTAATATAGATATATTATGATAAAAAGAGCTTTATTTATTTTAGTAGCATTGATACCATGTTTAACATTTGCTCAAAGAGATTTAGGTGAATGGAAATCATATTCGCGTTATACAAAAGTTACGCAAATGGAACAAACTCCCGACAAAATTTATTTTTTGTCGGGCAATAGTTTGTATTCATATGATAAAAATACCAACGAAAGTTATACTTATACATCACTTAATAAATTAAGTGACAACACTATAAATAGCATTTACTATAACAATAATGGTAAATATCTTCTTATAGCATATCAAACAGGGAATATTGACCTTTTATATGATGATGGAAAAGTAGTTAATATATCTAATATAAAAGATGCCGTATTAACATTTCCACCCAATATTGTTGATGTAGCTTTTGGAGGTGAATGTATTTATATTGCCACTAAATTTGGTCTTGTAGTTTATGACGAAAGTAAACAAAAAGTAAAAACTACCGGAATATATAATAAAGAAATATCTTTTGTTACATGTGTAGGTGATTATGTTGTAGTAGACCAAAATCATACTTTATATTATATACATAAAGATGGTAATTTTGACTCATTTAATAATTTCACAAACATCACCTCGGGTAATTATTTTACCGATTTACAGGGTATAAGCGAAAATAAAATGCTTGTATATGCATCAAATAAAAATATAAATCTTTTTACTTTTAATTTTGAAACTAATAAAATTAATGCAACTTCATTAGATGCTACTCAATCGGTTGCACAACTAATAAAAGGAAAAGATGAATATTATTATGTTTCTAATAATGTAGTTTATTCGGTAAATAAAGAAGGAGTTAAAAGCACTCATTCAACAATGCCATCTACTTTAGTATCTCAAGTATTATCTATTTGGGATAATCCTAATGATATATGGGCAGGTGATGGTAATGGTATTGCTAATTATAATATTGCATCGGGAAATGCCGATGTGGTGATTGATAAAACAAAACCCACTTCTTTTACAGTAGATTATCCATTCCATATCACAAGTGATGCCAATGGTAAAGTTTATGTATCAAATCATGGTGAGTCAAGATATGTTACTACCTTTAAAGGCAACAACTGGTGGTATTCATATATCAACACTATCGAAAACGGAAAAGTTGAAAATATTACTCCATCGGGATTGGAATCGGTAAATAGTGCAAGTCCTAATTATCAACGCAAAGATGGTAAACCTTACACTTCTTACAATATAGTATTTGATCCTGAAGACCCCGAAACTTATTACCTATCAACCTATTTTGATGGTATATATAAGATAAAAGATGGCAAGCAAGTAGCACATTATCACGAAGGAAATAGTACTTTATTAGCTATTTATGGTTGTCGTGTATTTGGTATTGCATTTGATAAAGAAAATAATTTGTGGTGTGTAAATGAAGTGAATGCAGGTAAAGGTAGCCCTGCTCTTCATATACTTCCAGCTGAAGCTCGTAAAAAAGAAACTACTACAAAAGAGGATTGGATTTCTATCAATTTAAATCCATTCATAGGTAGTCGTGATGTGCGACTTTTAATTTGCAAAAAATCAAATATGATTTTCATATGTGATGGTATTTGGAGTGGTTATGTTGTAGCCTATGACACTAAAGGCACATATGCCGATACAAGTGATGATACTTATTACTTGTGGGATTACTTTGTTGACCAAGATGGTTTAGTATTTGACCCTTATCAATTTTCTGCGTTAGCCGAAGATGAAAATGGTCGAGTGTGGATAGGTACTACTAACGGTGTATTAGAAATAACCGACCCTTCAAAAGCTACCGATCCTTCTATGACAGTGAAACGATTGAAATTGAAAAATGAATCGGGAATAGGATATTCGGGTTATCTTGCCGATGCTCTCACTGTATTAAGTATTAGTGTTGATGAAAATAACAACAAATGGCTTGCTACAACAAGTAATGGTGTGTATCATGTTGATCAAAATGGTGAAAAAATCTATAACCACTTCACTTCTGATAATAGTATGCTTCCTCCAGGTATTGCTTATAGCGTGTATGTGCATCCTACAACAAAATCGGTATTTATGGGTACTGCAAGTGGATTGGTTGAATATAATTCATCGTCATCGGCTTCTAAAGAAAATTATAATGATGTATATGCATATCCCAATCCAGTTAACCCCGATTATACAGGGTGGATTACTATCAATGGATTAATGCAAAATTCTAATGTGAAAATTGTAGATGCCAATGGCAATATTTGTTTCACTTGTGCATCGCAAGGTGGAAAAGTAACATGGGATGGATGTGATGTGAATGGCAATCGTGTGAAAGCCGGTGTTTATTATGTATATGCTTCGCAAGGCGATGTTAATGCCGAAACTTCACCTGTGACTAAAATTATGGTCGTTAAGTAACAGTTTAAAACACAATAAAAATCAAAGGAGATTCCTCACAACATTGAGAGAATCTCCTTTTGAACAATAATATGGATATGAAGATTGATTTAAAATATAAAGATGAGCAAGATAAATGTTATGGACTCACAGGTGTAGCAATGAGTGCTGTGATATGGGATGTGGAACACCTCATATCGGCTATTTATCTCGATTCTGACGCATTTCAATCTATAAAATATACTCCACAACTACTTGCCGAGGGAAATGCCGAAATTTCGCCTCGAAATATATGGAATCATAATGTTGAGAAATTTAGGTTGTCGATGGGTATGATTTTATCAAATATTTTGTGTCGCACCTATGTATTGGATGGCAAATTTATCAATCATAAAACCAAGCAACATTTATATAATTATTTTGTAGAGGAGGGAAGTGTTACCTGTTCGCTCGAAAAAGATGAGGTAGAGGCTTTATTTAATAAGAATTATGATTATTTGAGTCGCATATTTTCTCATCCCGAGGTGCAACGCATTGCCGATGACTTTGCTCAATTACTCAACCAGCGACGCTCGCTAACTCAAGCCGAGATAGTTGAAGCCCTTCAAACTCTAAATATGCTCTAAACAATATATTAACCAAAATAAAAGGTTACTTGGATAAAAAAACGATAGGCTATGTTTTTTTGACATAGCCTATCGTTTTTATGTTGTTATAGTGTTTTTTACTACTCAATCATTATTTGTAGTGAATAGGAATTTCACGAGCTATACTATGGTCGAGCGAAATGAGGGTTTCGGTACCAGTAACACCATGAATCATTTGAATTTTATTATTGAGCAAATCCATCAAATGCTCGTTATCTCGAGCATAAAGCTTGATGAGCATTGTATATGGGCCTGTTGTGAAGTGACATTCTACAATTTCGGGAATTTTTTCTAATTCGGGAACAACATCACGATACATAGCACCGCGTTCAAGGTTAACACCTATATATGTACAAGTTCGATAACCAAGTATTTTAGGATTGACATGATATCCCGAACCTGTGATAACATCAAGGTCAATCATGCGTTGTATGCGTTGATGAATAGCAGCACGCGACACTCCACATTCAGTAGCTACATCTTTTGATGCTATACGAGCATTGCGCATCACGATTTCAAGAATCTTTCTGTCAAGATTATCTATTTTTTCCATGTGTATAAATATAAATTCAAGGCAAAAATAATGAAAAAAAATAAGAAAAGATGCATTTTGCTAAAAAAAATGCATCTTTTCTTGTATTTTGCTAAAAAAATCTACTTTTTGAAAGCCGATTTTGATATGTTTTTTACATTTTTATGTAAAAGTTATTATTTTTTGATGGGTTTACCAGGCATAGCTGCTGGTTTGCTTTCTTTGTTGATTTCGGTTACTTCAACTTCAAAAACAAGAGTTTGGTTAGGACCGATACCTGCTGCTGGTTGACCTTGTACACCATAACCGAGTTTGCCAGGGATATAGAATACAGCTTTACCGCCTTTAGCGAGCAATTTAAGACCTTCAGCAAAACCAGGTACAACGCCTCTTACAGGGAATTCGCGAGCTTCACCTTTTGAATCGTCAAATACTGTGTCGTTAATGAGTTTACCCACATATTTAACTTTTACGAAATCTTCGTCGGTAGCTTTTTCACCAGCACCTTCGTTGATGATTTTGTAAGAAAGCCCCGATGCAGTAGTTTTGATTTCGGCATCTTCTTGTTTTTTCTTATTGATGAAAGCTTCACCTGTTTTAGTTCCTTGGATAGCTTCGGGTGATTTTTCAAGTTCAGCAAGGCGTTTTTGGTGAGCTGCTTCTTGAAGTTTACCATTAGCCATTTGCAAGAAAGTGTTGTATTCGTTGAGAGTTTCCATTGAAGTAGAGTCAGCTTTAAGAGCTTTTGCAAATTCTTCAAGGAGTTTTTTGCGGTCAACTTTAGCACCCATTTTTTCAAATTGCATGATTTGACCAGCAAGTTGCAAGCCCATAGAGATACCAGCTGTTTTACCTACATTGGCAGTATCGATTGAAAGAATGTATTCAATACCTGCAATGATTTCGTCTTTTGACAATTTAGCTTTGTAAGCGCTATCGGGGATAGAGTTGATTTGGTTAGCGATGCCACCACCCATACCAGCACCCATAGCGATTGACAATGAGTCGGTGTTTACAATGCATGAATCGCTGTCGCTACCACTTGCTTGGCTTCCATCGCCACAGCTTGTTGTGAATAAGAGTGCTAAAGCACCCATTCCTAAAATGAATTTTTTCATAATTAAAATTATTGTTTTGGTTATTATTTAATTGTTTTTTATTCTACAATAATATTTATTAATTCAACAGTGAAATCCAATGCCGAATTTCCAGGAATAACTCCTTGCACATTTTCTTTTCCGTAGCCTAAATGTGCTGGAATAAACATGCGATATTTGCCTCCAGCCTTCATCATTTTTAGACCTTCGGTAAATCCAGGAACAAGATTATCAACATCAAATGTTGTAGTGTTTTCACCGGTAGTATCAAATACTGTGCCATCGGCAAGTTTTCCGGTGTATTTCACTATCACTTGGTTGCCCGATACGGGCGATGCTCCATAACCCTCTTTTATAACCTCAAAAAGAAGTCCCGACTCGGTTTTAATAACACCTTCGCGTTTCAATTGTTCATTCAAGAAAGCCTCTTGTGAAGCCACGCTCACAGTGTCGGGAGTGTTTTTTTGTGGAGAGAAGAAGTCATGAATATACTTCTCGGCACCAGCTTTATCCATTCCTATTGATTTGCCTTGAGCCAATTCGTTGAGAGTATTTATGATGCGTTCGGGTTTAATGAAAATACCTTCTCGAAGCATATCATTAGCGCGCAACATCATAACAATACCTTGGAATACCCCAGCATCGTGGAGCGATGATGAGTTGAAAATTCTGAGGCCTTCTCTCATTCCGGCAAAAAGCGAATCTGCTTTTTGTGGATTATTTTGGTGTATTTCGGCAAATTGGTCGTTCCACAACACTCCAAGGGCGATGTCGAGCGAGTCGGCAACAGGTTTTTCTTCTTGGTTTTGTGCCATTGAAGAAAACGACACAACAGCAAGAAGCAATGAAACAAAGAGTGATTTTAGTTTCATAAATTATTTACCTGCGATTTGGAGCAATTCTACATCAAAAATCAATGTTGAGTTAGGACCAATAGCACCACCTGCACCACGAGGACCATAAGCCAAATCAGAAGGAATGTAAAGACGCCATTTAGCACCCACTTGCATCATTTGAAGAGCTTCAACCCAACCTGGGATAACTTGTGTCACACCAAAAGTAGCTGGAGTGCCGCGTTCTACCGAACTGTCAAATACTGTACCATCAATGAGAGTACCTGTGTAGTGAACAACTACTGTGTCGCTTGCAGCAGGTTTGTCGCCATTACCTTCGGCAATAACTTCATATTGAAGACCGCTTTCGGTTGTTTTCACTTCAGCGCGTTTAGCATTTTCGGCAAGGAAAGCTTCACCTGCAGCCTTGTTCACTTCGCCCATTTTAGCAGCAGCTTCGTTTTGTTTAGCTTCAAGAGCCATAAAGAAATCGCGAATCACCTCTTTAGCTTCATCATAGCTCATTTTGGGTTGAGAGCCTGCAAAAACAGCTTCTACACCTTCGGCAAATTCTTTAATATTCATTTCTTCTATGCCAGAGCTTTTGAAATTGTTACCCATACTCAAGCCAAGGGCATAGCTTAATCGTTCTAATTCAGTCATAATTTTATGTTTAAATAAATTGTTATTAATAATTTCAACCCACAAAGGTAATCAATTTTAATTCATACTACATAATTTAAAATGCATAATTAAGTTAAACACATTAAAATGAGCATAAAAAAGCGAGCAATCCACTGCGGATTGCTCGCTTGAAGGAGTGTATTAAAATTGATAAATAGAATTTATTTACAATATTTAATGTACTAGTTACCACCAGCAGAAGCCTATTCCAAAAACAAGCCCATTGAGAGGTTTAGCATTGGGACAAATATTATACCCAATAGATAAAGATATCGCATCATCATTTGAAGTAGGAATATATCCTACAATGTTTGGACGTGCAAAAAAGTAACTTTTAGTAGTTTTAGTTCCTTCATATTGGTCATAATAATCAGATGTTATGTTATCGATTAATTTTATATTTTCACAAATAAAAACACCTAATCCACATTCTATTGCTATATGTTTAAAATTTAATCCAGGAATAATAGATATTTGAAACATAGGGTTAATGTATTCACTTTCAGTTTTAAAAATCTTCCCATTTTCAGCTAAATAATCTTTACTATTCAATAAGAAGTATGTATCGTTTAATTCTTGATAATCATCGCTGTAACCATAATTTAATCCGTCAGGTTCTATATCAGTGGGAAGTGATGCTATTTGAGCATCAAATCCTAATTGAAAATAAGATTTATGAAAATTCATTCCAACACCAAACAATCCAGTAGAATTGAAGCAACTGATAAATCTAAATTCTGTACCTTTATCTTCTGGAGTAAAAGTATTTTCTATTTTTTCCCAATTTTCTTTTCTTTTTTCTTTTCTTTTTTCTTTTCTTTTTTCTCTATTTAGTGCATTCTGTTTTTCCTGTTTTTTTGTTATTTCATCGTCATAGTTCGTATCTGCATCTTTAACTTTTTGCTCTACTTGACCCTGTGCATAACCAAGATCTGCTAACAAACTATATGCAATTTTTTTTATTAATGTAGGGCTTTCTATATTTTTAATGCCCTCATTATCATGAGCATATCCTATATATGTTGCTGTTTTTTTTAGCTTTTTAGATTCTATATCAAAAACTTTTGCAATAAAAATACAATCTCCTGAAGATATATTTTTTTCTAATGTAACAACACATAATTCGTTTGGGACAATTTCTTCTCCAAATCGTTTCATTAATTCAGTAGGAACATTCCCAGCTTCTTGATATGCTAATTCATCATATATCTCTCCAGCAAAAACGCCCGAATCCCTACATACTCTTACAGTATTACCCTCGGAAATTAATTGAGCTTGAAAAATATTTTCAATAATTGATTTCAATTTTATTGAATCACTTACGGCTACATACACTACGTTTTGTGCGTATGAATTTATCCCCATTAAAATGCAGATAGAAATAATAATAAGTTTTTTCATTGTGTTAAAGTTGTTAATATTTATTTAAATGTTTTAATATTTCTGAGCTAATTGTTTTATTAATTTTATTATAAGCATTTATAGCTGCAGTTCTATATTTACTACTATTCCCTTTATCAGTAATCTCAACTTCATATATTGTTTCATTTGAAATAGAATCTACAATTTTTATATAAGCTACAACATTTGAACAATATATTTTTCTAATATTTTCATTATTAGATTTTATTTCTGTGAAGTTTTGTTCATATGCATTTGCTGTAACATATACGCTCCAATATGCTTTATCGGGGTCGTCGGTAAATCTAAAATCAGAATTGTTAGCAATGTGTCCTTTAATTGCTTGGTGCATTCCAGTATATTCGCAGTCAATAAGAAACGCATTTGACGATACAAAGAGTAACTTTCTCTTGATTCTTTCTTGTTGAATTGAGTCTTTTATTCTTTGTTCTTCAGCAAGTCGAGCTTCTTTTTCTTTTTTTTCTTTCGCAAGTTTTGCTTCATGAGCTCTGCGTTGTGCAGCGGCAACTTCAGCCTTTCGTTTAGCTTGTATTATTGCTTTTTTTTCTGATATTTTTGTTTGACACTTACTAATCCATATATTGATATTATTAATTTGATCAGTATTAAATTCTGAATGATATACAGTTTTGCAGGACTTGAAACCTTGAAGAGCCTCTTCATAACGGCCACTATTGTATAATGATTTAACGTGGTTGAAATATTCAATTCCACCAGCAAAACTCAAGAAATTTGTAAAGCATACAAATAAGAGTATTAATAGTTTTCTCATAACCTATTATTAATAAAATTATTGACTTTGTTTTATTTTAGTTATTTCTTTTAACCTATTTTCAAAATCATCAGCAATCATTTGATCATAGCTCATTATTTTTGTTTTACATTCTTCAATCATGTTTTCTACTCTATTATTTAGTTTTGATTCTAAATCAGTAGATAATGGATTTTCTACAAAATGTTCTGATTTCTCTAGTTTGTGTAGTTCGTTAATAATGTTGTATGCTTGAATTAAAGCATCACGACCTTGATCGGTTGAATTTACTAATTTAAAAGTTTCATCAAATTCGCTAATTTTGCTATTGTAGGATTGTGTTATTTGGGATTGTGCTTCATTTTCTTTATAGGATATATAAGAAATAGCACCAACAATCGCAATAACCAAAATTATACCAATAAAAATAAATGGTCGATATTTACGATAAGTTTCTTGTCGCTTGGCAATCTTTTCGTTTTCAATAAACTCTTCATTTTTACGAATAATATATGCAATGTCATCGTTGAAGATAGCATCGGTTCGACACCATTCATAATAAGTGGCTGAACTGATACCTATTTCAGTACATGTTTTAAGTAAATCACATTCGTTTTGTTCAAACAAAAATTTAAAGCTTTGTTTCAATTTTTTTGTTTGAATTTCAAGTTCTTCTTGTTTTCGTTTTTGTTCCAATTCTTCATATTTTTGCACTTCCATACAATGGACTAACTCATTGTAGGACGACGCAAGAATAGGATCTTCTTCCAACCATACATTGAACGTGTGAAAAGCAACGCCAGCTTCAAGGCAAGCTTTTTCTATTCGACCTGTTTCTTGAAATTTCTGAAGAACTAACGTCTTTTGACTCCTAATATGATTTTGCAAATTTAATTCAGCTTGTTTATTTCGCTCTTCTTGTTCTCTCTTTTGCTCTTCTTGTTCTCTCTTTTGCTTTTCTTGTTCTCGAATTTCTTTTAAATGTTGTTGACCAATTGTTTTTTGAGTTTCAACAAAACTATTAAATAAAGAGTTGATATAAAAAGAATGAGCGGGACGTATGCAAATAGCCTCTTTTGCCCAATCCATATTCAACAGTTCATCTATTGCATCTAACAATAGTTGTAAATCGGGTGAGAAATGTGATGAAAGTTTATTTCTTACTTGTTGAATATCATTTAAAGGCTCATTTAGCATAAGTCGTCCAGCAAGAAGCAAAATAATATCATTTTGTTCAGGATAATAGGCATGCCATCGGCCAAGATTGGCAAGAGCTTCATTAGCTTGTTTTTCTCTATTTTGCAATAGATAAGCTATGTGTGCCCAATACACCTCCCAATATTCATCTTTTGCACCATCTTCATATCTATTAGTATAGCGTACGGGTTCAAGGATAGAGGACATTTGATAATACATTAGTTTTAAAGTATTATCATCATACTCTTGCATCCATGATTCTAATTTTACTAATTGACGTTGTAGCGCAGGAGCCGTGTTTTGTTCTATAATGGATTTTGTTTGACGTATGTCGGACATACCGGTCAACGTCAACTGCTTTTTGCGTTTTTTGCTTTGTTGCCTAATTTCTTCTTTTATGGGCAATGCAAGTTCATCGGAAAGGCTCAGAGTAAACTGCAATTCACGCAATTGGCGATCGTCATCATTTGAAATAAGACCATCTTTGAAAAGATTCTGACACTTCAATCGATATGTGAGAATATCCTCTTTTAATCTCTCACTTTCGCTCTTCTTTGCTTCGTAAATTGTAGTATTATTGGTGGTATTATGGCTGTTAATATGCGTTTCGTTATCGCTATCCGTTTTGGTATGATCGTCAGAAGAATGAACTCCACCGCTGATGGCGTTTGCATTACCCATATTAACATTAGAGCATTCGTGATTTAAAATCAATTCCACGCCACAAATTGGGCAACAAAGAAATTCTTCAGACCAAGCCTTATCGCATTTTGGACAGTTCTTCATAATTGCTCATTTTTAATCTTTGTAGTATTGACCATTGTGTTCGCGTATATGTCCAACAGCATATTCTAATTCGTCTTGCGTTAAATCATCAAATAAATCAACTCGCCAAACACAGTCACGACCGTTGATGTTGGACCAAGATCCATACCAATATAATTTGTCATAAATGGTGCGATTGCCATAGAATAAAGCATCTTTCGCATTATTATAATCTCGTTCATCGTAGAAAATATATCTGCTTCGGAGATTGGCTTTGCTATGCACAATTGTTTTTAGAAGGTTAGAATCAATATGTTTTTGGGCAATTTTTTTCACATTAGGCATTTGTCGCTTTGTCTTTATAGGTGCATAACCACCATTATAAGCATTAATATTTATGGATTTTTCAATTGAGATGGGTGCTGGGGGGGTAGGGATAAAATAGTCGGCCCAACCCCAAATTGAGCCATTGAAAGAATCAGCAACCAATAGAACATATGGCAAATCGCTACATGTTAAAAATACATACCAACACAAATCTTCCTCACACATGAAAACATCGTTGTTTGGCATACCGAAACCACGATCTTGACCATATGTGCAAAGTGTTATATACGCATCTTTCATATCGCGTAATGATTGGAACTTATGAGCGCAAATAATTAGAGGTAGAGAAAAATCATCATCATCAATATGTTCATAAATTAGATATGACCAAAAATCACAATTTTGAACATATAATTCTGCCCAATATTTACTCCACTCACTGAAATTCTGGAATGTTAGAGTTTGTTTTTCTGAAAAGATTTGGCTTGAAGACGATTCTAACTTAGATATATTCAGTTTATTAGAATGAATGCGCATTCCACACATTTCACAAAATAAATCGCTACCTAAAATATCATACCCACAAATCGGACAAATAGTCAAAGATTTTGTTCCATGAGAACCTTTATATTTAGCCATGTTTCCCTTATATTCCATATCGTTATTTTGTGTTAACTATTTTTGTAATGTTACCATGGTTGTCAGCATCAACAATATAAGACAATTGGAAATGCCTATGTGATTGTTGAGGAGTCCATGAATATAAAAATTGATAGCCCAAAGCATAGTTGTCTTGCGACACTCGCATAACCTGTTGAAGATTTTCTTTTCCCAATCCTAAACGTTGGTAAACTTCTTCTTCAACTTTTTGTTTGATTATTGACAAATTATTATCGACTAAACCTCGCACATAAGCATGAATATCTTTGGCTTTAGATGTTCCGCCTGAAATTATTTCTATTGTTTTGGGGTGATAAGAGATTTGCGATTGTTTAGTTATTGGTTGTCCTAACAATTGAGGTTCATAATCTATGCCTAATTTGGGTTGCATTGAAACTATTGGACACCCAAACAAATTGAATTCCAATATTGTAAACATTGCATACTCGTCACCATCTTCACTATGACATGTTCGATAATAATCTTGTTTGGCTTTAATTAGTGCCAAACCTGCAGGAAGACCTTTATGCAAATATATGTTGTATAACTTTATCAACAGCTCTGAATTACCTTCCATATCAGGACCTCCTATGGCTATATCACATGAGCCACAATATAATATTGTGCCGTAAGCAAATGAAGACAATAACATTGACTCATCTAATTCATAATCAACATATCGACCTCCATAACAAGCAACCGTATTAAATATATATGGAGCTGCTTTGCTCATCATAGAGGGTTGGGTTGCTATGGTATATTGAGAATGAGAGGTATCCTCTCCGATAAAGAATGGAATTTCTTTATCGTCCGAACCATGAAGATTACACACAAGGAAATCTGTCTTTTTCAATTCTTGCACATAATCATCATACATATCCTCATATTCTGTATCCAGATCAGGGCTGACTATCATTCTATTATTTAATGGAACATAATTAGAGAACGATATAGTAGGTATATCTCGCATCATCTCATTAGATGCTCGTAGCCAACTTTGTGTTGTGGTCATTGCCGCACCACGAATAGTGATTCCATTTGCTGCAAAATCAACGCAATCATTAAGATATGTAATCAGACCATCTAAACTCCAATCCATTGTTAAGGGTAATCTACCAACTGCAAATCGTGGCTTTTGAGAGATATAGTCCTCTAACCTTATATCCAAAGAATAAAAGCAATAAGCCATATCTGAATATAGATATTCACTACCCACACTATAGAGTGGATTGCGAATTTTAGGCATAGGTACTACATCGTCACCCCCAATTATAAATAGGGGACAATAACTTCTTTCTTGTAACCCGAGACCAATAAAGTAGTCATCAAGAATTGGGATATAAGCCCACCAATTCGTTTTATCAATATCAGCATATACTTCGTCAGAAATATCTACTACTTGCCAATCTATATAAGAAGAACATAATGATACATACTTTGAAATGACATTAACAACTTTATTTTGTTGGCAAGATAGGGTTGAAGCCAAACGCTGCGTATTTGTAAGTATTAAACCGATTAACATATTATCTTACTTTAAATTTTGGCTACAAATAGGGCAACAAGAAAAGTTCTTGTCGTCAATTTGTTGGCCACAATTAGGACAAATAGTAGCCCCTACATGAACATTTACAGCTGTTCCACCGACTATATTAGGCATGTTTTCTGATACCTTAACACGAGTAGTATAGTTTAATGATTGTCTTTGAGTTTCATCTAGTCGATCTTGCTCATGTTGCATTTGATTACGATATTCATCTTTCATATCCTTGGCATCATTGAAACGTGTATTTGCGAAATTTTGCATTGTTCCAAGCATAGCAGTAACAATATTTTGTTGCCCACCAGTTGCAGAAATGTTCATTGCAGTAAACGCTTGTATCATCTCACGCATCATTTCCATTTGTTGGGTTGTGTTAGCTGATTGTAACTTAATTGTATTAATATTATTCTCTTGAGCCATTTGCAACATTTGTTGATATAATTTCTCGCGTTCTTCTGCATTTACTTTTGTTATTTCTATCTCATTGAGATGTGAAAATGATTCTGCAAACTTTGCTTGTGCCATTGCATCCATTTGTGCGATATTTTTACTAAGAACCTGTTCGGCAGTCATAGTTGCATCTGCATGAATCTTGGTTTTTTCTATATCAGCTTCAATCTTTTTAGTTTCTAATTCGTGAGCATGTTGTTCCTTAATCTCGGCTAATTCCATCTCTTTTATTGTTAGCAAGTTTTGTAATGAACGACGAGATTCTTGGTCTAATGTAGATTGCTCTAGTTCTATTTTTTCTCTTAATAATCTTAAATCATCTTCTTTTTCACGAAGTTGTCGTTGATACTCATCTTCCTTGATTTTCTCGTTTACATCATGGTCTTTTAAAGTTTCTTCACGTCCAAAGTCATTTGTTTGTTGTTGGTTTTTTAATGTTTCTGCATTTGCGTCATTTTGAAGACGGCGTCTTTCAACTTCGTCAACCAACTGCTGTCTTTCAAGAATATATTTGCGACCATATATAGTAGCTTCCAACTCCCAATTTTCAGCTTCATAACCTTTTTGTTTGCGGAATGCTTCCCATTCGGTATCACTAATATCTTCGTTGGCTTTAATCGTAGCAATACTAAGAGTCTTGTCAATTTCTATCTTTTGAAGAGACGTCGCCATTAGAGAACGAGCTCGCATTTGTTCTGAAATCTGTTCACGGTCAAAGCGACGATTAACCAAATCATTACTGAATATTTCAAACTCCTCTTGGGCAATAAGACTATTGCGCTGTATTTCAAGCATAGCTTTATCTAAATCAGCCTTATTAGTTGCTTCGCGAATAGCCTTTTGATTCATTAACAAGCTGACAAACTGTTCCATTTCATCGGTGTGCAGTAGGTTGTCTTTGTTAACTTCATCAAGGCGTACACGTAATTCTTGTTCAGATTGAGCCTCACGAATTTTTTGATCGTTTTCCTCTGATGCTATTCGATTTCGGAATTCATTGGTGCGTTGTAGAAAATCGTATTCTTTTTCAGAGCAATATAGTTGCTCTTCCACTTGTCGAAAGCGAGCTAATTGTTCGTTAGATGTTGCGATATCTAGCACATCTACAATAATAATACCATGAAGTAAATTAGGTAAATTTTGTTTTAAGTGTTCTTTTATTGTGTTGGATGTAGCCTCATCTAATCCACGTTCGGTTACTTCAATATCACGTAATCGATAGCGCAAGATACTATAAACAGAGTTATCGGCACTCTTTACTATATCAGCAATGCTAACACTCTTGCATCCTGCTAAATAATTGGCAATAAAAGTCTTAAAATTGTTGATTTGCATGTGCATACTTACCCCTACTTGCAAATCGAGATATCGCGATTGTATTACATATGGTTTATAGCCATCGGGAGAGTCTGATAGGTGTTGATGTCCAAAAATAACAGGGAATATGCGATCTGATTTTAAATAAACATCAATCATTGTGTCTTTCTTCAAGCGCCCCATAATTTGTTGGACTCTACGACGTCGCTCCTCTCTTTGATGAGAACTTTCTTCTCTTTTGTGCCCAGTAAAGAATCGATATATCCCATCTGCTAGACGAGAGAAGAACCCTTGATGCTCTTGTTTGCGGTGTTCTGCTTCCATTTCTGCGGCAGCTGCATGTTTATCGTCAAAAACATACATGCCACTACCCATTTGAGCGACCTCTTGTCCGTCAATATAAATAATTGCACTTGTTCCTTCTTCTATAATCAAGCCTTCAAGATGTTCAGAAACATAGACCCATTCATCAGGGGCAATATGACGAGCCAATTCCCCGGGTTGCAATTTCCATATTGCCTTGTTGCGAACAATTGCAGCTGCATCAGTTGTATAGTCGGCATTAACCGAATTAACAAAGGCATTATTAAATCCACTACGAGAACTTTGTTGATTGGCATCAATAATGTTTGCATCAACATCAACTTGATCTACTGTTGGATTTTCTTGGCGCGCACGATTTGCTTCAGAAATAGCTTGACGTATAACAGACAAGTCATGACCTTCACTATTCCAACGACCTAAAAACACACCATTATCATTGGGATTCCTATATGCCCAACTAGCATAACCATAGGGGTCGGCCATAGCCCTTTCGTAAGTCCATCGAGAAAAAGCACGATTTATGAAACCCTTTTCTTGAATATTGGAGTTTTCGTGTTTAATTACCTGCTTTGTTTCATTTTGTTCTTTTAAAGAGTGTTTGCATGTGGGGCAAAAATTGAAATTTGGCTGAATCTTGTCGTAGCCACAGTAAGGACATTTCATGATGTTTATTTTTAGATATCTCTTAATTCTTATGTTAAACGAATGCAGTTCATAGACAAATTCATAAAATAGTTAATTAGTTTTTGTTTCAAAAAGATGCGTATTCTAAAACAATTAACCTTCGCATTTAAAATGCGACTTTTAGGGAAAGTCTAATTTTGCAAATTTAACAAAATGGACACAAATTACCCCCCCCATAATGTTAAATTATGTTATAAGTAGGGCAGGTTAAATGCCGTTATAGGGTTAAATAAAGCAAAAAAGTAAAATGAGCTTTAATGAAATTAATAGGGATGAAATTATTGATATTATTTGATATATTAAACACAGATATTGCTTACTAGCCTAAAAAGAAAAAGCGAGCAATCCACTGCGGATTGCTCGCTTGATATTAGTAGAGATTAAAGAGTTAGAAAATTCTCAACACTCAATTGCCTCGGTCGAGCCTACGGCGAGCTAAAGGTTCTCAACTCTCAACTCTCAATTTTCAACTTTCAATTAGCATCTTACTTGATGTAAACTTTAGTTGATTTATTGCCTTGTACTTTGATGAATACACCATTTGAAGGATTAGCAACTTTCACACCTTGAAGGTTGTAGTATTCAACAGGAGCGTTAGCATCATTGTCAATAGCAACTTTGTTGATGCCTACATTTTCGGTGTTGAATGTGTATTTAGAAGCAGCTTTTGTAGTAAACGCTTCGGTGCGTGGAAGTGCGAAACCTTTCAAGAATTCACCTGAGTTACCACAAATGTAGATGTTACCTGCGAGGTCCCAAGCAATGTCGTAAACATTAGTACCGATATTGTGAGTAATCACATATTCGCGACGGAGAGCAGGAACGCCATCTTCACTCCAAACGAGGTTGTAAACAGTGAATTGTTTAGGATTAGCGCTTGAAGAAGCTACTGCGATTTGTTTTCCATCAGGAGATACGCGAACACCACCACCACCACGGCTCACGAGGTCTTTGTATTTTTCAACACCAGTGCTGTCGATATAAACAAGACCGGGTTGAGCATCGGTAGGAGTACCACGATATTGACAATACCAGATACCTCCCTTATTATCGTCATAAGTAATGTTTGTAGCAGAAGGAGCGATTGTGTATCGACCGGTCAAAGCAGGAACATTTGTTGGAATAGGAAGTGTAGCAGCAGTACCAAGAGCATATTCATCAGTGCTAGCACCACCATAAACATATGACCAATGAGTGTTGTTACTTGAAAGAGCAAGCATTTTAAGATCTTCGCCTGAACCTTTAACATCGAAGCCAAGGTTAGCAGCACCCATGAAGTTGCCGTTAGCATCGCTATATTTATAAGTTGTAGCATCGAGAGTGAGACCATCAAACAATGAAGTGAACTTGTTGTTAGCCACGAGGTCATCAAATGAAGGAGCAAACATGATGTAGTTACCAAGACCACTCATACGAGTTACGAATAAACGACCATCTTCAGCTACGCGCACGCGTGCCAAGTCGGCAGCATTAGAAGTACCAATCTTGTAGCTTAATTCCCAACCACCTTTGAAACCATAAGTGTTGGTTGCAGGGTTAATAATTGGTTCCATATCGGCTGTAAATGCGTATAGACCAAGACCACCGCTTGAAGTAGTGTTACTGTGATATTGAGCATTAGCCGATGTCATACCTTCGGTACAATAGATGTTACCAAATGAAGGTGATTCCATGTTATTGTCAACATCAACACCGCGTGGGTGATAGAACATATACGATTTGAATGTTTCAACAGCTGTTTTGTCAGCGCCATCAACAACAACTTCCCAAGAGAAGTCGCCTTTTTCGTATTCAGCTACATTCACTTCGGCAGTTTGAGCACCCTTAGTTTGAGCACCTTTTTCGATAGTTTCTACAACTTCGCCTTCAGCATCTTTAACGATGATTTTTACATCTTCAGCATCGGCATTCAATGAGTAGTTGATATT
Source organism: Muribaculaceae bacterium (assembly GCA_045646905.1). Lineage (GTDB taxonomy): Bacteria > Bacteroidota > Bacteroidia > Bacteroidales > Muribaculaceae > RGIG4079. Next base: position 88,809 of record JAZRLP010000021.1, read on the forward strand.
AAGGGTGTTTTCAGCGAGTTCGCTCTTAAGAGCATAAGCAAATGGGTTGGCAGTACCACCTTCAGCAGGATTGTGAGAAGTATAAGTTTCAGTTTCAGTAAATTTGTAAGTCTTACCATCAATAACGAGGAAGAATTCGAGGTCGGCACCTGTAGTGATATCTTCAGCATTGAGAGTTAATGCCAATTCACCATGAGCCGATGCATATTTGTATTCAACGGGTTCGATGTCTCCACCAATGAGATCAATAGCTTTTGCTGTGCTGAGACCTTCAGAAATGTCAAATAGTTCAATACCTGCAACTTTACCTTCTTCATTTACTTTAGGAGTAACCATGAATGTTTTGCCAGCATAGCGGAAGTAGTTGGTACCAATAGCTTTCACATTGCTAACTTTTTCGTTGCGACCGAGCACTTGAGGTTCTGCGCCTTCACCTTCAGCATTCCATTCAAATGGAGCGATTAGGTTGCCATCAAGAACAAAATTGTTTTTGCCAAGAGGAGAAATCATCATTTCATAATCATCGCAATCACTCATTGCATCTCCATAGAAGTTGGCTTCGTTAGGAAGAGCAACCCAAGCATCGTAACGAACAACACCTGTGTTTTGACCTTCAACAATAGCAAATTGAGCAAAACGCATTGCAATATCACTTGTGTGAGTACCATGAGGACAAGTTGTTGTGATAGTACCATCTTCTAATGTACCTGAATAAGCGATAGTTTTACCTAATTTACCACGGAAGAAATTACAACAGTAATTAGTAGTGAACCAAAGTTCGCAAGTATCAGGAAGACTTGTGATAGAGTCTTGCGACCATTTATAGAAATGAACCGAGCCACGTTCAGTGCCGTCAGTTTCAGCGTAAGAATCATCGTAGTGGTTAAGAGAGAAGCCACTTGCTACTAATACATGGTCGGCGGTGAGTGCGATATCTGAAATCTTCAAGATACCATTGCCACCCATCACAACTGGTTTAGTGTCAAGAGTTATCACTGTGTCATTAGCGAGGTCAGCAAGATAGATGTATGGATCTTTTGCCTCATCGAGTGCGAGAACATAAAGTTTGTCATCGCGTATGATTTGACGACGAACAGTTTTTCCTTCCAACAATGTAGCAAGAGGAGTATATTCTGTTGCTTTTACTTCATAATTGGGGAAAACATTAAACCCTTCTTTACCTGCTGTTGAGTCGGGATAGTTTTCATAAACGATAGTAGGAGCTACCCATGCAGTGTCAATAAGGAATGCTTCAGGGTAATACATGCTACCTGCAGTTACCTCAAATTCAGTTAGATATTCTTCTTCGGCAGCTTCATAAGCAGGGTGAGAATAATTCAAAGAATAAGTTCCAGGTTCAACATCATTGAAAATGAATACACCATTATATTCATCATCGGTTGTATATGTAGCAACAATTTCACCACCTTTTGAAAGAGTAACAATGGCGTTGTTTAATGGTTGGAATTTATCATTAGATGACACATTAGGATTGTAGAATTCGTGAGAAAATTTGTTGTATTTATCACGAACTACACCATAAATAGTACCGGTTGTTTCAGTACCTCCCCAGTTAAAGTAGTCGTTAATACCCTTAGCATAGGCTTCACCTTCAAGATGACACACTCCCCAGTTCATATAACGGTGGCGTGCTGGTTGATAAGTGTGGAAATAACCTTCGGCCAAGAATCCAGGAACACCATGTTTGATTACTCCGAGGTAACCAGTATAGGCAACGGTGTCGGGAGCTCCGTCTTTACCTTCGATTAATTGAGAAAACTGGTTGTCGGTATCATAAACATAGCTTTCGTCTGAAATCACATATTTTGCGGTACTTGTTGAATTATAGAAATTGTGGTCGCCACGAATGTTGGTTTTATTCAAGTCATATGCACTCCATTGTTGGTGTCCGAGACCAAAAAGGTGTGGCCACACAGCTTTACCCATATTGATACTACCTGCATTACCTTCTTGAGTATCGGTTCCGCGATAAAGAATCAATGGGAAGTTGATGTTGTCACCATCAACATTAGCATTAGAGTGTATCGACACAAATACATCAAAGTTATTGAATTCAACTTCGGCAGCAACTTCCGATAGAGCACGGTCATAATAGTCGGTTTCGGGAGGTGTTGTATGCTCGGTATAATCGGTATAAGCTGGAGCTACACCACTTTTAACACGACTCATTACGATATTTTGACTCAAATCAAGAGCAGCACCCACACGATGAGGATTTGCGTTTTCTTGATTTTTTGTGCGATCAAAAGGAACACCATACTCAATCAACTTTTCGAGCATAGCAAGACCCTTTTGAAGGTTTGTATTTGATTCGAAGAAGTTGGTTGTGTCGTTATTTACATCAGAGTACGCATTGTTTGCACCATGCTTCACAGTACCCATAGGGCGGCTACCAGCATCAAATGCACCGTGACCCGGATTGATGTAGATGCGCACATCTTCGGTTGTTTTTTGAGCTGAAGCACCTAAAGCGAGAGCTACAGCTACAGCTGAACATAAAAATTTCTTCATAGCGCTTCTTATTTGAGGTTAATGATAAACAACTCACCTGCAGGAGTAGAATAAGCGATGCGGCCACCATTGGTTGATGGGAACATAGCCATAGACTCATCGAGAGTGAGTTCTTGGTGAGTTTTACCGTCGATAGATGCAGCAACAAGTTTAGAAGAAGTTACTACAGTACCATCGTCGATGTCGTGCATACCCACAACAGTGAGGTCGTTCAACCATTTTGCAGCACGAATGTTACCTACGAAAACAGGGTTAGAACCGTCGATGTCGGCAACATAGCAACCCCCCGAAACATAGTAGTAGCACACTTTAGTGCCATTAGGAGAGATAGAAGCCCAAAGGTAGCTTGCGCCATCTTGTCCGTTAGGAGAAATCACTTTACCATCGATGCAAAGTTGACCATGGCGAATAGAAGCCACAGGCATTTGCACAGCAACACCACCATTGAGGCTTTTAGCTTCAATC
>JAZRLP010000022.1:0-142779 GCA_045646905.1 Muribaculaceae bacterium
ACGAACTCGACCCTCAACCCGACCAATGCAAAAGCTTTACTTTGAACATGACAACAACAGCGGGAGGAACTGTTGATCAACTATATGAACAATTTACAGGTGAAAAACTTGAAGTTCCAGAGGCTGTTGGTGATTACTTGAATAAATTCGATGCTAAGAATGCCTCTCAAGAAAATAAGGGAGAAGGAAAAGATACTTCCAACAAGTCAGCGAATACCGAATCGAAAGGATTCTTAAAGGGTGGTTGTAGTGCCGAGATTAAGATGGAACTTCAAATTCGCAACTATCCTTATGCAATTAACGACAAAGGCGGTAAAGGTAAAACATTCTGGCATTTATATATAGGTAAGCCAACTCCTGAAAATGAGCGTTGTCGCATCACTTTCATTGATTTCGAAATAGGTAAGGATAAACCAGTGGGCTTGTGGGCTAAGGTGTATGGAAATGCCTATTTGTGTATGGGTAACGAGTTACCCGATAATGGAGCTCTACCTCCAGTCCCCGACAAAGTGCTTGAAGCATTGGGAATGAAGGGAGCCGATGGTAAAACTCACCCCGAAAATATGGCAAAACTCCAAGCTGCCCGAGAAGAGCAATTATCTGGTTTCAAAAACAGAGGTATTGATGGCGGCATTATGTTTGGAGCCGCAATGGGAGCCGAAATTGGCTGCAATGCCGTATTCTGCTATGCAAGTGTTGAAGGTATGTTGGGCTTTGATGTGGTATTGAAGAAGCTAAAAGATGGAGAAACTTGTGGCAATGGTATAATGCCTGGTTGGAACGGATTCTATGTAAATGGTCAAGTATATGCAATGTTTAAGGGTGAACTTGGATTGCAGCTCGACTTGTGGATTTACAAAGGCAAGGTGCCATTGGTAGATATGACTCTTGGCGCATTAGTAAAAGCCGGATTCCCTAACCCGTCATGGATTTATGGTCGTGTTCGTGCAGCCGGATCGGTGCTTGGTGGGTTGATTAAGTTCAATTCTACAATAGAAATGAAAGCGGGTAAAGTATGTATCCCAACATTTGGTAATCCTCTCGACGATGTGGAAATCTTTGGTGACTATAATCCTGGTGACGAAGAACTCGAACGCGGGTGGGCTGAAGAAAATGCAGTATCTCCATATTCAACCGTAGGATTTACTACCAACATGAAGATGGGTAAATATCTCCCATTGGTTGACCAACGACGCACTGCCGAAAACATTGGCATGGGCGACATTCCTGAAGATGATGAACAAGTTGAAGATAAGAGTGTGCTTCGCACATATGTGTTCCGTCTTGGTCGTGTTGACGAAGAAACCGGTGCGCCTCTTACTGCCGTTCCTACATTTGAACTCACTCAATATGCAAATGGTGATGATGATGACGATCCTGAAACTACAGCTCGCTATATTGAGTGTCAAAATCCATCGGGCGACAAGGAAAACTTTACTCTCGTTACCGGTACACTCAAGGCTAATAAATTCTATCGAGTAAACCTATCGGGATATTGTAAAGAAGTTATCAATGGTAAAGAAGTGAACCCGATATTTAACGATTCTACCACTAATTGGGTAGATAAAGGAAAAGTGTGGTATCAACTTCAACCGGTATATTTCAGCACAGGTGAATTTTCTGACAATCTTATTGAGCATGTAGCTGGTTATACACCTATGGCTGTTGATGACACCAAGAATGCTTATACAGCTACCCTTGAAGATGTTATCAACCCTACTGTGATGATGAAGAGTGACCAAGAAGATTATTGGAATAATCCCGATTATGAATTCTCGGCTACATTAATGGAATATGTTACCAGCACCGATGATAAAGGAAATACCATTGGTGAATGGGTATATCCCGATGCAAAAAAAGGCTTATATCGTGGTCAAAAATCAATATTCCAAGACCTTGAAGTGAGATTGATGACCGAAGAGGGTGTTGATGAGTATGGAGATGAATATTTCTTCCAAACAGTGAAATTGGCACAACCTTTGGAATCAAGCTATTTCAAAAAAGGTGGTAAATATAAATTTGAAATCACTCGTTTCAATCGCAAACTCATGACCGACCACATGAACCTCATAGAGCAACGATATGAAGATATGATGAAGATTGTTGAAGCCGATAAGGCAACATTTGAGGCTGCTCTTGAAGAGATGAACGATGAGGAACAAGTTGTTGCTAAGCAAATGTATGACTACTATATGGCGATGGAAGAAGAGTATGGCGAAAACACTGCCGAGCAACGCAAAACAGAATTCATGGAGCAAGCAAAACAAAATTCTGACATGTTTGCCGAAGTAGTGTGGAGTCATGAATACACCTACAATGGATTTGCTTCGTTCTTGGATTATATTAACAAAAGGCACGAAGGTAATATAGATGCATATAACAGCGATTATGCTACTAAGACAATAGGTTCAACCAATGTTAAATTTAGGTTGCCATTACAATATATGTATAGTGGTCGAACATTTATTAATGCAGGGTTCACCCGCAATAATAATCCATATTACGCGATGAACTATTGGCACTCAAAGGCATTTGTGTGGTATAGTAGTAGCAGTAGCGACAAAGATGGCAAACTTGATAAATTCAAGTATTGCGATGCTAATATTATGGCATGCGAAGGACTTGATTATGGCACTTATGAAGGAACTTATACATCTACATATAAAGCGCCTACAAAGATTAGTGACCTACCCCCATCATCATCTTATCGTTTGATTAGTCTTGGCCTTAATCGTTACGACTGGGCTGGAAAACGCAATGATTGGGAGGTTGAGAGAATGCTTGACCCTATATATGCAAAAGAAGAAAAACAAACTCGTTGGCATACAATCTCAACAGGAAAATATTATGATTATTCGTTAGGAGATGTTCTTGTAGAAGATGTTGCGACTATATACCAAACCGACTGTGACGCTATTGGTGGATTTGAGAGTCGAATGCGCTATTTATGGGATCAAAACACTAAATATTCTTCTCGCCCCGAACTAAGCGGTGATAAATTGACAAAGTTCAAAAACAGCAACACTACAGCTGCCAATAATAACACCATGATGTGGGCTGCAGAAACTTCAAATGGTGGACTTATTACTGCTCCTCAATGGCAAATGGGCTTGATGCTCGGTGCTGATAATGGACATATTAAAGAAGTAAAAACAACACGCCCACAAAATGTCTGTTCTTATAAATATATGATGGGCGCGGGTTATGATTCTAATGAGAATGCATTTAGTGGTTATTATTTTAATTCTAACGATTTCTTGAAGAAGTTCAAGACTTTGACATTCCGTGTTAGATATCCCGATGGATTTAATCAACGCTCAAATACTTATGAGGTGCGTCCTGAAAATCAAAATCATCGAGACATAAAGTTGATATGTTCATTAGATGAAAATGGATTAATGGAAGGTAGTTCAGCTACTTATACGACACAAAAAGTGGAAGATAAGATTCACTTCTCCGATCCTGAATTCCGTCGTTATTTGACTGAGAAATTTGATACAAATAAAGATGGAACACTTTCTTCAGTTGAACTAAATAATATCACAGAGATAAATGTAAATTATTCTCTTTATAGAGTTAAATCATTTACCGGATTGGAACATTTGTCTAATGTTGAAAAAGTTAATTTGAATAGTTTTAACTCAAGAAGTGTGAATTATGAGTCTACCGAGCCTTATATTGATTTGAATCTTCTTCCTAAATTGAAATCAGTTACTATCGTTGACACTGATTGTGACAATATGAGATTTGATGTGGGTAAAGCTCAAAACCTTGAGTCAATGTGGTGTGTAGAAAGTGATATTAAGAAAATTAAATTCACTCCAAACCTCAAATTGACTACATTCCAAGCGTCGGGTTGTTATTTTAATATAGAAGACATTAAGAATTATAAAAATCTCCGAATTCTTGAGTTGGAAGAAACTGTAGGTGATACAATCTCTATAGTAGGATTGCATAAATTGACAAGAATTAATGTAAAACATCATGAAAATCGTAGTTGGGAGAAGGTCGTATTATTGGCCGATAAAATTCCTAGTTATGAGTCATATTTGAAGAGTGATGAATTTAAGGTCCTCAACTCTTACACCGGTAAGGCTGCCGATTGTAAAGTTAAGGTTGAGTGGAATAGTGTAAATCCATTACAACTTGATGAAAACCTACGCAAGGCTCTTGAAGAGAAAATAGGTGGAACATTATTAGGTTCAACAAGTAGTACAAGAAAACTCACTACATTAGATGTAAGTGGACGCAAAATCAAATCGTTGAAATATCTCGATGCGTTCTGCCCATTACTTAATACTCTTATAGTAGATAATAATAAATTGACGGAACTTGATTTGAGTGGATTTAATGACCTTGCGGAAGTATCTGCAAGCAACAATGTTATATCATATGTTGATGTAGCTGATGGAAATGTCATTACCAAACTCGATGTGTCAAACAATCAAATTCCGTCTTTACCTACACAAAAATTGGGTAAATTAAGAAATCTCAATTGCTCAAATAATTATGTTGAGGAATTGTATGGCAATCATCTAAAAGAGCTAAGCTATTTAGATTGCTCTACTAATATGTTGACCGAGTTGATTTTAGATCAAACTGTGGTTAAAGAAGTTGATTGTAGCAACAACAAACTATCGGTATTCAAATTGCCTAATTCTACAGATATGTTAGAAAAATTCTCGGCAAATAACTGTTTTGGTGGAGATGTTAATTTCAAACTTGATTTTAAAAAATATTCTAAGTTGAGAGAATTGAGCTTGGCAGATAATATGGGATTAACAGAATTAAAGGTTCCAACACATGATAGGCTTAAGTCGGTTGTTGCACGAAATTGTAATTTGCAAGGAACATTCGCATTCTCTCCTGGATTGCGTACAACTGAGATCTATCCATTAATTGAGACTATCGACATGTCAAATAACCCTAATTTGAAGGTTCTCGTAAACTCACCATATTTTGGATTAAATTCGGTGAAGAATGTGAACTTCACGGGTTGTAATGTTATTTCGGTAGTAATAGGTGGTATGCCATCTCATGCTACAGGATTGCAAGTGAGAGTGGGTGTGCCTCAACGCTTAACAGGTAACAAAGTTAAAATCCAATTTACCGATGGCGGTGTTGACTGGTTTGATCGTTGGGAAGAATGGCGCAAATATTCCGAAAATCAACACACTGTCGTTGCTTTCACATTGGTAGATGGTGTTGCTAAGTATTACGACTCGCAAAATTTGACTCTTGAAAGTATCACCAAGGAATGTCAAGAAATGCAGAAAGACTTTGGCGAAAAGCTTTATGCATCGTTGTTGAAAGAAAAGAACAAAGGCAAAGCAATAGAGGAACAATCTCGTGTATTTAAAGTGAGTGATGCAGAAGCCCTCACCGAGTTGAACGCTGCAAATATGAATATTAAGGACTTGCCTCGCGTGTTGAGATGGATGCCTAATTTGACAACTATTGATGCAAGTGGCAATGATATTTCAACAATAAACTTGCAAAATCAAAAGATTGACGACAAGGCTGTGTATCCATTGAAGAATGTCACTTCGTTGAACTTGTCGAACAATAGTGAATTAAACTCGCTGTCGATGCAGTCTATCAGTATGCTTGAATTGTCGAATTCGAATCTAAACACGGCTACATTTAATCATGTGCTGCAACGTGTTACTAACAAATTGACAATCAATAATCCTGGTGGAACAGTAACAGCCTACGCTCTTGACGGCAATTCTAATGCAAAAATTAAGGAGTTGCATTATGGCAACACGTCAAAACCGTTGAATGTAAGTGCATGCAACCTCTCTACATTGTCGATTGTTAATGCTCCGTTTAAGGTGGCTGATATAGGGGCAAGTGCATCTAACATATCAATTAATAACTTTAGGGCAAAAGGTCAAGATACTAAGATTTCAATCGTGGCTCCTGGTTATGGAAGTAATATGATTCCAGATGCAGTATATAATACCCCGATTGCAAATACTTCAACATTTGAGGATGTAGAATTGACTGGAGAGCTATTGAGAAAATGGATTAAATTAACTTCTAATAGCATGTTCATTAAGAACTGTACTGCAAGTGGCAATTTGGTAGTATCATCAACTGGTGTTAAAAATTTGACTCTTGAAGAAATGAAGACAAATATATCTCTTTCTTTATGTAATTTAGACTTGTTGACACTCGACAACTCGATAATAACCTTGGACGGACAGAACACATCGAAAATCGTTATCGACGAGATAAAAGTAAAAGGTAACTCTACCATTTATTTCCAAACTGCCGATATGATGATAATGTGGGTAACTAAATGGAAATATCAGAATCCAGACCAAGATGTGAATTTGAGAGTTTCGGCAATGACGCCTGAAAAAGAATCGCTTGCAGCATTAGCAAATGCATTTATCAGCTCAGGTCAAATTGATTTCAATAAAATGTTGCCATCAGAAATGCTCAAAGCATTGACATATTTAGTTGAAAAAGGTTATATCCCTAAAGGTAACACCTATGACACACTTTTGAAAAAGCTTGAGGATGAAGCCTTGAATGAGAAATTGACCGATGAAGAACGAACAATGAAATCAGATTTTGGTGACAAACTGTATGCTTCTTTGTTGGAAATTAAGAATAAGGACCGAGAGATAAAATCTGACATCTTACATGTTGAAGATGTTGCTTCTCTCACATCATTAAATGCACAAAACATGGGTATTACAAATTTGGCACGTGTGTTGAGATGGATGCCTAATTTGACCGTTGTTAATGCTCAAGGTAATGCAATGTCTACAGTCAACCTGCAAAATCAAATGATGGATGGAAAAGCAATATATCCAATGAAAAATGTCAAAAACTTGAATTTGTCATACAACAAAAGCTTGACTACACTCGCTTTGCAATCGCTTGACAGCCTTACTTTGGTTGCGACTTCATTAAGTGCAACAGCATTTAAGAATGCTACAGAAAAAACAAGCAAAAGATTGTATATTAATAGCCCAGTTATTCCGTCACAAGTAACTCAATATAAGTTGACCACTATTGATAAACCATTAAAGACATTGATTTATGTAAATACAAGTAAAGATTTGATGGTTTCTTCATGTAATCTCGACATGTTACAAGTTCAGGATGCTCCAGTGACATTAATGGGCAATTATACTACAAACATCAAAATTAAGAACCTAAAGGTGAATAATAATACGACTATCAGTTTCCAAACTGCCGATATGTTGTTGATGTGGTTATGTGGCTGGCAAAAGCAAAATACTCAATTTACAGTAACTTGTAAGATTTCGGGCATGACTGATTCAGACGCAACAAATGCGGCACGGGCCACTACTTATTTGCAGTCGCTCAACTTAAAGAGTATGACACAATCGCAACTAATAACATTGGTGGAAAAATTGGTTAGTGAATATAATTTACCGAAAGGAAATCGTTATTCATCTGTCATAAGTCTACTAAAAGGTGGCCAAAAAATAGTCGAATACTAATTCTTCAAGTAGCTTAACAACTGATAAAAGAATATTAACTCGTTAAACATTGAAATTTACAAGATATGAATCATAAAATGAAAAAAATACTTATAGGAACAGGATTGCTACTATCGGTTGTGGGATTAACGGCACAACAACGCACCTATACCGATGAAGAGATAAGCAAAATGTCGGCAGATGAATTTGCACAATATCTCAACGATATTCCTGTCGATACCACGCAATATGACTCAATCTCGAAGCGTCACAAATTTGTGGTGCGAACACTTGCTCGCCCCAAAGGTGATAAAGTGATTTTGCGTTGGGCTCCCGACCAATATGTTCCATGGTTCTTTGGTAATATTCATGGTTATCGAGTGTTGCGATTAGACGAAGATGGCAATCTTGATACACTTGCCTCTTGTTTAAAACCTATGCCTCTTGAACAAATGAAAACTCATTTTGAAGCGACCGACTCTCTTGCCGGCGCCGCAGCGCAAATGATTTACGGACAGGGAACAACCCTTGATGAGGCAATGGCAACTGAAGGGGCTAAAGGTGTCATGAAGGTGTTTGAAGAGCAAGAAACTCGATTTGCTTATGCAATGTTGATGTCAGAAATTCGTCCCGATTTGGCCGAAGCTATGGCATTGAGATTTGAGGATAAAACAGCAAAGAAAGGTAAAGAATACACCTATATCGTTGCCTCAAATATTCCCGACTCAATTGCGTATATGTCGGCCATGCCAATAACGCTTAAGAATACTCGCCAAGATCCTGCTCATTTCGACCCTCTCATTACCGACTCGATAGGTGAAGATGGTCGCTCGATAAGACTTTTCTGGCCCATGAGCAAGGAGTTCAGCACCTATGATATTGAATGTCGCTACAATGGTGGCGAATGGAAAAAATTAAATGACCGTCCGTTTATAACTCTTATGTCGTTTACCGATGAATCGGCCGGAGTTAATATATATGGTCATAACGATATAGAAGTAGGGGTATATGAATATCGCATTTGTGGCTATGATGCTTTTGGCGATAAGAGTAACTATAGCAAAACAATAAAGGTTGAACTTAAAGATATTCTTGCTCCAACACCTCCAATCCTACGCCAATTCTTCTTAAATAAAGATGAAAATGGCGATTATGTGGTGGATATTCTTTGGACTAAAGCCGATTTTGAACCCGACTTTGTGGGTTATGATATTTACTATTATCACCCCAAAGTGCACGACAATTGGATGAAGATTAACGAGCAACGACTTGCTCCTACCGATACTCTTTATCATTATAAATTGCCTATCAATATGTCGGCTCACATCGCTATTGCGGCAGTCGATACAATTGGCAACTACACTACATCACTTCCTGCCGAAGTGCATATTGCCGACGAAACAGCACCTTCGGCTCCAACAAACCTCAAATACAAAGTTTCGCCTAATGGTTTGGTGACCATTACTTGGAGCCCCTCGCCCGAAGATGATGTGTATCAATATCAATTATATGCGGCAAATAATCCTAAGAAGGACTTCCTCCCAATGAAAGGGAAGACCGTGAGCGATACTCTTATCGTTGACACTATTTCGGGTTCAAGTCAATATAGTTATTATCGACTTAAGGCATTTGACTATTCGGGTAATGAGTCTAAATTCTCTGAAATTTTGACCGTGCAACGCCTTAATTTCAAGCAACCACAACCTTGTCGTATCGACTCACTCTCTTTCACCGAGGAATATGTGTATATGAAATGGTTCCCATCACCCGAAAGTGATATTAAACAATATTATGTTTATCGTCATTTAGCAGGGCAAGAAGTGAGCGACTTAATAAAAATTATTCCTGCCGACTCGCTAAAAGGTAATCGTATAGAAATTTACGACTACCCAACGCCTAATCAAGAAAAACGATATTACTATTATATCGAGTCGATGAACACCACTGGAGTAAGTTCTAACCCTTCGCATAAAGCATCGGTATTGTTCAAAGGACCTCGAATGATAAACGCAAAAATCTCACTTAATGCAGTTTATCGTCCCGAATTGGAACGAATCGTTTTGGCATGGGATATTCGTGACTTAACACAAGAAGACATCAACGATGGTGCTTATATTTGCCTATATCGCAAAATTGAAGGCGAGGAATATTTCCGATTTATGGAAACATTGAGAATTAATGAACGCTCATCCTACGACCGTCGCGTGCCCGAAGGCAAATCGGCCGAATATGAGATGAGAATTATCACTCGCTCGGGAAAAACGAGTGAATACTCTAATACATCTAAGGCTACCGTGCCGGTGAAACAAGAAGAAAAGAGCAACTAAAGAATATTTGTAAAAAACATTAGTAACATGAAACTAATTCGTAATATATGGCTACTATTGATGGTGTTATTGACATCATCGTGTGGCGAATTGTTTAATCTCAATGAAAATGAGGCTAACCCACCCGATGGTGTGGTGATGTCGCATCACGATATCGACCTTATGGTAGGTGATTCGGTGTTTATTGAGGCTAAAGCCTATCCCGATTCAGCGGTAGTGTCATATCGTTGGAGCAAGATGGGCGAAGTAAAGTCGGGGCAACTTGTAGGAAATTGGCTTTATGCAGTGGCTCCTGGCGAGTTTTATGTGAAAGTGGAGGCCGAAAACATCGACCTTGTTAATGATTCTACCTACTCTGTGAGCGATGTGTGTAAGGTAAATGTATTTGATTGGACTCAAGGTCCTGCGCAAAGTGATTACCTTTACGAAACAATCATGTATGCCTCGCTTGAGATAGATGAGGTGGATATGACTAATTCTATCGATAGCATGCAAGTAGTGGCTGTAGTGAAAAACGAGGTAAGAGCTTATGCACAGATGAAAGAAGCATATGGCGTGAATTATTTGCAATTCCGCATCGGTTCACATTGGCCAGGTGAAAAGGCTACAATCGAGTGTTATCACCCCGAGTTACATCAACGATTTGTGTTTCAAGAAATCACACTTAATGGGGGCACCTACGGACGATTGTCTGACTTAGTAAAACTTGTAGGATATAGTAAAGATTAATCATAAAAACTCAAAGATATGAAAAAGTTGAAATTGGTGCTATTGAGTCTCTTGGTGGGGCTAATGGCAAACGCAACCGATGGTGAGTTGGCTCAATTTGACAAAATAGAGATAGTATTGGTCGATGGTACAAAATATGAAATACCCATCAACAATCAGTCATATATCTATTCCTATGTTGAGGGAACAGGATTAGCAGCCCAACAATTAGTGAGAGTGAAAGGCGACAACTGCGAATATCTGTTCAATCGCAATGAGATTAAAACAATGCGTTGTATGGAGATTATAGGTGGTATTGAGAATGTTACAGCCGATGATATCGAAAAGCTACAGTTTGAAGATGGCAAAGTGAGAGTACACTCATCACTTCAAGGTGAAAACTTGGCTGTATATGACATTGCCGGTCGCATGGTGATTTACACCACAATCGCAGAGCAATCAATTATCGACCTCTCTTATCTCCCTGCCGGAGTTTATGTTGTTAAAGTTAATGATCAATCTCTTAAAGTGGCAGTGAAATGAAACGATATATAAAACATCTCATTATATTGGCGATAACCATCGCTTCGGTTATCCCCAACGCATTTGCTCAGGTTGATATAACACGATCGTTTTATGTGTTGCGCAACGACTCTGCTGCAAATGCTTTTGTAGAAGGTGGAGAATGGCTCATCGAGTTCTCCAACAAAGACACCCTTGGCAACGAATATGACTATCCAGTGGCAATGAACTTCAAGGGCGCTTACTATGGCGACTCAACCTTCATTCCTATGCAAGCAGTTGATAGCGTGCAATTTGTTCAGCCGTCAACGATAATGAAACCCGGAGTGTTTCGCCTTACCGAGGAGCATTATCAATATATTGTTGATACCGATGGATATTCAATTATTCGTTTTCGTATTGACTGCATTGCTAAAATTGACCTACCCAAAGTGGGGCAAAAAGTGATTAGTGAGATTTATAAAGAGCCACTTTCTCTTGGCTTCCTTGGACAAGTAGAAAGCATCAAAGTGAGTTATGACGAAGGTTGTATCGTGATGACTTGTAAACCTATAATTTTAAGTGAAGTATATGACCGTCTTTATTCGTCAAAAGTGATTGGCTCCGATGGTGAAACAGTTGAACCTAAATATAAAATTAAAACAACTCGACTTAAGCCATTCGGTGTTGAGGATGAATATGATGGTAATGATAAAATAGAGAAGATTGATGGTTTTGATTTGCCATTGCCCGATATTGGGCTGGTAAGTCAAGCAAATAGTGATGATTTTAAATTTACATTTACGCCTATGTCTGAAAATAGCACTTTTAAAGCATATGCGATAAATAATGTAGTTTCTGCTAATATATACACTGTAACAATTATTGATTCAGAAAACAATGAAGATTATATTGAAGATATATTAGATTTGTCTTTAACAAGTTCATTAGGTCTTAATATAAGTGCACATGGTGGTGCCGTAGAGTCTTGGAAGGAAAAATATGGTAATGACAATTTTTTAACCAAAAAGATGTCGTTAGCCCCTATCTGTTATAATTTTCTTACATATGAAAAAGATGAAACAACTCAAACCGCTCGGGGCTATAGTGGCTCTTTATTTCATCCATCAGCATATTGGAGAATTGATTGGGGATTTCTTGTAAAGTTAGCGATTGACCTTCAATTTAAAGTAGAGGAAAGATTTACCTCTTCATTGCAAATAGGTTTAAGACATAAAGGAGGGGATATTGATCCCATTTTTAGAAAAAGTGGGGGACTATCACTTAATGCTAATCATATAAATTTTGATTTGGGCTATGCTTCTGCATTGAAATTACAAGTAGGCCCATACATATGGATTAAGTTGGGGGTTTTATCAACAATTGATTATGTAACAAATGCAACTATTGGATTAAATGTAGATGGTTCTATTGACCCGAGTTTCATAGGTGTAAAAGAAACAATTGATGCAAAAGAATCTACAATACATGACTTAACAGCTCAGTTAGACATAATAAACAGCTCAAACTATTTCAAAATTCAAAGTGGAATAATGCTTGATGGCCGTATTGATATACTTAAAGGACATATTAAAAGTTGGCCTGTTATAGAATATTTAAGAAAGTTCCCTTCTATCAAGAGCTACCTTGATTTATTATGTCAAGATGTTTTTGCGATAAATGGAATTCCTAAATATACATTTGATCCAACAAGTATAAATAGTGACATATTTGCCGGAACTTTTTCTTCAAAAAATAGATTTATATTTAATCATGAATTGGGGTTAATGTTTAAAGATATAACTCTTGGGAGTGAAGACCCTACATTTAACGAAAAAATAGCAATAGCCAATGTTAAGGAAGGAATCCCATCTATTAAATTCTCTCTAAATAGTAATGACTATAAGCACCTTAAGGGAAAACCATTAGATGTATATTCTTATATAAAAATTAATCCTAATAATGGTTTATCCAAATATTGTTCAACAGGAAAAATTACAACGACAGAATTTCCATATAACTCTAAAGTAATAGAACTATCTGGCAATGGTTATACCAACATAGTTGCAGCAGTTGAGGTTGATCCCGATGCAATGACAGACCCCGATTATACAAAAAGCGGTGTGTTTGTATGGGAAAAATCTAAAGGAGAAGAATATGGTAGGAATTATTTTGGGAATGAAACTTCAGCAATAGATTGTTATGTGCCATTAGATCGAAGCATCTTTGACGGCTTTATTGAAGACCCGTTCTCTACTATAGAACTATATCTAAAGCCATTCGTTTATGATAATAAGCGTAATCGCTATATTTATGGAGATCGCTCTTATGCCCAATTTGTAAGCATCGCAAAACCGAAGACTGAAAATGCTACCAAGATTGAATATACCTCTGCATGCTTAAATGGAAGCATTTTTGAGAACTTTTTTAAGTATTATAATGACAAATTCAAAATAAAAATATCTTATTGGATACCGAGTGAAACAGCCGAAACTATAATAGAATATGATTCAAGAGATATTCCTGATTTAGCGACAACTCATAAATTCAATGCTTTAGTTACTGACTTACGAGCCAATACTGAATATGAATATCGTGTTGGGATAGAATTGTCTAATGGAAAATTCTATGGAGGAGATCCCGTTAAATTTAAAACAAAATCCCCAATATCCAATCTTCGTCATGAAGCAGGTTCTGACTTTGCGATACTATATGCCGACATCTCTACAGATTATATTGCAAAGAATTGTAAGATAATCTATTTTGAACTAGTTGAAGAAGATAAGGATTTTTCATCAGCAAAGACTAAGATTGTTGACGAAGGGGATTTCATTATTAATGATGACGGAACGACAACTGTTGATGTAATATTCTATGATTTAATCCCAACATTTAAATATAAATATCGTTTAGTATTTGTTGATGACAAAGATAATGAGATATATAGTAATATTGGAACTTTCTCAACCGATGCAACTGCCTTAAAAGCTATCACAAAAGGTGCGGCTGTAAAAGGAAATGTAGTAGTTCTTAAAGGTAATCTTTCTCTCGACTTGGTTAGATTATTGGAAAGTCAGGGTATTAAAAAGGTATATTTTGGATACTCTAAATTATCCGATATGCGTAACAAAGTAACCGTAGAGGCCGACTTTGTAGATACCTATAGCACCGTAACATTAAGCGATTTGAGTTATGGAAGTACTTATTACTATTATTTCTATGCTATTGATGCCGATAATAATGTATATGAAGGCGATGTCTTGTCGTTTGTAACAGATGCGTCTCCGTTAAATACTCCTGAAACATGTTTCACTCTTGAAGCCGATGTAAATGATGCAAATGTAACAATGATGGGTGGTGTGCCCCCATTGCAATTGCCATCAATTGTTACTGGGTACTATCGTAATATTCAATACGGATTTGAGGTAGCTGAAAAACAAAGTGACTTAAAAGGCAAAATGCCGACATTTGCAACTGATGTAATTGACAAAGAAACAGGTATTTTTACAATAACAAAAATATTGCAACCAAATACTACATATTACATTCGTGCTATGGTATTCTACAACGATAGATGGGTTGCAGCTCCTGAAGTGGTTTCGGTTAAAACTGCCGACTTTGATCCAAACCTCAAACCTCCCGAAATCGGTAAAAAATAATTCTTGGATAATTCAATAGAAGGTGTGCCTCGTGGGCACACCTTCGTTGTTTATTATTGGTGGATTAGCGATAATGAGTTGAGGAGTGGGGGACAAATGAAAGGAGCAGCATTTGCTACTCCTTGTTGTCTGTTTTTTATTCAGGATTGATTACCGAATATATTCGCACTGTCTTCTTCTTGGGACGAGTATTAGTATAGATGTGAATGCTTTTTATGTATTTGCCTTTGAACCCCGAGGGATTAAATGAAACCTTCACCTCACCTTTTTCTCCAGGTGCTATTGGCTCTTTGGAAAATTCATATGTAGTGCAACCGCAAGACACATACACGCCTAATATTACTAATGGCTCATCGCCCACATTCTCTATCTCAAATGTGCAACTTACTTTACCATCGGCTTCGTTTATTGTGCCGAAGTCGTGTCTATCTTTCAAATAACGGGCTTGTGGTTGCGCAAATGTACCCACTGCCATTGTCATTGCAATGATGAAAATCGATATTTTGAGGCATGAAAACTTCATAAGGCAAAGATACAATATTTTTATAATGATAACATCTTTATGAAGAATAAATCTATTATTAGTAAATCATGACGCGATAAGGTGTTGATTTAGGGTAATTATCATTGCTGTGAATTGATTATCAGGTTTTTTGGTGTTTGAAATGTCTATATTTGATAAAATGTAGATGTGTAAAATGTCCTCATTTGATAAATATTTGTCCTCATTTGATAAATATTTTGTGCTAATGATGGGGTAAATTTGTATAAAACAAATTGTGGTTTCTTAAAACGATTACTAACATGAAAAAAATTACTCCTTTGAAAAGAATTGTCATTTGTGTAATAATGGCTTGCTTTGCAGAATTTGCATATGCTTCTACTGGTTTTACCTACAACGATTTTACCTACAACATAATTGACCCAACAAATAAAATAGTTGAGGTGACAAGTTATCTCGGCAGTAATGCCTCGATTGAATTGCTCACCGAGGTAGTATCGCCTGTTGATGGTGAAACCTATGCTGTGGAGAAGATTGCCGACGACGCTTTTAACGGCTCTCACATTGCAGCTATTACACTTCCATTGTCGATTAAAACAATTGGAGTGTCGGCCTTTGCTAATTGTCAAAATCTTGTTATAATTTCGTTGCCAACAAGTGTGGAAACTATCTCCAATTATGCGTTTTTCAATTGCTCAAATTTGAAAGACGTTTCATTTGGCGATGTAAAAGAAATTGGGGTAAATGCTTTTGAAGGTTGTTCGTCAATTTCAGTTCTTGATCTTCCTCAAAACTTGTCGATAATAAGAAATGGCGCTTTTACTAATTGTTCAAGCCTCATGACTATAAATATTCCTCGCGACCTCACTACTTTATATGCCAACACTTTCAAAGGATGTAATAAAATTAAGAATGTAACATACAGCGCAGCTCGTTGCAGTACCGATGGAAAAGTTTTTGCCGATATTGAGGAGTTTACACATTTATCTTTTACCGAAGGTGTTGAATGGATTCCAAACCACATGTTTGAAAATTGTAAATATCTCACAGGCATTGTAATCCCCAACTCGGTTAAGCATGTTCGCGAATTTGCATTTGCCGGTTGTAGTGGCATTGTCGATGTGCTTTTTGGTAATGATATCGCAATTATCGACTCTTGTGCATTCAGTGGATGTAGCAGCCTCGAAATGGTCAATTTGGCCCCTGCAATCGAGCGAATAGGAGCAGAGGCTTTTAGAGGTTGTGAAAGCCTTTCACGACTCATAATCGTGCCAAGTGGTGATTGCCAAATCGGCAACAGAGCTTTTGTGGGTTGTAGCAGTTTGCCTAATGTGACATTGGGCGCAAATATCTCTGAAATAGGTGATTTTGCTTTTGCATCAACAGCTATTGAGTCATTTGAGCTCCCTCAAAATACTACAACGATAGGCGCAGCGATTCTTGCTGATAATAGCAAATTGACATCGTTGACAGTAAATTCGGGTAATACACATTTCGACTCACGCGACGAGTGCAATGCAATCATTCGCACAGCCGATAATACATTGGTCGCTGGTAGCAATGTTGCCGTAATACCCGAATCAGTAACCTCAATTGCCGATTTTGCATTCAATGCAGCTTGTGATATGGATAGCATTGTTGTTCCTAATTCGGTGAATAGTATTGGCAATGAGGCATTCAGTTCTTGTGAAAATCTCGAGAAAATAACTTTAGGAAACTCAGTCCAAACTATAGGCATGGGTGCATTTTGGGGTTGTGGAAAATTAAGTGATCTCATTTCAAAAAATAATACACCTCCCACCTTTAGTTCATCTTCTATTTTTGACAACACCGCCTTCATGAAATGTAAAGTTTATGTAAGCAATGAGGCATACGACGCTTATCGCAACGCTACATTGTGGAAAAACTTCTTGCGAATGGTTGCTGTTGATTTTTCGGGAATTGAACATGTAGAAGTGAGCGATGCTGTTGAGGTAGCTCGCTATGACATTTATGGCCGTCAACTCACTCAACCCACTCAAGGCATCAATATCATTAAGTTGAACAATGGGGAAATTCAGAAAATATATGTAAAATAATTATATATTCTCTTTAAAGACAATTAATTAACTAATCATAAAACATTTCAATTATTATGAAAAAAATTACTCAAATCAAATTGATGTTAGTCAGTTTGTTTTTGGTAGGTTTTGGTCAAATATCACAAGCCGACACGACATTCGACTACAATGACTTTTCGTTCAATATTATTGACGACACAAATGTAACAGCCGAAGTTATTGGCTATAACGGCTCTGCAACAGAAATTACGATTCCCACTACAGCCAAATGCTCATGGGATGGTAGAACCTACGATATTGTAAGAATTGCAAAACAAGCATTCTTAAACAAAAGCAACCTCACAAAAATCTCAATGCCCTATTCAATTAAATTGGTGGGCGATATGGCATTTATGGGTTGTTCAAATCTTGGATTCATCACAGTGCCTTCAAGTGTTGAATCAATTGGTAGCTACGCATTTGCAGGATGCAGTTCAATGACATCAGCAAGTGTTAGCGGATTAAAAACTATTGGTGCTAATGCGTTTGATGGCTGTACTTCTTTGAAGTCAATCGAATTGCCCGATGGATTGACTACTTTAGGTGCCGCTGCTTTTAAAAATTGTAAAGCATTGACAAGTATCAACATCCCTTACAATTTGGGTACTCTATATAATGGCACTTTTGAAGGTTGCGAAGCACTCTCTAAAGTCAATTATGGCGCATATCGTTGCTCTACAAATGGAAGTGTGTTTGAAGGATTAAATAATTTGACTACTTTGTATATCAAACAAGGGGTAAATTGGATTCCTCAACAAATGTTTAAGAATTGTTCAAACATCAAGTCGGTAAAAATGGCTAACTCGGTTAGACATGTCCAAAGTGAAGCATTTTCAGGATGTTCGGGCATCGAAACCCTTACATTAAATGACTCTCTTACGATTATTGATACAAAAGCATTCTATGGATGTAAAGGTATCACAACACTCATAATCCCTAAATTTACAGAGCGCATAGAAAATGCAGCTTTCTTTGATTGCGAAGGATTGAAATCACTTAAAGTTAATGACACAAAAAATCCTCTACAAATTAAATCTGAAGCATTTTTCTATTGCAACAACCTCGAGGAAGTTACATTAGGTAATAATGTGTCTACTATCGACACCATGGCTTTTGCAAGCACTGCAGTGAAATCAATCACTATCCCTGCATCAACAACAAAGATTGGCGCTTGTGTCTTTTTGAGCACAAATCTTCAAGCATTGACAGTTGACCCAGAGAACTCTGTGTATGATTCTCGCGAAAATTGTAATGCAATCGTCCTCACAAAAGATAATAAATTGATCGAAGCAACTCCGGTTACTACAATCCCCGAAGGAATTAAGACAATCGGTTTCTATGCATTTGCTATGCAACCTATCACAGAAGTTGTCATCCCTAATTCGGTTGAAGATATTGAGCAAGAAGCCTTTTATGGTTGTGCTATTCTCAACAAATTAAGCCTTGGCACTTCGCTTGCTTCAATTGGTGAAAATGCTTTTTTCGCATGTAATAATATTACAGAAATTAATGCATTAGCGACACTTCCACCAGCATGTTTCGACAATACATTCACTTCTACAACATACGACAAAGCCACTCTTTATGTGCCAGAAGCAGCTAAAGATGATTATGCTGTTGCAAGTGTGTGGAAAAACTTCAAAACTCAAGTTGCAGGCGTTGATGGCGTAGAAGCCGTTGAAGATGCTGTAGAGATTGGTCGCTACGACATTTATGGCCGTCAACTCACTCAACCCACTCAAGGCATCAACATCATTAAGTTGAACAACGGGAAATCGCAAAAAGTTTATGTAAAATAATAACGATATTACTAACTTAAAACAATACTAATATGAAAAGAATTTTTGTAATGTTACTTATCGCATGCTTCACAGTAGGCGTTGCGGATGCTCAATTAAGTAAACTAAAAGGATTGGGAAAAAAATTAGAAAAAGCTGCTAAAGAAAAAGTTGAAAAAGAGGTCGATAAAGCAAAAGAAAAAGCTTCTTCAAACGCAAAATCTGAAGCTAAAAAACAAGTTGACAAGGCTAAATATGACCTTGAAGATTACGAAAAGAGAACCGAAAATGGTACAATCGTATTCGTAGGTGATGACTTGGGCATGTATGCCAAGGCAGAAAAGACCGATTGGGAAGATGTGCAAACGATTGTTTATGATCCCAAAGAATGGGTGGCTAACACTACTGTAGTTGAGAAAAATGCTCTTTATTATCTTTATCGTTGGAAAAAAGCTTGTGACGAAGGTGATACAGAGAAAATGACAGGCGAAATTTATCCTCGAGTAAATTGGTGTGTAAATCAAATTGCAAACTATAATAGCAATGAGAAATATGGCTTGTCATATATCAAATTCAAACAGTTTGGTAAAGACTACAATGCTACTGTCGCTAAATTTAAAGAAATCATTTGGGCAGGCCAACCATCTGTAACAAAAGGTTATAAAGAACTCAAAACACAAGCCGATTTCGATAATTATGCAAAAGAAAATTTTGCTATTTGGAATCATGTTTTGGATAAAGCCGATGAGGCTAAAGCTGCAGGAAAACCTATCACTCAACAATTTTATTTAAATACAATGGTAGGCCAACGCGAATCTATGCTTTGTTGGAACTATATTAAAGGTGATGAAAAAGGCTTTGCCGAATTTGACAAACGCCTTAAAAATGCATTGAAAGATACTCCTAAAGAGTTTCAAAAAAATAATGTAGTAAGAACTCCTCAAGAATGTCGCGACTTGCAAGCTGCTCGTGAAGAACAATGGGCTAAAGAAAAAGCTGAAAAAGAAGCAGCTCGCTTAGCCGAAATTGAAGCAAAAACCGAAGATTGGCCAAAATCAAATATGCCAGAACTTGATGCCCAAATCTTGAAGATTGTGAGAGCTAAATTCCCCGATCGTAAAATCACTCGCGTGTCGGTTATGAATAACTCTTGGAATGTGATGATGAAAGGCCTTGTTCCCGAGCGTCGTGTAGTTCAATTCTGGATGGAATACTATCACAAAGAAGCTGGTAGAGTTATTGCCGAAGAACACTATGTATGCCAATATTATAACGGCAAATATGGCAAAACTCAATATCAAAGCCAAGGCTCTCGCTACTTCTGGGTTCGCCAAAAGTAAACTAAAATATAAGCAATGAAAACTGCTATGATAAGATTCATTTCGGCATTTTTTATTGCACTGCTAATAACCGGTTGCTCGGGAAATAAATCCGAGCAATCGGTGTCTAAAGCAGAGCCGATAAATGCCAAAACAGTAGATGAAGTAGTTCAAGACGCTGTTGCTACAGCCGATAAAGAGATTCCCGACGCTCCATCTATCGCAGGCAACATCCCTGTATTGCTAAATCGTAGGGCAACAGCATTGGAATATCTCAACGAATGGATGGCGAAGAATCAGCAAGCGATAATTCGCGATGAAGATGCCCTTGAAAAGAGCAAAGGATTTGCCAATGATCGTGATTCGGCTTTTTTGAAAGTTGAAACCATTTATTCAAAACGCATTGAAGAAGCCGTAAAGCAAATGGGCGATAAAGAGATTCCGCTCGAACTCGATAATCGTTACTTTACCGAAGGTACGGCCAAAGTGCGTGAAGCAGGTGAATCGCTTGTATATTTCAGTTATGACCTAAAAGCTGTCGAAGACCGTCGAGGGTATTATAGGGTAGTGGTGCAATATCTCGATGAGAATGGCAATGAATTGAGTAGTAATGAAGCCATGAGCGCCAACATCACAACAAAAAACGATGTTCCCGTTTGTTGCTTCGACCAATCGGCATCAGTCACAGACCTCGCCCAAGCCCGCAAACTCCGCGTGACACTTCGCACAGAAGATTGATAATTAAGCAACTTGACAAATAACATTTTATAAACAAACCTAACAAAAACACTTTGCATATATAACTAAAGTGCATGAACATTAAAAACAAATTTTGAGTATTAACCCAACAAAAACGCTAATTATGTTAAAGAAATTTTTATGTGGAGTAGCAGTAGCTACAATGATGATGAGTTGTGGAGGAAGCACAACAGGCGACAACGCTCAAGATTCAACTGCACTAGATTCAGCAAAAGTAGAAGCAGCTGCCCCTGAAGCTTCAACTCCTGCTGACTTTGAAAAAACAGGCAATGCACTCCTTGACGAAGCATTAGCTAAATTTAGCGCAGCTGCTACCGAGATGGACAAAACTAAATCGCTCGAAGAAGCAATGAGCGTAATGGCTAAATTCGGCCAAGAATTTGAAGCTTGGGGAGAAGAGAATGCTGCTGAAGCTGAAAAAATCGACCCAACACTCCAAGAAAAGTTTGGAAAAGAAATGGAAAAAATCCAAAAACGCATGGAAGACAAACTCGCATCATTCATGCCCGCCGCTCAATAATAATCTAATCCCTTATAAAGACGGAGGTGAGTCAAGTAATTTGACCCACCTCCGTTGTGTTTATATAATATTACTCTGTATCTACTTCTCGCTTAATATAAATCATAAAAAAATGACCATTTGGACTAAAACAGCCTATTGTATAAAAACAGCTTAATTATATAAATTCATACAAATAATGTTACTTCAAATATAAAAAACATGTTTGATAACATTTTTGAAAAATTATCCCGCCAAATACTTTTTGCCGCCAGAAATAATCCCTAACTTAGTAGTCAAAATTTGACAATACTTAATTTCATATTTCAAATTTTTATATCATAGTAAAAAAGAGTGAAAAATCTTCATTACTCTACTAGGCAGTTTATAATTTTGTATTCAAATATTGGCAATTCTTGTTAGTTACAATAAACAATAATGAGGTTATATGGAAAATAAATCCGTTATACTCCCAAAATGGTTAGATGATTTAATTTTTGGAATACTTTCTGCCAAATATAGCAAAAAAAACAAAGATCTTGTTGTATTAGAATGGGAGAAAGAAGAGGTTCTGTGTTATTTGGGCACTTATTTCCCAAGAAGCTTCGCAGAATCTTATCGTATATTTTCGACTTATTTTTTTAAATATAAATGTCAATATCAAGACAAAACCTCTATTTCTTTGTTTGACTTTGGCTGTGGAACAGGGGGAGAATTAATCGGATTTATTGTTGCTGTTTCGGAAATGTTACCAAATATACAAGTGATTGAACTTCGTGCATTAGATGGAAATGTGCATGAATTAAGATACCTTGAAATAATATTGAAAGAAACAGCTTCGATAACGGGACTTCAAATTGAAAGTCGTTTAATGCCAATAGTTATAGAGGATTTTTATGATATGAAAGTTGTTACCGATGTTATAACTCAAAAGTATGATTTTTTTATATCATTTAAAGCAATCTGTGAATTTGTTACTAAAAAACAATTTTATGAAAGAAATCCATACGAACATATTATAAATACTTTTTTGCCTAAATTGTCAAAAGAAGGTATTATCTGTATTGCTGACATAACAACCTTCAATAAAGTTTCTAATGAATGGCTTACAAATATGCTTGACAAGGCATCTACATCATGTGATGTCATTGTCTTAGAAAAAAATCATGGATATAATGAGGTTTGTTATGTAACTCATTCTTTAAGAAAAAGAGACCTCAGTAAAATTGCATGGAGAATATATAAACCTAAAAATAATAAATCATGAAGAAGGATTGGATGATTAAAGAATCTGAATTGGATGATGATCAGATTAAGGTCCTCATGGCAACATTAAATAAATCTTGTGTTGTTGCAGGTTGTGCTGGTAGTGGAAAGTCGGTTCTTGCCCTTATTAAAACTCAGAGAATTCAGAAAGAGTATGGCAATAACTACAAAGTAATTGTCTTTACAAAAGCGTTATGCCATTATATGAATGCCGGTAAAGAAGAATTAGGTCTTTCAAATGATTTTTTCTATCACGAAGAATGGAAATGGAAAAAGATTCTTAAGCAATATGGTAGAAAAGGTGCTTTTATGGTGTATGCAAGAGATGAAAATGGAGATAAAATACCTTATAAGCCATCTGCCGATTATATAATTGTTGACGAGATTCAGGACTTTAGTAAAGAGGAAATACAAGAGTTTATTGCTGCAACAAAAAAGAATTTCTTTTTCTTTGGAGACACCGCTCAGTCTATTTATGAAGGATTGAAGACTACAATCCCAGTTGATGATATAAGGATGTATGCCCCTAATAGAATGGCGGTAAAAGAATGGGAATTATATAGAAATTACAGATTACCAATCCCTGTAGCAAAAGTAGCACAGAAAGTGGGAGTAGATTTAGGGCCTTTTATTGAAAGTACTTATAAAAGTATAGAAACGGCTATTCCTAGATTTATTGAATATAATAGTTCTGAGGACCAGATTGAGGCTATCCATAGAATTATAAAAACTAACAATATGACTGATGTAGCAATTCTGTTGCCTCATAATGATTATGTTAAAGACGTATATGATAGATTATGTTCGCTAGGAGGTAATTATGAAATCAGATATAATGACAAAGAGGATTTTAGAAACAGTCAAGACAGTCTGAATTTTAATTCTACGAATCCCAAAGTAATGACCTATCATAGTGCAAAAGGATTACAATTTGAAACTGTATTCCTTCCATATATTGAAAATTTTGATGATACCAAAATATCAGATAGAAAAGCTCTTTATGTTGCGATGACAAGAACTTATAGAAATCTGTATGTAATGTATACAGACTATTTGCCAAGTCCTCTGTCTAGCATTGACGGAGAACTTTATATAGAAACTGAAGTTGAAACTGTTGAAGACTGGTAATTATGAAACTATATATTCCAACTACATCTTTAAATTTTAATAATATCCTGTCTACAGAGAGTATTTCGCCAAAAGGGTTTTATACTCAACGAGGGTTTGGATATTCGAGATGGTTTACAATTCCTGAAAATGAAATTGAAGGAGCCATTTTGTTATATGAATCTCCATACAAGATTGTTCGACCAATTTCAGATATGGAAGATCATCCACTTTGGATAGAAATAGAAACTAATGATGATTATCCTATGCTAAAAAGTGGTATAAGATACTCGCAACGAACTATATATTTAAATCCGTGGCATACTAAGTTTTATTTTCAAACAGATAAAGATAAAACTGTAGCCCTTTCCATCTCTGATAGTAGTCTTGAAACAAAACTTATAAGATTATATAGTAGAAAAATTTATGTAAAAGAGTTTTCTGATACTTTTCCTTCATTAGACTTTACCCCCAACATTCCTATTGATTTTTCTGGAATAGAAGAGGATATTCGTTTGAATAAAATTAAAGGCTTATTATATGGTTATTACATAGGAGCCAATTTTAGTTCTTCGCTAGAAGATGTTAAGACTCTTAATACTCTAAGAGAAATTCTGAATATTTTTGCTGCAACTATATCTAGTCAAGAAAGAGTACCAACCACAAGTCAAATGATTAGACTTAACGAGTTGTTTGGTATTTTAAGACAGAACGAACCATTATACAATGAACTCTTACGTGAGTTGGGTAGTGCCGAAGTCGTTAACCGTGTTATATCCTTGTTAAAAAGATATGGAATTGAACTCTTTACAACCAATTGGAGAAGAATCGTTGATGAATTACAATATGATATAGACGGTCAAAACCCGTCCATTCAATGGATAAAACGGGAATTGGATAAGCAACAAAAAATGATGCAGCTAAAATCTTGTTTATTATCTGTCGATGAAGGACAAATATTATATTTGGATCAGCTTATTTCCAGTATTTCAAGTAAAGTAATATCCTCAAAAGAAGAAAATACCCTATATTTATATTGGATAAACAATCTACTAATTAATAGCAAATATTCAGGTAAAGTCAGTTCTATGAAAGCCGAGTTGGCTGATGATTTAACTCAGGCTGCAATTGTTTGTATGGGTGAGTCTTGGAAAGATTCGAGTATCCGTACTTATTTAAACCAACTTCGCAAACATGTCAGAGGCGAAGAGTTTACGCAACCATGGAGTAATGGTCTACTATCATCAATATCAGCTGTTATCACTAAAGGTGATGATTGGGAACAACTTTTACGTTTTCTTCAGTCAAAGGAGATAACAGATTATAGATTGGCATTCTCATTTTATGGCATTCTTAATGGTTTTGCTAATTTAACTAGAGATTTTACTGATTTCATATATAATAAAGATGGTAAATACGTATCTGAAGTTTATAGGGAATTTTATGGACAATTGCATGGGGTTACTATTGCAGTACAATCGACTGAAGAAACTATAAAGTCAGACCCAGAACAATTTTCTTCAACACAATATAAACCAATTTCTTCTGCAATAAGTAATACTGATAATACATTGATAGTCAATAATTCTCATATAGAGGATATATTAGCTTACTTTAAGTCTCCAGCATTTAAGGGAGTTAAAAATAAAACAAAATTGGAAAATGGTTTAAAAATATGTATTGAAAAGGTTGGTGAAAATTTCACTATACAATTATTTTTATCTGAACTTGGTACATTAACTGAATATGGATGGAATAAAAACAATAGGTCTTGGAAATTAATACAAGAAAAATTTTGTCCTGACTATAAGGATAATACTTCAAAAAAGAAAAAAGATAAGAATATACAAGACGAGACAAGTTCTCCTTCCTTGTTTGATACAATGAAAGAAGGTGCGAAAAATTTAGCACAGGCCGTAGGCCTTATACCTTCTACTGACGAGAACAAGGTTAAGGAAGAACGAGCTATGCAGATAGATTCTGCTAACGAGAGTGATAATTCAGATAATAAGATTGTGTATACACAAGTTCAAGAAAACAAAGTTGTTTTGCATAGTGATGCTGGAATGGGAAATCTGAAACCAACAACTCCAGCTTCATATAAATTTGTGACGGATACAAATGTTGGCTATTTTATCCTTTCAAGAAACTATCTACCTAAACAGATGCGAGAGATGCTATCCAAGAAGGTAATATCATTTCAAAAAGGTTATGCCCCTGGTGGTAGATGCTATTCTAATCCATCAGAAAACCCTGTAGATAACAAATCAACTATTGAGCATTTTAAGCATTGGTGTTTTTATGACAAAGGTGGTTATCCTCCTATTGTAGAAGGAACTTCCGAGAATAAACAGTATTTTGAACAGTTAACGCAAGATTTGCTTAATCGTTATGTTGACAGATAAAATTATTATCACAAACGATGCTGGAAAACAAGTTGAAGCAATTGCTCCAGTCATTGTTTCAGCTAGTCGTTCAACTGATATCCCAGCATTTTATGCCAAGTGGTTTTTTTACCGCTTGGCAAAAGGTTATTGTGTATGGTATAATCCGTTCAATCAACAACCAATGTACATATCTTTTAAGAATTGTAAGGTTATCGTTTTTTGGACAAAGAATCCCAGACCGATATTGCCATATCTTCATGAACTTGATAAACGTGGTATCCACTATTATTTTCAAGTTACACTCAACGATTATGTTAATGAAGGGTTTGAACCAAATGTTCCATCTGTAGAAGATAGGGTTGATTCCTTCAAGAAACTATCTGACATGATTGGAAAGGAGAAAGTCATTTGGAGATTCGACCCCCTAATTGTAACTAAGCATATAACTCCTCGAGAACTGCTTCAAAGGATATGGCATATTGGAAATCTTCTTAAAGGTTATACAGATAAACTAGTATTTAGTTTTGTAGATGTTAGGGCTTATCGTAAAGTGCAAAACAACCTAATCAAGGATACTGATTCATTTACCCGTGAAAACATTGATATGGCAGAACCAAACGATGAGCAGATTAGAGAGATTGTAGAAGGTTTGGCCAAACTTCGCGAATATTGGAAAACAGAGGATGGCTGGAATTTAACATTAGCTACCTGTGCAGAAAAGATTGACCTTGAAGAGTATGGTATTGAACATAACAAATGCATTGATGGGGATTTGATGGAACGGCTTTTTGTTGAGGACAAAGAGTTAGTCTTCTATCTTAGAACTGGCAAATTGCCAGAGCCGGATTTGTTCGGAGAAATTCCAGAGCTTCCGTTTGGGTCAAAAAACTTAAAGGATAAAGGCCAACGTAAGTTATGTGGGTGTATGATTAGTAAAGACATTGGAATGTATAACACTTGCCGCCATTTATGTGCATATTGTTATGCCAATACAAGTCGAAACTTAGTTTTGAAAAACAAGGAGAGACATAACGATGACTCCGAAAGCATAATTGATTAGAAATATTGTACTTGCAATAAATGTAAACTACCTGCTGAATAAGCAGACAATAGAATCTAATCGAAGAGAGTTTTTGAAACGATAAATTTGGGATTATGTTATTCGGAAACAGAATAAAGGAATTGAGAGAGGAGCAAGGATTATTGCAACGGCAGTTGGCGGCAGTCCTTGGGGTTGATGTGCCTATGTTTAGCAAAATTGAGCGTGGCGATAGGCGTGCGAAACGTGAGCATGTTATTATTCTTGCCCAGGAATTAAATGCTGATGTGCAAGAGTTGTTGTCATTATGGCTTGCTGATAAAATTATTGATGCAATCAATGATGATAATGAGGTTTGTGGCAATGCTCTGAATGTAGTTCGCAAGAAACTTGGACTACATCTTAATAGTGAGACAGGTTGCCATTATTAAATAATGCAAGATGATTTATATTATTCGGACTCGGTATTTCTAAAATGAGATATTCGAGTCCGACTTTTATTGAGGATTGACAACTCCACATTTAAGATATATTGATGATATGGCTATTTTAATCGGCAAAAATTCGGAAATTTTGGGGTGGGTGAAAATTGGGTGAAAAAAGTTTTTAATGGGAATGTGGCGTTATATATAGGACAGAAAGCAGTCAAGGGTGATTCTTTAGTACAATTTTAGGACAAAATCGCTTTTAATTGTAAAAAAATGTAAAAGAAAATCCGTTAATTCGTTGTTTGTTAGCGAATTAACGGATTTGCTTCGTGGTCCCACTTGGGCTTGAACCAAGGACTCCCTGATTATGAGTCAGGTGCTCTAACCAACTGAGCTATGGGACCGGCTTGTCATGTCGGTGAAAGACAAAGCGAGTGCAAAGGTAAGGGTATTTATTTTATTTTGCAAGCAAATTTGCATTTTTTTATGTTTTTTGAGTTTAGGGTATGGAGAAGTGGTGGTGGGAGAGGCTGTGAGTGGCTATGTAATATTATTTTTGTGAAAAAAAATAATTTATTTTATCGTATATTAGAAAATATTATTTACCTTTGCCATATATTCCTAAATTGTATCAATTTACGAACAACCAATTTATTAACTAAATAATTTATTAACATGAACATTTTTACTACTCTAAAACGTACTGCATTGTTCGGCATGGCTGTGCTTTGTAGTGTGGTAGCTAATGCCCAATTTGACTATGAGGGTATTACCTACAAGGTGTCGGGTACGACAGCGATTATCCAAAAGCCATCTGCGGCTATTGGTACTTATTCTGGTGATATCGTGATTCCAGAAAAAGTTCCTTACAATGGTAAAGACTACACTGTAGTTTCGGCTGTAGCAGCAGCATTCAAAGGTAATGAAGCTATCACAAGTATTCAATTGCCTAACACTGTGAACAAATTCATCAAAGGTCAGTTCTCAAAATGTACTAACTTGAAGAAAGCTAACATCCCAACTGCGGTTACAGCTTTCCCAGGTAATGTATTTGAATACTGTTCTTCACTTGAAGAAATCACTATCCCTGATAACATTACAGTTATCAATGGTTCTCAATTCAATGGTTGTACTGGTTTGAAGAAAATCATACTTGAAGGTACAACTGAACTTGAAATTGATAATGCCAGCGGTCTTCAAGCTAAATATACTGCAGGTAGTGGTGATGCTGCTGTAGATTATATCAGTACACTTGAAGAAGTTATCGTTAACCGTCCAATGAAATCGGTTCAACCTGCTAAAAACCCATGGCGTGGTAATACTTCAATCAAGAAAGTGACTTTCGGTGGCAACTGTACAGCTGTTTTCTCTAACATGTTTGAAAACTGTTCTTCACTTACTGAAATCAACATTCCTGAAACAGTAACTTCTATTGCAGCTAACGCATTTGCTGGTACAGGTATCGCTTCTCTTGATCTTCATGGTGGTATTGCTACAATTTCTAGCTCTGCTTTCCAAAACTGTAAATCACTTACTACAGTTAAGTTGAACGAAGGTACTACTTTCATCGATGCTCTTGCATTCAATGGCTCTCCAGTATCTTCTCTCTCATTGCCTGCTTCATTGACTACTATCGGCAAACAAGCTTTCAATAACTGTGCTCTTACAGGTGACATCGTCCTTCCTGGTGCTGTAGCTCGTATCAACGATTTGGCTTTCTCTGGCAACAAAGAAATGAAAACTATCGCTCTTCCTGCTACACTTACTAACCTCGGTGAAGGTGTATTCCAAGGCTGTACAGGTCTTACTGCAATCACTGTTGACGCAGCTAATACAGCTTATAAAGTAAAAGAAACAGGTGTTGTTACTACTATTGACGGTGCAACTGCTCTTGCTTATCCTGTTGCTTCAACTAATGCTGCTGTTGTTGATGCTGAAATCACTAAAATTGGTGCTTATACATTCCAAAATGCAACTAACCTTGCTACTATCACTCTTGAAAATTGTGTTGATTTTGGTGACTATTCACTTGCTAACACAGGTGTAGAAACTCTTGCAGTTAAAGGTACTGTAGGTCGTTATGTTGCTGCTAACAACGCTAAATTGAAATCTCTTTCAATTGATTGTAAAGAAATTCCAGTAGGTATCGCTCAAAACTGTGTTGCTCTTGAATCATTTGCAAGTGCTCAAGATGTTCTTGTTGTAAAACAAGATGCTTTTGCTGGTGCTACTGCATTGAAAGAAATTAACCTTGGCGGTCTTCTTTGTATCCTCGAAGCTGGTGCATTCTCTAATTGCGGTGTTGAAACACTTATCGTAGGTGCTGCAACTCCTGCTGCTATGGCTCAAGGCGTATTCACTGAAGCTAATTCAGGTATTACTTGTAAAGTTCCTACTTCAGCTGTTGAAGCCTACAAAGCAGCTGCAGGTTGGCAATATCTTAACGTTGTAGGTGATGCTAACATCGCTCTTAAGGGTGAAAACATCACTATGCCTTATGGTCTTTACTATGCTGGTAAAGATGGTATGATTCATGGTATCGGTAACATGGGTGAAACTGCTACTTATGATGTAGGTGGTGTTCCTCACACTTTCCAACTCGTTGAATTTAAAAACCGTATCTACGGTGCAAGTGGTGGTGTATCATTTACATATACTGCAACTGCTGGTAACGAAGGTGATGGTAAATTGTTCTACATTTCTCAAATCGATGGCAACACTTTCCAAGCTGTAGTACTTGATAATGCTGGTAACAATGCTTACAAAGACCCAATGGGACTTTATATCTATGGTGACACTCTTTATGTAAACGACCGTAACGTTTGTGTTCGTAAGATTTCTGCTGACGCTATCGCTCTTCCACAAGACTATCCTTCTTGGATGGAAAACAACTGGATGGGTTACTATAACATGAACTGGGTATATGGCTGTATCAAAGCTGGTTTCGCTATTACTCAAGAAGAAGGTGCTCCACTTTACTGGGTAGGTATGCGTTACAATGGTAATGGTATCTATCGTTTCAAAGAAGAAAACATCGGTACTTCAGCTGCTCCTGGTGCAGTGCCCGATCAAACAAAATATGCTCCTATCTTGGCTAATGTAATGTCACAACCAAGTGCATTCTATATTGACGAAGCTAACAACCACTTCTATGTATATATTTGTGCTGGTAACGGTATCAACGCAGGTCTCTATCGTGTTAACTTAGATGCTCTTCTTGCAAATCCAGATCCAAGCAACTTCGCTGATCTCAACCCAATCTTGGTTGATGGTTCTCCAATCAAACTTGAAGGTGCTGCTGGTTCACAAGAAACAGCTATCACTCAACTTTCTCCAAGTGAAGATGGTTACCTCTACTGGTGTTACATCGCTCCAGAAGATGCATCTAAATCAGTTGTAGGTACTCCAGCTGAAGCTTTTGATGAAAACAACCCATTGCACAAAACTGGTATCAAACGTATCAAACTTGGTGAAGAAACTCCAAAAGTAGAACTTCACATTGCTGGCGTTGAAGGTTATGGCGTTGTTCCTGTGAAATATACTCCAGGTATTGACGGTGTAGAATCAGTTGCAGTTGCAGTTGACCGCATCCAAGTTATCGGTGACGCTGTAACAGTAATGGAAGATGCAGTTGTTTATGTTTACAACGCTGCTGGTGTTCTCGTAGCTCAAGAAGCAGTTAACGGCGTAGAATCAGTATCATTGGCTAACCAAGCTAACGGTGTTTATGTTGTTAAAGCTGTCTTCGCTGATGGTGCAGAACAAGTAGTAAAAGTTGTTCGCTAATACATACTTATTCCAAATATTAAAAGGTCTCGGGATTTTCCCGGGGCCTTTTTTGTTTTTTAATGAAAATCACTACCTTTGTATTTAGAATTGAAAAATATAAACATAAAACATATAATTAAAGATGAAAAAGGTATTATTGGCATTGCTTGGAGTGGGAGTGGCGATGAGTGCTATGGCCGACGATAAAGCAGAAAAGAAAGACTCTATTGAAGGTTTTAAATTTGAAGATATTAAGGTGGTTAAAACTACATCGGTAAAGGATCAAAACAAGTCGGGTACATGTTGGTGCTTTGCTGGTACATCATTTTTTGAAGATGAAATTCTTCGTAAAACTGGCATGGAATTAGACCTTTCGGAGATGTTTACCGTGCGTTATTGTTATGAAGATAAAGCCGATAAATATTTGAGAATGTATGGTTCTACAAATTTCTCACCTGGCGGAAGCATTCTTGATGTGCCATTTGTGTGGGAAAAATTTGGTGCAGTGCCCGAAGAAGTATATTCAGGGCTAGCATATGGTGAAGACAAACATAACCATGGAGAACTCCACGAGGTGCTTCAAGCTTATATGAGAGGAGTGGAAGCCAATCGTAACCGCCGCATCTCAACAGCATGGCGCAAAGGGTTGAATGGTATCCTTGATGCTTATCTTGGAGCTGTGCCCGAAACATTTACTTATCAAGGCAAAACTTATACTCCACAATCATTTGCACAATCCCTCGGGTTGAATATGAACGACTATGTGGCCGTTACATCATTTACTCACCACCCATTTTATAAGCCATTTGTGCTTGAAGTTGCCGATAATTGGTTCTGGGGATTGTATAACAATGTGAAACTCGAAGAGCTAAAGGCTATTGTTGATAATGCAATCGAAGAAGGATATTCGGTAGTGTGGGCGGCCGATGTGAGTGAAAAAGGCTTTAAATATCGCGAGGGTTATGCTGTGATGCCAAAGGGTAAAGATGTGTCGGCTCTTGAAGGAACCGAACTTTCTCGTTGGGTGACATTGAGCGACCAAGATCGTGAAAAAGAGCGCTATAAAATTGATGGCCCATGTGAAGAAATTGAAGTGACACAAGAGATGCGTCAAGAGATGTTTGACCGTCAAGAAACTACCGACGACCATGGTATGGTAATCGTAGGAGTGGCTAAAGACCAAAAAGGTAATCGTTACTATAAGGTTAAAAACTCATGGGATACCAACCAAGTATATGGTGGATTCTTCTATGTGTCAGAGCCATATTTCTTAGCAAAAACTGTGAGCATTCTTGTTAATAAAGAAGCATTGCCCAAAGATATCGCTAAGAAAATAGGTGAATAGGGATAATGAATTAAATATAACATTAAAGAGCGAGGCCAATGGTCTTGCTCTTTTTGTGCTTAAAAGTAAATGTTTGGAGAAAATTTACTACATTTGTGTAGGATAAATAAAAAATAAAAGTTATGAAAAGTAGAAATATATTTTTGATATCGGTGCTAGTATCGTTGAGCGCAATGGCTGCAAAACCACAAGTTGATGTAGTAAACCCACCTTATTGGTGGACCGGAATGGAGCAAGATACATTACAAGTGATGGTACATGGCGAGGGAATTCGTGATGCCGAGGTTGCAATGGCCGATTATCCTGGAGTACAATTGATAGATGTAACTCGTATGGACAGCCCTAATTATCAGTTTCTTTACTTTGTGGTGGGCGATGAGGCTCAACCAGGCGAGGTGAACTTGACCTTTTCGCACGGAAAAAAGAAAACAAAAGTAAAATATGAACTAAAAGCTCGCGACCGCAAGCCCGAAGAGTATGTGGGGTTTGATGCTAGCGATGTGTTGTATCTTATCATGCCTGACCGTTTCGCCAATGGTAATCCCGAAAATGACAATGTGGCAACATTGAAAAATAAAACCGTTGCCGATAGAAGTAATCACAATGGGCGCCATGGGGGTGATATTAAAGGAATTCAAGACCATCTCGGCTATATTGATTCGCTTGGCGTTACAGCTATATGGGTAAACCCAGTATTGACTAATGATATGCCTGGTGGCGCTTACCATGGTTATGCCACTACCGATTATTATAATATCGACCCTCGATTTGGTACTAATGAGGAGTGGAACATGCTTGTAGAGGAGGCTCACAAGCGTGATATAAAAGTGGTTATGGATATGATATTTAATCACTGTGGTAGTGATCACTATTGGTTTACCGACCGCCCATCGAAAGATTGGTTTAACTTCCCCGATGGGTATGTGCAAACAAATTATCGTTTGACTACGATTCACGACCCTTATGTGAGTGAATATGACAAGAAACGCACTACCGATGGGTGGTTTGTGGAATCTATGCCCGACTTGAATCAAAACAATCCTCATTTGATGAAATATCTTATTCAAAACTCAATATGGTGGATTGAATCGTCAAAGATTGACGGTATAAGAATGGACACTCATCCTTATGCATTTCTTAAGCCTATGGCACAATGGATTGATGCTGTTGAAAAGGAATATCCTCATTATAATATAGTAGGGGAGTGCTGGTATGGAAATGAAGGAGGTGAGGCATTCTGGCAACGAGGGAGTAAAGTGTGCACCGAGGGGGACTCAAATCTTCCCACTGTTATGGACTTTGTGTTGTCGCAAACTGCACGAAAAGCATTTAGCGAGCAGACTAATCCTTGGACAGGATTGAACGCGATATATGATCATCTTTCGCTTGACTATCTATTCCCTGAGCCTCAAAAAATTCTTACATTCTTGGATAATCACGATACCGACCGCTTTTTGCTTGAACAGCCCGAGGATTTGGGTTGGTGGAAACAAGCACAAACATTCTTGCTTACATCACGCGGTATCCCTCAAATATATTATGGCACTGAATTGTTGATGAGTGGGTCGAAAGAGGGTAGTGATGGATATGTGCGTCGCGACTTTCCTGGTGGATTTCCTGGCGATACTACAAATGCGTTTACTGCCGAAGGTCGCACCCCTATGCAAAATGATGCTCATGCCTTCCTTACAAAATTGCTAAATTGGCGCAAAGGAGAGGCAAATGAGGTGATTGCAAAAGGCTCGTTAAAGCATTTTATGCCTCAAAATGGTATTTATGCCTATACTCGTCGCCTCGGCGATAAGGAAATTCATGTGTTGATGAATGGCAATGATACCGAGATAGTTACTACAATGGAACGAACTCTTGAAGTAATGCCTATTGGAGCCGAATATGTAGATGTCTTAACTGGAAAAGTGGTGAAGATAGAAGAAGAAATGACTTTTGCCCCTCGTGCTATTTATATACTTCAAAATTTTTGAAAAATAGAACAAAATGAAAAAAATAGGCATTCTGTCCGATACGCATTCCTGCTGGGATGACCGTTATGCCAAGCATTTTGCTGGGTGTGATGAGATATGGCATGCAGGTGATGTTGGCGACATTAGTGTTATACGTCGCTTGGAAGAAGTTGCTCCAGTAGTGAGAGCAGTTTCGGGAAATATTGACCATGGAGAAGTGTGCCGTAGGTGTAAAGAGGTAGAATGTTTTGAAGTGGAGGGAGTAAAAGTGTGGATGACCCACATAGGAGGTTACCCCGGACGCTATTCTCCTGGCGTTAAGCGCACTTTATTTGA
Organism: Muribaculaceae bacterium; assembly: GCA_045646905.1. Classification (GTDB taxonomy): domain Bacteria; phylum Bacteroidota; class Bacteroidia; order Bacteroidales; family Muribaculaceae; genus RGIG4079. The sequence continues at coordinate 35,252 of JAZRLP010000022.1, forward strand.
AAATCAAATAAATCTCATGGTTACAGGCCATTCTCATATCCTAAAAGTTATGTGGGACAAGGAAATCTCAGTGTTGCACATTAATCCCGGAGCGGCAGGTTATCATGGATGGCAAAAAGAACGCACCCTCATACGTCTGGTAATTGATAATGGCAATATGCGCGACTTGGAGGTTATAGAATTGGGTAAAGTTAAATGCTGATTATAAAGGTTATGAGTAGGTGGGAGGATAAACCGCTATGGGAGAAAGCCTTATATTGGGTTGTGTTGATATTGCATATTGTCGCTTTGGTTGCAGTTATGTGGACTGTTTTTAGTTGAAAATCATAAAATAGGTGTTTATGAAAATAATCAAAATCTTAAGTGTAATATCGATATTTGTATTGATGACGGTTTCGTGTCGTACAACCGAGAAGAACTATCGTCAGGCCTATGAATTGGCTAAAGGAACAGGGACTATACAAGATACATTAATAGCAAATTTGATAGCAGAAGATCAGGCGCCAGTTGATGTTGAAGTTGCTGGACGCATTATGAAAATGCGCAAGGAATATGTGTCGATAGTGACCGAAAATGGTGTTACTAAAGACATGATGAAGCGTTTTAATGTAGTTGTGGGGCGATTTAAACAACTATTTAATGCGCGTTCGATGGCTACACGCATGTCATCATTGGGTTATACCTCGTTTGTTTTGGTTGACCGCACTACTTCATATTTTGTGGTAGCTGCTGCTACCGATTATCCCGAGGAGGCGTTAGCCATGTATGAAAAGGTATCGTCTGATAATAGGGTGGTGTATAAAGCCCCATTCCCGTGGGTTCTTGAGCCAGCACAATATATACGCCAAAAACCATTGAAATAGCAAAAAGATGCTGTACAACATTATTATGGGGCATTTGTGGCTGTGTGACGATAATAAAATGTAAAAAAAGAATACTTTTTTGTAGAAAAATGTTTGGTTGATTAAATAATTTTACATATTTTTGGGCTAACGAATAAAACAAAATACTTTTTTGCATCAAAAAAAAGACCGTTTTTTCAAAATATATATGTTTTTATAGATTGTAGATTTAAAGAGAGTGCTATCGTGAGATATTGCTCTCTTTGCTTTTGTAAAATGCGTAGTAAAAATAAAAAAAGCGAAAAATACTCCTACATGTTTGCAAAATTCAAAACTTCATATTACCTTTGCGTCACTTTTTGGTAATGATGTGAGTTTTTACTAACAAAGTTGCTCGAATGGTGGAATGGTAGACACGAAGGACTTAAAATCCTTTGGCCATTGCGGCTGTGCGGGTTCAAGTCCCGCTTCGAGTACGAAGAGTCCTCCAAATATTCTTTTTGGAGGATTTTTTGTTTGATAAAATATTTAAAACAATGAGATACAGTTATAGAACACAAGGAACTTGCAGTCAGGTGATTGAATTTGATATTAATGATGGAGTAGTAACCAATGTAGTTTTTTATGGTGGATGTGCCGGAAATCTTCAAGGTATTGCTCGGTTGGTGGAAGGTATGCCTGTCGAAGAGGTGATATCACGACTCAAAGGCATTCGTTGTGGCGCGAAAATGACTTCTTGCCCCGATCAATTGGCTACCGCATTATCTCAAATTTGATGCTGAAATAAGGCGCTTTGCCCAGTTAACATTTATTGCGATAAAAATGTTGATAATTAATCGTTTGATAATAGTGTCAAACTAAAAAATATTATCTAAATTTGCAATGTCTTTTATAATAGGTTTATTGTATTCGGCAATAAAGAAGAGTTGAACCTAAAAAGGCCTAAGTTATCTAATCAAAGAACGCAACAAGTACAATATAAAATGGAAAAGTTTAAGAACTTAAAAGTCGTTATTTCCGGCCAATTTGGCAATGGGGCAGAGTATAAATATGGGTATCCTGTTGTGCCCAATACCGATGAGCCTCAAAATAATTGGATTAAAATGGATATGGTTGAAAAAGATCCATTGGATGCACGCAACTATTTCCCTCAAATAGCAGGCCCCATCTACAAGATGAGGGTGTCAACTTACGGCTCATATTATGCTTTGGTAGCACCATGCAAGTATGATACAAGCGGACGAAACGGATATTACAGCATAACACTATTTGTAGCAAAAGGCACAAAATATACTGGTAAACAAGTGAGAATGACCCTTAACTCGCTAAATGTATTGCTTTATGAAGCAAACAACTTTAGTGAATCGGCTTCGGCATTGGTTGAACAATGCTTTGAGCAAAACGGATGGTCAAATGAAGCTCAAGACCAATTGATTATGCCAGTAAAATCGGTTCCTGCCTACAAAGATGCATATCGTGAATATGAAACCGAAGAGGATTTAGATACCATAATGCAATATTCAATGCAACCCGAGTACACTGGTTGTCGTTGGATTTATCTTGTTGAAGCTGGTACCGAACCCGAATCACAATTGTCAAAACTTACAACTCGTATTAGAATGAGATATGATATAGAATGTTCAAATGATGATATTAAAGTAAACAAGGCTGCTACGATTGATGGCGACTTGTTGAACATCGTATATAGCAAGCCTAACTTTGATGACTACACAGTGTCGGTAAAAGTGGGTACACCCGAGTCAAAGAAATATCTTGAATATGGTGCAGGTAAGGTGGTGATTAAATCGGCTCAAGAAGCTAATATCGTATTTGAGAAATCAATAAGAGTGTTGCTTTTTGATACCGATGGAAAGGCAATTAAAACAGTTCCTCGCATTACAGTAAATGATGTGCCATCACCCGGTTCGGTAGTAAAGGTAAAAGATACCGATTTGGATACAAAACTCCGCATCAAGATTGTTGCAGGACTTTATGAAGATGCCGAAGATGAAATCGATGCCAATCGTTTGGTTAAAGCCCCTCAAATGCGTGTTACATTAAAACCTCGTGTGGGTGGGGTGAAACTAAATATCAATATCGGTGGCAAGGAGTTTTCGTGTGTAGAAACTGTTAGCCCATCTGATCCATTGAGCCAAAGTTTGCAACGCGGCACATTTAATGGATACAAGGTTACTCGTCGCCAAAATACCGATGAATATGATATTGATGTGACATCGGGTCGTTCGGCGTCGGTAGGTGGTGGCTCTCGCGTTAAACCCCAACAAAATGACTCTGATCGCAATCCTATCTTGGCTCGTATTCTCATTGTGATTGTGACATTTGCTATAGGTATAGGTGCTGGTGTGATATTAGACCGCTCGTTGTCATCAACCGAAGAACCTGCAGTTGCTGAAGCTCAAACTGAAAAAACTGACTCAGTGAAACCCGAAGAATCGGCACTTATTGATGCTAATAAGACTCCAGTAATGGCCGAAGAGGTTATCGCTGAACAAAAAGATGAAGAGGTTGCAGTTCCTGAAGAACCTAAAGCAGAAGAGGTTCCTATAGTGGAAGAAAAACCTGTTGAAGAGCCAAAGGCTGTGTCAATGAAGTATGATTCATTTACAGCTGAAGAAAAAGAGGACTTGGCTTATCTCAAAAAGGCTGATAAATGGTCGCCCGATAAAGTTAAATCGCAAAGATTTAAGGATATGTTTACTCAACTTAATAAAGGTAACTACGATTGCTTGGTCACATTGTTTGGCGCATTGCCCGATGAGCATGTGAATGGTTACGCTAAAGCGTTGGTGAAAAAAATTCCAAACTTATCGGCCGAAGAGCGTGAGAAGTCAAGAAAATACCTAAAGGTAAACGATAAAGGATATATCCCAATGTCGTGGGCTGCTAAAAATGTGGGCAAATAAACGGTTTCTTTAAATGCCAATCGATTTTAGTAAATACATTGATGCGGCTCGTCGTATGTTGGCTGGTGTGAAAGCTAATTTCGCATCAAAGAAAGCCTGCGAAGGAAAAAACGATGACAACCTAAATGTCTATAGCCCACATTTGGTTAAGATTGTGGTTGCCTCAATTATATTTATTGTAGGCTTTGCGTTAGGAGTTGTTGTTGAACGCTCAATTGCGACTCCAATAGGAGATGTTGAGGTGGCGCAAGAACAAAGTGAGAGTGCTGAAGATGCATTGAAAAATGAACTGGCCGAAGTAGCGCCTGACCCACAGCCTGCACAACCCTTGCAACAGAGTGAAGTGAAAGTTGAAGAGCCTGCGCCTAAAGCCGTTACATCTCCTGTTGCTACGCCTACACAAGGTAGAGCAAAACCTTTTAGTGCGTTGACCGCCGAAGAACAAGGTGATGTGAAATATCTCAAGTCATCTGATGTGTGGTCATCGTCAAAAGTTAAGTCGCAACGCTTCAAAAATATGTTTGCGCAACTCAATAATGGAAATATCGATTGCTTGGATGCGACATTTAATGGCTATTCCAAAGAGCATATTAATGGTTATGTGGTAAATGTCATTTCAAGTATAAAAAAACTTACCCCCGACGAACGAGAAAAAGCAAAAAAATATCTTCGTGAAGATGATGGCGGCGAGATAAAAATGTCGTGGGCAGCCAAGAAAATTGGTGAAATGGCAAAGAATTAGATTGAGTAATTAAAAATAAATGAGGAGGGCAACTAAATTTTTAGTTGCCCTCCTTAATCTATTTTTAGCGTATTAGATGCTTGTGTGAGTTGGAATTGTTAGATATTTACAGCTTTTGGTACGAGGCGTGAACTTAATTCCCAGAGGAGGTAGATGGGGAAGAATACTGCCGAGAGGGTGAATGGATCGCCAGTGGGGGTAATCATTGCTGCTACGATGAGTAACACTACGATTGCATGACGGCGATATGCCCCAAAAAAGTTGCGTGTGAGAATTCCCATTTTTCCAAGTAGCCATGCTAATAGAGGTAGTTCAAATGCTACTCCCATCATAAATGTGATGATGAAGAAGTTATCCATATATGAATCAATTGATATGGTGTTGGGGATAGATGAGCTTAATTGGTAGTCGGCAAGGAAACGAAGAGTGAGGGGGAATACTAAAAAGTATCCAATTGCTACACCGAGGTAGAACATTATGTTGCCAAAAAAGAAAGCCGATTTGGCTCCTCTTTTTTCGTTTTCATAGAGGGCCGGGCTTATAAAAGTCCACAACTGGTAGATGATAAATGGAAAGGCGAGTGTGATTGCTAACCAACAAGATGTAGAGATGTGTATGAAAAATTGTGATGCAAGTTTGATGTTTATGAGGCTCACATTGAAAGGTGTTGTCGAATTATCTCCACCTGTGAGAGAGATTATGTAATCAAAAAAATGATATAGTGGAAAATCGCTACTGCATGGAGCCAAGACAATGTTGTCAAAAATCCAATGCATATATGCAAATAGTCCTATGGCTATGGCAAGCGTGACTGTAACAATGCGAAAAAGCACCCCGCGTAATACATCAAGATGCCCCCAAAAACTCATTTCTTGAGAAGAGGAGTGTTTGTTGTCGCTCACTATTTAAATTGTTGCAAAAAGTGGAGAGTTAGTCTTTTTTGCCTTTATAGGTTGATTCGTCTTCGTCAATCTTGTTAATCTCATCTTTGGCTTCTTGCATTCCTTGTTTGAAACTTTTTACTCCTTTGCCAAGACCACGCATTAATTCGGGAATTTTTTTGCCTCCAAAAAGGAGTAGAACAATTACAAGGATTATGATTAACTCAGTTCCTGAAGGCATGCTTATAGCCGGAATAAGATTGAAAATAGTCATAAAAATGTGTCAATAAATAGTTATAAATATAATTTTCAGTGTGTAAAGTTACAGAAATATGTGGAATATACCATATTTTTGAAGAAAAAAGCGTAACTTTGCAGTCCTTTTATAACATATATATTATTATTGAAAATGAAAGCATTTGTTTTTCCAGGTCAAGGGGCTCAATTTGTAGGTATGGGTAAAGACCTTTACGACAACAACCCCGTAGCTCGTGAAATGTTTGAAAAAGCAAACGAAGTTTTAGGTTTCCGCATTACAGATTTAATGTTTGAAGGTACTGACGAAGATCTTCGTCAAACAAAGGTTACTCAACCAGCTATTTTCCTTCATTCAGTGATTTTGGCAAAAACACTCGGTGACGAGTTTAAGCCCGAAATGACTGCTGGTCACTCTCTTGGTGAATTCTCAGCTCTTGTTGCTGCTGGTGCACTTAATTTTGAAGATGGTCTCCGTCTTGTATCTGCTCGCGCTCAAGCTATGCAAAAAGCATGTGAACTTAAACCATCAACAATGGCTGCAGTGCTTGCTCTTGCTGATGAAAAAGTAGAAGAAATATGTGCAGGTGTTGACGGTATTGTTGTGTGTGCTAACTACAACTGCCCAGGCCAATTGGTTATCTCGGGTGAAGAATCAGCAATCGATGCTGCTTGCGAACAACTCCTTGCCGCAGGTGCAAAGCGTGCATTGAAACTCAAAGTAGGTGGTGCGTTCCACTCTCCATGTATGGAACCTGCTCGTGCCGAATTGGCTGAGGCTATTGAGAAAACTAATTTCTCAACTCCTATGTGCCCAGTATATCAAAATGTTGATGCAAAACCTCATACCGACCCCGAAGAAATCAAAGCAAATCTTGTGGCTCAATTGACAGCTCCTGTGCGTTGGACTCAATCGGTTCAAAATATGGTTGCTGATGGCGCAACTGAATTTGTTGAACTCGGCCCTGGCAAAGTGCTTCAAGGATTGGTGGCAAAAATCTCTCGCGAAGTAGCTGTTTCAGGTAAACAATAATCTATAAGTAATAAATTAGATGAAAGTGCAACCATAATGATGGTTGCACTTTTTTTGGTGTTAATTATCACTTTTTTGTTCCTAAAGTCTATAAAAATTGTTAACTTTGCGCCCTCAAAAAGATTTTAGGTTTATTATTTTAGAAAGAACAGATTATGAAATTGTCGGGTTCTATTGATTTCAGGCCAAAGTTGATTTCTTCATTGAGAAATTATTCTTTGTCAAAATTTAAAGATGACCTCATTGCAGGGATAGTTGTGGGTATTGTAGCGTTGCCATTGGCAATTGCGTTTGGTATTGCATCGGGTGTGAGTCCCACGATAGGGTTAATTACTGCTATTATTGGCGGTTTTATGGTGTCGGCATTTGGTGGTAATACAGTGCAAATAGGTGGCCCTACTGGCGCGTTTATTGTAATCGTATATAATATCATTGCAACATATGGACTTCAAGGATTGGCTATAGCAACATTTATGGCAGGGATAATCCTCGTTGTAATGGGTTTGTTTCATTTAGGTACGGTCATTAAGTTTATCCCATATCCTATTGTAGTGGGTTTTACAGCAGGTATTGCGTTGACCATATTCTCTACGCAAATCAATGATTTCTTTGGTCTGGGATTGACCAATGTTCCAAGTGAGTTTATTCCCAAGTGGGGTGTATACTTCCAAAATTTTGATAAAATTGATTGGGGTACTGTTGCGGTAGGGATTGTTTCGTTACTCATTATTATATTAACACCCAAAATTTCAAAAAAATTGCCTGGAGCATTGATTGCTATTATAGTAGTAACTGTTGCAGTATATTTCTTGAAAGATTTATTGGGGATTAATGTTGAAACAATTGGCGATCGTTTTGGCTCAATGTCAAATGAAATTCCCGAGCCTCATGGATTTGAACTTTCAATGGCTACAATAAACCAATTAATGCCATCGGCATTTACTATTGCGGTGTTGTGTGCTATAGAGTCACTTTTGTCGGCTACAGTTGCCGATGGTGTTACTGGTTCTCGCACAAATAGTAATACCGAGTTGATAGGACAGGGGATAGCTAACATTGCAGTGCCTTTCTTTGGTGGTATTCCGGTAACTGGTGCTATTGCTCGAACAATGACAAATATTACCAATGGAGGTCGCACACCGGTAGCTGGTATCGTTCACACAATAGTATTATTGTTGATATTTTTATTCTTGATGCCATTGATTAATTATGTGCCTATGGCATGTCTTGCTGCTGTGTTGCTCGTGGTGTCATATAATATGAGTGGTTGGCGCACAGTTGTTGGTATCTTTAAGTCGCCTAAAAGTGATATTTCGGTATTGCTTGTAACATTCTTCTTGACAGTGATATTTGACCTCACTATTGCAATCGAAATAGGGCTCTTGCTCGCAGTGGTATTGTTCTTGCGTCGTGTGATGGAAAATACCGAAATAAAAGTTTATAGTGAACAGCTTGATATTGCCGAGGGTACCGAGTCAAATACTCATGAAGTACTTGATGTAGCAAAAGGTGTTGAAGTTTATGAGATTGATGGCCCATTCTTCTTTGGAGTAGCAACAAAGTTTGATGAAATGATGAGAACTTCGATGGCAAATAAGCCTCTTGTTCGCATTATACGCATGCGCAAAGTGCCATTTATTGATTCAACTGGTATTCACAACCTTGAACTCTTGATTAAATCATCGCAAAATGATGGTATTCATGTTGTTTTGTCGGGAGTTAAAGAAAATGTGCGTCAAGTATTGCATCATGCTAATATTGATGCATTGATAGGCGAGGATCATATTTGCGACCATATCACTAAAGCGGTAGTGATGGCCAACGCAATTGTGGCAAAACAACAATAATTGTGCACAAATGTTAAAGAAATGCGCAAAAATTATACGAATTTTTGGATTTTTTTTGATGAATAAAATTTTCTTTGAAAAAAAATATAATTTTTATTTGTCAGTTCAGAAATAAGTATTACCTTTGTATCGTTTTTGAAGCAAAAAATATTGTTTTATTATTTAATCTAGAAAAGAAAATGAAAAAGTTAGTTTTATTACTTGCTGTTGTATTCAGCGTATCTTTGTTCTCTTGTGGTGGTGCTGCAACTGAAGCTGCTGCTACTGATTCTGTAGCTGATTCTGCTGCTGTTGTTGATTCAGCTGCTCAAGATACTGCTGCTGTTGATTCAGCTGCTGCTGATACTGCTGCTAAAGCTGATTCTGTTAAAGCTTAATTAGAATTATTTACAGCAAAGGAAAAAATTAGCTGACCTAGGGTCAGCTTTTTTTTTTGTCCTTTTTTTAGTAAAGTATAAAAAAGGAATTATAATAAATTGGCTATTTGTGTATGGTTTTGTATCTTTGTAAATAATAAATAAATGAAATGAACAGTCAACGCGTATTATTGATAATTAATCCTATTTCGGGCGTGAGCAGCAAGGAGGGTCTTGATGCGCGTGTGTCTAATCGTGTAGGTGAGACAATGGGATATAGCGTTGATGTGAAAATTACTCAAGCAAAAGGTGATGCAAAAAGATTTGCCTCTGAGGCAGTCGCTCAAGGCTATTATGGGGTGATAGTTGCTGGAGGTGATGGCACGGTCAATGAAGTCGCTACTGCGCTGTGTGATAGTGATGTTGCATTAGGTATAATACCCTCGGGCTCGGGTAATGGATTGGCTCGACATCTTGAAATTCCAGTGGATATTGAAGCATCGCTCGATGTGATTGCCCAGAACAATGTTCAGGCATGTGACTATGCAACAGTTAATGACCAACCTTTCTTTTGTACATTTGGAATGGGCTTTGATGCTGCTGTAAGCGACCGTTTCTCGAAGCAAAGAAAGCGCGGAAAGTTTATGTATTTCAAAAGTGCGCTTGAAGAGTTTGTGCAATTTCATCCACAAGTATACACGATAAGCGCCAACGGAAAGATTTTTACGCAAAATGCCTTTCTTGTAGCATGTTGCAATGCGTCGCAATATGGAAATAATGCATATATTGCACCTACAGCGAGCATGACCGATGGATTATTGGATATAATCATTATACATGCTGGTTCTCCTATTGATACTGCCGCACTTGGTGTGGATTTATTCACTGGATATATTGATCGCAACACACTGTTGCAATCGTTTAAAGCTCCTGCGGCAGTGATTTATCGCTCAACCAATGGTGCTGTGCACATTGATGGAGACCCTATGGATATGGGTGAGATAATGGATGTGAAATGTCACAAAGGGGGATTGAAAATATTTGTACCAAAGGCGAAGAAGCAGCGATTCCGACCCATTATTACTCCAGTAAATAATTTAGTAAAAGAAACGCGCACCACGATATCAAAAATCTTCAGAAAACATAAAAAATGAAGCAATCTTTGATTATTAGCAATATAAAAGAGCGTCTTGGCATTGAGCAATTAAACGAAATGCAACAAGAGGTGGCGCGTTGTGCTGCGTCTCAATTGTTATTATTGTCGCCAACTGGTAGCGGAAAGACTGTTGCATTTTCAATAGCATTATTGCGCACTCTCACGGCTCCTCGTGGAAAGGTGCAAGCAGTGATTGTTGCTCCAGCTCGTGAACTTGTTATGCAAATTGCCGATGTGATTCGTTCCATCGCTACCGGCTACAAAACGATTGCGTGTTATGGTGGACATTCAATGATTGACGAGTCGCGTTCGCTCACCTCAGCAGTTCCTGATATAATTGTTGCCACTCCCGGTCGTTTGCTTGATCACCTCAATCGTGGTAATGTGGATTTGACAGGGGTTAATGCTCTTGTGCTTGATGAATATGATAAAGCGCTCGACTTGGGCTTTCACGATGAGATGCGCAAAGTTGTGCGACCTATGCGCTCGTTGTTGTTGACGGTACTCACCTCGGCAACTCAACTTGCCGAGATGCCTTCATTTGTGAAGTTTAACTCTCCCAAGATACTCGATTATACATGTAAAACCGAGGCTCCTCGTCATCGCATGCAGGTGGTTAATGTGCCGAGTCCAGTAAGAGATAAATTGCAATCATCGCTCGATTTGCTTCACTCATTGCCCAACGGAAAGGTTATACTATTTGTTAACCATCGTGAGAGTGCAACTCGTGTATATGACTATCTGCAACAAAATCGTTTGCCAGTGGGATTGTATCATGGTGGTCTTGAGCAGATAGACCGCGAAAAAGCGATAGATCTACTCAATAATGGCACTACGCCCATATTGGTGTCGACCGACCTTGCTTCGCGAGGATTAGATATTGACCAGGTTCAAGCTGTGATACATTATCATTTGCCACCATCGGCCGAGAGTTGGACTCATCGCAATGGTCGCACTGCTCGCATGGGAGCTGATGGAACTATATATGTTATAACAGCTGAGGGTGAGAATATTCCTGATTATATCGATTTTGACCGTGAATATGTGCCTACGGGAGACCGAAACGACGATCCAATAAAATCGGAGGTGTCAACTCTGCATTTCAATGCTGGTAAGAAAGAGAAAATTTCACGAGGTGATGTAGTGGGTTTTATGATAAACAAAGGGGGATTAGAATCGGCGCAAGTGGGCAAAATTGTGGTTAAAGACCATTGTGTGCTTGTTGCTGTGCCACGCAATCGTGCCGATGAGGTGTTGCAAGCATTGACTCCTCATAAAATCAAGAATAAAAGAGTAAGAATCACTAAAGTTAAAGTATAGTGGCATTTTTGAGAAACATATTAGCAACGGTTTTCGTGGCAATATTTCTTGTGGCGTGCAATGGTAGCATAACCCGAGAAGAGGCTGTGGGGGAGGTCTTAACAACCCAATCACAATTGCTTTTTATTATTGATTGTGATGGGACTACGATTGTAGAAATCGAAAATCCGTGGAAAGAGGGGGCTTTATTAAAACGATATGCGCTTGTGCATCGTGAAGGTATTATACCCGAGAATTTGCCTGAAGATGCCGAGTTAGTGCGCGTTCCTATCACATCGGCGTTGGTATATTCATCTGTACATGCCGGTGCGTTTGAAGAACTTGGGTGCATTGATGCTGTAACAGGAGTTGTTGATGCACAATATTATAAAATACCCTCAATAATTGAAGGGCTCGAAAGCGGGAAGGTAGCAGATGCTGGAAATTCAATGGCCCCCACGATTGAGAAAATAGTGGAACTTTCGCCCGAAGCAATTTTCACTTCGCCATTTCAAAATGCTGGACATGGCGCAATCGAAAAACTTGGTATTCCCATCATTGAATGTGCCGACTATATGGAAACAACTCCACTTGGGCGTGCCGAGTGGATAAAATTGTTTGGGGAATTATTGTGTAAGCGCGACGAGGCCAATGCTATATATGAAGAGGTAGAACGAAAATATAACGCACTTGTCGCAAAAACTAAAAATGTGGAAGAAAAACCAACAGTAATCAGCGAAATGCTTATTGATGGTGTGTGGTTCTTGCCAGGCGGTCGCAGTTACATGGCTCAAATGTTTGCCGACGCAGGAGCCGATTATCCATGGAGTAGTGATAAATCGACAGGCTCGCTTCAACTTGATTTCTCCACAGTGTATGATAAAGCTTATAACGCTGATTATTGGATTATAAAAAGCCCCGAGCCCAATTTTTCGCTTGCAAATCTTGAGTCAAAATATCCTTTGAATAAAAAGTTTGAAGCGTTTTCAAAAGGTGGGGTATATGTGATAAATACGGTTGAATCTTCTTTTTATGAGGATTTCCCATTTCATCCCGAACGACTATTGCGAGAATATATCATATTGTTTCATTCCGAGGTGTTAGATGGTGATACATCGTTTAGTTACCTTCGTCAAGTAAAATAGAATTAAGTAGATAAATGGCAAAATACTCTAAAGCTTTTTGGACTGCCAACGCGGCAGAAATGTTGGAACGCATGGCATATTATGCTGTGTTCATTGTGATTACATTATACCTATCAAATACATTAGGTTTTTCTGATATTGAAGCGAGTCTTATCTCGGGACTTTTCTCGGGAGGTTTATATCTATTGCCGTTATTTACAGGTGCATTTGCCGATAAGATAGGTTATCGCAAATCAATTATTGTTGCATTCTCATTACTATCGGCAGGGTATCTACTTCAAGGTCTATTGCCTATAATGCTCGAGAGTGGCGGATTGGTGCAATATGGTGAAAAAACTATATATACGGGACTTATAGAGAGCTGGGAACGATATCTCATTATCCCTATTCTTGTTATATTAATGATTGGTGGCTCATTTATTAAGTCGATTATTTCTGCATCAGTAGCTCGCGAAACTACATCCGAAACTCGTGCCAAAGGCTATTCGATATTCTATATGATGGTTAACATCGGTTCGTTTACAGGAAAGAGTGTAATTGACCCTTTGCGTTCATTTGTAGGCGAATCGGCATATATTTATATTAACTTTTTCTCGGCAATATTGTGCGTATTAGCATTTGTGGCAATATTGCTATTTTACCATTCGGCCAATCACTCGGGCGAGGGAAAAAGTGTAAAAGAGGTGATGCAAGGGCTCTTAAAAGTTTTCTCTAATGGACGATTGCTAATTTTGATTCTTATCGTAACCGGATTCTGGATTGTGCAACAACAACTTTATGCTACAATGCCTAAATATGTGATTCGTCTTGCTGGTGAGACTGCACGACCCGGATGGATTGCTAATGTAAATCCATTTGTTGTGGTTGTGTGCGTAAATTTTGTGACACAACTAATGGCTCGTCGCAAAGCATTGACATCTATAATTATAGGTATGTTCCTTATTCCACTCTCGGCAGTAGTAATGGCAACGGGAAATATCTTTACTGGCGAAATATTGGGAATGCATCCTATCACATTTATGATGATAGTGGGCATTGCATTCCAAGCACTTGCCGAGTGTTTCATTTCTCCTCGCTATCTTGAGTATTTCTCACTTCAAGCCCCTAAAGGAGAAGAGGGTTTATACTTGGGCTTTAGTCACTTACATTCATTTCTTTCATCGATATTAGGATTTGGACTTTCGGGTATTTTGTTGTCAAAATATTGCCCCGATCCTAATGGCTTTGAAACAGTAGAGGCATGGCAAACTGCAACAGCCAATGCTCATTACATTTGGTATTGGTTTGCTGCAATAGGTTTAATTTCGGCTTTTGCGTTGATAATTTATGCGCGAGTAAATAAATCAAAGGCATAACCTTAAAATAATTTCTTGATAGAATGAGAACAACAAAACATCGTTCAACAGTCACACTTATCGCACTTTCACTACTTGTGATAGTGTTATTGCCGTTGAACTTGGTGTTTGGCTCAATCGATATCCCGTTGAGTGAGGTTGTAAATGCTCTTATAGGAGAGCCTGTAGCAAAACACACATGGGAAACTATTGTGATAGAAACTCGTTTGCCAATGGCTCTAACAGCTACTCTTGCCGGAGCAGCTCTTGCTGTATCGGGATTATTGTTGCAAACAACATTTGATAATCCACTTGCTGGACCTTCAATATTGGGTGTTTCGACTGGTTCGAGCCTTGGTGTAGCTATTGTGATGCTTGCTATGGGTGGAGTGGTGAGTGAATCAATAAGTTCCTATTTGGGCATTTTGCTTGGAGCAATAGTGGGGGCTGCAGTGGTGATTCTTGTGCTATTGTTCTTCTCTTCAATAGTGAAATCAACTGCAATGCTTCTCATTATAGGTATTATGGTGGGATATCTCACCTCATCAGCAATCTCATTACTCAATTTCTTCTCTACTCAAGAGGGAGTTCATTCGTTTGTGATATGGGGCATGGGTAATTTTACGGGTGTTACGCTCGACCGATTGCCTTTATTCTCAATATTAATATTGGTATCGTTGTTATTGTCGTTTATGCTCGTGAAACCACTCAATGCATTGCTGTTGGGCGCTCGTTATGCCGAAAATTTGGGTGTGAGCATTAAGGCTACTCGCAACAAATTATTGCTACTATCGGGTATCCTCACTGCAATAGTAACAGCATTTTGTGGACCTATTGGATTCCTGGGCTTGATAGTGCCACATATTGCTCGATTGGCATTGCGGTCGTCTAATCATACAGTCTTGTTGCCGGCTACAGCACTTGCAGGAGCAGTAATTGCGCTATTGTGTAATCTCATTAGTGTGTTGCCTGCATCGTGGGGAGTGATTCCTATAAATGCAATTACCCCTGTGATAGGTGTGCCTATCATTATATATATTATTATTAATCGCAAAAAGATACTTTATTTCAACTAATGGCTAAAGCAATGTTATCGACAATCGACCTCGCAGTGGGTTATCGCAATGGAAAGCGTGTAACCGAGGTGTTGACGCATCTCGATGTATCGCTCTATGTTGGCGAATTGGTATGCTTGCTTGGCGCAAATGGGATTGGTAAATCGACATTGTTACGCACGATCTCGGGAGTCCAACCGGCATTGAGAGGGACGATTGAAATAAATGGTCGCGATTTGACAGACTATTCTTCTAAAGATCTCTCAAAACTTATAGGTATTGTATATACCGATCGCACTCTTGCTGGGGCGTTGACTGTTGAGGAACTTGTATCGCTTGGTCGTCAACCTTATACAGGGTTCTTTGGCCGTCTTGATGCTGATGACCGCCAAGTGGTGGCTGATGCTATTGAAAGTGTGGGTATGAGCCATAAAACACACGATTATGTAGCTACACTATCTGATGGCGAACGACAAAAAGCTATGATAGCACGCGCCTTAGCGCAAGAAACTCCTATAATAATTCTTGATGAACCAACGGCATTTCTTGATGTAGCTTCGCGCATTGAAACGATGCAACTGTTGCGTCAACTTGCTCAATCGCAACAAAAGGCGGTACTACTTTCAACTCATGATGTAGGATTATCACTTCCATTGACCGACCGCCTTTGGCTCGTAACTGCCGACTCTACTGTCGTAGAAGGTACTACTTCTAAATTCATCAGCGACGGCACACTCAACAACCTCTTTCCAGGTCGCAATGTAGCATTTGACTCTTCAGTAATGGACTTTAGAGTAAAAGATTGATAAAAACAATAGAGATTATATAATAAAAGCCACCGAGGTTATTGACTTCGGTGGCTTTTGTTATAGATTGTTGAGAAAGTTTATTTTACCAATACTTTCTTTCCATTGATAATGTAGATGCCGGGTTGAGAGATTTCGTTAATGCGAACACCATTGATATTGTAGATAATGGGTTGTGCATTGTTGCCATTTTCATCGTTTATGATAATATTTTCAATGCCCGAATAAACTCCTTCATCAAAGATGATGTGATCTTTGTCAAAGAACGCAGTCCAGTTGCTATCGGCTTCGTATGCAGCTTCGGCTTCGGCCGATGAAACATAAAGTATAGCTCCTTCGGCAATGTTGTTGAATGCATCGGTGTCATCAAATGTTGCAGGAGTTGGACTTGATGCATATATAGTGCTTAAAGAAGTGCAGTATGCAAATGCACAATAGTCAATATTTGTTAGGTTATCGGGAAGAGTAATCTCTTTAAGAGCATTACAGTTATAGAAAGCAAATACCCCAATTTTTTCAATGCTACTTGGTAGAACTACAGAATCAAGACTTGTACAACCATAAAAAGTGCTTGATTCAATTTTTTTAATGTTGTAAAGTTTGATTGTTTTGAGTGATGTGCATTCTTGGAATGCATTAGACCCTAATGTTTTAAGCGCTTTGGACATGCGGATTTTTTCCAAGTTAGAGCAATCTTGGAACGCATAATTGCCTATGCTTTGAACATCATTAGGGATACTCATAGACGAGAGTGATGAACATTCTTGGAAAGCTCCATTGCCTATTGATTTAACTTTTTCGGGAATAGAAATTGAGGTCAATGCAGTGCAGCCTTTGAATACATAAGATCCTAATTCTTCCACATTTGAAGGAATTGAAATCGATTCAAGCGAAGTGCAATTCTCAAATGTTTCTGAACCTAATGATGTGATATTTTGAGGAAGTGTTACCGATTTGAGATTGCTACAATCAGCAAAAATGCCACCTTCCATTACTCTCACCGATTCGGGAATAACGAAACTTTCAAGTGCAGAGCAATTAATGAATGCTCCATACCAAATGCTACCAATGTTGTCATGTAGATTGATTTTCTTTAATGAGGTACATCCATAAAAGGCTGTGTTTGGGATATATGACATTGATTCAGGGTAGGTAAACTCGGTGAAACCAGTACAGTCGCGGAAAGCATTAGACCCTATTGAACTAATGTTGTTGTGGAAAATTATTTCGGTCAAGTTAGCAGCTCCTTGGAATGCTGAGTTTGAGAGTTCTTTCGCGTGAGATGGGATTGTATAACTTGTTCCACTTTTTCCCGCAGGATAACATTCGAGATAAGTATAGTTGGAAGTGACGATATCGAAAAGTACTCCGTCTTCAGCAAAGTAGTTTTTGTTATTTTTGTCAACCTTGATTTCAGGGAGTGAGCTACAACCTGCGAATGCTCCTAAATTAATATTTTTTACATTTGCAGGGATAAACACCTCGGTCAAACTTGCGCAATTTTCAAATGCAGCATTGCCAATAGTTGTGATTGAGTTTGGAATGTTTACCTCTTTGAGGTTTTCGCAATTGCCAAATGCGCGGTAAGGAATTTCTTCAAAACCTTCGGGGATATTTACTTTAGTAATCTCCTTATTGTCGAGGAATAAATTATCGGCTAAAGAAGTAATTGAGTATTGAATGCCATTAATAAATACTGAACGAGGAATAGAAATTTCGCCAGCTGCATCAATAGTTTTTGTGATAGTTGCGGTGAAATCGTCGGTAGATGTGATTTTATATACAAAAGCGTCTTGTAGAATTTCATCAGTAACGGTTATTGTAACTGAAGCCGTTTTCCCACTGCCATCGAGATTTGTAACTTTAAGGGTTGCAGTTCCAGGAGCTACACCTTTGATGTATCCATATTGGTCAACAGTCATAATTGACTCGTCGCTTGATTCCCAAAGCACTTGTGGTATGTTGCTGTTGTTCTCAACTGAGCATTGAAATCCTTGGTTGATACATAATTTATTTTGGTGAGGCGTATCTCGAATATATGTGCTATGTATTGTTGGTTTATATTCTACAATATTGTCGCCAAAAATACTCCAGCCAGTAGCCTCTTTGTAAGCTTTTAAAGCACCAAAAGGTACATACAATTTAGCGCCTTCAGGTAGATTGTTGAATGCGTTTTCGTGGGCTATAGCAGGCGTTTCGCTTTCTGCAACTATTGTCATGAGGTTAGGGCAGTTGGCAAACGCATTTTCTGCAATAGAAGTGATGCCTTCAGTTATAACTATGTGAACCAACCCTGCGCCATCAAATGCGTTCTTTTCAATAGCAACTTCGATGTTAGAATTAATTCTTGTTAGCGTGAAAGTAGATAATCCAGTACAACCCGCAAACGCATATTCGCCATATCGTTTGATTGCATTATCTTGGAATGTTAATTTTGTGAGTTTGTCGCAATTGCGGAACGCATTATTGCCAATTTCTCTACCTTTATAACCATAGAGTGCATAGTTGTTGAGATATACACTTCCTGAATATTCATTGTCGACTTCATCGTAAGAAGTACCTGCAAATGAGATTTCTAATTCTTTGTCTTCTTCACTTAAAACGCTGAAATAGGCATTGTTGTAATTAAACTTGTTGAGAACTGAAATTTGACACGATGCAGTCATAGGTGTTTGCCCCGAAATAGTAGCCGTTGCAGTGATTGTTGCATTACCAGCTCCTTTTGCAGAAACAAGACCATTGTTGTCAACTGTAGCAACCGATGTATTGCTAGAAGTCCATGAAATAGTTGCTGATTCAGATGCAGGAGTTACACTTGCTGTGAGTTGTGTAGTTCCGTTGCGATATAAGCGTTGAGATGTAGAGTTGAGGGTTACAACTACACCATATGAAAAGTTTGTAAATGTGTTCCAACCTGTAGCATTTTTATATTTGTCGAGAGCATTGGCTGAAGGCAGTTTTACGGTTGCACTTTCAATTCCTCTAAATGCATTAGCATGGGCTGTTGGAGGGGTTTCGTTGAGTGTAACGATGAGAGTTAATCCTGTGCTGGTATATGCATCTTCTCCAATCTCAGTAACGCTTGCAGGGAGTGTGATTTGAGTGAGAGCTTCAGCTCTAAGGAAAGCCTCTTTTTTGATTGTCTTAACTCCATTGCCAAGTGTAACTGATGTCAACCCGTTACAAGTAGCGAATGCGCCTACACCAATAGAGGTAACGCAGTCGGGAATTGTTATTGCTGTCACTTTGCTTGCACCAGTAACAGCATAATCACCGATAGCTGTTACATTATATTCAGTTCCGTTATATGTAACCTTTTCGGGAATTACGATATTGCCTGAATAGTTGAGCCAGTTTTGGTAGATATAATCATTATCATTGAGTTGCCCGAAATAGGTAACCTCTACAGTTTTGTCAGCTTCGTTAGTGACATTGTAAGGAATGCCTCCCGATAAGAAATCGTAGGCCATTGCAGGGCAACTGCATAGAATAATCGCAATTACCGCCAGCATTGATTGTAGTAAATTCTTTTTCATTCTTAAAAGTTTTTTATTGGTTTTGTAATTAATTATCTAAAAAATAAAATGCTACCTATTTGACACTGATTAAATTGTGTCTTATATGGCAGCATGATTTTTTAATGTGTCAATTTTTGACACATTAGGTGGGGCAATCTCCCCTCCATGATATAATGCTATAGTTAAATTTGTCATTTCGTAATATTCTTATCTTTAAAAGATAAATGCAAATTTAACGATATCAATATTATTATCAACCTTTGTTTGGTTAATAAAACTTAATGGAAGAATGAAAAAATGAAGTTTGAAGATGCTATAGCTTATTACATCTTTGAGATTTCGCCTGTAGGAGAAATGTTGAGGCGAGTGTCGGGGAAGTCGATTTTTGAAAGTCGGTCAATGTCGTGAGCTGCACCATGTTTGGGGTCAAGAATAGGGCCTTTCCCTTGGCGTTGAACAAAACTGTGGATTTTACCTTTTTGGAACACCCCTTTGTTATCGACAGTAACATCGAGTAATGGGGCATAACCAAATGGGATTGCGTTGTTCATCCCCTTGGGGGTGCAGAAGTTTCCTAGACTATATGCGATAATGCGGTCTTTATAAATTTCCATGGCTCGAACCACATGAGGACTATGGCCAAAAATAACATCGCCACCAGCATCAACACACATTCGTGTAAATTTATATACATCGCCACGGCTCAATCCATTGTTGAAGATTTCACGGCGTTTAGGTACATTGCGAGCTCCTAATCCTTCGCACCCTCCATGAAATGACACCACTACGATGTCGGCGACTTTGTCGGCCGCACGCACTACCGAGTCGGCACTCTCAAGGTCGTCGAGGTGATATGCGCCAGGGCTTGTACTGAATGCGCAAAGGGCATATTTTAAGCCATCTTTTTCTATTATAGTGTAGCCAGCCTCTCTTTTTACGCCTGAATATGGCATTTTTACGCGTTTGAGTGTTGCGATTGTCGAATCAACTCCCATGCCATGGAAATCATTGGCATGATTATTGGTAATTGCCATTGCTGTAAAGCCTGCATCGACAAGATATTGAGCATATCGTTGAGGCATCATGAAATTTACTGCCGAGAAGGTGTTTTTCATCTTTTGCGATTGAGGAGTGCGGTCAAGTAATACACCCTCAAGATTCCCTACGATGAAATCACCTTGAGCAATGATTGGTTTTACGCTGTCAAAAAGCGATTTACCATCATCGGCTGTCATATAACGATTGTCCCAAGGACATTGCGAACCCATCATTATGTCGCCCATCATCATCACTCTCACCGATGAGGGCTTTTGGGGTGTGGCGACGCTATCGGTTACTTGATTTTCGTTTGCAGTTGAATTATCGGTATTTGAGCCACAACTCACCATCGAAAAGATAATTGCACTACTAATTAGAAGAGATAAGATTGATTTCATATGAAAGAGGAAATATGTTGATATTAGAATTTTTGCATGTCAACAAGTCGCTTGTAATAACCATTGAGGGCAAGGAGTTCATCGTGGGTTCCGCTCTCAACGATGCGACCTTCGTGCATCACACATATCATGTCGGCATTTTTGATTGTTGACAAGCGGTGCGCAATAACGAGTGTAGTGCGATCTTTCATCAAGTGGTCAAGAGCCTGTTGCACGAGTTTTTCGCTTTCAGAGTCGAGCGCCGAAGTGGCTTCATCGAGAATTAAAATAGGTGGATTTTTGAGGATAGCGCGAGCGATTGAAAGTCGTTGGCGTTGGCCTCCCGATAGTTTGCAACCACGATCGCCTATATTAGTATTGTACCCATCTTCGGTCTCCATTATAAAGTCGTGGGCATTAGCAATGCGAGCAGCTTCTTCAACTTGCTCCATAGTGGCTTCTTTCACGCCAAAAGTAATGTTACCAAAGAATGAGTCGTTAAATAGAATTGCTTCTTGATTTACATTGCCCATAAATGATCGTAGGTCATACACATTAAGGTCTTTGATGTTAATACCATCAACATAGATGCCACCGCTATCTACATCATAAAAACGAGGAAGAAGGTCGGCCATAGTCGATTTGCCCGATCCCGATTGTCCCACAAGTGCTACTGTTGCTCCTGCTGGGATTTTGAGATTTACATTATTTATTACTGGCGTGCTGCCATAGCTAAATGTAACATTGCGATATTCAATGTCGCCTTTGAACTCTTTAATCGTTTGAGGCGTTTGTGGATCTTTAATTGGATTCTCGCTACTGAGAATCTTATCGACACGCTCCATCGATGCAAGCCCTTTTTGTATCGCATACGATGCTTTAGAAAGGTCTTTGGCTGGATTGATAATACTATAGAATATCACCATATAATAAATGAACCCGGCCGCATTGATGTCAGACACTCCTCCGAGAATTAATGTGCCACCAAACCATAGCACAATTGCAATAGCAGTAGTTCCCAATAACTCGCTCATGGGGTGGGCTAATGATTGACGGCGAGCCACATTGTTTGAAATGTTATAGAATTTTTGAGTTCCGTCGTGGAATCTTTTCTTAACTTTATCTTCGGCGTTAAATGCTTTAATGATGCGTAATCCACTGAGGGTTTCTTCTAGAAACGACATGATGAGTCCCACTTGATTTTGCCCTTCGAGCGACTTGCGTTTGAGGCGTTTGCCCACTTTACCCATCACATATCCAGCAATAGGAAGTAGTACTAAAACAAAAAGTGTCAGTTGCCACGATACGGTAATCATCATTGCCAAGCACACGATAATCATTACCGGATTTTTAAACATCATATCGAGTGATGCCATAATAGAGTTTTCCACCTCGGTAACATCACCACTCATGCGGGCTATAACATCGCCTTTGCGCTCTGATGTGAAGAAGGCTATGGGTAGAGATACGATTTTATCGTAAACGCAATTACGCAAATCGCGAACCACGCCCGAGCGCAATGGAACAATGAAATATGAACTTAAATATGTAGCACCAGTTTTGAGCAATGTCATAAATACCAATGCCACAGCAAGCATAGCAAGCGTAAACGATGCCCCATGTTGAGCTAAAATCTCTTGAGTGTAGTAATAAAAATTATTAACAATAACATCTTTTGCACTTGCACTATCCCAAGGCATAAAAGAGTAGGTGACTTGTTTTATTTCAAACAACATCTCCAAAATGGGGACGATGATAGCAAATGAGAATAATGTCAAAAATGCCGCTAAAATATTAAAAATGATATTTAGCGCAATATATTTCTTATAGGGAGCAACAAATCTCCTCAATATCTTAAAAAAATCTTTCATACCACAAAGTTACGGCTTTTTCTTGTGATTTTAGTAATATATGGCTAAAAGGTTGACGAAATGGCTAAAATTGGAAAAATGTTGAAAAAATAATTGCTAAATTTTAGTAAATCGTTGCCGTGATAACAAATAAATTAGTTAAATTTGCATTGTTATATTGTCCAACTATGGATTGTTGAAAAAATTATTATATAAAACTATTTATAAATAAACAGAATTATGTCAAAAGTTACAGTTGTAGGCGCTGGTAATGTAGGCGCAACTTGTGCAAATGTATTGGTAACAACAGGTGTTGCTGATGAAGTAGTATTGATCGACATCAAAGAAGGTCTTTCAGAAGGTAAATCAATGGATATCATGCAAACTGCAAATATCCTTAACATCAACACTCGTCTCACTGGTGTTACTAACGATTATGAAAAAACTGCAGGTAGCGATGTAGTTGTTATCACTTCAGGTATTCCTCGCAAACCAGGTATGACTCGCGAAGAACTTATCGGTGTTAACGCTGGTATCGTAAAATCAGTTACTGACAATGTATTGAAATATTCTCCCGATGCTGTTATCGTGTGCGTATCTAACCCAATGGATACAATGACTTACCTTATCCATAAAACAAGTGGTCTTCCTAAAAACCGTATCATCGGTATGGGTGGTGCTCTTGATAGCGCTCGTTTCAAATTCTATTTGAGCCAAGCTCTCAACGCTAATCCTAACGAAATCGAAGGTATGGTAATCGGTGGTCACGGTGACACTACTATGATTCCTTTGACTCGCTTTGCGGCTTATCGTGGAGTTCCTGCTTCTACTCTTCTTGAAGCTGACACTCTCGCTAAAGTTGCTGCCGACACAATGGTAGGTGGTGCTACATTGACAGGCCTTCTTGGCACTTCAGCTTGGTATGCTCCAGGTGCTGCTGCTGCTCAAGTTGCTGCTGCTGTTATCCACGACCAAAAGAAACTTATCCCTTGTAGCGCAATGCTCGAAGGCGAATATGGCGAAAGCGACATCTGCATCGGTGTTCCTTGTATCCTCGGTAAAGGTGGTATCGAAAAAATCGTTGAATTTGACCTCAACGACGAAGAAAAAGCACTCTTCAAGAAAAGTGCTGATGCTGTTCGCAACACAAATGCTGCACTCGCTTAATAAATTAGCAAGTTAACAAAATATTATGGAGCATACTTGTTGCATGCAACATGTGTGCTCCATTAATATAATACATATCTTTTATGAAAGAGATTAATCCTATAGAAATCACCGATAATTTCATCCGTCTCATATCAAGCGATTGGATGCTTATTACAGCCGGTGATGAAGCTAAATATAATATGATGACTGCCAGTTGGGGTGGCGTAGGAGAGTTGTGGGGTAAACATGTAGCAACTGCATATGTGCGACCCGAACGCTATACCGATGAATTTATAGCACGCTCACATCGTTTCACCCTTTCATTCTTTGACGCCGATATGAAGAAGATGCTTGGTGTGATGGGAAAGGAGAGCGGTCGCAACTTTGATAAAATGAGTTATGAAGGATTAACCTCAAAAATATTGCCTTCGGGGCAAGTGACTTTTGAAGAAGCACGATTGGTGCTAGATTGTAAAGTGCTATATGTTGATGAATTAAAGGCAGAGAAGTTTTTAGACAAAGAATCTCTTGCAAAATGGTATAACGATGGTCCTGGTGGATCATTGCACAATGTGTATATAGCCGAAATTGTTGGCGCTTGGATAAAAGAATAATAAATGAGATGAAAAAGTTAATCTATTTATTAGCAGTTTTAGGCTTGGCCATGACTATGTCGTGTGGCAACTCGGCAAAACGGGAACAAGAAATCCGCGACTCATTACGCGTCGATTCGATAAAGAAAGACTCAATTATTCGTGCAAAAATAGATTCTATTCGCAAAGACTCAATGTGGCGTTATCGCGTAACTCCCGACTTGGCTCTTTTTGAACTTCATGGTCCTGTGAAAAGTGTGAGCAATTCTGCAAGTAATGGCTATTATGTCACATTTAGCGAATCGGGAGAAGCGCAAGGTATAAAGATTATATCTCAATTTTATTCAATAAAACGTGATAGTGAAGGTAGAATTATGAAAATTAGTCATAAAAGTAATGTTTATGGCGGATGTTATCAAATTGATACTTATAGCTATGTATATGGCAAAGATGGTTTCCCTGTAAAAGAAAAATATGATTGTTTAGAGTGTGGTGATGGATTTTCGGAACCAATGAACTCCACAACAACAAAAATTCAATATGATGAAAATTATAATGTAGTTAAGCGAACTGCTGAAGGAGGGGGACCAGAAGGTGTATATTGGGAAACCCAATCATATACAATTATAGATGTTGATGAGTTTGGAAACTGGATAAAACGAAAATGTAAACACAAATATTCATACGCTGAAGAGCCAGACTATAATCATTCTACAACCACAACTGAAACTCGAAAAATAACTTATTACGAACGCGAAAATAAATAAATGATATGAAAAAGTTAGCATTATTATTTGCCGCAATGGTTGTTGTGTTGTCAACATCGTGTGGCAGTTCGGCAAAACGAGAACAAGAAATACGCGATTCATTACGCGCTGATTCAATAATGAGAGATTCAATCCTTCGTGCGAAATTAGACTCTATCCGCGAAGACTCAATGTGGCGCAATCGCGAAACTCCCGATTTGGCTCTTTTTAACCTTCATGGCCCAGTAAAGAGTGTGACATTTAATAAAGGGATATATGCTGACTTTGTAAAAACTATGATATTCTCAAAAGATGGAAAATTACAAAGTGTAGCGAGACATAATATCAAACGTAATGGAGAGGGAATCGTAACACAATTGAGTAAACCTAGTGATTTTGGCTCAATACCTGATGCGTTAGATTTTACTTGTGATAAACAAAATCGTCCGGTTTCGGTGTTTGTTGGAGGCCATGAATATGGTTACACAAATAGATATACCTATGATGAAAATGGATTTATTGCTTCTGAATCGTGTAAAGGTGCAGCTGAAAGTTTGGAATTTCATGATGTTACAAGATATAAATATTTAAATATCGATAACTATGGTAACTGGACTTCTCGCAAGGCAACAGAGGTTGAAACAATAATAGATTTATGTGATGAAGAATCAGGACCAGAGAGAAAAACTACAACTAGAACAGAATCTCGCATAATAACCTATTACGAAAAATAAAAAACAAAAAATAAAAACATTAAAATTATGAAGAAAGTAAAATTTTTATTTGTGGCTGCTGTGGCTGTAATGATGATGTCGTGTGGCTCAAGCAGTACTGAAAAAGGTGGCAATGATTCAACTGCAACAAGTGAAACTGCTCAAGTAGCAGGTCCTGAAGGTGAAACTGATAAAAAAGTTGA
Organism: Muribaculaceae bacterium; assembly: GCA_045646905.1. Lineage (GTDB taxonomy): Bacteria > Bacteroidota > Bacteroidia > Bacteroidales > Muribaculaceae > RGIG4079. The sequence continues at coordinate 61,114 of JAZRLP010000022.1, forward strand.
GTCAATACCTGCCGAAGAGGCTGTTATTTCTTACAATGGCAAATTGCTTGATGTTCCTGCTGGTAGTGTGTTAACTCCTGCAACAATTCAAGCGACTGCGCACCCAACTTTGATCGAATTTGGAGCTACATGGTGCGGCCCTTGCAAACAAGCTAAACCAATCGTAGAAAATCTTGCTGGTAAATATGAAGGTAAGGCTGAATTCCTTTATGTTGACATTGATAACAATGCTCAAATAGCAAAAGAATTTGGAGTTGGGCAATCTATCCCTGTTGTGGTTGTTGCTAAAGCTGATGGCTCTTTTGTGAAAGTAGAAGGGCTTGACAATATTAAAACCCAACTTGAAGGCAAACTTCAAGAAGCAATCAAAAAATAACTTTTTATTGTGATATATATGTGGCGAGATGACAAGATGTTGTCTCGCCACTTTTTTTATTAAAAAATAAATTTATCGCGATGATATGTGCGCATTTGAGCGAAGAATTGATGACAAGTGTGCAAAAAAGATATAAAAATAGTAACTATTTAAAAATAAAGGTGTATATTTGCAAGCCGAATTGCGGTAATAGCTCAGTTGGTAGAGCATCAGCTTCCCAAGCTGAGGGTCGCGAGTTCGAGCCTCGTTTACCGCTCATACGTAAGACAAAAACTAATATAAAACTGAAAAAGCCTCTCACTGTTGAAGTGCGAGGCTTTTGCTATAATAGAGGTTGAGTGTTTTAATTAATGGTTGTGCCCATGATGGTCGTGTCCGTCACAATTTTCGTGGTCGTGGTGTTCATGGCCTTCGTGATTGTGAGCGCTAGCACATTCTTTTACACCTAGTTTTATTGCAGTGATTGAATCGTGAGCATTTTCGCCATGGTGATGGTGGTCGATAAAGATTGACACAGTATCGCCTGCTTGCCATGCTGCGATTTTATCTTGGTTTGACTTTGAATAGTCAAACTCTTTGTTCTCGCCGTTAAGAGTTTTAATGGCGATTTTTCCCGATGTATAATCACCTTGTTGAGCAATACCCACCACTACCATTTCGTGGTTGTGGCCTTCGCAAGCATCGCCATGAGCATGTTCGTGTTCATGATTGTGCTCGGTGCATGCAGTTGTGTCGTGAGCGCCTTCGGCAGCGTTTTTGTCGCTGCCTGAAGATGCACATGATGTTATGGCAATCGCAATAGCTGCGATGCTGAATAATTTAAATACTTTCATTAGAGGAGTGATGAAAGATTGAAATTAGTAAATTCGGGATCTTTGATAGCTTTTGCAGCGAGTGAACTGTCGAGTTTAGCAGCTTGACGAAGATTGTTGATTACCAAGCTCTCGTTGTTAGTGCGAGCACCAAGTACAGCCATCAAATAATAAGATGTAGCATCGGGGGTAGTGATTGATGCAAGAGTTTTCTTTGCTTTGCTGTAATCTTTAGTTAAGATTTGTGCGAGAGCAGCATTGTTTGTTTTGCTATCGCCAAATGCTTTGGCTGCAGCCACATTGTTGCCTGTTTTGAGGTAGTAAACACCGAGTGCTTCATTTACAGCGTCAATGCCACCAGCGTTACCCAATTGTTCGTTAGCTTTGTTGTATTCGCCGTTGAGCATAGAGATGAGACCGAGGTTCATGCTTGCTTCGCTTGAAGGGTTGATGCTTGCTGCTTTTTTGAAGTTGGCAGTAGCCGAAGTGTAATCTTTAGCAACAAATTGGCAAGCACCAAGGTTGTTGAATGCACGGAAGTCGTTGCCATAGATGCCAGCAGTAGTGTTGTAGATTTCAATCTTTTTGTTGTTGTCATTGGTCAATGTAGCGCAGTAGAGCAATTCATCAACAGTTAATGATTTAGGATCATTTTCATAAGCTTCTTTGATTTGTTCGTCGCTTTTGCCAATTACATCAACTGTGGCAGTGAGGCGAGAGTAACGAAGTTGAGGAAGAATTTCAACTGCAAGTTGATCAAATACCGATGACAAGTTGCGAATTTCTTTTTCACGCACTTCGGGGTCTTGATACATTGAAAGAACACTCAATATAAGTTCTTTGTCTTGGATATTGCTTTCAGCAACAAGGTTTTGGAAACCTTCCCAGTCTTGTGCAGTGAATTGAGCAGTAAGTTCGCCAAATTCAGCAATTTGTTGGTCTTTCAAGTGCTTTTCAAGATAAGCGCTTGTGTTTTTTTCGCGTTTTTCAGCGAGGTTTTTGTTGTATTCATAACCACCTTCGGGTGAAGCGTATGAAGAAATGTTGATTTCTTTAATTTGACGAGTTGAGTCGGCATTTGCGTTAGCAAGTTGTTGGTTGAATGTTTGCATTGCTTCGCTACGCAATTCTCCATCGCGAATGTTTGCTTTGTTGATAAGGAACTTGATGTCGGCCGAGTATTTTTCGTTGATTACGCGTTGGAATTTGTCGGGAGCGATAGCAGGAGTAGTGCTTTCAACGCTTGCGATAGCTGCAGTAGTGTTGATGCCTTGAGAAACTTTTACGCGAGGAAGAACATATTGTTTCTTGCCTTGTTTTACATCAAAGTTAAGATACAATTCGGCATCTTCCATGTTTGGTTGATAATCATAAGAAACAGGGATGGTAACAGTTCCACCATTATCGTAGCTGATAACAGGGCTATTGCCACGCACTTTCTCACCTTGATATGTATAGGCTTGTGAAGCGATTTCAGTGCCATTTACATTGAGGTAAGGGGTAACAGTAACTTCGGCGTTCTTAACAAAGATTTTAGCAGGAATTTTACCTGTAATAGTGCCAGGAACTTTTTCGCCTGAAACTTCAAGCGGATTGGGATTGACAGAGAAATAATTGCTGTCAAATTGAGAGATTTTTTTGTTGCAACCGGTAAGAATAGTTGCGCCACCCACAAAGAGTGCAAGTAACAGTTTTTTGTTCATTTTATTTAGTTTTAATTGTTATATATTTCTACTTTGCCTAGATATCGTAATTTGCTGCAAAAATAGTAATAAAAACCGAGTTAATGCTTATTTTTTTATTAAGATGTGTCAAATTTTAAATAAATAATGTAAGAGTAATGAATAAATGAGGAATTATATTTAAATTTGTCGTTCAATTTGTGTGTTAAGCGAAATTTATTAAAACAAATTTTATACTTTTAGCCGATGAGAAAGTGGCGCATAGATGATAGTTCCGAACTATATAACATCAACGGATGGGGATTGAAATATTTCTCAATCAATGAAAAAGGTCATGTGGCAGTAACGCCCAAGGAGGGGTATGCTTCGGTCGATCTTAAAGAGGTGATGGATGAGTTGCAAGTGCGCGACATCGTTTCGCCTGTATTGTTGCGTTTCCCCGATATCTTGGACAATCGCATTGAGAAAATATCTCGTTGTTTCAAGCAAGCAGCTAAAGAGTATAACTATCAAGCACAAAACTATTTGATTTATCCCATTAAGGTGAATCAAATGCGTCCAGTAGTGGAGGAACTTGTTACCCATGGTAAAAAGTTTAATATAGGCCTTGAGGCTGGCTCTAAACCCGAGTTACATGCTGTGTTGGCTACTAATATAGCCGAAAATGCGCTTATCATTTGTAACGGTTATAAAGATGAAGACTATATTGAGTTGGCATTATTGGCACAAAAGATGGGGCGTCGCATCTATCTTGTTGTAGAGAAACTCAATGAATTGCGACTTATCACAGAGATTGCTAAACGCATTAATATCAAGCCCAATATAGGCATTCGCATCAAGTTGTCTAGTTCAGGCTCGGGAAAATGGGAAGAGTCGGGCGGTGACCAATCAAAATTTGGTCTCAATTCAAGTGAATTGCTCGAGGCTCTTGACTTCCTTGAAAAGAATAAAATGGAGGAATGTCTCAAATTCATCCATTTCCATATAGGTAGCCAAATAACAAAAATTCGTCGCATAAAAAATGCGTTGCGTGAGGCTACTCAATTCTATGTGCAATTGTCAAAGTTGGGCTTCAATATTGAATTTGTTGATATTGGTGGAGGTCTTGGCGTTGATTATGATGGCACTCGTAGCTCGGCAAGCGAAAGTAGCATGAACTATTCAATCCAAGAGTATGCCAACGACGCGGTTTCGGCAATTGTTGATGCTTGTGAGAAGAATAACCTAAAGCAACCCAATGTGATTACCGAGAGCGGTCGTTCATTGTCGGCTCATCACTCGGTATTGGTGTTTGAGGTGCTTGAAACTGCATCGCAACCCATTTGGAAAGATACTGAAGAGATTGATGAAAATAGTCATGAGTTGGCTCGTGAATTATATGAAATATGGGACAAGTTAAGTCAAGCTCGTTTGTTTGAAAGCTGGCACGATGCTCTTGAAATTCGTGAAACAGCTCTCGACTTGTTTAGCTTGGGAATGCTCGACTTGCGCACACGAGCTCAAATCGAAAAACTATTCTGGTCGGTGGCGCGTGAGGTAGGAGAACTTGCAGCTACACTAAAGCATGCTCCCGATGAGTTTCGCAAAATTGCAAAGATGTTGCCCGATAAGTATTTCTGCAACTTCTCTTTGTTCCAATCTTTGCCCGACTCATGGGCTATAGACCAAGTGTTCCCCATAATGCCTATTTCTCGTTTGGACGAGCGTCCTAATCGCACTGCTACATTACAAGATATAACATGCGACTCCGACGGAAAGATTGCAAACTTTATATCAAACCATGGTATTGCAAGTTCATTGCCAGTTCATTCATTGAAACCCAATGAACCATACTATCTTGGTGTGTTCCTTGTGGGTGCTTATCAAGAGATTCTTGGCGACATGCACAATCTATTTGGCGACACTAACGCTGTTCACATTAGTGTTTACAAAGATAGATATGAGATAGATCAAGTTATTGAGGGAGAGACGGTTGCCGAAGTGCTCGACTATGTGCAATTTAATCCTAAAAAACTTGTGCGTAATGTAGAAACTTGGGTTACTGCATCAATGAAGGCCGGACGCATTACCCCCGAAGAGGGTCGTGAGTTCTTGAGCAACTATCGCTCGGGGCTTTATGGCTACACCTATCTTGAACGCGATTAGTATATAAAAGAAAAATGAATGTGGAGAAAGAATAAATAATTTTTCAGCATCCACTTTCTATGCTTCGTCCTCAATTTTAAACTCTCAATTATTATGAGATATTTCATGCATCTTGCTTATCGAGGTGAACCATTTCATGGTTGGCAATCGCAGCCTAATGCTGTTTCGGTGCAATCAACCATCGAAGGGGCATTGTCAACAATTATGCGTGAACCCATCAAGATTGTGGGGGCTGGTCGCACCGATGCGGGTGTAAATGCTCACTCAATGGTTGCGCATTTTGATGTTGAAAAGCCTATCGCTAACCCCAATTCGTTGGTAAGAGGACTGAATTCCTTGATAGGACGCGATATTGCAATATACTCAATAAAAGAGGTGCATGATGATGCTCACGCTCGATTTGATGCCACCTCGCGCACATACCATTATTATGCTCATGTCGAAAAATCACCTTTCTTATATGAATTAAGTTGGCAAGCTCCTGCCACATTGGACTATGAGAAGATGAATGAAGCAGCAATGTTATTGCTTGAAACCGATGATTTTACATCGTTTGCAAAGTTGCATGCCGATAACAAAACAAATATTTGTCGGGTGACTTATGCCAAATGGGAATCATTGGGCGATGGCCGATGGGTGTTTGTGATAACTGCCGACCGATTTTTGCGAAATATGGTGCGTGCAGTTGTAGGCACTCTTGTTGAGGTGGGGAGAGGGAAAATATCAATCGACGATTTCCGTCGCATAATTGCACAAAAAGACCGTTGCTCGGCAGGTACATCAATGCCGGGACACGCGTTGTTTCTCTGGAATGTAACTTATCCTTATTATAATCCTACTGCTGATTAACTATGGGGTGGGCAACGATAACTGTAGTTGTAGCCGATAACTTCCCAAGACGCGCTGTAAGCGTGTGAGTTCCTGTTTCCTTTGCTATAAATGAATCGCCTTTTATCTTGCCTGCCTTTCTTGAACATTTGAATTTAATCCCTTTTACATTTGAATCAATAAGGATTCCATACTTGTTGTATCCATAAATGACAGGAGTATAGCTGTCGCCTTGTTTTAGCGATGTGCGATAATTGGCAAATGCTATTGATGTAATTTCGTTATCTACAGGTGCTTTTGCTACAGCATACAACCCATTGGCAACAGTGCGTTCAACACCATCGCTGGGTACATTACAGATGCCTAAATTTTTAACATATAGTTCGCTTGAGCCACCTCCATCAAGATTTATTGCATCGTCGCATCCTACATAGCGCATGATGTCGGCCAATACTTTTGAGGTACATCCATCTGATACCTCCGACCTGCCATCAACAATCAAGATTGTGAGGTAACGGCCGCTTGCGTCATTTCCTACAGCAGTGCGAGGATGTAATCCGTTGAGGTGCTTGAGGATATCGACTGGGTCGGTAGTCTCTCCGTTGCGTAAAATTACGGGGTATCCACTCACTACCTCGGTAGGGTTTATGGTTGTACCATTGGGGAGCGCTACTGTTGTTGAAATCTCAATAATATCGCCTTTCTTTAGATAATTGATGCCTAATCCTTGGAAATCGGTACCCGACAATACATAACCATTTGAAGGTATTGCTGTTGCTCCACCTACTTTGGGCGATGATTCAACTTTCATCTTTGTAACTTTTCCTATGGTTAAAGGATCTTTGATGGGCAATAATATAATCTCTGAAGCATTAGCAACACTATCGGTTGCAGTTCCATACATAGGAGTGTATAGAGTGAGGCTATTTGTTGATGCCACAGTATTTATTCCCGATAGATTAGCCCTATTGTTGCCAAATGTAGCAACGCAATTTATTTTCATCTCATCCATAATGACCTGCTTGTTTGGCATCCAAGCCCATTGGGTGCGACCATTATTATCGACATAAATAGGGTTGTTACTTGATATTTGAGAGCCAATAGAGTTGCCACGGCGCATGTTAAAGAAGTCGGCATTTACCCCAAGGAAATATTGAGTCGAATCGTTGTTGTTATCCAAAGCCATCCCCGACACCTCTTGACGAGCATAGATGGTGTTCTTGGCCTTCAAAACTCTCATATCGATGATGGGATTTGAAAGGTCGGTTGTGGTGTAAAATATATTTAAATTTTGAGCACCGGTGAGACGCAAGGACGTGAGTGTTGTGCCTGGTCCCACTGAAATGTGATTGAGCGTGTCAACATTATAGTCTTTCCCTTGTAAAGACCAATTGGTAGCGCCAAAAGCGCTTAAAATGGGGGCAATTAAGCACACGCATAGCGATAGCATCTTCATGGCTAAATGATTAGTTAAGGTGTGAAAAATATAAATATAGTGAGATAACCCCATTATCATTCAAGAGATTAACCCTTGAATGTTTTGATGTGGCGATCTTTCTTTTCTTGGAAAATATCTTCAACTGTGATTAAAATGCCACTTTCTTCTACATCACCAAATTCATCGTTGATTGCAGTACCAAACATTTTCATTGATGGAGATAGATTCATGTAGGCATTTACCAATGGAGGAATATTTAATCCACGTTCACGAACTGAAGTATTCAATATTTTGTAATCTTCTTTGTAATCACTACCAACAAATAACTTCTCCATTGCAGCAGTGTCAGTATTAGTCTCTAATGGCTTAATTGGAGTTACTAATGCCTCGTTGTCGGGGAAATATTTGTGAAGGAAATATAGGATCATATTGCGACATTCCGAACAATAGTCGGGATACATTGTAACTTTGCCGAAATAGTATTTGATTTCGGGGTGTACCACAGTGAGTGCGCCAAGTCCATCCCAAAGATTGTCGAGTGCGAATAGAGCTTTTGCTCCAGCTTTAGATGATTGGTACTCAAGACGCACAAAAGAACGACCAAGTTCAAGAGTGTAGGGGAGATAGTCGTTTATGAATTTAGGTGAAAAATTGAATAAGTGAGAAGTTGCAATACGAGGAGTGCCATTTTCTTCTATCTTTATATTACGACCAGTAATGAAACGATAACCGCCGATGATGAGGTCTGCATCTGGGTCCCATACAATTAATTGTTGACAAGCAGGAGTCATCGTGTCAAATTCATCGATGTCGCACTCTTTCCCTGTGCCACCACCACCTGCACGGAAAGCGATTTCACGAAGACGGCCTATTTCGCGCATCACATTAGGCGCATTGAATGCGTCAACAATATAAATTTTGTTGCCACCTTTATTAGTGTCGCGCAAGAAACGTTCTTCGGTTAATTCAGCTTTAATTAACTCTAATGGTATTTCGTTTATTATTGGTTGTTCCATCGTTAATTGATTGTTTAGTCGCAATATAGCGAATTATTGTTTTAGTTTATAGACTATTTCTCTAATTTCGTCAGTCTTGTCTTGGGTTGTCTTACCATTTTCGGGCTTGAGCGACTGCCATGAAATAGTCTTGCCTATTGTTATTGTGTAGTTAGCATTTTCACTGTTTACCATTTCGCGAGGGAGGTAAATCATTTCTATATTAAACTTTATGCCTAAATTCTTGCGACGTTTTGCAAAGTTATAGAATGAAGGAGAGTTTTCTCCGCCAAAGAACATCGGAATGACATCACGTTGATGTTCAATGCATTTGTTTACAAACATTTTTTGCCATTTAAGGTCGGCAATGCCACCATCTTTGCTACGACGCGATACTAATCCCGCTGGGAATATTATTATAGGGTCATTCCCCTTGAATGCTTCTTCAATAGCTCTGAATGATTGGCGACTTTGCTTTCCATGTTTGTTGATAGGGAGGAACACTCCATGCAATGGTTTTAAAACCATCAAAATGTCGTTTACGATAAAATTAACTTTTCCTCCATATACTTTTGAAATATAGTCGATATAAGCAATTCCATCAAGTCCTCCAAGTGGGTGGTTTGAAACGATAACAACCCTACGATTGTCGCGCGATGGGAGATTTTCCTCTCCTTTAATTTTTACTGAGATATTGAGCTCATGCATTAATGCTCGACAAAATTCGGCATCACGCTTATCTTGAATTTTGTCGAGTAGCTCATTCAAACGGTCTTGGCATATAGTGCGCTCAACCCAGCGAACGAGGAATTTAGGGATGAATTTATAGTGTCGTGGCAATTTTTGTCGCAACACATCATCAACATTGATTTTTAGGGCTTTTTGCTGATTCATTGTGCAAATTTACTGAATTTTTACTAATTATGTGGTAAAATCGGACAAAAATAATTAAGTTTGCACTATGACAACCAATTATCGTGCATTTATATATGCCCAATTGGGCTATATTTTACTCATAATTTTATCGTTAATAATGTTTCCTGGAGCATCGTTTTTCTCCACATTGTTGACGATGATAGGTGTGTGGGTATTTATCTCAATGGTGTATAGACGAGCCCCTTGGCGCAATAGCGTGGGGTGGTGGACATTGCTCATAGCTACAACATTGATGGCTGTGGGGGTAATTGTTAATGTACATTATTTCACGGCACAGGCTGGCGCTACAACTGAATTACCGGTTCTCCTAAATCCCGATTCGGCTCGTTTCTATAACGATGCATTATATACGACAGGATATTCACAAGGTGTGCCCACCGAGATAAAGAATCATGGATATGGGTTGTTGACATCATGGCTATGGCATATTACAGGAGTGACAATCGTAGCACCTATAGTTGTAAATATGATTGTGATGTTGTTGTCAATAATTCTATGTGGAGGCATTGCTTGGCGCATGTTGAGAGGAGAAACTTCTAAAAGTGGGCGATGGATTGCTTCGTGTGCCATGTTGATGAGCGCATCGGTGTGCTATTTTTTGAACTCGGGGACATTGTTCTTAAAAGAGGCATTAATCATATTTGCTTTTTCATTAATAACTTTTGCGATGACCTCGTTGGTAAATTGCTCATCTCGTCGCAAGGTAAACATTGCGATGATGATTATGTTTGGCATAGGGATTGTGATATTGGTGTTCTTGAGATACACCTTCTTGTTTATGCCTGTTATAGGAATTCTCATTCTCGTGAAGTGGCAGCGTCGTCAATTATCGATGGGTGCTATGTTTTTGGGTATATGCGTGTTGGGGTGGATAATGTCAATTATATTCTATAGTACATCATTAGTGTTTGATACAACTATCAATATAATTGAAGGTGAGAAACTTGCCGACTCATTCTTCTCGGGCGATCCACAACATTATGCCTATAATGCTGTGGTAGATGGTTACTTTGATTTCCCGTGGTGGAAAAGGATTTTGTATTTACCACTTTCGGCAGCTGTGCAGTATTTAATTCCACTACCATGGGGATTTGCCGATGATATTCATTATGGATACACATTGGCCTATGCTCATATCAGTTTCCCATGGTATGCTGTGGGTTGTTTAGTATTATATTATCTGCTTTGTGCAGCTCGCCGTTCACCCGATATCTTGCGTCGAATGACTTTTTGGGGTTTGTTGATGTGGCTTGTACCTGCATATTTGTTCGCCGGGACAGTGTCGCGCTATACTTTGCCCATGTTACCATTATTAATTCCTGCAGCTGTTTATGTCGCAGCATTGTGGAAGACTTTTTCTACAATGAAGCGTTGGATATGGTGTTATTCTATTCTCTTAATAATCGGACTTGTGGGTGGATATGTGATGCAGAAAGGAGGACTGGGATGAAATTTTCGATAATCACTGCTACGCGCAATAATGAGGCAACTCTATCGGATACAATCGAGAGCGTATTGTCGCAAAAAAATGTCGAGATAGAATATATTATTGTCGATGGAGCAAGTAGTGATGGTTCTCTTGATGTGATAAAAAAATATGCACACAAGTATCCTCATGTTATTCGATTCATTAGCGAACCCGATAATGGGGTATATAGCGCAATAAATAAGGGTATAAAAATGGCAACAGGCGATATTGTAGGCCTATTGCATGGTAACGACACTTATTCATCAAGCGAAATTCTCTCTCAAATTAATGAGGCAATGCAATCGGGTGATGTTCCATTTGTATTTGGCGATGTGAAATATACAAAGGTGGGTAGTGATAGGGTTGTGCGTTATTATTCTTCGGCACGATTTGAAGTTAGTGACTTGCTGCAGGGGATAGCTCCTCCTCATCCATCGTTATATATGCGTCGTGAATTGTTTAAAAAATATGGTCTGTATAAAGAAGATTATCTCATAGGCGCCGATTTTGATATGTTCCTCCGACTTATGGTTGTAAACAAACTACAAGGGAAATATTTGGCTCTTGATATGGTCACGATGACGACAGGAGGGCTCTCAACACGCCTTTATCATCAAATTTTTACAAATAATCGAGAAAAATGTCGCGCATTGCGAGAAAATTCGTGTAATGTTAGTTTGTTTTTGCTTTTAAAACGGTATCTTTGTACTTTGAAAAGTTTTATAAATACTAATCCATTACGCAACAGCCAGCAAAAATAGTATTAATTACCGGCTCATGTGGGTTTCTTGGGCGTTACCTTTGCCATGAGTTTAGTGACTGCGATGTTACTACATTGGGGTTGAACCCTAATAATAACATTGTATGTGACTTGGCTATTAATGTGCCTAATTTTTCGCGTGGCTTTGACTCGGTAGTGCATGCAGCGGGTGACCCTCGAAACGAGAAAGCACATGCTGTGAATTATCAAGGTACAAAGAATTTGTGTAAAGGTCTTGAGGCAAACCCTCCAAAAGAATTTGTATTTATATCTTCGGTTCAAGTGTATGGTAAGACTCAAGGTGAAAATTATGATGAGTCAACTACGATTGAGCCTTTTACAGAATATGGTAAATCTAAAGCAATGGCCGAGGATTTCCTTAGACAATGGTGTAGCGAGAGAGGTGTCAAACTATCAATTCTTCGCCCGCCATTGATTGTGGGAACACGAATGAAAGGGACTCTGCGCTCAATGGTAAATGGTATTTATCGAGGATACTATTTCCACTTTAAAGATAATGACGCCCGTCGCAGTGTAGTGCATGCAGTTGATGTGTCGCATGTGGTGCGATTGATTTCACCCATTGGTGGGATATATAATGTGACCGATGGAGTGCACCCTTCGGTATATGACTTGGGCGAAGCATTTGCCTATCGCATGGGTAACCGATGCATCTATACAATACCCATGTGGATGGCTAAATTTGCAGCAAAATGTGGTGATATATTAGGTTATAATAATTCGCCTATTACTACATTGAAATTATCGCATCTCACCAATACTCTCACCTTCGACTCTACTGCAATAGAAAAGGTTCTTGATTGGAAGCCAAATGATGTGACCAATTATTTGCGTACCCATAACTACGATGAAAATAGCCTCTGAAAATATTGCTCAATGGATGAATAAAATGGGAAGTTCGATGATGAGTGCAGTGAAACTCATCTTGAAATCTCATCGAAGCACCATTTCAAAGGTTGATAATGCCAGTAAAGAGCCGTTGATAATTATGGGCAATGGCCCATCTCTCAATGACACAATAGCAAAATATGGCGATTTGTTGCGCCAATCAAATACTTTAGCTGTGAACTTCGCAGCAAATGCCCCTCAATTTTGGGATTTGAACCCTCGTTTTTATGTTTTGGCCGATCCTCATTTCTTTTGTGCGAAAGATAATGTAAATGTCGTTAAACTTTATGATAGTTTGGCGCGTGTTGATTGGGCAATGACATTGTTTGTGCCATTTGATGCTAAAAAATACAAGTTTAAGATTGAAAATGACAATATCAAAGTCGAATATTTCAATTTTATAGCCGTTGAGGGCTTTGATTGGGTTGAAAATTGGGCTTATTCAACAGGCAGAGGTATGCCTCGCCCTCGCAATGTATTAATCCCCTCTATAATGGTTGCGTTGAAAATGGGGTGGAAAGATATTTATATTGCTGGTGCCGATCATTCGTGGACAAAAACATTGTCGGTAAATGAAAATAATGAGGTGATTTCTATTCAGCCTCACTTTTATAAAGAAGATGAGAATGAAGAAAAGCGCATAAAGGTTGATTACTTAAAATATCCGTTACATCAAATTATCAATAGTTTCTATATTGCATTTAAAGCATATCACAATATTAAGCGTTATGCTATGCACAAAGGGGTGAATATATATAATGTTACTCCCGATAGCTTTATAGATGCTTTCCCTCGTGCCGATTTGGGTAGGCTGATGCGTTAATTTTGCGTATTGCCCATATCACTTTTGCAGAAAACATTATTATATAAAATAAAAGAAGCCTTCCTTCACAGGTTGGCTTCTTTATGTTTCTTGGATTCCCAAGTTAAACAAACCTAACATAAAACACGATTATCAATTTTTGCTTTTTCCAAATGATGCTAAACGCATCTTAAATCTAACATTAAATACTAACCCTAAAAATTATTCCCTAATATATTATATCTTTACAATGCCTATTCCTTTAGGCTAATTAATTATTTTACATTGCAAATTTATTGCATTTAGTGGAGTGTTGAATCAAAATATAAGTATAATATAAATAGAAAATGAATTATATAATATGTAATATTTTGTTTTTATGCGTTTTAGCGATATTGATATTTATGGTAAATATAAATGCCAATATTGAATAATTTGGTTTTTTGAGTGGTTATAAGTGATAAAATTGCTATGAAAAAAGAGTAACAAAAAAGGCAAATGGCCATGCTTAACCATTTGCCTTTTTTGTTATATTAAATGAACTTTATTAACGAATTAATTTTACTAAATCGGGACGAGAGATTACACTAATTTCATTTTGAGTATAATCAATGATTCCGCGTTGCTTCATAGATTCAAGAGTTGCGAAGAACGATGTGCGTTGCACCCCAAAGAGGGAGTAAAGATCGCGTTGTCGGCAAGATATTTTGATATCACTTCCACTACTTTGTGTAAGTGCTATAATCCAGAACGCAATGCGTTCTTCAAGATTACCCGATGATAGAGCAAGGATGCCGTCAACCGATTTTTGAGCGTTCATCGATAATATATTCATAAAGTTATATAGGAATATATGGTCGCGATTAAGGATGGTTATGTAATCGTTTTTTGATATTTGTAAAATGCTCACATCGGTTATTGCTTCGACAGTACATGGATAATTGGTGGCAAGTCCAAATAGGAACTCTGGGGCTATGACATTGGGGGCCGATAATGTTTGAGAAACTTTAAAACGATCAGATGCGTTTGCTATAGTTGAACGCACTTGCCCTGAGATAACAAACTTTATGTGTGTACAAGGTTCGCCCGATGTAATTAATCGCTCACCTGCAAGGTATTTCAAAAAATGGAACTTCGCTTTTCCCACAATGTCGGAAATGCGTTCAGTTGTAGCTCCATTAAACAACGGTAAGCCTTTGAGGATTTCATACATACTATCCATAACTATCCATTTTTTCTATTATAACGCAAATATAGGTGTAAAGTTTTTATGGCCAAAATCTTAAGTGTAATTTAAATTTTTTTACAATTCCTGCCCCGATTATATACCTGGGCTGAATTGATTATATTTTGCCACGCAATGTATGTTGCAGGACCTACTGATGCAAGAGGGTGCAACCATGTAAGAGTCATCCATATTGCAAGAATAGTGTTCTTTTGCCCCAATCCTTGTGCGCCTGCTACTTTATCGCCATATTTTGCACCTATCTTGCGTCCAATCCAAAATTGGAATACACACACCACTGCTGCTCCTATCCCTATAATTATCATCGATGGTATCTCTTCTCGAGGCTCGTTGATAATGAAACTCATAGCTCGGCCAACGACAATAAACAATGCTATTGCCCATAAATAAAACGATACGCTGTGATGATTAGCAATCGCCTTATTCAATTTAGGGGTGACGCGTTGTAAAATGAAGGCAATTAGCATGGGTAAAATCAATAAGGGCGCAACCTTTTTAAGAATTGATAGCCCAGCGTCAATTGTTGCTGGTAGGGATATCTCTGCACTGGTTGAAGTGAATTTAGCAAATAATAAAGGTGCAATAATGGCAACGGCAATATTGCTCATAATTGAAAATGTTGTCACACGCGATACACTACCGCCAAGCATCCCAGTTACCACAGGTGCAGCAGAGGCTGTTGGGCATAGGAAACATATCATAATGCCTTGTGCTACCACTTCATTAAATGGAGCTATTATAAAATATGAGATTAAAGCTCCACCAATTTGAACAAGAAGCAGCCACCACGACATGTGTTCAACCTTAAATTCGCGAGGCTTTACCTTGCAAAAGGTTATGACCAGCATGGCAAATATGAGGTAGGGGGTGATAAAAGAGACTTTGTCGAGTGTTTCGTGTAGAACTACACCACCTATCATTGCGATGGGTAGCATCCATTGTTTTAACTTTTTACGAAATTCAGCACCATTCATGGTGCAAAGTTACGCAATAAAGTTGAGAATTAACAATTGCCCTCACAACGAGATTAATCTTGATTAATAAAGAAGATGAGCATCGGCATGTATTTTTTTATTGCATTAATACTCAATATTCAATTATTTATTATAACTTTGCGATGAAATATTCGGGAAACATGTGAGAATCATGTACTGTCGCGCAACTGTGTAGATGTCAAATCGTTGACTCAAAGTCAGGAACCGAAGTGGTTGAGAATCCACTATTAGTCGCTTTCGCTCGAAAAGTGTGGCTAAATTACATGGCTGGTTTCTGAAATTCTTCAGGTTTTGCTCGGTAATTGTCAATATTCGCTTTAAGGGTGGGCGTAGAAAATGAATGACAATTAAACTGGGTAATTTTTTTTGCTACAAAGGTTATACATATTATTTCTTATCACAGTTTCAATATTGCCGAGTTATGCTTCGGAAATTGATGCTGAGATGCTTGACACTCTTTCGTTGAGCGAAATAACTATTACCGAAAGTCGAAGAAAAGAGATTATCAGTTCGCAACGACTCGACGGAGAAATGCTAAAAAGTCTCAATTCGCAGTCGGTGGCCGATGCTTTGCGATATTTTTCGGGCATACAGGTTAAAGACTTCGGCGGAGTGGGTGGCATAAAAACGATTAATATTCGTTCTATGGGGTCGCATCATGTAGGGGTGTTCTATGACGGAATTCAACTTGGAAATGCTCAAAATGGACAAATAGATTTAGGCCGTTATTCGCTTGATAATATTGAGGAAATAAATCTATATAACGGGCAAAAAAGCAATATTTTTCAGAGCGCCAAAGACTTTGGTTCATCGGGGACAATCTACTTGCGCACACGCCGTCCGCGATGGAGTGGTGATGAAAAGTTTCATCTCATGGCCCAATTAAAAGCTGGCAGTTTTGGACTCATAAACCCAGAGGTGGTGTGGGAACAACGATTGAGTGATAGGATTAGTCTTTCGGCAAGTGCTTCATATACAAATGCTAACGGTGAATATGATTTTTGTTATCGTCGTCTAAATCTCGATGGGTCGGTGGCTTATGATACAACAGCAACGCGTCATAATAGCGATATTGAGGCTTTTCGTGCCGAGGTTTCGGCCTTCGGATTTTTAGATAAAGGGCAGTGGTGTGGGAAGGTGTATTATTATGACTCGGAAAGAGGAATTCCCGGAGCTATCGTGAATAATGTGTTTCGCAATGGAGAACGGCAATGGGATCGTAATCTATTTGCTCAAGGCAGTTTTGAATACTCATTTTCACCACGATATCAAATGAAAGGTAGTGCCAAGTGGGCATGGGATTATATGCGTTTTCTTCGCGACGACCCCAAGGAACTTTATATTGATAATAACTATTACCAACAAGAGGCATACCTATCGGTGGCAAATGTGTTTCATGTTAATTCGTGGTGGGATTTGTCGGCGAGTGTTGATGCTCAATGGAATACGATGAACGCCGATTTGAATAATTTCATGTATCCAACCCGTTGGTCGCAATATGTGTCGGTTGCAACGGCATTTAAACATAAAGGATTGAGTGCGCAAGCGAGTGTTTTAGGTACATTTATACAAGATTGTACGGGAAATGACTATGTGGGAGGCAGTTCTACAATCTTCCGCGATGAGTTTACGCCGGCATTATTCCTCTCTTGGCAACCATTATCAACAAGCCAATGGAGCGTTAATGGATTTGTAAAAAAGGCTTTTCGCATGCCCACTTTTAACGATTTGTACTATACCGAGGTGGGGAATAAAGATTTAGAACCTGAATATACATGGCAATATAGTATAGGAAGTGAGTATAAAAAAAGTATCAATCACGCGATATTTAAAGCATTCTCAATCAAGGGCGATGCTTATTATAATAAAGTGACAAATAAGATTGTTGCATATCCAGCTGGTCAGCAATTTCGTTGGACAATGCTTAATCTTGGACTTGTTGAGATTTGGGGCGTAGAATTGTCGGCCGAATCGGTAATGAAATTTGGCAATGTTGATGGCGCTTTGCGTTTAAACTATACCTATCAAAAGGCTTGCGACTTTACCGACCGTGATGATTCGTATTATGGCGACCAAATTCCGTATATACCTCTTCATTCGGGGTCGGTGGCAGGTCGAATATCTTGGAGAGGTTGGGACTTGAATTATAGTTTTATATATACTGGAGAGCGTTATAATGCTCAAGAGAATATACCACAAAATTATGAGCAACCATGGTACACCCACGACGCATCATTGGTGTGGAATTTTTTATTGAAATCGGTTAAGTGTCGAGTGGGGCTTGAGGTAAATAATATTTTCAATCAAGATTATGAGGTGATACTCAATTACCCCATGCCTGGTCGAAATTATAAAGTGACATTAAAAGTAAACATATAAGATATGATACAAAAAGGCAAATATGTTGTGGTGGCAATGGTCGCATTCTTATCGGCGGCTTGTGCCGATGATGAAAAAGGTGGCGATATACCTCAACCAACGCCCCCAACAATGCAACATGAACGATTGAAAGTTGAGGTTGTTGACTATTCGCCCGCACCAGGACAGTTTGTTAATGAGATACCCGAATACGAAGTGGGTGATAATCGTGAGACGATGAATGCAAAAGCAACAGAATCGCTTAGCAATGGTGATATGATATCGTTAGGTGCGTGGGGGGGGAGCGTAACCATAAAGCTACCTCAATCGCTTCCCAATGTCGATGGCGTGGCCGACTTTAGAGTGGTAGGCAATGCTGTCTATGCCAATGATGCCTCAAATTCAATACGCATCGGTTCGCCCGAGCCTGGTATTGTGTTGGTGATGCGTGATGACAATGCAAATGGCCAGCCCGATGATACATGGTATGAACTCCGAGGAAATCAAACATTTAATAGCATCGTTGATTATCAAGTGACATATTATCGACCATCGGCATCGGCTACTGATAGCGAATATATCGCATGGAAAGCAACAAATGGTGATGCAGGTTACCTAAATCGTACAATCGAACATCAGCAGGATTATTTCCCAATGTGGATAGAAGGTGTTGAGGAAATGTCGTTTGAGGGGCGTCGATTGCCTGATAATGGGGCGTTTAATCCTGAAACAAATAAGTTTGATCTTTCGTGCTATGATGGTTATGCCGATTCGCATCCTAATAATGTTGTGGCATCTTGTCTTGATATCGATAACGCTATAGATGAGTGGGGAAATCCGTGTAAACTCAAATCTATTGATTTTATAAAAATATATACTGGAGTATTGCAAGCAAATGGTCCTCTTGGAGAATGCTCAACCGAAGTGGCTGCTGTAGAACAAATTGTATTTAAATGATGCGTGCTATAAGTTACATATTAACATTGTTAATGTTGTTGCCTCTTGTGGGGTGTCGTGAGGAAATATATATATTCCCATCGACTTCTACCGAGGTCGAATCGCCTCGCATCACTGGAGTAGATGGGTTTTATCTCATCAATGAGGGAAACATGGGGTCAAATAAAGCAACGCTCGACTATTTTGATGAAACTACTGGTGTGTATCATAAGAATATCTATGCCGAGCGCAATCCCAATGTAGTTAAGGAGTTGGGCGATGTGGGCAATGATGTTGAAATTTATGGATCGAAACTGTATGCAGTAATCAATTGTTCGCATAAAGTGGAGGTTATGAATGTAACCGATGCTAAATCAATAGCACGCATTGATGTGCCTAATTGTCGCTATGTGATAGGCTATGGACGCCATGTGTATGTGAGTAGTTATGTGTCGCCAGTGCAAGATGACCCGAAAGCTCCATTAGGCGCAATTTTTAAGATTGATACCACAACAATGAAAATCGTTGATAGGGTAGATGTGGGGTATCAACCCGAGGAGATGGCAATATCAAATGGTAAAATATATATTGCAAATTCAGGCGGATATCGTGCACCTAACTATGATCGCACAGTGTCGGTGGTAGATATACGGTCGTTTGAGGTGATTAAAGATATTGATGTGGCAATAAATCTTCATCGAGTGAAGCGTGATAAGAGTGGAATGATATATGTGTCATCGCGTGGCGACAATGCATTGGTTCCTTCAAGTCTCTATGTTATAGATTCTTCATTAGATAAAGTTGTAGCCGAAGTGAATACTCCTATAAGTGACATGTGGATTCATGGCGACTCGGCTTATATTTATTCTTCGGCTCGAAATGAGGCTACGCATTCTACCTCGATAAGCTATTCAATCCTCGACCTCAATACATTGAGAGTGGTAGATGATAAGATTATAAAGGACGGCACCGATGTTAATATTAAAATGCCTCATGGGATTGCTGTTCACCCAGTTACGGGTGAAATTTATATTACCGATGCACGCAATTATGTCTCATCGGGACGCATTCATTGTTATACCCCCGAGGGTGTTTTGAAATGGACTCAAACTACAGGAGAAATACCTTCGCAATTTGCTTTTAAAGTGAGATGAGAATTGTCTTATTTTATTTAGAAAAAGATAGCGAAAAAGTATAAAAATAATTTTAAATTTAAAGAGATATTTAGTAAATTTGTAAAGAAATAATCGGGAAACGTGTGAGAATCACGTACTGTCGCGCAACTGTGAATATTATCCTCGCGCTATATGCATCGAAGTGGTAATAAAGTCAGATACCGAGGTGGTTGAGATCCCACCATTAGTCGCTTTCGCACGAAAAGTGAGGCTATGCATAAATAATAGGGTAGTTTCAGCGTAGATGAATTAATCTCAAAAAAAACTATCAATGCTTGTCAAACATTTCGGCCACGGCGATGAAATGATTGACATTTTTTTTATTATTAACTTTAAATATATTTTGAGATGAAGACATTTAGAAATTTATGTAATGGGGCTTGTTTGGCCCTTGTGTTGGCAACGATGACTGCTTGTGATGAGAATGCCGATGATGTAATTGTGAATTTTGACGAAAATCCAACTGTAACATTTAATGCCGACGGCTATTGGAATGGTGTCTATGATGTTGTGGTTGACGCAGTTGAGTATGATGGCCTAATTTTTAGTCATCAAGCATCGGCGACAGAGTGGGATGGGTATGTATATTATGCATGGTATGGATTTTGTCCGTCAAAATCTACCGATAACGCCAATCAAGGCGATGGCGATTGGACATCTCATCAATGGGGCTCAGTGACTGGAGGTGGCCTGGCTGGTGCAGGCGATGCTTATATTCTTGGCTGTTGGAATTCAAGTGAAGATATTGCAGCACTACCAGCATCGGCAGCATGTGGTGTCTCATTTAAAGATGGGAAGTTTAATCCACAAGAGGTGTATGTTACTAATAGCGCTTGGGGATATTATGCAATGAGAGATGGTTCAGCTTTCAATAAGCAATTTACCGATGCCGATTGGTGTACTCTACACATCTATGGCGTAAAAGAAGGGAAAATCTCGGGTAAAATAGATGTGGCTCTTGCTAAGGGCACTTCCATTCTTAAAGACTGGAAGAAAGTGGACTTGACTCCTCTTGGAGAAGGAATTGATGTGGTTTATTTTCAAATGACATCATCTGATACCGGTTCGTGGGGTATGAATAATCCAGCTTATTTCTGCCTTGATAACTTTATGATTGATATGCTATAAAATATGATATAATTAAGGGTAATAGATTGTTTTTTAGAAAACTTGGTGGTAGCACTCGTGAGAATGTTGCCACCTTTTTTGTTACACCTATTCTTCCTTAAAAATACTTTTATTAACCTATATAAAAAACAATGAGCAGCATCTCACGACGTTGCTCATTGTTTTATGACTTAAAGTCAAAAACTAACATAAAACAAATCTTTTTTCCTAAATCTAATAACTAAATGAAATCAATTAACTTTTAAACCTTAAATATATATGAATTAAAGATGATATCTTTTTTTGTTTTGCATTGCAAAATTACAACCTTTTTGTGGTGCTATGTTTTATATATAGGTAAAATATAAAAATATTTCAAGTTTATATAAGATTGATTTGTTTGATTATCAGTTTAATGACTATTTTTATGGGGTATAGAAAATATAACTATATATATTACGAAATTGAGCCTATTTTCATCACATCTGAGTCGAAAGTAATGCGATTTATGGCTTTACTTTTTAATTTGTTTCGATAGGTGTATATCGTATTAAGTGATAAGCCGAGGAATCGTGATATTTGTTCGCTATCATCTATTCCTAATCTTAAGAATGCAAGTATTCGCAGTTCGGTGTTAAGTCTCAATGCTGGAAGATCAATGCGTTTGTCGGGTTGAAGCAATGCATTTACATCGTTAACAAATGTGGGGTAAATGTGAATGAATGCATTGTCAAAAATTTTGTAGAACATTTGACTTTGTTCATTTAGCATTGATTCTGATTCAATCAATGTGTATAAATCGGCAGTTTGATTAGCTTTGAGTTTTCGCTTTGCTACGCGGTGAAACTCTTCAAGTTTTTCGATATATATTGAACTCAACGATAGGAATTGGCTTATATAGGTATCTTTTGTTACATTGGCTTGCGCTAATTTTGCTTTTAGTTCCGATAGTTTTTTCATCTCTTTTCTTAAGAAAATGAGGCTATACACTATGATTGTTAGTGCTATAATGAGGGCAATTATAAGCCAAGTGAGAAGTGTAAGACGATTTTGATCGTTGGTTCTAATGGTTTGGGCAATAATGGGGTAAACCTCGGCAGTTTGTAATGCTCTAATGCGCGACCCCGATTCAATGGCATTATTAAGAGAGAGCACGAGGTAGTCGTAGGCTAAATCTACATTCCCCTGTTTTGATAATATAACGCCCAAGTTTTGTAAAGCAGTGCCCTCAAGAGTGCCTGAATAAATATCGGAGAGTGAAGCCAATATCAAATAATATGTTTCCTCCTCGACTTTTCCTATTGTGCCATAGTATTCGGCCAAATGACTCGCAGCACGAGCAAAATTAGATTGGGCGATATCTTCTTTGTTAATAATCTCTTTTAGCTCTGAAACCATTAAAGGCAGATTCTTTTTAAGAGAATGTATTTGGGCAAGATATAATTGAGCATCGGTTGTCGATTTGTCAATTATAGAATAAAGTGAGTCAGTTGCAAGTAAAGCGCGATTTTCATATTTTAATCTATCAATATAGTCTTGAGGGTAGAATGATGCAATAAAATAGAACAAACGATTGCCTACCTCGTAGTAGTGTTGCTTATTTTGTGCAAATATTTTTGCTCCTATAGAGTCATATTTTTCAATTGATTCTTTCACAATACCTTGAACTGGTTCAATGGCAATTTTTGATAGTAGCAATGATTGTTGAGTAATGCTGTCGTGAGCTAAAACGGCTTCATCTATTCCTTTTTGATAATAAACTAACGCCGAGTCAATGTTGCATTTGCAATACAAATCGCCAATTTGTTTATATAAGTTAGCATTTGATTGACCATTTTTAGTTGATAACACCTTAAGCGAATCAATTAAATTTATTCGCTTGCTCATATACTCATCTTGTTTTTTGATTGTAGCATTGAGTTGGTCTAACGCGTCATCTACCGATTGTGGGAGTGTAGTCGCATGAGCAATATGAGTATTAAATATTAATGCGATGATTGCTGTAATTATTGTATAATGAAATCGCATAATGAATATTGTTTAGGTATTAATATTTAGGTTTATAGTCCTTTAAAGCGTGATAGTCTCATCGGGTAAGAAGTCGCGAGATGCAGTAGTCCCTATTACTTCATCCCATTTCATAGGTGAAATGCCACCACCTGGGCGTTTAACAGTGAGATTCTCTTCGGTAAAAAGTTCTCCTTTTTTTATAGTGCTTGCAGCTACGATGCTTTTGCGAGCAATGGCTATATTTTTTCGTTCTGAATTGGTAACCTCTTTTACCCCGTTTCCAAGTGCTTCCTCTATGTGACGAATCGACTCAACCATCATTTTGAGTTGATGAGGTTCGAGGGAGGCTTTGTGGTCGGGGCCAGGGAGATTGTTGTCGAGAGTGAAATGCTTTTCAATTACAGTTGCACCAAGGGCAACAGCTGCTATAGGCACCTCAATACCACGAGTGTGATCGCTATAACCTACTTGCACGTTAAATCGGTTGGCGATGTCGTGCATGGCTCGCAGATTGACATCGGCCCATGGAGTTGGGTATTCAGTGTTACAGTGAAGTAGCGTAATATCTTTAAGTGCAGTGCCATTGTTGGTAAGAATCGATAAGGCCGCTTCAATATCTTCAACACTACACATGCCAGTTGACATGATTACCTTGCCACCTTTTTGAGCAATGCGTCGTAGGTAGGGCAAGTTGGTGATTTCGCCCGAGGGGATTTTCCAAAGGTCGAGGTTGAGTGATGAGAGAAAATCAATGCTCTCTATATCAAATGCCGTGGAAAGAAACTTTATACCACACTTTTTGCAATGCTCGATGAGCAATAAATGGTCATTTTGCGACAATTCAAGTTGTTGTAGCATTTTTAATTGAGAGTCTTCTCCATCGGTGTTTGCCTTTTGATATTCGGCTTTAGTGGCATGGCGCGAAACGAGTTTTTCCGATTTGAATGTTTGGAATTTTACATAGTCAACGCCCGCTTCAGCAGCTTTTTCTATGAGCTGTAGAGCCATCTCTATGTTCCCATTGTGATTTACACCCGCTTCGGCTATAATTAAAGTCTTGCTCATTTCGCTTTTATTTTAAGAATGGCAGGATTGCCCGAATATATGCCTTTTACATGGAACGATTTGCGCACAAGCGAGCCAGCGCCTATTACGCAACCATCGCATATTGATGTGCCGTTGGCCATAACTGATTGACTGCCGAGAAAAACATCATTTCCTACAATGCAACCACCATTGACCATCGCACCAGTAGATATGTGGCAATAGTCGCCCACTACTGCATCGTGTTCAATGTTGCTATGAGTATTTATGATGCACCCCGTACCTATTTTTGCATTGGCATTGACCATTGCAAAGTGCATTATAACTGTTCCCTCTCCGATGGTGGCTCGTTTAGATACATATGCGGTTGAGGCAATGATGGTGGCAAGCGAACCTCCTATAGCTCTGATTTGGTCGTGAAGTCGCTTGCGTAGCGAAGGGTCTTTAATGCTTCCTACGGTTACGATAAACTGTGCCTTATCGACATATTGAGCCATATCGTCGTCGTTGCCTATAACTTTGTAGCCCAATATCTCTTTGCCCAATTCAGATGGATGGTCAAGGATGCCAAGAATGTTATATCCACATGATTCGGCTACTTCAATAACCGATTTGCAGTGACCGCCACCTCCCACGAGAATCAGATTTTTGTCCATGTCTAGGAATGTTTATACATTATAGATGTTTGATTTATATTTTTTGAGGTTTTCTTCGCAAGTGAACCATTTAATAGTCTCTTCAAGGCCGCGACGAATGTCGTATTGGGGTTCAAAGCCGGTAAGACCTTTGATTTTGGTGTTATCACCCCATAAACGGAATACCTCGGAATTTTTTGGACGAAGGCGTTGAGTGTCTTCTACAAAATTCACCTTTTTGCCCATTATCTCGGCAATGAGATTGAGAGTGTCGCGCATTGAGATTTCATAATTGCTACACACATTTACTTCTTGTCCTATTGCGTCATCGCAGTCGGCAAGTTGGATAAAGCCTCGGCAAGTGTCTTTTACGAAATTGAAATCGCGAGTAGGAGTGAGGTCTCCAAGTTTTATTTCGGTAGCACCATTGGCTATTTGAGTGATTATTGTGGGTATGATGGCGCGCGCACTTTGACGGGGGCCATAGGTGTTGAAAGGACGCACGATAACCACTGGTAATTCAAATGCGTTATAAAAACTCATTGCCATAGCATCGGCTCCGATTTTTGTTGCAGAGTAGGGCGATTGAGGTTGCTTGGGGTGCTTCTCATCGATGGGAACATATTGTGCCGTGCCATAAACCTCTGATGTTGAAGTGACAAGCACTCGGCGCACTCCATTCTCTTTAGCTGCTTGGCAAATGTTGAGAGTCCCTTTTACATTTGTGTCAACATAACTATCGGGAGCGACATATGAGTATGGTATTGCAATCAATGCTGCTAAATGGAATATTGTGTCAACATCGCGTGAAATATGTTTGCAATAATGAGGGTCACGCACATCGCCAGTAACTACCTCGAGGTTAGGGTGATTTAGCCCTTCGAGCCAGCCCCAGTTGTTGAATGAGTTATATTGTGATAATGCGCGCACTTTATAGCCCTCTTCAAGTAACATTTCGGTCAAGTGTGAACCTATGAAGCCATCGGCGCCGGTCACAAGCATGATTTTGTTTTTGTCCATCGTATGTATTGCTTTTTAATTATTATCAAAGTATGTTATGCCCATCGTTTAAAATGGTAAGTATATTCAACTCCATCGGACGAATGATAGATAAGTATCATTTTTTTGCCGTTGAGTTCTTTTATGTCAAGAGTTGATATTGTTGCTTTAGGGAGATGTGTTTCTATCAATGGCGAATATTTAGCCGACCCTGGCTGGGTATTGTTGTTGTCGGTATGAGTGAAGTTTAGGACCAATTGAGTCTCGTTATTTGCATAACTCCAAGTGCCCCACGATTCACTTCGGTCGTGAGTGGTGTCATTGGTTCTAATCATACTCATCACTGATGCTTGAAATTTCCATATTACATTGCTCGACTTGGCATAACTCGCGTCAATTTCACCATTAATGGTGATTGACTCAAGCTTCCATGTGCCAAAGAGGTCACCTATGTCACCATTGTTGTGAGTGCAAGCATTTAATGACAATGCGATGATTATTAATGCTATGATGCGAGTCGCAATATTCATTTCTTTCCAATATTTAGGAGTCCGTTGTAAGTAACTGTTACGCATGAACCAAAGTTGTTACCAAGCATTGACCCTTGGTCAAATGCTACTTGAGCCTTAACAGAGAGCCCTTTGACTGTGGGTGGATTATAATTAACTTCGGCCATAAGTGAAGTGTTTTCTACTGCATTTGCACGAGGAATGCGACCATCCCCCCATGCTTTACGATAGCCACCGAGTAATCGGTAGTCAATGTGAGAGTTTATATTCCCCATCAATCCCACATGGAAACCTCTCACAAGGTTGTCAACAAACATAGGGTAGCCATCGGTGTTGTATATGGGTGAACGCAAAAATGGAGAGCCTATAGCCATGCCATAGTGGGCATAGGAGTTGTAAAAAGCATTGTTGTAATACTCATCGCCTCCAGTTGCTTGGTCGGTAATTGTTGTTCCAGGACTATCGGCCGATGCCCAATGCAGTGGACCCGATTGGTTGGTAAAATCGAGATATTCAATTACAGCCCCATTTACCCATCCTTTATCGGCTTTTTTGTATTCAATACCCCAAATGCCATCAAACCCGTTTAGTTTGCCGATGCCCGAACCATCTTCCCATGGCCATTGAAAATAGGCTTTTAATTCATCATCGTTTTTAAGACGATAGCGCGCCATAAAATCCCAACTACCAAGGTGGTTGCCTGCCACAAAGCCCTCTTTGTCGCTCAATCGTGGGATAAACATCTCAAACATGTCTTTGATAGTGGCAGTGCGATGGTCGGTTCGATAGTTCTCGCCATTGCGATAATTTTCGGTGTAACCACCAAATTGGGCTGCTGCTTGTGCGCCTATCGTAACCGAGAATCGTTCGCTAGGCTTTGTGCGAAAATAGGCGCGTTTATATGAATACCAAGTGTCTTGTGAAATGTGGCTATTGTAGTGGTTGTAGTGATTTCTCACCCAATCGTTGTCGGTAACTTTCCCATATGAGATTTCTCCACATATTTGTACCCAACCATTGGTGAATGGTATGTTTTGGAAATCGATGAATCCAGCACGCACTTCGGGTATAGGGCGAGAGTTGCCACTTTCGATTAAATCGCCACTTGTGAGTTTATTATTTAATAATTTAGATTGTTGTTCTTTGAGACCTACAGTGAGAAATACACCTCGATATTTCACCTCTCCATATAGTTGTTGCAACCATATATAGGCGGGCTTTTCGCTGTGAGGAATAAATTCTTTTATATCAAAGTTGTATTTAAGATAATCAACGCTCGAGCTCCAGCCTGTGAGGAAATCCACGCCAAATCCATAACTAAAACGAGTGTCGGTAGAGAGTGGCTTCCATGCTTTCATGCGTAGCAGCGCATTATCACTTTGCGTTACGATGCCATGGTTGAGCGA
Organism: Muribaculaceae bacterium; assembly: GCA_045646905.1. GTDB lineage: Bacteria > Bacteroidota > Bacteroidia > Bacteroidales > Muribaculaceae > RGIG4079. Next base: position 88,685 of record JAZRLP010000022.1, read on the forward strand.
TGAAATATAGTAGGGCGCAAAATCGCCTGAACCCAATGTCCCTATTATATCGGCTTTGTAGTTGATAGGAACTTCGGCATTTGCAATTGAGGCGATGCACAATGTTGCAATTAGCGATATTCGACGAATTGATGTATTGATGCCCATTAACTTCTATTGTAATTATTAAAGTGTAAAGATAGTAATAAAAAATGTGAGCATCATAATTTTGCATGAAAAAAGGTGATAAAATAATTTATCACCTTTAACTCGTTACATCTTTAAGATGTGATTTTGTGAAAAAATAAGTGAATCACAGACAATCCAAATATCCATAAACAAAAGCTAGATTAAGATATAATGCATTAAGCCATGAATCTTAATGCAATGCAAAATTACATCTATCTATAATAAATGCAAATATTTTTAGGGTAAAATATTGTTAAAAATAAGGGCTGAAAAAGATGCTTGAATGAGATTAATGAGTTAAGACTTAATCACCTTTTTTCCTAAAACGATGAAGGAAATAGTCAAATGCATCTTTTTGTATTTGAGAATGTAAAATGTGGTTAATTAATAGATATATGGCGAGACCTGTAATGGCTTGCGCAATAAGCAACACAATCACATTATCAATCGCAAATGATAACAAATGCATTGGCACCATTATTATGATTACTTGAATCAAGTAGGGGAGTAAATCGGTAATAAATGCCCATCTTGAGCGAGTGGTGAGTGGTGCAGTGACGCATATGGTTGCCACCCAACATATAGCCGATGCGATGACTTGTCCCCAAAGTAATATTTTTACACCATACACGGGGTCGTCGGGTAGCGAGATTGCCACAAATGGGATTGTTGCAAAAAGTGCTATCAAAGCAACGCTATCGCGAACGATTTCCATATACACAACAAGTCGGGCTTTGCCGAGCGAAACGATGTAATTGTTGTAAAGAGAGTTCAATACTGTGAATATCCCTCTCACTAATAGTAGTTGGAATAGGATAATTGATGGATCCCATTTTGTTCCAAAAAGTAGGTGGAAAATGGGCGTTGCCATCACGATGAGAAATCCTATGGCTGGGAAAAGTAGATAACCTGTGAAACGGTTCATCTTGGTGGTTGTGCGAGTGAAACGCGTGGCATCATCTTGCACATGTGACAGCACTGGTAAGAATGATGAGGTGAGAATTTGAGAAATCGACATAATTCCCATTTTACTCCATTTGTCCGACTGAGTGTAATAGCCAAGGCTCACCAATCCCACTCGGTTGCCTATAAAGAATGAATATATGTTTTGAAATAGGGTGTTAAGAAATGATGTTACCATCATCCCCGAACCAACATTAAAAAACGACTTTAAAGCTTTCCATGAGAATGCTAACGATGGCAACCACTTACTTGTGAACCATAGGATTGAAGATTTGGTGGCCGATAATACGATAGTTTGCCACACCATTGCCCATGCTCCATAGCCCGTCAGTGCAAGAGTTATGCCCACAGCACCACTAATGATGAGCCCAATAGAATTGGATATCGCAATCATTTTCACATCCATCTTCTTCATCAATCGGTTGGTTTGAACGATGGCCGATGCGTTGAGGATAAATGAAAGGAACATTACTCGTGAAAGGGGAATGATGCGAGGGTCGTTTTGGAAACACCATGCAATTAATGGCGCGCAAAACCATAGTATTACATATATGATACTTGCGATTCCTATGTTAAACCACAATACGGTACTATAATCGAGTTGGGTAGGATTTTTGCGTTGAATAAGAGCATAAGAAAAACCGCTATCGATAAATAGCGCTGCAAACGCTTGGAAAACGAGTGTTGCTCCTACGAGCCCAAAGTCTTCTTGCGACAACACACGAGCAAGCACAATGCCGGTAACTGCATATAGCACTTGCGATAAAACGCGATCAATCACATTCCATTTGATGGTGCGTGCAGTGCGAAGTTTCAAGTCGGCAGTGTCGCTCATTTGTTGAGAGTAAGAATAATAATGTGGGTTTGCTAAAAATGATTATTCTTCGTTGTCGAGTGGAATTAACTTCACTCCCACCGAGCGTTTTTTAATCTCTTCGGGATTTCCTTTGTAATAAACTTTACCCGATGATGCTCCTACGATATTGAGCGATTTATGAGCTTGGCAACCGATAGTCCCGGTTCCGAGCATAACGCATTTAGTGTCGTTTGATACTAATTCATCAGCTTGAATAGTTCCTGTACCAGTGCAACTTAACTTTGACGATTCACATTTTCCATTGAGAATTAATTGTCCGTTGCCAGTGTCAATTGACCCATCGATATGTGTTACATCAAGGTTTTTTACAATGAGACGCCCATTCCCAATGAGGCGAGCCTTGAAGTTGGGGCAAGAAGATACACTCAACACTCTCACCGTTGAGTCACCATTGTTTTCAGCCTTGGTGAGAAATTTAGAATAAACAGTAACAGTAGGGAGATTTTCATATTTGACATTTTTAGAAGCAACTTGTATTTCTAATCGTCCCTTTGTGTTGTTAAACATTAATGCCGATGCCAATTCGTCGGTAGCTATAAAAACAGCACGCCCCACCGAGTCGAGGTTGCACACATAATTCACATTTACACCGTCAAAAACTTTTAATTCGGTGAAATCTTTCACATCAAGTTCATAACGAGATAATGGTTGAGCTATAGCGAAACTTGCTGTTATAGCGAGGAGTATAATTGCTAAAAAAGTTTTTTTCATGATTTTTGAGATGTTTTTTTGATATTATTTTTGTTTAATTGTAATAGTTCCAGTGTTGTTGACATTAATGTTTAGGGCTGTTTTGTGTGATAGATTAGTCGCATCAATGTTGCCACTATTGTTGGTGGTAAGTGTCGCTTCATTAACTTTGCCCGATAATACAAAATTACCCGAACCATTTGTTACAAACGAAGCCTTGCGAATGAGTAAGTCATTAAGAATCATATCACTATTCCCATTTGACACAAATGAGCCATTAAAAGCTTTCAATGTTTTTAGTTTTATCTCACCATTACCATTGTTGGTAGTCAATAATCGGCGTGCTTCTACATTACGAGCCAATATTTGACCACTGCCATTGTTGACAATACTCAAGAAATGGGCTTGTAGATTATCGATTTTGATGGCTCCTTGAGCATTTTGTATGATGTGAAGGCGTTTTAATCGAGGCACCTCTTTTACAAGAATATTCCCAGTGCCATTCATGATTAATGCTTTCAATGAATCATTGCAAAATACCACAATGCGTGATGCTACTTTATCGTTGTCGTTGTTTCCTTCAATAATTAATCGATTGCTGTCGTTGCGACACACAATGCGTTTGTCGGTTTTTTCTGATGTGTTGTAGGCAACATAACGATGAAGTTCGGGCTTAAAACGACATTCAACGGTGACATCGCCATTCACCAATATTTCATCAAAACTTTGTGCAGCAACTAATACCACACGATTTTCTACATCTATTTTTTGTTGTGCAAATGTGGCAACAATGCACATAGCCATAATAAAGAAAAATGAAAAGAAGCGTTTCATAATCATTCAGTTTTAGAGGAGAGTGGTTGTATGTTAGGAATGATTTCAGTTTCAATGCGATGTAGTATTGCATCAAGTTCGGCAAAATTATCGGCACGAAGCATCGCAATGCGAGTGTCGCGGAAAAATGGGATGCCCTTGAATAGGGGAGAAGCTGCCAAGTGACGGCGTATGTGGAGAATGCCACGATATTCATCAATGCGGTCGATGCTTTCGGTAATTTGACGGCGTAGAATTTTAAATTTTTCGGCAAGAGGGAGTTCTTCGCCACGCTCGCCAGTTAAAAGCATCTGCTTCATATCGTGGAAAATCCATGGAGCTCCTATCGATGCACGGCCTACCATCACACCATCAACACCATATCGGTCAAAAGCTTCAACTACTTGCTCGGGAGTTGTTATGTCGCCGTTGCCAATTAGAGGAATTGTCAATCGGGGATTCTCTTTTACTCGGGCTATCATTTCCCAATCGGCATTACCGGTGTACATTTGAGAGCGAGTACGCCCATGCACAGTCAATGCTTTGATGCCGCAATCTTGAAGTTGTTCGGCGAGTTCTACAATGATTTTGCTATTGTGGTCCCAACCTAATCGCGTTTTCACTGTAACTGGAATTTTTACAGCATTAACAACTGCACGAGTTATTTCAAGCATTTTGGGGATATCTCGTAACATACCTGCCCCAGCGCCTTTGCCAGCCACTTTTTTCACAGGACACCCAAAGTTAATGTCAAGAATGTCGGGGTTGGCTGCCTCTACAATTTTTGCAGCTTCAACCATTGGCTCTACCTCACGGCCATAAATTTGAATCGCAGTGGGGCGTTCGCCAGGGTCAATTGATAGTTTGCGAGTGGTGGAATTTATGTTGCGTATAAGAGCATCGGCCGAAACAAATTCGGTATATACCATATCGGCCCCTTGTTCCTTACATATTAAACGGAACGAAAGGTCGGTAACATCCTCCATAGGAGCCAACATCACCGGACGATTACCAAGGTCTATATCTCCAATTTTCATATAGTATCACTAATATAACCACGAAGATACTAAAATTATGGCGATTTCACGAAATTTTAAGCAATTATCACATTTTATGTTGGAAAAATGTGAGTGTTTGCACAAAAGTCGTTGGAAAAATGAGATTGAAAAGATACAAAAGATGCTGTGTCAGAGAATTTCGACACAGCATCTTCCTTATAAATATCTGATAGTATTATTTTATAATGACTTTGCGAGTTGTGCCATCGCTATATTTTACGATATTTACACCAGTGGTTGGTTGGCTCAATTTGCGACCATAAATATCGTAGCGAGCAACTTCGGGGGTGTTGTCGTTGTTTTCAGTTTTAATGCCTTCTACACCAAGTGTGCCATCATATTTATAAAAGCAAATGCCATAAGCTTCTATATCTTCTACTACATACTCAACTTTAGGAGTGCCAGTTGCATTTACGCGTTTGATCCCCGATTTATATCCACTACCATCTTCGGCAATATAAGCCCAATATATATACTCGCCATCACTTGTGAATTGACGCACAAAAGCCCCATCTGTAACAGTCGTAGATTCTGACGCCGCTTGTGATTCGTCAATTCGTTCCCAAGCACGGAGATAGTTATTGCTGTTTATAGCACTAATAGGCAGACGAAACACTCCACAATTTGTTATATCATTATAACCATCTGTAATATTGTAAATATAAATATACCCGTTTTTTTCATCAAGGAACATTGCCGATGGTTGAATTCCTTGTGCAATAATAGGATATGGTCTATCTGCATTTGTTGCATCTTGGATTTTTTCATATATATCTGATTTTTTATATCGATAAATGCCTTCTCCGTTAAAACCCAATGCATGCCAATAAACCCCTTCTGAATCGCGTTGCAATCCGGCGTTCATTGCTCCCCAAGCAAAACCTTTGTTATAATATGGTAAAAATTGACCCCTAACAAAATAAGGCACATCGAAAGATGCCTGACATGGCGCATCATATTCCTCTTTTGCAGGAAAAACTTTCACACCAGCATAAAAATTGTCGCCTGCATTAGTAATAGTTCGAGTTGCATAATAGATACTATCATTATCAATCATAATATAATATGGGTCAAACCCCGCATGATAAACATTGCCATCGTCTTGATATTTATTGTTTACGATTGTTGTTTTAGTAAAACTATTATCACTTCGCTTATTGACTACGAATAATTCACCATCACCAAGACTGTTATTTTCATCTTTAATATAAAGAAATTGCTCACCGGCATCAACACCATATATCGCGCCATGCCATGATGCTAATTGAAAAGTATGTGCTCCTGCTGATATTTGAGTATCAACAACTTTTTTCCCATCAAAGTAACAAATATTGCCATTTTTCTTCGCAAAATAAAGACCATCGGGCATAGGAACAATATTTCCTTGTGCTACTGATGCAAAACTTAATTGCAACCCTATTGCAATAAGCATCAATTTAAGTAAATTCTTTTTCATAATGATATGGTTTTGCTATTATTGTTATTTCAAATTTAAGAGTAATAATTCGAGATTTAATAAAATGTAACGATAAATATTGAGGTTTTTGACAAAAATTAAAACTCATGGGGGGGGGTAAATTTATTAACATAATAATACTTTTTAACAGATGTTTTAATGATTAAAATTGAAGAATTTTAGCTTACACTGCAAATCTATAGTTTATTCATGAAAAACATTCCATTTTTTAGTTCCCAATTAGTTCCCAATTTTAGGGTAATATTGTAAGTGCTTGAATATGAGTTAAAGAGAGGTGATAAATTTATCCCAGTCAGAGGCTGTTCCGACGGTATTGAATGCTTTTACAAATAGTCTTTTTCGAGCATTTCCCAATCCACTCTTGCTTAAATTGACCAATTTTGCAATTTCAGTTGGTGAAAATTTGCATTTTAAGAGTAGGCACACATGATATTCGATGTCGCTTAATTTTGCTAATTTATATAGCACACTTTTGAAGCCTGGAAATTGTAGGTTAATGTAATTGTCGAGTTGTTTCCAATCCTCTTTTGTGGGATTAGTGTTTTCATCAAGTGCTTTACGGAATCGAGTTGCCACAACGGATGCTTCAATCGCATTAGTCGCATCCTCGCGGAGTTTTGCTTGTTGGGTAAATAACAGCAAAGACTCCTTTTGTATCTCAAGTTCATTAATCAAACTTTGTGATTTATTAGTTTCATTAGCCAAAAGGTTTTCAAGTTCGCTGATTCGGTTTTCGGCATTTGAAATGAGATTTTGAGTTTGATAATGCTCGTTAAGAATACGATTAATACGCTCTTTTTGAGCCTTATTTTTCATTCGTAAGGCATAAGTTATAGTTAACGCTACAACTACAATGATAAAAATAGAAACAATCAAAGAAATAATCTTAATTTCATTTTCATGAGCGTCTTTTTTTAAATTATTATTCTCTCTTTCGCGAATTTGATAGTTGTATAATGAAGATAATTGACGTATTTCTTGGGGCGTTTGTAGTTTGCGGATAGTATCGGATAATTTAGTTGACATTATCATGGCATTATATGCGTCATCAATGTTTTTATTTTTAATATGCAAATTAGCCAAGATATTGTATCCCTCTAATTGGATGTTAAGATTTTTTGATTTAATAAGTTTATTGCAATAAAAAAGTGTAGAATCAATATTGTTAAGTTTGTAATAAAGTTGAGCAAAAGAATTTGATATTGCGGTTGAATCTTCTTTGAAAGAAGAGGTTTTAATAGATTTTAGAATTTTATGCGCAGAGGTATAATTATTGTTTAATAAGTGTATATTGGCTAATTGAATGTTTGATGATAAAATTAATGATGAATTTGTTAATTCTTTGGCATTATTAAGCACAAAATTATGTAATATAAATGCACTATCAGTCCTATTTTGGAGAATATAGATGTTTGCTAAATTAAGAGTGTTATATAACGAGTTTGTGATATTATTGTTATTATTATTTAATTCAATAGCTTTTTTATAAGCAGGAATTGCTAAATCATAAACTTTTTGGGAGTGATATATTCCTGCTATTTGGGCATATGCAACAGCCATTGTGTTAGAGGTGATATTGGGACAATCGATGGCTTTGTGGAAATATTCGAGGGCTTGGGGTGCATCGCCAAGGTCGGAATACACTCGTCCGCCATAATAGTAAGCAACTGGGAGTAGGTCGTTGAAATCGTGATTTTCAAAATAGTTGATAACCGAAAGTATAGCAGAGTCAGAAGTATGTGCTATATATGCTTTATCGTTGGTGCGAATTTTTAATAGATCGTAATAATATTTGTTATCGTGATCTGAAAGAGAGTCGCGATTGATTGCACTAATCAAGGCAACAGCACTATCGGCATTAACTTCAGCAATCGAGTCAATTTGTTGCAATTGCTCAAATTGCATACGCTCACTCTCCCCGCAGGCGGTGAGGAGTAGTAGGGTTAATATGAGAGTAAATAGATGCTTCATGTTATATTGTTATTCAATCATTTCGTCGGGGAGGTAGTTGTGAGTAGCTACAGTGCCGATGATTTCGTCCCAACGCATGGGGGAGATGCCGCCAGGGCGTTTCACGGTGAGATTCTCTTCGGTAAAGATTTCTCCTGCCGAGATAATCACGCACATAATATCGATGCGTCACCGCCCCCGAAGTGGCAATGTCGGAACAGTGATAATATAAATAACTGGTAGCAGTCATGACTTTAGATAGTGGTCTTTTGCAAATTTAACGAATTAAATTTTAAGAATATCAAAAATGATATGATAAACTATGTTTTTTGAAGTAAATTGAAATTTTACACTAAAATTATGCTCTATTTAATGAAATTGAACACAAAATGTGTTCCCAATTAGTTCCCAATTTGAAAAAGAGGAAAAAGGAATGGAATTTAGATTTTGTATGGACAGGGCACGCCGTACCCCTACACTCATTTTTCGTTTCGATTATATGTGCCTATTTCGCGAAAATGCGACTTCACATATTATGTAAACGAAAGTGTAGAAATGTTTTTTGCGATTGATTCGGCTACTTGGCGCACTTGCTCGGCGGTTATGGCATTGATGCGAGCAAGAATCTCGTCGGATGAAGCAACATGGTTGTGATATAGCATAGCACGGCCTGTTGAGATTGCTGCTTGTTCGCGATTTTCCGATGCCACGATTAGTTGACCGAGATATTGTTTTTTTGCTGCTTCTATTTGTTTTGTCGAGAGTGTATCCGATGCTAAAGTATAAAGCTGGTTCATCACCAATCTTCGGCAACGATTGTGGTCGTTGTGGTCACAACCAAAGTATATGGCGAAAGCACCGCTATCGGTAAACATTGCCGAAGACGCTTCAACGGTATATACCAATCCTCGGCGTTCACGAAGAGATACATTAAGAAGTGAATTCATACCCGGTCCTCCGATAATGTTGGTGAATAGGGCAGTTGGGTATCGTTGTTCGGAATACATACCTTCAATGTGGCTGCCCATTATTGTGTGGCATTGATGGTTGCCAAGGTTGCGTTTGATGTCAAATGTGGCAACTCTTGAGGGGGCAACGCGATTAATGGGCGCTAATTGGTTAGCGAGTGAGCCAAAATGTTTTTCGATAACTTTAAATACCTTTGATGGGCGTTCGCTTCCCATATAGAAAAATACCATATTGGGAGCTGTATAGTATCGTGCAAGATAATCTTTGCACACTTCCGATGTAAATGTTGCAATTGTTGAGGTATTACCAAGAATATTGTGACCTAATGATGAACTATCAAATATCAGGTCTTCAAAGTCATCAAATATGGCTTCGGATGGGCTATCGAGGTATGAATTAATCTCATCGGCTACCACTTCGCGCTCTTTGTTAAGTTCTGCTGCTGGGAATTGCGATGAGGAAACAAGGTCGGCAATAAGATCTATTGCTCTATTGAGGTTCCCCGAGGGGAAGATAGAGTAGAGCATAGTCTCCTCTTTAGTGGTGTAGGCGTTGAGTTCGCCCCCTACAGCCTCCATACGATTGATAATGTGCCATGAGCGTCGATGGTTAGTGCCTTTAAAAATGGTGTGCTCCACAAAGTGAGCCAAGCCATAATGCGTGGGCATCTCATCACGACTACCCACATTTATAGCAACACCACAATACTCAACGCTCGAAGAGGATTGGCGATGCACGATGCGTAGCCCATTGGCGAGTGTGTGATATGAATAGATGTTATTGTCGGCCATAGCAGTTGTTATGCTGGGTCAACCCAGTCACCTTCCGATTTTATGAGTTCAATAAGTCGGGGAATAGCCTCATCGGTGGGGATATTTTTTTCAATGCAAGTTTTGTTTTTGTATAGACTCACTTTACCCACTCCTGCACCTACATAACCATAGTCGGCATCGGCCATTTCGCCTGGTCCATTCACAATGCAACCCATCACACCTATTTTCAAACCTTTGAGGTGTGCTGTGGCTTCTTTTACTGCTTTCACAGTTGATTGCAAGTCAAAAAGCGTGCGACCACAACCTGGGCAAGAGATGTATTCGGTGCGAGAGATGCGCAATCGTGCTGCTTGGAGAATGCCAAACGATAGGCGTGCCACAGTAGCCACTTCTACTTGAGGAGCATTGAGCCAAACTCCGTCGTGATTGCCATTAAGTAGCATTGAGCCCAAGTCGGCAGCCGCCATAAGTGTAACATCCTCGAGTGAAGCATTGGCATAATCCACACGCATCACAATGGGATTTTTAATGCCTCCTTCAACGCATTTATGAGCAAATGCCTGCATTTCGCCAGGCGCATTGAGGTGATTGCTGTGTAATATGATAACGACAGTGCTATCAATTGCTGAAACTACTTCATCGATAGATGTTGAGGCATTGACTTCAAGGAATTTTATAGGAGCATTACACTCTTTAATTGCTTCGCGTTGTTGCCATGTGAATAATTGGCAATAAGGTGTTGAATTACCAGTATAAGGAACAATGATTTTGTCATCGTTCACATGTGAGGGAATGTTCCCGTCGGAGATATAGAAATAGTCGGGAGTGCAACCATCGGCATATTTAGTGGCATAACCATTGGCAATGACGATGGGCAATGCATCGCCACCAATGTTGGCTATCGCGATGCTTGGGCGACGCAATGGGGCTTCGTAGCAATAACCATCATAGTGATTAGCTTCAATGCGAGGAGCATCGGCGCGTTGTGCGATATATTTAACCAACGCATCGGCTACAGGTATCTCACACTCGGGTTCTTCGCTCAACGACACTCTTATTGTGTCGCCAATCCCCTCGGCGAGGAGTGTGCCTATCCCTACGGCCGATTTCACGCGACCATCTTCGCCATCACCAGCCTCGGTAACGCCAAGGTGTAATGGAAATTGCATCCCTTCATGCTCCATAGCAACAACCAATCGGCGCATAGTTTCAACCATAATCACCGTGTTTGATGCTTTGATTGAAATTACTACATTGAGGAAGTTTTGTGCCACGCACACACGAAGAAATTCCATTGCCGATTCAACCATGCCGGCGGGAGTGTCGCCATATCGGCTCATGATGCGATCCGATAATGAGCCATGGTTGACTCCAATGCGTATCGCAGTATTGTTTTTGCGACAAAGGTCAATAAATGGCACAAATGTCGCTTCTATTTTTTTTATCTCTTCGGCATATTCTTCGTCGGTATAGGAGAGTTGTTGGAATGTACGACCGGGGTCAACAAAATTGCCTGGATTGATGCGCACTTTTTCCACCACCTCGGCAGCAGCAAAGGCCGCTCGAGGGTTGAAATGTATGTCGGCAACAAGTGGTGTTGTTACACCACCTTCACGCAGTTGAGCTTTTATGTTGCCAAGGTTTTCGGCTTCGCGCACTCCTTGCGCAGTGAGTCTTATATATGATGCGCCAGCTTGAGCAATGCGACCACATTGCGCCACCGACCCCTCGGTGTCCATTGTTGATGTTGATGCCATTGACTGCAATCTTATGGGATAATCGCTACCCAATGGAGTGCCACCAATATTTACGGCAACAGTTTTGCGACGATTATAATTGAATATGCTCATCTATTAGAGATTGATTAATCTACTTTAAAATTGTATTTTACATTTTTGAGGTCATCGTTGGCCTTAACGATTTTTTCTGAAAGAGTGGCGCGATAGTTGGCAAAGCGTTTAGCAAGAGCTTCATCGCCAAGAGCAAGAATTTGAACAGCCATTACAGCCGCGTTCATGCCATTGTTGATGCCCACAGTAGCCACAGAGATGCCAGGAGGCATTTGTACGATTGAAAGTAGTGCATCAACACCATCGAGAGTTGAATTGATGGGGAGACCAATCACAGGTAGGGGAGTCATTGCTGCAATTACACCTGGAAGGGCTGCGGCCATACCAGCTGCTGCGATGATGACTTTAATTCCGCGACCTTCGGCATTACGAGCAAACTCTTCAACCTCGCCTGGAGTGCGGTGAGCCGAGAGAGCGTTCATTTCAAATGGAACTTCCATTTGATCGAGGAATTTAGCTGCTTTTTCGAGGATAGGAAGGTCAGAGGTACTTCCCATGATTATACTAACTACTGGTTTCATATATAAATCTTATTTTATAGTTATTAAATAGTCAAAATAAATACCCAAAAAAATCCGTTGAGAGTGCCGGCAAGCACTTGTTCCAATGTGTGGCAATTTAGAATGAGGCGAGATGTACCCACGATACCTGCAAGGATAATGGCGATGCATGTGATATACATATAGTTGAATGTCGCATATCCATTGGCCCATATCGCAAACATTAATGCCACAAGTCCACCCATAGCGGCGCCATGTGCGCTAATTTTCCATTTGAGGTTAATTAGAGCCGACACTAAAGCAGCAATGCCACCTCCTATCATAAACATAGGAATCCACTTGGGCGCGTTTACATTTGATAGATATATTGCGCTTGCCAAGTAACTTAATACGGTTATTGCATAGGGTATGAGTCGGTCTTTTTGATTATTCACTCCGGGGTCAGAAATTTTGCCATATCGGTATAAAAGTGCTATAACCGAAATAGGCACCATACATGTGAATGCAAAAATTGCCAACACAACAATCACTCGTGTCGATAACGGAGTAACTATGCCTAAAAAAGTGAAATTTAGGGCTATAAAAGCTCCATAGGTAGGGATTAATAACGGAGTGAAAATAGTAGAGAATATTTGGGCCCACAACTCTAAAACCGACTTTTTTTGAGTTGGCTTTTTGCTCTCTTGGGCTTCGTAAATTTGATATATTTCTTCTTCGGTCATCATAAATTATAATTCTTTTCTTAAACGAGCTACGGGCAACCCTAATCGTTCGCGATATTTGGTAACGGTGCGACGCGCAATGTTGTATCCTTGTTCACCAAGTGCATTGGTGATAGCCTCATCGCTCAATGGTCTGCGTTTATTCTCGTTGGCGATAATGTCTTTTAATGCAGCCAATATTTCGTGTGATGATGTGTCATCATCATCTGTTGGACGCTCGTTGAAGAATAATTTTAAAGGATAAATTCCTCGTTGAGTCATAACATATTTCCCTGTAGTAGCACGAGAAATAACCGAAAGGTCTTGTCCGGTTATTGCCGATATATCTTTTAATATCATTGGTTTTATCTTGCTCTCATCGTCGGTGAGGAAAAATTCGTGTTGAATTTTCACAATAGCCTTCATTACACGATATAGCGTTTCTTGACGCATTTTCAATATCTTGATAAAACCACTTGCTTCGTCGCGTTTTTGTTTAATAAAAGCAGCTGCTTCGCGTTGGCTCCGGGTTGCATTTTGTGGAATTTCGCAAGCTTTTTCCGAAAATGTTTCCTCGATTTGTAACTCGGGGATGCGATTGGGCAATGTTAATGTAATGTTTCCATTATCGTCGTCAACCTCGATGCTAAAGTCGGGAATAATGTGTCGAGTGCTATCACTTACACCTCCAGTGAGAATACTACCTGGCTTGGGATTGAGCGAAGTGATTATGGTTTTTACCTCTTTAAGCTCTTCGGTAGAGATATTTAAACAGCTACACAACCTATCATAATGCTTCCTTGAAAATAAATCAAAATAATTGTCGATTATGTCGGTTGCAATGTCGTTTTGTTTGCTTTTTTCTTTGCGTTTGAGCTGAAGCAAAAGACAGTCGCGCAAATCAATAGCTGCTACACCAGCAGGTTCCAATCCTCGCACTATCTCAAACATATTCTTTATGAGTGATAACGGAACATCAATGCCAGCATTGAACGCCAAATCATCACAAATAGCAGTGAGATCGCGGGTCATATAGCCATTATCATCAAGGTTGCCTATGATGTATTGTGCAATAGCGAGTTCTGTGTCGTCGAGGTCATATTCCATTAATTGAGCGTTGAGCGACTCAATGAGTGTGTCGCTTGAATCAACGGCTACTGGCTCGTAATATTTATCGTCGGCACTATAATTGCGAGCTTCTAATCGGTATGGTGGAATTTCATCTTCATCGCGATAATCGGCAAGTTGTATTTCTTCGGCACTTTCATTAAATACCTCCGTAGAGTCTTCAGTGAGATTATTGTCGCGCTCGTCATTATCGCATCGTTCGAGAGCAGGGTTTTCGTCGAGGACGCGTTGCACTTCATTTTCAACTTCAGGCCCTGTCATCTCTAACATTTTGACAAATTGCACTTGCAGCGGTGTTAACCGTTGCTGCAATCGTTGTTCGGTTGATAGTTGTAATGATTCTTCCATTTATGTGCAATGCCAAATATTATCCTACAAAAATAATCACAAATTCTCACATTTCATAAATCGCGATGCTTAAACATTGCTAAAACGCCAATAAATTGAGAAGATATATCTATAAAGGGTTGAGTTAAGACAAAAATCACTATATTTGTTGAAACAAAAATAAAATAACAATATATGAACGATTTTAATTACTATACCCCCACGCGATATGTCTTTGGCCGTGGAGTGGAATCTCAAACTGGCGAATTGACCCGTTGGATGGGCGTGAGTCGAGTATTGCTCGTTTATGGAATGGGCTCGGTAGTGCGTAGCGGACTCCTCGACCGCGTGAAAGCATCGCTCGATGCTGTAGGTGTTGAATACCTTGAACTTGGTGGTGTGTTGCCTAATCCTACCGACGATAGAGTATATGAAGGAATTGATATATGTCGCCGAGAAAATCTCACAGGAATCGTTGCTGTAGGTGGTGGCTCGGCTATCGATACTGCAAAGGCCATCGCTTGTGGTGTGCCTTATGACGGCGATTTTTGGGACTTCTATGCTGGGAAGAAAATCGTAGAGGAGGCGTTGCCCGTAGGTGTCGTGCTCACAATTCCTGCTGCTGGTAGTGAAGGGTCGGGCAACTCGGTAATCACTAAACTCGACGGATTGCACAAAATCAGTCTTCGCACCGATAGCGCTTTGCGCCCTAAATTTGCTGTGATGAATCCCGAACTCACATTCACACTCCCCCCATATCAAACAGCAAGCGGCATTGCCGACATGATGGCGCACATCTTTGAGCGCTATTTCACAAATACTCCCGAAACTGAGGTTACCGACCGTGTAGCCGAAGGTGTATTGAAAGCAATTATCACCGAAGCGCCACGCGTAATGGCCGAGCCTGAAAATTATGATGCTCGTGCCAATATCATGTGGTGTGGCACATTGGCTCATAACGGAATATGTGGTACTGGCCGTCAAGAAGATTGGGTGTCGCACTTTATGGAACATGAGTTGAGTGCCGTGTATGGCGTTACTCACGGAGCGGGATTGGCAGTTATGACACCTGCGTGGATGACATTTATGGCAACTCACAACCCATCAAAAGGTGCGCAATTTGCTCGCCGTGTGATGGATGTAGTCAACGATGATGATACACAAGCAGCCCTCGAAGGTATTGCTCGATTAAGAGCATTCTATGCTTCGCTTGGCTTACCTATCACACTCGCCCAACTTGGCATTGAAAATCCCGACTTCGACCTTTTAGTGCATAAACTACACGAAAACAAAGGAGAGATAATAGGAGGTTACTACCGTCTCACAGCCACCGAAACTCGACAAATCTACGAATTAGCACAATAACAAAGATTAGGTGATATAAAAGTTAATGCGATGCATCAAATTTGATGCATCGCATTATTGTATAGGGTATAAAGTATCTGCTTAATTATGCATTATGAACTATGCATTATGCATTACTTTAACTTGCTTGCATAACGAGATAGGTTGTGTAGGCTATATAGCATACAACCATTATACCACCCTCAAGGCGTGTGATGGTGCGTTGTTTAAATAACCATCCAAAGATGAAGAACAATAAACTTGCTCCTACCATTGTGAGCATATCAAAATTGGTGATGCCTCTCATAGGTAGAGGACTAATGGTTGACGCACATCCTAATATGAAGAATGAGTTGAAAATGTTACTGCCAATTACATTGCCAATTGCCATGCCTGGATTTTTCTTGAATGCAGCAGTGAGAGAAGTTGCAAGTTCGGGCAGAGATGTTCCTGCTGCTACTATTGTCAAACCAATAATAGATTCGCTTACACCCATACCTTTAGCGATGCCACTTGCTCCATCTACAAAAAATTGTCCGCCAAAAATCAATCCTGCTAGACCTCCAAGAATGAAGAGCGTTGCTTTTAATCCCGACATTGTTTTCACCTCTTCGGCGCTTTTGTCTGCACCTCCTTTTTTTGCAATGGAGAAAGTGTAACGCATAAAAATGGCGAAGAATAAAAGTAAAATTAGTCCGTCGGCACGACTTAATAGATTGGAACTCTCATTATTTAAGAAAATGTCGTTTGCACAAAATAGGATAGCTAAAGCCGATAATATGACAAGAGGAATCTCGTTGCTCATGATGCTTTTTTCTACTTTTATAGGCATTACTAATGCTACGCAACCAATAATCACAAGGATATTGAAAATGTTGCTACCAACAACATTACCAATAGCTAATTCGGCACTGCCACTAATAGCTGATAGCGAACTAATAATCAATTCGGGGGCTGATGTGCCAAATGCAACAATTGTCAACCCTATAACGAGGTCGCTCACTCCCCATTTTTTTGCTACAGATGATGCTCCATCTGTGAGGCAGTTGGCTCCGATTAATATAAGAGCAAGACCTCCGATTAGTAAAATGAAATTAAGAAGCATTATAAAGTCCCTTTGGTTGATGGTAGTGAATAATTATTTATGTCGCGGCTGATAGCCATTTTAATGGCACGAGCAAGAGCCTTGAATATGCCTTCGATTTTGTGGTGCTCGTTGGTGCCTTCGGCTCGAATAAATAAATTCATACGAGCGCTATCGCTGAGGCTTTTGAAGAAGTGAAGGAACATTTCGGTGGGCATTTCGCCAATTTTTTCGCGTTTAAAATCGGCCTCCCACACGAGCCATGGGCGTCCACCAAAGTCGAGAGCCACAGTGCATAGACAATCGTCCATTGGTAGGGTAAATCCATATCGTTCGATGCCTCGTTTATCGCCAAGTGCTATGCGAAGAGCATCACCAAGAGCTATAGCTGTGTCTTCAATAGTGTGGTGCTCATCAACATGTAAATCACCGTTTACTTTAATGTTGAGATTCATTCCCGAGTGACGGCCTATTTGCTCAAGCATATGGTCAAAGAATCCCAATCCTGTTGAGATGTCGCATTTGCCCTCTCCGTCGAGCGATAATTCAATGTCGATTTGAGTTTCGCTGGTGTTGCGAGTTACATGAGCACGGCGCTCATTGTCGAGCAAGAATTTGGCAATGTCATTCCACGACTTAAAAGCATTTTCGTTGATAAAGATGCCTTTGCAACCAAGATTTTCGGCAAGTTTCATATCGCTTTGACGGTCACCGATAACCCATGAGTTTTCAAGGTCATAATTGCCTGTGAGATATTCGGTCAAGAGAGCTGTGCCGGGTTTGCGAGTAGGCTTGTTTTCATGTTCAAATGTGCGGTCGATGATGATATCATCAAACACAATTCCCTCCCCCTCAAGTGTTTTCAACATTTTATTGTGAGCAGGCCAAAAGGTGTCTTCGGGGAACGAGTCGGTGCCCAACCCATCTTGATTGGTAACCATCACGAGTTTGTAGTTCAACCGAGTGGCAATAAGGTGCATGGCACGCAACACTCCGGGAAGAAATTCAAGTTTTTCGAGTGAGTCTACTTGATAGTCAACTGGGGGCTCTACGATGAGAGTGCCGTCGCGGTCGATAAATAATACTCGCTGTTTATCTTGAGCCATATTCTTGTAATTTTTCTATTAGTAATTGATTTTCCTCGTCACTACCTACAGTGATACGCAAGCAGTTGCCACAAAGATGCACACGAGAGCGATTGCGTACTATCACGCCTCCGTCGCGAAGATAAGCATAAATAGCATTGGCATTGGATACTTGCACAAGCACAAAGTTGGCGTCAGAAGGGTATATTTTCTCTACAACATCGAGCATAGCCATTTCGGCCACAAGGGTATTGCGCGCATCAAGTATTTCGGCAGTGACGCGATTGATGTTGTCAATGTCATCAAGAACCTTGAGAGCTTGTCGTTGAGTGAGAATGTTGATGTTGTAGGGGTATTTTACTTTGTTGTAAATATCGATAATCTCTTGTGATGCATATGATACACCCAATCTCATTGCTGCACTTGCCCATGCTTTTGAGAATGTTTGCATCACTATCATGCGAGGAAATTCATCAAGAAACTCTACCATTGAGCCTTTGGGCGAAAAGTCGATATATGCTTCATCTATAACGGTTATTCCATTAAATCGTGAACATAATTCGCGCAACTGTTCGCGAGGGAATGCGTTGCCAGTAGGGTTGTTGGGAGTGCATATCCACAATATCTTGGTATTTTGGTCGGTGGCATTAAGTACGGCATCAACATTGAGTGTGAAATCATCGTTTAGACTCACCTCGCGATACTCTACATCATTGATGTCGGCACACACTTGATACATTCCATATGTGGGTTTGAGTGCAACAACATTGTCAATGCCAGGACGACAAAATACACGATAAGCAATGTCGATACATTCGTCGCTACCCACGCCGAGGAATATGCGTGTGGCATCAACACCACGAATTGCCCCTAATCGCTCTTTAACCTCCCATTGTAGTGGATCGGGGTAACGATTGAGTCCTTCAATGCGACTATTTTCGTTAGCATCGAGCCATGCACGAGCCTCGCCCGTAAATTCGTTGCGAGCGCATGTGTATGGTTCAAGATTCCATATGTTTGGTCTAACTAATTCTTTTAGTGACATATCTTATATCAGTTGTTTTCTAATGATTTAATGCGCAATGTCATTGCCATTTTGTGAGCATATAAATCTTCATTCTCGGCCATTACTTCAACCGCACGGCCTATTGATGCTATACCTTGAGGAGTGAGTTCTTGGAAGGTGATTTTTTTTGTGAAACTATCGAGGTTCACACCACTATAGGTGCGAGCATAACCCGAAGTGGGCAATGTGTGGTTAGTCCCCGAAGCATAGTCTCCTGCACTTTCGGGTGAGTATGGTCCCACGAATACCGAACCAGCATTTTTTACCTTTGATGCTAAATTCCAAGCATCTTTATGGTTGATTATGAGGTGTTCTGGTGCATAATGATTAGAAAAATCCATTACCTCATCATCGTTGCTCAATAGAATCATGCGACTGTGACTCAATGATTTTTCCATCATTTCACGGCGTGGCAATACTTGTAACAAATTTTCTATTTCAATAGGTAATTGTTTAAGTAGTTTCTCCGACGAGGTAACAAGTATTGATTGGCTATCGGGGCCATGTTCGGCTTGCGAAAGAAAATCTGATGCTACGAATGCCGCGTTGGCGTTTTCATCGGCAATAACAAGCACCTCCGATGGCCCAGCAGGCATGTCGATTGACACATTCCCTTCGCTCACTTGGCGTTTAGCCTCGGTGACAAATCGATTTCCTGGACCAAATATTTTATATACGGCAGGGATTGTTTCAGTGCCGTAGGCCATTGCTGCTATCGCTTGTGCTCCTCCAGTTTTGAATATGCGATTCACGCCTGCCACACTTGCAGCATAGAGGATGGCTGGGTGTACTTTCCCATCTTTGCCCGAGGGAGTGCAGAAAATAATCTCCTCGCAACCAGCTATCACGGCAGGTACGGCAAGCATCAACACGGTTGAGAATAGGGGAGAGTTGCCCCCTGGGACATATAACCCAACTTTTGAAATGGGAACTTGGCGTTGAATGCACTTCACGCCAGGTGCAGTTTCAACTTGCACCTCGGTTGCTTGCACTTTGTGGAATGATTCAATGTTTTTACGAGCAATATTGATTGCTTCTTTTAGTTCATTGCTCACAAGTGATGCTGCCTCGTCAATTTCCTCCTTGGTTACAGCAAGAGAGTCGAGCGTAGCGCCAGTGAATCGTTGCTCATATTCTTTCACTGCATTGTCGCCTCGTTGAGCCACATTGGTAATAATGTCGGCTACGATTGCTTTCACCTCATTGGCTTTATCGGCCAATGCTCGTTGCGAAAGTTGTTCCCAAGTGTCGCGTGATGGATATTTTATTATTTCCATTATTGGCGTGTTGAAGAGTGATTATAAAACCATTTTTTCGATGTCGAGAGCAAGGATGCCTTCAGCGCCTGCGTTACGCAATTTACCCACGATTTCCCAAAAGCGTTTTTCTTCCAATGCGGTGTGAACCGAACACCAATCAGCATTGGCAAGAGATAGCACTGTGGGGCTCTTGATGCCAGGTAGTACGGCTAACACATCATCGAGTTTCTCGCGTGGCACATTCATCAAAATATATTTTTTGCCGTCGGCTGCTTTTACAGCATCGAAACGGAATAGAAGCTCATCAAGAATTGCTTGCTTTTCTTCCGAGAGTTGTTGCTTTTTAGAGCCGATAAGTACTGCTTGGCTATCAAGCACTTTTTCAACTTCAACAAGGTTGTTGCTCACAAGTGTTGAGCCCGATGAAACGATGTCGAAGATGCCATCGGCAAGACCTATGCCAGGAGCAATTTCAACCGAACCAGTAATCACATGTATATCGGCATTGATATTATTTTCTTTGAGGAATTTTTCGAGAATTACGGGATATGAAGTCGCGATTTTGCGATTGTTAAACCATTCAACTCCATTGTATTCAATGCGTTTAGGGATAGCAAGTGAAAGTCGGCATTTGCTAAAACCAAGTTCCTTGATTATTTCCACCGCTTTATCTTTTTCAAGCACTTCATTTAATCCTACGATACCGATGTCGGCAGTACCCATTGCAACCGATTCGGGAATATCATCATCGCGAAGAAATAGCAGTTCTACAGGGAAATTGCGAGAGGGAACGAGAAGAGTGCGTTTTACCGAAGTCATTTTTACACCAGCCTCCGAGAGCAATTCCATTGTTTCCTCATATAAGCGGCCTTTTGATTGTACCGCAATTCTAAGTTTTGTTTCCATTGTTATATGTCGTTTATTATTATTTTCTAATTTAAAAAGCCGGTTACCAATTAAGGAAGCCGGCTCGGTATTTTGTATTATTTAAATCATGTTTATTTGCACACAACACACTACCACGCTTCCATTATAGAGCGAAATGATGATAATGATGATGTGTCATGTTAAAAGTCATGTTTTTGTGATAAATTTTAATCTTTTGTGCAAAGATACAAACTTTTTGTTATTAATGCAATACTTTTTGTGGAAAAATGACAAAATTGTAATGCTATATAGGTTGAAAACGATAGTTTACTTGTAAAAAACGCTTTAAAATTGATTTAACAAATGACTTATTGGGGTTTAGACAATAAAAATAGATTCAAATCTATGCGAATATTAGTCCTTTTCAATGGTGACTTTGGTGCCTACTTTTACAAGTTTTACGAGTTTGAGCATTTCGTCGTTGTGAATGCGCACGCAACCACTGCTTGTGCGAGTGCCTATGAGTTCGGGATAGCATGTGCCGTGAATGCCTATCATAGTGGTGATAGGAGTTTTAAGTCGAAGGAAGTATGGCCCGTAAGCACCTTTGATTTTTCCCTTGCCATCTTTGAAATCCCATGTCCATTGTGAAGAGGGTTGTATCATATTGATTTTGAATGTACCTTCGGGCGTTTTGTTGTCGCCTCGGCGAGTTTTGTTGCCGAAGTTTCGGCCACAACTTATCTTGGTTTTAAGAAGAATACTATCGCTATCGTTATACACGGTGAGCGTCATCTCTTTTTTTGAGACAACGATGCGGTTTTCGGCAACGATGGTTGATGCAATAAATATTGCGAAAATAAGAATTAGAAATTTACGCATTTGAATTCTATTTTTCTAATTTGTCAATGTTGGGTGATGCTATTTCAATGAGTTTGTTTGCCCTACGAGTAACTGCTTTGATTTGATTTTTAAAATCATCTCCTTTAGGCCCTTTGGCAATGGAATCAATTATGGAAATTGCCATTTTTCCTATATTGGTGGCTTCTTCGTTTGAAATAGAGTCGTTTTTGAGGTCGGCCGATGCTTTGTCAATCATCTCATTTATTGAGATAAGTTGGTCTTTTATCCCTTTCTTTGTCATGTCAACTACGGTCGAAGGCTCAAATTCAGGTAGATTCTCTTCAATTGTTGAATCAACGGCAATGCTGTCAATAGCAATGGTATCGGTTGCAATGCTATCAACACTAAAGATCGTATCAATAATTGCAAGAGAATCAATGCTGTCATTTATCGCACCAGTGTTTGGTGCCGATTCGCTCGAACAGGTGCAACTATAGGCTAATGAAAGAAAAACAATAGAGCCTATCGTTTTAGACAATAGGCAAATGTGTCGCATGCGATAATTCATCGTTTATTTATTTTAGGAGGCAAAAATAAGCCGATTTTATGTGATTAACAAATTATGATAAAATAAATTGTTTAACTTTGTAGAAAATAAAATGTTTTGACACTTAAAGAAACCATAAAAGAAATAAAACAGCGTCTTGCGCCTGTGGTTGGTGAGCGAGAGGTTTATTGGATGACTCGCGACATTATGGAGCATGTGAAGGGTTATTCCGAGGTTGATATGCTCATTAAAGCCGATGAGGAGTTGAGCGATTTTATTGAAAGCCAAGTGTTGTCAATAGTGTGCCGAGTAGAACAAGGAGAACCTTTGCAACAAGTGTTGGGTTGGGCACGCTTTTGTGGAAATAGATTTAAAGTTACTCGCGACACTCTCATTCCTCGTCCCGAAACGCAAGAGTTGGTTGATATGATTATATCGCGCCATGGCGATGAAAAAGACTTGCGAGTGATGGATGTTGGTACCGGGTCGGGGTGTATTGCAATCACTCTTGCCCGAGGATTGAAATTTGCACAAGTGAGTGCGATTGATATTTCGCAACAGGCTCTTGATGTTGCACGCGAGAATGCCAAGTCGCTCAAAACACGAGTGAATTTTGAATGTCGTGATGCGTTGTCGTTGTCTCCAAAACGAGGAGAGAAATATGATATTATAGTGAGTAATCCCCCATATATTGCCGATAGCGAGCGCAAGGATATGGAACGCTCGGTGCTTGACTATGAGCCATCGTCGGCACTATTTGTCCCCGATGATGATGCGTTGCGTTTTTATCGAGCTATTGCAGAGTGGGGTAAAGCAGTCCTTGTCCCCGGGGGATATATTTATTATGAGATAAATCCTCTTTTTGTCCAAGAAATGGTGTCAATGATGTATAGCTTGGGATATAAAGATATAGAGGTGATAGAGGATATGCAAGCTCGCAATCGAATGCTTCGTGCGCACTTACCCAAAGTATAGGCAGATATGGAAGAGAGGCGAAAAAAAGTAGTCAAACCTCAAGATGCGTTGTTGCGATTAGAAACATTGTGTGCACAGGCCGAGCAATGTACCTATGACTTGCGGGTAAAACTATATCGTTGGGGGCTTTCATCGACCGATAGCTCTAAAATAATCAAACAGTTGATTGATACACGATTTGTTGATGATGCACGCTTTGCCGTGGCTTATTGTCGTGACAAGTATCGATTTAATCGTTGGGGAAGGCTGAAAATAGTTTATGGACTGCGAGCAAAACAAATTTCGAGTCATGACATTCAAGAGGCTCTCAATACCATTGACGATGATGAATACGCTGAAATACTACTGTCGGTAATAAAGTCAAAGGCCAAGACTATAAAGGATGTGGATACCTATGATGGCCGAACAAAATTATTCCGTTATGCGGCTTCGCGAGGTTATGAATCATCGCTCATTGCCCAAATAATAAAAAATCAAAGTTCATGGACTTAATGTGGCTAAAAGAGTGGGGCGATGATGCATTGAGGGTAATATTTCCTAAAGTGTGTGAGGTGTGTGGCCGTTCATTGTCGCGGGGTGAAGAGTTGCTATGTCTTCATTGCGATTTAGACCTTCCACGAACACGATTGCATGAGGAGTCATTTAATGTATTGCATCAGCGATTGGCTGGAAAGGCTCCTATTGAAAAGGCAACAGGATATTTTTATTATTATCGTGGTAGTGATTATGCCAAATTATTGCAGCGAGCAAAGTATAATAATCGGCCCGTAATAATTGAAAAATTGGCACATCGATATGTAAGAGAACTCAAAGGAACATCTTTTTTTGATGATATAGATGTGGTTGTAGCAGTGCCTATGCATTGGTTTAAAAAGCTGCGTCGTGGATATAATCAAAGTGAGGTTATGGCAAATGCAATTTCGCGAGCATCGGGGATAAAACTAAAACAAATTCTTGTAGCAAAGCGTGGACATAAAACCCAAACTCGCAAAAATCGTTTTGAGCGATGGCAAAATACCAAAGATATTTATGATGTGAAATCAATAGCTGGATTAGAGGGGAAGCATGTGCTAATTGTAGATGATATTGTCACTACTGGAGCCACTATATTGGCTTGTTGCGAAGCTCTACATCGCAAATCCCCCACAACACGCATTAGCGTGTTGTCTATAGGAGTCACGCATTTGCAATAATAAAAGATTATTTTAATTCGATTTGAGTGGCTGAGATGGGGCGATTGAGGAAGATGCTTGCCATTTCGGCAAATTTTGTTGCGTTCTCGGTTGTGAGATATTGTGTGTTTCCTCCTCGGGTGCAACGAGCATCCATCTCGGGATGACGACGCATATAGTCAACAAGACTATCTGCTATAATTTCGCCTTGTTTTATCACTTGAGCCGATTGTGGCACATATTGGCGTATTTTGTCATACAACAAAGGGTAGTGAGTGCATGCAAGTAGCACGGTGTCAATGTCGGCTTGTTGTGCAAATAGGTTGTCAACTTCTTGTTTTACGAAATAGTCGGCGCCAGGCTTGTCGGCCTCACGATTTTCGACCAACGGTACCCACATAGGGCAACCATTGCCATAGGTGTGGAAGGTGGGGTGAAGTTTGGCAATCTCAATGTTGTAGGATTGGCTTTGTATAGTGCCAGGAGTGCCAAATACACCTATGTTACCGTTCTTAGAGAGTTCTCCTACTTTTTCAACCGTTGGGCGAATGACACCAAGCACACGACGATTAGGGTCGATGAGTGGAAGGTCTTTTTGTTGGATAGAGCGAAGTGCTTTTGCCGATGCCGTGTTGCAAGCGAGTATTACAAGATGGCATCCTTGCTCAAAAAGATAGTTGACTGCTTGAAGTGTGAAACGATAAACGATGTCAAATGAACGAGTTCCATAGGGCGCACGAGCATTGTCACCCAAATATATGTAGTCATAATTGGGCATCATGCGTTGAATCTCATTCAATATGGTCAATCCACCATATCCCGAGTCAAACACTCCTATTGGTCCAGGGCAATCGTTTAATTGTTTCATACTGCAAATTTATGAAATCTACTTTAGATAAACAAAAAACGGATAGAGCAATGTCTATCCGTTGAGGTATATGAGATGTTTTATTATTTGTTTAGTTCAAGTTTTGCTTTTACAAGAGGCGTAATGTCAATAACATCTTCACCAATGTAAGTAGCAGTACTTTCGGGGAAAATCGCTGTGAATTGATTCTCTTTTCCTATCGTTTTAACTGCTTGAATTATCTTGTCGTGGATAGGGGCAAGAAGTTCTTGTTGTTGTTGACGAATGTCGCGCTCGGCAGTTACAATAAATTGTTGATATTTAGTGTCGAGTTCTTGTATCTCTTGAATGCGTCGTTCTTTGATTGATGCAGGAGTTGAAGGATCTTTTTCCGACGCTTGATATTCGGTATATTTCTTTTGAAGCTCCTCTTGCAATTTTTTTATCTCGATATCATACATTTTAGACTTTTCTTGAAGTTGAGTCTCAATTTTGCTGATTTCGGGAATAGAGTTATATATTGAGTCTTCGTTATATACACCTATTTTAGTTTGGGCGATTGATATAAACGGGATGGCAAGTATAGCCAAAAGAATGATTCGTTTTAACATATTAGTAGCGGGGTGAAAGGTTAATATTAAATTTATTACTACAAAGTTAAGAGATTTATTTTGAATGACCTAATTTTGACTAAAATTCATTTATTGAGGTTGAAAAATAATAACGGATGACCAATTGGCCATCCGTTATTATATGATATATGTGAATGTTTTATTATTTGATGCCAAGTTTAGCTTTAACCATAGGAGTGATATCGATGATATCTTTGCCAATGTAAATTGCTACACCTTCGGGCCAAATTGCAGAGAACCCGTTTTCTTCACCAACTGCTTTTACTGCATTCATGATTTTTTCACGAATAGGAGCGATGAGTTGTTGTTGTTGCTTTTGCATATCTTGGTCAGCAGTTTGCATAAATTGTTGAATCTTAACTTCACAATCTTGAATATCTTTAGCTTTGCGTTCTTTAATGCCAGCAGGAACAGTAGCATCTTTTTCCATGGCTTGATATTCAGTAATTAATTTTTGGCCTTCTTCTCTTAATTTATTAAGAGCATCTTCATATTGTTTTTGTACATTTTGAAGAGTTGTTTGTGCTTGTGCAGTTTCGGGCATAGCTTGGAAAACAACATCAGCATTGATAACACCGATTTTAGTTTGTGCCATAGCGCACATTGGGAGCGCAATCATGATTGCGAGAAGAAATTTCTTAATCATTTTAGTATAATGTTTAGTTATAAATTCAATAAATTTAAATAGTCGTGCAAAGGTAATTTAATTATTTTGAATAACCTAATTTAGACAATACTTCGTTGCTCACATCGATGCGAGGAGAAGCAAAAACGATGCTTGTTGAAGATGCACGATCGAAGATTACTTGATAGCCTTTTTCTTCCGATACTTTCTTCACTGCGTTATACACATCATCTTGAATAGGCTTTAGTAGGCTTTGACGTTTTTTTGTCATTTCGCCATCTTGGCCGAAGTATTTGTTGCGAAGGTCAATCGCTTCTTTTTCTTTAGTTGTAATTTCTTCCTCTTTTTTCTTCTTTTGGTCGTCGGTGAGGAAAACCATGTCGGCTTGGTAGTTTTTATAAAGAGTTTCAGCTTCTTTAAATTTAGCTTCCACCTCTTTTTGCCAACGTTGAGAAAGTTGGTTCAATTGCTCGTTGGCCATTTCATATTGAGGAATGTTTTTGAGTATATATTCCATGTCAACGAGTGCAAATTTTTGAGCTGAAGCACCAAATGCGCAAGCAGCAAATACCAATAATGCTAATGTTAATTTTTTCATGATTTAAAAGATGTTTTGTTGTTACTATGATAATAAGACCAACAATAGTCAAAAAAGTTTAGTTGCAAATTGATTTTAGAATTCTTGACCGAGGATAAAGTGGAATTGGCTACCACCTTTTTTGCCATATACTTTATCAAAACCATATGCCCAGTCAATACCCATCATACCCACCATTGGGAGATAGATGCGCACACCGGCACCGGCACTGCGTTTGAGGTCAAATGGAGAGAAGTCTTTAACCGATGTCCAAGCATTACCAGCTTCGGCAAACACAAGACCATAGATTGTGGTAGTGGGTTGTAGCATGAATGGGAAGTGAAGTTCCATACCTAAACGAGTATATGCATAACCTTCTTTACCCCAAGGAGTGAATTGGCCATTTTCATAACCGCGAAGACCTATCGTTTCGGTTGCATAAGTGTAACTACCTGTCATACCATCACCACCCACATAGAATGTTTCAAATGGCGATTTTAACCATTTATTGTAACTACCCAACAATCCGAAGTCGGCACGAGTCATCAACACCAATGTCCATTTGCCATAAGGGTCGGTAAGTGGAGTGTAGGTGCGAGAACGGAATTTGAGTTTCCAATATTCAATCCATTTGTATAGCTCTTTTTTAGAATTGGTAGAGTTTTCTTTATAAAGTTTTTCCCAGTCTTTTCCAGGATTGAGCCATTCGGCAGGAGGTGTTAATTGGAAATTGAGCGTAAATGAACTACCACGACGAGTATATAATGGGTTGTCGATACTATTACGAGCAAGAGTCAAGCCCAAAACGAGTGAGTTTGATACCCCATTGTTCATATAATATAGATATTCCCAGTTTTTGAGGTAGTACCAGTTGTATGATAATTCGGCCGATAGAGTAAAGTAGTCATCGGGCCAATTGAGACGCTTACCAAATCCGGCTGTAACATTAGCCATTTGCAACACTTTGTTTGGGTCATAAGCATTTTGGATGCTATTTTGGTAGTAGTCCGAGCCATATCCATAGTTATATCCATAGCCACCTCCATATAGATATGGATTAGTCCAGTTGCTATTGTAATATGATGAGTTTACACCTGTTTGACGGCTATAGTATGCCGATAGAGATAGGGCGTTAGGGCGTTTGCCACCAAACCATGGGTCGAGGAACGAAATGCTATAGGCTTGATAATATTTAGCATTTGTTTGCACACTCACGGTAAATGTTTGACCTTCACCTTGAGGTATAATGCCTCTATATGTGCTTGGACGGAAAAGGTTTTTCACCGAGAAGTTAGTGAATTTTAAAGCAAGTTTACCGATAACTCCTGTTTGTCCCCATCCTAATGAGAATTCTATTTGGTCATTAGCTTTTGATTCAAGATCAAGAACGATATCTACTGTTCCATTTTCTTCATTAGGACGAATGTCGGGTTGCATATTTTCGGGGTTGAAGTGACCTGTTTGCGCAATTTCGCGAAGAGAACGCATCAAGTCATCTTTGCTGAAGAGCTCGCCTGGTTTGATGCGCAATTCGCGACGCACAACCTTTTCATATAGGCGGTCATTGCCATTGATAACAACTTTATTGATGCGAGCTTGAGGCCCTTCAAACATGCGCAATTCAAGGTCAATAGAGTCGCCAACGATATTCTTTTCAATAGGCACAAGTTGATAGAATAGGTAACCCTTATTCATATAGTAGTTTGACACCGCATCGTCATCTTCCGAGAGGCGTTTACTGAGCAACTTTTGGTTATATACTTCCCCAGGAAGAATGCCCAACACATTTGACAATTCTTGCGATGAATATAGGGTGTTGCCAACCCAATTAATATCTTTAATATAGTATTTTTTACCTTCATCAACAGTGATATAAACATCTACTGTCTTTTCGTCAAATTTTACAACGCTATCAGCTACAATTTTAGCATCGCGATAGCCTTCTTCGTTGTATTTTTCAATAATACGATTAAGGTCATCGTGGTAATCGGTTTCGACAAATTTCTTTTGATTAAACAACTCAAGAATATTGTTTTTCTCGTTTGTTTTCTTCATCGCTTTTTTGATAGCTTTGTCGGTCAATACCTCATTGCCAGTGAGATAAATTTTGTGAACCTTAACCTTATTGTTCTTGTTGATGTTTATATCAACAATCATCTCGTTTTGTTTTGAAAGGTCTTCGCGAAGATCAATTTTTACTGTTGCATTACCAAATCCTTTGTCGTCAAAGTATTTTTCTATGATTTGAATAGCGCGATTGACGATATTTTGGGTAATTTGGTTCCCCTTCATTAATTGCAAGCGTTCTTGAAGTTCTTCTTGTTCACCTTTTTTTACGCCATAGTAGTTTATTTCAGAAATGCGAGGTTGAGTGCGAAGAGCAAGTTCCAACCACACCTTGTTTCCTGCGATTTTTTCTACTTTAATTTGAGCTTGAGCAAAAAGCCCTTGCTTCATCAAGCGTTTAGCTGCATCGGTAATTTCTGCACCAGGGACTTCGATGATATCTCCTATTTTTAATCCTGAATAACCAATAACGATAAATTTTTCATAATTACCGTTGCCAGTAACATTAATTCCGGCAAGCTCATACTTTTTAGGCATTGATGAGAAAATAACCGGAGGGTTATATATAGTGTCAACTTGTCCATAAGATTTAAAACCTATGAACGAAGTGCAAATGAGAGCAATCAGAAATAAAAGTTTATATCGCATAATGTAGAATGATTATCACTTATTTATTTGTTCGCTTGTCAACCCAAATCGGCGTTCGCGTGACTGATATTGAATAATGGCTTGGCAAAAATCTTCTTTGCTATAATCGGGCCAATATGTATTTATAACATTGATTTCGGCATAGGCAATTTGCCATAAAAGGAAGTTGCTTATGCGCATATCTCCACCGGTGCGAATGAGCAAGTCGGGGTCGGGCATTGATGCTGTGTTGAGATGTTTAGAAATCACCTCGTCGGTTATTTCTTCGGGATTAATCTCGCCAGCCTTCACTTTTAACGCAATCTCTTTGCATGCTTGAGTAATTTCCCATCGTGAAGAATAACTCAATGCCAAACAGAGTTTTAGCCCAGTGCAATGTGCTGTGTCATTAATGCATTGACATAGACGATCGTAGGCCTCTTGAGGCATGCGGCCAGTATCGCCAATCATAGTGAGGCTCACATTGTTTTTTATCAAATCGGGAGTCTCTCGTTCGATAGCAGTCACTATAAGGTGCATTAATGCATCGACTTCCTCTTTGGGGCGATTCCAGTTTTCGGTTGAAAAAGTATATAATGTGAGATATTTTATGCCTATTTCAGAGGCAATCTCGGTAATGCGTCGCACGGTGTTGACTCCTTCAACATGTCCGGCCGAACGATTGAGTTGACGAGCTTTAGCCCATCGTCCATTGCCATCCATAATTATTGCAACATGGGCGGGTAGGTTAGTGCGGTCGATTTTATCAATTAGAGTCATATTATATAGTGTAAATTATTAATCAACATAATGACAAGTTTCACAACGCTTGCCAAACTCATATGTGATTGAAACGGCAAGTTGTGAATACCAATCGGTATTTTTTAAAAACGAACTTTGAATTTGATATAGATCAGAAAGATTCTTTCCGTCAACTTTGTCGCTAAAAACTTTGGTCATAGAGAATTCTAAGCCAAGGTTTAGGCGTTGAGCTAACTTATATTTAACGCCTACAGCCATAGGAATGTTGAAAGCAAATGCGTTGTTCCCATCGCAAGTAGCGAGCGATGCTCCAATCCCAACTGCAAGATATGGACTCAAGCGACGCATTTTTTTAAATGTTTCGCCTATGCCATAGTTGAAGAAATTAAACTCGCAACGAGCGCTTAAATCATAAATTTGAGATTTGAAATCAAAGTTAACCCCTCCAGGAAATTTATCTTCAAAGTCGGCTGTATTTCCACTCAATGAGGCAGTCGATAATACACCACGAAATGCCCATCGGCTATTAGGTAGATAGCGAAACGATACTCCTGCAGCATATCCAGGGTGCTTATATAGATTGCTTTCGTTGGCATCGCCAAGGTATCCGCTCATCCCACCATGCACACCCACATCAAATTTGTATGAAGCAAATTCGTCGGCATATGATTTATGTGCCGAGAACGCTGTCATCAAAAAGATGATAAATGATAATACTGCTATTCGTTTCATTAAATAATGGGTTTGAAACTTAAACGATAAATCACGCCTCTCCATATTGTATTGTAGAGATTGCCATTTTTATTGTCATATCCACCAAATAAGTAGATGTAGGGGCATTCCCATTGGTTGGTATATTGTGATGCGCGAGAGATAACAGGGTTATATATTTCCCAATAAGAAGGGAGTTGCTTAGATGGGTATTCAATCCATCCGTCGGCACTACGAGCTGTCATAGTACGGTCAAATATAAGAGCTTGAGCGCCACCCATACTTGGTATATAATTGGGTAATTGCAATAGGTCATCGGCAAGTTTCCAGTTTATACCCATGTCGATTGATACAAATACATTGCGACCAGGATGGCCTTCGGCATCAAACCCTCCAAATGCAATGAGAGTGGGGTATTTAGTAACACTCCAATTGGTGGTGTTGGTCTCGAATGTATAGTATGCAAAGAAAGTCATATCTTCGCGAGGATATATGCCTTTGTTGCTAACTTTAGCCCATGCTTCTCCGTCGTATCCCCACATGTCGCCCGAGGGGCTTCCATCGGCACGGCGTCCACCCATAAAATAGGCTTCGGGTGAAGAACTCCACTCTGAATTGAAATATGCAACCGAACTTGTGCCTGAAATAGGACATTCACTATCGGCTAATGTAGCAGATGTTTCGGGGAATGTTACATGATAGAACTTATTGTCAATCTTTTTTGAGCCGAGTAGAGTATTGCCATATCCACCATAGATATGATGCCATTGAGCATTGCAAGCAACCCAATTCATTCCATCGGTAGAGGTATAGAGATAACCTTCGTTATCGAGGATAAACATAGCCTCGTCGGTGGCACTTAATGAGTTGATATTGGGGGTGAATGGGAATACTAATTCGTTTTTCTTCCAAGACAAATAGTTGGTTGGGTTGGTGTTTGTGGCTAAAGTGTATTGTGGGTGGGTTCCCGAAATACACACTGCCATGTTTTTATACTTGATAGTTTTTTGAACGGCAGGATTTGTGTTGTCCGATGGAAGTCTATTAAGCGACATTTTATTCCAAAATAGAGAGTCGGGTTTCACTTGGTGCACATTCACCGAGATTGTATAGTCGCGTTCGGTTTTTTTGTCGAGAGCAACGAGATGCAATTTTACTGGTCCATTGCTGAAATCAATGCTGTCGTTAGGTCTTTTGAGATAGTCAACAATTGAATCACTCTTGCCTTTGCGAGGGAAGTGGAGTTCGGCTACCGAACTACCGATTGTAGCAATGTGAACTTGTAATCGTGACACATTTGTGCCATAAGGCAACGAGTCGGCATTATAAATGCGAGCATTAACCAAATCGATAGAGAAAAATACCGAGTCGATGTTTTTCAACACACTATCGTTCTTGTTAATATTGAACGCAGTTACCATAACATTGGCCGACGATGTTGTGGGATCGTCAGAGTCTTTATTACAAGCGACAAACGAAGACGCAAATAGTGCTATTAATATATAAGTTGTAATTCTTTTCAACATATGAATACTATATAGGTAATATATTTACAATTTGCAAAGTTAGCAACAATTTCAATAATACCATAAAGTTAAGGGGTATAAAATCTATGAAAATATACGATAAATAATTGTTTATAGTATATTTAACTGAATTTTAAAAATAAACTATTAGGGAAATATATGCCTTTTTATGAGTTTTTAACTCCAACGAGGGGGTTATTGAGGTAAAAATCCACATTATTTTCACCTATTTTAGTGTGTTTTGAGGGCATGAGAGGGAGTGATGGGGCGGTTGTCGAACCATTATTGCCAAGAGAAAAGGTTGCAGTTTCAACACGGGCAATGTCCCACAAATTTTGGTCAATAGCATTTTGAAGTAGAGTCGCACCTCCTTCAACGAGAACCGATGTGATGTTGCGTTTATAAAGTATTGACATTATTTCGGCTAAAGACGCGTTTTTGTCAACGATTATTTGTGTTACTTGGCACGGAATATCGTTACGCTCGGCCGAGGTGAAATATATAGTGTGTTGAGGCTTGGAAGTGAATACTTTGGCATCACTTGATATAGCACCGTTGCGGTCTAATATCACCCTAATGGGGTTGTTGCCATTCCATAAACGACTATCGAGTGAAGGGTTGTCGTTAATGACCGTTTTGCTGCCTACCATAATTGCATCGTGTGTGGCACGATGTTTATGCACCAATGTGGTTGACTGGGTGGTTGAGAATCGTGCTGCATCGCAATTCTCGACAGTGCGAATGTGGTCGATAAACCCATCGGCACTTTGCGCCCATTTGAGAGTGATAAATGGGCGATGAAGGGTGTGAGCAGTGATAAATTTAGCATTTAATTGCCTGCACTCTTCATCTAAAACACCATGTACAACCTCAACACCGGCATCTTGTAGCATTTTCACTCCTCGTCCACTAACCTTTTCAAATGGGTCAAGGCTACCTATTACTACTCGGGGAATTTTTTTGTCGATGATAAGTTGAGCGCATGGGGGAGTTTTGCCATAGTGCGAACATGGTTCGAGCGTAACATAAATAGTGGAGTAGGGCAATAATTGTGGTTGACTCACCGATGCCACTGCGTTGACCTCGGCATGCCCTTCGCCACAACGACGATGAAAACCTTCTCCAATGATTTTGTCTTCATGTACTATCACAGCCCCTACCATAGGGTTGGGTGAAGCAAACATCATTCCATTGCGAGCAAGTTGTAGCGCTCGGCGCATATATTTTTTGTCGTAGTTCATCGTCTTAAATTTTCAAAGGACAAATTTACGATTATTCATTTAAAATAAAAAGACCGATGTGGATTTTCCACATCGGTCTTTCAGTATAAAGTGTAAATGATTACTTAATCACAACAGTCTCGGTGATAGTTTCACCTTCGTTGGTAGCACGCACGAGATAGATGCCTTTTGCAAGATTTGACACATTGAGTGATTTGCAATTTGCTTTTTCGGCAACTTTCACACCTGCAGGGGTGAATACTTCAAGGTTATTGACTAATTCAGAACAATGGATAGTCTTGTTGAATGCATTGATGATTAATTGAGTATTAAACTCTACCCCTTCTACACTTGTAGTTGGGTCATCGATGCGATAAGCAGCAAGACCATTGCTTGGAGTATAGATGTAGAGATTCAATGAACCATCGGGGTTTTGTTGAGTTGCAGGAATAGAAGAAACAAACGAGTTACCTACATTACCAAGACCTGCTTGTGGAATTTTCCAAAGAATTTCCATGTCGCTATAACTAAAGTTGTTTGGATTATTAACGATAGCAAAGTTGTGGAACTCGGCAATGTCATCGTTAAAGCTATAGATAAATAGGTTGCGACCATTGATTGTACCTGTACACATACCGGCACTTAACATGCCCGAAGGTTTAATTCTTGAGTTTGAACCGAAATCATCTTCAACAGTTGAAGTAGCTCCGTTCCATCCTGTATTATAGTTATATAGTGTAGGATAAACCGAAGAACCATCAACAATTACACGAGTTGAACTAATAGGTAAAACACGAGGAGCATTACCGTAGTTAGAAGAAGATGATGGATAGAAGTTTCTAACTGAGTTATATCCAAGAGTCCATTCGTTGTAAAGTTCTACAATTGAAGGGTCGTAGTCATTATCGCGAGTCCAGCAATAGATGCGTTTGCGATATGATGTAGATGTTGCGCTATTTCCCGAAGGTGCTGCATATACTTTTGAACCTTTTTTAGTGAGGTCTCCCCAAGCCATACAGTTATCGATACGCAATGATGCGTTTGAAATATCTGTTTCAAATACGCGAGTAGTATTACCTGTTTCAACATCAACGATAGAAATGTTTAATTGACTGCTAGCTGATGATGAAGTAATCATATTTGCTACACATAAGTGGTTGCCACCATCAACAAATACATCGTTACATGGGTAGCCTAATGTGTAACCGTCAGAAAGTGTTGAATAGTCGCCAGTGAGAGTGATTTTGCGAAGGAACTTACCAGAGTTACCGTCAAATTCAAGGAGGTAACCAACGCCACTTGCACGCTCCGAGATATAAACTTTACCGTTATAAACAGCCATACCTCGTTGGTCGCGACCAAGTTCTTCGTGGAAGTTACCTTTTTGGATAGAGTAAATCCAAAGGTTTTTGATGCTTAGGTTGTTGGCAACAGGATACTCAACATTTTCCTTGTTCTCCTCGTCGGGAGTTGGAGTGGGAGTAACTGTAGTTTGTTTAGTTGTAAACGATTCAATAGCCGAAACCGATTGTAAAGAACCACTCTTGTTTGCTTTAACTCGCCAATAGTATTTAGTACCTTCCAAGAAGTCAAGACTAGCTGAAGAGTAACTATTAGTTGTTGCTTCAAGAGTGTACATTGTAGTGGCAAATGTTGCAATTGTTGAAATTTCAAGTGTGTAAGTTGCACCTGAAAGAGCGCTCCAATTAAATGTGAAACCATCTTCTACAACAGCGCCACCCACTGGGCTTGTCAATGTTACAGCAGCAAGTGTTTCTTGTGCAGTTTTGAATGATGCTACACTTGAAGTTGATGAGATGTAACCAGTTTTAGATGCTTTCACACGCCAATAGTAAGTAGTATTGGCTGCAAGAGCAAAGTTAGATGAAGAGTAACTATTGCTTGTAGTAGTTGCAGTGAAATCAACGCTTGAGAATGATGAAGATTTAGATACCTCAATGGTGTAAGATGCACCAGTGATAGAACTCCAACCAAAACTGAAGCCTTTAGCCGCAGTAGTACCACCTACTGGAGTAGTTAACGATACAGCATCGAGTTGAGGGGTAACAACACCTCCTGAAGTAGCCTTAATCTTGTAAGCAGCAAGACCATTGTAAGGTGTATAGATATACATAGTAACCGAACCATCGCTATTGTTTACCATCACAGGTTTTGATGTAATATAAGCATTAGCTTGTGAACCAAGACCATTAGCAGGAACGGTCCAAAGTTTTGACATTTCTTTGAAGTTGAAGTTTGAAGGATTGGTTACAATATTGAATGTATTTGGAGCCATAGCCGATACATATGCAAAGATAGGAGTTC
The DNA here is from genome assembly GCA_045646905.1 of Muribaculaceae bacterium. GTDB lineage: Bacteria > Bacteroidota > Bacteroidia > Bacteroidales > Muribaculaceae > RGIG4079. The sequence continues at coordinate 125,090 of JAZRLP010000022.1, forward strand.
CATTTACAACACCTTGTCCCACACCATTCCAATTGTTTTCGGTAGGAGCACAAGCAATATTGTTGCCAAACCCATCATTATATGTTGCAGTGCTGCTTGCATTGAATGTGAGGAGAGCTGGAGCTGAGTTGTGTCCGTCGAGAATGAATTGAGTATTTGAGATAGGCATAATGCGAGGAGCAGTACTATTGGTAGTAGTGCTTGATGGGTAGTAGGTTTTAACTGTTGTATAAGCAATTGCCCAATATCCACTTGCATTGCGAGTCCAACGATATACATAGTTTGAATTAGCAACAGCAGCCCAAATTTCACATCCGGTAGTATTTACATCGCCACGCACATCAACGAAGTCGATGCGACCGCCTAATGTTGTTGTCATGTGGAACACGCGAGTTGTTGCACCTGTATTTACATCAATTGTACATATAGTTAATGGAACTGAAGAACAGTCGAGAGTCAAGTTGCTTATGCAAAGGTGATTTGCTGCGTCAACAAAGAGGTCCTGACATTTGTATTGAAGACTAGTGCCTGCGTTGTCGGTTAAGCAGTCGCCAGTGAGGGTAATTGAACGAAGGAATTCGCCAGTTTCGCCACTAAACTCAAGAAGTTTACCATCGCGTTGAGAAATATATACTTTTCCGTTGTATGCTGCTATACCTCGTTGGTCGCCACCGAGTTGAGATGGGAAGTTGTTGGTGTTAACCGAGTACATCCAAAGGCTTTCGATTGAAAAGCCATTCACATCATTATAAGTGTTAGAGTCTTTTACTACATCGGTAGGAGTAGATGGGGTTGAACTGCCCGATGTTGCAATAGTGAACGATCCTACCCATGAAGTAGAACTTGTGTAACCTTCTTTAGAAGTGATAACGCGCCAGTAATAGGTAGTACCTTCGGTAAATGAAATAGCCGATGATGAATAGCTTGTGCTACCAGTAGTAGCCGAGAAGATTACATTGCTAAATGTATTATCAGTTGCAACTTCAAGACGATATGAAACACCGCTCACAGGGTTAGCAGTCCAACCAAAAGTGAAACCTGCTTGCACGGTTGAACCATCGGCAGGAGTGTTGATTGTAGTGCGTTCAAGCTCGGTAGAAGTGCCAGGATCTTCGGGATCGGGTTCTTCTTCGCCTCCCAACCATGTTATATCATATTCAAAGCCATAACGGTCAAATACCGATACACCAAGTTTATAACCGGTTTTGTAAGAAGATACATCTAATGTAGTAGTGTAGGGGTTGCCGATGATATATTCTGAAGGGATCTCTCCCGAAACAGTAATGTTTGAAGGAACAGCATACACTACATAGCGCATATTGTCATAACCATTCCATGAAAGAGTTGAACCTGAAAGAGTGAGGCCCGAAACTTTACCTGGGTTGTAGGCATGGCTCGATTTCCAAGTGATGCAAGGAGGAAGAGCTATGTTTTGGAATTTGTATTGTTTCAAGTAATCAGCAAAGCCCGAGTTGCGTTTGCCGGTAAGGTCGCGTGAGCCGAAGAATACCGAACCGGGAGCATCATTGCCATCATAGTCGCGGTTGCACTGCACTTGTTTTGCCAATTCGGCCCAGTTAGTAGTAGTATTAGCACCCTCAAGAAGTGAAATAGAGATACTTGAGTAGAAATGACGATCAAATACATTGGCACAAGCATCGCTCCACCATTTAGATAGTGCTCCATAGGGGTTGGTAGAGTGGGTTGTTACCCAATAAATTTGTGGAGAGATAAAGTCAACAGTACCCTCACCAAGCCAAGCCAATGGGTCGGAGCAAATTTGTGCATATTGCCAGTCGCTTGCAGTGCTGATGGAATTAGTTGAGATACCATATTTTGATGCAGATGTTTTTGCTACACCAGCAGGAGAAATACCAAATTTCACATATGGTTTTGTTGATTGAATCATATTGTAAACATTACGCACCATTGTGTTCACATTTTCACGACGCCAATCGGCTTGAGAAAGAGATGAACCCGATGCTTTGTAGAGGGCCGAGTCGTAAGAGTTGGGTACGCTATTAAGATAGAAATAGTCGTCAAAAACAAGGCCATCCACATCGTAGTTACCTACGATTTCGCGACATACATCAACGATGCGAGTTTGAACGGCTTTAATACCAGGGTTAAGAATACTAGCGTTGTTATATTCCAAAATCCAATCGGGGTTAGTGGTGCGATAGTCATTGCTGCCAGTCCACGATGCACCCGAAACAGATGATTCATAACGATAAGGGTTTACCCATGCAAAAATTTCCATGCCACGTTTATGACATTCTGCTACCCAAAATTCTAATGGGTCATAAGCTGGAGCAGAACCACGAGTACCACTCACATAGCTCGACCAAGGCTCATAGCTTGATTTATACATGGCATCACTCATGCCACGCACTTGGAAGTAAACACAGTTGAAACCATTCTCTTGCAATAGGTCGAGATACTTGATGGCTTCATTTTTTTGAGATGTGGCAACCGATGTAGATGTGCCATATTCAGTAGGCCAGCACATGCGCCATGCAGTGGTGATCCATACCGAACGATGTTCGCGTTTTGGCGTTGTTGCACTCCAAGAAGGAATTGCAATCATCATTGCCAATAACATCATGGTGAATTTAAGGGATACTTTTTTCATAAAAATAGTATTAATATTAATAATTTAAGTTGTTAATTATATTACAATTTTATGGTTTGTTGTTACTCCGTTGATAGTTAAACGAAGAATATACACACCTTTTGTAGCAGGACTTTCAATTGATAAGGCATTTTCAGCCGAGTTAACCATCATCCCCGAGAGGGTATATATATGCGCGTTATCAACTTCGCAACCAAATGTTATCTTTTGAGCATTTATATTAATATCTATATTGTCCTGATTGAGTCCTTCAGCGCCAGTGAAAATGTCAATGTGGCGAGATAGAGAGTAGGCCGCCATACCATTGCCTGGTACATAAATATATATATTTGTGCGGTCAAAACTTTCTCCATATGAATATGTCGCGATATCACCTTTAGGCAATCCTGTCAATGCGTCATATTGTAAATAATCAGCAAGCATAGGAATGTCTCCAGATGTGCTAATGTAAGTTCCTATTTTGTCATTGGGAATAGTCCAATAGTTTGTTATTACATCCCATGAGTTATGAGATATAACATGTGCGATATTGAAATTGTAATTAACTAAATCTCCAGTATCAGATGTCTTAGAAAAAGAGTTTACTGGATAAATAATAAAGCTATTAGAGTCGTGATAGAAAAAGTTGCCACCACTTCCCGGATTATATTTTGGAGCAAGTGAGCTATTAGTTGCAAAAGTGCTAATAGTTTGAGTCGTTCCTCCTAATACGAATTTGTATAGTGTAAATGCGGTATTATATCCATCAATATAAATATACTCATGGTCAATAGGGTATATTCGAGGAGCAGTACCAAAATCAGATTGATTTGTTGGATATAACGAAGCTACTGTAGAACTTCCTGATTTAGATGCGTTATATACTCCATCTTCAAGAACCCATCTAAATACAGTAGAAGAGCCTCCTGAAGCACCAAAGATATAGGCAGTTCCAGAGGTGATATCTCCAACAATATTTACGTGGTCAATACGCAATCCAGGAGCTATAGAAAAACGAGCAGTAGCAGTCCCTGTTTTAGGGTCTATGGTTGACACTTGTAGTGTGCCTGTGTTTAATGTTAAGTTTGAAATGCAAATGTTATTTGCATCATCAAGGAATATACTATTACATGGAGCATATGATTTTGAATATCCATTTTGTGACCCCAAATCTAATCTTCCAATATATTCCCCTGTGCTAGCATCGTATTTGTCTAAATATCCAGTGCCTCCAGAATTAGCAGTACGACCAGCTAACCAAATAATATCTTTCCCATCTTGGTCATTATTTTGATCATGTCGAGTACAGAAGCTTCGATAATTGATGGCAGAACTATTATCCCACTTATCGATAAAATTCTTTTCACTATTACGTACCCAAAGGTTGGTGAGTTGCCAAGTGTTATTGCCAATAGAAATGGATTCACCTATAGAAGATTCATGCTCAATAACGTAGTTATCTTCATTATCGGGAATTTCGCTTTGTCCGGTTACTACAAACGAGTAAGGCTCAGAATAAACATCTTCGTATCCTTCTTCTTGAGCATGTATGCGCCAATAATATGTGCCATTGGTGAAATATGAAATGGGGAGTGTATGTTGGATACATTCATATTCCGTGCCATTAACGCTCACATCAACCCATTGATTGTTGGTGTAGATGATATTGGTGAAATCTTTGTCGGTAGAGATTTCCAAAATAGAATTATCGGCAAGTTCAAGCTTTGTGGTGTTTACATTTACCAAATAGGCCTTTATCGCAACAAATACGATATCGCTATTGAGCGACTCCTTGTCGTTGGGGAGGTAATGCACTGGTTTGCATATCGAAGGCTTCGCTGGAGTTATGAACGATTCTACTGCCGATGTAGTAGGAGCATAACGGTCATGTGTACCTATAACTCTCCAATAATATGTAGTAGCATTTGGTAAAAATGGGAAGTTGTTTGAACTATAATAACTTATGCTTGTCTTTGAACTATATGCAACACTTTCAAAGGTGGGCGTAGTTGATAATTCAAGGGTGTATTCAGCACCATCAACACCTGTCCATATAAAGTCAAATCCACTCAATGTTTGAACATTATCTTTAGGTTGATTGAGGGTGATAGGCATCTCGGGCAATGCGGGCGAGATGAATTGACCAACCGATGATGTGGTTGTTGTGTAATTGTCATTAACCGCTTTTACTCTCCAATAATATTTGGTAGAACCGCCTAGTTTAATGTTTGATGAAGAGAGTGTATTATTGTCGGTTGTAGTTGTATAAACTATGTTGTTGAATGATTCAGATGTAGATAATTCAAAAGTATATTTTGAACCTGCTATACCAGTCCACACAAAGTCAAATCCATCTTCGGCCTGTGTATTATTGATAGGAGCGTTGAGCGTAATAGGCACATTTGGCAACGAAATGCGATACGCCGCAAGACCGTTTAATGGAGCATATACAAATACCGTTGCCGAATTATCCTCATTTTTGATTGTTGCAATAGAGTTTAATACTGAAGAATGTCTAATATCTCCTAAATTGCCATTTGGTATAGTCCAAAGTAATTCCATGTCAGCGAAGTCCTCAAACAAAGATGGATTGTGAACTATGTCAAAGTTGTAGCCTGCCCCTTCATAGTTTTCAGAACTATATATAAATAATGGATATTTGCCGAGAGTTATTTGGTGTGTACCTCCAGTTCCAATAGTTCGAGGTTTTAATGTATTGTTGTTCTCTCCAAGTCCACTTTTTAGAATTGCATTGCCGTTAGCAGTAAATGTATATAGGGTTGGGTAGTTTCCAGCACCATCAACGATGAATTCGTCAGTAGAAATTGGCATAACCCATGGTGCGGTACCAAGCTTGCCATTAGTAGGATAGAATTTTGTTATTGTAGTATACTCTTGTGCCCAAGTTCCATCACTTTTGTGAGTCCATCGATATACGCGATTGTTATATGTCGTAGTTGTAGCATTTTCTGCGACTGCAGCCCATATTTGTCCTCCTTCTTTTGTTAAATCTCCATATCCGTTAAGATAATCAATACGAAGGTTTGCTGCACCAAAAGAAAATACATTTTCAGTCTCTCCATTCGATAAATTTACTCTGCAAACCGATGCTTTACTAGATGAAGAAGTACCCAAACTAGTAACATATAGATTGTTCCCATCGTCTACAAAAATTCCATTTGCGCCATGTGAGCCAGTGATACAATCTCCTGATAGAGTTATAGTACGATTATATGCACCTGTTTTACCATTGAATTCTAATAAATAAAGTTTTGCAGAACTTTCTCGATATGTAACATATATATTGCCATTATAAGCAGTCATTGATCGATGGTATGGTCCATAATATTGATCTGCTTTATCTAAAAATTGAGATGGTAGGCTATCGTTATTTACACTTTTGTTCCAAAGCACTGTGATTGTCAAGTTGTCGGCGGCCGATTGTTTAACGGGGCTTGTGAATTGGCGAACTTCAGATGTGGCTGAAGTATAGTTGGGATGAGAAGCTTTAACTCGCCAGTAATATAGGGTAGAACTTGCAAGGTTGAAATTAGAAGAGTTATAACTTGAGGAAGTTGTGGTTGCTGTAAACGCAATATCTTCAAATGTTGCAGTTTTTGAAATTTCAAGCGTATAAGTCGCACCCTCAACTCCACTCCATGAGAAATCAAAATCTTCTTCAAATGTTGCATTGTTAGCAGGAGAATTTAGCGAAATCTCAATTTCAGGCAATGAAATGCGATAAGCTGCAAGCCCATTATTGGGAGCATAAAGGAATATGGTTGCACTTCCATCATCGTTTTTAATAGCAACCGGTTGGTCAAGAGCATAATCATGTTGTACTTTTCCTAATTTATTCTCTGGAATTGATTTCATAAATTGAAATTGAGAGAAATCAAAATTATGTTTGTTTGCAACAATAGAAAAACTGTGACCAGAGCCATTATGGTTGTCATCAACATAAACGAACAATGGAGTATTGCCGATTGTAATAGAACAAGTTCCGTTGGGAAGAGCATTCATTGGCTGAATAGCTGCATTATCAGCAAAACTACTATTGAGAGAGGCTGTAGTACCACTATTAAAAGTGTATAATGAGGGGTGAGTGCTAGCACCATCAACAATAAACTGTGTCGAAGATATTGGTTGTATATAAGGTGCAGTACCTAAGGCTGTTACAATGTTGGGGTAATAATTATTGATTGTTGTAGATTCTTCGGTCCATGTCCCGTTAGAATTACGAGTCCAACGATAAATAAGATTGTCGGTAGTTGCTGCCCATATTTGACCACCTGTTGCATTTAAATTGCCAGTAGCATTTACATAGTCAATACGATGTCGTACGGCCGTTTTATTTGCTTCAAAAATTTTAGATGTAGCACCTGTTGAAACATTAACAGAACATACTGTTAATGGTCGGACTTCTGAAGCAGCGGCTAAAGAACTAATATATAGATTCCCGTTTCCGTCGGAAAAAATGCATTGACCGGCTTTATGATCCCAACTACTGATGGCTCCTCCTGAATAAGAATATATATCTCCTGTAAGAGGAATTTGCTTGAGGAATTCGCAAGTTTTGCCGTCAAATTCTAAAAGGTAACATTCGGTATCGCTTGCACGTTCGAGGATATATAATTTGCCATTGTATGCCGCCATTGTGCGAGCACTAATACAACTTGAAAGTTGCGTTGGGAAATTATTTGTATTGATAGATTTTATCCATAATTCATCAATAGTTAATCCGTCAACTGTTTCTCCTTCAACTTTTGGCGTATTGAATGAAGCTTGTTCTGAGACACTCGGTTGATAACCATCTTTTACTGCTTTTATTCTCCAAAAATATGTTTTACCACCTGAAAATGATGATTTGTCGAGTGAATAATTGGTGTTGGTTAGTGTTGCGGTCCTAATAATAGTGTTGAATGATGGAAACTCTGCAATTTCAAATGTATATGTTGCACCTTCAACTCCTTCCCATTCAAAGTTGATCTTGTCAGATTCAATTGTGCTATTATTTTCAGGGGAGAGTAGCGTTAGAGGTATAAATGGTCGAGGTTCGATAGTAAAACTACGCACTTCGCTCCATGCCGAGTTGTAATTTTCTTTTGATGCAACCACTCGCCAATAATATGTGCCTCCATCTTCAAATTCTTCGGGAGTAATATTAAGCGTGTGATTTTTTGTTGTTAATTCTATTTCAATTAATGGACGGTTGAAATCTTCGCTTGTGCTTATTTGGAATAGGAATGATGCTCCGTCGCTTGTCCAACTGAAAGTATTGTCACCAAAAGGGAGTGTTGCTCCTGTTGTTGGGGCATTTAGTGATACTGAAACATCCCCCAGTTTAGGTGCGTTGAGTGTAGCAGCTTCCCATTCATATCCATATCGGTCAATCGCTGTTACTGCATACCAATAACTCCCAGTAGGAACTCCTGAAAGAGAGGTGTTGTATGTTACATCGATGAGGTATTCGGCCTTGAATCCTCCGTCTTCGGTGTGGATTGTTGATGATGCATCTATAACTCCAACCGATAGTGGTATTGCATATACTGCATATTTGTGTTTTGTAGAGGAATTAACTGCTGCCCACGAAAGTGTTGAACTATTTAATGCAAGGTTAGAAACTTTACCAGGATTTACCAATAACTGTTGTTCATTAGTTCTGACTATTTTGGGAGTAATAGCTTGATATTGATAAACATTATCTTTGAGATATTCTCCAAAACCAGATGTGTTAGGCCCATTTAAATATCCTGCAGAGTAGAAAATTTGTCCAGGATTAAAATCAACTGATGTTGCGCGAACTTGGGCTATTTGATTTAAGCGCTCTTCATAATTGCTGGCAGAATTGGTCCATGTTTCTACGCTGCTAGCAATATCAATGCTAATGTAGCATTGGATACCATAGTTATTGCCCAAATTATTCCACCATTCACATAGGGGGTTGAATGGTGCCGACTCGTGATATGATGGCCAATATAATTGGGGTGAGATGTAGTCGATGTATCCATCAATAATCCAAGCGCAAGGATCGGCAAAAATACCATTATATTGATACCCATTTGATGCAATTTTTGCGGGCTCAATGCCATGCGCTTTGGCACCTTCATTGGCAACACCAGCAGGTGCGATACCAAATTTTACATATGGCTTTTCGCGTTGAATCATGTCGAAAGCCATTTTTACAGTTGTGTTTACATTGTTGCGTCGCCAATCGCCAATTGACATTGTGCCTCCAGCGTTTTTGTAACTTAAGTAGTGGGTATAATCTTGAGCTTCTGATGTTGAAGGAATTCCGTTGGGGTAGAAATAATCGTCCCAAACCATCCCATCAATATCATAATTTAAGAGAATTTCTTTACAGATACTCTCAACTATATAATTACGAGCGTCTTCTATAGCCGGATTTAAAACAGATGTGCTTCCGTGAGTTATAATCCAACCATTGTTGCGAAGTTTCATGTCGTTGGTTGTAGAAGGGAGAGTTGCGCTTGATGAAAATCGGAAAGGATTGACCCATGCGTGGCATTCCATCCCTAATTCGTGGCATACTTCTATACAATATGCAAGTGGGTCCCAATCATTAGAAGGGGCTTTGCCTCGAGTATTTGTTAATGCTGATGACCAAGGTTCATAGCTTGATTTATACATTGCATCGCACATTCCTCTCACTTGAAAGTTTACAGCATTAAAGCCAGTTGCTTTCAAGTTTTGAATCATATTTCGGAGATATGTCTTTTGGTTTGTAGATCGAGCGGACGATGTGTCATAATATGCTTTGCCATCAGTGCCTTTGGGCCAGTCAAGATTCCACACAGTCGCAATCCAACCTGCGCGCATTTCGCGTTTGGGGTAGGTGTCGGCTATAGATTTTTGAGGAATCGAGAGAAGTACTGTGAAAGCAAGAATTAGTCGTATCGCAAATTTTTGCATGGTATATCTTTGTATTTGTAATTAAATTTGATTGTTAGTATTTATATGCAAAATATATGTAATTACACAATTATGCAATATATATTTATCTTGCAAAAATAAGAAAATTTATGAATTTTGCAAAAAGAATGAAATATTGTTATAAATCTTTAACGGCAAAGGGGGTGAAAATGCCGATGAAATGGCATTTTTTTGTGTAGTTTTTTGTGCTATTTTTTGAGTAAAACAGAATGTTTTTTTAGAAGATTAAGCATTGAACGCATTTAGATTATAAGGTAGAAATGTATTTATATGCATAAAGTATGAGGAGAATATGTGTTTATCGCATATTCTCCTCCATGTGCCTTTTTCTTATTGAGCCGAAATGTTGAGTGTATTCCCTGCCGAGTGGGCTGTGATTTGTGGAGCATATTGGCTTTGAATAGTTGCTATGCCCGATGCAAATTTACCCTCGTTGTTGACATACATATCGTAGGCGATTAGATATGTGCCTTTAGGAAGATTGTTCACGAAAATGTTAGTAGCATCATCGCGATTTTCACGATAGAAACATATCCCTTCGGCAAAAATGGGGCGAGGCAGTTGTTCGGTAGGTTCAAAACAAGAAGCTCGTTCATCGGTGATTGTCACATACTCAATGTCGCGTTTCACTTTGATGGTGAGTTGCACTTTTACGATATCGCCAACTTTATACTCGTCAGTTTCCACCCATGAGTCACCTTCTTTTTTGAGTAGCGTTTTCTTGATTGAAATGTCGTTTCCGTCAACGGCTTCAATACTGCTCATGTCGGCATTATATTGACGATATACAGCTCCCCACGATGGACTTTGACCATGTTTTGCGATAGTGAGTTTTTTGTTAGAGGGTGAGAGTGTCGAAATATCGGTTTTAATATACCCTGTGATGTTGTCAAAACGGCTAGGCGTGATGTCTTCATCGTTAAGTTTTATTTCGCAACCCAATGAGTGTTGAGCCCATCGGGTTCCAGTGTTGAGCAAGGTGTATATAACATAACTTGTGGCCGAAGAATTGCCCCAATCATTGGCTTCTTTGTTGATAATAAGCCATTGACGCATTTTGTCGATGTCGCGATTGTTAGGCGTGATTTGATGGTATGCATCAAGAATGTTGGCGTGCGAAAGAATCTTATCGATGCCCCAATTTGAACCGTCGTTCTCAATCGTAGGCCACCACATGCCTCGCGAGGTTGTCGATTGTGAAAATTCGGTTATCGAATTTAGTATTTCGCGTGCTGATGAGTTATATCCGTTATTGTTGAGAATTATTGCCGAGGTGGCTTTCTTTTCAAGAGAGTATTGTTTCCAATTGCTAACGATAAGTTGGATAGTGGCATTGGTGACTTTTTTAGCAGCAGTCGATTGACGATACTCGGGAAACATGTCGCGAATAAATACATAGGCGCTGTAATCACCTTTAGGATATTTCTTGAAGAGCTGGGTATATTCAGCATCGATATATTTAATTGCGTTTTCAATCATAGAGTTGAGATTTTTATTATCGGGGAGGAACCCGAGCTTTTTCATATGTCCTATTTTCTCAAGAATTGAGAGTGTAGCCCATGATGATGCTTTGTCGTTTTCAGCAATCCAAGCCCATCCGCCCCCACTGCGTTGTAAGGTAGCGAGTAGGTGAATGTTTTTATCGATTGAGGCTTTGATCTCTTTTTTATTGAATAGAAGAGATAGACGGGCCATTCGCTCGGTGTCGTTATTGGCATCTTCTACCCAAGGGGTTGTGCTCAAAAGCATATTTTTGAGATCCTCATTGCGACTCAACATCGACACGAGTGTGGAGTCGGTTTTGTCGGAGTGTTGCCATTGATATAACGCACTGGCAATTTGTGGGTTTTGTCGCAATATGCCGTCGGCAATTGAGGCCGAATATATTGCCATTGCTGCCGATGTTGAGGTGCGCGATTGACCTTTATTTAACCCTGGCAGTGCTGTAACGGCATACCATGTGGGATTCTCACAAAATTCGAGTGTTATACGAGCCTCGGCTGGCATTGACGGTAGCGTCATGGTATAACTCTTTTGGTCAACACCCATATAGAATGTTGTCGATTCAATTACGGGCGATGATGCTGGAAGAATCGGTATTAAAGACTGTTCACCATCGCCAAAGTTATTGCAATATGATTTGATGCGATAGCCTATCATTGTGGCTTCGATGGGGGCTTTGATATCTACCGATGCTAATGCCGATTGTGAGGCTGGGATAGTGTCAATTTGGCTATATTGGGCAATGTTTTTGGCTGTTGAAGGGTTAAAAAGCTCAATGAATGTTGTTACCACCATCGTGCTATCGCTGTTGTTCATTACCGATGCTTTGATGGTGCCCTTGTCGCCGTTGCGAAGGAATCGAGGCAAGTTGGGTTGCACCATAATCGGCTTGTTGGCAATCACATTGCGAGCAAAGTGTGCAATATCAAAGTCCTTGTCGTAGGCTATGGCGTTAAACAGCCAAGTGGTGTTGGCATTGGGGACAGTAAATGAGTATGAGAGGTTGCCAAGCGTGTCGGTGGTGAGCATAGGGCGGAAGAATGCCAATGGCGTTTCATTATCGCGCAATGGTATGTTGGGCGAGTTGTTTTCGTCGATAGCATCTACTGCATGGTTTAACTTTTTTGTTTCCACCACTTCATACATCACATTCTCATCGCTCAACGCAGCTTCCTCTTCAACAATTGCGTATCCTGCAACTTTCCCCGACAACCTATTGGCCGCTTTTAGAGGTGAATAGCCCATTGCAATTACATTCTCATAACGAGAATGGATATTGATTAAAGAATAGCTATAGGTGTTGAATTGCGGAATTTCCATGTCAATACAATTGCCGGTGCTACCTAATGTGCTTTGTAGATATTGGCTATTGTTGTTGAAATAAGGTGTACTAATGTTTCCATAATATGTTGGCTTGTAGAATTGTAAATTGAAATTGTGTGGATTGAGTTTTTCGATAGCAATCGAATACATATCCATGATTATTGCCGATTCTTTGCCGTTTCCTTTAGTGTCGGTAACGCTGAATGTCCATTGTTCATCACTCCCGGGAGTGATTTTGTCGCGGAATGATTGCGCATTTATTTTGATGCCGTTGTTGGCATTCGCTCGGCTTATTTTTGCCAATATGTTGTAACATTTATAGTCCTTTACGGCGATTAAATCCACTATAGCTTCGTTGACATCTTTAGGCAATAAAATGCGCGATTTGTGGATGCCAGCTTTAGTCTTAATCCAGCGTTGGTCATATAATTTTTTGTTATCGTGTAGAACATATAATATCTCACAATCGCCCAATGTTGAGCCATAGTAAAACTCAACCGAATTATCTTTTGTGATGGAGTATTTGTTGTGCTGTATCCATATTCCTTCATCAATAGGGGGTAACGCATCCGATAGTCGATATAATCTTATGTCGGAGGTTATGGTGTCGGTTGCCGTAGGAGCAATAGAATGCATTTTTATCTCGTATTCACCGCTTGCAATATCGCTCCAATCAACAACGGGATTTGCGGCTGCGAAAGAACCGCTTTTTACAATATCTTCATTATTGTTGATAATTGAATAGTATATTGTGCCATCGGTCGATGTGCCTGATATAGAACTTAATTTTATGTCAAGTTTGGTGCTTTTCTTGACTTCTATGGGGGCTCTTTCTAATCCATATGCGTTGATAAAAAACGAGTTGCCATTGGTAAATGTTTTGTTTGTTTCATGTGATTCGCCATTGGGCGCAGTTGCTACTATTTCGGCCTTGTATATCGCTTTTTCCCCTGCATTGATATTGGGCAACGCAATAGAAAACGAAAATTTACCATTGGCATCGGTTGCAGTAGAGTCATTGAGAACAGTTGAGAATGGAGTGCTATTAAAGAATTGATATTCGCGCGATTTTAAATCAAGGGCTATAGTGGCATCACTCAATGCAAATCCCGAAAAAGCACGCACTTCGCCACTGATAAGGTATTTGCCATTCTCTTGTTTTGTGATATCCGATATTTTTACATCAAAAGTGGGTAATTTATAGTCGCTTACCATAAAAGAAGTGCCTGCGACTCTGCGATTAAATTGCCCTATAATAGTTATTGAATATTTCCCAGTAAGGCGATCGGTAGGTATAGTAAATTTCCCTTCAACTCGCCCCCAATCGTCGGTAGTGACAACGGCAGTGTCGATTTGCATATAGTTGGCATCGCGAAATGAGATGGTATAAGTCTTGTTAGTCGCAAGTTTTTGTGATTCGCCTTTGGTGCTATAAATAACTGCACTCCAGTCCACTATATCGCCTTGGTGATATAATGGCAGAGAGGTGAAGCATGTTGCTCGGTCGGTCCAGGTAGTGTCCGAGTTTATGTCTGAAATATAAAAATAGTCATGAGGTGCATATTTGTCCTCGCCTTTGCTCAATGTATAATAATATTGGTCTATTTTATTGGTCTTTATATTTATGATGCCGTTTCTCTGCGATTTTGTGGTGAGCAAAGGTTTCTTTTTTGTCATATTGCCCCATTGCTCAAAAATATTTATATCGGCATTATTGATTACTTTTCCCGTTTTAGCATTTATTACCCATATGCGATAATCATCTTTGAAACGATTGGCCGAAATGCTGGTTAACTCCGAACAATAAAGCACCTTAAGATTGCTTAAATCTTTTTTGATATGATCATTATATACAATAATGCTATAATATCCCGGTTGAGTGATAGTGGTTTTTAATGTGTCTTCTAAAAAGAATGGTATTTCGTTTCGGTATGAGAGATCAAACGATTTATAAACTTGTGGAGTTTCACCTTTTTTTAACGAATAGTGGCCTCTTCCCCCTATATCATCGGGCAAACGCAATATCTCAACCTTTAGCGATGAGCAATTGGTGTTAGATATATAAATCGATAATGTATCATTTGGCGCAATGAGTTGATTGTGACGAAAATTTAATTTTTGTTGCTCAATATGGTTGAGAATGTTTTGTATATCACAATTCCCACTATATGCAGGAAATTGTGACAATCGTTTTTTTAATAGGTTGTAAAACTTGAGTTTGGTAGGAGCATTGGCATTTCGATAAGATTCTTCCCACTGATAAATTAATACAAGCGAAGCATATTCCGAATGGCTATAAGTGTCATATAGATATTGGATAGCCTTGTCTCTCTGTTCAAGGTGAGAATAATCATCGCGTAATATGGCATTCGAATCGTAACTATTATCAACGCGCATCAAATCCCAATAGATGAGTGGCGCAATGTCGTTCTTGTGAAATGACTCTATATCTTTATAAATAGAGTAAATGCGATGAGTATATTGGTCGGTATTGTTTATGGGAGTTGTTAAAAACTCATTGAGTGGAAGGATGTTATTTTTGATGCCAATAAGAGATAATTCATGAATATTTTCAATAATACAACTCGCTACAAAGTCATATAGAGTGGGGTAGTAGATAGGTGTGAGCGAGTTTTGTTTAATGATATCTCGATAATCAATCAATTTGGCCTTTTTCAGTACATCGGCATCTGTTAAAGCTGCATCACACAACTCAAAAACTTTGTTTTCAAAATCTTTTTTGCTCCATTCGGCAATGTCGAGTGGAGTGCCAGCGTTTATATTTGCTCGGCGCTCAATAGTTAGTGCATCCGACGAGTAAAGACCCGAATATATTTGGCACAATAGCGTGTTGAGCAACGCTTTGGTGCAAGGATTCTTCTCTTTAACTGCCACCTGCTCAATTTTGTTTATAATAGGCTGAATGCTATCGGTATTGATGAGCGATTGGGCTATTGAATAATCAATGAGTGACCTCACAACAGCATTGCCGTCATTCTCTTTTAATGCCTGTTTTAGGTTCTCTTCGGCTCTTTGCGACACCTTCAGGGGATATGCAAAGTCGGGCTCAATGGCATTTTTAGCCACCGCGTTGAGGTGGATAGCTATTGATAACAATAAGAAAATCGATATTTTGAGGTATTTTCCCATAATTGAGCAGTTTAAAATGTGGAAAAAATAATGACCTTAAGGCTCAATGAAAAGGGAGAGTCCTTAAGGTCGAGGATAGAGATAAATATATAAGAGGGGAATTGAATTTCAATAAAAAAGGACTTCCATTATTTCTTTTTGGAACATTTTTTATTGTGCTCTTTCATTATATTTTTAGTGAATTTGCGTTCAGCTTTTTTTAGAAGGAATAGTTGCTTGCTTGAAATAGTAGATTTTAGTTTGTCAAAATATTTCAATTCAATGGCAGCTTCTTTCTTTTTTAGCTCTATAATAGCCTTTGATGCAGCATCATATTCCACATCGGTAGCAGCCTTATTGTCGGCTACTTGTTTTTCGAGTTTGCGTGTATCGCGATTCACCTTGTGCAATTCATCTTCCATTGCATCATAAACGGCAAAAAACTTCGCTTCTTGCTCTTTAGTGAGTTTAAGCTCTTTTGTCAAGAAATCGTGCTTGTGTTGGCGCATGTGGGCAAACCATTCTTTGCGGTCGATTTTCTTCTTCCCTTGAGCCACAGCCACATTGATAGGAGCAAATATGGCTATTATTAATATGATAATGATACTTCTTTTCATAATCAAGAATTATTTAGATGATTCAAATGCAATATTGTCTATTTCATATCCGTCTTCATACATGCTTTCGAGTAGGCTGTATTCATCAACATCTTCGTAGCAGTAGTCGTCGATAAACATTTCGTCTTCAATGGCTTGAGCGAGAATTTGCTCTGATTGAGCTGCTTGCGATGGAGTGCCTATGGTATTCGACCCCATGAGGTCAACCATTTTAACCATACACCATATACCGGCAAACATTGCAGCTAAATATACATAAGGACGAATTTTTTGCCAAGTTGTTAGAGGCTTAGTGATGATAGGCTCTTCCTTTTCAGGTAGGCTTTGCATCATCTTTTCGGCAAAATCGGCAAAGTAATTTTCGGGAACAGTCATACCCGAATTGCGATTCACCTTGTCTAATATCTTTTTATCTTCGTTCATAGAGGTAGAGTCTTTTCGTTATTTATGACTATAATGAGTGAAAAAGGTTTAATCGTTATCTTCAAAAAATTGTTCGATTTTTTTTACAGCAAGATGGTATGATGCTTTCAGCGCACCCACCGATGTGCCAAGAATCTCCGACATCTGCTCATATTTCATCTCATCATAGTATTTCATGTTAAATACCAATCGTTGTTTTTCGGGAAGCGAGGCTATAGCCTTACGCAATTTCAGTGCAAGCTCATCACCATCAATATTGCTATCGGCTTCAATGGTATTGATGAGATACGACTCCTCATCGTCGAGCGATATGTTGAGGCGTTTGCGTTCCTTTTCTAGAAATGTGATACTTTCGTTTATCGCGATTTTGTGGAGCCATGTCGATAACTTTGCCTCACCACGAAAATTCTCTATAGCACCCCACGCCTTCATAAATGTATTTTGCAATAGGTCGTTGGCATCATCGTGGTTGTTCACCATACGACGAATTTGCCAGTAAAGAGGTTCGCTATAGATACGCATCACATCTCCAAAAGCCTCACGACAAGTGGCAGGCTCACGCAAGCGAGCCACCAACTGTTCATCATCTTTTGGCTTGTTATTATCCATTCTCAAAAGTTAAATTCTAAATTAAGCCGTAAAATTACAGAAAGTTTTTCAATATTCCACACCCATTGACACCCATTAACGCATATTTTAATAATTTATGCGTAACACTCCACAGTCAACACCTATTTTATAAGCCCGCAAGGGCTATAACTCTCCTCCTATTCCTTGAAAAGGAGGAGTACGGCGAAGCCGGGAGGTGGTTAAAAACACACGATTGCGAGCCTCACCGTAACTGGCACGAAGTGACGAGGTGGTAAAAATCGCTTGCGACTGAGGGGATAAAACTCTGTCTTTTCTGTCCTTCAATCTAAAAAAACACGCCTATGAAGATATGAACAGAATGAACTGTGTTCAAAAACAAATATTTTTAGAGAAATTTACATCATAAAAGCAATTATTTTTCACAATAGCGAAAATTTGTTTTAGAAGTTTATTTACTACTGCAATCATCGCGACTTTAACAGGTTTTCCTTTTTCTCTCAAACGCTCGTATAATGCAACGCAAGTAGAATTATATCTAA
>JAZRLP010000023.1:0-87107 GCA_045646905.1 Muribaculaceae bacterium
AAAAGCACAATTGTATGAACCATCTTCAAAATAGAACAAATGGTAATTTCCACCCTTGCTAGAAGCTTCACCAATATTTTGTGAACGTGGTAAAGTCAAAGGCTCATAATTTGAATCCAAATAGAACTGTACGTGGAAGCCTGGTTTTGGACAATAAGATGGTTCCAAGTAGTAGTAAGGACTTACCAAACGATATAAATGATTACCTCCTTCAGAATATTCAGCAGCTTTTTCTATGGCTACATTAGCTTGTGCGCCAGCCCAGTTAGAAGCCATGATACACTTACCAGCTGATACCCATGTATAATCCTTCTTCAAAGAAAGAGTATAAGTAGAGATACCTGATACAGAAGCTTGTTCAGCATCAAAAGCAATTTTAGCAGTATAAGTAGTACCCATTACAATAGCATCAGCATTAACTGTAATTGCATATTCTGCTGTACTTTGACCTTCTTCAAATGTAACAGATTCAACACCACTAAAAATACTTGAGAATTCGCCTGTTACAGGGAGTGTTACGCTTCCACCAGCATTGTTACGAACTACTTTGATAACATATGTAGAAGGAACAACATCAGCTGCATTGAGACTAAAGCTTGATGAAGCTGTTTCAAATGAGTATTTTTCAGTTTCTTCAATGTACTCATCCCAATATTCGCCTTCGCTACAGCTTGCAAACATCGATGTGATGGCAAGCAGAGCCATGAATATAATTGAATGTTTGAATTTCATAATTTACTTTTTTATAAGTTACTAAATTAATTGTCTGCAACTGGTGATGGAGCAGTCAATGTTGGGTTAGTGTCATGCTCGAGCATCGGATTAGCTTCAATTTCAGAGTTAGGAATTGGGTAAACCAATACTGGGTCACCAGCAGGAATATGATATACATATGCCCGTTCAAAACCTGCACCACGACGGTCAATATCCTTCTTCAAACGCATGATGTCAGCGTATGAGAAACCTTCACCCCAAACTTCGATACCACATTGTTGCCAAACAGCATCTTGAACAGCTTGTGGAGATGACGCAGTACAAGTATAAGCAGGGTCACGATAAGTTGATACAAAGTTCTGCAAAGTAGCAGCACCCGCAGATGCGTTACCTGACATAGCTTGAGCTTCAGCCAAGATCAAATACATTTCTTCAACACGCATCAAAGGATAAGCCGATACAGCACCTACAGTTGGTTCTTCTATATCACCATTCGCTGGGCGGAATTTTACTGAAGCATAGTCAACAAGAGCATCTCCACCTGCGATATATGGAGTCATACCATAAAGAGCAGTACCTTTAGGAGCCTTCCACATAAGTTTACGGAAGTCAGTATTATTAAGACGAGCATACATGCTAGCGTCAATCATAATGTTAGGTTCAGCAGCAGCATATCCAAATACAGCTTCGTTTGACATCCAAGAAGTCCAGTTCAAAATACCTGATTGAACAACATTATCTTCCACTACCATTTGAACACCCCACATCCATTGATTGATGTCATTAAAACCTTTCGCGAGGTCAAGACATTCTTCTTGAGTCATAGGAGTTACACTCGCAGCATTGATAGCTTTGCGAGCATATTCTTTAGCATTTTTGAAATTTTCAGCAGAACTAGCATCAGTACCTTCACCAGCAAGCCACATATAATAACGAGCCTTCAAACCATAAACTACAGCCAAATCAGGCAATGTTTTAGCCGCTAATGAGCCTATATTTACAATATATTCTTCAGCTTTGTTCAAGTCGTTAATAATAAATGCAGCCATTTCTTCACGAGAAACGCGAGGATTGTTACGAGTTTCATCTTCACCCATACCCTCTTTTACGATGGGCACAGTGAGATTCAATACGTCATTTCCATCTGGATTTATACTTGATGTTACATCATTAGGAAGGAATTCCCACATTTGAGCCATGTCAAGATAGTAATGAGCACGATAAGCTAACCCAACGCCAAGCATACCAAGTTGTGCTTCAGTTGCAGTTTCAGGATTAACTGCACTAATCAAGTTATTAGTAGTTTGCACACCTTTCCAATAGAAGTTCCAAAGGAATTGACAATATACATAACTTTCACCTTGATATTTATTAAGTTCCCAGTTAGTGTACCAGTTGTAACCCGAAGCTACAACAGGAAGGTCGCCGGTCATCACATCGCGGATGTGCATCACAGAACCATAACCCCAGTCATAGTGATAAGAAGAACTGAGAGTTGCATAGTTATTCATAAACGCAGGCATAGCCCAAAGAAGAGCTTCAGTAGCCTTAGCCGAAGAAGAGATAACTTCATCGGTAGCGATATCAGTAGGGAAAGTTTCCTCGATACAACTTGTTGACATCAAAGACGATGCTGCAAGACCGAGCCCTACAAATAATGTTGATATTTTAGTTTTCATATTTTGCATTTTTTATTTTTAAACCATTAAGTTTAGAAAGTTACTGACAAACCACCTGAGAGAGTACGGATAGGAGCATAGTAGCTGTTTGTCACAGAACCTGTGATTGACTGACGTGGGTCAAGACCTTGACGTTTTGACCATACCCAGATATTATCAGCAGCAAAATAAATACGAACTTTATCCATACCAGCTTTGCGAGTAACAGCCAATGGCAATGTGTAACCAAAGTTGATATTGTTCAAACTGAGGTAAGAAGCATCTGTCAAGAAACGATCAGATGATGCAGTTGAGTAGCTGTCACCAAATTGGAAACGAGGAATGTTACTATTAGGATTAGCAGTGCTCCATGATTTGAAGATGTCAGCGTGGAAGTTTGTACCTTTTGAACTAGCAGTTGGAGATGACATCATACCTGCGTAGTCGCCATCATAAACTTGACCACCGATTTGATAACCGAAGTCAACTGAAAGGTCGAAACCTTTGAAGTTAAGAGTTGTACCAAAACCACCATAAAGATCAGGAAGAGCAGTTCCACATAGATAGTAGTCAGCATCGTCATATTGAGTTGTAGTTTTGCGTACTTTATCCATTACTTGTTTACCATCTTCACCCATTACTGGTTGACCAGCAGCATCTACACGTGGTTCTTCAGCATCGTAGTACCACATTGATTCACCATTTTCATTAACACCTGCATATTGACGCATGCGGAAAGTGTAGAGTGAAATGCCTTCACCATAGTAGTAGTTACCGCTTGAGTAACCTTCTACGCCACTACATTCCATAGTTTTACGTTCTTCAGGAAGATAAGTGATTTTATTTTTATAGTGAGTCAAGTTCAAGCGTAAATCCCAAGAGAAATCACGAGTTGCGATAGGAGTACCTTGAAGTTCAAGTTCAACACCTTGGTTACGCATATCACCTACGTTAGCAGCATATGAAGTGTAACCCATTGAAGGTGGTAATGGGAATGAGAACAACATATCAGTTGTTTTACGATAGAAGTATTCTAATGTACCGCTGAAGCGACCATTCCAGAATCCGAAGTCGATACCAGTATTGAAGTTACCTTGTGATTCCCAAGTGATATCTTTATTACCCATACGATAAGGAACTGCAGATGGGTTACCACCAGAGTTTACGATTTCGTAAGTGTTAGTGTAAAGGTAGTTAGTAATGTTATCGTTACCTTGTGAACCATATGACAATTTATATTTCAAAAGGTCAACCCATTCAGCAGTGAAGAAGTCTTCTTTTGCGATATTCCAAGCAGCACCAGCTGACCAGAAGTTACCCCAACGGTTATCTGGGTGGAAACGAGAAGAAGCATCGCGACGGAAAGAAGCTGAAGCAAAATATCTGCCATCAAAATCATATTGTACACGACCAAAGAAACCTTCTGTGTTGTAATCAGATTGATAAGAGTTTGTACCACTATCAGTGATACCACCAGCTAATTCAGTATTATTTGGATCAAAGAAGTTTGATTTGCTACCATACAAATATTTGTAGTTATAGCTATAGTATTCGTGACCAATCATTACGTCAACATTGCTCTTGCCAAATTGACGACCCCAAGTCAACAATTGTTGATGGTTTTGTGCAGTAGAACGAGAGTGGCTGATTGTAGAGATACCATTAGAGGTAGCATATTGGCCATAGTATGGGTTAGTAAATGAGGTAGAGCGAGTTTCGTCAATAGTTACACCACTATTCCAAGTGAATTTGAAATCTTTGAGGAATTTAACTTCAAAGAAACCTTGTGCAGTGAAAGCGTTACCTTCGTAGTTATCTGTATCAAGTTGGTTTGTTGCATAAGGGTTAGCACCTGAAAGGAATGGACGAGAAAGACCAGCATTATCTTTGCTACCGAAGTCATAGATAGCGAAACCATTATCATCTTTCATGATGTTACCTTGAGCATCACGTACATAAAGAGGATAAATTGGCGCAATTTGTGTTGCGTAAGCAAAGATGTTACCTGAAGAATTTGCGCTACCATCTTCTCCAAGAGAATTAGCATCAAAACGTGAATAAGAGAAGTTACCACCAACTTTCAACCAGTTTTTAACTTGGTAGTCTGCCTTCATACGACCAGTGAAACGTTGATAATCAGAGTTAGCAGTAATACCTTCGTTATCAAGGTAGCTCAAAGAAGCATAGAATGAAGAGCGGTCAGTACCACCGTTAATAGCCAAGTTATATTCTTGACGGAGGCTATTTTTATAAGCTTCGTCCAACCAGTTGTCAGGAGTCAAATAATAACCATTAACAACATTACCAAGAGTTGCGTTAGGATTAAGTTTACCATTTGCACCAATTAGATATTGACCTTCAGGCACGTTATAAACGTTGTAACCAAGACCAGTACCATCACCATAAATCATTGAAGCATTAGCTTGAGCATGAGCAGCAACGTCAGTCAAACCATTGCCTAAATAATAATTTTTTAAAGCACCATAGTAAGCTTCATAGTATTGAGCTGGAGATGTAATGAAGTTGTAGTCTTGAGTTGCGCGAGTGTTGGCACCCCATTTAGCATCAAGAGAAACTTTAGCTTCGCCTTGTTTACCTTTTTTAGTTGTGATTACGATAACACCATTAGCACCACGAGCACCATAAAGAGCTGTAGAAGCAGCATCTTTCAATACTGTCATTGATTCGATATCTTGAGATGAGATATTGTTAATATCACCATCATAAGGAGCACCGTCAACGATATACAAAGGTGTATTTCCGGCACTAATAGAAGAGATACCACGAATGCGAATTGTTGGTGAAGTTGCACCAGGTTGACCTGAAGCGTTGTTCAATTGAACACCTGATACACGACCATTCAATGCATTAGTTGCATTTGAAGATTGCACCTTGTTGATGTCATCAGCTTTCACTACGGCTGCCGAACCTGTATAGGTTGATTTTTTAGCAGTACCATAAGCAACAACCATCACTTCGTCGAGGTTGTTTTCTGAGTTAGTCAACTCGATACGCATTTCACCTGAAGTAATAGTAACTTGTTTTGTTACCATACCAACGTAAGATACGTTCAATTTTGTCACTTTAGCGGGAACTTCGAGAGTAAAGTTACCATCGATGTCGGTTGCTACACCATTACCGCCACCTACCGGAAGAATAGTAGCGCCTGGAAGAGGCTCTTGGTCTCCGGCATACACGACAACTCCCTTCACCGTACGAGTCTGTGCTGACGCGCAAAGGCTAATTGAAAGGACTGCCACAAGTAATAGAAACAGCTTTTTCATAAATTAATAATTAATTAAACATAGAATAAATTGTTATTATTTTTTATTTTTTCTCACGTTTTAATTTCGGCATATAACAATGCAATACACCTATTAATTTGCAAAGATATACAAAAATATCTAATCACAAACAAAAATTAGCACTTTTTCTTCGGTTTTAACATTTAACACTTTGATATTTTTATTTGATTTAGCACTCATTTTTGTTCATTTTATCATTTTTTCATCCCATAAAAGCAACAAAATGACACGTAAAACGAACTTTTTGATTAACTCCCCCACTCCCCTGATATGTTAAAAGAGTATTAAACAAAAGGTGCATCAATTTTTATTGACGCACCTTCTTCCTAAAATTTTGCTGTTTCTATATATTATATATAATAATGTGTATTTATATCTCTCACTACAATTTGCGACCTATAATATCGTCGTTTGAAATAGACTTTGATGTTTTCTTAACTTGCGCATTAACCGAGCCAAAGCGATATGCTATTCTTAACATTGCTAATTTGCCAGTATTCATCATTTTGGTGTCGGAATATCCAGTATAATCTCCATTTACAAAATATTGTCGCGATAGTTGTGAACTTGATCCTATAGGATTCAGTGCGAAGATGCTCACTGTAAGGCGATCTTCTTTCAAGAATGAGCGTTGAAGCGATAAGTAATAATTCCACCCATCATTTGTAATATTATCGGTATAACTATATACATTGTTGACACTTCCCGAGTTACGACCACCAGCAACCTCAAGGCGCAATTTCCAAGGCAATTGTTGTGTTAATCGAGCACTTGCACCCCATTGCCAACGCGCTTGTCGCAATCCTTGTTGTTTAATTTCATATTCCATTCTATATGTCGAGCCATAGATGTTTAGTTGAGTTGTGGGGGTAATGCTCCATTGAATATTTGCATCAAAAAAGAGACTATTATTACGACCCACATTGGCATATGTAGAATAAATATGATTATCGATTGCTGTTACATACGATACTATTCCATTGTTTGAGAACTCATAATTGGCCGATAGGTTGAGATTAAATTTAGGCCTGATTAACATATAGGTCAACTTAAAAGAGTTGTGTCGAGCACTTAATAGATTGGGGTTACCTTGACTTGTAGAGTTAACGCCTTCTTCTACGGCAGGATTGAGGTAACTTATACCGGGACGGTTGATGCGTGTGGCATAGTTGAATGTGAAACTATTAGCAGCATTGGCTTGCCATGCAAGAGCTGCCGAGGGGACCCAATCGCTAAACCCTTGCCCAAAATTGGGTTGTGAACCATCATTAAATTTAGCATTTAGATAAGAGTATTCATATCTGATACCAGCTTTTGCACTTAAAGATTTCCACTTAAAACGATATTCGCCATATCCAGCCAACACTTGTGTAATATGCGAGAAATCGCTAAAAGTTGTGTCAACTCCGAGATATTGGTTTGTTGTTGTGCTATGATTATCGCGAAGAATATATTTAGCGCCCACATCGATGGTATGGTGTTTCGCAAATGGACGAGTATAGTCGGCTTGAATAGTATGTTCCATAAAATTCAAATCAAACAATGAATGTGTTCCAGTGTAAGCGACTGGCATATTTACCATGTCGTAGTATTCTTGAGTTTGATCTTGATTTTGGTCGGTGGTAGATACAAGATATGATATATTGAAAGTTTCACCTTTGCGATGAGTAGAGCGCTGATAACTCACATTCCCAGTAAAATCGAGATAATTTTGAGGATAGAAATATTTTGCGTTATAGGAGTAGATAGGAGTGCCATCAGCTGCGGTCATCTGAGAGGATGTCGTTCCTGGCACATCAAGGTCATGCCAATAGCCATTAAATGAGAGATTAAATAGATTGAGCGTGTCGGGCTCCCAACTTGCATCAACGCCAAACCATGTGCCCCAACCATTATAAGTTCCTTTTGAGATATAATCCATTGACGAGCCACTATCTTTGTAATCGTAATGAGTATATGTTTCGCTTTCACTTGAAAGTTTATTCATATTGTATGTGCCGGCATAGGCCGAAATAGCAACTTTATCGATTTGCGAAGTTAACCACAACGACCCTTGTGGGGTGCCGAGTGTTGTGATTTGAGCCGACACATTTCCCATTACACCTTTTACTACTGTGTCATCGTTGGTTACGATATTGAGGATAGCCCCTACCCCTTCGGCATCATATTTTGCTCCTGGCTCGGTTATAACCTCAATGCGCTTAATCATTGATGCAGGAATTGCCGAAAGCACCTCTTTGGGATTACTTGAAAATGAATTATTGGGGCGACCATTTTTATACACTTTAAAATTGCCCGAACCTTTCACTGTGATATTGTTTTGTGCATCAACATCAACCATGGGCACTTTGCGGAGCATTTCTATGATAGTTGCAGTTTTAGAGTCGGCATCGGCTTGCACATCATAACCTATGCGGTCAATCTCTTTGGTTACAAGTGGGCGTTGAGCCATCACCGTCAGTTCGCCAAGCACCTCGGAGTTATCTTTTATCACCATCGTTCCCATATCGGCAACGGGAGTGGTGGTATTGATTTCAAAATTGCGCGAAATCTCGGTCTTACCGGTCGAATGAATCTTTAATTGATACTTCCCAGTCGTTTTAAGCGATTGTGAAAATGCACCAGTTTCATCAGTCACACCCATCGATATAGGTTTCAGCGTATCGGTCACATTAAAAATTCTGATTGTCGCATACATCTCGGCCTCACCAAGCGAATCTACAACAACACCTTTCACTTGATACCCCGACGCCACGGCTTTTGCCGAGAATAATAAGCAACAAAATATGATTAATTGTTTTAATTGTTTCATTTTTGTAAATTTTCAACTTGTAAATATAACTTTTATTTTTATCGCGATTCAATCATTAGACGCACATATTGCACTTTTTGTTGCATATAGCACTCAAAAAAACAGCCATTTTTCATCGTTAAACTCTCGCAATACAAAGATACTACCTTATTTAATATAAATTGCCCCCCATTTTTAACATTATTTAACACAATATCATATCCTATACTCCAAACTTCTTCGCTTGCACCACATATTGACACTTTTATTGGCATATTGCTCTAAAAAAATAAATTTTATCGCGTTTTTATTTGCATTTTGTCATTAAAAAACATAATTTTGCAATCAATTCTATAATAATGTTAGATGAACAGTCAATATTTGCAAACAAATTTCCCAATGACACACCTGCAATCAGTGGTGGTCGTCGTCAGCGTCCTTTAATAAAGGGTGGGAAATTTTGTTGTACATATGATACATTAAATAAATATAAACATATAACATGAAGCCTCCCCACCATGCATTAAACGCAATAGGGAGGTTTTGTAGTTAAAAAACGGAGGAAAATAATCATGAGTAAACCACTTAGAAGTGCTGCAAGCACTCAAGGTCGCAGAATGGCAGGCGCACGCGCTCTATGGCGTGCAAATGGTATGAAAGAGGAACAAATAGGCAAACCTATTATTGCCGTCGTCAATTCATTCACTCAATTTGTTCCTGGCCACACTCATCTCCACGAAATAGGTCAAATCGTTAAAGCCGAAATAGAAAAACTTGGTTGCTTTGCTGCCGAGTTCAACACTATTGCTATTGATGATGGGATTGCAATGGGACATGATGGTATGTTATATTCACTTCCCTCTCGCGATCTCATTGCTGACTCGGTAGAATATATGGTAAATGCGCACAAAGCCGATGCAATGGTGTGTATCTCTAACTGTGATAAGGTTACGCCTGGTATGCTCATGGCTGCTATGCGATTAAATATCCCTGCAATTTTCGTTTCGGGCGGACCTATGGAAGCTGGCCGTCTTGGCGAGCGCGCGCTCGACCTCATCGACATTATGATTGATGCTGCAGACGATAGCGTAGATGATGACACAGTAACCAAACTCGAACAACGCGGATGCCCCACTTGTGGCTCTTGCTCGGGCATGTTCACTGCCAACTCTATGAACTCGCTCAACGAAGCAATAGGATTGGCGCTCCCTGGCAACGGCACTATCGTGGCTACACATGCCAATCGCACCGAACTGTTCAAAAAGGCAGCTCAACAAATCGTAAAAAACACTTTTGCATACTACTATAACGACGATGAAAGCGTGTTACCTCGTAACATTGCCACTCGTCAAGCTATGCTCAACGCTATGGCTCTTGATATCGCAATGGGAGGCTCAACCAACACGGTGCTTCACCTTCTTGCTATTGCCCATGAAGCCGAGGCACAATTCAACATGGCCGATATTGATGCTCTTTCACGCAAAACTCCCGTATTGTGTAAAGTTGCACCTAACTCTAAATATCACATTCAAGATGTGAATCGCGCTGGTGGTATCATTTCAATCATGAAGGTTCTTGCCGACCAAGGCATCATCAACACCACTGTGAAACGCGTTGATGGATTAACCCTTGGCGATGCTATTGAAAAATATGCCATCAGTGGCAAAAACTTTGATGCTGAAGCCGAAGCGATGTGGAAAAGCGCTCCAGGCGAAAAGAAAAATCTCGTGCTCGGCTCACAAAACTGCACATATGAAACTCTCGATACCGACCGCGAAAAAGGGTGCATTCGCGACTTTGAACATGCATATGTAAAAGATGGTGGTCTTGCCGTTCTCCGTGGCAATATCGCTCTCGATGGTTGTGTAGTAAAAACTGCAGGTGTTGACGAAAGCATTTTTCACTTCCGTGGTCCAGCAAAAGTATTTGAATCGCAAGAAGATGCCGTAGAAGGAATCCTTCGCGACAAAGTAGTTGCAGGCGATGTAGTAGTTATCACTCACGAAGGCCCCAAGGGTGGTCCAGGTATGCAAGAAATGCTATATCCCACAAGTTACATTAAGAGCAAGCACCTTGGCAAAGAATGTGCGCTCATCACCGATGGTCGTTTCTCGGGGGGCACATCGGGTCTTTCTATTGGACACATCTCACCCGAAGCAGCCGCAGGTGGCAACATTGGACTTGTGCGCGATGGCGACATCATCGACATCAACATTCCTCAACGCTCTATCAGCGTAGAAATCAGCGATGAAGAACTTGCCAACCGTCGCAAAGAGGAAGAGGCTCGTGGCAAAGAGGCATTCACTCCACGCACTCGCGATCGTGTGATTTCAAAAGCGCTACGCGCCTATGCTTCAATGGTGACATCGGCCGACAAAGGTGGCGTGAGAGGAGATATTTAAATAGTTGAAAATTGAGAATTGAAAATTCATAATTATTACAATATATGGCTGAAAAAATAACAGGTGCCGAAGCGATTATCAAATCGTTGATTGCCGAAGGGGTTGACCTCGTATTTGGTTATCCCGGTGGCGCCATCATTCCAGTATATGATAAACTTTATGATTATCCCGACCAATTAAAGCACATCCTCGTTCGCCACGAACAAGGAGCCACCCATGCGGCTCAAGGTTATGCTCGTGTAACTGGCCGTCCTGGCGTGGTCATCGTAACATCGGGACCTGCTGCTACCAATGTGATTACCGGGTTGAGCGATGCTTTAATGGATAGTACCCCACTGGTAGTTATCACTGGTCAAGTGGCATCATCATTCCTTGGTAGTGATGCATTTCAAGAAACCGATGTGGTGGGTATAACCCAACCTATCACAAAATGGGCTGTACAAATACGCCGTGCCGAAGATATACCTTGGGCTGTAGCTCGCGCATTCTATATCGCTAACACTGGTCGTCCAGGGCCTGTGGTGCTCGACATTGCCAAAGATGCACAAAACGGGTTACTTGAATGGAGCCACAAAAAATGCGACTATATACGCAGCTATATACCCTACCCCAAAATCAAAGATGAAGATCTCAAAGTGGTGGCCGACCTCATAAATTCGGCAAAACGCCCAATGATTCTTTCGGGACATGGTGTAATGATTTCGGGAGCAGAAAAAGCGCTTGCCGCATTTGCCGAAAAAGCCGACATTCCTGTTGCTGCAACACTACTCGGCCTTTCAACTATGCCAAGCAATCACCGATTATATAAAGGTATGCTCGGTATGCACGGAAATATCGGTCCTAATGTAAACACCAATCGTAGTGATGTAATTATTGCTATAGGTATGCGTTTTGACGATCGTGTAACTGGCGACACCTCAAAATATGCCAAACAGGCTAAAATTATCCACATCGACATCGACTCATCAGAGTTTGACAAAAACATCGCCACCGATGCCACTATTCATGGCGATGCGCGTGAAGTGCTCGAAAAATTACTCCCTCTCATCAATCCAGCCGACCACAGCGAATGGCTTGCAACATTTGATGAATGTGCCAAAGTGGAGCAAGAGAAAGTCATCAATCGAGAAGTGTTCCGCACCGAAGGCACTATGACCATGGGCGAAGTGGTACATAAAGTATCTAAAGCCACTGGCGACAAGGCCGTATTGGTTACCGATGTTGGTCAAAACCAAATGTTCTCATCACGCTACTTCCGTTACACCGACCCCAAGAGCATTCTCACCTCGGGTGGTCTCGGCACAATGGGATTTGGGCTTCCTGCTGCAATAGGAGCAAAAATGGGTGCTCCTGAACGCACAGTGTGCTTCTTCTGCGGTGATGGTGGATTGCAAATGACTATTCAAGAACTCGGCACAATAATGGAGTATGACACCGATGTAAAAATCATTCTTCTC
Source organism: Muribaculaceae bacterium (assembly GCA_045646905.1). GTDB lineage: Bacteria > Bacteroidota > Bacteroidia > Bacteroidales > Muribaculaceae > RGIG4079. The sequence continues at coordinate 12,328 of JAZRLP010000023.1, forward strand.
AACAACAACTTCCTTGGCAATGTGCGTCAATGGCAAGAATTATTCTTCAAATGCCGTTTCTCTCAAACACCTATGGTTAACCCCGATTTTGTTGCAATAGCCAAAGCATACAACATCGCTGCCGAAAATGTTGAAACTCGCGAACAACTCGATGATGCTATCGCTCGTATGCTCAATCACAAAGGGGCTTACATGCTCAATGTAAACATCGATGCGACCGATATGGTGTTCCCTATGACACCTCCAGGTGCAGGGGTTGACGACATAATGCTTAACGCCGATGAGATGTATAAAATCGACTAAAACATTGTAAACAATGGAAAAACAATTATTTACCGTTACCGTATTCTCTGAAAATCAGGTTGGGTTGCTCAACCAGATTTCAATCATATACACTCGCCGTTGCCTCAACATTGAGAGCCTCTCGGTGAGCCCTTCTTCAATCGAAGGCATCCACAAATTCACCATCACAACATGGAGCGATCGTGTAACAATGGAAAAGGTGGTGAAACAAATTGAAAAGCGAATTGATGTATTAAAATCATTCCTTTACACCGACGATGAAATTGTGTATCAAGAAATTGCACTCTACAAAGTGCCCACCGAGCAACTCCTCAACGAGAAAAATCTTGAGGCAATAATTCGCCGCCACAACGCTCGCATTCTTGAAATCACCAAAGAATACACCGTGATTGAAAAATCGGGACATAGCGACGAAACCGAGGCATTATTTGAGGAATTGAAGCACTACGACATTCGCCAATTTGTGCGTAGTGGTCGTGTGGCAATCACCAAATCGCCCGAGGAATATGTAACAATGTTCCTTGAAGAGCAAGCTCGTCGTCGTGCCGAAATTGAAAATTGATTCAAATGGAAGCACCTAAAGAATATACCCACAAGTATTTCCTCACAGCCGGAGAGTGTAATGCACAACAACAAATGCCCATCACTCTCATTGCTCAACGCGTGATTGAGGTTGCAACCGAGCATGCCAACATACTCGGCGTGGGATATGCCGACCTCATTAAATCAAAAGAAGGCTGGGTGTTGAGCCGTCTCACTATTGAGATGACTCGCTACCCCGGAATAAACGAGGAATATAGCCTAACCACATGGATTGAAGGGTTTAACCGCCTATATTCAGAGCGTAATATGGAAATCCAAGACGGCAAAGGTGAAACCATTGGGTATGTTCGCTCAATATGGGTAGCCATTGATATGGAAACTCGCCGTCCTTGCGACCTCACAAAAATCGATTGGCTCGCTAAAACAATAAGCGACCGCCCTTGCCCCATTGCTAAACAAAGTCGATTGCTCCCTATAAAACCCGAAGAGGCAACTCTATCGGCTCAACATCGATTTAAAGTGAGCGATATCGACTTCAATCGCCATGTAAATAGTGTGAGATATATGGATGCATTCCTCAACCAATGGGATTTGGAACACTTCGACAACAACGACATTGCTCGTTTTGAAATACAATATCTACACGAAACTCATTTTGGCGACAAGGCTCACATTATTACAAAATGCGCCGAAAACATTGCCGAAACCGAAATTTTGGTAAATGAAACAGCAAATTGTAGAGCAAAAATTGAGTTCAAAAGTAAAAAATGACACAAAAATTAAATATTTAATTGCATTTTGTTGCAGAATTACAATAAAAGCAGTAAATTTGCAACAAAATCAAACAAACTAATAATATTCAATTATGGCAAAAATGAATTTTGGCGGAGTTGAAGAAAATGTAATCCTCCGCGAAGAATTTCCTTTGGAAAAAGCTCGTGAAATCTTAAAAGATGAAACTATAGCAGTGATCGGTTATGGCGTTCAAGGTCCCGGTCAAAGTATGAACCTTCGTGACAATGGTTTTAATGTAATCGTTGGTCAACGCCAAGGTAAAACATTTGAAAAAGCAATCGCTGATGGTTGGGTACCAGGCGAAACACTTTTCAGCATCGAAGAAGCTTGCGAAAAAGGTACTATTATTATGTGTCTTCTTTCTGACGCTGCTGTAATGTCAGTATGGCCAACAATCAAAGGCTACCTCACTCCAGGTAAAGCTCTTTATTTCTCTCATGGTTTTGCTCTCACATGGAGCGATCGCACAGGTGTAGTTCCTCCTGCTGATGTTGATGTTATCCTCGTTGCTCCTAAAGGTTCAGGCACATCATTGCGTACAATGTTCCTCGAAGGTCGCGGATTGAACTCTTCATATGCTGTTTCTCAAGATGTTACAGGTCGTGCAACTGACCGTGCTCTTGCTCTCGGTATCGGTATCGGTTCAGGCTACCTCTTCGAAACTACTATCGAACGCGAAGCAACTTCTGACCTCACTGGTGAACGCGGTTCATTGATGGGTGCTATCCAAGGTTTGTTGCTCGCTCAATATGAAGTACTCCGTGAAAACGGCCACACCCCTTCTGAAGCATTCAACGAAACAGTTGAAGAATTGACTCAATCATTGATGCCTCTCTTCGCTAAAAACGGTATGGACTGGATGTATGCTAACTGCTCTACTACAGCTCAACGCGGTGCTCTCGACTGGATGGGTCCATTCCACGATGCAATCAAACCAGTTGTTCAACAACTTTATGATAGCGTAAAATCAGGTAACGAAGCTCAAATCTCAATCGACAGCAACTCACAACCCGATTATCGCGAAAAACTCGAAGAAGAACTCAAAGCTCTTCGCGAAAGCGAAATGTGGCAAGCAGCTGTTACTGTTCGCAAACTTCGTCCCGAAAACAACTAATCTACAATCTCACAGAGATATAAATAACGCAAAGTGCGATGCTCAAAATCTGGGCATTGCACTTTTTTTGTGTATTTTTCTTTAAAAACCTTTGACAAAAACGAAATAATATATACCTTTGCCGATGTAATGGTGTGGATACCCTTCCGGGTCACTCCACTTAATAGGGAATCAGGTGTAAATCCTGGACAGTCCCCGCTGCTGTGAGTTTCATTATCACTCACCGACATTCACAACCTGCCACTGAGGCTATAGTCCTTGGGAAGGCGTCGGGATGAGGAAACGAGTCAGAAGACCTGCCACTACATTTATTTCAATAGCTTACGAGGTATGAGCTTTGAAGAATCAAGACATGTAGTTTAGCAACCGTCTTCTTTTTCATTTGTTTCTGCCACCCTATACGTCATAGGTGTGTCTGCATTTTTAGGCTTGATATAAGTATCGCCTCAAAGCTATTTTGGTTTATGACATAATATTTATCAAAATGGTGAGACATATATTTATATCCGCAATTCTCTTTTCAATGCCCTTTATTGCATGGGCTAATAACGAGTATGACTTTGAGAACGAAGATTCGACTTATACCCTCAAAGAAGTACAAGTTACAGCACAATCCTATAAAGAGGTCATTCCTGCACAAACACTACAAGGTCAACAACTTGAAGCGCTCAATAGTCATTCCGTCGCAGATGCTATTCGCTATTTCTCTGGAGTTCAAATTAAAGATTATGGTGGCGTAGGTGGTATAAAAACCGTTGACATTCGCAGTATGGGTACTAACCATATGGGAGTTTTTTATGATGGTATTCAACTTGGCAATGCTCAAAACGGACAGATTGATCTCGGCAAATTCTCCCTCGACAATATCGAAGAAATATCACTGTATAACGGGCAGAAAAGTGATATTTTTCAACCTGCACGAGATTTCGGCTCAGCAGGCACGCTCTATTTAAGGACTAAAAGACCTACTTTTACAAACACCAAGCGCTACAATGTTAAAGCTATATTTCGCACAGGCTCTTTCGGTTTGGCAAATCCATCTATTTTATATGAGCAAAAATTAAGCGAGAACATCAATTTATCGCTTAACGCTGAATACATTTATGCCAATGGGAAATATAAATTCAGATACAAGAAAGTTTTTAGTGATGGCACTATAGCGTGGGACACTACCGCTATACGACAAAACGGAGATATCGAATCGCTTCGACTGGAAGGTGGTCTGTTCGGCCGGTTAAGTTCTGGACAATGGAATCTGAAATTCTATTATTATGACTCGGGAAAAGGCATTCCTGGAGCCATAGTTAATAATGTGTGGAAAAATTCACAACGACAATGGGACAAAAATTTCTTTACACAGGGAAGTTTCAGAAAACAGTTATGCGATAATTATGAAATTCTCGTAAATGGGAAATATGCACGCGATTACATGCGTTACCTGAACCCCGACACTACCTTAATGTATCTCGACAATAAATTTTGGCAAGATGAAATATACCTTTCTGTAGCAAATAAATACTCTATTCTCAAAAATTGGGATGCAAATCTTTCTATTGACTATCAATGGAACACTCTTGATGCAACGCTTACTAACTTCGCCTATCCTACTCGCAACACTTTGCTTGTGGCATTGGCTACAAGTTTTCAATGGAACGGCGTTAAAACGATGGCGAGTATTTTAGGGACTTTTGTCTCGGATAAAAGTGTGGCAACCTCTGGCACTGGAAGCACAACCAATATTTCCAAACGACGAAATGAGGTCACCCCTGCAGTATTCTTGTCATATCAGCCTTGCAAAGAATTTCCGCTAAATTTCAGGGCATTCTATAAACGCATTTTCCGCATGCCCACTTTCAACGACCTTTATTATACCGACATTGGCAATGCTAATCTCAATCCCGAATTTGTCAACCAATATAATGTAGGGGTGCAATATTCCAAACTCTTTGACGGATTTATCAGTCGTGTGCTATTGAAGTCGGATGCATATTACAACAATGTTACCGACAAAATTATTGCTGTGCCTAAAGGTACAGGGCAATATCGTTGGATGATGATGAATATCGGAAAAGTAAAAATCAGGGGTATTGATGTGAATGTTCAATCGGATTGCAGAATTTTCAAAGACGCAAAACTAAGCCTGAATCTAAATTATACTTATCAGAAAGCTCAAGACTATTCCGACCCAACCGACAACGAGCCCGAAGCCGGAACTTATAAGGGACAGATTTCATATATCCCTTGGCATAGTGGTTCGGCTGTTGCAAGTGTAAATTGGAAAGACCTTGATTTGAATTACAGCTTTATATATGTTGGTGAACGCTACCACAATTCTTCTAACATTAGAGCAAACTATGAGCAACCATGGTACACTCACGATCTTTCGGGGAGCTATCGTTTTAGGTTCAACGATATGCAACTCACCGCCACTTTTGAAGTGAACAACCTTCTGAATCAATATTATGATGTAATAATGAATTACCCTATGCCGGGTCGCAATTATAAATTCATCTTAAAATTCGAAATATGAAAAGTTTAATTTATCTCTTATTCACAATGTTATTGTTAACGGCTTGCCGAGAGGACAATGAGATTTTTATCCCCGAAAACACAACTGTATCAAGCCCTGAATTTACAAGTATAACTGGTTTTTATTTGCTCAACGAAGGGAATATGGGGAGCAATAAGAGCACTCTCGACTATTACGATTGCTCTACTGGTGTATATACTCGTAACATTTATGGTTACGCTAATCCCGATGTCCCAAAAGAAATGGGTGACGTTGGCAACGATATTGCAATTTATGGGAATCGCTTGTATGCTATCATCAACTGTTCAAATAAAATAGAAGTAATGGATGTTGCAACAGCAAAGCGTGTCGGGCAAATTGATATACCAAATTGCCGATACATTAAATTCCACAAAGGATATGCCTATGTTACATCTTATGCTGGTCCCGTTGAGATTAATCCCGATTATCAACAAATTGGATATGTTGCAAAAGTTGATACTGCTTCGTTGGAAGTCGTTGATCGTTGTTTGGTTGGGTTTCAACCCGATGGAATAGAGATAATGGGCGACAAGATTTATGTAGCCAATTCTGGGGGGTATATGGTGCCTAACTATGAGAATACCGTCTCGGTTATCGACATTAACACTTTTGAGGAAGTAGAACGAATTGACGTTGCGGTAAATCTGCATTACGTTATGGCTGATAATCATGGTTGCCTGTGGATTTCGTCAAGAGGCGACTATTATGATACACCTTCTCGGTTATATTGCTATGATGTTCGCAAAAAACGCATGATTGCCTCTCTCGATGTACCAGTTTCGGATATGTATATCCAAGGCGATTCCATATATGCTATTAGCGCTGGGTGGAATCATTTTACATCGTCATATAATGTAACATACTCTATCGTTGACGTCAATCTCAAGACTAAAGTTACTGATAACTTTATTACAGATGGCACTGATACTAAAATAAAAATGCCATATGGTATAGCCGTAAACCCCATTACAAAGGAAATATATGTAACCGATGCAAAAAATTATGTCAATCCTGGTACTCTATACTGTTTTGGCAAAGATGGCATATTAAAATGGAGTGTCCGCACTGGAGATATTCCAGCACACTTCGCATTTGTAGGAGAACAAACAATAGGAAATGAACAATAAAACTTTATAAGTATGAAAAAATTTACATTTACATTAGGTGTGATTGCTATTGCTTTTTCGGTTAAGGCAAACAGTCCTTATATCACCAAAGTGTATGATTTCTTGCCAGCTCCAGGGCAATTTATCAACACAATGCCCGAATATGAGGAAGGTGACACCAAGGCTACTATTTTAACTAAAGTTGAAGAACAGATTTGTGGTAACGATGACGACGGAGCAACTCCCGGCATGATTTCACTCGGTGCATATGGAGGTTATGTCGTGTTCGGTTTTGACCATCCAGTTGTCAATGTAGCCAACGAGTATGATTTCAAGATTTATGGGAATGCGTTTAAATCAAACCAAGCATCTGATGGTGGCAGTTGTGAGCCAGGCATCGTAATGGTGAGTCAAGACATAAATAAGAATGGATTGCCCGATGATGAATGGTACGAACTTGCAGGATGTGAATATGCAAAACCTGAAACCATACGAAAATATAAAATCACTTACACCAAACCTGATGACAATAGAGCTATCGGTGCCGACCCCGACCCTAATAACAAATACATATGCGACCGCACTTATGTTAAGTGGGCAGATAATCAAAACGAGACTGGATATGTGACACGTAACGTTTATCACCGTCAATCTTATTGGCCCTTGTGGATAGATGATACCGAAATTTCATTTGAAGGTTCTCTTCTTGCCGATAATGCTTATGATCAAAGTGGAAATGGCTCTTACTATGTTCTGAAATTTTACGATTGGGGATATGTTGACAATCAACCGAATGCTGATGATCCTGGATTCAAAATTGATTGGGCTGTTGATGCCGATGGCAACTCCGTTACACTCTCTTATATCGATTTTATAAAGGTATATAGCGCGGTAAACCAATGTTGTGGTTGGATTGGGGAAACATCTACCGAAATTTGTGGAGGTGAAGACCTACACCCTAATGCAGTGATATCATCAGGCATTGAAAATGTGATAGATGATGATTCTGCTCCAATAGAATATTACAATCTGCACGGCATTAAGGTTATGAACCCTAAAAACGGGATTTTCATCAAAAAACAAGGCTCTAAAACATCTAAAATTATTTTATAAACTCACAAAATATTACAACAATGAAAAAGATTTCTTTTCTAATGGCATATATTGCTACAGCATTTTTGAGTATGGCACAATACTCTAATGGCGCATTTTTATTAACCGAAGGACAACTCGGCTCATCTTCTGGTGGTCTATTTTGGTTAAATCCTGAAAATAACGTTTTCAGTTCATCATCAGTATCTCAATCACAATTTGGCGAAACATCGCAATTTGCAACAATCTATGGGGATAAGATTTTCGTAACCTCTAAACAAGCCGGTACATATGGTGGTGGGCTTTTTACAATAGCAGATGCTAAAACAACTCAAAGCCAAACTACATTCAGTTCTTTGCTAAACGACGGACATAACTATGACGGACGAGCGTTTTGTGGTGTTGACGAAACTAAAGGTTACTTGGGCACATCAAATGGCATCTTTGTGATTGACATAATTGACAATAAAATAGTCAAATTTATCGATGGAACAGAATGTGGCTATAAGCCTGGGGAAGTCATTAATGGCGGTTATTATCAATATGATGTTTATGCTCATCAGATTGGTTCAATGGTTAGAGTAGGTAATTTTGTATTTGCATCACAGCAAAATCGTGGAATTCATGTAATTGATATTGAAACCGACGAAATTGTCTATACAATTTCAGAATATTTTGATTTGACTGCAGATGATGGCAGTGAAGGGCCTAAAGCATTAGACGGCTCTTTTGGCGAATTGGCACTCTCTAAAGACGGAATGCTTTGGACTACAATTTGCGACTATGAAAACTACTCCTACGAGCATCATCCTGAACAAAATAAATTAGTGCTTATCGATCCTATTATATGTGAAGCTATAGCATTTCCTATCGAAAGTAAAATCTCGGTGGCTTGGTCAACATGGCGATATGGGATGATGCAAGCTTGCAATTACACAAATCGAATTCTGTGGAAAGATGTTTGTTATACCGAATGGGATTGGAATACATTCGAACAAATATCAGTAGGGAAACCTCAAATTTGCTATTTTGACATAGATAATGGCGAAGAAGGTGTGTTTGTTGATGTGTCAGAAATTAACCCCAATTATTCAATTTATGCAGGATTTAGCATAGACCCCGAAACTGATAATGTGTACGTTCCTGTATCGAGCAATGCTGGTTACGGACCTTGGTATTTATTGGTATTTAATCCTCAAGGGGAACTTATTGGCGAGCCTATTCAAATTCCTATTGGCGAATGGAGCGACTATCCGGCAATGGTTTTGTTTACCGATGACTATGCTCCCGAATTTAACATAGAAGACACACAAATTCTTAAGAAAGGTATTACTCCAAACGGATATACAGTAAGATTACCAAAATCTGAATTAGTATCAGATAAAGACAATCTTAATGTAAGCATTACCCTTGATGTGGAATTTACTGATTGCACGGCAAGCAACTACTCTTATGCAATAACAGAATCGAATGAATTAGAACTTTGGTTGCTCGACAGCGGTCAGGCTACAGTCAAGCTAAAAGCCCATTCTAATGGCAAAACAACAGAGAAAGAAATATCTCTATTAACAGAAGACCTTTCAACTTCTATTGAATTAGTTGATTCTGACAACAATGCTCCTGTTGAATATTTCAATATGCAAGGTGTAAAAGTTAAAAATCCCACAAATGGAGTTTATATAAAGAAACAAGGCTCTAAAATTACTAAAGTAATAATTTAGCAGTTCCATTAAACCTCAATAACGGCATTTATTTTGTAGTTACTGATAACCAAAAATACAAAAATTGCCATAAAATAAGGGATTAATCTCGTCACGAAAAAAATGCGAGACTTAATTACATGTGTCGCGCTTTGTTATCTCACCCTTTGCATTTTTAATTATAAATCGTAAATTTGCAACTAAAACGCAAAATCATAAATTAATATAACAATGTCTAAAATAGTTACAACATTTAGGAGGTATAAAGAACCAATTTTCAACACCCTTTCGGCTATACTATGCTTAATTATCATTTATGAGTCATTGTTTGTTGAAATTCGCTATTGGCGTGTAGCAATTTTTGGAATTCTCTTAATATCTAACATTGCCGACCTTATTCTTTTTTGGAAAAATAAATCAAAATAGGTTATTTGATGCATTTTTTGCCACTAAACGACGATATTTCGTGATATTTTGCTAAATTTGCAGTAAAATAAATAACACATAATAATTATGACACAAGAATTAGACTGGGGCAACCTATCATTTGGATATATCCCCACCGACTACAATGTACGCTGTTACTATAAAGATGGCAAATGGGGCGAAATTGAAGAATCAACCTCTGAGTCAATCAACATACACATGGCATCTACATGCCTCCACTATGGTCAAGAAATCTTTGAAGGATTGAAGGCCTTCCGTGGCAAAGACGGCAAAGTGCGCATCTTCCGCCTTGAAGAAAATGCTAAACGCATCATCACTTCGGCCGAAGGTATTAAGATGCAACCTATCCCCGTAGAACTTTTCTGCGACATGGTGAAACGCGTAGTAAAACTCAACGAACGCTTCGTTCCACCCTACGGCAGTGGAGCATCACTCTACATTCGTCCACTTGAAATCGGTATTTCGGCACAAGTTGGCGTGAAACCATCAAGCGAATACCTTTTCCTTGTTCTTGTTACACCAGTAGGGCCATACTTCAAAGGTGGATTTAAGAACACCAACATCTGCATCATGCGCGAATTTGACCGCGTAGCACCTAAAGGTACTGGTCGTTGGAAAGTGGGTGGCAACTATGCTGCAAGTCTTGAAGCCGGCGAAAAGGCACACGAACTTGGATATTCGGCAGTGCTTTATCTCGACCCAAAAGAAAAGAAATATATCGACGAATGCGGCCCTGCCAACTTCTTGGCAATCAAAGATGGCAAATATATCACTCCAGCATCTGAATCGATTCTCCCTTCAATCACCAATATGAGTCTGCAACAAATTGCTAAAGACATGGGCATTGAGGTAGAATGTCGTCAAATTCCTCTTGAAGAACTCGAAACAATTCAAGAAGCCGCTGCTTGTGGCACTGCTGCTGTGGCATCACCTATCGGTGAAATCCACGACCTTGACCTCGACAAGAAATATATTATCTCTAAGAATGGCGAACCTGGACCAGTTGTGACTGCACTTTACAACAAACTCCGTGGCATTCAACTTGGCGAGGAAGAAGATATTCACGGTTGGAACACAATCGTTGAATAATTGAGAATTGAAAGTTGAGAATTAATTTTCAATTATCCTAATGACTTATCAAGAAATCATAGATAAATATTATCCCGTAGGCACTCAGTGCCGCGGGATTTTTTTACAACACAGCCGTCAAGTGGCCGACAAAGCCCTTGAAATTGCTCGTCGTTGCAATCTTGACATTCCGTTAGATATAGTTGAGACAGTAGCAATGCTTCATGATATAGGCATTTTCCTAACAAATGCCCCCGACATTGATTGCCATGGTTCGGAACATTACATTTGTCATGGAATTCTTGGCGCTGAACTCTTGCGCAAAGAGGGTTTTGATGAGGAGATTGCGCGCGTAGCCGAACGACACACCGGGGCTGGCCTCACCATCGACGACATTGACCGCCAACAACTACCCTTGCCACGCAAAGACTATTTACCCGAAACGATGCTCGAAAAACTCATTTGCTATGCCGACAAATTCTTCTCAAAAAGTGGCACAATGCAACAAAAGCCCCTCGACCGAGTAAGAGCATCAATGTCCCGCCACTCAGCCGACAGCCTCACCCGCTTCGACGAGTTACACGATTTATTTAAATAGGTTGATTATTTGCGCTCTAATACCATGTCACGCCATTAGATGACGATGAGCGTTTGTTATACTTAAGATCAGAGAGCATTGCCGATTTAACAGCAATGTTGAAGGTATAGGATTTATATGGGCCTACTGGCACAAAGCTTGCTCGCATCGTGAAGCAGTGCAAGTCGCGCGACAGATTACAATTCATATATGCAAGTTTGCCTGTATCAAAATTAAAACTTGCCGTAAATCCAAAATTCCAATTCTTGGTGGGGCGTATATTCCCCGAGAAGCTCAAGTTTTGCGTTATTTTACCCTTATACTCAAGTTTTTCTTTATCAAACTGACCATAGCCATAACTTATCGAATAATTCATGGTTAAGTTCCATGGCACAGTCCATTTCATATAACCTTCATCGTCAGTGGCCACATCGCTTTTCTTTTTAGAGAAGGGCGAACGACTTTCGTCTTCGGTCGATGAGTCATCATCGGCCATTTCATCATCGGGAGTCTCTTCATCGCCTGCAACACTTCCATCACCTTTTTTCTTGCGCTTAAATGTGTCGTTGTTGAATGTATAAGAGAACGATGTACCTGTACTTGACAATCGGCCCCAGCCTTTACCTGCTTCCCAGCGAGGTATATTTACACGCACTGGATTGCCATACTCATTTAACTGATAGGTGTAAACATCCCACACAGCCGATAAGTTAAGATTGAAATTCTTCACTAATCGAAGGTTGATTGAGGTATTGAGGTTACTCCAATTTAACGAGTCGGCAGCGAAGTTATAACTTTGCGAGATGGTAAAGTTCTCAATCAATGAAATCTTCTTTTCGCCTATGCTATCATTATCACTCCTCACTTTCATTTCAAGGTTGTTGGCCAACGACACCGATATTGCCCCTGTTTTTCCTTGTCCGGGCACGCCAAATAGGCTATTGGGGAACAACGAATATTTCCTTGTTTGCTCTTTGCCATTCACATCGACATAACTATAACTATCATAATAGCCAAAGAAACTTGATGAGAAGTCGGGCGCACCAGTAAATGTGATTGTAGGAGTCAATACATGTCGTATCATTTTCACCTTTTTACCCAAGAATGGCAATGGCTGGTAGAAACCATAAATCTTGGTATCGAGCGACATCGACGCCGAGAAATCCCACACATTGTAGAAATTATATACGGTATCGCACACCTCGGCTGCCGCATTGGGATCCCATTGACGACGCACCTTGTTGGTATACATGCGGTCGGTAAGCGAAATTTGTGGCGTGAAATTGATATATTTAAACAAGTTGAATGTGGCCGAAATGGGCACCGAATGGCGCATTCCGTTTCGCCAATCTTTCACCAGATTCTTATTAAAAAATTCATCTTGTTTAGCAGTCAACGAGTTTTGGAATTGGCCCGAATATGACATTCTAATTTTTTCATACCACTTCTCCTCACCCACAGCGCGTTTTCGCTTAAATGGATACACCTGCGACATTGATATAGTGAAGTTGGGGAACGACACGCTCAAGGTAGAGTCTTGTGTGCGTTGAGCCACATTGAGAGTTGTTGACAACGACCATTTTGACTGTGGGAAACGATAGGTTAAATTCACCGAACTACTTTTGGTATTTTCGGTAAATGCATTGCTATAATAACTATTCAAGTCGTTACGCGAATACCCACTTGTAGTGAAGTTTACACTTGCCGAGAAGTTTAGATTGGGGTTAGCTTTAGAGTCTTGCGAATGTTGCCAAAGAACCTGGAAGTTGGTTTGTTTTGAGTAGTCGGGCATCCCTTTATCGCCATAAACCGATTTGAGATAACTAATGTTGAAATTACCCGAAAATTTATATCGCTTCACATAATTTGACCGCGCTTGCAATCCCCACGAACCCTTTGTATAAAGTTCGCCAGTAAGCGCCAAGTCAATATTATCGTTTATTGCAAAGTAATATCCCCCATCGCGCAAATAAAATCCTCGTTGATAGTCTTCGCCAAATGTTGGCACCAATATACCCGAAGAATATTTTTTTGAAAATGGGAAATAGCCAAAAGGCACTGCCAACGGCAATGGCAATCCCGAGAGCACCATATATGCCGGACCGGTCACAATATCTTGATTGGGACGCACCTTGGCTTGAGTTAATTGGAAATAGAAGTGAGGACAATCGTGTTGATCACAAGTTGTATAACGACCATTCTTGATGTAATAGGTATCATCTTCCATTTTTTTAGTCTCACCACCAGTGAGATAACCCTCTCCCTGCTCGGTAATAACATTTGTGATATACCCTCTCTTCGACTTGAAGTTATACTTCATCGTTTCGGTTTCATAAGTGGCTCCACCCTCATCAAACACAGGCTTCCCAACCCATTCTCCCAATGAATCTTTTCGCCCCACTGCATACACGAGGCTATTTTTCATATCCATATCGATTTGGTCGGCATCAAGTTTGAGTTTTCCATATGTCACAGCACCTTTGCCATACATATAAACCCTATTATCGCCCGTCATCACAATCGAATCTTGTGATGAGAAAACCACCTGATTATCCAAATCAACCTTTACTCGACGAATGCGCGACTTTTGTGTCGTGTCGAATGGTGCCACGCTCTCTTTTTTGACAATAGAATCAACACCGATGGCATCAACCTCATTTTTAGGCGATTGCGCACCGACATTAAATGCCAATAACATCAACAAAATTAATATATAGAATTGAGAGCGTCTCAAAAGTTTAATTCACTTTATTTCAAAATGCAAAGATAGTAAATCGTAAGGGATTAGACCTCATATTTACCCCTTTTTAACTTGATTATAGATTTTACAACCTAAAAATACAATCGAGAAAATCATTTCGCTTTCCTACGCCACACATTAACTGTGCCTAATATGCTTATGCGTGAGCAATTAGCCTGGATTAAAACGGATACCCTATCGCAAGATGAAATGCCCACGAATCTTTAAATGATTTCATATTAAAATACCCTCTTTTGCCAGTATCATAAGGAGCATGTAGTGCTATACCTAGATCGGCACGAACAACAAGCATTTCCATATCAAATCGCAACCCTACACCTGTTCCCAATGCCAAATCGCGCAAGAATCGTGAGCCCACCAATGTTCCGCCAGGGCGTTGTGGGTCATCTTCAAGCAACCACACATTCCCTGCATCAACAAAAAATGCGCCTTTAAACATTCCATAAATAGGGAATCGATATTCCACATTTGCCTCAAACTTAAATGTACCTGTTTGGTCAAAATAATTATCGGCCGATGCCCCTGGAGCTCGATATGTACCAGGCCCAATACTTCTCACGGCAAAACCACGCACCGAGTTTGCTCCTCCCACATAAAACTGCTCACTATATGGCACTTGCGATGAATTACCATAGGCATGCGCCGCTCCTACAGCGGCCCGAGTATAAAACCAATGATTGCCTCCAAGTCGGCAATTAAACACCACTTGTGTTGAGCCTTTTACAAATTGCGAGAACGGAGTATTAAACAATTTTTTCTCCCCATCACTACCAGCGAGTTCCCACAACGACCAGAACAAATTACCTGCTTCTTGCACCGAAAATTGCCAATTTATGGCGTTATTTCTATCTATCTTGCGATCATATGTGTAGGAATAGGCTATTTGAGGAATAAATTGATCCTTAAAACTTTGTGCTACTGCAAGATTCTCGCCCATTATTGAGTCAAAATCGGCCGTAGTATTTATGAGTTTGGTATATGTAATTTTCCCTAATGTGAGAGTATTGGTCGAATATCTCGTTGCCTGCCAATCATAACTCATGGCTACATTAAACTGTCCCATCTTAAAATAGTGAGGGCGATTAAGTATTTCAGCATCAAGCGAAATTCGTGTCCAATTCAGTTCACGACGGCGCCGGGGGATAAACTTGGGAGCGAGCAATCGAGGGAATGATAGCGATGTATTAATCCCAAATTCATAAGAATTAAATATCGAACTTCTATTACGCCCCGTTTGCCATTCATAAGCACCCACAAGGCTCACATTCAATTGTTCTCCACCTCCAAACAGGTTCTTATGAGTCAATCCCAATGACAGCCCTGGCCCCAAATAACTATTTGATTTTGAGGCAACATTCACTTCTACGCTTGCCTCAAGAGCAGCATCTTGAGTGCAATCAATTTCCACATTGAGTTTATTATCAGCGCTAAGCGTGTCGGGCACTACTGCAATGTTTATATCTTTAAAAATACCCATTCGCGACAGATAGGTCTGCGTGCGATTCATATCACGCACCGAGAATGTCTTACCCTCCCTAAATGTCACACATTCTTGGATTAACTGATGTCGAAACCTAATAGGTTGCATCTGCACAATAGTTGCTCGTTGAGTTAAAATCGTGTCGGGTGTTCCCCCTCCTTCATAACGATTTATTTTAACCGTCACATCGCCTGTCACATATCGCTTTAGTGCATCGCTTGGCACATCATCGGCTATAATCATTCGCAACGCTATACTCTGTTGCGCGAGGGTACTATCGGCAAGATACTCAATATAATCGGGGCGAAAATAATAATACCCTTTATTTCTCACTTGGTTCGCGATTTCGGTACGCAATTGAGCAAGCGAATCGGTGCAATAACGCACTCCTTTAGTAAGCATCTTTGACCTTATCGTTATTGAATCAATGATATGATTAAGGTGATTTGTATCGGGAAGCAGTTCGATTGAATCAATATGATAAACTGGCCCAGTTTTCACATCATAAGCCACCTTTACCTTTTTAGGATTTTTACCTTGAATCAATTTATAATCTACAACCGAACTAAAATATCCGTTATTTTCGAGTATCTCATCAATCATTTTGGTACGCAACTCGGGGCGCACATCGGACAAAAGCACTGGCTCTTCAACTAATTTTTCATACAACCACCCCTTCAAACCAGTCGCTTCGCTGTTCCAATTATTATATACCCATAATCCCACAGGGAACGGATGGCGTATCGATGGCGAAATCAAGCTATTGTTAGGGGCAACATTTACAGCCTCTTTTATTTGCGACTTCACATCCGACGGCAATTTCTCATCATCGAGCGTAGTGATTTCCACGCCTTTCACTCCGGTATAAAGTGGGTCATCAATGCTTAATCGCTTTGTGGTTGAGCACGAAGCCACACTCATTGCAATTGATAATGCAACGACCACTCTACTCAATATTTTCGCCACTTTCATTCTCATTGTTTTTTCTCTTTACCAAATAGGTCTCTCAACGACTTAAGCTTGCGTTTATACACAAAACCCACACCCGTTTGTGTTATTTCCCCCTCAAGAACACTTTCAAAGCCCACTTGACGGAATAATTTCACATACATCGTTCCACTCTTGTTGAGCATATATTCAAACGAGATATCGTTTATCAAGTTTTGTGAAAAATTCTCATCAACATCGGCATCGGTCGAATAATTTCCACCCACTACAATCTTGAAACGATCGTTAAACAATGTCTTTGACACCTTGTAACTATAACTCGTTGCCTTCGATTTATTTCCATCGACAGTTTTATCATATTGATCAATCCCGAATGAAATATCTACAAACCCAATATTGTTTGCTGCCCAAGTATTTAATCTCGATTCAACAAACGAATATAGTGGATTTCCTACTAAATTGGTGTTCCCTTTTGAACCCGAGCCCGAATAAACATTATACAACAACATATTCATTGCTTGACTGGCTCGTTGTTCGGCACTCATCGATGAGAGTTCGTTGGTTATCGTAATATCATCTGGAGCCGATAGGTCAAAGGCTACATTCATATTTTCCAAACTATTTGTAACCGAGAGTTTCACTTTAAAATCAACCAAACGCGAGTCTTGTCCCTCGCGAGTAACATTGGCTTTCAAATCATCTACAGCCGATAAGCTCAATGTGGGGTTAAGTATATCGCCATTAAATGCCACATAACTTCCTTCGTCAAAATTAAATAACTTTTCCGACATCAATGGTGGTGTATATCGCACAAAACCTTTATTAATCGTGTATCGACCTGTTACTCGGCTATCGTCCATCTTGTCGAGCGAGTAATTCAATGTTCCACTACCTTGCAACTGCACTTTGTTTTTACCATCGGCCGAAAGATCTACATTTAATGTTGTCCCCTCCGACACTATCAACGCTACATCAAGGTCCATTTGCATTGCTACAATTGGCTGCTCAGTTTCTTCTACATGAGTAGTATCGGAGAATTTCACAAACTTCACCATATTTTCGGTGCTATATGATGTTATTGCCGAGGTTGCCGAGGGCATTATATAGGTGACATTTGAACCCGACAATAAATCGATTGTTGCATCAACATCCAAATGCGACAAATCACCTTGCACATCGGCATCTACATCAACAAATCCCTTTCCATACACATCGGCACGGCGCGATTTATTGCTTCCCACAATCTGCATATTGCGTGCCTTTAGATTCAAGTCAATCTTGGGCGCAGATAATTCTTTTATATCAACAGTGCCATTTACCTTTAACGGATTTTTATTTACTCCAGTTATGCCAAAATCGTTAAATGCCACCACATTATCTTCTACAGGAATTTCTACCTCCGAGAAGTTCAGCGGAGTGCCAGTCATACCCACCAACACTGCAGCCGAGTCAAAATCGAGTTTACCATTTAGTATAGGGGCATTGCTATCGCCTGTTATTGTCATCACACCATTTAATGTTCCACTCAATGTTGCAATATTATTAGGCAGCATAGGATTCAGCACTTTTAATGGGAAATGAATCATCGAGAAATCGAGCATTAACGGATTTTGGCTCGTGCTATCGTTGAGATTTCCTGCAATCGTCATCGTTTTTTCTCCATCAACCATAAGCGCTGCCTTCGCCTTGATTTGACCAGCATCATCGGTGCTCACTCCTAAATCAGCAACAAACGACCCCACTCGTTCTTTCCCCACGATGAAATCATCAAGCGACACCATGCCATCGCCATTCAAGCGACCTCCGTGCCAATTAATCTTCATATCGGCCGACATATCACCTTTTATAGGTGGAGCATATGGGTTAAATGCTATCAACTCGGCAAGTTTAAGGTCTTTTATCTTCACATGCAAGTCTTCTTGTTCTCCATCGTGCGACTCGCCGTGAGCCGTAAATATATTGATTGAACTTGTCGAATTTTTCATCACCACATCGGCATCGACATGATGTGTGTACATGTTATACTCTATGAAGTTTTCGTCGTTTATATCCCACGATTTATATGCAAGCATTGGTGTTTCGGGGAATAATTCAAACCTCACAAGCGAATCGCCCACTTGCGCCAATGCCCCTATGTTATACCCCTCTTCACCTGCGATATTGCGTTGTTGCAAATGTGCCGAAACCAAATCGTCGGCCAAATATCCATCGATTGTCACATGCGCAAACTCGTCAAATGTACCTGGGCGATTACCTACCGACGCATTATACATCAATATTTTATCATATTGATTGGCAGTAACACTAATCGTATCGAGTCGTGTAGTGCCCATCTTATATTCATATACATGTGCCGACAAATTAATCATCGAGTCATTACTCAACTTTAGCGACATGCGATTAAATGATTGATCCATCGATGCCAAATATTGCGCCAACAAATTTTGTGAGCCTGCTTTCATTACCATGTTAAAGCGTGGCATTGCTTGTTGAATTTGCTCTACATCAATCTTTCGTGCATCTATCTGACGCGACAACACATCGGCAAGTTTCCCCACCTTTGAGGCCAACGAATCAACCTTGTCGGTAGTACTCAAAAAAGCATACATATCATTATTGCGCATGGCTAAATTGATAACCGAGTCAGAGGCCATCACCTTGGCATTAATATCCTTGACGGCAAGATTGAGCGAATCGCTACGCCAATCCATATCATCAACCTGCAACATTCCCCTTACCTTGCGTGCTTCCACATCAAGCGCACCCTTACTGTTAAAGAGCATAGTTAACGAGGCTTGCTCTTTGGTCATTCCAAGTGCATAGAAATCAAGAGAACGGATATCGGCATTCACATCCCACTCCAATGAGGTCTTGTCAAATTTACAACATGCCATAAAATCAAAGTCAGCACCCTCATTCTCAGAACACAATGCAACCTCGGCATTATGATTTTTCATCATCACATGCGCCGCAATATCCTTATATTCATCGCCCTGATACTCAATATATTCAATATCGGCTTGAGCATCAATAACCATATTGCGATTAAATGGGTTATAATGCTTTCCATTAGCGTCCAACCTTCCCGACACTCGCTTAACCCCCATCTTGGGCATAAATGCATCAATAGGAAATTCTATCAATTCCACATTGAGGTCATACCCTTCGGCACGGCTATTCCACATCGCTTCCATTGCCAGGTCTCCGCCACGAGTATGGGCATCAATCGTACCCTCAATAAGCCCTGGAGAGAAATCCACATTCCCAGCAAGCGACATTTTAGGTAACACAAATAATTCATCGGCATCATCACCTATAAATGCGTTAACAAAATCGGCATCAACGATTTCACCGCTAACCCCCAATTCGCCTCGCATATGATTAAAATCGGTCACATTTGCCACATAACCCTTGGCGTCAACATTTACGCGGCCATTCAAATCGGCTTGCAACTTATTTATTGTAAGATGCTTTAACGAACCTTCCAAGTTCACATCTACAAACAATTTATCGTGCATTGGCATTCCTCGCATCATTGTCTTATAAGCTGGGAACATTGTTGCCACATCGGCTATGCCCACCTCGCCATTACCTATCAGCAACATTTGTGATTGCTCAAATGTGCCCACCATGCCTAATTTTCCGTCGGCTATAAGATGTGAGTTATTGGTTCTCACATCAAATTGGCGCAAATACATTGCATTCTCATCGAGAGCAAATTCACCTTGACCATACAATCTTATACCACATCGTTCTTGTGCTGTAAAGTGCCTTATGGGGATAGAAATTTCCGACGCTTTATTATAGAATGATGCTATTTTCAAGTCAAGGCTATCAACCTGTATGTAATTGAAATCCAATCCAGGCATAGGCTCAACATTGGCCAACGCATATAATGCTTTAGATTTTATAAAATCAATCGAGTCAACCATTATGGTCCACGGCGCTGATGGTTTCTCATCTTCTTTTGATGGCAATGCCTCGGCTGTAGATGCTATATAAGTCGCATCAAGTTCCACGCCCTGCACAAGCTCAACAACAACTTTTTGCTCGCCTAAATCAACCTCCATATTTTTCACCAAAGCATCAACAAAATGCGTTGAAAGCGAATCAATATTAGCCTCTAATGCCATGTGATAGGTAAAGTCGCGCAAATGCAAATCTTTTGCTTTGATTTTCCATGGAGCAGATTGCGACTGCGCTGTGTCGGCAACTGCAGGCATCGTATCATTTTTCAATATCAAATCTACTCGTCCACCTTGTATCTCGGCTTGCGTGAGATTGATATCACTTGAAGCAAGGCCCACCGACGCATCTTCAATAGACAATCTTGATGCAATAATCTTCATAAACATCGCCGAATCGACATTTCCCATACGATATCGAGCATCAACCAACGAAGCCTCATCGACTTCTACACGGCCATATAACAACGGCATCAACGCCACCGATGCAGTGACCTTCTTTGCAGCAATAAGTGTATCATTTTGAGGTTCTACTACCGACAACCCTTCAAGTTGCACATCTAAAGGGAAGTCAATCGAAAGGTGATTAAGAGCCACTTTCACATCTCCCGATGCGTTTACTCGCGACACCAACTCGACTCTCAACTTATCTTGAAACCAATCGGAATAAGCAACCTGCACAATACCCAAGACCAATAATAGCAATGCTACTACTGTCCAAAACATTGTTTTTAATATATTTGCTATGACCCGTTTCAATTTCAAAGTTACTTATAATCAAGCAAATTTAATTCAAAAACATCGTTTATGCAAATAAAAAACATGCGCAATAGACCCATATCATCCATTGCGCACATTTATTCATTATCTCACTTTATGTTTAGAAATAAAAATTCATTGTGCGAGTGTAGTGTAACATTCCACAACCAATCTCTTGAGCCACACCCTCACCCATTGAATTGGCAACGATTGCCAACGCAAAACGCAATGCTGTTGCAGGGCCATTGGCTGTGATAATATTGTCGAGAGCCACAACAGGAGTGTCGCGCATCACAGCTTTCACACATTCCCCTTCAAATCCAGGATAACATGTTGCTTCTTTTCCATCAAGAATGCCGAGAGGATAAAGAACTACCGCAGGAGCAGCACATATAGCTGCAATCTTTCCACCTGCTTGTGCATGAGCTTTGAGTGCTTTGCTAAGTGTTTCGCAGTTTACCAAGTTTGTTGAGCCAGGCATACCACCAGGAGCGATGAGCCATTCGGCATTTGCCAAGTCAGCCTCTGAAATCAACATATCGGCAAGCACGGGTATGCCATGAGCGCCAAGCACTTTATGGTCGGTAGTAACCGATACTGTTTTCAAATCCATACCAGCACGACGCATAACATCAACAACTGTCAAAGCTTCTATTTCTTCAAAACCTTCGGCCAAAAATAAAAATGATCGTTTCATAAAAAAAATGTAAAGTTTGTAGGTTAATAATCTATATTTTTTTAACTTTGTAAAGTTACATAAAATATAACACAACTCAAACTCTTTTTGTTTAATCCCATTAATAAATCTCTCATAATAATATCGAGAGCATATATTATATCTCTAAAATAATGGCGAAATATTTATCCAATAATAAAATATCATTATCATGACAAAAACAAAGATTTTATTTGCGACAATCGCAACTCTGTTATTTTCAGCTTGCAGCAAATCACCTAACGATGTGATTGAATCGACTTATAATAGTTTAACCAACTGTGATTATGCCTCAATAACCGATTATATCAACATAGGCAACCATAACTCATTATCTAGTGAGGAATGTGATGTTTTTGACTCGATTATGAAATTCCAATATGATTCAATAAATATCATTTCATTTGCGATTGATAGTTGTAATATTGACGAAGAAAAAGGTGTTGCATCATTTATTGTCTGCACAAAATATTCAAATGGAGATTCAATTACTGAATCAGGAGTTATGCATCGCAACAACAGTGGCAAATGGTTAATTGATGTTATCAGCGCCGATTCAACGCAAGCTTCTGCTTATGACCACAACCCACAATACAAGTTTATCCCACGAGCTAGATTTGGAATTTATCGCATACTCGCCAATCGTGGAGACGCAAATGCTCAATATGAATTATGCAAATACTATAAAGATAGTGTATATGTCGAGCCCAACCATAATGAAGTTTATAAATTAGCCGAAGCGTCTGCCAAACAAGGCTACACTAAAGGAGAATGGCTATTAGGGCAATGCTATCGTTGGGGATATGGTGTAGAGCAAGATAAAACTAAAGCAGAAGAATGGTATAAAAAAGCAGCTGACAAAAATGACACAAAAGCCATATATGATTTAGGATGTCTATATCTCAATTATAAAAATTATGAACAACGAAATCCCCAAAAGGCGCTTGAAATATTCCTTAAAGGAGCCGAGCTCGGTGACACATTAGGATTGTTTGGAACTGGCGTTTGTTATGAATTAATGGACAATAACAAAAGTGCATTTGAATATTATAAAAAAGCCGCCGACAAAGGGCATGTGATAAGTCTGTACTACTTAGGTATCTTTTATAGTCATGGACGAGGCCTAAAAAAAGACAAAGAAAAAGCAGCAGAGATATTCCTTAAAGCAGCTGCATTAGGTAATGCCGATGCTATGAGTGATTATGGGTACTATCTTAAAGAAAAAAATGATGCACAAGGCTCTTGGGAATGGTATCTCAAGGCAGCAGAGCATGGCTCATCATTGGCAATGTGGAATGTTGCTACAAGATATAAATATGGAAAAGCTCCAGTAAAACGCAATATAGAGGAACATGACAATTGGATGAAGAAATACTCAAAAGCATATGCAATAGAACAGGAACAAAATATATTAAATGGATTTAAATAGCAAAAAACATATCCTTTTTAACAAAAGTTGTATAATAAAGAAGCGGACAAAAGTTCGCTTCTTATATTTTTATATTTTATCCAAATTTTGGGTATAATTATTTCTTTTGGAAATACTTTATCGCATATAGTCTATTATTAAATTCTTTTCAATACCACTACTAATCATTAACATCGGTCGTGTAAGTAAAACCTAGTCAAGTTTTGCCACTATTTATACTATTAATTCCCCTAAAACCACTCGTTTTTTTGACGATACATCTAAATTTCCTGCATTTAATTTGCTTTTTCGTAATAAGTTTGTAACTTTATTGCCACAAACTAAACTTAATAATATCATGAGAGTAAAAATACTTGTTGTTGACGATGAGGAGTCAATATGCGAAATCTTGAAATATAATCTTGAAAAAGAAGGTTATGAAGTAGATTGTGCTTATAGTGCCGAAGAGGCTCTTGCTCACGATTTGGCTGCATACTCAATGTTTATCCTCGACATTATGATGGATCGTTTGAGTGGCTTTGATTTTGCCAAGCGTCTCAAAAACAACACATCAACCGAAAGCACCCCTATCATTTTCTGCTCGGCTCTTGATGGTGAAGACGACACTGTGATGGGACTCAACATTGGTGGCGACGACTACATCACCAAGCCGTTTGTAATAAGCGAAGTATTGGCTCGCGTGAGGGCTGTATTGCGTCGTTCTCATATTACTCACAACCATGTTTACAACATTTCAAAAAGCATCTATGAGCCCGATATCACATTTAAAAACCTACGAGTGAATCGCAACGAAAAGCTTGTCTATGTAAATGGCGAGGATATACAAGTAACAAAAACCGAGTTTGATATTTTACTATTTTTCCTCACTCATCGCAATCGCATTTATTCTCGCGAAGAATTAATCCGTTTTATCTGGGGCTGCGATGTTGATGTTACTGGCCGAGCCATCGACACTAATATTACCCGATTGCGCAAAAAGCTTGGCGAATATGGCAACAATATCATCACACGGTCAGGTTTTGGCTATGGGTTCAAAGAAACAAATTAGTTATCGTTGGCGATTGTTTTTACCATTGACTGCATTGTTGTGGATTACAATTGCAACAATGGTGGCAATCCAATATGACCGGGAAAAGGCCTATCGCAGCGACATTGCTCGACAACAATTAGAATTCATCAACAACCGCATTGTTTTTGCCTATGAACGAGGTGGAAACATCAAGCCATTTATGGAGTTTGTAAAAGAATATTTTGAGCAATCGGTTTATGATGAAGTGAGAGTTTCGGTATATAATACCGCAAACAACCAACTCATTTCGGCCATTGGCGAGCCCATTAAATATAATAAGTCAGATGCCGACAAACGGCCCAACTTTTTTTATGCCGAACAACGAAGCAAGGACAATTCATTGGTGGTCTATACGGCAATGCCTTATACCATTAGCCTCACCGAAGCATTAGCTCCCGACTCAACTATGTGGATAATCATACTCATATTTGCTATAACAATCACGATTATAGCATATATTTCCACATCCTATTTAAGCAAAAATGTAAAACTTCTTCATAAGTTTGCCAAGCAAGCCGCTACCGAAACCTCGCTCGATGCCAGTTATCGTTTCCCTAAAGACGAATTGGGGGAAGTGTCGCAACAAATTGTTTCTCTATTCAATAGCAAACTGCAAGCCGTAGAAGACAGCGAGCGTGAGCATAAAATTGCACTTGACGCCATTAAAGAGAAGAGCCGCATAAAACGCGAATTGACCAACAACATCAACCACGAGATTAAAACTCCTGTGGGCATCATTAAAGGATATATCGACACCATTGCCGAAGATGCCGAAATGCCCGAACGAACTCGTATGCATTTCATCACAAAAACTCAAGAGCAAATTACTCGATTATGCAACCTACTCAACGACATCTCAATGATTACTCGCCTCAACGAAGCAGCGTCAACAATTCCCATTGAGCAACTCAATTTCCACGATTTAATAAATACAATAGCCAATGACGCGAAAGAGTCGGGCATATTAAAAGAGATGGCATTTACATTTGACATTCCACTCAAATGCATCGTAAACGGCAATGCATCATTATTAGGTAGTGCTATTCTCAACCTCATAAAAAACTCGGTAGCATATTCAAAGGGGACAATGATGCGCCTTGAAAAAATAGGAGAAAACGACAAATTATACACCTTCATTTTTTATGACAATGGCACAGGTGTTGATGAAGAACACCTACCCTATCTTTTCGACCGCTTCTATCGCATTGATGCTGGGCGTTCGCGCAAAGTAGGTGGCACAGGATTAGGACTGCCTATCGTAAAAAACACCATTCGCACATTTGGTGGCAAAATCTCCGTCAGCAATCGACATCAAGGAGGCCTTGAATTTAGATTTACATTACCCATAGCCTAAACGCATACAACGGCTATATATACAAAAATAGCGATGCTCAACACATCGCTATTTTCATTAAATATAATTAACTATTTCAATATTCATCAATTGTTTGCTTGGCCACACTTTCCCAATTATAATCAGCCAAATCATACTCGCATGCTTGTTGTGTTTGATACATTTGCGCAATGCGCTCGGTCAAACTATCAACATCACATTTTTTAGCATAACACTCTCGGGGCAACTCCACTAGATGAGTGGCAGGAATATCCGAAACAACCATATGCAATCCATAATTCATTGCTTCAAGCATTACCAAGGGGAATCCCTCATTCTCAGATGACAAAACAAACAAGCGAGCATGGCTATAAAGTTGGCGCAAATTTTCGCCACCTACAAAGCCTGCAAAGATTACTTTATTATTAACATCAAGCGATTTTAGGTGTTCAAAATAAGAACCCCCATGATCGGCAGCACCTGCAATTACCAATTGCTTTACCGAGTCAAGTCTATTTACTGCCTCAACAAGATATTCAAATCCTTTTTCGGGAGTGAGACGCCCAACTCCAAGCACATATTCACCTTTTATAGCACCTATTTTCCCCAAAAAATCGGCATTTTCGCATCGTGTAACAGCGTCTATACCATTGGGGATATATACGGCTTTCTTTTGAATCGACTCGGGCGCTTTAGCCATTTGGAATTTATTCACAAAAATTATCTTATTGGCAAATCCAAATGACAAGGACTCACTTATGCGTAGTATCATCTTGGCCACTGCACCCCACTTTTTATGTTCATAATTGGGACTATGATAGGTAATCACCACCTTGAACCCAAACATTCGCAACAATGGAGTAAACATTCCTGGCCCAATGTTATGAATATGTACTACATCAACGCGATGGAATAAGAGGTGCATACAACACAAAAAAGTATGAAACACAGCCTCAAAGCCCTTGACGCGAGTTGATGGAAGATCAACAAATGAGATACGCGAATATTGTGCCGACTTAGATAACGACGACAAGTAAGGACGACGGCGATACACCTTTATCGCATCAATAGCAACTCCAAAACGAGTATATAAGCACTCACAGTGACGTTCCACGCCACCTTGAATGTCAGGAAATCCTCTTGTGCCTATTACTGCTATTCTCATTTATATAATTCTTTTAATTGTTTATAATGAGTGTCAAACGAGAATCGTTCTTGCGACTGCTGAGCAATTTGCTTGTAATTATATTTATCTGACTGCATTACACGAGTGATTGCCCGTTGCATATCTTCAACATTGCCCGACTCAAATTTTTCGCCCCATGCGGGTTCAATCAACTCAGGAACACCTCCAATATCCGCCCCCACAATGGGAATACCGGCACACAAAGCCTCGATAACACTCAACGGATTATTTTCGTAACATTCCGATGGCAACACAAGGCATTTAGCCGACAATAATATTTCGGCAACCTTCTCTGCCGGTTGATGTCCTAAGAACTCTATATTTTCACATTTACCATACTCCGCGATAAATCCGTCATACAGATGCCCACCACCCACAAGTTTGAGTTTGTATGGCAAATCTTTTGCAGCCTTGAGCAGTGTTGCCACGCCTTTCTCCTCTGATAGGCGACCTACATATACATAATAATCATCGCGCGTGTCAGAAATCTCAACACCTTTTAATTGATCGAGTTTGATAGGGTCAACAAAGTTACATACAACTTTCAACTTTTCCTCTTTCAATCCGGCTTTAAGCATTTGGCGTTTGATAAACGAACTTGGACAAATGAAATAGTCAACATATTGTTGTAGTTTTTTCACATTCCACTTTTTAGCCTCAAAATAGGCTAATATACTTGCTGGCAAGTTTTCCTTGAAGCATCGTTCTTTTACCACATTAATCTTTGAGGTAAAACACTTTTCGCATATTGAGCCTCGATTAAGACAACTATAGGCCGGACATGCCAATTTATAATCATGGAGAGTCCACACTACTTTACAACCAAACTTTTTAGCGAGTTTCACCACTGCTGGCGACAAGTAGGAATGAACGTTATGAAGGTGAACAATGTCGGGGTTAAATTCTTGCAATGCCTTCTTAAATGACGATTCTATTCCATGATAGCCCATTGTGCGCATCGCAAATTTAATTTTATCTCCCAGTCCACCCGAGAAATCAACTTGCGAAGCGGTATAGAAATTTTCAGGAGATAGATTTTGAGGGTAATCCATTGTAAAAACGCCTACTTCATATCCTCTTTTCTCTAGGTCGTTAGCCATATTTATGGCAACAACCTCGGCTCCACCTCGGGTATAATAGAATTTACTAACAAGTAATATCTTTTTTTCCATAAAAAAATACGTTTCTTAATAAGAAACGTATATAATTAACCTTTTATTACATCAATCAACATTTATCTGCCACGAGTTTTTGCATTATTGCGAAAAGCTGATTGTTGACAATATTTGACCACTCGTATTTTTCCATTGATTTTCGTATTTCGGCAGATTTGAAACCACTTCTATCCATTTTATGATATTGCTCCAACGCCTCACAAAACGATTCGGCATTATCATCACAAATCAACCCATTCATAGGTTCAATCAAAATTCTATTTTCATATGTGTTGGTAGCGATGCAATACATTCCCGACAGCACATATTCATATATTTTGGTAGAAGGCTGACATTCGTAATATGGGGTCATTGGCACATATGCAACCCCAAGATTTGCTTGCATGAAAAATGGCTTCAAATCCTCATAGTTTATACGCCCATAAAATACCACTTTCCCTTCAAGTTGATTTTCTTTTATCAACGATTTAATTTTCTCCTCTTCATGTTGCATGCCAAAGCCAACAATATCATAATGGAAATCAACCTCAGGATATTTTTTATTAAATAGGATTAATCCCTCAATTGTTTTGTCGATATCGCGTTGTTTAAGAGTGCCAACATAGAAAAGTCGCAAATCATCATATTCTTTTTGGTTTTCACAAATCACATCTGCTCCAAGCGGAATTATATCAAAACTACCACTCTTCAACTTCAATTTCTTCGACAATGACTCCGATAAAATCATTGTATGGCTAAACTTATTAGCCTCTTTTTTTATCAGCCAATTAAAGAATGAGCGTTTTAATGCGTTTTTATTCACATCACCCGAACGGATATCCATAATTGATGGTGTCGTTCCAAAATACTTAGTCAACATCGAACAACATTTGAAGTAAGAACACAATATCACATCAAATGAATATTCTTGCATTATCTGTTCAAGGCGCTTGCAAAATTCCAATCGCCATTTCACACTATTTGGCTCATCGACATAAATAGGCGTAACCAAGTCCAATTCCATTTTTTTCAAATGGTAGTCATTACATAGATAAACTATACGATGACCTTGTGCCGATAAATGCTTACAATAATGATAATATCCTGCATTATATCCAAATTGACCTTGATTTATCATCAATATATTCATCTATATCCTATTTTAGCAACGATTCCACATTTATTGAATACAACCTGCGCTTGCCATCATGTCCCGATTCGAAATATACATGAGTGCCTTGCATATTCCATTTTGGATGCAGGTCAATTCGCCCCGGTCCTTTATATTTCAAAGGTTGATAGAAACGACCAAGACAAATGAGTTTATCAGTTTTAATATTGTAAAGATACAATCGCGACATCGCATCATGACCGGGATAACTATCAGTTACCATCCACTCCCCTTGATTGATTGTTGATGGGTGACCATCGGTTACTGGGAGTTTTTTTGACAACAATTTGCGGTTATCGGTTTTATCCTCAAACATCACATAAGCATCTCCTGTTTCGGGAGTGTGGCAAAATGAGACTATCCAGTTATTATCAACCCAATATGAGTGAGAAGTCATTTTGTCGCCATTGAGAATATACATATCCGAGCCATCGGCATTAGCTGTTATCAAACGCATATAACGTCCCTTAGGGCCTACCCAACGATGTAGGAACATAAAGCGTTTTCCGTCGGGCGAAATATCTATATGGTTAACCTTATGTCGAGCTCCCTCCATAGTTTCGGCGGGCTTAAGATCGATTAATTGCTGCAAAGTAATAATCAATTTCACCTCTTTTGTTGCCACATCAACATGCCATATACCATCGGCATCATTCATAGGCATCTCAAGATTTTTATGGCAAAAATATCCATAATCGGGTCGCATTACTGCCAAACGATCAAAATTTAGCGACAACGCATAATCTTCTTGTTTTGAAAGAGCATAGATAGGCATAGGCAACACATCTTTTTCCTCCTTTGCATCGGCATCATATACCACAGCCTCATATTTATCGGTCAATTGATTATAGCGATTATAATAAGCTCGATTAGGGTGAGAATACCCCCATTGCGACATACATCCTTGTTGCAAGTTGTATGCCATAGTTTCACCAATTTCGTGCTCGCCTTTGGCATCACGATAATATAGCGACACTCTATCTTTTCCTTTAGGCACACAATAAAGCACCTGTCCCTTGTCATTCTCGGGCGAAACATTATAGTACCCAAAATATGACATAGAAAAATCAGAAACAGGCTTCAAGTCTATCTCTTGCGACACTACGTCTGCCGAAGTATAAAATCCGTGCTTTATATACCTCATATATAGATATCGAGTATAAACATATGGTGGTCGCAAAATTGCTTTTACTATTTTTTTCATTTCTTTAATTTTGACTTTAGTTCGGCAACTAGGTAATTAAACACTTCAACCTTGGTTATTTTCATTACACCTATATACACAACGGCAAAACATATCGCTTGTGCAACAAGCAGTAACAAATAATGCATATTTATAAATACTAGCAAATAAGTCACTACTGAAGCTACTGCTGTCACCATTAAGTTTGGCAATAAATCTTTAGCTTGGCTTAATATTCCATATCCCGTATATTTACCTGTAAAATAGCCATTCAAGAAAAATTCTATAAATGAATTTATTGCCAATGCCCACATTATACTAATAGCTCCATAACCCATATAAATGAAAGCCATGATTAAACCTAATCCAAGAACTTTCTTTATTATTTCGAGATATAATACTATACCACTCTTACCAACAGCCTTAATGGCATTTATATTGGTATTATGAATTACCAATAGAAAACCAAATCCACCACACAACCATTGAAAATAAGGCACAGATGGAATCCATTGTTCTCCAAATAGCAATCTAAAGATTGGCTCTGCCATAATCACAAGACACATCATCAATGGGAAGTTCAAAAAAGTCAAGATTTTCACACTTCGACTCAATCCACGTTTTAGCTGTTCTTTATCTTCTTGCAACTTTGAGAATATTGGAAATGTCACTTGATTTACTATCGTCATAATTGATGTCACAGGCACATCTTGCAAATGTTTTGCTTGCGAATAATACCCAACTTCGGCTTTTGAAAAGTATTTGCCAAATATCAATACCAACAAATTGCGATATGCCTCGCTTAGCAAATTGGCAAGTAATAATTTTGAGCCATAGCGAAACAACGTGTTAAACGATGTTTTGCTAAAAGTGAGAATGGGTCGCCACGATGACAATATCCACAAAAGCACACTTTTAACCACACTATTTACCACATATTGCACCACCAAACTCCATACTCCCATTCCATAAACAGCCGCAACAATAGCGATTACCGATGACAACAATGCGGCTCCCACTTTTACGATGGTGATTTTCTTGAAATCAACCTCTTTCATCAAGAGATTATTCTGCACCGCGCCAAAAGCATCAATTACCACAACTGCGCCAAGCACTTTTATAAGTTGAGCCAACATCGGCTCATTATAAAATGAAGCTATCGCATCAGCCCCAAAATATAATGCGGCATAACACACCACCGCCACTGCCAAATTAGTGTAAAAGACGGTAGAGCAATCAACAGTAGTAATTTTTTGTCGCTGAATTAAAGCATTTCCAAGACCTCCGTCAATCAACATTTGAGAAATCATCACAAACGCCATCAAAATACCCACAAGACCAAAATCATCGGGCGTGAGTATTCGCGCCAATACTATATTGGCTGTAAATAGAATCAATAATGAGCCAAAGCGCTCACAAAAGCTCCAGAATATACCTTTGA
The DNA here is from genome assembly GCA_045646905.1 of Muribaculaceae bacterium. Lineage (GTDB taxonomy): Bacteria > Bacteroidota > Bacteroidia > Bacteroidales > Muribaculaceae > RGIG4079. The sequence continues at coordinate 44,218 of JAZRLP010000023.1, forward strand.
CGGCCTTCTGCTTTATATTTTCTTGCGACATTTCGTTTTCTTTAATTAAAGTTTGCCATCGGCATTTCCATCAAGCATCCACTTCACATCGTAAACAACGCTATTTTCATTCAACAACGATTTTACGTTGAGTGATTTGAATTCATTGTGAGCTACAGCAACTATAGCTGCATCATATTTTTCACCAGCAGGCAATTCATTGTGAATTTCCACGCCATATTCATGTTGCGCAACGGCTGCATTTGCCCATGGGTCATATACCATAATATCAATGTTATATTCCTTTAGAGCATTGTAAATATCAACAACCTTTGTATTGCGCACATCTGGACAATTTTCTTTAAATGTAAAGCCCAATAAAGCTATGCGACTGCCATTTACTTGAATGCCCTTCTTTATCATCAATTTTACAACTTGCGAAGCCACATATTGGCCCATGCTATCATTCATGCGACGACCGGCAAGAATAATTTCGGGGTTGTAGCCATAGCGTTGAGCACACATTGCCAAATAGTATGGGTCTACACCTATACAGTGTCCCCCAACTAATCCAGGGCGGAATGGCAAGAAATTCCATTTTGTTCCTGCAGCCTCAAGTACTGCTTGGGTATCAATACCCATAAGGTTGAAAATCTTTGCCAATTCGTTTACGAATGCAATATTTATATCACGTTGAGAATTTTCAATAACTTTTGCTGCTTCGGCTACTTTAATTGTAGGAGCAAGATGTGTTCCTGCGGTGATTACCGATGAATATACCTCATCAACAATCTTACCAATCTCAGGAGTTGAGCCCGATGTTACTTTTTTAATTTTTTCAACTGTGTGAAGTTTATCTCCTGGATTAATACGCTCGGGCGAATAACCTGCGTAGAAATCAACATTATATTTCAATCCCGATACACGTTCTACCACTGGGAGACACTCATCTTCTGTTACTCCAGGATAAACAGTTGATTCATAAACCACGATATCGTCTTTAGCAATAACCTTGCCCACTGTTTCACTTGCACCATAAAGAGGAGTCAAGTCGGGGTTGTTGTCACGATCCACAGGAGTGGGCACAGCTACTACATAGAAATTACAATCGCGAATATCCTCTACATCGGCGGTACATTTAAATCCATTTGCTATTGCACTTTGCAACAAATCGTCAGCAACTTCAAGAGTTGCATCGTGACCGTGCATCAACGCCTCTACACGAGCCTTATTCATATCAAAGCCCACTGTTTTATATTTTGTTGAGAATAGTCGAGCCAAAGGCAATCCTACATACCCAAGTCCTATTACTGCAATTTTAATTTCTTTATTCATATCTATTGATTTTTTATTTTAAATTTTTCCAATACCAGCCACACGCCTCTTTCAATCCTTGTTTCATGCTAAATTGTGGGTCATAACCCAACAAGCGTTTTGCTTTATCAACACTCGCAAGTGAATGAGGGATATCTCCCACGCGATTTGGACCGTGAGTAGGTATCACATTTGCTATTTCAACATCATATTCCGACAAGTATTCTTTTAAATATCCTACCAATTGGTTCAAGGTAGTGCGTTCACCATACGCCGTATTATATATCTGATTAACAGCCTCACTACCAGCCTCGGCTTGAAGCGCAAGGTCATTCATCTGTATCACATTGTCGATATATGTAAAGTCACGGCTATACTCACCATCTCCGTTTATATTTGGTGCTTCATGAGCCATAAACTTCTTCACAAACAATGGAATAACTGCAGCATAAGCGCCATTAGGGTCTTGACGACGACCAAACACGTTGAAATAGCGCAAACCTATGAATTCAAGGCCATAAGTGCGAGCAAATACATCGGCATACAACTCGTTAACATATTTAGTGATTGCATAAGGAGAAAGCGGGCGACCTATAACCTCCTCAACTTTAGGCAACGATTCACTATCGCCATAAGTTGACGAACTAGCAGCAAACACAAATCGTTTCACACCTGCATCACGCGATGCGACAAGCATATTTAAAAATCCACCAACATTCACATCATTTGATGTAATAGGATCTTTTACTGAGCGAGGCACCGAGCCCAATGCTGCTTCGTGAAGCACATATTCCATACCCTCAATAGCCTTGCGACAATCATCAAGATTGCGAATATCTCCTACAATCAACTTGAACGTATCGGGATATTGTTCAATCAAGGGCAATAGGTTTTCAATATGTCCTGTTGCAAAGTTATCAAGACACACCACATAGTCACCTTTAGCCAATAGGTATTCGCATAAATTCGAGCCTATAAATCCAGCTCCACCTGTTACTAATATCTTGCGCATAATATTATTTTTTTTCTATTTCTTGCTTTTCTTGTAATGGGGTCCATCTCATCGCCTGTGAGAATATATAGAAAAATATCAATGAGGGGAACCAATATGCCAACATATCATTATAAAACAGCACAATAAGTAACTGCACCGAGATAAAGATTATTATACCTAACTCTCTTTTTTTCTCGTTATGCTTTAGGCTTGTCAATCTAACCCACAACCAGCAAAAAAACAATAGCGAGAACAGCCCTATCTGAATATACATTTGAAAAATGTAAGGTATAGATCCTCTTAACAGCCATTCATTATCAACATAGAATTTAGAGCGTTCAACCATTGTTCCTCCCTTAAACTGTCCAATGCCGTAACCAGTAATGCCGTGACCAGGATATTCGGCATTTAATTCAGGGATAAGAGCTATTTTAGTAAATCGAGGCAAGTCATTTGAACCATCAATTGCCAAGTCTTCGCCATGATCATATAGATATTCCATCCAATCTATAATATCATTATCTTCTCCGGCAAAGAGGTATTCGTTCATATAATAATCGACCGACATCACGTCATCTTTGTTTCCTGTTGTTATTGAATAAACATTAAATAACAACACAACAATAACAATTACTATAGGAGAAGACACCATTAATCTCACAAACATGCGACGATCAATAGGCATCAATAGTATAAAATACAAGATAAAGAAAATAAAACTGATTTTGGTTTCATTTAAGAACGTTGGATAAAGAAGTATCACCAACCATTTATTTTCTATCAATGACGCCACATATTTATTGGGGTCCATTTGTTTTTTCATCAAATAAAACGACACGAGATATATCAAAATTGAGACAATTCCCGAGAAACCATTACCCATTGACCCTCCACCATGGTCATTTGCACCATATTTAAGAAACTGGAATGTAATACATATTGCTTGTATTATCAAGAAGATAAATAAGGTTCTATCAAACCGCCTCACAAACTCTTCTTCATAGACACTTTCGTAGATATACCTCAATATAGGGAATAATGATATCAAGTAAACAAATTCTCGTAGCCCATTTAAATAGAACCCCACCCCATATCGGTTATAGACACATGTAATTAAATATCCTAACCCAATAAAAGAGAACACAAAGATTTTATCCTTTTTGTTTTTCAGCACTATAAATCCTAAAAGTAGCATTATTGCATCAAAACAAAAGAATATAGGAGATTCCACACGCAACAAGAATGGAGCTATTTCTTCACTTATAAAACCAAAAGTGCACCACACCCAAAAGAGTGCGAGCACCACATTCATTACTATTTTTGGTTTACTTAATAGCATTATTATATTAAAACAGCATAGAGATAATTATACTATAACCATCTCTATGCTCTATATATCATAATTTAATTATCATCTTTTGATCCATAACCATATCCATAACCATGTGACAACTTGGGATTTGTATCATTTACCACTACTGCCACATTCTTAAGTTGACCTCTTTCCACTACCGAATTGAGGTATTTTATGAAGCTCTTTTTGGTGTAATTGGCCCGTGAGACGTAAAGTGTAACATCGCTATATTTTGACAACGAGAATGTATCTGACACAAGACCTATAGGCGCCGAGTCGATGATTACATAATCATATCGTTGTTTCAATTCGACCACAAGTTGTTCTATTCTATCGGTAAGAAGTAACTCCGATGGATTAGGTGGCACAGGACCAGCAACAATTATATCACAATTGCCATGATGATTTATCAATGTATCAATATCTTCAATTGCTCCCGACAAATAATTTGTCACACCTGGCGAACTTGGCAACCCAAGATTTTGCGCCAACATAGGCAAACGGATATCCAATCCCACTAGAACTACTTTTTTATTCAATAGTGCAAGCGACTCGGCCACATTCATTGACACAAATGTCTTACCTTCACCACTACAGCTTGATGTCACCATAGCCACCTGTCCATTGTCGGGGCTCTTCAATGGGAACATAAATTGCAAATTACTACGCAACAAGCGGAACAACTCGGCAATAGGACGAGTAGATGTTTCGCTCACTACAATAGGATTGTCTTTTGCACGACGAGAATGACATATTTCGCCAATAATTGGCAATGACGTCAATTTATTCAAAGACTCTATTGAATCAAATTTGTTATTGAGCAACGATTTAACATACAACCAAATTGCAGGGATTAGCAATCCAAAGAACAAAGCCACGACTATCACCATCATTTTCTTTGGAGCAATAGGCTCATTAAAAGCAAAGGCGTTATCAATAATTTTACCTTTTGGAGTAGTTGCAGCAAGTACTAATTGATTTTCTTCACGTTTTTGAAGCAAAAAGCTGTACAATTCACTCTTAATCGTTTGATCGCGTTGCATTTCAATAAACTCTCTTTCTTGAGCAGGGATACCACTCAATTTGCTCTCCGATTCACTCGATTCAGATTTTAATTCTTTCAAACGCACAGATGCGCTTGATACAGCGCGACCAATTGATTTTTTTACATTATCGCGCATAGCATCAATTTGGTCATTAATTGCCTTCAATGCAGGGTTGTCCCCTTTCGCATTAGCTTCAATTTCCATGCGTTTAGCAATCATTTCGTTATATGTAGTGATTGCGTCTTCAACACCCGACAATTCAGGTGCAAATGGCATCATTGAATAGTTATTTTTGGGATTACTGAAGAAGTCATTAGCCATTTTCAATACTTCATATTGAGTTTCAGCCGTCAACATTGCATTTTCAAGCGAACTTTTCTTCTGCATCAAATAACGAGCCTCGCTCGATACATCTACAATATTTTTTGATTGCTTATAGTTTTGAATTTTGCGTTCCGAAGCTGCCAACGATACGTATAAAGTATCAAGTCGTTCGTCAATGAATCGTCCAGTATTTACCGCCATTTCATCTTTCTCGCGTTGACCACGACGGTTATACAATTCAATCATTTTATTTAGCAAATCCTTACCTCGTTTGATATTAATATCATCATAATACAACGAGATTCCATTCGCCTTCTTTTCAGTCTTTTGAACAGTTAAATCCTTTGTTATAGCCTCAGCATATACCGAATTACCAGTGACATTAGCAGTTACTTCCAATTCTTCACCGGGAACATAATATTTGGTTTTATTTATTGAATAGATACCATATGGTGTCTTAACTACCATCGGCAATTTGTCGCCACTCACCTCAGCCAATGTAGTGAATCGACCTTTTTTCACCACAACATCAATTTTACTTAAATTTTCATTGGCCTTGATTACAAATTTCATGCTTGTAGAGAGCGTATCAAACACCTCTTCAGGAGCCGAAATTTCGATTGGGCTATTATTGTAATAATATTTTTTACGCAAAAAGCCATTGGGGCTTGAATATGAACGGTTCAATTTTAGTTCCTTGATTGCTTGCTCCTTTATTGAATGAGAGCCCATCACAAGCACCTCATCCTCAACATTACTACCTCCAACACCTCCGAGTGAAAGACTTTGCATTATCGACGAGCCCATTGAATTTGATCCTTCGTCATATGCCACTAACACCTTGGCATGAATATTATATACCGAATGTTTTACATATAGATAGGTTAAGCCTAATCCACCACACAATACAAGTGATAGAGCAAACATCCACCAGTTGCGACGCAATAACGCAATTATTTGCGACACGTCAATCATATTATCATTGGCTTTATTTTCCATTGCTAATAATCGGGTATTATTTTACAGTCAAAGCGATAATTAGTGATGCTATCACTGAACATGCACTAACAATTGTTGACACTACTGAAATTTTATATGAGTTATTTTGATTATACTTCGCATTTTCACGGCGTATTTCATTAGGCTCTACATACACCACATCGTTTTGTTGCAAATAGAAATATGGAGAAGACAAGACCTCCGATTTATTTAAGTTTAGACGTTGATAAATGCGTTTACCATCAACTTCGCGTATCAACATCACATTGCTGCGTTCGCCATATTCGGTCAAATCACCAGCATCAGCCAACGCATCAAGGATAGAGTAGCGCTCTTTTTTAACCGAAATAGCGCCAGGCTTTTGAACCTCTCCAAGCACGTTTATTCTAAAATTCACCAATTGCACTCTCACAATAGGGTCTTGAACATCCTTACTGATGAGCGTTTCAAGTTCTTTAGTCAATTCTTGGGTTGACAATCCACCAACATGCAATTTTCCCAAAACAGGAAATTGAATATCGCCATTAGCATCCACTATATATGTTTGTTGTTGTGGTTGAGTAGGAGCAAGCACGTCATCACGCATCGCAGGATTACTCAATGTAAGATTATACATTGCAGTGGCCGAGGGCACCATTGATGTTACAGTAATAAGTAGTTCGTCATCGGGAATTATTTTAATTCCATAATCTCCTTGGGCAAACTCTCCCGATATTGAATCATTAATATCCTCAAAATAAGGCAACGAGGTTGTATATGTAGTACATGAAGAAAAAGCAATAGCAACAATAGCTACCACATATAATATACATTTTTTCATATTTATTTCTTAAAAAATATATTTTAATACTATAGTATAACGAGCCAAGACAATAAATTATTATAACTCATTAACTATTTTTTTTGCGAGTACAAAGGTAACCATTTCCACTGCAAAAAAAAAGTTTTACACATCTTTATTAAATTAAAGTCTTTTCTCTCTTTTTCTATTTCAAAATTGAGGATATGTTTGTAACTTTGCAGTTCTAAAAAACAATAACCAAAGAATGACTCCATTTTTCAATTTCGACATATCATTAACTACAATCATATTGCTCTCGGTTTCAGCCTTATGCATTTTATTCTTGCTCACATTCTATCGCAGTCGCGTTGCTCGCATAGCAAAGCATCAAAAAAAATGCAATGAAGCCGAAAACGACTCATGCAACATCTCTACCGACGACATATACCACTCCGATAGCGGTTTTGATATCACACCATCAACCCTACCATCGGCATCGGTAATCGTATATTGCAACGATGACGCCACCAACCTCGCACAGTTACTTCCTCAAATCCTTGAGCAAGACTACCCCGCTCCATTTGAGGTCATCGTGGTCAATGATGGTTCGGTCGAATCCACAAGCGATGTTGTCAATCAATTAGAGATGACATACCACAACCTCTATCTCACCTACACACCCGACCGCTCACGCAGTCTCTCACGCAAAAAACTCGCACTCACCATAGGCATCAAAGCAGCTCGCTATGAAGTAGTTGTCACCGTTAATGCCAACTCACGCATTCACTCATCTCAATGGCTATCACTCATCACTCGCAACTTCGATGAAAGCACCGATGTAGTAATAGGTTATGCCACCCCCGATGCTAGCACCGACACCTATCCTGGGCGTCGTCGTCGCGCATTCGACCGTGTTGCCGAAGCCACTACTTACCTCTCGGCAGCATTAGGCAAAGCCCCCTATCGTGGATTTAGCTACAACCTCGCATATCGCCGCGAATGCTTCTTCAACAACAAAGGATTCTCTCGCTCACTCAACCTACACTTTGGTGACGATGATGTGTTTATTAACGAAATAACAACATCTTTCAACACCCAAGTAGAATTATCCAACGACTCAATCGTTGAATGCCAGTTCTACGACCCCGTTGAAACCCACAAAATACTCAAACGCCGATATAGCTACACTTCTCGCTACCTACGCAAAGGATACCGAACTTTCTTCGGCATATCATCTCTAACCTTTTGGATATGGCTACTGACATCACTCACAGCCATAATCATCTCATTGCCCAACCTATTCCCGGCGGCAATAGCGCTCATTTTGAGCCTCATTTTGTGGATACCCATCACATCCACTTGGCGTGGAGCCATGAACGCATTACAATCACGCAAACTGCGTTTCTCCATCCCTTGGCTCATCATGACTCGCCCATTCTACAACGCTATATACAAACTAAATAGCCGTCGCAACTATCGCCGCAACCACACTTGGCTCAAGAAATAAGGCATAATATTACCAGCATCTTTCACTCTGCAAATTTCACATTTGCACCACCCTATTTCGGCTTGGCGATTGATGCAACCATTAGCCATAAAATTACTATTAAATAGTTGTTGTATTGAAAAATAGTTACTATCTTTGTACTGCAACGATGAAAGTGTGCTAGACCTTTCTTGTGTGCTTTTTTTTAAGTTGTGGTCCCAATTTTTGGGACTTTTTATTTATTTACAATTTCAATTATTTCATAGTTGCCTTTATTTATATTTAGACTTTACACCATGAATTGTTTAATTGTTTTGTTTAAACCAGGCGTCCACTTTAGTTGCATTAAAGAGATAAAAGACATATTAGAGCTAAATCTACCCAAATATTCATATGAATTAGATGATTGGTCTTCCATTGACATAGATCAATGCCCTTTCCCAGCAAGCATAGAGGATCCATTTTTTCAATTGGAATCTGACGTTAAAAAATTTCTTCATATACCCATCTATCTACGCAACGCGTGGTTATACGAAGACGATTTTTATATACGATTTAAAGAATTTGTAGGAGAAATATGCACTGCACTTAAATCCGACGAATGGTGGTACACTTCAGAAATGCAATGCGACCACTATGAAGAATTCACCATTGAAGAAATTGAGGCCGCTCTCAAAGAAGAAGAACATACCGTTGAGCATGCCATAGAAAGACTTGGAGGAAGTTTTAAAGCCACCCAGCTATGGTTTGAACACGACACAATAAAACACACTTTACTGCATTAATACGCATGACCAAGACTTAACAATCTCAAATATTCCTACAAATAAAATTAAAGGCAATTTTATTATAAATAAGCAACGTATTTAACTTCTTTACAATACTACCAGCAATGGAAATCGCCGCTCCTTTGAAACGCTCACGACTCCTTTATTTTTATCCCCGTTCCACTTCAACAATCCATTAAAAATTATTACTGTCCGATAAACTGTTTACTTTTGCTCTTGGTTATAAAGTTTGTTGCAAAACCAAAATAACCACAAAGGGTTGAATCCTGCAAATGGAATCAGCCCTAATTTTTTATTCTATCAAAAAAGTTTTATCGGACACTAATATTAAAAAATCAGGCAACCACAACAACAACTTTTACTCAGCAAATTTCACATTTGCACCACCCTATTTCGGCTTGGCGATTGATGCAATTATTAACCATAAAATTGCTATTAAATAGATACTATCGTGAAATATAGTTGCTATCTTACTGCGACTAGTATCTTTTTGGGTCGCCCCAAAAAGAGTGGCATAAGCCTCTCTCGTTAGAAACTTATGCTTTTTGCCTAGTTAGGAAACTACGGCTCCTTTATTTTTTTTGTAATTAGATAATTGACCTACCCTGCTATATACTAGCCATCCCCTCGTGGCTACCTGTAATATCGCTAAAGTCATCGAAGACAACATCTATAAAATCGTCTTCTTCTAAAGAAATCTCATTTTTAAAGAATGATGCAAACGAAACATGTTTTGCATGTTTTTCCCATTCATCAATATCTAATTCAGTATTACATGATTTATAATCTTTAAGATATTGGTAAGTGCTAATATATTCTTTTAGCGAATTTGATGAAAAATGTAAATTGTCTAATATAAACTCTCCCGAACATTGGTCTGCGCAAATTATCACTTCATTACAGCCAAACATTTGTGCATGATTATATATCCTCATGCGATAATCACGCAACCACTTAACACCTTGGGCATCATTGTTATGAAATGTATTTTCTAGCCAAAACCATCTTGCAGATTCTAATCTTAAATGTATATTTTCTTTGTAAATTAAGAGGTCTTCAGATTCACCTATTACTTCATATAAAGCATAAGGGGGCCCTTCTATATCGTCAAGAAGCATCTCTCCTGCACAGTTTTTGGTTGCAGCGATACGTATATTATCTATCCCTACTGTATTCAATATTTGATGGGCTTGATATTCGTGAATTATCATTGTCAGATATTCATTGGAGCTATCGATATTGAGCACTTCAATATCAACGAAACGGGATTCATCATTAGAGTAATTTACGATATTATTATCCACATCATACTCGTACATTTTTATATAGCCGAGTTTGATGTTACGATTCATCCTTTTTGCAACTTCTTTAGCCGTTTCAAATGGGTCATCAACTGGCAAATTATGATTTAACCCAATTTGTGTAATGTCCAATCCCATAAGTTTTCTTAGAATTTAGTGTTTGGTTATTGGCAAATTATTAAATCAACACTTTTTAAGCAAATAAATTAAGTATTTACATATGTACTGACACAAGAATACCCTGAAGTTTTTTTGTCTCGTAGTTAGACCTTTCTGACTTTATAGTGAATGGGGCGCATTCTGATTAATCTTTATAAAACCACCAAAACCAATGATTGGCACTCCCTTGATTTTTGCCAAAAAATATTTTGATAACAAAAATTACAAAAAAAATTGGAGCTACAACCATTGAGATTTTAATAATTAAAGCTATTATCCAAATTAGAATATTGCTAAACATAGTGTTAGAATTAAATTTTTAATGTTAGATGGGTTCATTCAAAAAGATGTGAAGCAATCTATATTTATTTCGCTTTGTTTTTGCTATCGATATTTATGTATATATTTGTGGCGCTTTTACTTTTCATACCTGGTTCCTTTTTGCGAGGGGGAGCAGAATTGTTCATCCATTCTATGGGGTTTTCATCAGATTTTATCGCCCAAATAAAGGCTGAAACAATCCAGACCAATAAACCAATAAATATCCCTCCCCAAATAATGTAGGATACAATATGCAATAATATATCTTTGAGGATTTCCATATAACTGGTTTAATGATGTTATAAATAACCTTTTCACAAATATAGTAAAACAATTTAAATTTACAACTATTTTAATTACATTTTCGACATAAGCGCCTTATCCTGTGACGACAACAAAAAAGACAGATTTAACGAAGATTGCGCTTTGATAAGATCAAATTTAGGAATCGATCCAATAGCATGCAGTTATGAGGAACGGGCAGAGAATTATACCCAGGCCTTATGGCTGGAAAAGTGGAGATTGAAAAATCTAAATGAGATGATAGTGAGGATGTTCAGTTCGGAGAGGGGCTAATGATTGCGGAATGAAGACCACCATACCCACCATGGCATTGTCGTTGAGTTACCTTTTGATTGTTTGCCTTTGAATGCAGACAGAATAATTTGGATTAACATAATGAATAGACCGATAATGCCCAACGTAATGACTGTACATATACACCAAACTATTAATTGCAAAAGAATATCTATCATATAGCAAACTATTATATGATACAAATTTAACAAATAATTTTCAGAAAATACAACTATTTGATTATATTTTAATAGCAACAATTACACCACACATCTACAAAAAAATAAGCTCAACGATTGTTGAGCCTATTTTACCAGTCGGGGTGAGAAGATTCGAACTTCCGACCACACGCCCCCCAGACGCGTACTCTAACCTGGCTGAGCTACACCCCGGTTTGCTTTAAAAGCGGTGCAAAGGTAGATACTATTTTTTAATCGTGCAATAGAGCATCATATTATTTTACATTTTTTCACTATTCACCCTCATTTTTTATCTCAAAAAAGTCATTTATTGCACTAAAAAAATTTGGTCAAACACCAAAAAATTAGTAACTTTGTTAGCTGAAATGGAAGACTCTTTAGAGTCTCCATTCCACACACTTTAAAGAAGAAAAACAAACAAATATAGACTCCAATTTATGGCAGAATTAGAAGAGGAATATGGTGCGAGTAGCATTCAGGTCTTGGAAGGCTTGGAAGCTGTACGCAAACGTCCTGCAATGTACATTGGCGACATCAGCGCCAAAGGGCTTCATCACTTGGTATATGAAGTAGTCGATAACTCTATCGACGAAGCTCTTGCCGGATTTGCCTGCAATATTGATGTAACCATCAACGAAGACAACTCTATCACAGTAGTTGACAATGGTCGTGGTATCCCCGTGGGTATGCACGAAAAGGAAAACAAAAGCGCTCTTGAAGTTGTACTCACCGTGCTCCACGCAGGGGGTAAATTTGACAAAGGCTCTTACAAAGTATCGGGAGGTCTTCATGGTGTGGGTGTATCGTGTGTTAATGCACTTTCATCCTACCTACGCGCCGAAGTGCGTCGCGAAGGTAAAATCCATGTCCAAGAGTATGCTTATGGCAAGCCAACAACCGAGTTACGAGTCGTAGGCGAAACCGACCAAACCGGAACTTGCGTAACATTCAAGCCCGATGGTTCAATCTTCACCGAAACCGTCTATGATTACAGCACTCTTGCCAATCGTCTTCGCGACTTGGCATTCCTTAATGCCGGCATCACATTGACATTGACCGACAAACGCGTAGTCAACGAAAACGGCGAAGCTAAAAACGAAACATTCTACTCGCAAGATGGTCTTCGCGAGTTTGTAGAATACATCGATGGCAACAAAGAATCGCTCATTGGCGATGTTATCCACCTCAACACCGAGCGTCAAGGCATACCTGTTGAAGTAGCATTAACCTACAACAATACATTCAATGAAAATGTGTACTCTTATGTAAACAATATCAACACCATCGAAGGTGGTACACACTTGACAGGTTTCCGTCGTGGATTAACTGCAACATTGAAGAAATATGCCGAAGACAACAAAATGCTCGAAAAAATCAAAATCGAGATTGCCAGCGACGACTTCCGTCAAGGTGTAACAGCTGTTGTTTCGGTAAAAGTTATGGAACCTCAATTTGAGGGACAAACCAAAACAAAACTTGGCAACAACGAGGTTATCGGCGCCGTACAACAAGCCGTAAGCGAAGCCCTTCGCAATTACCTCGAAGAACACCCCAAACAAGCCAAAGCCATCGTTGAAAAGGTTATCGTAGCAGCTCAAGCTCGCCACGCAGCCTACAACGCTCGCGCAAAAATCCTTCGCAAATCGCCTCTCAGTGGTGGAGGACTCCCTGGCAAACTTGCCGATTGCTCATCACGCACAGCCGAAGACTGCGAACTATTCATTGTCGAAGGGGACTCGGCGGGTGGTACAGCAAAACAAGGCCGCGACCGCACATTCCAAGCAATTCTCCCATTGCGAGGCAAAATCCTCAATGTGGAAAAAGCTATGGAGCATAAAATATTTGACAACGAAGAAATTGCCAACCTCTTCCGTGCTATGCGTGTAACCATTGGCACCGAAGAAGATAAAACTCAAGTCAACCTATCACGCCTTGCCTACCATAAGATTATCATCATGACCGATGCCGATGTCGATGGTAGCCACATTGCAACATTGTTGATGACATTCTTCTTCCGTCGCATGCGTCCAATTATCGAAAACGGATATCTCTACCTCGCTACTCCTCCATTGTATAAATGCTCTCGTGGCAAAGTTGAGGAATATTGCTGGAACGACATCCAAGTGCAACAATTCATTGCTCGCCATGGCGACAAGACCAAGGTTCAACGCTACAAAGGTCTTGGTGAAATGAGTGCCGAAGAACTTCGCGACACCACTATGGATCCCGAACAACGCATGTTGAAACAAGTCAATATTAGCGATGCAGCCGAAGCCGATCGCATATTCTCAATGCTTATGGGCGAAGATGTAGCTCCCCGTCGTGACTTCATTGAAGCAAACGCCAATTACGCCAACATCGACGCATAATTCAAATATAAAACGCGCCGCAACTCTTCGGCGCGTTTTTTGTTAATCAACCAAACCAACTAAACAACTATGGCATGTTCATCAAAAAAAAACAGCGCAGCTCGACTATTGATACTAGTAAAGGATTTTGTCAACCAACAAAAAAACAACACCTTTAACTACAAGCAAGTGTCGCACGCCATTGGCGCATCAACCCCCAAGCAACAGCGAGCAGTAGCGCTTGCCCTTGCCGAACTGGCTTTTGACGGCGAATTAATCGAAACTTCGCCCGGCAAATACAAAGCTCCCATGCGCACCAATTTTGCCACTGGCACATTTGTGCGTCGTAGCAACGGTAAAAACAGCGTAATCACCGATGACGACGGCGAATCAATTTTCGTTGCCGAACGCAATTCAATGCACGCCCTCAACGGCGACAAGGTAAAAGTTAATATCGCAGCCCATCGCCGTGGAGCCGAGCCCGAAGCCGAGGTCATCGAAATCATTGAAAAGAAAGACCAGGTATTTATAGGACAACTCAAAGTCGAAAAGCATTATGGATATCTGCTCACCGACTCAAAGTTCCTCGCCGTTGACATCTTCATTCCTAAAGCCAAACTCAAAAATGGCAAAACAGGAGATAAAGCAATCGTTCGCATCACCCATTGGCCCGAAGACGACAAGAATCCCAAAGGCGAAGTAGTTGACATCCTCGGACGACATGGCGAAAACAATGCCGAGATACACGCCATCCTTGCCGAATATGGATTGCCATATAAATACCCCGAAGCAGTTGAACGCGCAGCAAACAAGATTGATGCAGGCATCACGCCCGAAGTTATAGCATCACGCCTCGACATGAGAGACGCTATTACTTTTACAATCGACCCTCGCGATGCCAAGGACTTTGACGATGCACTATCAATCACTCGCCTACCCAATGGCAACTACGAAATAGGTGTTCATATTGCCGATGTAACTCATTATGTAAAATCAGGATCAATCATTGACCGTGAAGCCGAAAATCGTGCAACATCGGTATATCTCGTCGACCGCGTAGTACCCATGCTACCCGAACATCTATGCAACGGCATTTGCTCTTTGCGCCCCAACGAAGAAAAACTCGCATTCTCATGCATTTTTGAGATGGACGACAATGCAAAAGTAATAAAACACAAGATTGCACGCACAGTAATAGAAAGCAATCGCCGATTCACCTACGAAGAAGCACAAGAAATAATCGAAACAGGATATGGCGAATACTCGCAAGAGATACTCACTCTCGATCGTTTTGCCAAAGTCCTCCGCAAAGAGCGTTACGAAAACGGCTCGGTTGAATTCAATCGTTGCGAAGTGCGTTTTGATATTGACGAAACAGGACACCCCATCGGTGTATTCTTCAAAGAATCAAAAGATGCCAATAAACTCATCGAAGAGTTTATGCTACTTGCCAACAAGACCGTGGCTCGCGAAATAGGCAGCGTTAGTGGCAAGAAGAAAGCCAAAGCATTTGTATATCGCATTCACGACGAGCCCGATCCCGAAAAACTATCGGAACTCGCAAAACAATCACGAGCATTTGGCTACAAGATTAAAGATTCAGGCTCGGCACGCGATGTAAATCGTTCAATCAATCGCATGCTCAGCGAATTAAAAGGGAAAGGCGAAGAAAACTTCCTATCAACTCTTGCCATTCGTTCAATGGCCAAAGCTGTCTATACAACTGTCAATGTAGGGCACTACGGACTAGGATTTGAATACTATACCCACTTCACATCACCCATTCGTCGCTACCCCGACATGATGGTACATCGACTTCTCGACAAGTACCTCAATGGTGGCCGTAGTGTAAATGTGGACAAACTCGAAGACCAATGTAAGCACTCTTCAAGCATGGAGCAACTTGCTGCCAATGCCGAGCGTGCTTCAATCAAATACAAACAAGTAGAATTCTTGGCCGACCACCTCGGCGAAGTGTTCGAGGGTATTATTTCGGGCGTTACCGAGTGGGGCTTATATGTAGAACTCGACAGCAACAAATGCGAGGGAATGGTTCCCATTCGCGACCTCACCGACGACTACTACGAATTTGATGAAAAAAACTACAGCATTGTAGGTCGCCACACCAACACTCGCTATCGTCTTGGCGACAAAATCACAATTCAAGTAGCTCGCGCCAACCTCGACCGCAAACAACTTGACTTTGCCATAGTTGACGACCGACATCCTCGTCGCAATGAAGATGCTTTAGGTCGCAAAGTGTCGGTTGCACAAGCAATAAGCAAACCCACCCCCAAAGGTAGGGGCAAAAAAGGCAAACGCCGATAATATATTCATCTTAAAAACGCATTTATTATGAGCAAAGGAGCTATTGAAATAAACAAGCTACGCATATATGCCCACCACGGCGTTCTCGACCAAGAAAATCGCGTTGGCAACGATTTCCTCGTAAGCATAAAGGTATATTACCCCATTTCGCGTGCGATGGTCAACGACAACCTTTCGGGCACAATAAACTATGCCGAAGCTATTGAAATCATTAAAAATGTAATGAAAACACCTTCTCACCTCATCGAGAATGTAATAGAACGCATAAGAATCGCCCTATTAAACCGATTTCCACTAATTGAAGGTGGAACAATTAAAATCGAAAAGCTTTCACCACCCATTGCAAGCACCCAAGTTGAGTCAGTTTCGGTTATATATGAATGGTAAAGATTAATAAGCGATAATACTTTTATGAAATGGCAGTCATTGACTGCCATTCTTTTTCAAACAGCAACCGCAGCTCTTTATCACTCTTTATCTTCTGCTGAAAATCGCGCAAGCGTTGAGCATTTGGTGACTCGGGTATCCACAATTTCATATAGCCACCCTCGGCATACTTCTCATTCATATGCTCAACAAATCTATTATAATGTCCATCTTTGTCGAGATGGGGATAATGAGCCAGTCCATATTGTATTGTGCGACGCACAATCGTTGCCCCATCAATCAACCTATCGGCCTCGGCAACAATCTTCCCATATATCGAACGAGGAACATTTTTATTTGACGCGCGATGATCTTCTACAGCCTCGGCAATTACCTCAATTTGCTCTTCACCAAACCATTGCCGCAGACACTCATCGGCCTTCACTATTTCGCCCGACGCAATATGATGTCGTTCTCGACTATCTACCAATCCTGTATCGTGATATGCCGCAACAGCATACACCACATTTATATCCACATCATAATACTGCGCAAGTTCAATACTTTGCTCTATCACAGTCATCACATGGTCACGCCTATGGCCTGCATCAAACTCATCATAACGAGGTATTATCTCTCGTTCAACATACTCTCGCAATGTAGCACATACGCAATCCATGACTAAATCAGAACTCCACATGATACTCCCCTATCTCCGAATAAGAAAATACTTTAGTTAACGATTCCTTTATCCCCTCTAAACTAAATTTATCTTTAGGCAAAATAACTATATATGCACCACCATAAAAACCAGAAGCTTCTATAATCAAATTGTGTTTAACTTCTTCATCGGTGAAAATTAATTCTATATACAAATCTTTTGGCTGATTAAACAACTGCCATTGACAACAATCAATCAACAAAGATTGATATTTTTGCATATTCTTTTCACTATATTCCATTAACACTTCACGATTATCACTCAACTCACGAGGAGCCTCTATCGCCAGATTTATTGTAGCACGCCCCATTGTCATTGTATTTACAATAAAGTCACGACTCATTTGGGTCATTATTCCACAAGATGGCTTATAGCAATCTATTAGATATAGACTTTTAAGGTCTCTATCTAACATTTGAAGATGTTGCATTGAATCTGACAATTTACCCATTTCTTCGCTCTTCACTGCATTACAAAGAGTTACATAAAACATCTTCAACCTTTCACATGTAGTATTTTCAATTGGATTTTTCATAAATGCCTTTGTTTCTTTATCTTTATAAAAAGAATAGTTTACTTGTTCAGAATTAGAATAATCTAGCCCTTCCTTTTGAGGCATAGCAGTCTCCACCGAGGATGTTATTATTGAGTTAATCAACATAGCAACATTTTGCGGGATTACCAATTTACGCTGTACACATTTTTCTTTTTCAAACTCATTATATATCAACACATACGAGTCATATTCATCTACTAAATATACAGCATCTCCACCATGACTACCTCCCCAGCACTCACATCCCACCACAAATCGGTCCGGTTGTAAAGCCTGCAAATTCTCATCATGCGAATTCCCATCAATCTCAATCATTAATTGCGACTGAGCCGATAAACATAGACTTATCACACTAAAACACACGTAAAACAAAATCTTTTTCATGAATTTCTTGATTAATATTTTTCACAAAGATAACAATTCCACATTTTTAAACAAAACAACAATCTCAAATAATCTCTTTTCACTATCTTTGCAAAAAAATCACATAACTATGACACAAGAATACAACAAAACAAACTCTCACGAACGCGATTCTCTAATCCATTTCAACGAGGAAGCACACAAGTATAGCATCAACGGGAAGGAATTAATCTCGGTCACTACTCTCATCGAAGATTGTTTCCCCAAATTTGACGCCGACTATTGGGCCGCTAAAAAAGCTGCTCAACTTGGCACTACTGCCGAAGCACTAAAAGCACAATGGGCTGCCAAAGCTCAACTCGCTTGCGAACTTGGCACCGCCATGCACGACAAGATTGAAAAATATTATATGGGAATCAATAGCGAAAGCGATGAAACTTTCGACCTATTTCTCCAATTTGCCAAAGAACACACGCTACACCCCTATCGCACCGAGTGGCGAATATACTTTGAAGAGTATGGCGTAGCCGGTACACTCGATTTTCTTGAATATCAGAACGGCGTTTTTACAATATACGACTGGAAACGCAGCGAAAAATTAGTTCAAAACGGCACAATCGAAAGAGAAAGCCGTTGGGGAAACAAAGCTCTCGCTCCCGTGTCGCACCTATCCGATACTACCTACTATCACTATGCGTTGCAAGTGAGCATGTATCGCTACATTCTTGAGCAAAAATATGATATACATGTGAGTCAAAACCGACTTGCCGTGTTCCACCCCAACAACGGCCGATATCATCTCATCGACATCCCATATCTTCGCGAGGAAGTTATAGCAATCCTCAACAACTACGCCAACAACCGATAGGCACACAACACATCTGGGACTATATACAACAAGGTGTATCTCAAAAAAGATACACCTTTATTATATTATGTTTACTTTAAACTAAATACAGTTAAAAAAAATGTCCGGAAGCTCCCTTCAATCAGGGAGCTGCTGGACTAAAGCCAAAAGGCATGATTTGTGATTCTAAAGATAGCTGTTTTATAGTAACTTTAAGTGTAGAGATTATATCATACTTACATTATACTACACTTAAATTCAATCTACTGCGTTTCTCAACGTTTAAATAGAATCTTGCCTTTTCCTAGTCCATTTATGCGTAAAATAATTAATTAGCCCAAGGAATTAGCAATGGTAGTTACCGTTATGAATTACAAATGTAATTATTTCTTTTTTAATACACAAACACATGTTTACAAATATTTGCATATCAACCATACTTCCCCAATAAATTTAACTACTTTAAACATTAGAAACATTTATTAAACACAAAATTATCCTTTGTCCACAAAAAACGCCACAACTATGGCAATTTGCAAACAAATATCACCCCATTTATTACATATAAACATTTCATAACCAAATAAAGACAGAGAGAGGATAGATTTGTTTGTCGTGTAGAAATTAGAAAGAGTAAGCATAAAACAAATTCTAATAATCTAAAATTTATACAACATAAAGTATAAAAAGAAAGCCACGCCCTATGCTTTCGCACCCCAGGCCTGGCTAATTGGGTTTTTGCAAATGTAGCAACTATTTTTCAAATAACAATAAAAAGGAGTCAAAATAATGAAAAATGCTAAAATTTTCATCAACAATTCGATAATTGACAGTGAAGAAGCCTTTGGCGTCTTCTTCACCACGCATTGATAACTGCGCTTATGACACCATCGCCACATTCCGAATATCCACCAATAACTTTGGGCAATGGAGCGAAGGTTTCAGTGCGAGTTGTTAATCATCATGGTAATGCATTGCTATTTTTAGCGCATGGAAATAATCGGGATGCAATCGACAAGCTGCAGACTGCCGAGGGTGAGGATGTGAAATATTCGTTGAGGGATAAAAAACATCCCAAGGCAAGAGGTCGGGTGCGATTTTAGGCACGACATTATCCGAGGGACTAAAACAAGAGAGAAGCGCGCACCTAAGTCGTCGGTCACTATCATCTAATGTTTATGATGCAAATTTAGCGCAATTTAAGGATAAAACAAAATTAATGAGCAGTAAGTATCGCAAATTGCGTGATTTACAACTACTATAAGCAAACAAGGAGATGCGTTTATATAAACACATCTCCTTGCGTAGCAATATACCTATTGGAATTTATTCCATCAATTTGCGATAGCGACGGCGTGGAGGTTCTTTGCCTCCGTTATGGGCTTTTTTGAATTCTTCATAGTCAGAATATGAACCTTCAAAATACACCACTTCACCATCTCCTTCAAATGAAAGGATGTGCGTGCAAATGCGGTCGAGGAACCAACGGTCGTGACTCACAACTACTGCACATCCGGCAAAATCGTCAAGACCTTCTTCGAGAGCACGAAGTGTATTCACATCAATATCATTGGTAGGTTCGTCGAGGAGCAACACATTACCCTCTTCTTTCAATGCCATAGCAAGGTGAAGGCGATTGCGTTCACCACCTGAGAGTACGCCGATTTTCTTTTCTTGGTCAGCTCCCGAGAAATTGAATTTAGAAAGATAAGCGCGAGCATTTACATCGCGGCCACCCATGCGGAACGATTCTACACCTTGTGATATTACCTCGTAAACCGATTTTTCGGGAAGGAGATCGTGGTGGCGTTGGTCAACATAAGCGATTTTTACAGTTTCGCCCACATCAAATGTACCTGCATCGGGTTGCTCTTGCCCCATGATAAGACGGAACAATGTAGTTTTACCTGCACCATTAGGCCCAATTACACCTACAATGCCATTAGGTGGCAATGAGAAATTGAGGTCTTTAAACAATTGTTTTTTGCCATATGCTTTAGCCAATGAAGAGGCTTCAATAACTTTGTTGCCGAGACGAGGTCCGTTAGGGATAAATATTTCAAGACGCTCTTCACGCTCTTTTTGGTCTTCATTCAACAAGCGATCGTAAGATGAAAGACGCGCTTTACCCTTGGCTTGGCGTGCTTTGGGAGCCATACGCACCCATTCAAGTTCGCGTTCAAGAGTTTTGCGACGCTTACTTGCTTGTTTTTCTTCTTGAGCCATGCGTTTGGTTTTTTGTTCAAGCCAAGAAGAGTAATTGCCTTTCCAGGGAATACCTTCACCACGGTCAAGCTCAAGAATCCAACCTGCCACATGGTCGAGGAAGTAACGGTCGTGAGTAATCGCGATTACAGTACCGGGATATTGTTGCAAGTGTTGTTCGAGCCAATCGATTGATTCGGCATCAAGGTGGTTGGTAGGCTCATCGAGCAACAACACATCGGGTTGTTGAAGCAATAGGCGGCAAAGAGCTACACGACGGCGCTCACCACCCGATAGAGTGCCTATTGTTTGGTCATCGGGAGGACATTGAAGGGCATCCATTGCACGCTCAAGTTTGCTATCGATATTCCAAGCGTCGGCAGCATCGAGTTTATCTTGCAACTCGGCTTGACGAGCAATCAAAGCGTCCATTTTATCGGGATCTTCAAGCACATCGGGATCACAGAACGCAGCATTTACTTGGTCAAATTCGGCAAGAAGGTCCATAATTGGTTGCACACCTTCACGCACCACTTCAATCACAGTTTTATCAGCGTCGAGTTGTGGTTCTTGTTCGAGGTATCCTACCGAGTAACCTGGAGAGAACACCACTTCGCCTTGATAACTCTTATCAATACCTGCGATAATTTTCAACAAAGATGATTTACCCGATCCATTCAAACCGATGATACCAATTTTAGCACCATAGAAGAATGATAGATAAATGTTTTTCAATACTTGTTTTTGGGGAGGATAAATTTTGCTCACTCCCACCATTGAGAATATTACTTTTTTGTCGTCGGCCATAATTGTTATGGTAGATGATTTATTATTAATTATTTTCGTTTTTTGGGTGCATAACGCACTTGGTAATCACAACGAATTTTTCCGTCGATGATATTGTTGAGTTTACCACGAATGAGTTGCTTGCGAATCAACGACACATGGTCGATATAAAGTTTACCCTCAAGATGATCGCACTCATGTTGCACTATACGCGCAAGGAAACCACTCATCTCTTCTTCGTGAGGTTGGAAATTTTCATCAAGCCAACGAAGACGAATGTGTTCTACACGATTCACATTCTCCGACAATCCAGGAAGGCTCAAACACCCCTCGCCACGAGTAACCTCTTCGCCATCTAAAATTTCAATTTCAGGGTTAATGAGTGTCAATTTGCGGCCTGCACACTCGGGGAAATTTTCAGCTACAGGATCGGCATCAATCACCACGATGCGGTCATTGCGACCTATTTGAGGTGCAGCAAGTCCTACCCCTTCCGATGCATACATCGTTTCATACATGTTGTCAAGGAGTGTTTTCAAATCGGGGTAATCGGGGGTAATATCTTCCGAAACCTTACGGAGCACTGGGTGCCCATATAAATATACTGGTAATTTCATGTATTATATGTTTTACTTTGCAAATAATCATTAAGTATAATCGTGGCCGAGATTTCGTCAACAATAGCTTTATCCCGTCTCGCCATTTTCTTCATTCCACCATCAATCATTGAGCGATGAGCAAGCACCGATGTAAACCGTTCATCCCAAAACTCCACTGGGATATTGGGCAATTCTTTTTTCAATCGATTAATGCCGGGGGTTATATATTTCATCGACTCCGAGTCTTCGCCACGCATTGTGGTGGGGTGTCCCACTATGATTTTATCAACTTGCTCTGTAGCCACATAATTCTTAATAAAATCAATCAATGTGTGAGTGGGCACAGTGGTTAATCCATTTGCCACAATACACAACGAATCGGTCACGGCAATGCCGCAACGCTTACGCCCATAGTCTATTGATAACAATCGTCCCACAATGCAAAGTTAGTCATTTTGCCGATGATAGGCAACTGTTTAAATCTATTTCACTCGAGTGATGCATAAAAATCATACAGCGCACGGCGCACTATTTGACAATCGAAGCGCGATGCTATTGATTCACGAGCATTTTTTGTAAGATAGACCCGCTTTTCATCGTTTTCACACAAGTCTTTCATTGCTTCATACAATGCATCGGCATCACGAGGCGGTATTATCACACCATTTTCTCCTGGTATAATTATTTCATTACATCCATTGATATTAGTCACAATTGAAGGCAACCCCATTGCTCCTGCCTCAATCACTACATTGGGAAATCCTTCGCGATAACTTGGGAATGCCAACACATCTGACGCTGCAAGCCATGGGCGCACATCTTTTTGCGAGCCAACAGCTTCAATTGCCTTATGTGTGTCAATGATATGTTGTGTCTCTTCATTTAGAGGATCCAACTCTGCTTCAGTTCGTCCCACGAGCACCAATCGAGTGTGGGGATATTCCTTGTTTAATCTCACAAATGCCTCAACAAGTTCATGAATACCCTTGTCGCGCACTAATCGGCCAATAAACACAAATGTAAGAACTCCTTCCTTTCTTATCTTTGCAGCCTCCTCTTCAACCTCGGCTGTGCGACAATAGTGTTGCAATTCGATTCCTCGCACATTCCCATTAGCCAAGACTTTCATGGGTTTACGGGTTATTTTACCTTTAATCAAATCGTTTTTCACCCCGTTACCCTCGGGTATTACGTGAGTTGCACATGCACACAATATGCGGTCGGTCGTTTTCAATATCATACGATTTAAACCGGTAGCTGTGGGCCACACTAATCCGGTAAAAGTGTGCACCCTTCGAGGCACACGAGCAAGCCATGCAGCCACCATACACATCAACCCAGCCTTTGGTGTCATGCTATGCACCATCCATGGGCGTTCACGGCGCATCACTTTATACATTTGCCACAACGATTTTATATCGTTTTTCACCGATATACGTCGTTCCATTTTCACGGCAATAGTGCGCACACCTTCACGGGTTGCCACTACTTCCAATTCGGGCAACGGCGATGACACAGCAACAATCTCATATCGCTGATTTAGTTCACGAAGCATGTCTTTGCAAAATGTCTCGAGCGAGGTAGGAACCGTAGTGGCTCGTATGATTTTTTTCTTCTTCTGCATTACTCACATCTGTTTTGCTATGCAAAAATAGCAAATATCTTTCAATGATTTTTCGCAATCAATAAAATTACACTAACTTTGTGGACGAAAACGGGTATTTTAATGAGATTTTACTCCTATAAAATCATTTTGTTATGTGTGGTTACAGCTTTATTATGGAGTTGTAGCTCTACCAAGCATGTCCCCGATGGCAAATACCTCGTAAACGATGTCACTATAAAGGTGGAAGACACCAAAGATATAACATCGTCGGAGTTACACAATTATTTGCGCCAAATACCCAATCACAAAGTTCTTGGTTTTCTAAAACTCCAACTCGCCACCTACAACATTTCGGGTAGCGACACCTCTAAATGGCATAACCGTTGGTTCCAGAAACTCGGGCAAGCTCCAGTGATTTATGACCAACAACTCACCGATGCTTCAGCCAAACAGCTCAAACTTGCCATGGTCAACAAAGGGTACCTCAACGCCAGTGTAAGCGTTGACACTCTCGCTCGCCCTAAAAAAAAGAAGATTGATGTAAACTACACCATTCACGCAGGCGAGCCACATAAAGTATCTTCGATCACCTACGACATCCCCGACACTGCCATTCGCAACATTGTGATGCGCGACACTGCTTCGTTTGCAATAAGACCGGGCGAACTACTCGACCGCAACATTCTCGATGAGAACAGAGCATTAATTTCACAACGCCTCAAAAACCGAGGATACTACACATTCACTAAAGAATATATCACCTACACGGCCGACACTATTGCCGGCTCTAAAGGAGTGGATTTAACGATGACCATTAATCCGCCAAAAACCAAACGCGACACAACGACAATAATTGGGCAACACGAGCCTTATTTTATTCGCAACATATATTTTATAACCAACTTTGATGCGACAAAAAACAATGCATCAATAATCCAAGGCGACACTATCATGTACAAAGGGCTGACATTTGTATATGACAATGACTATTACATAAAACCACAAGCGCTCGAAGAAAAATGTTTCATTAAGCCCAATCAGCCATATAACGCTCGTGCCGTTGACCGCACCTACGAATCACTTGCCCGTCTCACAATCTTGAAGTCAATAAACATCGAGATGCGCCCCATAGGAGAAATTGCTGGTCAACAATGGATGGACGCATATATTTTGCTATCGCGAAACAAAAAACAAAGCGTAAGCCTTGAATTAGAAGGCACCAACTCCGAGGGCGATTTAGGCTTTGGGATAGGTGCTACATATCAACACCACAATCTCGCCAAAGGCTCGGAGCAGTTGACCACAAAGTTCCGCATGGCCTATGAAAGTCTATCGGGCGACCTTGAGGGATTGATTAATGATCGATACACCGAGTTTGCGGGTGAAGTGGGCATACGATTCCCCAAATTTATGAGCCCATTCCTCTCGACAAGTTTCAAGCAACGCATGAAGGCTTCTACCGACTTTGCATTGTCATTTAACTACCAAGAGCGCCCCGAATACACTCGCATCATCGCAGGGGCTGCTTGGAAATATAATTGGGTAAATCGTAGCAACACCGAGCGTAGCACATTTGACTTTATCGACATCAACTATGTATATCTGCCCAAAAGCACCTTTAGTTTCATTGAAGATATTGAAAACCCATTGCTACGATATAGCTACGAAGACCACTTTATCATGCGCACTGGCTACAACTTTTATCGCACCAACAAGCGCTCGCCATCGGCTTCAATGCAACGCAAAACATGGCAACCCTCCATATATAGTTTAAGAGCCGGTGGAGAATTTGCCGGTAACCTTCTCTATGCAATATCATCGCTCGCTAATCAGAAACGCGACGATGGTGTGTACAAAATATTTGGCATACAATATTCTCAATATTTCAAATGCGACTTTGACTACATGTATGCTCGCAACTTCAACCCTCGTCACTCGCTCGCATTCCATGTGGGAGCTGGTGTGGGTGTACCCTATGGCAACTCAAAAGTGCTACCATTTGAAAAGCGTTTCTATGCTGGTGGTGCCAATGGTGTGAGAGGATGGGGAGTGAGAACCCTTGGCCCAGGTAGTTACGACTCACGCAACTCGGTTGACAACTTCATAAATCAATGTGGCGACATTCGCCTCGACCTCAACCTTGAATATCGCGCTAAACTATTCTGGTTGATCGAAGGTGCGCTATTTATTGACGCCGGCAATATATGGACAATACGCAACTACGAGAACCAGCCCGGAGGAGCATTTAAGTTTAACGAATTCTACAAACAGATAGCTTGCGCCTATGGAGCAGGCATACGCCTCGATTTCACATACTTCTTGCTTCGCTTTGACCTCGGGATGAAAGCCTACAATCCAGCTCAGAACCAAGAGCGTTGGCCACTTCTCCACCCTCGTTGGAAACGCGATGCATCATTCCACTTCTCGGTGGGATACCCATTCTAATTCTTAATGCATAATTCATAATGCATAATTTCAACTTTTAATTTTCAACTCTACATGAAATCCTTGGTAATTTTTGATCTTGACGGCACACTCCTCAACACCATCAACGACCTTGGTGAAGCCACCAACTTTGCATTATCTCAATGTGGATTCCCCACTCACAATATATCATCATACCCGCTTTTTGTGGGAAATGGCGTCACCAAATTACTTGAGCGCGTGCTTCCTACCGAAGCCCGATCGGCCGAAAACATTGAGAAACTTCGCACTCACTTCATTGAGTATTATAATAACCACGACACCATTCACACAACACCCTATCAAGGCATTCCCGAATTGCTCAAAGTTTTGAGTCAGCAAGGCATAAAACTTGCAGTAGCGTCAAACAAATATCACGAGGCTGTGGTGCGACTCATCAAACACTATTTCCCCAATGAGAACTGGGTGGCTATTGAAGGGCACAAAGAGGGATATCAAGTAAAACCCGACCCTTCAATCGTGTTTGACATACTCCTCAAATCGCCAACTCCCAAAGATGAAGTTTTATACATCGGCGACTCGGGAGTAGATATGGATACTGCTCGACGCGCCGGAGTGGAATCGGTTGGTGTAACATGGGGATTCCGTCCCATTAGCGAACTTCGCGAACACTACGCCGACAACATCATAAACCACCCAGGAGAAATACTAAACCTCATCTAGCTATGAGACTTCGCATTTTATTCACTCTGCTCACTGCATTACTCATCGCCACTGCGATAGGACTTACTGTCATATCCTCACAAATAAGCAATGTCGCATTTTATCTTGCTGAAGGATTTTTGATTTTATGTATAGGCTTTTCATGTTACTTCTACTTCAAAGTAATGAAGCCACTTAATGCACTAAACACAGGTCTTGATTTACTTCGTGCTCAAGATTTCAGCAATCGGCTATCCCTTGTAGGTCAAAAAGATACTGACCATATTGTTGAGATATTCAACCGAATGATTCTGCAATTAAAAAATGAGAGATTAAAAGTGAGAGAACAAAACCATTTTCTTGATTTAATCATCAGCAATTCCCCGATGGGAGTAATCATTCTAAACTTTGACAATGAGATTACCTCTATTAACAAATCGGCAATAACTCATCTTGAGCTAAAAGCTAATCAAGATGTTATCAATAAAAACATCAATACGATAAACACCCCTCTTGCCAAACGCATTAATGCGCTATCGCAAGGCTCGACCGAAACTATCAGAATTGGGAACGCCAAGATATTTCGTTGCTCACGACTATCTTTCATTGACCAAGGATTTCAACGGCCTTTTATTCTCATTGAAAGTCTCACCGAAGAGGTTATGACTGCCGAGAAAAAAGCCTACGAGAGGGTTATTAGAATGATAGCACATGAAGTAAACAACAGCGTTACCGGTGTTACATCTATTCTTGATTCGATAAACGAACTCGACTTAGCAAATGATTCATCGATTGATGTTTCTGAGGCTATGACTATATGTATTGAACGATGTTATGGATTAAGCAAATTCATCACTCGATTTGCCAATGTCGTAAAAATCCCCTCACCTATAGCCGAAGTTGTGAATCTCAACGACTGCATAAGCAAGTGCAAGGCTTTTATGGAAAGTATTTGTTTGAATCGAAACATCGCTCTGTCGCTCAACCTTTGCAATGAGGATATTATGGTTAACATCGACACAACACTATTCGAACAAGTTCTTGTTAACATCATAAAAAACTCAGCCGAAAGCATTGGCAACGATGGCGAAATTTCCATTTCAACAACTTCAAACCCACCATGCTTAATTATTGCAGATAATGGCAAAGGGATACCCTCCGACACAGCCGACAAGCTATTTACACCATTCTTCTCTACAAAGCCAAATGGCGAAGGACTTGGATTGATTTTCATTCGAGAAGTATTACTCAAACACAACTGCAACTTCTCTCTTTACACCTACGACGACGGCATTACCCGTTTCACTATTTCGTTTTAGAATTGTGGGAGGTATCTATTTCCCAATTCCATACTTTTCCATACGTCGATATAACGCCCCTCGGCTTATACCTAATGCTGATGCAACGTGTGTCAAGTTGCCATCATATTGCGAAATGGCTTGTATTATCGTTTGTCGTTCCATGTCATCAAGCGTCATTCCCGACATCACCTGTTGCGTATTTGACTTTGTGATTGATTCTGAACTATATTGTGTTCTAAAATCGTCGGCAGTGAGTTTTGATTTATCGCACACCAACAAGGTGCGTTCAACCAAATTCTTTAGCTCCCTGATATTTCCCGAATAGTGCAACCCTTTTAGATAATTCATTGCCGAGTCATCAACCGACACCGGCTTTAATCCAGTTTGCTCACACACTCGTTGCACAAAATGATTTACCAACAACGGAATATCATCGGGGCGTTCTCTCAATGGGGGCAAATGCAACGTGATTAGATTGATTCGATAAAACAAATCCTCTCGAAATGTTCTCTCATCAACCATTGAACGCAGGTCGGCATTAGTTGCACTTATTACCCTTACATCACAACGACGATTACGACTATCGCCCAACACTTCGTAGGTGTGGTCTTGCAACACTCTCAACAATTTCACTTGACAACTTTTATCCAGGTCGCCTATCTCATCAAGAAAAATCGTACCCTTATTGGCTATTTCAAATCGACCTTGTCTATCACTCACTGCTCCAGTAAATGCACCTTTCTTATGTCCGAACATTTCGCTTTCAAACAAACTTTGAGATATTCCGCCCAAATTAACCTTTACAAAAGCATTTTTAGAACGTTGACTATTGCGATGAATTGCCTCTGCTATTAATTCTTTTCCCGTACCACTTTCTCCGGTTATCAACACCGATGCATCGGTTGCCGATATACGTTTTACGGTATTTAATACTGTCGTTAGCTGTTGACTGTCCCCAATTATTCCACATCGGTCAAAAGTGCTTGTTTCACTTGATTGCGATGATTCAGATAATTTAATGGCTGTTCCTATTCGTTGTAATAATGAGAAATTATCCCATGGCTTTGTTATAAAGTCAAACGCACCTGCCTTTATCCCTTCAACTGCAAGCTGAATACTTCCCCATGCGGTCATTAAAATAACCGGCACTTGAGGTTGAAATATCTTAACTTGTTTTAATAATGTCAAGCCCTCAACGCCATCGGTCGATAATGAGAAATTCATATCCATCAATATGAGTTGCGGAGCTTCAACCCTCACAACCGACATTGCCTCAGCCGGAGACGCAACGGTTTTAACTTCATAGCCACTTCGTTTCAACACCAACGATAACGAAGTGCGAATACCTAAATCATCATCTACTACAAGTATCATCTTTCTTTATCTATATGATGACAAATTTAATCATTTTCTCGTTATTAAATCTCTATTATTTTGTCAAAATCGGCATCTATACTGCAATTTCTTTCAAAATCCCACAATGTGATACTTCTTAATTGATAATAGTAATACCAATAATAGAACAATTCGTTAATACACTTTTGTCGGGCTTGGTCTTTACTCGATTGAGCATCATTCAAATCAAGTGTGCTTAATTTTCCCAACATAAAGGTTTCTACATTCGTATTATAACGACGTTGAGCAATTTCATCGGCTTCTCGTGCAATTTTCAATTGTTGACGTTGATTGTTAAACTGCTCGGTTAGGATAAACAAATTTTGATTAAAATCCATCGACTCTTTTCGCAGTTTATTCTCAATAACCTCTTTATTACTTTGTGCAACCTTTACTTTCCCTTTGCGTTTACCCCAATCGAGTATAGGTATTTTAACCCCCACCTCAACGACTTGATTATCTTTAAAAGGATTATATGCCCCGGCAAAAGTTTGGTCGGTGCCGGTAAAGCCTATTTGTGCATATAATGATATTTCCCTCATATTCCCTTTTGCTTTTGCCACTTCATAATCAGCTTCAATGCAACGGCGTGATATATTTAACGCAAAAGGGTTATTTGCCAATGCTTTATCCAATATTTCTTGATACTGCAATTCCACATTGGGGATTGAATCGGGAACAATGGGAATAACATCATCTACCCCATTCAAATCAATAAACGAACACAGCTTAAACATCGCACTTTTCATCGTGCTTTCATTATTCGTCAAATCGGCTTGAGCATTAAGTAAATTCAGTTTCAATTGCAATAAATCATTCTCACTGATTTTCCCCATTTCCCTCTTTGCTTTTGCTACCTCATAAAGTCGCTCGGCATTATTGATGTTTTGCTTCGAGATATTCACATTCTCTCGAGCAAGCAACAAATTAAAGAAGTAGTTAATCGCAACGATAGCAACATTTTCAGTTTCGGAAATAAATGACGCCTTTGCTTCTTGATAACGTAATGGGTCGATTTTTCGGCTCCATTTCACATCATTCACTCCAAATATCGGCTGTGTCAAGGTCAATGCAATAGGCACGCTCATAAATCGTTTTGTTTTATCGCCATTTAGCTGTTGCATATAATCAAGTGATGTCGATAACGAAATTTTTCCACCAGTAAACCATATATTTTGCTCTATCGACACATTGCCCGTCATGCTCAAATTGTTATTTCGCACAAATGTATAGCTTCCATCTACTTGTTGATACGCACTATATGTTTTATTATAGCTTGGCAATACCGAATTAATATTTACCTCAGGCAACAAATTGGCTCTATATGTGCGATATTCCCAATATGCAGCACGCAACTCATTTAGTGCCACAGCAGCCTCAACACTGTGTGAACGTGCTCGCAATATTGTTTCTTCCAATGTGAGACGGCATGTTGTGGCAACACTCAACTGAAAACAAAATATATAAACCAATATAAATACTACTTTTCTCATTTGTGCATTGTTTTTGATTTGTTACACAACTTGACGTCCGTCGAAGAATCGTATTATACGATCGGTTTGTCGTGCCTGTTCCTCATTGTGAGTAACCATAACTACCGTTTTGCCATATTCCTTATTTAGTCGCTGCAACAACTCCATAATATCGGCACTCATTTTAGAATCAAGATTACCACACGGTTCATCGGCAAGAATTATTTCGGGGCTACCAACTATCGCTCTTGCAATTGCCACTCTTTGACATTGCCCTCCCGACAATTGTGATGGTCTATGATTGATACGATGGCTCAAACCCACTCTTTCCAGAGCCTCAGCAACTAATCGATTGCGTTCTTTCCCTTTCATGTTACGATAAAGCAATGGCAACATAACATTATCGGTTACCGACAATGAATTTATCAAATGAAAACTTTGAAAAACGAATCCGAGTGTTGAGTTTCGGAACGATGCAAGTGCTTTTTCATTCATATTATTTGCCACAACACCGGCAATCTCAACTTGCCCACTTGTGGGATTATCCAATAGTCCCATTATATTGAGCAATGTTGACTTTCCACAACCCGAAGGTCCCATTATACTCACAAAACTACCTTTCTCCACCTCAAGATTTACATTATCCAAAGCTTGTGTTTCGATTTCTTTTGTGCGATAAATTTTATTTACTTCTATAAGTTTTATTATTGTATCCATAATCTTATTTCTTTTAATCATTAAACCATTCATTTTTATTCATCACGCAATGCATCAATCGGATTGATATTGCTAATTTTTCGTGCCGGTATATATATACCTATCGACACTGTTAAAACTACAACAACATAGCACAACAATGATATTATCATAAAATGCTCGCCAAAGTTTGTTACCCAGTAATCTATAATATTAAAACCCTCATCATATCTTATTGCGAAAGCTTTACTCAAAAATGGAAATTCCAATGCGATGTGGTAATAAATGAAACAACCTATCGCAACAGCTATCGTTGACAACACGACACCCTCGCCAAGTAACATTTTGCGAATATTCCATCGCGTAGCACCAAATGAACGCATTACTCCGGCATCACGTGTGCGATTGCGTGTTTGCAACCAAAATGTGCCAACGATTCCCAATACCACATTCAACAAGAAGAATATAGTAAGTGCCAGTATTATTTTATTAAACACGGCATATTCACTACCTATTTGACGAATCATATCGTTATAAGAGCTCACATCAAACACATAGTAGTTGCCCGAATTATAATAATCTCCCGAAGCCTCAATGCCTTTCACAAACTCATTCACATTAACATCGGGCAACAATCTCACAACCATTGTAACCTCAGGTTCTTTCGAATCATATTGAGGACGAAAGGCCAAACTATTGACAGGACGAAATTGTTGATGTCGAACATCTTTAAGCACCCCTTTTATCGGGCTCCAAATTGTATCATTATTCCAATTTACGTAATAGAGTTTTTTCCCTACTGCATTTTCATCACCAAAGAATCGACGTGCATAATCCTCGGTTACTATAATATCGCTATAGCCATAATCCATTTTCGATAATTCTTCGACCGATGGACTTCCGTCAACAGCTTCCATTCCGTATGTTTCAAAGAAATTATTTCCGGGCATAAATCGGATTACATCGACTTGTCTCACGACTGTATCCACTGCTTGATTTCCCGACTTATAATCATACGACATATTTGACTCCGAATTAATATAATTCCACGACGTAAACATATATGTTACGTTCTCCACCCCTTTTTGAGCTTTTAACTTTCGCACAATTCTATCTACATGCTCTTTTCGTGAATCAACATTGTCATATTCTGCGTTATACTGAGCTTCGGAAGTGCCATATTGAACCAAATCAATACGGCATAAATGATTGTTTTGATAACCTAACGGCATTGTATCGTTATACACATATACTACAGACACATCAAGCAATACCCATAATATTATTGAAACAATAATTAGTTCAACAAAAATCCACCCATTATCCTTGCGATGACTCCACAAGTTTTTTATAATTATTTTCAACATAAATCAATTATTTTTAGCGTTTAATGACTCTACTATCGGACATTTCAAGGCATTGCGAGCAGGAATATATGCACTCATCACATTCAAAACCACACAAGCAAGAAATGAAAAAAGAAATACAATCGGAGAAAATATCATTTCAATTGTAAGTTTAACATTTGAAGTCCCCGACATTTCTTCCAATTCGGGCAAAATCACCATAAACAACCAATCTTTGCAACAATATATGAACACCCACGACAAGATAAAACCTATAACACCTCCCAATAGTGTTAGAAACAAATTTTCCCACATTACCTGCCTCAATAATTTACCTCGGGTTGCTCCAAATGATTTACGCACTCCAAGTTCGAGACTTCGCATACTCATTCGACCCGAAATCAAACCACTTAAATTCAGTGCCGGAACCAACAACAATATAAAAATCACAGCAAATATAATTTTACAACCGGTCGAACTATAAAACGTGGACAAACCTTTTGAATCTATCACGACCGACGACTCCAAATCAGTATATCCCGGACTTATTTCAAACTCCGTATTAACTGAATTATATTGACGCATTAGTTCAGCAATCTCACGTCGCAACGCATCGGCTTGAGTTTCATTTTCAATAAGAATCCTAAATTTATATTGACCGAGACAAGGGAAAACTGCATCAGCTTCATCATATCCATCGGCTGTTGTATAAGGCAATATCACCCCGGCAAATGATTCTGACATAATCATACTTGGTTCTTCATAAACGCCACAAACAATATACTCTTTATTTCTTACTGTAATTGGTTTTCCCATTGCACCATTAACTGAGCCAAATAGTGCTTTTGCAGCTTCGTCGGATATCACTGCTCGTTTTAGTTTTCCATCAAACTCAGATTGGGTGAATGGTCGTCCCTTAATAAAATTAAATTGATAAATACGAAAAAACGCAGGATCGGTATATCTGCCATATAACCCAGCCTTTGTTTTTGCAGTTTTCACAGAAGTACGACCTATAAAGCCATATTCTGCCGAAACTTCTTTCTTGTTTTTTAATTTATAAAACCATTCTTCAACAGCCTTGTAAGAATAGTTCGACACACTCATTCCTTTTTCATCAGTCCTTTTAACACACAAATGTTTTACATAATACACATTCTCACGATTTACATCGGGATAAAGTGGTGCAATATCCAAATATGCCACCACTACCATAATTGTTGTTGAAGCAATAGCAAGTGCTGTCCCAAAGATATATATCCCCGAAAAAAGTTTGTGTTGCTTCAACAATTCAATTGCTTGTTTGAAATAAATTTTCAGCATAAAATGATTGTTTTATTATTTAATTAATTTTTAATTTTCAATTTAGGTGCATTATAGCGACTCATATCGCTTAATACCACCTGTTCGCCTACATGCAAACCTCTCACAACCTCAACATAATCATAATTACTTACTCCAAGTTCAACTTGTCGCAATTCCAATTCTTCACCATTTCGCACATACAACATATATGTTCCCGGCTCTTTATAAAACGATGCATTTTTTATTCGCTTTGCATTTTCTTTTACTCCATCTGAAATATAAACATCGGTTTTCAATCCGGGACGAAATTGTGCCAATGAATCATTATCAAGTTGAACAGAAAAACCTGCAACACCATTTTTAGCTGTTGGTTCAATATTACTAACCAACCCTTCATAATCCTTCCCGTTTATTCGCACTCTCACATCATTTCCCACTTTTACACGATTGGCATACGCCTCAGCCACTTCGCCATTTATCTTAAAGTGTTTCAAATCGGCAATAATTGCCACTTGACTGCCTTGTGCCACCTGTGCACCGATTTGGTTATTTATAAATGTAAGCGTTGCAGAACGTGGTGCTTTTATTTGAGCATCGTCAAGAGTTCGTTTCATCTCATTCAATTCTTTTTTCAATATTGACAATTCCAACTCTTTAATTTGATATCCTGCTGCTCGTTCTTTGCTCTCATTTTCATATTGAGTTCGCAATTGTTGCAACCCTAATTCTTTTGATTTGCACATAAATTGTACCTCTTTTACTTTATCGGTTGTGCCACTTCCAATACTATCTAAAAACTTTTCATTACCTGCCTCAACCAGCATGCGATTGTATTCCATATCGGCGACTTTGATTTTTATTTTAAGGTCCGACAAAAAAGTATTATTACTTAATCTTTGCTGTTCTAATTCATAGCCTTTCATTTTCACTTTATCAACCATATTCTTATAATCGGTTTGTGCCGATTGCAAATCAAGCATCAGTAGTGGAGCTCCCTCTTTTACAAAATCACCCGTTTTAGCATAAACCTCAATAATTTTAGTATTTATCGGGGCTATTATTATTTGTTCATAAACCGGAGACAATACCCCCGATGCACTGATACTGACATCTACATTCCCATTATCCACTGTACATAACTCCAAGCTATCAAGAGCTACATCATCTTTCATAAATGAAATCGCAATTATGATAAATGCACACACTCCAACAAGCATTATCGAGTATTTCAAAATACTCTTCCATCGCTCACGCATTTTTACTTCCTTTGATATTTCTCTGTCCATAAATATTTACAATAAAAATTACGCTTCATATATTATCAAAGCCCATGCCAAAAAAACTATTCCCTCTATATCAAACACTTAACATCTTCAAGGCTGTCCATTATCGAACAAATGTTCGTTTTATTATCTTAAACAAGACGTTTTTTTAATTCAATTTTTAATTTTACAACATTAGCAAAAATTGACCAATTTTTCATCACTTTTCTCAATAAAAAGCAGTAACTTTGCAACTGCTTTGTAATAGCGATGCTGTTACAAGCCTATTTACAACTAAAAAACTATATATTCCAATGGATTGGATACAAAACTTATTATTTCCGGGGAATGAATCATTAGCGAGCACAATCGTGCTCTATTCTTTTGTGATTGCACTCGGTGTATATTTGGGCAAACTTAAATTTTTTGGCATTTCGCTCGGCGTTACATTTGTGCTATTTGTGGGCATCTTGATGGGCCACTTTGGCTATATCGTTGACCACCAAGTGCTGCATTTTATTCGTGAGTTTGGCCTCATTCTATTTATTTTCTCCATTGGTTTACAAGTTGGACCAGGTTTCTTTTCATCGTTCAAGAAAGGAGGAATGAAACTCAACGGATTGGCCGTGTTGGGCATAGTTCTCAATGTAGCAATCGTGTTGGGCATATACTTCTTTGAAGATGGCAAAACATCAATCGAGGCTCTTGTGGGAGTTATGTCGGGTGCTGTCACCAACACCCCTGGTCTTGCTGCTGCTCAACAATCGGCAACAGCTGCTCAAGCCGACACAATGGCAATGGGTTATGCCGCAGCCTACCCTCTTGGCGTAGTGGGCATTATCCTCGCTATGCTCATAATTAAAGCATTATTTCGCATAAATGTAAAAGATGAGATAAAAGAGATCGAGGAAGAGCAAGAAAACAGCCAACTCAAACCTCATATTGTCACTTTTGAGGTTGCCAACAATCTCATTGAAGGAAAAAATCTTGTTGATTTGCACAACATCATTCAATGCAACTTTGTAGTATCACGATTGATGCGCCCCGATGGAACTGTCGTGATTCCCAAAGCCGATACCCAAATTCATAGTGGCGACAAGCTATACATAGTGATGTCGGCACAAGACGAAGAGCGCATGAAGGCTCTCATAGGCCCCGAAGTGGAAATGGACTGGAACGCAGCGCCTTCGCAAGTGGTGTCGCGTCGCATCCTCATCACTAAAGGGAACTACAATGGTGTAGCTCTTGGTTCACTCCGTCTTCGCATGGGATATAAACTCAATGCCACACGCGTGAATCGTGCAGGGGTTGATCTTCTTGCTGCGCCCAACCTTCGCCTACAAATTGGCGACCGCCTCACCGTTGTGGGAAATGAAGAAGATATCGAACGCCTTGCTCATAAACTTGGCAACTCAATGAAACGCCTCAACGAGCCAAATCTCATCACTATATTCGTGGGCATTCTGTTTGGTATCATCCTCGGTTCAATCGATGTAGGTTGGGGAATGAAACTCGGTCTGGCTGGTGGTCCTCTGGTAGTGGCAATACTATTAAGTCGTTTCGGCTACAAATTCAAACTCATCACCTACACCTCATCATCGGCATCACTATTGATGCGAGAGTTAGGAATATGCCTTTTCTTGGCTTCTGTGGGCATCTCTTCGGGACAAGGGTTTGCTGAAACCGTATTCAACACCACCGGTATGTGGTGGGTTATATGGGGCTTTATGATTACCCTCATCCCGCTGATTATCGTAGGCTCAATAGCTCGTGGATATTACAAACTCAACTTCTTGACCATAATGGGTCTTATGTCGGGAGGCTGTACCGATCCCCCTGCGCTTGCTTATGCCAACAATTCGACTGGCAACGATGCTCCAGCTGTAGCCTACTCTACCGTTTACCCACTCACTATGTTCCTTCGTGTAGTGGCAGCACAAGCCCTTGTGCTATGTTTAATGTAGAGAAAGTAACTAACGCCATTCAATTCCATTGAGTGCAACCATAAGGTCGGTGTGTGATTGGATTCCACTTGCACGCCACACTACCTCGCCATTCTTAAAAATCATAATTGTAGGCACCGATCGTATGCGATAACGGTCGGCAAGTTCTTGTTCTTCATCAACATCTACCTTCACCACATTCACCTCGTCGCCCATTTTTGCCTTAAAGTTGTCAATAATAGGGATTTGCCTACGACACGGACCACACCAAGTTGCATAAAAATCAACCACCGTGGGGCGTGAGTCATTGATTATTTCATCAAACTGTTTCATATCACATTTTATTAGAATTCAATTACATTAACAACCTCTTGGTCATTTAAGTTCAAAATTTACGAAATATCAACGATGTTTTGCAGTGATAATTTGTAGAGGTAACTTATTATTCATAACTTTGCATTCTTAAAGCATATACACATAGTTTTTTTATGGCACGCATAAATCTAAAAGGCATGGGGGTTGCGCTCATCACCCCATTTAAACAAGACAAAACAATCGACTTCGATGCTCTCGCTCGATTGCTCGAATATCAAATAAAAAACGGGGTTGACTACCTCGTTGTGCTTGGCACAACTGCCGAAACTGCCACTCTCTCTGCCGACGAAAAACGCCAAGTGCGTGATTTTATCGTTGAACGAGTTGCCGAACGCGTGCCCCTCGTTATAGGTATAGGCGGCAACAACACAATGGCTCTTGTTGAAGAATTAAAAACCTCCGACCTCACTCCATTCAGCGCAGTACTTTCGGTAGTTCCCTACTACAACAAGCCATCGCAAGAAGGGATATATCAACACTATAGCGCCATTGCTAAAGCATCGCCCATACCAGTAATTCTCTATAATGTGCCAGGGCGTACAGGAGTTAATATGACCGCCGAAACAACCCTTCGTCTCGCTCGTGACCACGAAAACATCATAGGTGTGAAAGAAGCATCGGGCAACATCACACAAATGGACGATATTATCAAAAACAAACAAGAAGACTTCATGGTAATATCGGGCGACGATGGTATTACATTCCCACTTATCACCCTCGGCGCAGTAGGTGTTATATCGGTAATTGGCAACGCATTCCCTAAAGAATTCTCCAAGATGGTGCGACTTGCTCTTAACGGTGACTTTGAGAAAGCACTTTTAATTCACCACCGATTTACCGAGTTGTTCAGTCTGCTATTCGTTGACGGCAACCCTGCCGGAGTGAAATGCTTGTTAAATGCTATGGGATATATTGAAAACGAACTTCGTCTGCCACTTGTCCCCACACGCATCACCACCTACGAAAAGATACGCCAAGTGCTCGATAGTCTAAACTAAACAGCTTTTATCATCTCATTTTGGGATATTATCCCATAGAGAATCGTTTAAAAGTTGGCAAAATAAAAAGAAATCATTAACTTTGCACTCGCAAAGCAAATTTGCAACAAGGTAGGTCCAGTAGCTCAGCTGGATAGAGCAACAGCCTTCTAAGCTGTGGGTCGTGGGTTCGAATCCCGCCTGGATCACAAAGGAGAGTCAACCGACTCTCCTTTTTTATTGCTATAATATAAATAGATATACAAATAATAAGTTTTATCGGCACTATTTATTACCAATCTTCGTCATCGTCATCGCAATAATCGTCGTCTTCATAGTCTTCGCAGTCATCATCTTCTTCTGCTACTTCTTCGTTATAATCGCCAAGGCCATCATTGTATCCATCATAATAGCCTTCCTCATAGCCTTCTTGGTAATCGATTTCGTCATCGCCATCGTAAAGGCTCATATCATCATAGCTTTTCCCATGCTTTTTACCGGTTGACCCGTCATCATATCCATCATCATACCCGTCATCATACCCCATATCATAGGCTTCAATAGGGTCGTCTGATTCTGATTCTCTCTTGCGGGGTGGATTTAACACCGGCATTGCTCCATCGTTCATGATATTAATTATTTAGGGTTTGTACTATTTGCAAATATAATAAAATAATATTCAAATACAAAAAAACGCATCTAACCTCTACGATTAGATGCGTTTCAAGTTAAAATATTTACTTATGAAAAAATTATTTCAAATAGTTTGCAATTATCCGTTCATTGAGAAGAGGAGTTCTTCGTTTGAAGATGTACGCTCCATTTGATCCTTAATGAATTCCATTGCCTCGATTGAGTTGCGATCGGCGAGGAAGCGGCGAAGCACCCACATACGGTTGCGCATTTCGGGATGTATCAAGAGGTCGTCGCGACGTGTACTTGATGCCATGATATCAACTGCTGGGAAGATGCGTTTATTTGACAACTTACGATCGAGTTGCAATTCCATATTACCTGTTCCCTTGAATTCTTCAAAGATTACCTCGTCCATTTTTGAACTGGTCTCGGTCAATGCTGTTGCGATAATAGTGAGCGAACCTCCATTTTCGATGTTACGAGCTGCGCCAAAGAATCGTTTAGGTTTTTGGAGTGCATTAGCATCTACACCACCCGATAGTATTTTACCCGATGCAGGCGACACAGTGTTGTAAGCACGAGCAAGGCGTGTGATTGAGTCGAGCAATATCACCACATCATGGCCACATTCTACCATGCGTTTTGCTTTTTCAAGCACGATGCTTGCGATTTTCACATGACGCTCGGCTGGCTCATCAAATGTCGATGCGATAACCTCGGCGTTAACGCTACGGCTCATATCGGTAACCTCTTCGGGGCGTTCATCGATGAGGAGAATCATAATATATGTTTCGGGGTGATTCTCAGCAATAGCGTTTGCGATATCTTTCAATAGGATAGTCTTACCAGTTTTGGGAGGTGCCACAATGAGACCACGTTGCCCCTTACCTATTGGTGAGAACATGTCAACCACACGAGTTGAGATATTGCATGTTTTACCACTTGTGAGGTCAAATTTTTCATCGGGGAAAAGAGGTGTGAGGTGTTCAAAGGCCACGCGGTCGCGAATAAATCCTGGCATGCGACCATTTACGCTGGTCACGGTGCTCATGGGGAAATATTTTTCTCCTTCGCGAGGAGGGCGAATAGTGCATTCTACCACATCACCTGTTTTAAGTGCAAAATTCTTGATTTGCGATTGTGTCACATACACATCGTCGGGCGATGAAAGGTAGTTATAATCGCTTGAACGAAGGAATCCATATCCATCGGGCATCACTTCAAGCACACCACAAGCCTTGAGAAATCCGTCAAAGTTATATTGAGGTTCAACAGGCTGTTG
The DNA here is from genome assembly GCA_045646905.1 of Muribaculaceae bacterium. GTDB lineage: Bacteria > Bacteroidota > Bacteroidia > Bacteroidales > Muribaculaceae > RGIG4079. The sequence goes on from JAZRLP010000023.1 coordinate 85,681, forward strand.
AGGCTGTTGATATTGTTGTTTATTATTGCGATTTTTTTGTTTTTTATTTTGTTTTCCTTGTTGTTGAGGTCTTTCTTGTTGTTCACGACCAGGTTCGCCTATAATGATAGGACCTTGTGGCATAGGAGGCACTGGAGCAGGGGCTGGAGTGGGCACTGGCGCTGGATTATTGGCTGCTTCCTCTTTCTCTCTTTGACTACGAGGAACAAATCGGCGGCCTTCTCCTCGTGGGAAGAACGAGCCAAATGATGAATTATCCTTGGGACGGAAATCCATACGAGGTTTTTCTTCTTGTGGAGTAGCCTCGGGAGTTTGGGCAACAACGCCAGCTTCGGCTTCGGGCTCGTTTTGAGTTTCTTGTGATTCAACGACAATCGCTTTAGGCTCTTCATCTTTAGCCAATGGTGCAATCATTGTCATTATATCTTTTTCATCAAGTTCTTCAACTGGAGTGGTAGGTTGCTCGGCAGGTGCTACTGCTACCTCTTCGACCTGTTTTTTATCTTTTTTTGTTGTAGTCTTTTTAGTTTTACGAGCAGGTTTTGCCTCGGTTGTAGGTTCTTCGGCCGGGAGGTCTATCTCTATTTTTGATTCTGTCACGACAACATCCTCAACCAGTTCTATCTTTGACCCAGTAGTATCAGAATTGGCTTTTTTCTTTGTTTTAGGTTCTTTTTTAGACTCGGTTGATTTCTTTTCTTTTTTAGCTTTAGGCTCTTTTGTAGTGCGCGATTTTTTCTCGGCAACGGTTGTTGTAGCCATAGCAATAGCTTGTTCATCAAGAATGCGATAAATCAACTCATCTTTTTTTGAAGGATCAATTTTTTTCAATCCCATAGATTCCGCAATCGTTTTGAGCTCTTGTTCGCCCATTGCGCTAAGGTCGGAAATATTATACATAAAAATTATAAGTGGATTATAACGATATAATCAAATTTTAGAAAATCGTAGCTCACGCTCAATCGTGGCTCACATTTTTTTTTGGAAATTTAAAATCGAATAAATAGTGGAATAAAATTGTTTTGTTTTCCTTGTGCTTGTTGCTTGATTACTTGCAACACAAAACAATTTCGTTTTGAAATCATTGCAAAGATAGATTGCATTTGGCAAAAAAACAAATTTTGCATAAAAAATGTTCTCTCATTTCGACCAAATGGCATTTATTTATGCCCTATCTAAGATTTTTTCATAAAAAATTACGGTTCTCGGAGCAAAAAAGGTGAATTTCCGCGTTTTGAACTGAGCCATAACGCATTAAACAGAGAACCTCAGAAATAGTAATGATGGCAATTTAGCAAAGAAACGCAAGGTAATGAAATAGAACGGTTGCCTAATCGTTACCTGAAAACGAGTAAGATTTTTCTTTGTGTCGTCACGTTTCATAGTTCTGCATCATATTGCGTATCAATGTATAACTCGCTGACAAC